>CAVYPL010000016.1:0-84922 GCA_963770355.1 uncultured Alphaproteobacteria bacterium | reverse complement strand
GCAATGGGTTTACGGCTTATAACGTGATCTCCCCGGCGACCGGCTTTTTTGTCACCGTCGCCCCCGAGAAGCGTTAGCCTCTTGAGAGCTTGACGCCAGCATCGGGGCGTCAGGACCACACGACTTCACCGTACGCTTGAGCCACGCTCGTCAGTCGTGACCCTCGCGTCCACCGCATCCCGCATCCAACGTCCGTGACGATCGCGATACGCCCCTCTTGTGGGTACGGGATGGCGCGGTTTGTAGAGGTGATTTGGGGTGCTGGCGAAGTGGAATATTTTTGCGGACGAGACTGGACCGGGCAAATCAGCTTGAAGTTGTTACGGAAAATCGCACAATCGCGCACAACCGATATGCGTCGGCGCGACTTGCTTGGTGTCCTGCCGCCCGGCGATGGCGGCGCGCGCTGTAGAGCTTCGGTAGCGGCCGTTGCTGCGGCCAAGACCGCAATGAACACCGTTGATCGGGCCGAGCTGCGGCTCACGGCCTGATCCACGCAAATTGCCCAATTTGAGCAATGGAGCAGCCCGGTCAGCACGAAGCTGGCCGGGCTTTTCTTTTTTGAAGCGCCAAAACTTGCTAAAAGCCAGTGCCCGTCGCCGGACTTCGCGTCCGAGGTCGGCCCGGTTGCTGCCGGGTCGGCGGTGGAACTGGCGGCGCGCTAACTGACGGTCTATCCCGACAGCAAATTCAAGGGAGGAACTCTCATGAAGGTTCTCGCCACCGTTCTTATCGCGGCAGGAATTCTAAGCCTCACCTCGATTGTGGCCCCGGTCAGAGCCGCTGAACCCGAGTCAAAAGATCGGATCACTATCCTCTACGACGCCTTCGGAAGCGATCCTTCGATGACAAAGGACTGGGGGTTTTCCGCCCTCGTGGAGATCGCTGGAAAACGAATCTTGTTTGACACCGGCAATGATGCCGACACTTTTGCAGCCAATGTGAAGGCGAAGGGAGTTGACCTCAAAACGCTTGATTTCGTCGTCCTTTCGCACCGGCATTCGGACCACATGGCAGGGTTGAATTATGTTTTGAGTGTGAACCCGACCGTGAAAATCTACGCGCCCAAGGAAGGCTTCGGCATCTACGGTTCATCGTTGCCGTCGAGCTTCTATCGCAAGGACGAAACATTGCCGCCGCAGATGCGCTACTATGGCGGCGAGCCACCACAAACCATGAAGTTCGGCGCGGCATGGCATGGGGCTAAATTCGAATTGATCGACAAGACCACCGAAATCTCCCCCGGCATAACTTTGATAGCGTTGGTGTCCGATGCTCCCGGCACGAGGGAACTCAAGGAGCTATCCCTTGCGGTCAACACCTCGGAAGGCATGGTGTTAGTCGTCGGATGCTCGCATCCGGGAATTGAGAAGATTGTGGAGGCAGCGGCAGCTATCAATCCTAAAATTCATATCGTTGCTGGCGGCTTCCACCTTGTCGCCGCCTCTGATGATGTTATCGCCAAGGCGGTGACAGCGCTCAAAGACACATTCAAAGTCGAAAGTATCGCGCCGGGCCACTGCACGGGCGAGCCAACGTTCGCAGCGTTGAAGAAGGCTTTCGGTGATCGATATCTTTATGCCGGTCTCGGCACTACTGTTCCGCTTCGAGCGAACAACAGCTCCGACACGCGACGCGGTGAAGGACCGGCGCTGCAGCAAGATGACCTGACCACCTACCGCAGGCTCGCGCGACGGGAAGATCCGTTCGGCGTCTTACGGGCGCGAAGCATGCGGACGCAGGCTTCGCAGTTGTGAGCGGCGTTTGAAGGCAGCCTCGGCATCTCTGCCAGTCGTGACGGAGTTGGCCAAGATCGAGATCGTGGCGGCGCGGGAGACAATGCAGTGAACGGGCGGCCCTTCAGCCGCCCGTCCCGCGAGCGGCAAGTCTCTAACCACCCTTGCCTTGATTCCGTGCGCTAAACTGCACCCTCAAAGCATGTACAAAAACGACGCGAATGGTCGCGCCCAGGAACCTCGACACGGGCTTCGGCGTTCTTCCGTATCTAATGGAGGGATATCCGATGGACTGGAACCGCGTCGAAGGGAATTGGAAAGAAGTAAAAGGCAAGGTCAAGGAGAAGTGGGCCAAGCTGACCGATGACGATCTGACCGAGATCAACGGAAGGCGCGAGCAACTCGAAGGCCGCCTCCAGGCACGCTATGGCTATGCCAAGGATCAGGCACGCAAGGACGTGGACACCTGGTTTTCGAACTTACCGTAGAACACCATACCGGAACTGCATTGGAGGGCCCGCCATTCGCTTGGCGGGCCCTTCTTTGATGCGAATCCGAGTGATAAGCATTCGGCAGATTGTCTTAGACGGCTCTGCGCTCCGGGGAAATTTCGTGCGAATAGTGTGAACACTCGATCAGCCCCGCAAGAGCGGCGATTTTCAATGTTTCAGGATTTCGCTCGCCTTTAGCTGCGCGCGCCAGAATGAGGGATGCGATTTCAGCCTTCAGCGCCGAGGTGCGCTTGGCTTGGGGTACGGCTGCCACAGCTTCGTCCAGCACAGACTTCATCAACTCGATCAACTCGGGTTGGAAAACTGCTCCTCTTGGTTCCACGGCTACTCCTCCACACCATCAAATGCCCCCCGACGGCATTCTAAATACGGAACTTTCTCTTGCGCAACATTCAAAACAAAAGCGGTGCGGAATTTTTCAGAAATGCATTTCGCTACGGTGTGAGGCCAAGCCGGTCTCCGTGAACCCTTCTGTTCGGTCCCCGACATTGGAACGCGGATCCGGATCATCGCCACGAGGCCAAGATCCGGCCATCCCATGTTCGCGGGATTCCCGCGGCCTCGCGCCGCCGGTATTTCCTTGTGGAGGCGATTGGCCCGTCAGGCAGTCCCGGTAACGGAGCGCTGGATGCGTCCCGGTTATTCGGCTTTCGAAGATTGGTCTGCCTCATTTTCGGCTCTCGGCAGCCAGCGCCAGATGCCAAGCGCGTCGATCAGCAGAAGCACGGCGTTCTGGATGAGAAGCGAACTTTTGCTCTCCAGCCATCCGTCTATCATCCAGGCGATCGAAGCAACGATAAAGATCGCAAATCCCGATACTGTAACGCGGGCGTTCCAGGCGGCCGCGAGGATCGTTGCAGCGGCCGCGAGCGTTCTGAGCGTTGCCAATTCCATTTTCGTTGTGCACAGCTAAAGGGCTGCCTGACCGGGACAGGCAGCCCTTTCTTTCCCAGCCGGCTTACGCGGCTTTGCGGTTCACGCTGCGCAGAGCCATCGTGTTCAGCTTGCTGTCCGTTGCTTTTTCTTCATCGAGGTTCTGCTGCAGGACGGAAGCGCAGTCACTACGGCCCAGCATGTTTGCCCAGGCGATCAGCGTGCCATAGCGAGTGATTTCGTAATGCTCGACGGCCTGAGCCGCTGCGATCAGGGCAGCATCCAGAACCGTCTTGTCATCTACGTCTCCCGCGATCTCGCTCGCTTCTTTCAGAATGCCGTCGATAGCGGGGCAATTGACGCCCTTGGCTTCGACGCCGTGCATCTGGAATACTTTTTCCAGGCGCGCGATCTGGTCTTTGGTCTCGGCAAGATGAGTTTCAAAGCCATTCTTCAGAGACTGGTCTGTGGCCTTCTCGATCATGTCCGGCAGGTTCTTCGCGATTTGCTGCTCGGCATAATAGATGTCGCGCAGCGTGTGCACGAACAGGTCGTTGAGGGTTTTGATGTCTTTTGTAAAAAAGCCCATGGCTTCCTCCGTATGAGTGTGTTCAACACACCAAACGAGCGGGTCGGAAGAGAGTTCCTGCGGCCTGTCATAAAGAGATGATTCCCGGCGACGACGACTCCCCCAAAGTGATTTCGCAAGCTGGCATTTTTTACGGCGCTTAGAAAAATCTGTGATCTTTTGGCATGGTCTGTTACTTGGTTTGCGGGAACAATGTTGGCGTCACCCCTGGTATGGGCGTTCGCGATTGCTTCCCATTGGCCGGTATCGCACGATACCTCAATGATCGAACGGAGACCGGGTGTCAGAACAAGTCTTACGGATCGGCACGCGCAAGAGTGCAATGGCGCTGGCGCAGACGGATGAGGTCGCACGCCTTCTCCGCGCCGCGAATCCGGGTTTGAACGTCGAAATCGTCAGGTTCGAAACCCGCGGCGACCAGGACCAGACCAGCAAATTGCTCCGGCATGGCGGCAAGGGCGGCGCATTCGTCGCCGAAATCCGCGAGGCCATGCGCAGCGGGCAATTGCAGGCGGCGATGCACTCGCTCAAGGACGTTCCCGGAAACGAAGAGACGCCCGGCCTGATCATTGCCGCGACGCTGCCGCGCGACGCCGCCAACGATTCACTGGTGCTGCGCCCGGGTGTTGCGCTGGAGGATTTTCGCGCTTCCAGGGGCAAGGGCTTCAAGATCGGCACCAACGCCGTTCGGCGTGCGGCCTATCTGCGCCGGCTGTTTCCGGAAGTCACCGTGATCCATTTCCGCGGCGCCGCCGACACGCGGATCGCGAAACTCGATCGCGGCGACAAGCAGCGGCTTCCGGACGGCGGCGAAGTCGGGCCGGCGGATGCGCTTGTGATGGCGCGATCGGGCCTCGAGCGCATCGGCATGACATCGCGCATCGCGTATGATTTTTCGGTGGCTGAGATGCTGCCGTCGGTCGGCCAGGGCATTGTCGCGGTCGAATGCGTCGAAAAGGATTGGCTCACGCGCGAGCGCCTGGCGCAGATCGAGGATATGCGATCGCGGCTGTGCGCCGAGGCCGAGCGCGAGGTGCTGTGGGTGCTGAACGGCCACTGCAACTCGCCGATTGCCGGTCACGCGACGCTCGACGGCAACGACATGACGCTCACCGCCGCCGTTCTTGACGAGACCGGCGACCGCTTCATCGAAACGTCGCGGCGCGGTCCGGCCAACCGGCCTCGCGAACTCGGCCGCGCGGTCGGTCTCGATCTGCTCGCCAAGGGCGCCGCCGAGATCATCGCGCGCAACCGTCCCGACGGGCATTAGGCCGTATTGCCGATACACGGCCCGTCGCGTCATTGTCCGAACTATCTCTGTTCCGAATAATCCTCAGCGGGCAACTCCGCGCGCAACGGCCAGTGTCCGATGATCCGGAAGCGTGACGACGTATCGTCCTGACGAAACAACGCCAGGCGGTCTATCGCGAGCGTATCGAGGCCGATGGCGGCAAAGCGGTTCCGCAGGACAGCTACCACGGCGTCGCGCCGTTCCGCTGGAAGCCGTCCGGTCAATGTCATGTGGAAACGAAATTCTTCCATGACGTAAGGGTAGCCCCAGCGATCCAGATATTCGCACTGCCGTGGCGTCAGCTTCGCGGGATTTCGCCGCGCGCGATCCTCGCTCGTCAGCGGCGCGCGGAATGAATCGAATGCGCGCGTGCAATCCGCGGCGAGTCGCACGAGCAGCGGTGATGGCTCGGCCGGGATTACGGCAATGAAACCGCTGATGGAATCGACGATCGGTTTGATCGCCGGAACAGGCCTTGGCGTCCCGGCAAAGGATTCGCAGGCAGCGATTAGCTGCGCTTCGGTCTTGTCCGGCGCCAGCGCCATCGGTGCCTTCAGCGTGGCATGAAAGCCGTATTTGCGGGGATCCTGCGTCAGGTCGCGCCAGTCGGGAATCGTCTGCGTCACGCCGTCGGAAAAGGGGAGGTCGCCGCCGCCATAGGCGTCATAGCCGAGCAAGGATGCGCCGAACCGGTCGAGTACGCTGCCGGCTGCGGCAGCGTAATAAATTGCATAACGCGGATGAGTTGCCATTGCTTCAGAATAGAGCCGCCTCAGGCGGCTGCAACTGCCTTGCGCGGCGTAACGGATGAAGGGAGCATACGACCAGCGTCCGCCAGATGCACCAGACGTCCCGCTGCAATGACGGCGACGACGCGCGGCCGCAACGGCATCTTGTCATCGACGAGGATGATGTCGGCCCGCTGACCTTCGGCGAGCACGCCGCGGTCGGTGAGGCCGGCGGCACGGGCCGGAGCCGACGAGATCAACTGCCAGGCTTGCGCCAGCGGCAGCACGCCGTCAGCGGCCAGACGAAACGCCGCCAGCAGTTGCGCCGGATAGTAATAGTCGGACGCCAGCACCGAGCATAAGCCCTTGGCGATCATGTCGGACGCCCTGGTCCATCCGGTATGGCTGCCGCCGCGCACGACATTGGGGGCGCCAAACACGATGAAGTCGCCGGCTGAGGCTGCCTCACGCGCGGTTTCCTCGTTGACCGGAAATTCGGCGATGTTGACGCCCTGGGTGCGGAATGCCTGCCGCATCGCCGGGCTTTCATCGTCATGCGAGAGCATCCGCACACCGGCCGCCCGGGCCGCCTGCGCCAACCGCGCGATCGATGCGGGGACATCCTGGGCGCGCGACACCACGTGCTCGACCAATTTGTCGAACGCCTCGCTCGACAAGCCGGTGCGCTCGACCATACGGCTGCGCTTTTGCGGCTTGGCAAGACTGGCGACCGTCGAATCCATGTGGTCGTTGAAGGCGAACAAATCGATGCGCCCTTCCGACAGCCATTCGATGATTTCCGCCTCGGCATCGAGATTGTAGGTCTCGTGGCGCAGATGGAAGCGGGTGTCGGCGGCGAGCTGCGGCCGCATCGATTCGATCGCCTCGAGCAATCCTCGCGCATTGTCAGCGCTGCGCAAGCCGGGCTCCCACGACCACGTCGTGGCGTGATAGACGGTCGTGATGCCGTTGCTGATCGCCTGACGGTCGCTGTCGACGAGCGCGACATCGACGGGGAAATCAACACCGGGGCGCGGCATCATCTGCCGCTCGAACGCATCGCCGTGCAGATCGACGATACCCGGCAGCACCACGAGGCCGCGTGCATCGATGCCGAGAGCGCCGCGGCCGGGTTCCGAACCCACGGCGCTGATCTCGCGGCCCGCAATCCGCAACGACGTCTCCTGGATTTCGTTGCCGAGCAGGGTCCGGCCGCCTTCGATGAAAATGTCGGTCATGATGTCGCACCCCGGCGTTTGGATTGGGCGTGCGCCGAGCCGGCCGTCGCCTCGTATTTGCTGAGAAAATCTTCTACCGCGAGCTTGCGGAAGTCGGGCAGGGCGCTGCGCAGCGTCTCATGATCCCAGTTCCACCACGCCAGCTCTGCAAGCCGGCTCGTGATCTCTTCCGGAAACCGCCGCTTGATCGGCCGCGCCGGATTTCCCGCCACAATGGTGTAGGCGGGAACGTCCTTGGTCACGATCGCGCCGGCCGCAACCACAGCGCCGGTGCCGACGGAACGCCCCGGCAAGATGATCGCGCCGTGGCCGATCCAGACGTCGTGGCCGATATGGACGCGATGTTGCTGCCGCCATTCGAAAAATTCGGTGTCATCCTTCTCGCCCGGAAAATAGGCGCTGGCGCGATAGGTGAAGTGGGCCTGCGAGGCGCGGTGCATCGGATGATTGCCCGGGTTGATCCGGGTCATCGCCGCGATCGAGCAGAATTTTCCGATCGTGGTGTAGGTGATCTGCGCGTCGTTCACGACGTAGGAATAATCCGCCATCTCGACATCGAGCAAAATGGTTCGCGCGCCGACCTCTGTATAGGCGCCGAACTTGCTCTCGCGCACCGAGGCCGTCGGGTCGATTGTCGGTTCGGTGGAAAGCGTCTTGCCGGCCATCTGCGCGTCCATCGCCAATAAGGAAGGGGCGGGTGTGGGCATGTCTTCGATGCGCTTCATGACAATGTCATGACAGATACGCAACCACCCACGGTGTGGATGATCGCCGCACCGCAGCGCGGATGTCACACAACTGTAAAATCCAGCCGCTAGCGGTGGTGCAAGGTGTCGCGGTTGGAGCATTGCATGCTGGTGGTGGAAGGTTTGACGTGTCGTTTCGGCACCAAAGCCGCTGTCGACAATGCGTCATTCTCAATTCAGCCCGGCAGCTTTGTCGGTGTGATCGGCCGCTCCGGTGCCGGCAAGTCGACGCTGCTGCGGATGATCAACCGCCTCGCCGAGCCATCCGAAGGCCGCATCCTGTTCGAAGGTGTCGATGTGACCGCGCTGCGCGGCAAGCATTTGCGGCAGTGGCGCTCGCGCTCGGCAATGATCTTTCAGCAATTCAATCTGGTCGGCCGGCTCGACGTGCTGACCAACGTGCTGATGGGGCGGCTCGCCGAAATCCCGTCCTGGCGCTCGCTGACGCAAGCCTGGCCCGAGGAAGACAAGGCGCTGGCGATGTCGGCGCTTGACCAGTTCGATATGGCCTCGCTCGCCGCCCAGCGCGCCGATCAGTTGTCCGGCGGCCAGCAGCAACGCGTCGCGATTGCGCGTGCGCTGGTGCAGGAGCCGGATATCATTCTCGCCGACGAGCCGATTGCCTCGCTAGATCCGCGCAATACGCGGATCGTGATGGACGCGCTGCTGCGCATCAACAAGCATTTCGGCATTACCGTGATCTGCAATCTGCACTCGCTCGATCTGGCGCGAAGCTATTGCGACCGCCTGATCGGCATGTCGGCCGGCCGCGTGGTGTTCGACGGCGCGCCGGCAAAACTCACCGATCTCATCGCGCGTGAACTCTACGATCTCGAAGCCAATGACGTCATGGGCGCTGCGCCTGCGCAAGCACCCGACGATGCCACCGTCCCGGCACTCGGTACCGCCGCCGCGGCCTGAATTCGACTTCTGTAACAGGATCGCCGTTCGCAAACCTGCGATCGGCGAAGAGCGTAACCGCAACAAGAGGGCTTAACCATGATCACTCGTCGCATCGTTTTGGCCGGCGCTGCCGCGCTGGCATTCACCGCGTCAGCTTCTGCGCAGGACTGGAAGGGCAAATACCCGGAACTGACCTTTGCGGTCGTGCCGGCGGAGAACGCCTCTGGCGTTACCGAGCGCTGGACCCCGTTCGTCGCTTATCTGTCCAAGGAACTCGGCGTAAAGGTCACGCTGCGTATTGCCAACGACTACGCGGCTGTCATCGAAGGCCAGCGCGCCGGCAACATCCACATCGCCAGCTACGGCTCGGCGTCGTTCGCCCGCGCCCGGCTGACCGGCGTCAAGACCGACGCCTTCGCCAACGACATCAACGCCGATGGCTCGACCGGTTATTACTCGATGTTCTTCGTCAAGGCCTCGAGCCCCTACAAGAGCATCGATCAATTGAAGGGCAAGAACCTCGGCCTGGTCGATCCGAATTCGACGTCGGGCAACAATGTGCCGCGCTTCGAACTCGACAAGATGGGTATCTCCGACGCCGACACCTATTTCGGTAAGGTCGTCTTCACCGGCAGCCATGAGAACGCCATGCTGGCGCTGTCGCAAGGCACCGTCGATGTCGCCGCCAACCAGTGGACCAGCGACGACGACTCCACGCTCGCGCAGATGCTGACCAAGGGCATGCTGAAGAATGCCGACGGTACGCCGATGAAGAAGGACGATTTCCGGATCATCCACAAATCGGCCCAGATCATCAACGGCCCCTATGCCTATGGTTCGGATCTCCCGGACGATCTGAAGGCCGCGATTGCCAAGGCTTTCACGGAGTCGCCGACCAAGGACAAGGCCGCATTCGATCGCCTGTCCGACGGCCAGAAGAAGGGCTTTCATCCGGCCACCACCAAGGATTGGGATGGCACTATCGAGCTGATCAAGTTCGTGGACAATCTTCGCAAGAAGAAGGCGTCCTGATCGATCGGCGAAAAACAAGCCGGGCCGGGTCAGTGCGACCCGGCCCTTTTTCGTTCAGAACCCAACCGGCACCCTGGTCAGCCAAGATAGTCCGCAATGACTTCCGCCGTATCTCTTCTCCCGCCCCAGCAGCTGGAAGTGCTCAACGACGCCTATCGCAAGGCGGTGTCGCGCAAGCGCCTGCGGCTGACGCTCGCTACAGCGGTGTTCGTCGCGGCGCTGATCGTCGCCGCCATCGGCGCGGAAGTGAACCTGCGCACGCTCTTCACTTATTTCGGGAATTTCATCAGCTATTTCGACCGCATTCTCACGCTGGAGGATGGCCACCGGGTGTGGACCGATCCCGCCGAGTGGTTCTGGGGCTGGCAGAAATGGCTCAAGCTGCTCGGCGAGACCATATTGATCAGCTATGTCGGGACCCTGATCGGCGCGGTTCTCGCCTTTGCGCTGAATTTCTTTGCCGCCCAAAATACCTCGCCCGGGCCCTGGCTGCGTTTCATCATCCGCCGCCTGCTGGAATTCGCCCGCACCGTTCCCGGAATTGTGTTCGCGCTGATCTTCGTGATCGCGTTCGGCCTCGGTCCGATGGCCGGCGTGCTGGCGATCGCGATCCATTCGACCGGCGCGCTCGGAAAACTGTTTTCCGAGATCGTAGAAAACGCCGACATGAAGCCGGTCGAAGGCGTGCGCTCGACCGGCGCGAGCTGGCTGTCCTGCATGCGCTTTGCCGTGTTGCCGCAGGTATCGGCGGGTTATGCCAGCTACGCGTTGCTGCGCTTTGAAATCAACGTTCGCGAAGCGTCGGTGATGGGCTTTGTCGGCGCCGGCGGCATCGGGCAGGAACTCGTGGTCGCGATCCGCAAGTTCTATTATTCCGACGTCAGCGCGATCCTGGTGACGATCATCGTCACGGTGTTTGTCATCGACATCTGCACCGGCTGGCTGCGCGCCCGGTTGTTCGGCAAGGACGCGCGATCATGAGCCAGTTACCGAAACCGGACACCGCGCAACTGCGCGCCCGATATCCCGATGTCTTCGACAGGCCCGCTTCCGCCCGGCTGGCGATGCCGGCGATGATCGTCGCTGCATTCGGCGTTCTTGTTTTTGGGCTGGTCGATCTCGACTTCTCGCCGGCGCGGCTGCTTTCAGGTATGCACCAGCTTGGCTGGATCACGCTGATGATGCTCCCGCCCGATCCCGGCTCCTCATTGCCGATCTATCTCAAGGCGCTTGGCGAAACGCTGTCGATCGCGCTGCTTGGCACCACGATCGCTGCTGTCTTTGCGCTGCCGGTTAGCCTGCTGGCGGCACGCAATATCATTCCCTCGAACCTGCTGCGCTTTCCGGTGCGCCGGTTTCTCGATTCGATCCGCGGTGTCGACACGCTGATCTGGGCGCTGGTGTGGATCAACGTCGTCGGCCTCGGCCCTTTCGCCGGCGTGCTGGCGATTGCGCTGTCGGATTTCGGCGCATTCGGCAAATTGTTTTCGGAAGCCATCGAGGCCGCCGACAAGAAGCAGGTCGAAGGCATCCGCGCCTCCGGCGGCAATGCGCTGCACGAAATCCGCTTCGGCCTGATGCCGCAGGTGCTGCCCGTCATCGCAGGCCAGGTGCTCTACTTCATCGAGTTCGAATACGCGCTCGGCCACCATCATCGGTATCGTCGGCGCCGGCGGCATCGGCCTGCAACTGGCCGAGCAGATCCGCGTGCTGGAATGGCAGAAGGTGTCGTTCCTGATTCTGATGATCCTGGTGGCAGTGGCCGCGATCGACTGGATCTCGACCAAACTGCGCTTCGCCATCATCGGCCCGCGCGCGGTGGCGTGAACTGGCTGGTTCGCAGACGGGCTGCCGCGCGTGCACGCTTCCGCCTTCGCTCGTGAGTGCGGCGGACAGCGCTTTCGTACGCTCGTATTCTCCACCAGGAACTCGACGCGCTCGGCGGCGAAGCGCGAGCGTTTTGTTACCAGCGGTTTGCCGTCGGTGTCGACGTCGGTGCTGTCGACGACAAGGACCGGGCGACCCAGCGCGAGGTCGAGCCGTGCGGCGTCGGTGGCGTCGGCTACGGCAGCGGTGATGCGGGTCGATGCGCGGCGATAATCGCGAATGCCGTAATGCGCAAGCAGCTTGGTCATCGAGCGCGCACCGGCGAAGACTCTGCCGGCGTCGGGAAAGCGCTCGCCTGAAAGCCAGGTGGTGCTGACGGCGATCGGCGTTCGGTCGGCCAGCCGCAGCGCTTCGATCCGGATCAGCGGAGCGCCGGTCTTCAGTCCAAGCTCCCGCGCCAGTTCACGGGTTGCGACATCTTCGGAGGTATCGATCAATTGGCCCCGCGGTTCCTGGCCACCAGCGCCGACGATTTCGGAAAAGCGTGTCCGTGAACGCAGCGGATAAGCGATCCGCCGGGTCTCGACATAGGTTCCACTGCCGCGCTCGGCGCGCACCAGCCCGCGTTCGGCCAGCGTCGCCAGCGCCCGGCGCACGGTGTGGCGGTTGACCCGATAGGTCTCGGCGATTTCCATTTCGCCCGGCAGTTTTTCGCCCGCGGCAAAGCGGCCGTCGGCGATGCCACGCTCGATCCCGTCGGCGACCTGCCGCCACAGCGCCACACCGGAGGCGGTGTCCTGCATGCTCATGGTGCGCGAACCTATGGCCCTTTCTTACGCGTTTTCTTCACGCGAACCGGTACCCACTTCGCTTGAAAACGCTTTGGGTAAAAATCGTCCTCTTGTCACGAAACAGTCATGGCGTTTCGATATCAAGTTGTCTATTATCATAGACAACTTGATTCAGGCAAGAAGGATATGAGTGTGGTGCAGGAGAGCGGCAAGCAGGTGCAGCGGAAAGCGGTGATGACCGTGCTGGCGCATTCCGATGCCGCCGAGATTGCCGAGCGAATGGGCGCTCTCACCCTGCCGGCGCATGAAAATCTGCGCGAGCCGGAGAACGGCCTGGTGATGGTGCGCGGCCGCATCGGCGGCGACGGCGCCGCTTTCAACCTCGGTGAAGCCACGGTCTCGCGTGCGGCGGTGCGGCTTTCGACCGGCGAGGTCGGCTTTGGCTACACGCTCGGCCGCGACGGCAACAAGGCGCAGATGATCGCGCTGTGCGACGCGATGGTGCAGTCGGATGAATTCGCAGGCTCCGTGGAGACAAAGGTGGTCGCACCGCTGCGCGCGGCGATGGAAGCGAAGCGTCAGCGTAAGACGGCGGAGGCCGCAGCGACCCGGGTTGATTTCTACACGCTGGTACGCGGTGAGGGTTGAGACATGACGACGGTTGCCGAACTGCCCGCAGGATTTGCCGACAAGGTGCTCTCCGCCCAATCGACCTTCCGCTCCGTGATGGACGCAATGGCGCGTCCCGGCAGCGTCCAGCGTATCGCGTCGAGTGCCGGGACGCCGGCTGCGATGATGCGGGGAACGGCTGCCATCGCGTTGACCTTGTTCGATCACGATACGCCGATCTGGCTCGACAGCCGGATGGCGGAGACGTCGGATGCCGCCAAATGGCTCAAATTTCACACCAGCGCGCCAGTGATCGCGGATTCGTCCATCTGCAGCTTTGCGCTGATCAGTGACCCCGGGAATCTTCCTGCGCTCGATCGTTTCGCATTCGGCAGCAATGAATACCCCGATCGTTCGACGACGTTGATCCTGCAAGTCGACAGCCTGACGCAGGGGCCGGCCTTCGAGCTGCGCGGTCCCGGCATCGACGGTACGGCGATGTTGCAGGCGGCAATTCAGCCCCAGGACTTGTTCGAGCGGCTCGCCATCAATCACACACTGTTCCCGCGCGGCATCGATGTCGTGCTGGTTCATGACGATTCCATTGTCGCGATCCCGCGCACCACGCGGCTGGTCGCGAAGGGAGGCTAGAGAATGTATGTAGCCGTCAAGGGAGGCGAACGCGCCATCGAGAACGCCCATCGCCTGCTGGCGCATGAGCGCCGTGGCGACCGCGAGGTTCCCGAAGTGTCGCTCGATCAGATCAGCGAACAGCTCTCGCTCGGCGTCGATCGCGTCATGACCGAAGGCTCGCTGTATGATCGCGAACTCGCAAGCCTTGCCATCAAGCAGGCGCGCGGTGACATGATCGAGGCGATTTTTCTGGTGCGCGCGTTCCGCGCCACGCTGCCGCGCTTTGGCGCGACCGAGCCGGTCGATACCGGGGCGATGCAGGTCCGTCGCCGGATTTCCTCGACGTTCAAGGATATACCGGGCGGGCAAATCCTCGGCCCGACCTTCGATTACACCCATCGCCTGCTCGACCCGCAGCTCGCGGCGGGATTTTCCCCGGAATCGCCTTCCATGGGGGAGGCCTCCAGCGCCGCGACGCCGCGTGTCACCGATATTCTCGGCCGCGACGGATTGATCGAGCCGTCGCCCGGGGCGGATGCCGAGGCACCCGTCGGCGACCTCACGCGCGAGCCGCTCAGTTTTCCGGCGGATCGTGATTTGCGCCTGCAAAATCTGGCACGGGCCGACGAAGGCTTCTTGCTGGCACTGGGTTACTCCTCGCAGCGCGGCTATGGCCGCAACCATCCTTTCGCGGGCGAAATTCGCTTCGGCGAGGTCGAGGTCGAATTCATGGCGGAGGATGTCGGCTTTGCCGTCCCGCTCGGATCGATCGCGATGACCGAATGCCAGATGGTCAACCAGTTCAAGGGCTCGGCGACGGAAGCGCCGTGCTTTACACGCGGCTATGGCCTGGCCTTCGGGCAAAGCGAACGCAAGACCATGTCGATGGCGCTGGTCGATCGCACCTTGCGCGCCCGCGAACTTGGCGAGGAAGTAAACGCGCCCGCCCAAGACGAAGAGTTCGTGATGTCGCATTCGGACAATGTCCAGGCGACCGGCTTTGTCGAACATCTCAAGCTGCCGCATTACGTCGACTTCCAGTCCGAACTCGGCCTGTTGCGCAAATTGCGCAAGGAGTTCGCTGAAGCTGCGCAAGCCCCGCCGATGCAGGAGGCCGCGGAATGAACGCGCCGGCTTACAATTTCGCGTATCTCGACGAGCAGACCAAGCGGATGATCCGCCGCGCGATCCTCAAGGCGATCGCGATCCCCGGCTATCAGGTGCCGTTCGCCAGCCGCGAAATGCCGATGCCTTACGGTTGGGGCACCGGCGGCGTGCAGGTGACGGCGGCGATCCTCGGGCCTGAGGACGTGCTGAAGGTGATCGATCAAGGCTCCGACGATACCACCAACGCGATCTCGATCCGAAAATTCTTCGGCAAGACTGCTGGCGTCGCGACCACGACCTCGACGGCGGATGCAACCGTGATCCAGACCCGCCACCGGATTCCCGAAGCGCCGCTGCATGGCGGGCAAATCCTGGTCTACCAGGTGCCGATCCCAGAGCCGCTGCGGTTCCTCGAGCCGCGCGAGACCGAGACGCGGCGCATGCATGCGCTTGGCGAATATGGCCTGATGCATGTCAAGCTGTATGAAGACATCGCGCGCTTCGGCCACATCGCGACTTCCTACGCCTATCCGGTGAAGGTGAACGCGCGCTATGTGATGGACCCGTCGCCGACGCCGAAGTTCGACAATCCGAAGATGGATAATTGTCCGGCGTTGCAACTGTTCGGCGCCGGCCGCGAAAAGCGCATCTACGCGATCCCGCCGCATACGACGGTGGTGTCGCTCGATTTCGAGGACCATCCGTTCACGCGCTATCGGTTCGATGCGCCCTGCGCGCTGTGCGGTGCCGATGATTTCTATCTCGACGAAATCGTCACCGACGACAAGGGCGGGCGGATGTTCGTCTGCTCCGACACCGACTATTGCGAATCCCGCCAGGCAGCGGGCCATCGCGGCAGCGAAAGCGTGGCCCCGCACAAGGAGAGGGCGCATGGTTGAGCCCAAAAATCCCGCGCAGGACGATCAGCCGCTGCTGGTCGCGGAAAATCTGGCTAAGAATTATGGCCGATTGACCGCCTGCCGCGATGTGTCGTTTGCGCTCTATCCCGGCGAAGTGCTGGCCGTCGTCGGCGAGTCCGGCTCGGGCAAGTCGACGCTTCTGCAATTGCTGTCTGCGCAGCTTGCGCCGAGCGCCGGCCGCGTGTCGTACCGGATGCGTGACGGCGTTTTGCGCGACCTTGCAGCACTGGGCGAGGCCGAGCGGCGCTTTTTGTTCCGCACCGACTGGGGTTTTGTGCATCAGGACCCCGCGCAGGGCCTGCGGATGGCGGTATCCGCCGGCGCCAATGTAGGCGAACGGCTGATGGCGGTGGGGTGGAATCATTACGGCCGCATCCGCGATACCGCGTCGTCCTGGCTGGAGCGGGTCGAGATCGATGTGGATCGTATCGACGACGCGCCACGGACGTATTCGGGCGGCATGCGGCAACGCTTGCAGATCGCGCGTAATCTCGTCACCGAGCCGCGTCTGGTGTTCATGGACGAGCCGACTGGCGGACTTGATGTCTCGGTTCAGGCGCGCCTGCTCGATCTCATGCGCAATCTCGTCAGCGAGCTCGGGCTCGCCGCTATCGTCGTCACCCACGACCTCGCGGTCGCACGGCTGTTGTCGCACCGGGTGATGGTGATGAAGGGCGGCGGCGTCATCGAAACCGGGCTGACCGATCAGGTGCTCGACGATCCCCGCGAGCCCTATACCCAGTTGCTCGTCTCCTCGATTTTACCGGCATGAGTAAACCAATGACCGCGATGATCGACATATCGAACGCCGAAAAGACGTTTACGATGCATCTGCAGGGCGGCATCGAGTTGCCTGTCGTGCGCGGGGTCTCGTTTCACGTCGAGCCGGGCGAATGCGTGGTGTTGTCGGGGCCGTCCGGCGCCGGCAAATCCTCGATCCTGAAGATGATCTTCGGCAATTACCGCTGCGATGGCGGCCGGATCGGCATTCGCCATCAGGGCACGGTCATCGATCTCGCCACGGCCGAGCCGCGGCAAGTGCTGAGCGTGCGACGCTCGACCATCGGTTATGTCAGCCAGTTCTTGCGGGCCGTGCCGCGGGTGGCGACGCTGGACGTCGTCGCCGAGCCCTTGATCGTGAACGGAACGGCGCGGGCGGAAGCGCGCGAGAAGGCTGGCGCGCTGTTGCGCCGGCTCAATATTCCCGAACGGCTCTGGGCATTGCCGCCGTCGACCTTCTCGGGCGGCGAGCAACAACGTGTTAATATCGCGCGCGGCTTCATCTCGGATTTGCCGATCCTGCTGCTCGACGAGCCGACCGCCTCGCTCGATGCCGCCAATGGCGCCGTTGTCGTCGAGCTGATCGACCAGAAGAAACGCCAGGGCGTCGCGATGGTGGCGATCGTCCATGACGACGAGATTCGCCATTTGATCGCCGACCGGATCGTCGACGTGACATCGTTTGCCGCTGCGGCATGAAGGAAGAGATTTGAGATGACTTCGAAGCACGAAACCATCCTCGGCAATGCCCGCATCGTGCTGGCCGATCGCGTCATCGAACGCGGCTGGGTCGCGATGGCCGATGGCCGCATCGCCGAGTTCGGCGAGGGCGACGCACCATCAGGCAGCGAGGACGCCGGCGGCGACCTGATCATGCCGGGCCTGATCGAACTGCACACCGATCACCTCGAAGCGCATTACGTGCCGCGTCCAAAGGTGTTCTGGGATCCGATCGCGGCTGTTGTCTCCTACGACGGACAGTTGGCGACGTCCGGCATCACCACGGTGCTGGATTCGCTGCGGGTCTGGCGCGAAGATGGCGCCGAGGAGGTCGATGGCAGGGCAGGGGTACTTGCGGAAGCAATCACCTCGGCGCGCGCGGCGAATTTGCTGCGTGCCGATCATTTCCTGCATCTGCGCTGCGAAATCCCGATGCCGAGCGTGGTCGAGGAGGCCAAGGAACTGATCGACCGGCCGGACGTGCGGCTGATGTCGCTGATGGACCACACGCCGGGCCAGCGCCAGTTTCGCGACGAGGTCAAGCTGCGCGAATATTATCGCGGCAAGGGCGCCGGCAAAACCGACGCCGAGCTCGACGTGCTGTTCGAGAAGCGCTTCGCCTATCAGAAAGCCTATGCCGCAACCAACATGCGCGAGATCGTCGCGTTGGCCCATCAATATGCGATCCCGCTTGCGAGCCATGACGACACGACCGAGGAAAATGTCGTCGATGCCATCAATGATCGCGTTTCGGTGGCGGAATTCCCGACCACGATGGAAGCCGCGCGCGGATTGCATCGGGCCGGCATCGGCATCCTGATGGGGGCGCCGAACGTGGTGCGCGGCGGCTCGCATTCCGGCAACATCGCCGCCGTCGATCTTGCCCGTGAGGGACTTCTGGACATCCTGTCGTCCGACTACATTCCTTCCAGCCTGCTGATGGCGGCGCTGCAATTGCCGCAGCGGGTTCCCGCGATCGATCTGGCATCCGCCGTTCGTACCGTCACCAAGACGCCGGCCGAGGCGGTAGGCCTTTCCGACCGCGGCGAGATCGCGGCCGGCAAGCGTGCCGACCTGATCCGGGTACATGTCGCGCGCGACATTCCCGTGGTGCGCAGCGTCTGGCGGGAAGGGCAGCGCGTGGCATGACGGGGGCACCGACCATATCAGCCGACCAGGACGGCCGCGATTGGGCCCGGCCGGCTCATTCTGGTGGTCGGTCCCAGCGGCGCCGGCAAGGACACGCTGCTTGGGCTCGCGAAAGCCGCTTGCGCCGAGGATTCAGGCATCGTCTACCCACGCCGGGTGATCACGCGCGAAGCTTCGTCATCCGAGGACAATGAAGAGGTGAGTGCCGGCACCTTCGAGGCAGCGCTGGCGCGCAACGAATACGCCATGCATTGGGATGCGCACGGCCACCGCTATGCGCTGTCGCGGGCGATCGACGACGACATCCGCGCCGGCCGCACCGTGGTCGCCAATGTTTCGCGTACCGTGATCTCGGCGATGCGCCGCGCCTATGCCAACGTCACTGTGGTCTCGATCACGGCGCCGACGAACGTTCTGGCGGAGCGGCTGGCAATGCGCGGCCGGGCCAGCGACGGCAAGATCGAGCACCGCCTGCACCGCACGGTCGACGAAGCGACCGCCGCGCCCGATGTCACCATCAACAATACCAGCAGCGCCGACTATCATGCGCGTCAGTTCGTCCGCATCATCAAGGGCGAGAGGTGGGACGATTAGATGTCCGTCATCGCGACGATCGAGCAACTCGAAGCCATCTACGGGTTTCCCAACGATGCTTCGACCGTCAAGGTCGCAGACCGCGTCACGCCGCCCTATCGCATCCTGATCGAAAAATCGCCGTTCGCGGCGCTGGCGACCTCGGGACCCGAGGGGCTCGATTGCTCGCCGCGTGGCGATCTGCCGGGCTTCGTCCGCATTCACGACGAGAAGACGTTGATGATGCCGGACCGCCGCGGCAACAACCGCTGCGATTCCTTGCGCAACATCGTGCGCGATCCCCGCGTCGCCTTGCTGTTCCTGATTCCGGGCTCCGGCAGCACGCTGCGCATCAACGGCCGCGCGCATGTGTCGGCCGATCCGGATTTGTGTGCCTCGTTCAGGATGGAGGGCAAGGCACCGCGCACGGTCGTCGTCATGACGGTGGACGAGATTTATTTCCAATGCGCCCGCGCCATCGTGCGCTCCGATCTCTGGAATCCGGACAAGCGGGTCGATCCCAAAACCTTGCCGACGCCCGGCCAGATTCTCGCCGACATGAGCGAGAACACGGTCGGCGGCGAGAAATACGATCGAGAATGGCCGGAGCGTGCGCGGCAGACGATGGGTGGCGTGCACTATGCCCACAAGATCCTGCAGCAGCCGCGACGAGCCCTGGATCAGGACCTTGCGTCCCTGCGGGGTGAGGACGGGCGAATCTTCCCTGATCGTGACAAGTCCGAGCGCGATCAGGTTTTCAATCGCGAAGCGGTTCATTCTGGGAATTGCCGTTGCGGCCGAGCGTAACGCTTTCAACGCTTCCCACTGGTTATGTGTCAGTTCGAAGTCGAATTCATCGTTCATGGTGTTTCAGGACTCCCGAAATTCCCTGGGCGTCTGTTAGCGGTCGCACGTGAAATTCGTGCGACCACAACGAGTTAGGATTTCGACGAACGGTGACAAGTTGTCACATCATCGTGTCACTGCAATGCATCAATTATTTCGAATCATTTCCCAAGTGTTAACCGCGCCTCACGCTCGAGCCGCCGTCCACAGGCAATGTTACGCCGGTAATAAAACTTGCTTCGTCGGAAGCAAGAAACAGCGCGGCATTTGCGACATCCCAACCGGTGCCCATCTTCTGTCGCAGCGGAACCTTGCTGTCGCGTTCGGCCTCGACTTCGGCGCGGCTCTTCTTGAATTCGCGCGCGCGGGTATCGACTGCCATCGGCGTGTTCATCAGGCCGGGCAGGATGACATTGGCGCGGATGCCGTATTGCGCGTTCTGATAGGCGAGCTGTTCGGTGAAGGAGATCATCGCCGACTTGGTCGCCTTGTAGGCGACGTAGGGATAGGTCGTGATCGCGGCCATCGAGGAGATGTTGATGATGGCGCCGCTGCCTTGTTGGCGCATGATCGGGATCACGTGCTTGGCGGCGAGGATGCAGCTCTTGAGATTGATCGCCACGCAGCGGTCGAACGCTTCCTCGGTGATGTCGAGCAGTTCGGCATCGCCGCCCGACAGGCTGACGCCGACATTGTTGTGCAGGATATCGATGCGGCCCCAGCGGCTATGCGCATCCGCCTACCATCGCCTTGATGTCGGCATTTTTGGTGACATCGGCCTTGAAGGCCATCGCCGTGCCGCCGTTGCCGGCGATCATGTCGACCGTCTCCTGCGCGGAAGCGAGGTTGTGATCGACGCACAAGACTTTGGCGCCCTCACGCGCAAAAGTCAGCGCGGTGGCGCGCCCGTTGCCGATGCCTTCGCCGGGGCTCTGGCCGGCGCCGACGACGATGGCGACACGATCTTTCAGGCGCATCTTATTCCACTCCCGGGATTGGGTACTGTTGCAGTACCTCTTTGTAATAGGGTTCGTTGTCCATCTTCATGGTCGCGAGCACGCGCACGACGGCGCAATAGAAGGCGATGGTAAGCACGAGATCGGTCATGTGCTCGTTGGAGAGTTCCTTCTTGATCTCGGCGAAGGTCGCCTCCGACATCGCAAGCTCGCGCACCATCTCCCGCGCGCCTCGCAGGATCGCTTTTGCCAACGGCTCAAGCTTCGAAGGCTTGCCCTCGGTCTCGGCCATCATGGCCACAATATCGTCATCAGTGACGCCGAACTCCTTGCCGATCTTCACGTGATGGGTGAACTCGTATTCCGATTTCTCCATCCAGCCGACTTGCAGGATCGCGAGTTCGCGTAAGCGCGGATCGAGCTTGCTCTTGTGGCGGATGTAACCGCCCAAGCCGCTGAAGGCCCGCGCCATGTCCGGCGAGTTGACCAAGAGCTTGTGCAGATTGGTATTGCGCTTGAGCATGTCGCGATATTCGGGCGCGATCTGATCTGCTTCGAGATAGGGCAGGCGGGCCATGTTGTTGGTTTTCCTTGTTGGCGCGGTTGGATTGAGAGGGGGCGGTTCAGCCGTAGAGCGCTTTGTGCTCGCGTTCGTAATTGGCGTAGGAATCCTTGATGCTCGCGAGATTGAGCAGCATGGTCGCGACCGGTTTGTCGCCGGAAGCAAACACGGTGGTGCGCACCCACATGCTTTCGGTGCGGCGGCTGCCGCTCAGCGCCACGACTTCGCGCTCGGTGATATATGTCTCGCCCGGGAATAACGGGCCGCGCAGCAGGCGGATTTCCTGGTCCGCGAACAGCCCGACCGCTGGTCCGCGGACGGGTAAGCGGTCCTCGCGGGCGCGGTATTGAAACAGTACGCTCAGCATCTCCATCGGGATGATGGCCCGGCCCCACGGATTGTGTTCCTGTGCGTAGTACGCCGACGGTTCGGTGATGACCTTCAGCTTCTCAGCCAGCGAAAATGGGTAGAGGTCGCCCATGTTCTGGTCGAAATCCATTTTCACAGTTTGCCGGCCGGTCTTCATGCCGACCTTGAGGTCCGCAAGAATGACGGGGTCGGTAAGCGGCTTCAATTCGCCGAGCCGCCGCGAGAGCGCGGTTTCTGTTCCGTCACCACCGACCGACGCAGTTCCGCGCAATATTTCTGTGCCATCGCGCTTGGTCATGCCGATCGCGCAGGTGGTTTGGCCGGGCTTCGGCTTTTCGATATTGGCTTGAACTTCTTCGCCCTCGAAGGCGGGGTTGCGATAATGCGCGGACAGGCATCCGGTTTCGAACCAGGCGTTGCCCCAGATACGTTCGCACAAGGGCGCGAACTGGCTGAAATGGGTCGGTCCCTCGATGGTGCCGCCCTGAAACCCGAGCTTTTGCGCGGTAGCATCGTCGTGAATGGACGCGTGGGAGTTGTAGACCTGCGCATGGAGCATCTGCTTGGGGCTGCGCCACGGCCCGACGAGCAAATTGTCGCGTTCCAATATCTCGGTCGTGAACGCCGCCTCTGTCATCCCAGAGCTTCTCCCTTTAGCGGCAGCGTTTCAAAGAAGCGGGGTTTCGGCAAGAGCCTGCGCGGCGAAGTTGCATGCATGGAGATATGCCCTGCGGCCATAAATACAGTCTGGGCACGCATAGCAAAATCAGTGCATTGTGGGTCCAACGAGACTGGTTTTGAACGACCGGCAAGACGCGAAATCGCGATGGGGAGCGGACAATGGCGTTGATGGAAGTTGGGCTGGACGACAAGTACCGTCTGGACGCGAAACGCATATTCCTGTCCGGTACACAGGCGCTGGTCCGGTTGCCGATGCTGCAGCGCGAACGAGATCGCGCGCAGGGCCTCAACACCGCGGGCTTCATTTCCGGCTATCGCGGCTCACCGCTTGGCATGTACGACCACGCGCTGTGGCGCGCGAAAACCTTCCTCAAGCAGCACGACATCGAATTCCAGCCGGGCCTCAACGAGGATCTGGCGGCGACTGCGGTGTGGGGCAGCCAGCAAGTAGGCATGTTCCCCGGTGCCAAGGTCGATGGCGTGTTCGGCATCTGGTACGGCAAGGGACCGGGCGTCGACCGGTCGCTGGATGCGCTCAAGCATGCGAACTCGGCCGGCACCTCGCCGAATGGCGGCGTGATTGCACTCGCCGGTGACGATCATGGTTGTCAGTCCTCGACGCTCGCGCATCAGAGCGAGCAGGTGTTTGCCTCGGCACTGATGCCGATCGTCAATCCCGCAACGCTGCAGGACTATCTCGATCTCGGCATTTTGGGTTTTGCGCTGTCGCGTTATTCCAGCTGCTGGGTCGGCTTCAAGGCGATCTCCGAGACCGTTGAAAGTTCGGCCTCGATCGTCAGCGATCCCGATCGCATCAAGATCATCATGCCCGACGATTTCGAGATGCCGCCGGGCGGCCTCGGCATTCGCTGGCCGGACGCGCCGTTGGAGCAGGAGCGCCGGCTGCACGGCCCGAAGATGCAGGCGCTCGCCGCCTTCACGCGCGTCAACCGTTTCGATCGCATCGTGCTCGACAGCAAGCCGGCGCGGCTCGGCATCATGGCGACCGGCAAGGCCTATCTCGATCTCAGGCAGGCTCTGGCCGATCTCGGCATCACCGATGCCGAGGCGCAGGCGTTGGGCTTGCGCGTCTACAAGGTCGCATTGACCTGGCCGCTGGAAGAGGCCGGCGCCCGCGCATTCGCCGAGGGCTTGCAGGATGTGCTTGTCGTCGAGGAGAAGCGCGGCTTCATCGAGGATCAGTTGCTGCGCATTCTCTATAACGTCGACGCTTCGAAGCGGCCTTCGGTGGTCGGCAAGCGCGACGAGACCGGCGCGCCGCTGTTGCGAAGCGAAGGCGAATTGACGCCGACCATGGTCGCAGCCGCCGTCGTTGCGCGCTTGCGCAGGCTTGGCCATCGCAGCCCGGCACTCGAACAGCGCCTGGCAAAGCTGGAAGCTTTCGATCGTCCAGCGGAAGGCATCGCCGCCGCGAAGCTGCAGCGCACGCCGTATTTCTGTTCGGGCTGCCCGCATAACACCTCTACAAAAGTGCCCGAGGGTAGCCGCGCGATGGCCGGCATCGGCTGTCACGGCATGGCGTTGTCGGTGCCGAGCCGACGCACCCAGACGATCTCGCATATGGGCGCTGAAGGCGTCACCTGGATCGGGCAGGCGCCGTTCACCAGCGAACCGCATGTGTTCCAGAATCTCGGCGATGGCACATACACCCATTCCGGGTTGCTGGCGTTGCGCGCGGCGGCTGCGGCCGGTGTCAACATCACCTACAAGATCCTCTACAACGACGCGGTGGCGATGACGGGCGGCCAGCCCGCCGAAGGCGGCTTGACCGTTTCGCAGATCGCGCATCAGGTTTCGGCCGAAGGTGCAAAACGCCTTGCGATCGTTTCGGACGATCCGGAGAAATATCCGGCCAATTATTTCCCGGCGGGAGCGACCGTTCACCATCGCCGCGAGCTCGACGCTGTGCAAAAGGATCTGCGCGAGGTCAAAGGCCTCACCGTTCTGATCTACGACCAGACCTGCGCCGCCGAGAAGCGCCGCCGCCGAAAGCGCGGGCTCTATCCCGATCCGCCGAAGCGCGTCTTCATCAATGAGCGCGTCTGCGAAGGCTGCGGCGATTGCTCGCAGGTTTCCAATTGCGTCTCGGTGCAGCCGCTGGAGACCGAATTCGGTCGCAAACGGCGGATCGACCAGTCGAACTGCAACAAGGACTTTTCCTGCATTGAAGGCTTCTGTCCGAGTTTTGTCACCGTGCATGGTGGCAAGCTGAGGAAAGCCGATCGCGCCGCCGCCGATCCGTCGGCGCTGTTCGCCGATTTGCCGATGCCGAGCATTCCCGCGCTTGATGGCGCGTTCAACATCCTCGTCACCGGGATCGGCGGCACCGGCGTCATCACCATCGGCGCGTTGCTCGGGATGGCCGCCCATGTTGACGGCAAGGCATGCTCGACGCTCGACTTCACGGGGTTGTCGCAGAAGAACGGCGCGGTCATGAGCCACGTCCGTATTGCGCCGTCGGCGGACGATCTCGCCAATGTCCGCATCGGTCCCGGCAGCGCCAATCTCATCCTCGGCTGCGACATCGTCGTCGCCACCAGCATTCCGGCGCTGAGCCGCGCCGAGCGCGGCGTCACGCGCGCGGTCGTCAATGCGGACCTCTTGCCGACCGCAAGCTTTGTGATCGACCCGGATATCGACTTCCAGGCCGGTGCGATGCGCGACTCACTCAATGAGGCCGTCAGTGCGTCCGATCTCGATGTTCTCGACGCGACCGGTCTCGCCACGGCCCTGATGGGCGACAGCATCGCGACCAACTCCTTCATGCTCGGCTTTGCGTTCCAGCGCGGCGCGATTCCGTTGTCGCTCGAAGCGATCATGAAGGCGATCGACCTCAATGGCGCTGCGATCGAGATGAACAAGCTGGCATTCTCGTGGGGCCGCCTTGCTGCGCACGATCTGCAGCGCGTCGTCACCGCGGCGCGCTTCAAGAATAGCGGCTCGGCGCCGGCCAGGCGGACGCTAGAGGAGAGCATCGCATTCCGCGCCGGCTTCCTGACCGATTACCAGAACGAAGCCTATTCGAAGCGCTACCTCGCCGAGGTCGAACGTATCAGCGCCGCCGAAGCCAAAGCTGCGCCCGGCTCGCACGACCTGACCGAGGCATTTTCAAAAGGCCTGTTCAAGCTGATGGCCTACAAGGACGAATACGAGGTAGCCCGGCTCTATTCTGACGGCGAATTTGCAAAGGCGCTGAAGGAGCAGTTCGACGGAGATGCGAGCGTCAAGGTCAGCCTCGCACCGCCCTTGCTGGCAAGCCGCGACAAGGTCACCGGACATCTGCGCAAACGTGAATTCGGAAGCTGGATTCTTGGCGCGTTCGAGATCCTGACGCGCTTCAAATTCCTGCGCGGCACCGCGTTCGATCCATTCGGCTACACGTCCGAACGCAAGATGGAGCGCGCGCTGGCGGGCGAATATTCGGCGATGATCTTCCGTCATCTCGAAAAGGCGAAGCCCGTCGATTGGCCGCGGTTGGTGCAGCTTGCAAAATCGGCGGAACTCGTTCGCGGCTATGGCCACATCAAGGAAGCCAACGTCGCGAAATATCGCGGCGAATGCGCGCGCCTTGAGGCTGCGATCGGTCAGACCGTCGCGCAAGCCGCGGAATAGGCGCATCGGTTCGGCCGCGGAAACTTTCCGCGGCCGGCGTAGTTAGCAGGTAACCTTGCCCGCAGTATCGGCTGGCATTGGCCGGCCGCATCCCTACATGATCCCTGTCTTGTTTGGTCATTTCAGGAGGCCTTTGATGGTCCTGAAAAACGCTTGTGTTGCAGTGCTTTGTACCGGGCTCCTGGCGTTGAGCGGCCCGGCGATGGCGGACGAGTATCGTCCGAGCGAGTTCCTCGGCCTCGATCTTTCAAAGGCCGTGCTTTCGCCGAAGCGGCTCGGCCCCGATGCCGAATTCGTGCGGGTTCCAATCGAAGCGAAGGCCGATCGCAGCGACGTGCGCGGGGCGGGTACCGTACCCGGTATCGCCGCGCGCAAGGTCAAGACTATCAGCGTCGTCGAGAGGCGGCGTGTTCCGGCGCGCGCGAAGCTGGCGCGACGCCGCACCAATCCGCTCGACGCACACGCAGCCGACACGCGGATTCAGACCTGGCCGTGCAAATCCGGCGGCATCTGCAACTGGCAGAAGTAAGAAGCTCGCCGTAGAGAGTTATCCCCCTGTCGCAAGTTGACCTTGAAGGACGTCGACAACCGCGATCTATGGTCGGTCGATATCGAACCCCGTCCGGACGCGCGGCCCGGTCAGTTCATCGCGCAGCATATCTGAGCAATTGCTGGATGCTTCAGGGCGTCACCAGAACATAGCCACCAATCACGAACAGCGCGGAGAGCGCAAAAATCACGCCAAGCACGCCGACAATAATCGCCGGTAGTTCATGGCTTTCCAGCCATTGTCGTAACGCCCTGACCATCGTATCCCGAGCCCGATCTTGATTTGCCTTCTGCCTTTGGGGCAGGTTATTAGATAGCGGCCCATCCCCCTCAATGGAATACCCGTTCACGCGGCTTTCGCCACGCAGGGGGCGCATTACGCCTTCAGGAGTCACCAATGGAAAATCTCAAAACTCAGGGCATCAACCTGCCCAAGCTCGGCCTCGGCACCTTTCGCATGCAGGGCGACGCCTGCCGCGCGGCGGTCGAAAGCGCGCTGGGGCTGGGCTACCGGCATCTCGACACGGCGGAAATGTACGCCAATGAGGAAGCCGTCGGCGCGGCGCTTGCTGCATCGAAGGTCGCCCGCAAGGATCTGCACATCACCACAAAGGTCTGGAACGAAAACCTGGCGCCCGATGCGATCCGCCGCGCATTGGACACTTCCCTGAAGAAGCTTCGGCTCGATCAAATCGATCTCTATCTGGTGCATTGGCCGGCGCCGCGCATGAACCTGCCGGCGATGTTCGAGACCTTGATGAAGCTGAAGGAAGAAGGCCGCACCCGTGCCATCGGGGTCGCCAATTTCAATATCGCGCTTCTCAAAACCGTGGTCGAGGAGATCAAGGCGCCGATCGCCTGCAATCAGGTCGAATATCACGTGATGCTGGATCAAACGCCGTTGCGCAAATATCTCGCGGCAAAATCGATCCCGCTGGTGGCCTATTGCCCGCTGGTGCAGGGCCGCGTGGCCTCCGATGAAACGCTGGCCGCGATCGGCCGCAAGCATAATGCCAGCGCGGCGCAGGTGGCGCTGAAATGGTTGCTCGATCAGGATGGCGTCGCAGCGATCCCGAAGGCGTCGCGCGCCGAAAGCCAGCAGGCCAATCTCGATGCGTTGAAGGTGACGCTCGACGACGCCGATCGCAAGGCGATTGCGGCCTTGCCGAAGAACAAACGATGTGTAAATCCGGGGTTTGCACCGGCGTGGGATTAGAGGACGATTCCTTCCTTTTCCGCCTTCCGGAATTCAGGTTTTAGCTACACACGGGCTTTGGTCCAGTCCATACTGGGCCGCATCAAAGGGAGGTCTAAAAATGCGTGAAGCCGTCATCGTTTCCTATGCACGTACTGGGCTGGCAAAATCCGGTCGCGGCGGGTTCAATATTACCCCTCCGATGTCCATCGCGGCCCACGCCATCAAGCACGCCGTGGAGCGTGCCGGCGTCGACAAGGATTACGTCGAGGACTGCTATCTCGGCAATTGTGCGCATGGCGCGCCGAATATCGGCCGTCAGGCCGCACTGTTGGCCGGCATGCCAAAGTCTACCGCCGGTGTATCGGTCAACCGCTTCTGCTCGTCGGGCCTGCAGACGATTGCGATGGCCGCCAACAGCATCCGCTCGGACGGTTCCGATTGCATCGTGGCCGGTGGTGTTGAAAGCATCTCGATCCCCGGCGGCGGCTCGCCAAAGGAGTCGATCGACCCGGACCTGCTCAAGGCTGCGCCCGACATCTTCATGGCGATGATCGACACTGCCGACATCGTCGCCGAGCGCTACAAGCTCAGCCGCGAATATCAGGACGAGTACTCGCTGGAATCGCAGCGCCGCATGGCCGCTGCCCAGCAGGCCAACAAGTTCAAGGACGAAATCGTCCCGATGAAGACCAAAATGAAGGTGGTCGACAAGGCGACGAAGGCCGAAAGCATCGTCGACTACACGGTCGATCGCGATGAGTGCAACCGTCCCGACACGACGATGGAAGGTCTCGCCAAGCTCGAGCCGGTCAAGGGTCCGGGCAAGTACGTCACCGCCGGCAACGCCAGCCAGCTTTCGGACGGCGCCGCTGCTGTGGTTCTGATGGAAGCCAAGGATGCCGAAAAGCGCGGCCTCAACCCGCTGGGCCGCTTCGTTGCCTGGGCCTCGGCCGGCTGCGAGCCGGACGAAATGGGCATCGGTCCGATCTTCGCCGTGCCGAAACTGCTGAAGCGCCACGGCCTCAAGATCGACGACATCGACATCTGGGAGCTCAACGAAGCCTTCGCCAGCCAGTGCCTCTATTCCCGCGACAAGCTCGGCATCGATCCCGAGAAGTACAACGTCAACGGCGGCTCGATCGCGATCGGTCACCCCTTCGGCATGACCGGCGCGCGTCTCACCGGCCACATCCTGCAGGAAGGCCGCAGGCGCAAGGCCAAGTGGGGCGTCGTCACCATGTGCATCGGTGGCGGCCAGGGCGGCGCAGGCCTGTTCGAAATCTACAGCTGATTTGCCGAACGGTTCTTCGCGGAAAAAAGAAAATGGCCCCTCGCGGGGCCATTTTGCATTTGGCGCCTAAAAAATCTTGTCGCGGTCGAAGAGTTCCTTGGTCGTCGAACCATCGCTATGGTGGTCGGAAATACGCAGTTGCTTCCCGTCACCTAAAATCTCGAAGGAAACCTTGTCGTCCTTTGGGCTTTCGCGCCAGCGCCCCGGGTCGTAAGCCCAGAAAACACGATTGCCCTCGATCTTGCATCGATAGGTCCAAATGAAATTGTCGATCGGCCGGACGTAAGTCAGAAACAGGACGTCGCCAGCTATCCGGGTCACTTGCATGGCTTTTGGATCGCGGCCCGCAATCGTCGCAATCGCCGCCCGGCAAATCGCTTCGGGCTCGAACGAGTCTGCGGCCAATGATGACGGCAGAAAGCTCACAGCCAGCAGCGTGGCCGCGATAAGCCGTGAAGCCAGATAGATGGAACGCGCTCGCCGTTTGGGCATGCAACCCCGGTCCCCCGAAGTTCGTTTTACCCTCCGCCAATCAGCGGATGCAATGCTAGAGTTGATTTCCCGCTGCCGCCCTTGGCCCGGCAGGGCAGGCCTGCGCACAAGCGAACGACTCGCACTGGAGCGACAGTCATGTCCGTGCGTCCTTATCCGGTTGAGTGGGAGCGGCATCTCGTCCTCAGGGATGGCTGGCGCGTGTTTGCGCGTCCCATCCAGCCGGACGACGAGCCGCTGCTTCGCGAACTGTTGCGCCACGTCACCCAGGAGGATCTGCGGCTTCGCTTCTTCGAATCCATCAAGGAATTTTCGCATCAGTTTCTCGCCAGGTTGACGCAACTCGACTACGCGCAGGCGATGGCATTTGTCGCGATCGACGAAGCCAATGGCGAGGTTCTCGGCGTTGTCCGGATTCACGCCGAGGCGCACCATGAGACAGGCGAGTTTGCGATCCTGCTGAGGTCCGATCTAAAGGGCAGGGGACTCGGCTGGGCGCTGATGCAATTGATGATCGAGTATGCGAGATCCGACGGTCTGAAGCGGATCTTCGGCCAGATACTTCACGAAAACACGGTGATGCTGAAGATGTGCCGGGAATTGGGTTTTGAAGTCAAAACCGACCCGGACGATTACAGCATCTACGATGTTACGCTGGTGCTTGAGCCCTCGCCGGAAAACAAGGGCTCATCATGACGACCAACAAACTCCTCAAAGAAAATGGCCCCGCGAGGGACCATTTTCCGTTGAGGCGTTCGCCTCAGTAACGATGCTTCTTGACGATCACGACCTTGTCGTGATGACCATGCCAGCCGCGGTCACGATGCCAATCGCGGCGCATTTCAGCGCGCGCACCGTAGCCGTGGTGATAACCGCCATGATAACCGCCGCGCTTGATCACAACGGTCTCCGCGCTTGCAATCGACGGCGCCGCAACGGCGATCGCGCCCAGGGCGGCTAAAACGTATCCAAACTTCCTCATTGCTGTCCTCCTCGGTTGAGCGGGGAATAAACTTCGCAAACGTGTGAACGTTCCGAGGGAACCCGAAGAGAATTCTGAATGTCTGTTCAGCTAGCCACGCGTGTGAGCCTCGGCTCGCGAGAACCGAGGCTCCAACGCGCGTAGCGCGAGCTAATCGACGATCGCCTGATACACCATCGCGTTGATCTTCTGCCGATAGTGCCAGCGGATCGGGCCGGGCGCCGCGGAGAGATAGACCACCGCGAGTTCTTCCTTCGGATCGACCCACCAATCGGTGCCGCTGGCGCCGGGCCAGGAGAATTGCCCGACCGATCCCATCATCCGCACCACGCCAGGTGTGGTGCGGACCGCTAGTCCGAGACCGAAGCCATAATCGGCACGGGTAGGATCGGCATTGCCGACGAGATTCTTGATGTTCGGTCCCAACTGATCCGACAGCATATAGGCGACGGTTCGGGGTCCGAGCAGGCGGGCTTCACCGGAGCGACCGCCATTCATCAACATCAACGCGAAGCGCAGATAATCGGAAGCAGTGGAGGCCGCGCAGCCGCCGCCGCATTCGAATTTGAGCGGCTGTGTCAATTCAGGGCTGCGCGCTTGCGGCTTGCCGGTGTCGGGATCGACCTCCAGCGGCTTGGCGTAGCGCGCGGCTTTCTCAGGGGAGATCGAGAAGCCGGTGTCGGTCATCCCGAGCGGGGTGAACAAATTGGTCTGCAGATATTTCCCGAGCGGCTGGCCGCTGATCTTTTCGATGGTGAGGCCGAGTATGTCGAGGCCGAAGCCGTAGTCCCATACGGTGGCGGGCTGATAGAGCAGCGGCAACGTCGCGAGCTTGTCCATGAAGGCTGTGCCGTCATAGTTGCTGGCCGCATCGCCGCTGCCGGCCGGATACATCTTGTGCACGACGGTGTTGCCGCGGCCGCCATAGATGATCCCCGATGTATGCCGCATCAGATCCTGGATCGTGATCTGGCGATTGGCCGGAACGGTTTCTGAAGTCGGCTCGCCATTGTCGCGCACGGCGACCTTCATGCTGGCGAATTTCGGGAAATATTTGCTCAGGGGGTCGTCGATCAGGAGCTTGCCTTGCTCATACAGCATCAGGCCGCCGACGGCCGTCATCGGCTTGGTCATCGAGGCGATGTTGAAGATGGTGTCCGACGTCATGGGGAGGTTGGCGGCCTTGTCGCGCCAGCCATAGGCGTCGAGCGCGACCAGCTTGCCGTGGCGGGCGATGGCGATGACCGCGCCGGGGATTCGCCCTGCCGCGATGTCGGCCTTCAGCGTTTCGCCAATGCGCGCCAGCCGCTCGCTGGAAAGGCCGACGTCTTCGGGTTTGGCGCGGGGCAGGGGGTCGTCGGCGAATGCGGCGCTGGACGCCAGCAGGCAAAACGTGGACGCAAGAATTCGGATCGACACCATAGACGCCTCCCAGTTTGGGCTCTTCGGCCCTTGATTGCCGCAACCTATGGCAATGCACGCCAGCAGGCCAGCGGTGCGGGTCATTCATTTTTGCGTGGCTGATGGTGTGCGGACGCGCGCCTGCTTGCAGAAATCCGGGAGGCGGCGCATCATTGCTACATAAAAAATATATCAGGGGGAGCGCTGCCATGACCGGGTTTTCACGCCGTAACTTTCTGAGCCTGTCGGGATCGGCCGCCGTCGCAGTCCTTTCCGGAGGCGCCAATGCGGCGATGGGTCCGAACGACAAGTTCGACCTCGTCATCAAGGGCGGCGATGTGCTCGATCCCAGCCAGGGCTTGCGGGGAAAACGCGATATCGGCATTCGCTGGGGCGTGATCGAGGCGATCGAGAACGATATTCCGGCTGCCCGTGCCTCGAAGACGATCGATGCGTCGGGCAAGCTGGTGACGCCGGGTCTGATCGACCTGCACTGCCACGTCTATCCCTACGGCTCGGCCATCGGCATTCCCGCCGACGAACTGGTGCAGTTCCAGGGCACGACCACGGTGGTGTCGGCGGGCGATGCGGGCGTCAACAATCTCGCCGCGCTGCGGCGTTACATCGTGGCGCAAACCCGTGCGAGGATGTACGCGTTCGTCCATATCGCTAATAACGGATTGTCCGCCTTCCCGGTCGCTGAGCTCTACAATATCGACAACGCGCAGGTCGAAGCCTGCGCCATGGCGCTTGCCGAAAACCCGGACTTCCTGATCGGCGTCAAGGTGCGGATGTCGGAGAACGTCATCTTCAAGCACGGCCTCGAGCCGCTGAAGCGCGGCATCCAGGCCTGCGAGATGTGCGGCTGGCCGGCCAAGATGATGGTGCATATCGGCGGCGTCGAGACCAAGGAACTGATGTCGCAGATACTCGATCTGCTGCGGCCGGGCGACGTGCTGACCCACGCCTATTCGGGAGCGCCGAACATCGGTGGCGCCTTCACCAACATCGTGCAGGACGGCAAGCTGTTGCCGGCCGCACTCGCCGCCAAGCAGCGCGGCGTGATCTTCGACGTCGGCCATGGCGGCGGCAGTTTCGATTTCACGGTGGCGGAAGTGGCGATTCCCGCTGGCTGTTCGCCGGATACGATCTCCTCCGACATCCATGTTTTCTCCGGCAATTCTCCCGGCGTGCCCTATCTGCCCAATGTGATGGGCAAGTTCATGGCGATGGGCTTTTCACTGGAGCAGGTGGTGACGATGGCGACCACCGCGCCGGCCAAAATCATCAACCGTGCGCCGAAGATCGGCACGCTTCAGATCGGTGCGCCCGGCGATGTCGCGATCATGGATCTGGTGGAGGGGCCGGTCTCGTTCCTCGACACCCGTAACAACAAGCGCGAAGGCAAGGTTGCGCTGAAGCCGGTGCAGACCGTCATCAACGGCGTGCCGTTTGGCCGGCCGTATCAGTCGCCGTTTGCGGTGAAGTAGCTGCGGGAGATATTACGCCGGCTGTTTCTGCTCGCCTCTATCGCCGATGATGTCGGCGATAACGGCCCCCATCACCAGGGCGCCGCCGACGAGCGCTCTTGAAGAAGGCATCTCCTGGAACGCGAGCCATACCCAGAACGGCATCAGAGGCGTCTCCAGCGTGGCGATCAGGGCCGCCTGGCCGGACGGCAGCAGGCGCGAGCCGAGCATGTACAGAGTGAGGCCCAAGGCTACCTGGAAGAACCCGAACATCGCAAAAATGAACAGGTCGAATCCGGTTACGGCTGCGATGCCCTGAGCGAAGGGAATGCTGACGACGCAGCCCAGGATGTTCGACAGCGCGGCAGCTGCGACCATCGATGTGTTTCTGTGCTGCCTGACAATGACCGTCATCGCGGCGATCGCGACCGTCATGATGCAGGCCAGTGCCAATCCCAAAATGTCGGAACCGACGCGCGCGCCGCCGACGATAATCGCGATGCCGCAGAGCGCCACGATGCTTGCCAGCGTGGTCCGCAAGCGCGGGACTTCCCGAAGCCATATCCAGGCAAGCGCGGCGGTGACGAACGGTCCTGTTGCGATGATTATCGCGACATTCGAGGTGCTTGTCAGTTGCAGGGCGGGGATGAAGCACACCATGCCCAATGTCGAGAGCGAAGCGACCAGCCAGCCGCTTTTTTCCATCCTGGTAAAATCCTGCAGACCGCTCCGGCCTTGCAGCAGCACCAGAATCGTCGCGATCAGAGCTCCGCCGAACAGTCCGCGCCAGAACAGGATGGTCCACGAATCAAACGGAAGCAGCCGTGTGAAGAATGGCGCTGTGCTCCAGGCGATGGCGGCCGCCACGACGAGCACGATCCCTTTGCGATGCTGCGAATGTGCCCCGGTCATTCGAAAAATCCTGTCTGACCGGGCGTGCTATCGTCAGACCGGGCTGATGCGCGCGTGCTTCTCGACATTGGCGCTCCGCGCCGGCACACCGAACTCCTTGCGGCATACGTCGGCGAGTACCGCGACGCCCTCGCGGATCTGTTCATGCGAGGGGCTGGCGAAGCACAGCCGTAGCCGGCAACCGGCATAGGCCTTGTCGGTGGACCATTCCGGCCCGGGATTGATGGCAACGCCCGCGGCCAACGCTGCCTGATAGAGCTTTAGCGTATCGACATTGTCGGGCAGCTTGACCCACAGAAAAATACCGCCTTTGGGGTCGTCGAATTCGGCGGCGGTGCCGAATTGCTCGTTGAGCGCTTCCATCAGCGTGTCGAGCTTGGCGCGCAGGCCGCGCGTCAGCTTCGGCACGTGGGAGGAAAAATGCGGCGCGCAATATTCCGCGAGCACCATCTGCTCCAGCGCGCCGGAGCCGGCGTCGGTCTTCAGCGCCAGCATTCGCGACATCATCTCCCAGGGCGCAACGATGAAGCCTACTCTCAACGCCGGCGCGATCGATTTGGAGAACGAGCCGATATGGATAACGCCGTTGTTCCTGCTCATCGCATAGATCGCGGGTGGCCGTTGTCCGTTCCAGATCAGATCGGCGTAGCAATCGTCCTCAAAGATCGGCACGCCATATTCCTGCGACAGCTTCAGCATCTCCGCACGTCGCGTTTCCGGCATGATCGTTCCGGTCGGGTTCTGCACGGTCGGAATGGTGTAGATATATTTCGGCGTGATGCCGCGGCGCTTGTGGTCGGCGAGCGCTGCCGCCAGCGCATCCATCCGCATGCCGTCGTCGTCGAGGGGGATGCCGACCGAGTTGATGCCAAGCCGCGTCAGCCGGTTCAGCGATCCCTGATAGGTCTCCTGTTCGATCAGCACAGTATCGCCGCGCGCCAGCAATGTTTGATTGACGAGGTCGAGGGCCTGCAGCGAGCCCGAGACGATCATGATGTCGTCGGCGCCGCAGTCGATACCGGCGTCGCGCCTCAGCTTGCCGGTGAGGAATTCGCGCAGGGGGCGGTAGCCCTGCGGGCCGCTGGCGAGGCCGTAGGTCGCGAGCGTCTTGCCCTCGCGCTTGAGCACGGCGTTGACCGCATCGATCAATCCGTCGACCGGCACCTGGTCGGGGTCATTGTTGCCGCCGACAAAGCTGTATTTTGCAAGACCCGTCCACCGCGCCGCCGGCGCCGGCAATCCGGCTGGCAGCAGCGGTGCGAAATCGAAACGTGTGGCGGTAGACATGGACAGGCACTCCCATTTTGCTTTTCGTTGAGAAGGCCCGCTGGCGCGGCCTTCCGGTAGTTAATTTTTGCCGACGAGCTTGATCGGCCGTCCCTGGCTGATGAAGGCATAATGCCCGCTGCCGATACTGCCGACCATCAGCGCTTCGACCGCGGGCTCGGCAATCTCGCTCGGTAGCGGCCCAGTCCACAGCGAAATTGGCCCCCGTGCCGCCGCGCACATCCGTCGTGGGAATGAAGACCTCGACGGTCGAGAACGGTTTGAGCGCGATCGGCGCCTTGAGGTAGCTTTCCACCATCTTGCCGGCGGTGTCGAAATAGGCGATCCGCTTCAACACCAGAGGCCGGCTCTCCGAGGCATTATGGATGCTGAGTGTGACCGAAAAATCCGCCCGCAGCTTGCCCTGGCTCATCGCAACGCTGGAATAGACCGGCACGTAGAATGCACCCGCGACGGCAAGATTTTCGACCGGCACGGCGGTCAGGGAACTGGCGAAGCTCTGTTCGATGCTTGCTGCGGTTTGTGCCTCCGCGGAGTGCGAGTGCACTACGAACAGGCAGAAAAGAACCACAAGAAAAAGGCCTGTTTTTCCGATGTGACACATTGCTCGTTTGACCCCCACAGCCATGCCTTTAGGTTGCGGTGAGGAGAATCCTCGAACTATGCATGAGCTCATTGGCGATATCACCTTATGCATCCTGTTCGCCTGGGTGCTCGGCCTTCTGGCCCATTTTTCCCGTCAACCGCTGATCCTAGCCTACCTTATCGCCGGCTTTTTCATTGGTCCATTCGGCATGGGCTGGGTCAAGTCCCAGGAATCGATCAGCGTCATCTCCGAACTCGGCCTGATCTTCATGCTGTTCATGATCGGGCTCGAAATCGACCTGAAAAAGATCGTGCGCGCCGGCAAGGTCATCCTGTTCGCCGCGGGCGGGCAATTGATCGGCGGCTGCCTGCTCGGAATTCTGTTCTTTTTGGCCATCGGGTTGCCGATGGGCGGCGGCAAATTCGACGCGCTCTATCTCTGCGTCGCCTGCGCGCTCTCCTCTACGGTCATCATCGTGAAGGTACTGTATGAGAAGCGCGAACTCGACACGCTGCCCGGCCGGGTTACGCTCGGTGTGCTGGTGCTGCAGGACATCTTCGCGATCCTGTTCCTGGCGGTGCAACCGAGCCTTGGTAATCTGCAAGCGAGCGTGATCCTGATCTCGATCGGCCGGGTCGGTGTGCTGGTGGCAACCGCTCTGGTGCTGAGCCGTTATGTGCTGCCGCGGCTGTTTCACCAGATCGCGCGCCGCCCGGAACTGATCCTGCTGGGTGCGCTGGCGTGGTGCTTCCTGATCGGCGAGATCGCCGAGAAACTGCATTTGTCGCGCGAGATGGGATCGCTGGTTGCCGGCGTCTCGCTGTCGACATTTCCCTATGCGCTGGACGTCACTGCGAAAGTCACGACGCTGCGCGATTTCTTCATCACGCTGTTCTTTGTCGCGCTCGGCATGACGATACCGATTCCGGGAATGTCGGTGATCGGGCTGGCGCTGCTGATCGCGGCGTTCACGGTGGTCAGCCGCGTGCTGACGACGTTCACGCCGCTCTATCTGATGAAGCAGGGCCTGCGCGCCAGCCTGCTGCCGGCAATCAATCTGGCGCAAATCTCGGAGTTTTCGCTGGTCGTGATCCAGACCGGCGTGGCCGCGGGTCATATCAAGACCGAGACGTCGAGCGCTGCCTCTTTTGCGTTCGTGGTTCTGGCGGTGCTCTCAACCTTCGTGATGGCGCGTAGCGACCAGGTCACGCGAGGCCTGATCGGTCCGCTGAAACGAATTGGGCTCCGCGATCTCGACCATGTTCACGAACACGCCGACGAGCACGGAGGCGGTCACGGGGAAGCGCGGCGCGTCGTCATTCTGGGATTTTTCCGCGCCGCGAGCGCCTTACTGAGCGAGATCGAGCGCCGCACTCCGCTGGCGCTCGACCAGATCACGGTCATCGACTTCAACCCGGTCGTGTTCCAGACGCTGTCCGATCGCGGCGTGCATGTGGTCTATGGCGATATCAGCAATGTGGACACATTGGTGCATGCGGGCGTCGGCAAGGCTGAGCTCATCATCTTCAGCATACCGGACTCGCTTCTAAAGGGGGCCAACAATGAAAAACTGGTCCGGCACGTCCGTTCGCTCAACCCGACTGCCAAGATCGTCGCGACCGCGGAATTGCTCTCCGATGTGAACGATCTCTATAGGGCTGGCGCTGATTACGTGACGGTGACCCGACTCACCGATGCCCACGAGCTCTACGAGGTGATCGAGGCGGCGCACGCGGGACTTTTGGAGGACAAGCGCGCCGAGATGGATGCGCTGCTCGGGGAGCGGCGCGAAGTGCTGCCGTAACGCAGGGCCCGTAACTACAACTTCCGCGCGATTATGTGACTGGGCGCGGCCCGAGCGAGCGATTAAGATCATCCGGCTATGGGCCGGGCAATGCGCGGCACACGGCCCCCTCGTTGAAAGCGAAAAACAATCCGGAGAGAATACTATGAAGGGTTTAGTTGCAATTGCCATCACGTCACTGGTAGTCGCCGTCAGCGCGCCAGCCAGTGCATTGACGGGACCGATGCCGGGCTCGCAATTCAAGAATATCGGTTCCGAAAATGTGGAGCGTGTGGTCGTCGTTCGCCGCGGCGGTTATGTCGCACGCGGTCCGCGCGGCGGCGTGGTGGCCGGCCGCACTACGGTGGTTCGTCCTGGCGTTCGTCCCGGTTATCGCCCGGGCTACCGCCCTGGTGGCGTCGCATGGGCACGGCCGAGCTGGTATCGTTGGGGGCCGGGTGGCGCGATCGCAGCCGGCGCCGCCATCGGGTTCGTCGCCGCCGGTGCCGCGGCGGCTTATGGGACGCCGCCGGCGCCTGGCTATTGCTGGTACTACACCGATCCCAGCAGGACCCAAGGCTTCTGGGACGCCTGCCCGTAATAGAATACGAGGGCCAAAGCCGCCGGCATCCGCTGCCGGCGGCTTTGCCTTGTTACAGGCTGCTCTCCTGCGCCATGGCGTCGGCGAAAGCGGCGCGGCGGCGCGCGATGAAGCCGGCGATCAGGATCGCGGCAACCAATAGCCACACCGTGATCGCGATCGGGCTTTCGACATAAATCCAGAGATCGCCCTGGCTGAGGAACAGCGCCTCGCGAAAATGCTTCTCGATGTTGGGCCCGAGGATCAGGCCGACCACCAGTGGCGCGAGCTGGAATTTCATCTTGTTGAAGGCGTAGCCGACGATGCCGGCGGCAAGCAGCACCCAGACGTCGAAAATGCTGTTGCGGACGCTGTAGGTGCCGATGACGGACAGCACCAGCAGCAGCGGAATGAACAGGTAATGCGGAATCCGTAACAGGCTGACCCAGACGCCGACCATCGGGATGTTGAGCGCCAGCAGCATCACATTGCCGATGTAGGCCGACGCGATCAGACCCCAAAAGATTTCCGGGTGCTGGGTGATCAACAGCGGGCCCGGCTGGATGCCCTGCACCAGCATCGCCGAGATCATCAGTGCAGCGATCGGCGTAAAGGGAATGCCGAGTGCGAGCAGGGGCACCAGCGAAGCGGTAGCTGCGGAATTATTGGCGGCTTCGGGGCCAGCGACGCCTTCGATCGCGCCGCTGCCGATTTCGGCCGCATGTTTCGATGTCGCCTTCTCCAGCCGGTAGGAGGCGAATGAGGCCAGCGTCGCCGCCGGTCCGGGCACCAGGCCGAACAGAAACCCCAGGAACGTACCGCGCAGCCAGGACGGCACCGCGCGCCTCCATTCGGTCCGCGTCGGCAACAGGTCGCGCATCTTCACTGATTCCGGCCGGCTCGCAGCATGGGCCTTGTCTTCGACCAGCAGCATCAGCTCGGCAAAGCCGTAGAGGCCGACCACGACCGGTACCAGCGAAACGCCCTCGGCGAGGTCGGGCATGCCCGCCGTAAATCGCGTTTCGCCCGTGACGGCTTCCTGGCCCACGGTTCCGAGCATCAGCCCGAGCGTCATCGGCAGCAGCGCGGACGCTAACGTGCCGCCGGAGATCCGCGACATCACGATCAGACCGCCGGCGGTGAGCGCGAAAAATTCCGCAGGCCCAAACAGGATCGCGACCTTGGCCAATAGTGAAGAGAACATCATGACGCCGACCACCGCGAGCGTGCCGCCGACAAAGGAGCCGACCGCGACGATAGTCAGCGTCGCGCCGGCGCGGCCCTTTTTCGCGAGCTGATAGCCGTCGATCGCGGTGACGACGGAGGCGGATTCACCGGGGATGTTGAGCAGGATCGCGGTGGTCGAGCCGCCATACATCGAGCCGTAGAAGATGCCGGCCATCATGATCAGGCCGGCGGTGGGGTCGAGCGAGAATGTCAGCGGCAATATCAGCGCAACGCCGGCGACGGGACCAAGGCCCGGCAACACGCCGATTGCGGTGCCAGCAAACGCGCCGACGAACGCGGCCAGCAGATTGGCCGGTGTCGCCGCGATGTGGAGTCCGTAGAGCAGGCCCTGGAGGGAGTTCATTTCAAGCCTGCTCTAAAACAGCCATTGCCGGAACACGCCTGCCGGCATCTGCACCTTCAGAAGCCGCACGAAGAAGACCTCAAAACTCAGCGCGATGACGACAGCGTAAATCGCCAGCCTTGGCGCGGATTTTCCGGGATCGTCCGACAGCAGCCACATGCTGGCGAACAAGAACATCGCCGACGCGATCATGTTGCCGATGATGGGCATTGCCAGGAAATAGATCGCGAACGCGGCGAGCACCAGGAGCAAGCGCCGCAGGTCCGAGCCAGCCGGCAGCGAGAACGTTGCCGGCATGGGATCGTCGGCGCCGCCATGTTTCTCGAGCAGAACCGAGATCGCCGAGAGCGCGAGCAGGGCGCCGACCGCGATCGGGAAGATCGCAGCCCCCGGTTTGTGCCAGCGGCCGACCGAGAGCGTCTGCCAGGCGTCCACCATATAGATCGCCGCCAGCAGCAGCGCGAGCAGGCCGGTGAACCGCCGCGCCGGCGGCAGCCCAAAGCTTCTCGTCGGCGTCACTTGTCGTCGTCCAGGAATTTGATGATGTCGCGGAACTTGCGGTCGTAACCCTCAAGTTCCTTTTTCATGTCGTCGCCGATCTTGGGATCGGAGGTATAGCCGTTGGCTTTCAGGAAACTCTTGAACTCGTCGCTCTCGACGATGGTTTTCGAGACCGCTGTCAGCTTGTCGAGAATGGGCTTGGGCAGGCCATTTGGAGCGATCACGTAATAGCCGACCGGAAATGTATCCTTCCACGGCGTCTCGCCAATCGGTTTGGCTTCGGGAAGCAGATCGTATTTTCCCTCCTGGAACACCGCGAGCACGCGCAGCTTGCCGGCATCGATCTGGCCTTTCATGCCCGGCGCGAAGCCGGCACTGCCGTCGACCCGGCCGCCGAGGGCTGCAAGCGTAGCCTCGCCGCCGCCACCGGTGAACGGCACCGTGACGATACGCAAGCCCGAAAGCTTGTTGAATTGCTGGATGGCGATGTCGTTGATGGATCGCAGGCCCGACACCGAGACCTTCAGCTTGCGCGGATTGGCACGCGCATCGGCGATGAAATCGTCCAGCGTTTTCCAGCGGGACTCAGCGGGCACCGCAAGGATGACGGGCAGATCGGACAATTTGGCGATCGACTGGTAATCGGACGCCGATTTCCAGGCGAGGCCCTTCATCTCCAGCGGCTGGTACGCCAGCGAGGAACTGGAGCCGAGCCCGATGGTATAGCCGTCGGGTTGGGCGCGGATCACGGCGCCGGTGCCGATGGTCGCGGAAGCGCCCGGCTTGTTCTCGACGATCACCTTGACCTTGAGTTGCTTCTCCAGCAGCTCGGAATATTTACGGCTGATCGGGTCGGTCGAGCCGCCCGGCGCATAGGGCACATAGAAGGTGATATCGCGGGTCGGCCATTCGTCGGCGGCGTGCGAGGGCTGCGATAGTCCTGCGGCCGCCGTCAGCAGGGCGACAGCGGCCCATACCGCCTGACGGAAATTCAATCGAGAACGCGTAGAGCGCATATTGTTCTTCCCCGATGCCTGCTTCTTGCTTTTTATGGGTGCGACCATGGCGATTGAGGCCGGACCTCGTCAATGATTTTTCCTCCCCCAGCCTCGCTGTAGAATGGCCTTTCCGCCATGCCCGTCAGCGGCGTTCTGCCCTGCGCATTGACGCTGGCGCGGGCGCAAGAGTCCGGCTAATGCACTTCCAGCACAGAGCGAGAGTCCAAAGAAAATGGCCGATACGATCCAGGAAGTCCTGCAAGCCTTTGCCAAGGGCGAGCTCGTCGTCGTCACCGATGACGACGACCGGGAAGGCGAGGGCGATTTGATCGTCGCAGCCTCGCTATGCACGGCCGAAAAGATGGCGTTCATCATCCGCCACACCTCGGGCATCGTCTGCGCGCCGATCACCGGCGAGGACGCCAGGCGGCTGCGGCTCGATCCGATGGTGGCGCATAATGAGTCCAATCACACCACCGCGTTTACGGTCTCGATCGACTACAAGCCCGACGGCGGTACCGGCATTTCCGCGGACGAGCGCGCCTCCTGCTGCCGCGCGCTTGCCAATCCCAATGCCGGCGCCAATGATTTTGCCCGGCCCGGCCACATCTTTCCACTGATCGCCCGCGACGGCGGCGTGCTGCTGCGTTCGGGTCATACGGAAGCAGCGGTCGATCTCTGCAAGCTCTCGGGCCTGCCGCCGGTCGGCGTCATCAGCGAGTTGATGAACGACGACGGCACGGTGATGAAGGGCGAGCAGGTCGCGAAATTCGCAAGCGCTCACAAGCTCAAGCACGTCACGATCGCTGACATGATCGCCTATCGCCAGGCGCGCGAGAAGCTGATCGAGCGGGTCGCGATGTTTACGACGGAAAGCCCGATCGGCCCGTTGCAGGGCTACGCCTATCGCTCGCCGTTCGACGAGATCGCACACGCCGCGTTCGTCTATAACGGCATCGGCGACGGCAAGAACGTGCTGACGCGACTGCACAAGCCCAACATCGTCAAGGATCTCTTCACCGGCCAGGCGCGCATGCAGATCGTGCTGAACCATTTCCAGAAGGCCGGCCGTGGCGTGCTGGTCTATTTGCGCGACGGAGCGGCCGGGGTTCCCGTCGAACCGGTCGGCGAACAGAAGTCGGCCGAGGCCGATCGTAACCGGCAATGGCGTGAAGTCGGCGTCGGCGCGCAAATCCTGCGCGATCTCGGCATTACCTCGATCCGGCATTTGACGTCGTCGGTGCACGACTACAAGGGACTGTCCGGCTTCGGCATCGAGATCGTCTCCAACGAACGGCTTGAGGGTTAGGTGTCGTCATTCCGGGATGGTGCGTTAGCACCAGACCTCAGTTGCGCAATTGCGCACCGGGGAATCTCGAGATTCCGGGTTCGCGCTATCGCGCGCCCCGGAATGACGGTTGAGAAAAGTTTGCGCTTCCGCCGATAGCGCACTAATTTGTCTGATATAATTCCAATGAGGACAGTAATGCGAAAGGGATTTTCATGAGCGTGCGCCCTCAAACCAAAGACAAGCCGGATGAGGTGGGTTTCCAGTGGGACGATCCGTTCCTGCTCGACGAGCAGCTCACCGAAGACGAACGTATGATCCGCGACACCGCGCGCGCCTATGCGCAGGACAAGTTGTTGCCGCGCGTCACCAAGGCCTATCTCGAGGAGAAGACCGATCGCGAGATCTTCAACGAGATGGGCGAACTCGGCCTGATCGGCATCACGCTGCCGGAAGAATATGGCTGCGCCAACGCGAGCTACGTCGCCTATGGCCTCGTGGCGCGCGAGATCGAGCGCGTCGATTCCGGCTATCGCTCGATGAATTCGGTGCAGTCCTCGCTGGTGATGCACCCGATCTACGCCTATGGCGATGAGAACCAGCGCAAGAAATATCTGCCCAAGCTCGCGACCGGCGAATGGGTCGGCTGCTTCGGCCTGACCGAGCCGGATGCCGGCTCCGATCCCGGCGGCATGAAGACCCGCGTCGAGAAAGTCTCGGACGGCTACCGGCTGACCGGCAGCAAGATGTGGATTTCGAATGCGCCGATCGCCGATGTGTTTGTGGTGTGGGCGAAATCGGCCGAGCACAACAACCAGATCCGCGGCTTCATCCTTGAAAAGGGCATGAAGGGCCTGTCGGCGCCCAAGATCGGCGGCAAGCTGTCGCTGCGGGCCTCCGTCACCGGCGAAATCGTGATGGACGGCGTGGTGGTGCCGGAGAGCGCGCTATTGCCCAATGTGTCGGGGTTGAAGGGGCCGTTCGGCTGCCTCAATCGCGCCCGTTACGGCATTTCCTGGGGCGCGATGGGCGCCGCGGAAGACTGCATGCATCGCGCGCGGCAGTACACGCTCGACCGCAAGCAGTTCGGCCGTCCGCTGGCGGCAACGCAACTGGTGCAGAAGAAGCTCGCCGACATGGAGACCGAAATCGCACTGGGCCTGCAGGCCTCATTGCGGGTCGGCCGCCTGATGGACGAGGGCAAGATGGCGCCGGAGATGATCTCGATCGTCAAGCGCAACAATTGCGGCAAGGCGCTCGACATTGCCCGCATGTCCCGCGACATGCATGGCGGAAACGGCATCCAGATCGAATATCACGTGATGCGCCACACCGCGAATTTGGAAACCGTGAACACCTATGAAGGCACCCACGACGTCCACGCCCTGATCCTGGGCCGGGCGATTACGGGCATTCAGGCGTTCTCGTAGAGCACTCCGACCTCATCCTGAGGAGCCCGCATCGCGGGCGTCTCGAAGGATGGCCGCGCGACGGATCGTGCCTGATGCTTCGAGACGGCCCTGCGGGCCTCCTCAGCATGAGGGTCCGGTGGAGCGGCCACTCATACAGGATCATTCATGGCCGAAAACGACGACATACCGTTCAACCGCGATTTCCCGCTCAAGCCTGGAATCGTCGAGGAAGCCCGCCCCGGCGTGCGGCGGGTGCTCTGCAACAATCCGAGCCCGTTCACCTTTACCGGCACGGTCAGTTACATCGTGGGCAAGGGCAAGGTCGCGATCATCGATCCCGGCCCCGATGACGAAGCGCATGCCAAGGCGCTGTTGGATGCGGTGCGCGGCGAGACAGTGACCCATATCCTGGTCACCCATACCCATCGCGACCATTCGCCGAACACGGCGCGGATCAAGGCTGCGACCGGCGCGCCGGTTTATGCCGAAGGGCCGCATCGCGCCTCGCGTCCGCGCTTCGAGAGCGAGAAGCACAATCCGGAGTCCGGCGCCGATCGCGATTTCAGGCCGGACATTCAAGTGAAGAACGGCGACATGATCGAAGGCGCCGGCTGGGCGCTGGAAGCGGTGGCGACACCGGGCCACACCGCCAATCATCTGGCGTTCGCCTGGCCGGAGCGAAAGATCAATTTCGTCGGCGACCACGTGATGGGCTGGTCGACCTCGATCGTGGCGCCGCCGGACGGTTCGATGATCGACTATATGGCTTCGCTGGCGCGGCTGGAGAGCCGGCCTGAGGATCTGTATTTCTCGGGCCACGGGCCGGAAATTCCGGAGGCCCCGCGTTATGTCCGTTTCCTGACCCGGCACCGTCAGGCTCGCGAAGCCTCGATCCTGCATCGCCTCGCCAAGGGCGAGGCCGACATACCGACGATGGTGCGCGCGATCTATATCGGCATCGACCCGCGGCTGACCACGGCGGCCGGCTATTCGGTGCTGGCGCATCTCGAAGACCTGGTCGGGCGCGGCATCGTGGCGACCGACGGCGACCCCGTGATCGGCGGGACGTATCGGATGGCGTCCTAGAGCATGATCCGGAAAAGTGGGTACCGGTTTTCCGAACAAGATCATGCTCAAACAAGAAGATAGAGCGGGATGACGATTCGAAGAAAAGTCATCACGCTCTAGATCGTCACTTCTTCACCGTCTTCGCCGGAAGCTTCGGCGCGGCCTGCGGCTTCTTCGGCGCCGGCTTGGCGTTGTCGACGGCGGTGTTGATGTCGTCGATCAGTTTTGAAACGCGCGCGGCGTTGCTGCCGAGATCGCTGTCGAAATAGCGCGAGGCCGAGCGGATATCGACCCGCGAGTCGTCGCCGTCGGGCGTGATGCGGATCGAGACGTCTTCGCGGAATCCCATGATCGGCGTTCGCGCCACCGCCTCGATGCGGCCGATGCGGCGCGGCAGCTGCGGCGGCCGCTCGTCGATCACCAGCCATTTGCGCTTGGCGACCAGCGCCAGCGTCACCTCATAGGCCCGCTGCACGGGAACCTCGAGCTCGACGGTCTCGATGTCGGGATAGGCCGCCCGTTGCTGTTCGGCCGAATAAAGTCCGGCATAGACGGCCGGATTGGTGCCTTCACCAGTGCGCAGCCGTGCCAGCGCCTCGAAGCGCGGCGGATCGACCGGATCGGTGGTGATGTCGTGGATCGGCGGCAGCTTGCGATATTGCAGGAAGAGATAGGCAGGATAAGCGAGGATCATCGCGTTGATCAGCAACGCCAGCAGAATCCGGCTCATGCCGCGCGATCCGTTCTGCCAGATCGCCGCAAACGCAGCCAGGCCGACCAGAATGGAAAGACCGGCAAGTGCGAGCGCCCCGAAGAACGTCGCCAGCGCCGGCTTCATCTCGAGGAAGCCGAAGCGAACGATGATGATCGAGACCACCACCGCAACGATGGAGAAGATCGCAAGGTTACGCGACCACGTCGCGAGGCTGGACACGGGCTCCGACTGGTAGGGAGCGGAAAACCTGCGGGCCATCGGTCGAAAATCTGCCGGGTTAGGGTCTCGCCGGGCGAATAACGCCAGGCTGCTCTGCTGGCCCGTTTGAGACCACGGACCTGCGGCAAATTCAAGGGAGTTTAAGGCGCGAATAGGGAGTGGCGAATACCTATTCGCCACTTCCATTCGCTATTCGCCTCTCCCCCTACGCCGCGGCGTTCGGGAAGCGATAGGCCTTGAACTGGTCGCGCAGCGCGGTCTTCAGGATCTTCCCCGTGGCCGTGTGCGGAATACCCTCGACGAAGACGACATCGTCGGGCATCCACCATTTCGCGATCTTGCCGTCCATATATTTCAGGATGTCTTCGCGCGTCGCTTTCTCGCCGGCCTTGAGCTGGACGATCAGAAGCGGGCGCTCGTCCCATTTGGGATGATAGATGCCGATCACGGCCGCTTCCGCAACCGCGGGGTGGCCGACGGCGAGGTTTTCCAGATCGATCGAAGAGATCCACTCGCCCCCGGACTTGATGACATCCTTGGAGCGGTCGGTGATCCGCATATAGCCGTGCGCGTCGATGGTTGCGACGTCGCCGGTGTCGAAATAGCCGTTGTCATCGAGGATATCGGTGTCGACCCGGAAATAGGCCTGTGCCACCGCAGGGCCACTGACCTTGAGCCGGCCGAATGTCTTGCCGTCCCATGGCAGTTCCTTGCCGGCATCGTCGGTGATCTTCATCTGGACGCCGAACGGCGGATAACCTTGCGTCTGCAGGATATCGAGCCGTTCCTCGCCGGCGAGCTCTGCGAATGGCGGTTTCAAGGTGGCCAGCGTCCCGATCGGACTCATCTCGGTCATGCCCCAGGCGTGACGCACGCCCACACCCATGTCGATGAAGGACTTGATCATCGAGCGCGGCATCGCCGAACCACCGCACACCACCATTCGGAGATGAGGAAGCTTCAAATTGTTGGTGGCCATGTGGTTGAGCAGCATCAGCCACACCGTCGGCACGCCGGCGGTATGCGTCACCTTCTCGGTGGACAGCAGTTCGTAAACCGAGGCGCCGTCGAGCTTCGCGCCGGGCATCACGAGCTTGGTACCCATCGAGGGCGCGGAGAATGCGATGCCCCAGCTATTGGCGTGGAACAGCGGAACCACCGGCAGCATGGTGTCGGCGGCGTTGGTGCCGAGCGAATCGCCGGAATTAGCCATCAGCGCGTGCAGCACGTTGGAGCGGTGCGAATAGAGCACGCCCTTCGGGTCGCCGGTGGTGCCTGAGGTATAGCACATCGCGGCCGCGGTATTCTCGTCAAATGTCTTCCACTCGAATTTGCCGTCGACTTCCGCGATCCAGTCCTCATAGGCGATCGCGTTCTTCAGCGTGGTCTGCGGCATATGAGCCTTGTCGGTGAACACGATGTAACGTTCGACGCTTGGGATCTGGTCGGCGATCTTCTCCAGGATCGGCACAAAGGTGAGATCGACCATCACCACGCGGTCTTGCGCATGATTGATGATCCAGGCGATCTGGTCCGGAAACAGCCGCGGATTGACGGTATGGCAGATCGCGCCGATCCCCATGATACCGTACCAGGCTTCGAGATGGCGCCAGGTGTTCCAGGCGATGGTGGCGACGCGGTCACCGAGCTTGATGCCGTCGCGATCCAGCCGTTGCGAGACTTTCAGCGCGCGATCGCGAATTTCGGCGTAATTCGTGCGATGAATGGGACCTTCGACGGATCGCGTGACGACCTCTTGTGTGCCGTGATATCTCGCCGCGTGTTCGATAATCCGGTGGCAAAGCAAAGGCCAATCTTGCATCAATCCAAGCATACGAAAATCCCTCCCGCTTCTTCTTTCCTCGCCCCTGATCGGCCGGCGTGCGAATGGCCTGACGTTCGATCACGGAATTGGCATGAACTCTAGCGCGGAGAAAGCAAGCCGCAAATGGGCTAATGGCGCCTTTGGCCGCAGCAGGGCGGCAATGGTTACCGTTGCCGCGGCGGCGCTGATGCTTGGCATGCAAGCCGAGCCCGCCAAAGCCGCGCGCAGGCCCGTGCCGGCACCTTGGGGCGACCTGTTTGGCAGTGGCCAACCACGTGGTCTGCCAAGGCTGCGCGGGACCCAGCACCGGTCGGCGGTGCCGTTGCCGAAGCCGCGCCCGGCGGAGGCGCCGGCGGCCGAGCCCGGCCAGCCCGCTGCCGAGGAGCCGCAGGCGCCTGCCGGCACCCGCAAGCCCTCCGAGCGGGCAGCGCCGGCGCCGCAGCCTTCCCCTGAGCCTTCGGCCTGCCGGCTGGCGTTGACGGACGCCATTGCCATCGCCCCCAGCATCCCCGACATCCATGGCGCCGGCGGCTGCGGCGGCGAGGATTTGGTGCGGTTGGAAGCGATCGTGATGCCGGACAAGCGGCAGGTCGCGGTGAAGCCCGCGGCGATCCTGCGTTGTGCGATGGCGTCGGCGCTGGCGGACTGGATCCGCACCGACATCGCGCCGCTGGCGCAAAATCTCGGCAGCCCGATCAGCGTTCTCGACAATTTCGATTCGTTCGAATGCCGCGGCCGTAACCGCGTCGTCGGCGCCCAACTTTCCGAGCACGGCCGGGCCAACGCGCTCGATGTTCGCGCCTTCAAGCTCGCCAACGGTCAATCGATCTCGCTGACCGATCGCACCGTGCCGCGTGATCTGCGCGAGAACGTCCTGCATTCCGTATGCACGCGGTTTTCAACCGTGCTCGGTCCAGGCTCGGACTGGTACCACGAGGACCACATCCATCTCGACCTGATGGAACGGCGCAACAATTACCGGATCTGCCAGTGGAATGTGTATGACCCGATGCCGCAGGTTGCGCCGCTGTTGCCGGGGGCGCGGCCTGCGGAAGCGCCGCCGCGCGAGGTCGCCGCCAAATCCGATGCAGCGAAATCCGACGCCGCCAAAACCGGCGACGCGCCGTCGGATGGCGCGAAATCGGAAACGGCCGAGCCGGAGCCTGAGAAGAAGCCCGCAACAAAAAAGCGCCGGCAAAACCGGCGCTTTTGATGTCGTCAGAGGCTTGATGTCGTCACAGCTGATATTGTCGCAGCGACGAAGCGGTTACTGAACGCTGTTGCCGCCGCCCTGCAGCGCCATCTGCGAATTGAACGGCGAGTCGCCGTGCTTCGGCTCCAGCACCACCACGACGGTACCGAGACCGACGCGATCATAGAGATCGATCACGTCCTCGTTGGTCATGCGGATGCAGCCCGACGAAATCGACGCGCCGATATATTCCGGCTGGTTGGTGCCGTGAATCCGGAACAGCGTGTCCTTGCCGCCCGAGTAGAGATAGAGCGCGCGCGAGCCCATCGGATTGTCCGGTCCGGGCGCCACGAATTTCGGCACGCCAAGTCGCGAAATCTCCCCGGGCGTCGGATGCCAGGGCGGCCACTCGGTCTTGCTGCCGACCTTGGCAATGCCGGACCAGGCCATCGCTTCCTCGCCGACTGTGATGCCGTAGCGAATGGCCTTGCCGTTCGCCTGAACGAGATAAAGATAATGGTTGTCGGAATCGACCACGATGGAGCCCGGGGCTTCCCTGCGGTGATAATCGACGATCGCGCGGCGGAAGGCTTCCGGAACCGGGGTCTTGACGTAGGAAACCTTGGAGAGAAGTTCCTTGTCGCGCGGTTTGAAAATCTGGGTGTTGGTCGCCTCATAGGTCGTGCTCTGCATACAGCCTGACAGCATCAGGCCGGCGGCGAGGATACCCAACGTAACTTTAAGCGACGACATTGTGCACTTCCGATCGAAGTCCTGCGTTCGCGGCGCCAATTATGCGGCCTAAACGCGACGATTTCATTAATCCCATTATCGGCAAAAACCGGCAATTATTCCAGTGCTTGCACGCTTGTTCGGCGCTGCGGGAGGCTGGCTGTGGCTTTTATGCCGCAAGTTTTGCGGTTTCTGGTTGATTTCCGGGCAGAACTGGCGCTGCTGCCGGATACCGGTCACTCTGCTGCCACCTCAGCGCCATAAATGTGCACCGGCGGTTAATGCGCGGGTCATGAAGCGCTTGCCAGAATCGCGTTTAGTCCTGTTGGGTTGAGTTTCTGGCCCGTTTCGGAGTTGCCCATGTTGTCGGTGTTCGCGCCTTCCGATTTTTCGTTGAAAAAAGTGGCTTCTCCCGATCTTGCCGCCCTGCCGGAAAACGCGGTTTGGATCGATTTGGTGAAGCCGACTTCGGAGGAAGACAAGGCGGTGGAGCGGTTGGCCGGGATCGCGGTGCCGACACGGGAGGACATGCAGGAGATCGAGATTTCCAGTCGGCTCTATATCGAGAACGGCGCGCGCTACATGACGGCGACGTTGATGTGCCATTCCGACACCGATATGCCGAAGACGACAGCGGTCACTTTCATCGTAGCGGGTCATCGGCTGGTAACCGTACGCTACGATGAGCCGAAGCCGTTTGCGCTGGTCGAGAACAAGCTGGCGCGGGCATGTGCGCCGGGCATATCGGGCGAAATGGTGTTGATGGAATTGCTCGATGCGGTGATCGACCGTTGCGCCGACATTCTGGAGCGGGTCGGCGCCGACGTCGACCAGGTTTCTCACGACATCTTCGAGCCCGAAAGCGAACGCCATGGTCATGCCAAGCAATATTCGCAGATCCTGATCGCGATCGGACGCAAGGGCGATTTGACTTCAAAGGTTCGTGAAAGCCTGGTCTCGATCGGCCGCGTCGTCACCTTCCTGTCGGCGGTCATGGAAGGCGTCAAATGGTCCAAGGACATGCGCGAGCAGCTCAAGACCATGCAGCGCGACGTGGCCTCGCTGACCGACCACGCCTCCTATCTCTCCAACAAGATCACTTTTGTGCTCGACGCGATGCTCGGCGTCGTTAACCTCGAACAGAACAACATCATCAAGCTTTTCTCGGTGATGGCGGTGGTCTTGATGCCGCCGACGCTGATTGCCTCGATCTACGGCATGAATTTCAAGGTGATGCCGGAACTCGAATGGGTCCACGGCTACCCGATGGCGTTGATCATGATGTTGGTGGCAGCAGTGCTGCCATATTTCCTTTTCAGGTGGAAGAAGTGGCTGTAGCGCACGCGGTTCCATGCTCCGGAATTTGTCGGAAGTCCGCCTCAATTTCTCTGGTAAAATTTGAACGTTGCGCTGAACGATTGATCGAAACTTGTCTGCGATAACGCGTGCCTTAAGGCCGCGAGGATACAATGGTTGAGAAATTCATAACCCCACAACGCAACGTCATTGACTTTGCGCGCTATCAACAGGGCCTCGCCGTGGGCAGAACGCTGGCGTCCTCGAAGCGACTTTGTCGGCACTGCGGTGCTGCGCTGGCGGATGGCGAGAACGAAGACGAGTGCTCCAGCGCGTTCAACGTCGGTGCGACGATGCTGTGTGAGACGCCGCGCAAGCTGCGCGTCGAGTAAGAGCGTTTTCGGGATTACAACTCCTTCCGAAGGGCCGCGAAGCGGCGTCGCGAAGGACGGGCTCCGACGCTGTGCTTTTTCAACGATCATCTTCGAAATGCAGAACCTGTCAGCGGGCGCGCATTCGCGCGACCTGCTGGCATGGCCAAATTGCTAGAGTGGGATGACTTTTCTTCGAATTGTCATCCCGTTCTATCGTCTTGTTTGAGCATGATCTTGTTCGGAAAACCGGTACCCACTTTTCCGGATCATGCTCTAGACGTGCTGACCGCCGTTGATGTGGATCTCGGCGCCGTTCACGTAGGAGCTGGTTTCGGTGCACAGCACGTAGATGATCTTCGCCACCTCGTCCGGCGTGCCGAGACGGTGCATCGGAATCTGCTGGTCGACGATCTTCTCGGTGCCCGGCGACAGGATCGAAGTGTCGATCTCGCCCGGCGCGATCGAATTGACGCGGACGCCGACGCGGCCGAAATCGGACGCCATTTCCCTTGTGAGTGAAGCAAGTGCCGCCTTGGACGTCGCATAGGCCACGCCTGCAAACGGATGCACGCGCGAGCCGGCAATCGAGGTGACATTCACCACCGAGCCTCGCGCGGCCTTCAATTCTTCGATCAGCCCGCGCGCCATCATGATCGGCGCGAAGAAGTTGACGCGAAAAACATGGCTCCAGGTGTCGATGTCCGTATCCATGGTGCCGAGCCGGCCGCCGTCTGCGGCCTTCGGCGAGATCGCGGCGTTGTTGACCAGCGCGTGCAACTGGCCGCCTTCCAGCCGCTGCCGGATTTCAGAAATCGCCCGCGAGGTGTCGGCGTGGTCGGCGAGATCGACCTGGATGTGATCTTCAGGCCCCGCGCCCCACGGGCATTCCTCGGGGAAGGGGTGTCGCGAACAGGTGAGGACGCGCCAGCCGGCTGACGAAAAGCGGATCACGGTGGCATGGCCGATACCGCGGCTGGCCCCGGTCAGGAGCATCGTGCGCCGTGGCGCATTGGCGGATGGTGGCATTGGGAATCTTTCAGGCTTTCGGCATCAGGGATACAGCCGCACTTTGGACCATGGCTGGCTCGGTTGCTCGCGGCGGAATTCGATACGGTCGTGCAGGCGGAACGGACGGTCGTGCCAGAATTCGAAGCGCGTCGGCGCGATCCGCCAGCCGCTCCAGCCCGGCGGGCGCGGCACTTCGCCGATGACGTGCTTGGCCGCGACCAGCGCGATCGCCTGTTCGAACGCAAAGCGGCTTTCCAGCGGCTGCGATTGCTTGCTGGCCCAGGCGCCGATCTGCGCCTGCTTGGGCCGTGTGGCGAAATAGGCGTCGGCTTCTTCCGCCGTCACCGGCGTCACGTTGCCGCGGATGCGCACCTGACGGCGCAACGACTTCCAGTGAAATAGTAAAGCCGCCTTAGGATTTGCGGCGAGTTCGCGACCTTTCGGGCTGGCAATGTGGCTGTAGAACACGAAACCGTCCGCGTCATAGCCCTTCATCAGCACCATTCGCACATCGGGCATCCCCTCGGTGTCGACGGTGGCAAGCGACATCGCGGTCGGGTCGTTCGGTTCAGACTTCACGGCTTCGGCGAACCACTCGCCGAACAGCGCAAACGGTTCCTGGGCGGCGGTAAAATCACCCGATGTTAACGGTGTGGGGTGTTTGATGGAGGTCGTGTCCGTCATGTCAGGAGTCCCGGTTGCGTTCGTCGGCGTCCCAGAGCGCGTTGCTGGCCCTATATAGGCTCGCTCTATATAGGACATGGGGACGCGTTGGCCTATCGGCGATCCGCCCTGCGGGCGCGGTGGTGACGCTGATTTTGGTTGGACTCGGTTCAGGCGGCTGCAGCCTGTCCCGCTCGGATGCAGCCTTCGCCAAAATGGAAGGCAACGAGCGCACTGGTTCGCTGGGAGCGCAGGCCAAGGCGCTGGAGCCGACCGAAAGCGATCTCGCGTTTGCCCGCACGGCCGCTTCCGATGTCCTGACCAAAGGCGACAAGGATTCCAGCCAATCCTGGGAAAATCCCGAGACCGGCGCGCGCGGCTCGGTGACGCCGCTGGCCCAGGCCTATTCCGCGGAGGATGGGCGCACCTGCCGGGATTTCCTGGCGAGCTACGTCAACGGTCGCGCGGAAAGCTGGCTCCAGGGCGCCGCCTGCAAAGCAGGCCAGGGAAGATGGGAAATTCATACGCTCAAGCCCTGGAAACGGAGCTAAGATGTTTTCGAGCGTAGCGATAACGGCGGGAAACGCGTCAAAAACGGAGATCTGAGGTAGTTGCAAAAATGCAACTGGCTCCCCAGATGAAGACAAAGCGGGCAAATTGCCCCTTGGATTTGAGAACAGATTTCCCGTGAAGGAGATGTGACGGATGCGCGACCCCTATGAGGTCTTGGGGGTGCCGCGGGGCGCCAGCGCTGCGGCGATCAAGAGTGCCTATCGCAAGCTCGCGAAGAAGCATCACCCCGACAGCAACAAGAACGACCCGAAGGCTGCGGGGCGTTTTTCCGAGATCAACACGGCCAACGAGATCATCGGCGACGAGGACAAGCGCAAGCAGTTCGATCGCGGCGAAATCGACGCCGAGGGCAAGCCGCGATTTCAGGGCTTTCCCGGCGGCGACCCGCGCGGCCGTGCTGGCGGTCCGGGCGGCGGATTCGAATCCTTCAATTTCCGTACCGGTGGCGGCCCTGGTGGCGCCGGCGGCGCGGGTTTCGAGGACATCCTCAACAGCATGTTCGGCGGCGCGGCCCGGGGCGCGCGGCCTGGTGGCGGCAATCATTTTGAGTTCGACACCGGCGGGGTCGGCCTCGATCTCGATCTGAGCGTCGCCATGTCGGTGTCGCTGGAAGAATTGGTCAAGGGCGTCGAGAAGCGCGTGCGGCTGCCGAACGGCAAGGAGCTCAACGTCAAAATCCCGGCCGGTGTCACTGCCGGTCAGCAGATCCGGCTGCGCGGTCAGGGTGAGACTGCCCAAGGCCATCGGCCGGGCGATCTCCTGATCACGGTCAGCATCGCGCCGCATGCCTTTTTCAAGGTCGATGGCAGCGATTTGCGGGTCGATCTGCCGATCACGCTGTACGAGGCTGTGCTTGGCGGAAAAGTCCGGGTGCCGACGCTCGGCAGTGCAGTCGAATTGTCGATCCCGAAGAATACTTCCAGCGGCCGCACCTTCCGCCTCAAAGGCAAGGGTTTGCCGAAGGCGGGGGGTACGACGGGGGACCTGTTCGTTACCACCCGAATTATCCTGCCCGACGGGAACGATTCCGAACTTGAGGCATTGATGCAAAAGTGGCGCGACGGCCACCCCTACAATCCGCGCAGCGATTTCGGCTGACCGAAGTCGCTGTGAAGCCAGTCATCATTGGTTTGCGCTGCGAAAACGCACCAAAATAACAAAATGACGGCGCCGGTCGCCCGACCGACACCGTCGAAGAAAAAGGGTGCGGCCTCGAAAGGGGGACCAGCGCGGTACCAAACCCCAATCGAGGCCGCTTGCGCCGATCGGCGGATCGAGCGCAGCTTCATTTTCGCGTGATCACCCAGTGCGATAATGAGACGCGCCGATGGTTTGATTCCAGATTTTCAATGTCAGAATTGGGACAAAAGTGATGACCCAAGTCAGCTCGGGTTGTCCTAGATAAGTCTAACAACTACAGCGGGTTGCATTCGCGCCGTCCGGCCACGAGCGATTCGCAGGCGTTACCCCCCGCTTTTCTCCATCTGGTCGTAGACGCTCTGGGCGATTTGCGTCAGTCGTCCGCGGTCGCTGCCGCCGCTCACCACATATCCAACGCCGCGATCGGTCCAGAACAACGCACCCTCGTTTCCGTGCGCCGCGTAGCGCATCTGTGTCGCCTCGGCTTCCGACTTTGCCGTGTAGATCGTGAAGCGCTCGCCGGATGTGCTCTCATACATCAGGAACGATGCAGGTCCGGTCGGGCCGGGCAACAGCCGCCCGCCGACGAGCTTCAATCCCGCCGCCGCCAGTTCAGGTGCGCGGACGTCCCAGCCGCAACGTTTGGTTAGCCATGCTTGCAGATGGGCGCGTTCGCTGCCGGGCACTTCGACGGGATGGCGCACCTCGACCACATAGAGGCGGTGCGCGTCGAGCGCATCGACGGTGAAGCTCTGGAACGCGGTGGGAGTTGCGGCTGCGCCATGCGCCACCCAGCCGACACCGCTGCCGGCGATGAACGCGGCAAGCGTAGCTGCCATCGCGCCGTAAACCCATTTGCGCGGCTGCCGCACCAGCCGTTCGATCTCGAGCCGCTTCGGCACCGCCTCGTCGGCGACGGAATCGTAACGCGCATGCAGCGCTTCCGCCATCGCACGCCACGACTGTACCCGCGCGGCATCGTCAGGATGCGCAACGAGCCACGCTTCGACATCGCCGCGGCGTTCGGCCGGCAGCTCGTTGTCAACATATGCGTGCAACTCGTCTTCGGTGACGGGAATATGGGGGTCGGTCATTGGCGTCGTCTCTGTCTATTCCGGTTCTGTCTATTCGGAGTCGAAATCTGTCTATGTAAAATGTTTGCCGCTAATTCTCATTTCACCCGCCGCAGGGCCGCGCGCTCGCCTTCGAGCGAGGCTTTCACATGCGCGCGTGCACGTGCAAGCCGGGACATTACGGTGCCGATCGGTACGCCCTGAATGTCGGCGACCTCGCGGTAACTCAATCCTTCCAGCATCACCAAAAGCAGCACCGCGCGCTGTTCTTCCACCAGCGTTGCGAGCGCCCGGGCGATGTCGCGGCCTTCGGCTTCGGTGCCGCTGGCGTCCGGGTTGTTGTCGAGCAGCGGCATGAATTGCGGCCGCCTTGCCAGCGATCGACGCCGGTTCTTGTTCAGATTGGTCAGGATCGTATACAGCCAGCTCCTGACGTCGCCTCCGAGAAACAGCCGCTCCGAACGCAACGCGCGCACCAGCGTGTCCTGCACCAGATCGTCCGCAATATCGGCATCGCGCGCGAGCGCACGAGCGTACCGGCGGAGCGCCGGAATCATGGCTTCGACACTTTGACGAAACGCGGTCATTGCACCAGATCTCACGGTCGGTCCGGCGCGAACGCCTTACCTAACATAACACCCAAATGACGTGTCTATTCCGGTTTTTGGGGTAGCGAAAACAGCGTTAATGCAGGGACGGATTTGGGCTTTCCCCCGGTTGGGGGCTGGTGTACCTCCAACCTCATACTAAAGCTTGATTGGAAAGCGGATGGTGCAAAAGTCGGGTCTGATGCAGGGCAAGCGCGGGGTGATCCTCGGCGTTGCCAATAATCGATCGATCGCCTGGGGTATCGCCAAGGCATGCCACGAGGCAGGCGCTGAGATCGCGCTCACCTGGCAGGGCGATGCGCTGAAGAAGCGGGTCGAGCCGCTGGCCAAGGAGCTCGACGGTATCCTGCTAGGCCATTGCGACGTCACCGATCCCGCGACGATCGACGCGGTGTTCGATGTGCTCAAGCAGAAATGGGGCAAGATCGATTTCGTCGTGCATGCGATCGCGTTCTCCGACAAGGATCAGCTCGACGGCCGCTATCTCGAAACCACCGCCGACAATTTTTCGAAGACCATGCTGATCAGCTGCTACTCGCTGACCGCGATCGCGCAACGCGCCGAAAAACTTCTGACCGACGGCGGCTCGATCCTGACACTGACGTATTACGGCGCCGAGAAATGGATGCCGCACTACAACGTGATGGGCGTTGCCAAGGCAGCACTGGAGGCGAGCGTGCGCTATCTCGCCGCCGATCTCGGCGAGAAGCACATCCGCGTCAACGCGATCTCGGCGGGCCCGATCAAGACGCTGGCAGCTTCAGGCATCGGCGATTTCCGCTACATTCTGAAGTGGAACGAATACAACGCGCCGATGCGCCGCACCGTGACCATCGAGGAAGTCGGCGACAGCGCGCTCTATCTGCTTTCGGATCTGTCGCGCGGCGTCACTGGTGAAGTGCATCACGTCGATTCCGGCTATCACGTCGTCGGCATGAAGCGGCCGGATGCGCCCGACATCTCGCTCTCCACTTCTCTCGGCGGCAAGGAATAGCCGCTGGTCCAATGCCGACGCCCACGATCTACTACATTCGCCATGGCGAGACGTCATGGAATGCGGCAGGCAGGCTGCAGGGCGTGCAGGACGTTCCGCTCAACGATCTCGGCCGCAAGCAGGCGGCCCATGCCGGCAACATCCTGGCCGATCTCTTTGTGCGCGACGGGCGCGATAAATCATCGCTCGTCTTCGTCGCCAGTCCGCTCGGCCGCGCGCGGTCGACGATGGAACTGGTGCGCGGCGCAATGAAACTGCCGCCTGCGGACTACGCCCTCGACGACCGACTGCGTGAGATCGGCTATGGCCAGTGGGAAGGCTCGACGCTGGCCGAGATGCAGGTTCGCGACCCCGTGCTTTTCACCAAGCGCCAGACCGAGAAGTGGACGGTGTCGCCGCCCGGCGGCGAGAGCTATGTCCAGGTACAGGCCCGGATGCAGGATTGGTACAATTCCGTGCGGACGGACACGGTTGCTGTCGCGCATGGCGGCACCGCGCGGGCGCTGATGGTCGCCCTCGGCCTCGAGACGCCGCTCAGCGCCGCCGACCTGACCATCGAGCAGGGCGCGGTCTATGTCTTCCGTGACGGCGGGCTGCAGAAGTATAGTTAAGGCCAACATGCCCGGCCTTGTGCCGGGCATCCACGCGCGTTACCACAAGTCGGAATCGACCGATTTTCCAATCCGGGCGCCGCAATGTCCTTCAACACCTACGGCCATATGTTCCGGGTCACGACCTTTGGCGAAAGCCACGGGATCGCGATCGGCTGCGTGGTCGATGGCTGCCCGCCGCTGATCCCGCTGACCAATGAGGACATCCAGCGCGATCTCGATCGCCGCCGTCCCGGCCAGTCGCGCTTCACCACCCAGCGCCAGGAAGCCGACGCCGTAAAGATCCTGTCCGGCGTGATGGCGCATCCCGAGACCGGCGTGCAGGTGACGACGGGAACGCCGATCGCGCTTCTGATCGAGAACACCGATCAGCGCTCGAAGGACTATTCCGAGATCAAGGACAAGTTTCGTCCCGGCCACGCCGACTTCACCTATGAAGCCAAATACGGCCTGCGCGATTATCGCGGCGGCGGGCGTTCTTCGGCACGCGAAACCGCCACACGCGTTGCCGCCGGCGCCATCGCCCGCAAGATCCTGCCTGATGTGAAGGTGCGCGGCGCGCTGGTGCAGATGGGCTCGCACAAGATCGATCGGGCGAAGTGGGACTGGGACGAGATCGCGCGCAATCCGTTCTTCTGTCCGGACAAGGACACGGCGGCGTTCTTCGAAACCTATCTCGACGGTATCCGCAAAAGCGGCTCCTCGATCGGCGCAGTGATCGAGGTCGTCGCCGAAGGCGTGCCGCCAGGATGGGGTGCGCCGATCTATGCCAAGCTCGACGGCGATCTCGCTGCGGCGATGATGAGCATCAACGCGGTCAAGGGCGTCGAGATCGGCGCCGGTTTCGGCGCGGCCGAATTGTCGGGCGAGGAAAACGCCGACGAGATGCGGACCGGCAACAACGGCACGCGGTTCCTGTCGAACCACGCCGGCGGCGTATTGGGCGGCATCTCCACCGGCCAGCCGGTGGTCGTTCGTTTTGCGGTGAAGCCGACCTCTTCGATCCTGTCGCCGCGCCAGACCGTGGATCGCAGCGGCCACGACACCGACATCATGACAAAAGGCCGCCACGACCCCTGCGTCGGCATCCGCGCGGTGCCCGTTGGTGAGGCCATGATGGCCTGCGTGCTGGCCGATCATTTTCTACGCCACCGCGGGCAGGTCGGTTGATCTTGGTTGCCTGATTTCCTCTTGGGCTGGGTCCCGTGATGAACACAGCGGTTCTGGAGAGCGTCTACGACTGGCTGATCGATGGCGCGCGCTCGGCGCAGACGGCGGTCCCGTTTTTGAAGGAGCTCTGCGAGCGTCTGGTGCTCGGTGGCATCCCGCTTTGGCGGGTGGGGGCATTCGTGCGGACGCCGCATCCCGACGTATTCGGCCGCAGCTTCATCTGGAAGGAGGGGGCCGACGTAACCGTCACCACCGCCGATTTCGATCTTCCGGATTCACCGCGATTCACCCAGAGTCCGCTGGCGATCCTCTTCAGCACCCGAAAGGAAGTCCGGTTTCGATTGGACTCGCCCGAGAGCAAAGGCTTTCCGTTCTTTGACGATATGCGTGCCGAGCAAGTGACAGATTATCTCGCACTGCCGCTGTTGTTCACGGACAATTCGACCCACGCCATCAGTTGGCTCACCAAGCAGCCGGGCGGCTTCACCGACGGGCAGTTGGCATGGCTTCGCAAGATCAACGCGCCCTTTGCCCGGCTCGCCGAGATATTTGCGCTGCGCCGCACGGCGTCCACGCTGCTCGACACCTACGTGGGCAATAGTGCCGGCGAGCGCATTCTTGCCGGACAAATTCGCCGCGGCCATACCGAGGCCATGCAGGCCGCGATCTGGTTGTCTGATCTGCGCGGCTTTACCGCGTTGTCGGACCGCTTGCCGGCCGAGAATGTGGTGGAAATCCTCAACCAGTATTTCGACTGCCAGGTGGCCTCGATCCGTGCGCATGGCGGCGAAGTTCTGAAATACATGGGGGACGGGCTGCTCGCGGTTTTCCCGATCGACGAATATGTCGGCGAGGCCCGGCAGGTTTGCTCGCGCGTGCTGGAAGCAGCCCAGGAATCCCGGGCCAGGGTTGCCGACTTGCATTATCCGATCGGGAAAAACGTCGAACGTTTTCGTTTCGGTCTCGCGTTGCACCTCGGAAGAATCCTGTACGGCAATATCGGCGGCGGCAACCGGCTCGACTTCACCTGTATCGGTCCCGCCGTGAACCTCGCCGCGCGGCTGGAAAAGATCGCCAGCCGTCTCCACCGCACGATCGTGGCGTCGGAAGGATTTGCCGGCATTTGCCCGGGCGGCTGGAGCGACCTCGGCGAATTCCCGATCGCCGGCTTTTCGAAAGCGGAGCGCGTCTTCGGGCTGCTCGACGAATCGCCCGTGGTGTGACGATCCGCACAAGATCGATCGCGACAATCTTCTGCGTCATCGCGGGCAGATCGGCTAGCATCGCGGAGAACGCTGCTTATCTGATTGACGAGCCCTGAACTTGACGCGCCCTGAGTCTGCCCGGCAAATGCATTCCTCATGAATTCGTCAGATGTGCAGAAACTGAGTGACTGGCTGATCGATGGCGCAAGATCCGCGGCCAGTCCAGCCCATATGTTCGCGGAAGTCTGCGAACGGCTGGTATTGGCAGGAGTGCCACTCTGGCGCGTCGGCGGCTTCATTCGGACCCTGCATCCCGATATTTACGGCCGCCATTTCATCTGGAAGCCGGGCGCCGAGGTCGAGATCGGAACGGTTGATTTCAAGATTTTGGATTCGCCGGATTTTCACACCAGTCCCCTGATCATCGTGTTCCAGCAGGGACTAGAGGTTCGCGCGCGCGCGGATGATCCGCAGAGCAAGCGCTTCCCGATCATCGATGAGTTGCGCGCCGAAGGCGCCACCGATTATGTCGCGCTGCCGCTGCGGTTCATCGATGGCACGATTAACGCGTCGAGTTGGACCACGAAGCAGCCGGGCGGGTTCACCGACGAACAGGTCAACGCGCTGCGTGCGGTGATGCCGGCGCTGGCGCGATACATCGAGATCGTCAGCCTGACCCGGACGGCGGCGCTCCTGCTCGATACCTATGTCGGCAACCGCGCGGGGGAAAGAATCCTCGGTGGCCAGATTCGCCGCGGCCACACCGAATCGATGCATGCCGCGGTGTGGCTGTCCGATCTGCGCGGCTTTACCGCGTTGTCGGATCGGCTGCCGGCCGAGAACGTGGTGGAAATCCTCAACCAGTATTTCGACTGCCAGGTGGCCTCGATCCGCGCGCATGGCGGTGAAGTCCTGAAATATATGGGGGACGGGCTGCTCGCGGTTTTCCCGATCGACGAATATGTCGGCGATGCCCGGCAGGTTTGCTCGCGCGTGCTGGAAGCAGCTCAGGAATCCCGGGCCAGCGTCGCCGACTTGCATTATCCGATCGGGGAAAACGTCGAACGTTTTCGTTTCGGTCTCGCGTTGCATCTCGGAAGAATCCTGTACGGCAATATCGGCGGCGGCAACCGGCTCGACTTCACCTGTATCGGTCCGGCCGTGAACCTCGCCGCGCGGCTGGAAAAGATCGCCAGCCGTCTCCACCGCACGATCGTGGCGTCGGAAGGATTTGCCGGCATTTGCCCGGGCGGCTGGGGGGACCTCGGCGAATTCCCGATCGCCGGCTTTTCAAAGGCGCAGCGCGTCTTCGGACTGCTCGACGAATCGCCGGCGCCGTGACGCGGAAATGACGTGACAGGCTGAACAACTTTGGCGTGCACAGCGGCGCTTTAAGAAAGCGTTAACCATGTTTGTTCATCAGTTGCTCATCATTTCTCGCACCGGAGCGTGCCTTCGTGTCGATCTCGGTTGGATCAAACACAGCTTCCCATCGCAGCCATTCCGCTAACGCCAACAGTGCAGACAATGCAGGGTCGAAAGCCCAACCCAAGGCAGCCGACACCACCGACAGGTCATCGTCCTCGTCAACCTCGGTCACTTTGTCCGACGAGGCCAAGGCTTTTCTGGCGCGAAAGGCAGCGGCAGCCGACGGCGATCAACCTTCGGTCGCGACCCTGACCACGAACGCGCGCGCCTGGTTCGACCAGCAATACGCCTCGCTCGGCATATCGTCTGCGATGCTCGACGGGCAGGTAGCGGTCGATCTTTCCCGTCAATCGCGCGCGACCTTGTCGGTGGTAGCTGATAATGCGCAGAGCCAGTTCACGCCGGACGAGGTGACGGCGGCTGCAAAGATATTGCAGTCGCGATTTGACGACGCCATGGCGCCGCATGTCGCGATCGCGCGCCATACCGGCGATTACGCGAGCCTTTACACTGCAGCGTCGGATTATCTCGATAAGGCGGGCGCTGCCGAGAAGGCAACTCAGACCTGGAAGGATCAGAAACAGGCGGTGCTGGAAGGCCTGGCTGCCGCCCATGCGAGCTTTGGGAAGGCGCCTGCGACAGGCAATGACAACGATCCCGTCAGGGCGCTGCTCGACAAGACGTCGGTTCAGACGCCGCCAGCCGCCGGTTCAAGCCCGGATGCACTGGCGTCCAACGCGCGAGCGATGCTTGATGCGCAGGCGGGCAAGGCCAAGGACAACGGCAAGGAACTGGTTTTCACCGCGGGCAGGCAGACCGGACAACAAGTCGATTTCACCGACTTCGACAATCGAACCCTGGCCGTCATGGCGTTGAACAAGGATTCTTCGTTCTCCGCGCAGGAAGCAAGCGCTGCGAAGGCAGAGCTCAATCAGCGCACGCGGAGCAGTATCCTGAATGCGTTTGATCCGTCCAGCGGCGGTGGCGGGCAGGGCAGCAGCATCGCGCTGCTTCAGCAATATGCGAGCATGAGCCCGGAGGAGCGAAGCGTGCTCGGCTTTACCGATGATTTCGCCAACAAGATTGCGCAGAACTACCGCACGATGTCGTCGATCCAGAGCAGTTTCGGCTCCAGCTCGAGCGGCGGGTTGGCCGCCTATCTCTGACGTTGTGATCGCCCGCTATTCCTCGGGCTCGGTGGTGAACAGCAGCGGATAGCCCTTGGCGCGGCCGGCGTCGGTGGCGCGTGTCGCCTTGGTCTCGGCGACGTCCTTGGTGAACACAGCGACGACGCAGACGCCGCGCCGGTGCGCCGTGATCATGACCTTGTGGGCCTGGTCCTCGGTCATGCGAAATTCGGCCTTCAGCACCGTGACGACGAATTCGCGCGGCGTGTAATCGTCGTTGACGAGGATGACCTTGTGCAGGCGTGGCCGTTCGGTCTTGGTTTTGACCTTCGTTTTTGGCTTGGCAACGGTATCGATCATTCCAATAACGTCTCCCCGAAGCGAACGGAGTGACGGGCCGCACGTCGATTAGCTGGCGCGGCAGTCCGCCAGACGCTGCGTCATGCTCTGATCGCCGCGGCTGACGGCCGTCTCGATCAGTTTACAGGCTCCGGGCCGGTCCTGAAACTGGGCGCTTTGCGAGAGTTTTAGGCCGATCAGCGCGGCCATAGCGCCCGGCTCGTCCAGTTCCGCGGCCTCGACCGCATCGTAGAGCACGCGCTTGGGATTGTTGATCCGCACCTCGGGATTCGCGGCCAATAGCCCGAGTACCTGGATGCGGGCCTTGAAATCATAGGTGCTGGCAATGTCGAGCAAGCGCACTGCTTCCTGAACGTCGCGAGGCACCAGCCTGCCTTCGAGCGTGAGCCGCCCCCGCATGCCGTCTGCCATCCAGCTATCCGAAGCGCCCTTGAGCAGCGATAGCGCACGCTTGGGATCGGCCGGACCACCTTCGCCCGCGATCAGCATTTGCGTCAGCGGAACGGTGGCGCCGCCGGGATCGGGACGGCGGGATTCCTCCAGCAACGCCCGCGCGCGTACCGGATCGTTCTTGCGAATGGCGATCGCCAATTCGCGCTTGGCGCCGAACACGCCGGCGTTTGCCGTCCGCTCGAGAATGTCGAGACCGCGGTCGCGCTCGTCCGGCTTGTCCGAGGTCGCCAGCAGGCTCCCGAGCACGACTAGCAGATGTCCCTTGCTCTCGTTCTTCGCCGGGTTCGCAACCGAGCGCTCCGCCCAGTATCGCGCGGCAACCGGATCGCGCTTGACGGTGTCGCCGTCCGCGAGCCGGCGCACCAGAACTTGGGTGGCAAAGGCGTGCCCGAGCTCGGCCGCCTTGCGCAGCGCCTCGCCGGCCTCGGCGCGCGTCACCAGCGGCACCTTGTCGAGGTCGCCGCGGTCCCAGGATTTGTGATGTTCGTAAAGCTCGTAATAGGCTTCGGCATCGCCTTGCGCCGCGGCCTCGCGCAGCAGGCGGATGGACTCCGCCGCTTGTTTGGAATGCATCCACTTCGCGGCCTGCACCTTGAAGTGCACGTTTTCGGGGTGCGAAGCGAATGCCATGTTGCAGCTGGCCTCCCGCAATGCCCAGCGACGGTGCAGCACCGTGTCACCGACATATTCCGTCGGGTCTTCAGCAAGGCGATCGCAGAGCTCGCCCGCATTCTCCGAGGTCAGCGTCGGTTCCGGCGGCGCCTCTTCGGGTTGAACGGGGCTGGACCACATCGGCGGCAGGAACAGCGCGGCCACGACGCCAAGCACCGCAAGCAGGATGACCGACGAAACCACCCTGCGCGTTCGCGGCGGCCGGCCATTCGATTCGGGTATTTGCGGCGGCGTAATCATGTCCATGCCATCTGCGGCAAGGTTGCTGGCCGCGTCACGTCTGTCGCCGCCAGCGCCGGATTTGTTCAAATCAGGGCAGTGGGTAACCCTGCAAAAGCTAACCTGAATGTGAAGGACGGCCGCTGTTCGTGCTTTGCGTCGGCCGTTTTGCGTGTCACCATTGCCTCCAGTCGACGGGAGGGCAGCGATGCGCTGGTATGTCTCGATCGGAGCTGTGCTTGTGGCAGGCGTGCTCGCCGGCGGCGACGTCGCGGGTGTTGCCGCGCCAAGCGCCCAAAGCCAATTTGGCAACCAGGTAGGCCGTCAATTGGCCGACAAGGAAGCCAACCCATCCGTCGATGTCGAACTGGTTCTCGCCGTCGACGTCTCCTATTCGATGGACATGGATGAGCTGGCGATCCAGCGTGAGGGTTACGCACAGGCCATCATCTCCAAGGAATTCCTGCAGGCCCTGAAGACGGGGCCGCACGGCAAGATCTCGGTAACCTATTTCGAATGGGCCGCCTCCAGCGACCAGAAGATCATCATCCCGTGGCGGGTGATCGACGGCCCCGAGACGGCTGACGCCGTCGCCAACGAAATCATGAAAACCCCGATCCGCCGCGCCTCGCGCACGTCTATATCGGGCGCGATCAATTTCGCCATGCCGCTGTTCGACGAGAATCCGCATCGCGGACTCCGCCGAGTGATCGATATTTCCGGCGACGGTCCGAACAACAACGGCGCGCCGGTCGTCACCGCGCGCGATGCGGCGCTGGAGAAGGGCATCATCATCAACGGCCTGCCGATCATGGTGAAGGAGCCGTCCTATTCCACCATGGATATCGACAATCTCGATTTCTACTATGAGGACTGCGTCATCGGTGGCCCCGGTTCGTTCGTGGTCACGATCAAGGATCGCGAAAAATTCAAGGAAGCGATCCGCACCAAGCTGCTGCTTGAAGTCGCCGGTCGCACCCCGGAGCGTTGGATCGTGCCGGCCGCAGACAAGGAGCCGCGTGTCAATTGCCTGATCGGCGAGAAGATCTGGCAGGACCGCTGGGGGCGGTGAGGGCGTAGTTCGTAGCGTGGGCAAAGGCGCCCTTGCGCCGTGCCCACCATCTGTCGATGGATTGTCGTGCCGAAATGGTGGGCACGCTTCGCTTTGCCCACCCTACGCGATCTATCTCCTACAATCGCGCCACCAATTCCACATGCGGCGTGTGGCGGAACTGGTCGACTGGCGTGACGCCCTCGATTTTATAACCACCGTCGATCAGTATTTTCGCGTCGCGGGCAAATGTCGTCACGTTGCACGATACCGCGACGACCACCGGAATCTTGCTGGCCGCAAGTTGCGTGACCTGCGCTTGAGCACCCTGTCGCGGCGGATCGAACACGACCGTATCGTAATCGCGCAATTCCTGCGGCATCAGCGGACGACGGAACAAATCGCGCGTCTCGGCCTTCAGCGGCTTTAGTCCAGATGTCGACGTCGCTGCCTTCTGCAAGGCCGCGATGGAGCCGGCGTCGCTGTCGAAGGCCGCCACTCGCGATTTCGTTGCCAGCCGCAAGGCAAACGGCCCGACCCCGCAAAACAGGTCGGCAATATGTTTGCCGCGCTTGCAATGGTCGGTGACCAGCGACGCCAGCGTTTCCTCGCCGGCCACCGTTGCCTGCAGGAATGATCCCGGTGGCAACGCGACCTGCGCGGCGCCGATGGAGACGACCGGCGGTGTTCGCATCAGCACCAGTTCGCCGTGGCGCGTCAGACGCGCCAGGCGGTGCTGTTGCGCGACTTCAGAAAGTTTAGCGATCAACTTTGTTGACACCGGGCCGGAGCCGCGGACGTCGACATCGAGTCCGCTCTCGGTGGCTGTGACCTGAATATCTAGCGGCTTGCCGATCGAGATCAGCGGTTCGGCGACGGCCCAGGCCGCCTCGATCGCACCATCGAGATGCGGGTCGAGGATCGGACAGCGATCGATCGGGATGATGTCGTGTGAATTGGCGGCGGCAAAGCCGACCTTGAGCACATCGTGCGTTCCCATCCGCGCGTGCAGCGTGATGCGGCGGCGGCCAAGGCCATGGGCGTCGACGAGAGGCGCCACCTCGCAATCGATCCCGGCCTGTTCCAACGTCGTCACCACGATGTCGCGCTTCCATGCGCGGTATCGCTCACTCTCCCAGTGCTGGATGGCGCAACCGCCGCAGACACCGAAATGCGTACAGAACGGCGCGATCCGCTCCGGACTTGCGACTTCGACCTTGATCAGGCGCCGGCGGTCGGGATGCCCGGCTATTGTTTCCGCCTCGATGGTCTCGCCGCCGAGCGTATAGGGTACATAGATGCTTTGGCCGACTGATATGGCGACGCCATCGCCGCGATGGCCGACATGATCGATGGCGAGGCGTTCGGTCTCAGCCACGGCGTGCACCGATGAAGAACTCGATATTGCCGTCGCCACCTTTGATCGAGGACGGAAATATCTGGATGTCGGTGCAGCCCTGCGCGGCCGCGAAGGCTGAGATGTCGTCGCAGATTTGCTGATGCACCATCGCGTTGCGGATGATGCCGTGCTTGGAATGCCGTCGCTCGGCCTCGAATTGCGGCTTGATCAGCGCCAGCAGATGCATCGGCGCCGCCGCCAGCGACAGCGCCACCGGCAGTACGGCCTTCAGTGAAATGAAACTGACGTCGATCACGACGATATCCGGCCGCGCGGGCAGGCGCTTGCCCTCGAATTTGCGAATATCAGTCTCTTCCATCGATACGATCTTGGGATGGTTTTGCAGTGAGGGATGCAACTGGCTGTGGCCGACGTCGATCGCGAAGACAAGGCTCGCACCATTCGCCAGCAAGACTTCAGTGAAGCCGCCGGTCGAAGCGCCGACGTCGAGGCAAACATGACCTTCGACGTCGATCGGGTATTGTTCCAGCGCGCCTGCCAGCTTGACGCCGCCGCGCGAGACATAGGGGTGCGCCGGTTGTGCGGATACGGCGGCATCGGCCGCGATGGTTTCCGATGGTTTCACGACCTGCTTGCCGTCGGCGATCACGCCGCCGGCTTCGATCGCGGCACGCGCGCGTGCCCGGCTTTCGAACAGGCCGCGCTCGACCAGCAGCACGTCCGCGCGCTTGCGAGCAGCGATTTCGTTGGTGTCTTTCTTCGCCAAGGTCAGCCCGGTGTGCTGATGGCCCGATCCGCCGCCAAGCGAACGCAGGCCTCGAATGCGGTTAGGTCGTGCCAGATATCTGCGGGCCTCTCGCGCGGCGTCACCAGCGGACAGCCACGCAAGTCGAGCGCGTGGATCATCATCAGATTATCGGGCCGGCCGAAATCCTCTATCGTCAACCCGTCGCTGTCGACGAGGCGGCCGTCGCTCGATTTCGTCACTTTGGTCATTCGCGCTACGCGTTCGGGATAGGGACTGGGATCGTTGCTGTAGGCGAGGCACAGCTTGCCGCGGCCGGCCACATAGCCGAGCTCGTAGACCGTGCCGGCGTCAGCACTGGGGCCGCGAAACGGCGTCAAATTGGCGATGATCGCATCCGCTGCGTCCATCATCGCTTCGTTGGCTTTGAATATCCTGAGCGAGGCGTCCTTTGCCGACAGGTCGACCGCGTTATCGAGCGGATAGAGTCCGCTCAAGCCATGACGCGTGCAGATTTCGGCTTTTCTCCGTCCGATCTCGGTCGCATCCGGCAGGAACACGTCGGGGCCTGCCAGATAGATTTTCATGGATCACCGGCGCGTCAAAACGCCTGCAAGAGCTCAGGCGAGCTTGACCGTCTCGGCCTTGTAATCCTTGCCGAGCGCGTCGAACACCTTGGCGACGATACCTTTGGCGTCGAGGCCGGCACGGGCATACATCGCGTTCGGCGAATTGTGGTCGATAAACTCGTCGGGCAGGATCATCGCACGCATCCGCAGGCCGCCATCGAGCATGCCGTTGTCGGACAGCGTCTGCATGACATGCGAGCCGAAGCCGCCGATCGAGCCCTCCTCGATGGTGAGCAGCACTTCGTGGTCGCGCGCGAGCTTGAGCACCAGATCGACGTCGAGCGGCTTCATGAAGCGCGCGTCGGCGATCGTGGTGGAAAGGCCGTGGGCGGCGAGTTCGTCGGCGGCCTTTTCGCATTCGGCCATACGAGTGCCGAACGACAGCAGCGCGATCTTGCTGCCCTGGCGGACGATGCGTCCCTTGCCGATTTCGAGGGGAATGCCGACCTCCGGCATTTCGACGCCGCGGCCTTCGCCGCGCGGATAGCGCACTGCGCTGGGGCGATCGTTGATCGCCACTTGCGTGGCGACCATGTGCACCAGCTCGGCCTCATCGGAGGCGGCCATGATGACGAAGTTGGGCAGGCAGCCGAGATAGGCGTTGTCGAACGAGCCGGCATGGGTGGCACCGTCGGCACCGACAAGGCCGGCGCGGTCGATCGCGAAACGAACCGGCAGGCTCTGGATCGCGACGTCATGGACCACCTGGTCGTAACCCCGCTGCAGGAAGGTCGAGTAGATCGCACAGAACGGCTTGTAGCCTTCGCTGGCGAGGCCGGCCGCGAACGTCACCGCGTGCTGTTCGGCGATGCCGACATCGAAGGTGCGGTTAGGGAAGGCCTTGTTGAAAATGTCGATGCCGGTGCCGGACGGCATCGCGGCGGTGATGCCGACGATCTTGTCGTCCTTCTCGGCTTCCTTGACGAGGCTCTGGCCGAACACATTCTGGTAGGCTGGCGCATTCGGCTTTGCCTTGGCCTGGGCGCCGGTGGCGACGTCGAACTTGACGACGGCATGGTATTTGTCGGCGGAGGCTTCGGCCGGGCCGTAGCCCTTGCCCTTCTGCGTCACGACGTGGACCAGGATCGGGCCGGTTTCCATGTCGCGGACGTTCTTCAGAACCGGTAGCAGATGGTCGAGATTGTGGCCGTCGATCGGGCCGACATAATAGAAGCCGAGCTCCTCGAACAGCGTGCCGCCGTCCATCATGAAGCCGCGGGAATATTCTTCGACACGGTTGGCGCGGTTGGAGATGATTTTCGGCAGATGCTTGCCGAGTTGTTTCGCGGCCTCGCGCAGCGAACGGTAGGTCTTGCCCGAGTAGAGCCTGGACAGATAGGCCGACATGGCGCCGACCGGCGGCGCAATCGACATGTCGTTGTCGTTGAGAATGACGATCAGGCGCGAATTCATCGCACCCGCATTGTTCATCGCTTCATAGGCCATGCCGGCCGACATCGCGCCGTCACCGATCACGGCTATGCAATTGTTCTTGCCGCCGGAGAGGTCGCGCGCCACCGCCATGCCGAGGGCCGCCGAGATCGAGGTCGAGGAATGCGCGGCGCCGAACGGATCGTAATCGCTCTCAGTGCGCTTGGTGAAACCGGAAAGGCCACCGCCGGTGCGCAGCGTACGGATGCGGTCGCGGCGGCCGGTCAGGATCTTGTGCGGATAGGCCTGATGGCCGACGTCCCAGATCAGGCGGTCGCGCGGGGTATCGAAGATGTAGTGAATGGCGGTGGTGAGTTCGACGACGCCGAGGCCGGCGCCGAAATGGCCACCGGTCACGGAAACCGCGTCGATGGTTTCCTGACGCAATTCGTCGGCGACCTGCTGCACTTGCTCGATCTTGAGCTTGCGAAGGTCGTCGGGCGTGCGAATGGTGTCCAGAAGCGGCGTTTTACTGAATGTGGTCACAGCGATATTCCAGTTTTGCATGTCGGGACTGGCCCGACGCGAGATGGGTTGCGCATTAGCCGCGCAGCGAAAATCCAGACGCCGGGCGCCATCTCGGCAGGCCGGTACCTGATTGAAAGCCTAGATGCTACCCCGGACCGAACCATGTGATATGCATCACGCTGGTAGCTTTACCCTTCCCGGTCAGTTTCCTTAGCTATTTGAAGTGCTTACTGCCTTCACAATTTGGCGGCAGGCCGCTCTCCCCAGCCAATAGCTTGCAAGCTTTACACCAAAGCGGCGCCCAAAGCCAACCCGGCTGAACGGATAGGTTCCAGGCGGGATCCCTGCCGACAGGCGAAAAACCCCGGCTTTTCAACCGCTGCGGCGGGCAGAAGGTTCCATTTTGCCTAGTTCGGCGGCACCTACGGGCTCCGATTTGGCCGTTTCGATCCGTTTCCAGCCCTGTTCGCGGGCCGCGGCATCGCCGGTCGCAATCGCCATCGCTGCGTCGGGGGCAGCCATGCGTTCGCTCAGGGGCACCGGGCCGCAAACGATCATGAAGAAGTCGTAGGCATTCGGCTGTTCGTTGGCCATCACGAACTGGAAATGGACCCGGAAGAATTGCCAGCGAAACCGCTCGTAATGTTCGGGCTTGATGATGTCGCGGAAACGCACCGCCACGATCTTGGGGTTGCGTCTGTTGGCGCCGGCATCGATGCCGTGACTCTTGATCGGATCGAACTGGTAGAAATTCATCACGTCCTTGCGCGCCTGGCAGTCGATCCAGTCGATCGACGGCTCCACCGCGAGCTGCCTGAGATGATCGCGGAAATCCTGCGCGGCGGCGTGGAACCCGACGATCGGGAAATTTCCGCCAATCGTCAGCAGTACGATGCGCGGGCCGTGCCGCCCCAAAGCGGGATCGAGTTTCAGCGCCCGCGCCAGCATTTCGGTGCCGAGAAACGATCCCGAACTGTGGCCGACGATGACGATTTCCTCGGCGTCGCTGCTGCGGGCGACATTAACGAGATGCTCGGCAAAGCGGTCGATACGCTGGTCCCATTCGGGACGTTCGCGGTGCGCGAATTGCCAAGTCCAGATCGTGTCGCACAAGAGATAGAGCACATAAGTGCTGTTTTCGGTGTATTTCAGCACGGTACCGAGCAGCGCAACGAAAATGGCTGCCGCCGCCGCAATGCTGAAAGGGGTGGGAATGCCGATGGCGTCCAGGCCTTTTTCGAACACAAAGGCGATTGCACCGGCGCAGATCGCTTCGAGCAGCAGCACGAAATGCGGCCAGGTGATGAAAGTCGCGAAACGCCAGTTCGCTTTTGCAAACCGCGCGATGGTGCCGGAGAAGATCAGGCGCCAGTAGATGAAGACGGCCTGGAACACCGTGCGCCAGATCGGTGAAGCGAGATCGCGCTGGATGAAATCTTCAAAGCGCAGGAAGTCGTAATTGGTCCGGGTCTGCCAATCGTCCGCCTTGGTCTCGATGGTCCATGACGCGATCTCGTCGTCGGGCGCGACCTTGGGCCGGCTCATGGTGGCCGAAAGCTGATACAGCCGGCCGAACTTCCGCAGTTCGGTGCGGAACATGCGGTAGTATTGCGCCAGTCCGCGCGGATCGTATCCCTGGATATAGATGATATGGCGGTGCTCAACGCGCACGTACGGTCCCCGGATGACGGCGGGACTATATCAGGCCGTCCAATGCGCCAAGAACTAATTCAAGAACTAATTCACGAACTAATTCGGCCTTCCGTAGCGCGGCGGGCACGAAATTCGCCAAATGTTCTCGATTATTCCGTGGTGCGGTGGTGGGATCTTGGTCCGGATGGCGCCGACGCGCTATTGAACGTCGAGCGGCTCGGTCCCGTTCGCCTGGCCTGAGGCGTCGGTGGTGATCTTGTCGACGCGCGCCTCGGCCTGCCGCAGCAGCTCTTCGCAGCGCCGTTTCAGGGCCTCGCCGCGTTCGTAGATCGCAACCGATTCCTCAAGCGGCACCTTACCGCCCTCGAGCCGCGTGACGATCGATTCGAGTTCCTCGATCGCGCGCTCGAAGGAGAGCTTCTTGACGTCAGCTTGCGTGTTTTCGGCCATTATCTGCGTTCCCGGCTGCGCCCCGTGGCGCAGAATCAACTGCGGTTTTGCGGACGTATTGTGGCGGGGATCTAGGCCCCCATCAATGCGGTGACGTGCGCGGCGACCGACTCTTTCAGCCCCTGCAGGTCGTAGCCGCCCTCCAGCACCGAGACAATCCGGCCGCCCGCGCTTTTGTCGGCTAAATCCATCAGCTTGCGCGTGACCCAGCCGAAATCATCGGCCTTCAGGTTGAGCGAGGCCAGCGGATCGCGGTAATGCGCATCGAACCCGGCGGAGATGACGACCAGTTCCGGGCTGAATTTCTGCAATTGCGGCAGGATCACGTTTTCGAACGCCGCGCGGAATTTGGCGCTGCCGTCTTCCGAGGCGAGCGGCGCATTGACGATATTGTCATGCTCGCCGCGCTCGCCGCTGGCGCCGGTGCCGGGAAACAGCGGCATCTGGTGCGTCGAGCAATACATCACGGTCGGATCGGCCCAGAAAATATCCTGCGTGCCGTTGCCGTGATGGACGTCGAAATCGACGATTGCCGCGCGGCCGATGCCGTATTTGCGCTGGGCGTGACGCGCGGCGATCGCGGCATGATCGAAGAAGCAGAAGCCCATCGGCTTGTTGATCTCGGCGTGATGACCGGGAGGTCGCATCGCGACGAACGCATTGGAATGCTTGCCGGCCATGACCGCGTCGGTCGCGGCCACCGCTCCGCCGACGCCGCGCATCACGGCTTCCCAGGTGCCGGGCGACATCGCGGTATCGCCATCGAGATAGATCATGCCGCTGGTAGGGGCGACATGGCGCAACTCTTCGACGTAATGTCCGTCATGACAGAGCGTGACGAGATCGAGCGATCCCTCCGGCGCCTCGCCGCGAACCAGCGCATCGAAGCGGCCTTCGCCGAGAACTTCATCGACCGCGCGAATCCGGTCCGGCCGCTCGGGGTGTCCCGGCGGCGTCAAATGATCGAGGCTCGCGCGATGGGTCAAAAGAAGGGTCGTCATTCCCGGAGTGGCCTTTCGAGCGCTGCGAGTTGAGAACGAGATAACCTAGCTATTCGTGTCGCGTTCCGAAAGGGCTGTGTTCGGCCGGGTCAATTGACGCGGACAATGCGATTGGCGGCGGTGGGGCCGACCGGGCTGTTGGCCTTGAAGTAAGTATGCAGCGCATCGATGTCGTAGACGCCGATTTGCGGCGCTTTGCCTTCCCTGAGCACCGTAAAACCGTCGCCGCCGACCGACAGGAAATTGTTGACGGTGACGCGATAGTTTGCGGCGGGACCGATCTTCTGTCCGTCCAGCGACATCCGCTCGGCGATGACGCGCTCGCCGTCCGGCTTTGAGCCGTCCCATGCATAGGCAAAACCCTTCGAGACCTGCAGGATTCGCGGCCGTTTCGGATCGAGCCATTGCTGTTCGAGCATGTCCTTGATCTGTTTGCCGCTCAGCGTCAGCGTCACCAGTTGATTGCGGAACGGCTGGCTGGCGAACAGATCAGCGTAAGTCACCGCGCCATCCTCCTTCCGCACAACATCGGTGCGCACGCCGCCCGGATTGGTGAAGGCGATGACCGCGCCGCCGTTTGCCGCGGCATTGGTCGCGGCGAGCTGGGCGTCGGCGATGACATCGCCGAGCGGGCTCTCGCCGGCATTGTTGGGTACGCGCGACAGCGTTTCCGTCACCGAGCCCGCCGGAGCGTTGGCGATCGGGGCCGCAACCCTGTCGTAGGATTTAAGTAGCGCGGCTTGTTCCGCGTCCCTGGCAAGCGTTGCGACCCGAACGATGTTGTTGTCGGCCTTGGCGCTGATGACGTCGCGCGTCACGGGATCGAGCTTGAGATCGATCGCGGTGACGAGCGTGCCGTATTTGTCGCCGCTGGTGACAAGCCGTCCGTCGATCTCGCAGACATAGGCCTGATGGGTGTGGCCGGAGACCACCACATCGACGGCGCGATCGAATTTTTTGACGATGTCGACGATCGGGCCCGAGATGCCCGGACACTCATTATAGCCGCCGGTCGGCGTGCCGCCTTCGTGGATCAGCACCACGATGGCTTCGACGCCGCGCGCCTTCAATTCGGGCACCAGCGCATTCACCGTCTCGGCCTCGTCGCGGAATTCGAGACCGGCCGCGCTGACCGGCGAGATGATGTTCGGCGTGCCCTTCAAGGTCAGGCCGATGAAGGCGACCGGGATGCCCTCGAACTGGCGGATCTCGTAAGGCGGAAACACGGTTTTCCCGGTGCTCTTCTCAATCGTGCTGGCAGCGAGATAATGAAATTTCGCGCCCGGAAACGGATGCGGCCCCTGGCATTTGTCGACCGGGTGGCAGCCGCCATTCTGCATCCGCAACAATTCGTCCTTGCCCTCGTCGAATTCGTGATTGCCGACGGCGGATAGCGCCAGTTCCATCATCGACAGCGATTCGATAGTGGGCTCGTCGTGGAACATCGCCGACAAAAACGGACTGGCGCCGATCAAATCGCCGGCCGCGACGAAGATCGTATTCTTGTGCCCCTCGCGGAGTTGCCTGACCAGCGTCGCCATGCGCTCGGACCCGCCGGCCGGCACGACGATCTTTTTGGTCTTGTCGTCGGGATCGGCAATCCTGATCCCGCCCGGCGGCGGGCGGAGGTTGCCGTGGAAATCGTTGATCGCGAGGATGCGCAGTTCGACCGGCGCGGCCGATTGGGCGTGACATGATGCGGAAAGTGCCAGGACGATTGCCGCAAGGATCGGCAGAAAGGGAGGTTTCATGGCACCGACATAGCAGGTAACCCGCGTGTACGCAGCGACATGCGGGATCAAAGGGAGGTGAAGACTTCGCGACGGCGATGGTGAGAGTCCGCTTTGAAGTCCGCCTTGAGTTCAGCCCTTCTTGCGCTCAAAGAACGCTTTGAACGCGGCGACCGCTTCCTTGGAGCGCATCCGTTCGCCGAACAGATGGCCTTCCTGGTCGATCCGGCGGGTCATGTCTTCGGGCGGCAGTTTCAAAAGTTTTCGCGAAATCGCGACTGCTTCCGCCGGAAGGTTGCAAATCTCGCGCGCGACCTTGCGCGCTTCGGCCTCGGTGTGGCCGGGCGATACCACGACATTGACGAAGCCGGCGTCGCGGGCGTCGTCGGCGGTCATGGTGCGCCCCATCACCAGCATGGCGAACGCGCGCTGGTGCCCCATGGTGCGCGGCATCAACAGGCTGGAGGCGCCTTCCGGCACCAGTCCGAGATTGATGAAGGGCGTCGCAAATGTCGCGGTCTTGCTGGCGAGCACGTAGTCGCAATGGAACAGCATGGTGGTGCCGATCCCGATCGCGACGCCGTCGACCGCGGCGATGATCGGTTTGACGTTATGCGCCAGCGAATAAAGAAATTTGGCGGCGTTGGAGGCGCGCGGCGTGTCGGTATTGGAGGTGCCGTCCTTGAGGAAATCCTCGAGGTCGTTGCCGGCGGTGAACACGCCGGAGCCGCCGGTAATGATGATGCAGCGGATGTTCGGATTGTTCTGCGACTTGTCGATGGCATCGCTCATCGCGCGATACATGTCTTGCGTGATCGCGTTCTTCTTCTCGGGTCGCCGCAGCGTGATCACGCGCGTCGCTTCTTCGTCGGTGACAATGAGGTGCCCGGTCATGAATTGTCCTTGAGGCAGGCAGCGGCGGTGCCGCTGGCGAGTCATCGTGCCATATCCTACATGATCTCCGAAAAGCCCCAAATGTCCCGGCCGGTTTTCCCGGGGGACGTGAGTAGAGGATGACGCAATGCAGCTAGGCGGAATTCACCACCTGACCGCGATTTCCGCGAAGCCACGGGAGAATCTGGCCTTTTACACCGGCCTGCTCGGCATGCGGCTGGTCAAGAAGACCGTCAATCAGGACGATGTCAGCGCCTATCATCTGTTCTACGCCGACGGCAAAGCCAATCCCGGCACCGATCTCACCTTCTTCGATTTTCCCGCAGCTCCCGAGCGCCGCGGGACCAACTCGATTTCGCGCACCGGCTTGCGCGTTGCCGGTGAAAAGAGCCTGGGATATTGGCGCGACCGCCTGAAACAGGCGGGCGGCGTCACCCGCGAGGTCGTCGAAGTCGACGGAAGGCTGACGTTGCCGTTCGAGGACAATGAGGGCCAGCGGCTGGTGCTGATCGACGACGGCGGTAAGGGAGAGGCGTCGCCATGGGAACGAAGTTCGGTACCTCCTGAGCATCAAATCCGCGGCCTCGGCCCGATCGTGCTGACCGTGCACGAATTGTCGCGCACCGCTCACGTGCTGACAGATGTCATGAACATGCGCCGCGTGCGTGATTATGCCGCCCACGGTGCGGAGATTCATGTGTTCGAGATGGGCGAGGGCGGTCCCGCCGCCGAACTGCATGTGATCGAGGATAAGGATGCGCCAGTCGCGCGCCAGGGCGCGGGTGGCGTGCATCACGTCGCCTTCCGCACGCCGGACGAGGAACAGTATCACGCCTGGACCAGGCACCTGACGAGATCTCGGCGTGCCCAACAGCGGCGAGATCGATCGCTTTTACTTTCGCAGTCTCTATTTCCGCGAGCCCAACGGCATCCTGTTCGAGATCGCGACCGACGGGCCGGGGTTTGCCACCGACGAGCCGATGGAAACGCTCGGCGAAAAACTGGCGTTGCCGCCATTCCTCGAGCCGCGGCGTGCGGCGATCGAGGCGGGATTGAAGCCGATCGGAAACGGCTCTTAAGACTGCATGTCGGCGGTATCGGGTTGATGCCGGGCCGGCGATCCGTTCGGGCCATTTGGAGCTTTAATGCTCCATTTACCATAACGGTTCATCATTCTGCCATACACAAGCAGAGATCCTCTTCATGGCACACCAAGAAGGAAGGCCTGCCGGTCGCAGGAATGAAAACGTACTGAATTTTGCTCGATCCTCGGCACCGGGCTCCGGCGCAAGGGCGCTCGATCTGGTGTATCAGGCCGCCGAAGTTTTCAGCGGCATCGAGGATAGCGCGCGAGAGATCGAAGCTCGCGCCAAGGCAATGTGCAAGGACGCGACGGAACGGCTGCGGCATGCCGAGCAGCGGGTCGCATCCGCGGAACACACGTTGCGAGAGGTTGTCGTCGATGCCGACGGCAAACTGCAGGACGCATCGAGAGCTCTGACGCAGGCTGAAACACGCATAAGTGCGGCGGAGGCCAGGGCGCGGGCGGCGGAAGTCCGTGCGCACGCCGCCGAAGCGGAAGCGCACGAGGCGAAGCAGGCTCTGGCGCTTGTCGAGGAAGCCATTCGCAGGCGTCTGCTTTGCGCGAGCCCGGAAGCAGTTGGTAGATTGCGCGACGTGGCCTGATTTGGCGGCATTCATACGCAAGCGCTATTAGAGGTGCGTCATGGCCGATGATGACAAAAGAGCCGGTCTCGAAAGACGATCCGGCGCCGACAATCGATCAGCGGAAGAGAAGCGATTGATCGGCGAGCGCCGATCCCGGATCGACAGGCGATCCGAGAAGGCAGTCGAACAGCCCTCGAACGAACAGCTTGCCCTTTTCGCAAAGCGTGTCAGACGCGCCATCAGGGACGAGAAGAGCCGTCATCTTTTCGGTTTTGCTGCGGGCGAAGGCGAACAGGATTTCAGAACCTATCCCGACGTCCTCCGGACCCTCGACTGGATCGAAGGTCTGACGAATTCTTGACGGACTAACTCGTCCACGCAGCCGATTGTGATCGGCATCTGCTCTTGAAGCTGCCAATTCGCCGGATGAGTGGAGCAAAATCCGCCGTAGTCCAACGAGCGAAGGCAACCCTCCGCGGCATCTCGGCAGGTATCCAGATCGTCAAATCGAGCCCATAATTGTCTTGCAGTGCGTAACAAGCCAAGCGGCTCTTTCGGTCCACGGTGTTCCCAGCGTGAAGGCGCTCACGGGGGCGGGTTATGGGTTCGAGACTGATTTCAGGCGTTGCCGTTCTGCTGATCATTTGCGTGACGGCCGCGGCCTTCCTGCCGGCATGGCTAAGCGTGCTGCTCTGCTCGCTGGCATTGGCTTTGCTCTATATCGTCGTAAGATTGAATTCGCGCTTCGATCCCCTTGATCCGCGCTTCGGCAGCTGCATCCCGCCGATCACAAGACCGCGAGACAGCGACGGTCCGTAGGATGGGTTGAGCCCTCGCGAACCCATCGCCGCTTGACCCAAACCGACATCGCAAGCGAATGGCGCCTGGCATCTGCAGGCCGTGGTTGCGATGTGCCCATCCGGCGCGCTAGGCTCGGTTATAAGAAACCCCGGGAGGAAAGCATGGGTCGGAAGATAGCTATCGTAGGAGCGGGAGCCGTCGGCGGTTATGCCGGCGCCCATATGGTGCAGGCGGGTGAGGACGTCACCTTCATCGATCCATGGCCCGAGCATGTCGAGCACATGAGAAAGCACGGCCTGCGCGTCACCCACGCCAGGGATGTGGCGGAATTTACAGTTCCGGTGCGCGCGCTGCACGTCACGGACGCGCAGCAACTGGCCCGGGAGGCGCCGGTCGACATTGCCTTCGTCTGCATGAAATCCTATGACACGGCGTGGGCAACCATGATGATCAAGCAATATCTGGCGCCGGACGGCTATGTCGTGTCGCTGCAGAATTGCATGAATGAAGAGACGATCGCCGGCATCGTCGGTTGGGGCAAGACGCTTGGGTGTATTGCCAGCAGCATCACCGTCAACCTGCCCGAGCCCGGTCACATCCACCGCGGCGCCGGCAAGCACGGCGCAGCACATACCGTGTTTCGCACGGGCGAACCCCATGGCCGCATCACGCCGCGGGCGGAGGAAATCTGCCGCCTGGTCGGCTATGCCGACAGCGCCAAGGTAACCAATAATCTGTGGGGCGAGCGCTGGTCGAAACTGGTCGCCAACGCCATGGGCAATGGACTCTCCGCCTGCACGGGCCTGCCCGGCGGCGAGATGCTGCAAAGCGAGCCGATCCGCCGCTTCTCCACCCGGCTCGGCAGCGAAGCGATCCGCGTCGGACAAGCGCACGGCTATCAACTTGAGGAGATCTTGCACCTGCCGCCCGAGACCATTGCGCGTGCGGGCGAGGGCGACGAGGCGGCAATGCGCGCCTGCGACGAACAGCGTTTCAAGGACGGCAAGAAAACTTCCTCGGAGCAGCGTCCCTCGATGGGGCAGGACATGCAGAAAGGCCGGCGCACGGAGATCGAATTCCTCAACGGCTTCGTGGTGCGCGAGGGCGAAAAGCTCGGTCTCTCCTGCAGCGCCAATGCTGTGCTGACAGACCTCGTCAAGCGCGTCGAACGCAAAGAGCTGAGCCCGGATCCACGGCACATCACCGAGCTGCGGTTGAACTAAACCTTGCCTGGTGCGAATGCGGATTCCATCAGCTAGCAGTTCGTAGGATGGGTTGAGCTCTTGCGAAACCCATCGCAATATCTCGGCGCGTATCGGTGGGTTTCGTTTCACTCAACCCACCCTTCGCGCGAGGTGCGGTCACCTCCGATCGGGAATGTCTGGAACTGCGGACGGTGAATCGAGATGGACAGCGCTCAGCGGACCCCACAGACCATGATTGCCATCGGTCGTCATCGTGCGCTTGCACACGACGCCTGGAGTGAATTGGCTGTCCGGGCGGTGATCGAAGAAATCGCGGCCGATGCAATCGCTCAGTTCGATCCCGACACGTTCTGGCCGGGTCACCCAAGCGACGATGGCGTGGGAGACGGTAACCCCAGTTTTTATACGGGCGCGGCCGGTGTCATTTGGGCGCTGGACTATCTGCATCGAATAGGTGCGACGCGCTTCGCCAAGGACTTTCGCCCTGTTCTGCCGAAACTTCTGGAGCGGACAATCGCCGCTTTCGAAAACAATTCGCCTGCCGACTACGCCAAGCATGGCTCGCTGCTCAAGGGCGACATGGGTGCAGCGCTTCTCGCTATGCGTCTCGCACCCACATCGAGCCTGGCCGATCTCGTGCATAGACGCGCGGAAGCAAATACGGGACTGCCGATCCGAGAGCTGATGTGGGGCATGCCCGGATCTATGCTGGCCGCAATCCACATGGCCGGGATGACAGGGGAGCCGCGATGGCGCGGCCTGTTCGAAGTACAGGCAGCCCGGCTGTTAGCCGCTCTGGAGGACACGCCGCAAGGTCCACTTTGGACGCAAGATCTTTATGGTGAGAACGACCGTTGGCTCGGGCCGGTTCACGGTTTCGCCGGCAACGTCATCCCGCTGCTGCAGGGGTGGGATTGGTTGACGCCGGCGCAGCAAGCGCAGGTGGGCGAGTTTGTGCCGAAGACACTTGCAGCGAATGCGTGGCGGTCTGAAATTGGGACGAATTGGGCCGCGCGAAGCAAGCGCGCGAGGCCGCCCCTTTACTGTCAGCATTGTCACGGCGCGCCCGGCATGGTGACGACATTTGGAGATGCGCCGTTTGCTTCGCCTGAATTTGACGAGCTTCTTGTGGATGCCGGCCGCTTCATCTGGGCCACCGGACCACTTACGAAAGGCTCGGGCCTTTGCCACGGCACGGGCGGGAATGGCTACGCATTCCTCAAACTCTACCGCCGTACGAACGATCCGATTTGGCTCGACCGCGCACGCCAATTCGCCATGACGGCCATCGTCCAGTATCGCGGTGCTCATGCCGTCGTTGGCCGCGGAAGATATACGCTCTGGACTGGCGACGTCGGGCTTGCAATTTATCTTTGGGACTGCATCACGGGGCAACCTCGTTTCCCGACCATCGACGTGTTCTGAGCCGAACACAGCTCGTCGTCCGGAGAGAGCGTGGCTGTGGCTTGAACAGCCCCTTGCTGACTAATAAGATAAGGGATAACGCGCAGGGCTCGTGCGGAGCGCTCTTATGACGTTGGATTTTCTTCGTTCCGGATACGCAACTCTCGAATACGAGATTGCCCAGGAGAAGGCGTCAGCCCTCGGACGGCTTGGACGGCGGCTTGAGAGCGCGCTGGCGGCACTTGCCGCATGCCCGCGGACGGCCAATTCCGATCGAGAAATCCGAGATGGCCTCGTCGAACAGGCCGGATATGCGCTCTGGCTCTTCGTCGTGCAACGCGAAGCCTGTGGCCTTAACGACAGCGCGCGAATGATGCGGGCCTACCGGGTGCCGAACGAGGTGTATGCCCGGATGGGACCACTGGCCGCGCCGACCATCTATCCGATGAAGACCAAAAGAGGTGAGGAAGCGCGGGCGCGAATGTTCTGAAGCTCGCCTTTCGCGGTGATCTGCCCGGGCAAATCACGCCCGCAGTTCTCGAAAGGCGTCATCGAGCCGATCAAGTGCCTCCTCGAGAATCGGACGCGGCGTGGCGAAGTTGAAACGCAGCCAGGTTTCACCGCCTGGTCCGAATTGCTCGCCGGGGCTTGCAAAAATGCGCGCCCGATCCCTGACCCTCGTGGCAATATCCGCAGGCGCCAATCCGGTTCCGGAGAAATCAACCCACGCCAGATAAGTTGCATCGAGCCGCATCGAACGCGCGCCGGGTGCCGCGCGCTCGATCCGCGCATCCAGCATATCGCGACTGCCGGCGAGATAAGGCAGCAGCGCATCGAGCCAGCTATCGCCGGTCCGCCACGCCGCCTCGGTCGCGATCATGCCGAAGGCGTTGTAGGAGGCGAGCCCGCTTGCCAGGATCCGCGCGTCGAGGCTTTTTTTCAACAGCGGATTCGAAGTGAAGCATGCGCCGACATGCGCACCCGCGAGATTGAAGGTCTTGGTCGCGGCGACGCAGGTGATCAGGCGATCCGCGATCTCGGGAGCGGCGGCCACGGTAGGCGTGTGCCTGGCGCCGTCCAGCAGCAGATCGCAGTGGATCTCGTCGGAAACCAGAATCAGGTCGCGTTCGGCACAGAAGGTGGCAAGTGCACGGATCTCCTCGACCGACCAGACGGTCCCACCTGGATTATGCGGGCTACAGAAAAAGACGATTTTGGTTCGTGGCGTAATCTTCGCGGCGAGTGCATCGAGGTCCATCGTGTAGCGGCCCTGACGCTGGACCAGTTGCGCGTCGAGAATGCGTCGCTCGTTGGCGACAATGATCCTGCGGAATGCGTGATAGACCGGCGGAAAGACCACGACTTCATCGCCGGGCTCGGTGACGGCTTGAAGGATAAGGCCCAATCCCGAGACAACACCGGGCGTGGGACTTACCCACGCAGGGTCGATCGACAGGCCGTGCCGGCGCGTCATCCACTCGGCCAGTGCCGCCGCCCAGCTGCCGGTGTCGGCATAATAACCATGGACGCCGCGATTCACGGTAGCGGTCAACGCTTCCGTCACGCCTGGCGGCGCTGCAAAATCCATGTCGGCGACCCACATCGGGATCCCGTCCGGTGCCGTGATCCCCGAGTACTTTGCCATCATATCCCATTTCGACGCGTGCGTGCCGCGGCGGTCGATGACGCGATCGAAATCAAACATCGGGACGGTAGCTCCTTCGTAAGAAAAATTGCGGCATCTCATTCGCCATGCAGCGACGTCGTCGCAGGGACGGCGGCGCGGATGCCGTTACGCCAGCAACACCGCATCCGCGCCGTTGACCGCGTCGGCGCTGTCGGTCACCGTCTTTTCCAGCGAGCCGGCCTGCACCGAAATATTCTCGGCAAAGAACCGCGCCAGCGTGACGTAGCGTTGCGGATCGCCGCCGGCGTTGCCGTTGCTCTTGGCGGCGAGTGCTTCGCCGGCCAGCATGCAGCCGCCGAGCGTCGAGCCGAACAGCCGCAAATAGGGCGTGGCGCCGGCAAGCGCGTCGTTCGGCGCCGAGGCGACGCGTTCCAGCAGCCATTTGCTGCTGCGCTCGAGCGACCCGAGTGCATCGCGCAGTTTGACGCCGGTGGTGCCGAAGGCCGGATCGTTCGAGGTCTCGACCTGCTTGACGATGCCGGAGAGCTCATCGAGCAAGGCCCACACCGACGCGCCGCCGTTGGCGGCGAGTTTGCGCGTCACCAGGTCGATCGACTGGATGCCGTTGGTGCCCTCATAGATCGTGGTGATGCGCGCATCGCGATAATGCTGGGCCGCGCCGGTCTCCTCGATGAAACCCATGCCGCCGTGGACCTGCACGCCGAGATACGTCACTTCATTGCCGATATCGGTAGAGAACGCTTTTGCGATCGGCGTCAGCAACGCGCCGCGGGCGGCAGCGTCAGCGCGCACCTTGGCATCCGCAGCGCGCACGGAAACATCGAGCGCAACCGCAGTGGCGTAGCAGATCGAGCGCGCGGCCGCGGTCATCGCGCGCATCTGCAACAGCATGCGCTTGACGTCGGGATGCACGATAATGGCATCGAGCCCGTCACCCTTCTTGCCGACGGCGCGGCCCTGCTTGCGTTCCTGGGCAAAAGACAATGCCTGCTGATAGGCGCGGTCGGCAATGCCGACGCCTTCGAGGCCGACGCCGAGGCGGGCCTGGTTCATCATTGTGAACATGCAGAGCATGCCGCGGTTTTCTTCGCCGATCAGGTAGCCGATCGCGCCGCCATTGTCGCCCATGGTCATGGTGCAGGTCGGCGAAGCATGCATGCCGAGCTTGTGTTCGACGCCGGACGGATAGATGTCGTTGCGTGCGCCGAGCGAGCCGTCGGCATTGACCATGAATTTGGGAATAAGAAAGAGAGAGATCCCCTTGGTGCCCACGGGCGCATCGGGCAGGCGCGCCAGCACGAAATGCACGATGTTATCGGTCATGTCGTGGTCGCCATAGGTGATGAAAATCTTCGTCCCCTTGATACGATAGCTGCCGTCGGCGGCGCGCTCGGCGCGGGTGCGCAAAGCACCGACATCGGAGCCTGCCTGCGGCTCGGTGAGCTGCATGGTGCCGGTCCATTCGCCCGAGACGAGTTTCTCCAGATAGATTTTCTTCAGCTCGTCGCTGCCATGGGCGTCGAGCGCCTCGATCGCGCTGAGCGTCAACAGCGGGCAGAGGCCGAAGGCAATATTCGACGCGCTCCAGATTTCAGTGCAGGCCGCGTTGATCGCGAGCGGCAGGCCCTGGCCGCCGAAGGCTTCCGGACCCGACACCGCATTCCACCCCGCGGCCGCCCAGCGTTGATACGCATCGGGCCAGCCGGGCGCGGTGGTCACCTTGTTGGCTTCGAGCTTGATGCCGTGTTCGTCGCCGACTCGATTGAGCGGCGCCAGCACGTCGCCGGCGAATTTGCCGGCTTCTTCCAGCACGGCTGCGGTGATATCGCCGTCGAAATCGCCGTAATGGCCGGCCTTCACGGCGGCCTCGAGGCCTGCGCCGTGATTGAGTGCGAGCAGGATGTCGTTGATTGGCGCGCGGTAGGTCATGACCGT
>CAVYPL010000015.1:0-150081 GCA_963770355.1 uncultured Alphaproteobacteria bacterium | reverse complement strand
CTCTTCCGCCATCGCGATCGAGCCCTTCATGCCCTGGGCTGCCGGCGTCAGCACGATCTCGGCGCCGAGGAACGCCAGCATCTTGCGCCGCTCGATCGACATGAACTCCGGCATCACCAGCTTCAACCGGTAGCCACCGCGGCCGCGACAAAGGCCAGTGCAATCCCGGTATTGCCGGAGGTCGGTTCGACCAGCACGGTGTCGGCGTTGATCACCCCAGCTTTTTCCATCGCGATCACCATCGCAGCGCCAATGCGATCCTTCACGCTCGCGGCCGGGCTGAAATATTCAAGTTTGGCGAGAATGGTAGCGTTAACACCGTGCATTTGCGGCAGCTTGCGCAAGCGCACGATCGGCGTGTCGCCGACAACGTCGACAATTAAGTCGAAAACCCGGCCGCGGCCGGGACGATGCACCGCACCCGTGGCTGGTGACGCATCCATCACAACACTCCTGTGGCAATAATGTGCGGGAAATTAACAGCTTTCCTTACTTAGAAGGTGCTCGCGCCGATGCGCAAGTCAGAAACCGCGAAGCCGAAAGTTCGCTGCAACGCAAAACACAAATTTGTCAGATAACGCGAAAGGTACGCATTTGTGTTGCGACATCGTCAAATAAATCGGTGTATGCTTCTACCAGTAATATGAGCCCCGAGCCCCGGTTCAGAACGCAAAGGAGGTCACGATGCCAGCAGTTGCTGAAATCCTGCCCGTCGCGTCTAACCCCGACCCGCGCGGATGTGATCTGCCGACCTGTCCGGTTTGCGCGGACTCCATGGTCGCGGCGGAGGCTTCGGCCTACCTCCACGACGCCGTCATCAGCTATCTCTGGACCTGCGATACCTGCGGTTACGGTTTCGTGACCAAACATTCGGTCAAGCGGTTCGCCTGCAATTGATCCATAGCGTTTTCGAGCGAAGTGGAGACTGGTTCGCGTGAAGAAAACGCGGCAAACATAAAACCACTTACCTTGGAGCAATGTCACCGCGCGCCCAACCGGCGCGCGTTTGATTTTGAAAATCCTCAAAGGTGCCGTTTGCGATCGCATCGCGCATGCCCTGCATCAGATGCTGGTAATAGGCGACGTTGATTTCCGACAGCAGCATCGCGCCCAGCGTCTCGCCCGATCGAACCAGATGGTTGAGATAGGCGCGCGAGTAATTGCGCGACGACGGCCACGCGCTTTGCTCGTCCAGCGGCCGCGGATCGTCAGCATGGCGGGCGTTGCGCAGATTGATCTGGCCGAAGCGCGTGAACGCCATTCCGTGACGCCCGTTACGCGTCGGCATCACGCAGTCGAACATGTCGATGCCGCGCGCCACCGCCTCCAGCAGATCTTCCGGCGTGCCGACGCCCATCAGATAGCGCGGGCGATCCTGCGGGAGCGCCGGCGCGGTCGCCTCGATCATGTTAAGCATCACCGATTGCGGCTCGCCAACCGCGAGCCCCCCGATCGCGTAACCGTGGAAGCCGATATCCACCAGTCTGCTTGCGCTCGTGCGGCGCAATTGCGGCACGTCACCACCCTGCACAATGCCGAACAGCATGTAACCGGGCGGCGCGCTTTCGAACGCGCGCCTGCTTCGTTCCGCCCAGCGCAGCGAGAGCTGCATCGCGCGCTCGATGTCGGCGCGTTCCGCCGGCAGCCGCACGCATTCATCCATCTGCATCGCGATGTCGGAGCCTAGCAGCCGCTGCACCTCGATCGAACGCTCCGGCGACAGCTCGACCTTGGCGCCGTCGATATGCGAGCGAAACGTCACGGCGTGCTCGCTCACCTTGCGCAGCTCCGAAAGCGACATCACCTGGAAGCCGCCGGAATCGGTCAGCATGGGTCCTTTCCATCCGGTGAATTGTTGCAAGCCGCCCAGCGCTGCGATCCGCTCCGCACCCGGCCGCAGCATCAGATGGTAGGTATTGCCGAGCACGATGTCGGCGCCGGCGTCACGCACCTCGCGCCAATGCATGCCCTTCATCGCGCCTGCCGTGCCGACCGGCATGAATGCCGGCGTCCGCACCACGCCATGCGGCGTGGTCAGTCGGCCGGTACGGGCCGTGCCGTCGGTTTTGACCAGCTCAAAATGATTGGGAACGCTCATGCGTCAGCTTATCGCGTAACAACGGCGTGCAATTCAACCTGTTCTCGTCGATTTTCCGCCCGAAACCCGGTTGACGCCGCCCCGCATCTCACGCATAAGTCCGCGCCATGATCACGACCACCAAATGCACCGCGAAAACCAAAGCACCCTCTGGGGGCTCGGGAGCCGTGCGCGCGTAGTCGAACGATCGCATCATCTGAACCGAAGCCCCGCCTGAAAAGGACCGGGGCTTTTTTATTGCCTAAATTCTTGCGCTCATGGAGACCACAGTGAAGAACGATCCCGTTGTTGCCATTGCCGGCGTGACCGGCGCAGTCGGTGCCGAATTCATCGCCACCATGGACAGGCGCGGATTTCCGGTTCGGAAATTGAAGGCGCTGGCCAGCGCGCGCTCGGCCGGCAAGACCCTCAGCTTCCGCGGCGAGTCCATCGCCATCGAAGAACTCACCGAACGTTCCTTCGAAGGCGTCGACATCGCGCTGTTTTCCGCCGGCGGCGGCACGTCACGAAAGTTCTCACCATCAGCGGTGAGGGCAGGCGCGGTCGTTATCGACAATTCCTCGGCGTTCCGGATGGATCCAAACGTGCCGCTGGTGATCCCCGAGATCAACGGCAACCGGATCCGCGAGCACAAAGGCATCATTGCGGTTCCGAACTGCTCGGCAATCACGGCCTTGATGCCGTTGTGGCCGATCCACCGGGTCAACCGCATCAAGCGCGTGATCATCTCGACCTATCAGGCAGCGAGTGGCGGCGGCGCCGCGGCGATGCAGGAGCTGGTGGAATCGACCCGCGCCAGCCTCAACGGGCAAGCTTTTGGGCCCACGGTGCTGCCGCACCCCTATGCTTTCAACCTGTTCAGCCACAATACGCCGATCGATCCCGAGACCGGTTACAACGAGGAGGAAAGCAAGGTCATTAAGGAGACGCGAAAGATCTTCGAGGACGACAGGATTGCGGTCGGCGTGACCTGCGTCCGTGTTCCGGTGCTGCGCGCGCATTCCGAGGCGATCACCTTCGAATGCGAAAATCCGATCTCGGAAAACGACGTGCGCGCGATCCTGTCGCGGGCGCCGGGCGTCAAAATCGTGGACGATCGGGTGCGGAACTATTTCCCGATGCCGATCGACGCATCGGGCCAGGACGACGTTCTGGTCGGCCGCATTCGCCGGGATCTCAGCGACGCCAGCGGCCATTCGATCGCAATGTTCGTCTCGGCGGACCAGCTCCTGAAGGGCGCGGCGCTGAATGCGATCCAGATCGCGGAATTGTTGCCGCAGAAAGTGATGGTGTGAGGACAAAAATCGTAGGGTGGGCACGCTGCGCTTTTGCCCACCTTACGCTTCGCGCCCGCGAAACAGCAGACACGCGTCGCCATACGAATAGAACCGGTAGCCTTCCCTGATCGCATGCGCATATGCCGCCTTCATCGTCTCCAGCCCGCTGAACGCGGAGACCAGCATGAACAGCGTCGAGCGCGGCAGATGGAAATTTGTCAGCAGGATATCGACCGCGCGAAAGCGATAGCCCGGCGTGATGAAGATCGAGGTCTCGCCGGAAAACGGCAGGATCGCACCGTCCTCGGCGGCAGCGCTTTCCAAGAGCCGCAACGAGGTGGTCCCGACCGCGACGATGCGGCCGCCTTTGGCGCGCGCCGCATTCAACGCAGACGCGGTAGCGGGAGAGATGCAACCCCATTCGGCATGCATCTTGTGCCCTGACGTTTCGTCGGCCTTGACCGGCAGGAACGTCCCTGCCCCGACATGCAATGTCAGCCGGTGCAGTTCGACGCCGTGGCCGCGCAGCGCTGCTTCCAGCGCCGACGTAAAATGCAGTCCTGCCGTCGGAGCTGCAACCGCGCCCTCATTGGCCGCGAACATGGTCTGGTAATCGGCCGCATCCTGATCGTCAGGCGTGCGCTTGGAAGCGATGTAAGGCGGCAGCGGCGGCGTGCCGAGATCTTCGATGGCTTGATCGAGCGTCGGGCCGTGAAATGAAAACGACAGCGTAATCTCGCCGTCTTCGCCCTTGGCCTCGACCTGCGCATCGAGGTTGCCGAGCAGGCAGACCCTGCCCTCGTTGCCGAAGCGAATGAAATCGCCCGGCGCGAGCTTTTTCGCGGGCTTGACCAGCGCCTGCCAGCGCGAGCCGTCGAGGCGCTTGATCAGAGTTGCCTCGATCTTCGGCTCGGTCTCGCGGCCGATACGACGGCCCCTGAGTTGGGCCGCGATCACCTTGGTGTCGTTCACGACCAGCTGGTCGCCCGGCTCCAGCCAGTGCGGAAGGTCGGCGACGCTACGGTCCCGTAACAAGCCGTCCGGCTGCACCACCAGCATCCGCGCGGAATCGCGCGGGTTCGCGGGCCGCAGCGCGATGTTGGCGGCGGGCAATTCAAAGTCGAAGAGATCAGTGCGCATGCGTATTCGCGATCATATCCGTTCGCCGGCAAATTTGCTTTTGATGATGGGCCCCAACCGATCGCGCAACCACACGATCTCGGGATCGCCCTTTCGGCTGACGTTCCAGAGCATGACTTGAGGGAGCGCGGCAATCGGAAATGGCACCTCCCTGCTCTCCAGCCGATACGGATAGCCCAACCCGCCCTCGGTGATCGCCGGCATCGTGGCCAGCAGGTCCGAACTCGCCAGGATCGGCGCGATAGAAGAGAAGTGTGGCACCCATCCGGCGACCGTCCGCTCCAGACCCGCGGCGGACGCCGCCAGTTGCACCGGGCTCGTCAGAACGTCGCTGGTCCGTATGGCCAGATGCGGCCACCGGGTCCAGGCTTGCACTCCCCATTCGGCAAAGGCCGGATGTCCCTCGCGTGCAAAGCACCGCCATTGCAACGTTCCGACCGCCTCTCCGGTGATACCCTCGGGCATCCTCGATGGTGCCTGGGTGATCGCGATGTCGATCTGTCCCTCGGCCAGATCCAACAGCAAGGAATCGCGCGGAGAGACCCATTCAACGCACACGCCGGGCGCTTCCGACCGCAGCCGCGTCAGGAGGCTGGAGAACATGGTTTGCATGAAATCCGCCGCTGCAATCCTGAAGAGGCGCCGCGAGTTTGCGGGATCGAAAATTTGCCGCGGCGAGAGCACGCGCTGCATTCCCCGCAGCAACGGGCGGGCCTGCTCCAGCAGATCGAGCGCAAAAGCGGTCGGCTGCATCCGCACGCCTGCCTTGATCAACAGGGGATCGCTGAGTTGCTTGCGCAGCCTCGACAGTGAATGGCTGACGGCCGATTGCGTCCGCCCAAGCCGCTCCGCTGCGCGGGTGACGTTGCGCTCGATCATCAGAACTTCGAATACGATCAACAAGTTAAGATCGAAACGACGTAGATCGATTTCATTCATGACGGGCTATAACTACTCATTGGATTAATGATTGGAGAAGTCATACCACCCGCGGACCCCTCGTCAAACCGTCAGGAGTTGTCATGAAAACCGTATTTGCCGCATCGGCCGCCTTGGCCGCCGTGCTGTTCGCGGGATCGCCAGCGTCGGCCGAAATCACCGTGGACTCGGCTCGCGCGATCCTCGCCCCCTTCTACAAGGCCCTCAACGCCGAATTCGTCAAAGACGCTCCCGAACTCGTCCGCCAAACGACGACGCCGGATTGGAAGACCTGCCGGGGCAACGATGCCTGCAATTCCCGCGATGAAGTCATGGCCGGGATCGGACAGCGGCTCAAAGCGATTCCCGACCTGAAATGGGAAATGAAGGAAGTGCTGGTTGCGGGAAATCACGTGATCGTCCGCGGCGAAGCGACGGGCACGCCATCGGGCGAATTGATGGGCAATGCGACGAACGGAAAATCATTCAAGCTGATGTCGATCGACATGCACACGCTGGAAGGCGACAAGATCGCCCGCACCTACCATGTCGAGGATTGGCAGGGCGCGTTCCGTCAAATGTCGGCGGCGAAGTAAGCGCCTCCGCACGTCGAACGCTCAACGCGCGAGGGGTACGCATTGCGCCGAGTAGCGCCCCTCACCGTTCGCTCGCAAATTTGCTTTTGATGATGGGCCGCAATCGATCGCGCAGCCACGCGATATCGGGATCGTTGTTTCGACCGGTGCTCCAGATCATCGCATGCGGAAGCGGCGCGATTGGAAATGGGACTTCCCTGCTCTCCAGATGATAGGGATGGATCGTCTCCTCCATCACGATCGCCGGCAGCGTGGCGATGAGATCGGAACGCGCCAGCACCGGCGCGATCGCTGAAAAATGCGGGACCCAACCCGCAATCGTTCGTCCCAGACCCGCGGCCGAGGCGGCAACATTGACCGGGCTGGTCAGATTGTCGCCAACGCGGACGACAAGGTGCGGCCACTTTGCCCAGGTGTCGGGACCCCATTGCGAAAACGCCTGATGTCCCTGGCGGCCGAAGCATCGCCATTCCAGTGCTCCGATGGCCTCGCTGGTAGCGCCGTCAGGCAGACGGATTTCTGCGGGCACGATCGCGATGTCGATCTGACCTTCGGCGACATCCAGCGGTGTCGGCTCACGCGGCGCGGTCCACTCGACGGACACGCCCGGCGCCTCCTTCCGGAGCCGGGCCATCAGGTCGATGAACAGCGTAATCATGAAGTCCGGCGCGGCCAGCCGGAATACCCGTTGTGAACTTGCGGGATCGAAGACATGCCGGGGTGACAATACGCGCTGAATTCCCCGCAACATCGGCCGTGCCTGCTCGATCAGTTCGAGCGCGAAGGGGGTCGGCTGCATCCGCACCCCACCCTTAATCAGCAGGGGATCGCCGAGCTGGCTGCGCAACCGCTGCAGCGAGTGACTGACCGCCGATTGCGTCCGTCCGAGCCGTTCGGCCGCACGGGTGACGCTGCGCTCGATCATGAGAACTTCGAACACGACCAACAGGTTAAGATCGAAACGGCGTAAATCGATTTCCTTCATGGTCTAACCGGATAACTCATTGGCTCGACGATTTTGCGAGGTTTATCACCGGCGCTTACTCAATCAAGCGCCCCACTCAAGCCTCCGGAGCCCCGATGAAACGAATTTCCGCCGCATGTCTCGCCATTGCCGCCACAACCGCCGTCGCGCTTCCCGCGCATGCGGAGCTCAGCGCCGAGGCCGCTCGCGCCGCGGTCGCGCCGTTCTATAAGGCGCTCAATGCCGAAAACGCCAAAGATGTGCCCGAACTCGTCAAGCAATCGACTACGTCTGAATGGGTATCCTGCCGGACCAACGAAATTTGCAACACCCGCGATGAAGTCATCGGCGGGATCGGAATGCGTTTGAAGGGGGTCCCCGACCTGAAATGGGAGATCAAGGACGTCCTGGTTTCAGGCAACCAGGTCACCGTGCGCGGCGAAGCCACCGGTACGCCGGCAGGTGAATTCATGGGTGCACCTCACACCGGCAAATCGTTCAAGCTGATGTCGATCGACGTTCACACGCTGGAAGGCGGCAAGATGGTTCGCTCCTACCATATCGAAGACTGGCTCGGAGCGGTCCGTCAGCTCTCGGCGGCGAAGTAAGCCCGACGCCCGCAAATGTCATTCCGGGTTCGCATCTTCGATGCGCCCCGGAATGACAGCTCGCGATTACGCCGCGTCAGCAGCCATGCGGGCCTTGACGATCTTGTCGGGGTTTTGCACGGGTTCGCCGCGCTTGATCTTGTCGACGTTCTCCATGCCGTCGGTCACCTTGCCCCAGACGGTGTACTGGCCGTTGAGGAAGGACGCATCGTCGAAGCAAATGAAGAACTGGCTGTCGCCGGAATCCGGACTGGCGGCGCGCGCCATCGAGGCCGTGCCGCGGACATGCGGTTCCTTGTTGAACTCAGCCTTGAGTTTCTTGCCCGAGCCGCCGGTACCGGTGCCTTGCGGGCATCCGGTCTGCGCCATGAAACCCTCGATCACGCGATGGAACACGATGCCATCGTAAAACCCCTCGCGCACCAGTTCCTTGATACGAGCGACATGGCCCGGCGCCAGATCGGGGCGCATTTCGATGGTGACGGGACCCTGGGTGGTTTCAAGAATCAAAGTATTTTCTGTATCAGCCATGCTCTCTTCTCATCTGTTTTGGGTGGATATTTGCGGTTTCTGAACGGGACCGCGAAAGGCCGGCCGGCGACGGCACTGCCCAGTGCTTCGGTAAATGGCAACGGCGTGCAGCGTTGCAATGCCTCCATCACGGCGATCCGGTACTGCAGCCGATCGTTATCGCTGGCGTTCTCCGATTCATAGGTGATCCTGGGATGGCCGAGGATAGCGCCCCCGCGATTGAAGCTGACGATGACGGTGATATCGATCGGGTTGGCTTGCGATGGCGGCGGCGGTTTCCAGCAACTGTGAAGCTTCAGGACGACGTCCCTGATGGTGTCGAGCTGCTGAGGTTGAGCCCACGCGTGAGCTGACAATGCGAGCCATACCAGAGCCGCGGCAAACCAGAAGGGCTTGCGGTGCGGCATCGCCAAAACTCACTTGATGTCCGATGCGACTTGCACCTTCACCATCTTGTCGGGGTCGGTCACCTGGCCGCCGGATGAACCGGGAGGCGCCTTCTTCAGCTTATCGACCACGTCCATTCCCGACACGACTTCGCCGATCACGGTGTACTGGCCGTTGAGGCTCGATCCATCGGCAAACATGATGAAGAACTGCGAGTTCGCGCTGTCGACGCTGTCGCCACGCCGCGCCATGCCGACGATGCCGCGCTTGAACGGGACGTTGGAGAATTCCTGCTTCAGGTTCGGGTATTTCGAACCGCCGGTGCCGTTGAAATTCTGGCCGTCGCCGGTCTGCGCCATGAAGCCGTCCATCACGCGGTGGAACGGCACGTTGTTGTAATACCCCTCGCGCGCAAGCTGCTTGATGCGCTCGGCATGACCCGGCGCGAGATCGGTCCGCAGCTTGATCACGATGCGGCCCTTGCTGGTGTCGATCACGATCGCGTTCGCCTTGTCGAGATTGGCTGGAAGCGGCTGGGCGACCGCGGGAAGCGCACAGACCAGCGCGGCGAAAAGAGCGAGAATGCGGATCATGAAAACTCCGGATCAAGAGGTCGAGGCAAGAGCTCAGGCAAGAGCGGGCAAGAGTTCGGATAAGAGACCGCGTCAGCGGCCGAATTTGGTCTTGAGGCTGGCCGCGACCGACGGCGGCACGAATGCGGATACGTTCCCGCCCATCGCTGCGATTTGCCGTACCAGTGTGGCGGTGATCGGGCGGACCGCAACCGAGGCCGGAAGGAACACCGTGTGCACCTCGGGCGCCATGGTTTCGTTCATGCCCGCGATCTGCATCTCGTAGTCGAGGTCGGTACCGTCGCGCAGCCCGCGAATCATGATCGTGGCGCCGACCTTCTGGGCGGCCGTGACAGTCAAATTGTCATAGGTGGTGCAGTCGAAGGCGCAGCCGGCTTTCGCGGCCACCGGGCCGAATACCGCCCGGACCATGTCCAGACGCTCCTCGGTCGAAAACAGCGGCTTTTTGCCGGGGTGGACCCCGATGGCGACGATCAGGCGGTCGCAAAGGCCGACGGCGTGCTGGACGACGTCCAGATGACCGTTGGTGACGGGATCAAACGAGCCGGGATAGAGCGCGATACGGGGCATAAGCCCCCTCTACCCCGCCCCGGGCGGCCCGGCAAGCCAGCCTGGTTCCGGACCTGGGCCGGTTTTTATTTGTGATCGGTCAATGAACCGGTTTTGGCGCTCAAGCGTCTTCTAGTGCGAACCGCCAATGTTTCGTCGGCCAATGGCCGACGAAACAAAACTTAGGCTGGACGAAACCATTTTGGGCCTTGGCGAAGACGGCCGGAAACCTGGCTTGGTTACTAATCTGCCCAACGAAACGAAGGGCCGCGAAGGCCCATGACAGGGGACCGTCATGATCAAGGCACTTTCCGTCGTCACCGTTGCTGCGTTTACCGCCGCCGCGCTCACCGTGTTGCCCGGCTTTGCCCCCACGGTGGAAGCCAGCGTACCCCAGGCTCTCGCCAAGGCTGACCGGCTCGATATCCGGGTCGTGGGCAAGGATTGTTCGCAGCAGGCCTGGCCGAACTTTGAAGCTTCCTGCCTGCGCGCCACCGGCTCCAAGATGTTGATCCGCGAGGCGCGTCTGGTATCCGCCGACCGCACGCCATAAGGGCAAGACTAACTCGACCAAGCAAATCCCATGGTAATTTGCGACGTCTCGTCGCACACTGGTAAGTGATCGCGCCCCTGGAATGATCCGGCGGGCGCGTTGCCATCGGGGGCTCCGCCAGTGACCAGTACGCCCGTTGCAACCACCGGCCATCTCACCCCGCTTCCCGCAGCAGCCACAATCGGCGCACTCGGGGTCGTCTATGGCGACATCGGCACCAGTCCCCTCTACGCGCTGAAGGAAGCGGCAAAGGCCGCCACCCATGGCGGGCCGCTGACGCACGCCGCCATCCTCGGCGTGGTATCGCTGATCCTGTGGGCGCTGATCCTGATCATTTCGCTGAAATACGCGCTCTTGATCCTGCGCGCGGACAATCGCGGCGAAGGCGGCATCGTAGCGCTTCTGGCGCTGCTCTCCGCGCGTAACGCTAGGCCGGGCACGTGGCGCGCGCAGCTACTCGTCGTCGGCCTCATCGGCGCCGCGCTGCTCTATGGCGATGGCGCCATCACGCCGGCGATCTCGGTGCTGAGCGCCATCGAAGGCCTGAAGGTGGACGCGCCTTCACTGGCGCCCGCGGTGGTACCGATCACAGTCGTTATCCTGATCGGACTGTTCGTCATGCAGAAGATGGGCACCGGTTTCATCGGTAGGATATTCGGCCCCGTCATGGTCGGCTGGTTCGCGGTTCTTGCAGCACTTGGCATCCATGGCATCGTCCAGGCGCCTGCGGTGCTCGCGGCGCTCAGCCCGCTCTATGCCTTCGAATTCCTGATCCACCAGGATTTCCACGTCAGCTTCGCCATTCTCGGTGCCGCGTTTCTGGCCGTGACCGGCGGCGAAGCGATGTACGCGGACATGGGGCATTTCGGCCGTGTGCCGATCCGGCTGGCCTGGTTCGCCGTCGCGCTGCCGGCGCTGGTGCTGAATTACTTCGGACAGGCGGCGCTCCTGATCACCGATCCGACCGCGCTCGAAAATCCATTCTTCCAGCTTGCGCCGGACTGGGTGCATTACCCGCTGGTCGCATTCGCCGCGCTCGCCACCGTGATCGCGTCGCAGGCGATCATCTCGGGCGTGTTTTCACTGACCCAGCAATCGATTCAGCTCGGCTTCCTGCCGCGGATGCAGATCCGGCACACTACCAGCCATGCCATGGGCCAGATCTATGTACCGCTGGTGAACTGGCTCTTGGCCGCGGCGACGCTCGGCGCGGTCTTGCACTTTGGCTCTTCGGACGCGCTCGCCGGCGCCTATGGCATCGCGGTGTCGTTGTTAATGGCGATCACGACACTGCTGGCTGCGCTGGTCGCGATCCAGTGGGGCTACTCGCCGATCATCGTGATAGCGGTCAACGGTTTCTTCTTTGCCATCGACTGCGTTTTCTTTGCGGCGAATTCGGTAAAACTGTTCGAAGGTGGCTGGTTTCCGCTCCTGCTCGCGGGCGTGATCGCATTCGTTATGCTGACTTGGCGCGCCGGCGTCAGGCTGGTTGAGGCCGCGCGCGGAAAACTGCGCCAGCCGGAAGAAGATCTGATCGAGACCGCGGTGAACAAATGCCATGCCAGGCTCTCCGGTACAGCAGTGTTCCTGGCCTCGGCAGCCAAAGGCGTGCCGCTCGCGCTGACGCAGTTCGTCAAGCACAATCATGTCCTGCACCAGCGCGTGGTGCTGGTGACGGTGTTGATCGAGGAATCCCCGCACATCCCGGACGAGGAGCGCTCCGAGGTGATCGAGGTTATCCCGGGCATTACGCGGGTCATCCTGCATTACGGTTTCATGCAGAATCCAACCATCTATGAGGGGCTGATCCTCGCCTGCAAGCAGGGCAAGCTGCCCGGCATCGACCTCAGCGATATCACCTATTATGTCGGCCGCGAGACTATCATTCCGCGCGAGGATGTTCCGGGGATGTGGGTATGGCGGGAGACGCTGTTCGCGTTCCTGCAGCGTAACGCCGAACGCTCGGCGGCGTTTTTCGGTGTGCCGACGAAGCAGGTCGTCGAGTTCGGGACCGAGATCGAGATTTAGGGTGAGCGTTGCGAGGGACTACCCTCATCCTGAGGAGCGGCGTCTTCGCCGCGTCTCGAAGGATGGTATCCGCACATCATGGTTCGAGACGCGCACAAGAGCGCGCTCCTCACCATGAGGCCGGTGCTAGTGCCCGTTCCCGTTGCCATTCCCGTTTTCGCCATTCTCCCCGTCGTCGCCGATATGCTCGACGGACACCACATGCTCGTCCTCGGCGGTGTCGAACACGATGACGCCCTGGGTCGAACGGCCGGCGATGCGGATGCCCTCGACCGGGCAACGGATCAATTGCCCCTTGTCGGTCACCAGCATGATCTGGTCGCTATCCTCGACCGGGAATGAGGCCACCAGCTTGCCGTTGCGGTTGTTGACGGACATCGCGACGATGCCTTTGCCGCCACGCCCGGTGGTGCGGTACTCATAGGACGAGGTGCGCTTGCCGTAGCCGTTGACGGACACCGTCAGCACCACCTGCTCCTGCGCCGACATGTCGGCATACCGCTCCTGGGAGAGCTGCAGCGACCCGGAGCTCTCCTCGCCCTCGGCGTCGATCGGTTCCTCGGAGGCGGTCTCGCCGGCCACGGCACGGCGCATCTTCAGATATGCCGACCGCTCGTCCGAGGTCGCCTCGACATGGCGCAGGATGGAGAGCGAGATCAACTTGTCGTTCTCGGCGAGCGCAATCCCGCGCACGCCCATCGAGGTGCGGCCGGTGAAAACGCGCACGTCGGTGACGGGGAAACGGATGCACTGGCCGCCGGCAGCGGTCAGCAACACGTCGTCCCGCTCGGTGCAGATCTGCACGTCGACGATCGCCTCACCCTCCCCGAGCTTCATGGCGATGATGCCGGAGCGACGGACATCGACGAAGTCGGACAGCTTGTTGCGGCGGACTGTGCCGCCTGTCGTGGCGAACATCACGTCGAGATTGGCCCAGGAAGATTCATCCTCGGGCAGCGGCATGATGGTGGTGATGCGTTCACCCTGTTCCAGCGGCAGGATGTTGATCAGCGCCTTGCCGCGCGCGTTCGGGGCCGCCATCGGCAGCCGCCAGACCTTTTCCTTGTAGACCTGGCCGCGCGAGGAGAAGAACAGCACCGGCGTATGGGTCGAGGCCACAAACACCCGGCTGACGAAATCCTCGTCGCGGGTCTGCATGCCCGCCCGCCCCTTGCCGCCGCGCCGTTGCGCCCGGTAGGCCGAGAGCGGCACGCGCTTGACGTAGCCGGCATGGGAGACCGTGACCACCATGTCCTCGCGCTGGATCAGGTCCTCGTCTTCGACCTCGCCTTCCTGCTCGACGATCACGGTTTTGCGCGGGGTAGCGAATTCGTCTTTCACCGCGGCAAGTTCGGTCTTGATGATGGCCTGCACACGCGCGCGCGAGCGCAGGATGTCGAGATAATCGGCGATTTCCACCGCGAGCTTGTCGAGCTCTTCGGAAATCTCCTCGCGACCGAGCGCAGTGAGGCGCTGCAGGCGCAGTTCGAGGATAGCCTTGGCCTGCTCTAGCGATAGCCGCGCGGTACCGTCGGGCGCCATCCGGTGCCGGGGATCGTCGATCAGCGTGATCATCGCCTCGACGTCCTTGGCGGGCCAGTCGCGCGACATCAGCGTGTCGCGCGCCGTGTTCGGATCGGGCGAGGTTCTGATGACGCGAATGATCTCGTCGATATTGGCGACCGCGATGGCGAGCCCGACCAGGATGTGGGCGCGGTCGCGCGCCTTGTTGAGCAGAAATTTTGTGCGCCGCGTGATAACCTGTTCGCGGAACGCAATGAACAGCGTTAACAGGTCCTTCAGATTCATCGTCTGCGGACGGCCGGAATCGAGTGCCAGCATGTTGGCCGGGAAATTCGATTGCAGCGGCGTGAAACGATAGAGCTGATTCAACACGACATCCGCCATCGCTTCGCGCTTCAACTCGACCACCACGCGAAAACCGTCGCGATCGGATTCGTCGCGCAGGTCGGCAATGCCCTCGATCTTCTTTTCCTTCACCAGTTCGGCGATGCGCTCGACCATGGTGGCCTTGTTCACCTGGTAGGGAATTTCGCTGATGATGATCGCTTCTCGATCCTTGCGGATGGTGTCGATGGTGACCTTGCCGCGCATCACGATCGAGCCGCGGCCGAGGTGGTAGGCCGAGCGGATGCCCTGGCGCCCGAGGATGATGCCGCCGGTCGGAAAGTCCGGTCCCGGAATGATGTTGATGAGGTCGTCGATGCCGAGTGCGGGATTGTCGATCAACGCGACGCAAGCGTCGATGACTTCGCCGAGATTATGCGGCGGGATATTGGTCGCCATGCCGACGGCGATACCGCCGGCGCCGTTGACCAGCAGGTTCGGAAATTTTGCCGGCAGAACCGACGGCTCTCGCTCGGAACTGTCATAGTTCGGCTGGAAGTCGACCGTGTCGTTATCGATATCGCCGAGCACTTCCATCGCGGATCTGGTCAACCGCGCTTCGGTATATCGATAGGCTGCCGGTGGATCGCCATCGACCGACCCGAAATTGCCCTGACCGTCGATCAGGGGCACACGCATGGAGAAATCCTGCGCCATGCGGACCATTGCGTCGTAAATCGACTGGTCGCCGTGCGGATGGTATTTACCGATCACGTCACCGACGACGCGCGCCGATTTGACGTACTTTTTGTCGGGCGTGTGCCCCTGCTCGTACATCGAATACAGAATGCGGCGATGCACGGGCTTGAGCCCGTCGCGCGCATCCGGCAGCGCACGGGCCACGATCACGCTCATGGCGTAATCGAGGTAGGAGCGTTTCATCTCGTCGAGAATGGAAACGGGACGAATATCGGAAGGCACCGGCGGTTCGCCGGGCTTGTCATCTTCGTGGTCGGTCAAAGGGGGAATCCGGTCCGTTCTTAACTGGGAATCATATAGCGTATTGGAGGCCCTTTAACCACCCCAAGGCGTCCCAAGCGAGCTGTTTTTCCCTTCGTTTTTTCATGGACTTACCGGATTCGCGCAACCTTGTCCGGGGCTCGCGGGATCGGCCAGTTTGCGGATCGGAAACCCGCCCTCCAAGCAGCGCTTTTTCGGCTGCCCTAATGGTCAAAAATCATGGCTTGCATGAACCGTCCGGGGCGAGGAGACAACCACCGAACGATCACCAGAAACAGTTAGGCGGAACTCTTAATGTAAGTATCGAGCACATGGTGCAAAGCCAAAGCACAAATCCGCTCCGGATCGGAGCGGACTTGTGCGTACCTTTTCAGCCAAATGCAGGCAAATTTTACGGCTTTACATTAGTCGTAAATCAAACGTAAACGCCTGTTTTCACAACCGAAATTCGTTCGGTAAACGCCTGCCGAAAGTGCGCTTGCTAGAACGGGATATCGTCGTCCATGTCGTTGTTGCGACCGCCGGCCGCGACCGCCCGCCGGGGCGCCGAGCTGACCGGCCCGCCCGAGCCGAAATCGCCGCCGGAATCGTCCGAACCGAAGCTGCCGCCACCGCCGCCGCTGCGGCCGTCGAGCATCGTCAGCGTCGAGTTGAAACCCTGCAGCACCACTTCGGTCGAGTACTTCTCGACGCCGCTCTGATCGGTCCATTTGCGGGTCTGCAGCGCGCCCTCGATGTAAACCTTGGCGCCCTTCTTCAGATATTGCTCGGCAACCTTGCAGAGCCCTTCGTTGAAGATGACGACACGATGCCACTCGGTCTTTTCCTTGCGCTCGCCGGTCCCCTTGTCGCGCCAGGTTTCGGAAGTCGCGATGCTCAGATTGGCGATCGGCCGCCCGTCCTGTGTCCGCCGGATTTCCGGATCCTTGCCGAGATTTCCGACCAGAATCACCTTGTTCACGCTTCCCGCCATCGCCGCTCTCCACTCGAAAAATCACTCGCCTAGGGACATTTGCCGACGACCCTATACGCTCGCCGGCCCCGCCGATTGAGCGATCCCTCCGCAAACCCTCGGTTATCCACATATAGCATCGCTGGACATATTGTTCCAGTTTTGTTCCACACAACTGGCTGCCCGATCAGGAGCCGCGAACGTTGGCGCGGGCACACTTTTGACGGGATTGTGACTTTTCGGCGACAGCATTCCGGAAGCGTTTCTGGCATATGCCCTCGGCAACCCAAAATTGAACCGCCGATGCAACTCATGTGCATTTGAGATCGCGAAAAGGAAAATAAGTGAAGAAGATTTTGCTGACGACGACCGGTTTGATCGCGCTTGGGATGGCGCCTGCGATCGCCGCGGACCTTCCGGCCGGCCCCTACACCAAAGCGCCCGCTGCGATTGCAATCAATAACTGGACCGGCTTCTACATCGGCGCGATGGGCGGCTACGCCAAGGAAAACACCTCGGCCATCGCTGGACTCAGCGGCGGCTTCGCCGGCGGCACGGCCGGCTACAATTGGCAGACCGGCAACGTTGTCTTCGGCATCGAAGCCGACGCCGCTTGGTCAGATGTGGGCTCGACCCTGGGCATCGCGGGTATCGCCGCTGCCAGCGACAAAATTCGCGATATGGGTACGGTTCGCGGCCGCATCGGCTACGCCTTCGGCCAAGTCCTCCTTTACGGCACCGGTGGCTACGCTTGGGCCGACAATAACATCAACATCTCCGCGCTCGGCGTGGCCCTCTCGGATAGCCACATCCATTCCGGCTGGACTGCTGGCGCCGGTGTTGAGGTCATGTTCGCACCGAAATGGTCGGTCAAGGCCGAGTACCTGTATCGCAGCTTCGCAAGCCAGAACTACTTCGCAGGCCCGATCCTGGCCGCCGGCGTTGCGAGCGGAACGTTCAATCTGAACAGCGTTCAGGTGGGCGTGAACTATCACTTCTAGGATTTGCACTTCCATTGCTTCCTGCTTGAAGCGGCCAACGCCTCCGTTCCATGGAACGGAGGCGTTTGTGTTTGCTGCCGGAACTGCCGCCGACTGCTGCCAAGAGCTGCCAAAGAACGCGGGTACACAAACAATCCGTTGATGGGTTGAACGTGGCACTGGAAATATCGGCCCGTTCTTCCTACGTTCCAGCATTACCCATCGGCGCCTGATCACGGTATTCCCGGCGATGCGCGCCCAACGTGGCGTGGGAACCTCGCGCGCCTGGAAAATGCCGATATGGATGAAGTGCTCAGGGCGAAGCGCCAACAGACCGGCTCGGGGACGCGCGCGATAACGATCCGCGGCGCGCGCGAGCACAATCTCAAGAATGTCGACCTCGAAATTCCGCGCGACAAGCTCGTCGTGTTCACGGGCCTGTCCGGCTCCGGCAAATCCTCGCTCGCGTTCGACACCATCTATGCCGAGGGCCAGCGGCGCTACGTCGAGTCGCTCTCCGCCTATGCGCGCCAGTTCCTCGAGATGATGCAGAAGCCGGACGTCGACCAGATCGACGGCCTGTCGCCGGCGATCTCGATCGAACAGAAGACCACCTCGAAGAATCCGCGCTCCACCGTCGGCACCGTCACCGAGATCTACGATTATATGCGCCTGTTATGGGCACGCGTCGGCGTACCCTATTCGCCCGCGACGGGCCTGCCGATCGAAAGCCAGATCGTGTCGCAGATGGTCGACCGCGTGCTGGCGCTGCCCGAGGGAACGCGCCTCTATCTGCTGGCGCCGGTCGTGCGCGGCCGCAAGGGCGAGTATCGCAAGGAACTCGCCGAATACCTCAAGAAGGGTTTTCAGCGCGTCAAGATCGACGGCACGTTCCATGAGCTGGCCGACGCGCCAACGCTCGACAAGAAATTCCCGCACGACATCGACGTCGTCGTCGACCGCATCGTGGTCCGCCCCGATATCGGCCAGCGCCTCGCCGAGAGCTTTGAGACCGCGCTGAAGCTGGCCGAAGGGCTGGCTGTCATCGAATACGCCGACGCTCCCGCGGGCGCGGCTGAGGAAAAGAAGTCCGACAAGAAGACCGCCAAAATCCACGACAAGAGCGGGCCGGAGCGGATCCTGTTCTCGGAAAAATTCGCCTGCCCGGTTTCAGGCTTCACCATTCCGGAAATCGAGCCCAGGCTGTTTTCCTTCAACAACCCTTACGGCGCCTGCCCGGCCTGCGGCGGCCTCGGCGTCGAGCAGCATATCGACGAAGACCTGGTCATCCCCGACAAGGAACTGACCTTGCGCAAGGGCGCAATCGCGCCCTGGGCAAAATCGTCCTCGCCCTATTACATCCAGACCCTGACCGCGCTCGGCAAGTTCTACAAGTTTACGCTCGACACCAAGTGGAAGGACCTGCCGAAGAAGACGCAGGCCGCGCTCCTGCATGGCTCCGGTGACGATGAAATCAAGTTCTCCTATGAAGACGGTGTCCGCTCCTATGACACCAAGAAGCCGTTCGAAGGCGTCATCACCAATCTCGACCGCCGCTACCGCGAGACCGAGAGCGAATGGGCGCGCGAAGAGCTCGCGAAATATTTCTCGGATATACCCTGCGCAGGCTGCAATGGCTATCGGCTGAAGCCGGAGGCGCTGTGCGTAAAAATCGGTGGCAAGCATATCGGCGAAATCTCGGAATTGTCGGTGCTTCGCGCCGGCGAATGGTTCGAGGGCGTGCCGAAATCGCTCAACGCGCAACAGAACGAGATCGCGACGCGCGTGCTGAAGGAGATCCGCGAGCGGCTGTCCTTCCTGCTCGATGTCGGCCTGAATTACCTGACGCTGGCGCGCGCCTCGGGCACGCTCTCCGGTGGCGAAAGCCAACGCATCCGCCTCGCCTCGCAAATCGGCTCGGGCCTCACAGGCGTGCTCTACGTGCTGGACGAGCCGTCGATCGGCCTGCACCAGCGCGACAACGCGCGGCTATTGGAGACGCTGAAGCGGCTGCGCGACCTCGGCAATACCGTGATCGTGGTCGAGCATGACGAGGACGCCATTCGCCTTGCCGATTATGTGCTCGATATCGGCCCCGGCGCCGGCATGCATGGCGGCCATATCGTCGCCCAGGGCACGCCGGCCGACATCATGAACAATCGGAATTCGCTGACCGGCAAATATCTCACCGGCGAACTGGCGGTCGAAATTCCCGAGCGCAAGCCGCCGAACCATCGCCGCACCATCAAGGTCGTCAACGCCCGCGGCAACAATCTGAAAAACGTCTCGGCGGAAATTCCGCTGGGGCTGTTCACCTGTGTCACCGGGGTATCGGGCGGCGGCAAGTCGACGCTGCTGATCGATACGCTGTACCGCGCCATCGCGCGAAAACTCAACAACGCCAGCGAGGGCGCCGCGCCCCATGATCGCATCGAGGGGCTGGAGCATATCGACAAGATCATCGACATCGACCAGTCGCCGATCGGCCGCACGCCGCGCTCGAACCCCGCGACCTATACCGGCGCGTTCACCCCGATCCGCGAATGGTTCGCGGGCCTGCCCGAGGCCAAGGCGCGCGGCTACGAGCCCGGGCGCTTTTCGTTCAACGTCAAGGGCGGCCGCTGCGAGGCGTGCCAGGGCGACGGCGTCATCAAGATCGAGATGCACTTCTTGCCGGACGTCTACGTCACCTGCGATGCCTGCAAAGGAAAACGCTACAACCGAGAGACGCTCGAAGTCCTGTTCAAGGGCAAGTCGATCGCCGACGTGCTCGATATGACCGTCGAGGAAGCCGCCGAATTCTTCAAGGCCGTGCCGCGCGTCCGCGAAACCTTTAAAACGCTGCACCGGGTTGGCCTCGACTACATCCATGTCGGCCAGCAGGCCACCACACTCTCGGGCGGCGAAGCCCAGCGCGTCAAACTCGCCAAGGAGCTGTCAAAACGCGCCACCGGCCGCACGCTCTACATTCTGGACGAGCCGACCACGGGGCTACATTTCCACGACGTCAAGAAGCTGCTGGAAGTGCTGCACGAGCTGGTGTCGCAGGGAAATACAGTCGTCGTGATCGAGCACAATCTCGAAGTCATCAAGACCGCCGACTGGGTCATCGACCTCGGCCCCGAAGGCGGCGACGGCGGCGGCGAAATCGTCGCCTGGGGCCCGCCGGAGGATATCGTCAAGGCGCCGCGGAGCTATACAGGCAAGTTTTTGGCGCCGGTGCTGGCGAAGGCGGATGTGCCGAGGAAGAAGCGAAGCAGCGGGGCTAGTGAGGCGGCGGAGTGAGGATCTAAAATCAACAGCGTGAGGTAGTCGATGGCTCTTTCGAATCTCGCGTTCGAGAGCATCTCAGAGGATGATTTGAGGGAGCAAATTTCCAAAGGTGTGTCCGCATCCAAACATCACGCTCCTCATCAGTCATCAAGATGACAGACATGGCCTTTGGGTGAATTGGCTCGACGCAGGATGGAGCCGAGCCGGATCGAGCTCCGCTACTTGATCCTAGCCAAGCACTCCTTCAGCCGCTCAAGCTCCGTACGAACTTGCGACTCCATGGCACTTTGCAATGCTACCGTACCTTTGCTCAACAATTCCCCTGAGGACTTTCTGTCCAAATTCTCTTTCCAATCCCGGATGGCCTGCTTGACTTCCCTTTGGGCCTGCGCCGTTGCCTTGATGTATGTCTGTATGCAGGTGTCGGCCGACGAGCACGTCTGGCACTCTTGAGCGGCAGCAGGACTCGTTACGAGCAGGGCGAGTGTCGCGGCAAGGACCTTCATCGCTTTTACTCCCCCGGCAATATAGTGCAGCACATTACGGTAACGCGCGACTTGGCACTCAATTTTCATGGACTTCGTGAAAGGGCGCCGTTTCGACCGTCTTGTTTCTGAGGGTGCGTTCGAGCGCCGCTTGGCGAGCGCTGGAAGAAGAGCAATCCCTCACCTTCGTCAGAGCGTCTGTGACCGTCCGCCCCAATTGCCCAATCGCTTCGTCGGTCAGGCTCGACCTCGCGCTTCTCAGACGGTCGACGCTGACACTCAGGACGGTCAATGCGTCCCTGAGTTGCGTCAACTGAGGTTGCAGGACCGGGTGTTCTCCTGCTTTGATTTCCCGAATGGTGTTGCCGAGCGTGCGGACTTCCGTCGCCAGGTTTCCAATATTCGCCAGCGCGTCTTTGTTCGGCAGATCGACTTTCGACAGCACGGCATCGGTCATCGTTGCAACAATGTTTTCGGCAAAATGGTTGATGCGCGCAATCGTGACGAGCGCAACAATCGCGGCGACGATCACCAGAAGCGCCGTCGCATTGATCAACGCCAGCAACAACTGCCCAGGGAGCCTCCACAACCGCGCGGAAATCCCACTACCATCGGGCTCGGCCATGGTTGCCTCCTATCGCTTCCGGTGCCGGGCTCGTACTTATCGGCGCGGCGGCCGCGACCACACCGACGCGCTGCTTGCACAGGCTCTTTGATCTAAATCAATAAAGGCCTTTGGAATTGACAACGCATAGGCATTCACCAGCCTCCCGTGGAGTCTGACCAAGAGCGAAATCATTAAATCGGAAGCGATCTCCCGTCACGATGATGACTTTTAGGCAGCAAGGCAGGACGAGACATGCTGAGAAGTCTCTCGACGATTGCACCAATGCCAAAATCATCGCGACCGACGGCCACGACAGCGACAGCATCAGGACACGCACCGACGACCAATCGCTAGTTGTCTTGATCTATGTCAACCCGTGGATGGAGCGGGCACTTTTGCTAGGGGTGTCTGCGCGGTATCCGGATTGGAGTGATCTCAAGGAGGCGGTCATGCAACGTCGTCAGGCACTGAAGCTTTTCGCCGGTTTGGCGCTGTGTCCCCTGTGCGCCTCGACTGGCTTCGCATCAGAGGGCCATTGGAGCTACGAGGGAGCAACGGGACCCGAAAAATGGGGTGGTCTCGACGCAGCGGATGCGGCCTGCTCGGCAGGCGGCCAGCAGTCTCCCATCGACATCACCGCCACGATCAGCGCCCGGCAGCCGCCGCTCAAGATCGGCTGGACCAAACGGCCCGATACAATCGTCAATAACGGCCACACCATTCAGCTTGGCTTCGCGGAAGGCAACACGCTCGACGTCGGCGAGCGCAGATACGCGCTCAAGCAGTTCCACTTCCATCATCCGAGCGAGCACCTTGTCGAGGGCAAGCGGTTTGCAATGGAAGTGCATTTCGTGCACGCCGGGACTGACGGGATGGCCGTCGTCGGCGTGCTTGTGGTTGCCGGCAAGCCGAACGCAATGTTCAAAAAGATTGTCTCGACAATGCCACGGGAAGAAGGCTCACCCGTCCCGGCCGATCCTGCCATCGACCCCGGAGGGCTATTGCCGACCCGTCGTGCATATTACCACTACGAGGGATCGCTCACGACACCGCCATGCAGTGAGACCGTCGACTGGATCGTACTTACTCACCCGATTGAGGTGGACGAAGTCGATATTGCACGCTTCAGCAAGCTGTACCCAATGAACGCACGTCCGGTACAGAAACGCGAACGCCGCTTCATTCTCAGTTCTCGCCCGCTTTGAAGGCGTCCGCTCAAAGGGCAGCGCGCAGACGGCGGCCATGCCAGCATCGAGCGCGCGTTCGCGCGACCCGGTGGTCGCAATGACGGGTTGAGCGCCACCTTCCGGCTCACTCCTCAATCACCGCCTCAACAAATCCGTCCGGGTCCTCGCAAAACTCACGCATGACCTTGTAGTGGTCCGTCTCCCGAACCGTCACGGGCTCCAGCCCATATTTCGACAACCGCAGCAGCCGCGCGTTCGGATAGGCCATCAGCATGGGCGAATGCGTAGCCATGATGACCTGGCAGTGGCCGATATCGTCCATGCGCCGCATCAGCTTCAGGAATTCCATCTGGCGTGACGGTGAGAGCGCGGATTCGGGCTCATCAAAAATGAAGATACCCTGCCGCTGGCAACGCTCTTCGAAGAAGCGCAAAAAGCCTTCGCCATGGGAATATGAGAGAAAATCCGGCGGGCGCCCGCCAGATTCGCTGGCGGCCTGATCGAGATACCTAGCGACCGAAAAGAAGCTTTCGGCGCGAAAGAACCAACCATTAGTGATTTTTGGAAGCCAGCTTGCCCGCAACGCTGTGGATAGTTGACCGCCCATTTCCTCCAGCGCGCCGGAATGATCGACCGGCATATAACCCTTGCCACCGCCGGCCTCATCGTACCCAGCAAGCAAGGCGATGCCTTCCAACAGCGTCGATTTGCCTGTTCCGTTTTCACCGGCGATGATGGTGATCGCCCGATCGAAACTCAGTTCAAAGTCGTCGCGCAGCATAGGCAGGCAGAACGGATATGCTTCACGGTTGGCGATGCGCGATGGCTCGAGCCAGATTCGCTTCAGATAGGGCGCGGGCAGATTGATCGGGCGGTTGCGTCTGGAGGCCATGTGTTCAGGGTCCGGGGAACGAAATTACACTTGATACTTTATACCGGGATTATCCTGCAATCCTAGATGGCAATCGCCGGAACGCCCCGATGCCAAGCCAGACCTACGCCCTCTTCCGCAACGCCATCCTCGACGAGCAGCAGGTAGCGTGCGTCTATGACGGCCGCAGGCGCGAACTCTGTCCGCACATCATCGGTACCAACAAACGGCGCGAAGAGGTCGTGCTGGCGTGGCAGTTCGCCGGTGAAAGCTCGGGCCGGCTGCCGCAATGGCGCTGTCTGCAAATTGGCCAATGTCAGTAATGCCCGCAGGCGCGAGGGCGACTGGCATGAAGGCGGCTCGCATCGCTCCGAGCAAACCTGCGTCAGCGATATCGATCTCGATATCAACATCCACGTCCGCAAGCGGCGCTGACGGGAGCCAATCGCAGCCAATAGCGTTTTCGAGCAAAGTGGGTACCGGTTCGTGTCAAGAAAACGCGTCAAAACAAAAGACTAGAGCCCGGTTCTGATTCAATCAGAACCGATAAGGCTCTAGGACCGCGAGTCTTCGCCGAGCACTTCGAGCACCAGCTCCATCGTCATCAGCACCGGGTTATCGCCACGCATCAGCCGGCCCTCAGCGATGCCGCCGAGATAATCGACTAGCGCGATATCAAGCGCCGCCTGCAGCGTACCGTCGGTGCCTGGCATGACGGCGCCCGATCGGATCGCGAGTTCGGTCGCGAACGGCACGACAGTTCGGCCATCGGTAAAATGCGCGCCGATGGTAGAGCCGACGCCGCCGTGAATGCGTGCGCGCAAAATTCCGTGTTGGCGGCAGAATGTTTCCAGAGCGGCTGCAAAATCCTGGTTCGGCCGCAGCCGCAGCGCAAAGGCGCGGCTGGTCGTCTCAGCACCGCTGGCCGTGCGAGCGATCGGTCCGAACAATCTAAAATTGGTCTCGGGGTCCGGTTCGGCCGCGAAAATCGCGCCGTCGATCCCAAATGCTTCCACCGCGAAGGGCTCAGCGACGTCAGTCTCCTCGGGCAGGATATGTCCGCCATTGATGCGTCCGTCGGCCTCACGCCACAGGCCGTGGCAATGGAAGAACGGCGCGCCGTCGCGCTCGCCAAGCGTCATTGCCGCAAGCTTCAGCCGCGTGATGCCGGCAGGCCGAAAGGTGTCGCTGTAGAACGCCGCGTTCGCGCCAGTCTTGGACAGCGCCGGCATGACATAGGCAAACGGCCCGAGCGCGCCTTCCGTCGTGCTCAGCACGCCGCCGGTGAAGCCTGCCTCAGCAAAACCACGGCGGGCAGCTTCCAATAGCGGCAGCCCCGCTCGCAGCGTAAATGAAAAGGCGCGGCCCCGTGCTTCGACCCATTGAATACGCTCGGGCGTGCGCGCACCGGGCTGCGCAATGCTTCGCATCAGGTGCCCGTGGACTTGGTGAAGAGATCAAGGAGACCCCGTGCCTCGAGTTCATCCCGCACCAGCCGCTTCGGTATCTTGCCGTAACCGGATTTCGGCAGCGCGTCCCAGAAGAAGAAACGCTTCGGCATCTTGTAGCGCGGCACCTTCGGTCCGAGAAATGCTGCCAGCTCGGCTTCGCTCACCGCGCTTGCGCCCTCGCGCGCGACGCAGACGGCGATGCCGACCTCGCCCCAGAACGGGTCGGGCACGCCGAGCACCGCCACCTCGCCGATCCCTGGATGCGTGAGGATCTTCTCCTCGACCTCGCGCGGATAGATGTTGGATCCGCCGGAGATGTACATGTCGGAAGCGCGGCCGGTGATGTAGACAAAACCCTCGTCGTCCACATGACCGAGATCGCCGGTGCGGAACCAGCCGTCGCGAAAAGCTTTCGCATTCGCCTCGGGGTTATCATAGTAGCCGGCAAATACCGCCGGGCCGATCACGCAGATTTCGCCGGTCTCGAACGGTTTGAGTTCGTGCCCGTCGTCGCCCTGGATCGAGACCTGCATGCCCGTGCGCTCGAAACCGCAGGTGCCGATCCGGGCGTGCGGGCTGTCCTCTGGGTCATGCAGATTGGCCGGCAGCACGGTGATGTTGCCGGTGACTTCACCCAGGCCGAAGTATTGCACCAGCACCTTGCCGAGCTTTGCCAGGGCCGCCTTCTGGTCCTCGCGATACATCGGTGCGCCCGCATAGATGATGAAGCGCAGCGAGGAGTGATCGTAGCGGTCGACGGCGGGATGCTCGACCATCATCTTCAAAATGGTCGGCACCGTAAAGATGTTGCTGACGCGATGCGCCTCGATCAGGCGAAATGCTTCGGCAATGTCGAATTTTTCCGACGGCAGCAAAATGGTCGGCACGCCGCGCGCAACTTGAACCAACTGATGGACGCCGGCGCCGTGCGACAACGGCGCGACGACGAGCGACGCATCCTGCTCCGTCGTGCCGGGCATCAGATCGGCGAGATGATTGGTCACCACAAAGGCCATCTGGCCGTGGGTCAGCACCGCCGCCTTGGAACGGCCCGTGGTGCCCGACGTGAAGAAGAACCAGCAGGGATCGTCGTACTCGACCGCCGCGTTCTCGACCCTCGCGCCGGCATGCGCCGCGATCGCCGCGCTGACGGACTTCTCACCGAAGGCCCCCTCGCCGATCCGCCAGATGAATTCGAGCGCCGGGCTCGACGCTTTGACGATGGCCGCGTGCTCGGGAAAATCGCCATGACACAAGAACGCCTTCGCGCCGGATGCGGTGGCGAGATAGCCGACCTCGTCCGGCATCAGCCGAAAATTGGTCGGCACCCAGACCGCGCCCAACCGGAAGGCCGCGAACATCGACCAGAACATCTCGTCGCCGTTCTTGGAATGGACCAGGATGCGGTCGCCCTTGGCGATACCGCGAGCCGCAAGTGCCGCCGCGAGCGCCGAGACCGCGCCGTCGATCTCGCGCCAGGTCCAGGATCTGTCGCCCCAGATGAAGCCCGTGCGGTCGCCATGGCGCCGGGCATTCTGGGTCAGCATATGCGCGAGATTCATCACCCGGCGCGACATCCGCGCCAGGCCGCCACGCGCCGTGGCGGTAGCGCCGCTCACCGACGCCCTGTCCACACGCCGGCTCCGAGCGGAACGCGCTTCATGGAGGTTTCCCCTTCAATTCAAGACCGGGCTTCACGAAACCGTCCCCGGCAAGGTTTGTTGGCAATGATTTATCGTCATCCCGCGCCGTTCGGCAAGGCCCGCCGGATCGCGCCCTCACGTCGGCATTTTGAACTCAAACGGCGTCGCGGTGATGCGCTCTCCCTTGAAGCTGGACGGCGTGCCTGCACCCTCATCGCGACTTGTCGGCACGACCGTCGCGGACGTTCACCGCACGCCGGTCCCCTTGCAGCGCTGGCATTTGACGACTTTGTCACCCTTCTTCAGGAGACCCTTGCCCTCGCAATTCTTGCACTTCTGCTTCTTCTTGATGTTCGGGCCTTTTTCATTGGCCATGATGATCCCCCCAGCGAAACGTTGCGCTGGTATCATCATGGTCCAGTCGCGCATTGGCGTCTACAAGCACGCGCAACCGATGTGAGAGCTCGCCGCCCTTGTCCGCCACTGCTGCGGCTATTGCGGATGCTTGGCGAGTTCTTGATCGCTCAGGCGCCAGTCCTGCCATAACTGAAGCGCGCCGAGGAGGACCACGATCCCGCCCAGAGTAGCATGCCAGAGCCGGAGCATGTCATCGCCGGAATAGCCGAAGATGAACGGTGAGGCGATCAGCCAGAGGCCGAGCGCGATTTCCGCCACCTCCTCCCAGCGTTGCAGCGCGACATATTCGAGCTGGGCGAGGCCGAATACCAGCATGCCCACAACAAAAATGTTGAGGATCATGATGCTGCGATCGGCATCCATCACGTCGCGTTCGGGCTGGAAGGGAAACCATGGCGATATCACAATCAGCACGCCAAGCAGCATGCCGAACCAATCTTCCCACGGTCGATGCGTCCTGAAGAAACGAAAGTCCGACATTGTAAACCTCCCCTGGAAAAAAGAGGCATACGTCAGCGGCTGGCAATCATACATTTCCGATACCAAACCAGATCCGGCCGCATCGGGGCGTATGTCTTCTCAGAGACGTAGGTACGCCACGACCGCTTGCAAGGCCCGCCCAGACCTATTGCATCGCGGCGGCAGTCTCACTCGTCGCCGGTTTGCATCGCTTGGCTCGGGCGCTTAAATGAACGGCGTGAATCCTTGGGAACCGCTCGCATGGCCGCCGTCCGCGACAACAAGACGCAAAGCCGTTTCGAACTCGATGTCGAAGGCTCGGTAGCGTTTGCGAATTACCGCCAGACCCCGTCGGCGGTTATCATCACCCACACCGAGACACCGCGGGCGTTGCGTGGCCGCGGCATCGCCTCGGAGCTGGTCAAAGGTGCGCTGGAGCTGATCCGCGCCGACGGACGCAAGGTCATCGCCGGCTGCGGTTTTGTCGTGGACTATCTGCGCAAGCACCCAGAATTTGCGGATTTGACCGGGTAGCGCCGCCTCACACAATCCGGATCGACATGTCCGGCAGGCCATCGAGCTTGCACAAGAGCACGTCGCCCTTCACGACCGGGCCGACATTTTCCGGCGTGCCGGAATAGATGATGTCGCCGGCCTTCAGCTCAAAGGCTTCCGACAATTTGGCGATCTGCTCGGCCACGCTCCAGATCATGTTCTGCAGGTCCGAGCTTTGCTTGACCGTGCCGTTGATCGCGAGAGAAATCGCGCCCTTGCTGAAATGCCCGGTTTTGCTGGCTGGATGGATCGGCCCGATCACGGCGGCATGGTCAAAGCTCTTGCCGATTTCCCACGGCTTCTTCTCCGCGGCCATGCCGTTCTGCAGGTCGCGCCGGGTCATATCGAGGCCAAGCGCGTAGCCGTAGACGTGATCGAGCGCCTTCTCGGCCGGGATATTGCTGCCGCCCGATTTGAGAGCGGCGACCAATTCGACTTCGTGGTGATAGTTCTTGGTCAGCGATGGATAGAGATGATCGGCGACTGCGCCGACCGCCACGTTCTGGATCGCATCCGTCGGCTTCTGGAAGAAGAACGGCGGTTCGCGGGTCGGGTCGGAACCGCGCTCGATCGCATGGGCGGCATAATTGCGCCCGATGCAATAGATGCGGCGGACCTGAAATACCTCGGTCTCGCCGACGATCGGAATTGTCGTCGCAGGCACCGGAAAAATCGGCTTCGGTCCGGCCTGTGCTTCGGCCGGGGTGCCCTGTGCAGCCGCCCCCGCCAGCGCCAGCGCACCGGTTGCCAGAATGGTCCTGCGATCGACGGTATTCATGAACGTTCTCCTTGTTTGCGAGTCTTTTTCAGGCGCTGTGTTTACATCCTTTTCCCGCAAACTGAATAGCGCTCGGCGCTTTTATTGCGTTGCAATGAGCGAGCCCCGCGACGGCCGACGAGCAAAAAGGCCCGCGTTACCGCGGGCCTTTGCGTGTTGAACCGGAATGAAGCGTCAGTGCTTGATTTCCGGTGGCAGCTTGCCGCCATTCGCAGCCAGCTTCGTCATCACCTGCTTGTGCAGCCAGATGTTCATGCTGGCGGAGTCATTGCTGTCGCCAGTGTAGCCGAGTTCTTTCGCGAGCTCCTTGCGCGCCGTGAAGCTGGAATCGATGTCGAGCGCTTTCATCAGGTCGACGATCGAGGTACGCCATTCCAGTTTCTCGCCCTTGGCCGCCACCGCCTTGTCCAGGATCGGAGCCACGTCGACGGTTTGCACCGCCGCCGGTGCTGCGGCCGGGGCTCCGCCGGAGGTCGCCGTGCCGGCAGCCGCGCCACCTCCTACCGGAGCCGCGGTTGCCTTGCTGCCGAAGATCGCGCTCATGATTTTTCCGAAAATACTCATCGTTCGCTCCCAATAGGCTGAAGATGGGTTGAGTCTTTGGCGGCACTGTTTGACCGGCAGCACCAGGCCGGGATCAACTGGGAGTTTAGCCAGCCCGTTACAGCTTTGCCAATCAAACCTTCACTGAAGCGTGAGTGCGATTGTCCCTGTTTGAGAGTACGCTGTTGGCTCAGTTCGCGACATGGCCAGTTACACCACCCTGTCTTCGCGTCTGGCCTGACCGTGATCATTTTTGGAAACGGTACGTTTGCGCCGCGATGCGGAGTGCAAATCGTGGCCGCCAAAGGGAGACAGCGACCATGGCCACTCCATATCAAGGCAATGTCACATCACTGACGCAGAGCGGACAAGATGCCGCGGCTGCACCAGTGGTCCGAACCATCGGCCTACCCGATCTGCACCGGGCCTTGCGGCTCGGCTGGGAGGATTTCAAGGCAGTCCCAAGCCACGCCATTATTTTGTGCATCATCTATCCCGTGCTCGGACTGGTACTGGCACGCGCGGTGCACGGCTATTCCGTATTGCCGCTGTTGTTCCCGCTGGCCGCCGGCTTTGCCCTGCTCGGCCCTTTCGCAGCGCTTGGCCTTTATGAATTAAGCCGCCGCCGCGAGCGCGGCGAGCAGCAACCGTCGGTATCGGATGCGCTCCAAGTGGTACGCTCGCCTTCGTTCGGCGCGATGCTCGGTCTTGGTGTCCTGTTACTGGCGCTGTTCGTGACCTGGGTGGCCACCGCGCAAGCAATCTACATCGCAGCCTTCGGTTACGAAGGTGCCAAGGGCATTTCCGATTTCATGACGCGCGTGCTGACGACGCCACAGGGATGGTGGCTGATCATCGTCGGCTGCGGCGTCGGATTCCTGTTCGCTCTCATTGCGCTCTGCATCAGCGTCGTGTCATTCCCGCTGATGCTCGACCGTCATGTCGGCGCCGGCGAAGCGATGGTGACATCACTGCGCGCGGTGGCGCGCAATCCCGTGCCGATGGCGGCATGGGGCCTGATCGTCGCGGTGCTGTTGGTCTTGGGAACGCTGCCTGCCTTCCTCGGGCTCGCGGTCGTCATTCCGCTGCTCGGGCATGCCACCTGGCATCTCTACCGGGAAACCATTGAAGCCGAACTCAATCCGCAGCCGCTTCCACCCCGCGCACCACGCCCGCGCAAGCCTGCGGCCGATTTCCCGGCGAATCTGTTTCCGTGGCGGCGCAAGGACAACGCGTAGGCCAGTCATGTCGGCTTCGCGCACCGTGACCCAACCGCCGGTCAATCGTTGACCGGCGGTTTGGCTTGTGAGGGACGCATGCGGTCATCACACAAATCGCTCGGGCGTTTCGAGACCACAAGCCTGAATGAGGGCTGCCCACGAATCGGGCGCGCTACATTCGCTCGAAATAGCAGCCTTGTTTTAGCCGCTGTTGCCCTGAACATTCGTTGTGGTTTCGATACTAATGTCGATGATAAATCGACTTTGGAGCGAACGACGCTATGACCTTTCGCCTTTCGGTTGGTACGCTTGCGGCAGTCGCCCTGCTCCTGACATCGGCGGCGCCCTCGTTCGCAGCGCCCTGCGGCACCGGCACATTTGAGACATGGCTTGAGGATTTCAAAAAGGAAGCCGCCTCCAAGGGCATTTCACAGGCCGCAATTCAGGCCAGCCTGACCGGCGTAGCACTCGACAAGAGCGTGCTCGCCCGAGACCATTCGCAAAAGGTTTTCAGCCAGAGCTTCGAGGAGTTCTCCGGCCGCATGGTCCCGCCGCGGCTAACCCGTGGCGCCAACATGCTCAAGCAATATGGTTCGGTGCTCTCGCGAATCGAACAGACCTATGGCGTGCCGGGCGAAGTGCTGGTGGCGATCTGGGGTCTTGAAACCGATTTCGGCGTCAACATCGGAAAATTCCAGACCATGCGTTCGCTGGCGACGCTGGCCTATGATTGCCGCCGCGCCGACATGTTCAAGGCCGAGTTGATGGATGCACTGCGCATCGTCGAGCGCGGCGATGTCGCCCCACAGGACATGCGCGGCGCCTGGGCCGGTGAAATCGGACAGACCCAGTTCATGCCTTCGTCCTACATCAAATTCGCGGTTGATTTCGACGGCAACGGCCGCCGCGATCTGTTGCGCAGTGCGCCCGACGTGCTGGCCTCGACGGCAAACTTTCTCGCCAGTTACGGCTGGCAACGCGGCAAGAACTGGGAGCCCGGCGGCGCGAATTTCGCCGCGATCCAGCAATGGAACAAGAGCGAGGTCTATTCCAAGACCATCGGCTATTTCGCGACGCAGCTCGCGCACGCGCCCTGAAGAACTCAACGTGGAAAAATAAAGGGCCGATCAGCGATAACCGGCCCTTTGCAGTAGAACTTACTTCGCCATGCCTACGTGCATCGCCTTGCTCAGATGCATGCCGCAGGCGCCCATCTTGCCGCCGAGCATAGCTTCTTGCGCGAGCGCCATTTCCTTTTGCGCCACGATCTTGCCTTCGCCATCGGGCATGGCTTCGACCATGGATTCGGTTTTGGTGAGGTTGGGACCGCTGCAGCCGCCACTTGCGGCATTGGCGGGAACGGCGGCGTAAGCTACGGCAGCCATTGCGGCTGCTCCGAGTAACTTAATGAACATGTTACTTTCCTTTTTTCTGTTTTTGAACAGAGACCAGCTCCATTGCTGGAATCTGCGAGACGATTTTTCGCCGATCACGGAAAGTTTCGGAATGACTTTCGCGCGAGAAACTACGCGCAGCGCGCAGGGGTGCATGCGAAATCGCGCTTTTCCATTACGGGGCGGTAACGAAACGGCGGGCAGCGCGAGTTGATCGGTACGCCACTTTCTAGGTAGCAGCTCTCATTCTCCGGACGCGAAGACGCGTGGAGAGCCGGCTTATCCGCGCTCTGTTGCCGTACCGGGTCGCGAACGAGCTATCGGTTCGCTCAGGACTTGGGGATATTAGACGCGGACCAAATCCGCGACCGGAGCGACGAGTTCGGCGCCGACGATATTCACGCGGACCGCGTCATTCCCGGATCGGTCGGGAGTGCCGGTTGAGAAGCATGCCCGCCGCCAAGGCTGGCCGCAGCCAATCGGTCTAGGCTTAATAAGTAGTGATTTTATATTCATTCATTTGTCAAATACAGCATGCGAATCGCGCATGAGGAAACTCCAAATAGACCGCAAAACAGCTTGTTTTGATTGGCTTTCAAGCCGCGCGAACTTGCTTCCAGGCTCCATGATCACCATATGTTCCAACGAAGATGGTTATGTCGTTATTGCGCGGGTGCCTCGATTTTATGGCATTAATTGCTTGATTTGGGGTTCCGTCCCGAGGTCGCTCCGGGCCGCACCGGGAGCCATGCCAAAAGGTTAATCGGTTCTTATCGTTGCCATGCGTTTTCGACTTAGCTGCATCGCACCATTGGAACTTCCGCACTGCGAAAACCGGTCTATATTCATTTCAACGATGAGGCTTCCTCCAAGGGCTGAATCGTAACTACAAGGAGACTACCATGCTACTCTCGCTCATCCGCATGATCCAGGCGTTCCGGGACTATCAGCGCAATGTCAGCGAACTGTCCCAGCTCAGCGATCGCGAACTGGCCGATATTGGCCTCGATCGCTCGGACATTCCGCGCGTTGCAGCCGGGACCTATAACGGCTGATCGCCCCCTCAGCCTCCTGACGAACGGATAACGCCCGCCTAGCTGCGGGCGTTGTCGTATCCAGTGCACTCGAGCGGAAAACGCGCTAACTCATGCGCCATGAACGCTCCCCATTCCCCGACTGAACCCGTGCATGTAATCGGCGGCGGCCTCGCCGGCTCCGAAGCCGCGTGGCAAATCGCCAATGCCGGTATCCGCGTCGTGCTGCACGAGATGCGCCCCGTCCGGATGACCGAGGCGCACCAGACTGAAGGCCTCGCCGAACTCGTCTGCTCCAACTCGTTCCGCTCAGATGATGCCGCCAACAATGCCGTGGGCCTGCTGCACGCCGAAATGCGCCGGCTGGGATCGCTGATCATGCGCTCGGCCGACGCCAACCAGGTGCCCGCCGGCGGCGCGCTGGCGGTCGACCGTGACGGATTTTCCGCCGCCGTTACCCGCGCATTACACGAACATCCCCTGATCGAGATCGACCGGGCCGAGATTGCCGGCCTGCCGCCCGCCGATTGGGGCAATGTGATCGTAGCGACCGGCCCCCTCACCTCGGCACCGCTGGCAGACGCCATTCGCGAGTTGACCGACGAGAACGCGCTGGCATTTTTCGACGCGATCGCACCGATCGTGCACAAGGATTCCATCGACATGTCGGTGGCGTGGTTTCAGTCGCGCTACGACAAGGTTGGGCCCGGCGGCACCGGCGCCGACTACATCAACTGCCCGATGACCAGGGAGCAATACGACGCCTTCGTCGCGGCGCTACTTTCCGGCGAGAAAGTCGACTTCAAGGATTGGGAGACCAACACGCCCTATTTCGACGGCTGCCTGCCGGTCGAAGTGATGGCCGAACGTGGCCACGAGACGCTGCGGCACGGACCGATGAAGCCGGTCGGGCTGACCAATCCGCACGACCCCACGGTAAAGGCCTATGCCATCGTGCAGCTGCGCCAGGACAATAAGCTAGGCACGCTCTACAACATCGTCGGCTTCCAGACCAAGCTGAAGCATGGCGCGCAGCAGCGCGTGTTCCGCACCATTCCTGGCCTCGAGAACGCCGAATTCGCCCGGCTTGGCGGCCTTCATCGCAACACCTTCCTGAACTCGCCAAAACTGCTGGACGGCCAGTTGCGGTTGCGCGCCCAGCCGCGGTTGCGGTTCGCCGGCCAGATGACCGGTTGCGAGGGCTATGTAGAATCCGCCAGCATCGGATTGATCGCCGGCCTCTATGCCGCCTCCGATGCCCGCGCACAGCCACTGGCGCCGCCGCCGGCGACCACGGCGCTGGGATCGCTACTCGGCCACATCACCGGCGGTCACATCGAGACCATCGAAGCGGGAACGCGTTCGTTCCAGCCGATGAACATCAATTTCGGGCTGTTCCCGCCGCTGGCGAGTGCGCCGACCAAAAAACCCGACGGGACGCGGCTACGCGGCAACGAAAAGACAGTCGCCAAGAAACAGGCACTCAGCGCTCGCGCCTTGGCCGATCTCGATCGCTGGATCGCCGAACATCTTCGCGTTGCGGCGGCGGCCTAACGTCATTTGCGACGGCTTAGCTTGCGAATTCCTTCTTCGAAGCCCGCCACAACGTCCACAACGTCCGGAATCGCGACGTTGTCAGCGGCACGAAGGGATCGACATCCGCGCGCGACATCCGCTTCAGGTCGCGGCGAGCCAATGCGAGCGGCAGGAAGATTGGCCTCACCTCGCGCGGCACGTCGGCAAGCAGCTGAAAGGCGGTCGCAAGATGCGCCTCCGCCTCGCCGATCAACTGATCGATAGCGGCGCGCACGTTCGGCGTCTGCTTGCCCGAAAATATTGCGTCCATCCCGCTGCCGTGTTGCTGCAACAGCTGCAGCGGCACGAACAATTGCCGCCGCGCCGCATCCTGCGGTAACGCTGCGATCACCTGCACGATGCCTTGCGCCAACCCGGCATGGCGCGCGAGATGATCGGTTTCCTCCGACGGCGGCGCTGCGACCTGTGCCACCAGGGAAAACAGCGCCGACGAGGTGTCGTTGATGTAACCCTCCAGCGCCGCCATCGACGGCATCGGGTCGTTGTAGAGATCGAACTGGTGTTCGTCGATCAGCCGTGACAGCAGCTGGACCGGCAGCTGGAAATGGCGGATCGCGAGCAGCAGTTCAGCCGCGACCGGATTGCCCTCGACACCGCCATGGCCTGCGCCATCAAGCATGTCGGTCCACCATTGCAACCGCATTTCACCCGGCAGCGGCTGGCTCACATGATCGCGGACCCGGGAAATCTCGACATTGAAGGCATAAATCGCGAGCAGCGCGCGGCGTATCGATCGGCGGCACGAACAGCGTCGAGGCGTAGCGGGCGAAATCATGTGCGCGCACCAGATCGGCGCAGAAACCCTCGGCATTTCCAGGCGTGTCGGTCGCGCTCATGGCACGGCGATCAGGGCCGCGGCGACGCGCCTGCGCTCGCCCATCATGATGTTGTAGGTGCGGATCGCCGGCCCTGTCTGCATCGCATCCAGAACCACCCGGACCGCGCGCAGCGCCTCGCGCAGGGCTTTGGGCGGCACCCAGACATCGGTGCCCGTTCCGACAATCAAGGTGTCGATGGAATTCGCCGCTGCGAACACCCGGGCTAGAGAATATTCGTCGATATCCTCAGGTCGTGTCACCGGCCAGGCCCAGATCGCATCCGGCAGGCACAGCAGCGAGCCGCGATGCGACATGTCGGCGAACGCGAAGCCGCCCTTGCCGTAGGCCTCGATCGGCGCCGACCTCGGAAGATGCGGTGCGTCCGAGGATGCAGCTGATTGTTTGGGCATCATCTCGTCCGAAAACCGGTTCCCACTTTTCGGAATCACGCCCTATTTTTTCTTTGCGGGCGTATCCGGGGCGTCGCGATGAATGCCGACGCCGAGATAGATCAGGATCGGCGCCGCGATGAAGATCGAGGTATAGGTGCCGACCAGCACCACGCCGAACATCATCACCGCCGTGAAGCTGTGGATCGCGTGGCCGCCGAACAACAGCAGAGCCAGCAACGCCAGCGTCACCGTGACGTGGGTGATGATCGAACGCGACAGTGTCGAATTGATGGATTCGTTGAGCAGTTGTGGCATCGGCATTTTCTTGTAACGCCGCAGCATTTCCCGGATCCGGTCATAGATCACGACGGTATCGTTCAGGGAGTAACCGAGAATCGTCAGCAATGCCGCGATACTGGTGAGATCGAAATCGACCTGCGAGATCGACATGAAGCCGATCGTCAGCACGATGTCGTGAACGTTGGCGATCATGGCGCCCAGCGCGAACTGCCATTCGAACCGGAACCAAAGATAGATCAGGATCGCCAGGATCGCGAGCATCAGGCCGATCATGCCGTAGGCCAGGAGTTCGCCCGAAACGCGCGGTCCGACCACTTCGACGCGACGATACTCGACGGCGTTACCAAGCGCGCCGCGTACTTTCTGCACGGCCTCCTGCTGCGCGGCGTCGCCGCCGGGCTGCTCGGCAACCCGGATCAGCACGTCGGCCGGACCGCCGAACTGTTGCAGCTGGATGTCGCCGAGCCCGAGAGTGCTCAGCGTGGCGCGCATCGAGCCGATGTCGGCGGGCCGGACTTGGACTGCACCTCCAGAAGCGTACCGCCCTTGAAGTCGATGCCGAAATTCAGCCCATGGGTAAAGAACAGCGTGATCGCAAGGATCGAAAGCAGCGCAGAGATCGGAAAGCTGATCCGCCGAAACCGCGTGAAATCGAAATGCGTATCGTCAGGGACGATGCGCAGCGGCGGCAGGAGATCGAGCACGGCGACTACGGTCAGCACGGCGATCAGAACGCCAAGCGCGATGAGAACGAAATGAGTCAAGATTGGCTCCGCATTCTCAAATCGGCACGGTCTTCGGCCGCTTCCACCGCACCCAGCCGGCGACGATCAGGCTGGTGAGCGTAAAGGCGGTGAAGACGGTGGTAATGATGCCGATGCCGAGTGTCACGGCGAAGCCGCGCACCGGCCCGGTGCCGATATAAAACAGCACCGCAGCGGCGATGAAGGTGGTGATGTTGGAGTCCAGGATCGTCGACAAAGCGCGCCTGAAACCGGCATCGATCGCCGAAATCGCAGTGCGCCCGCCACGCAGTTCCTCGCGGATGCGTTCATAGATCAGCACGTTGGAGTCCACCGCGATGCCGACGGTGAGCACGATGCCGGCGATGCCGGGCAGCGTCAGCGTGGCATTGAGCAGCGACAGCAGGCCGAAGATCATTGCGACGTTGATGGCGACCGCGATGTTGGCGAACACGCCGAACAGGCGGTAGGTCACCAGCATGAACACGATGACCATGATCGAGCCGACGTAAGCGGCGAGTTCGCCCTTTTCGATCGAATCCTGGCCGAGGCCGGGACCGACGGTGCGTTCCTCGATCACCGTCAACGGCGCCGGCAGCGCGCCGGCGCGCAGCAGGATCGCGAGATCGTTGGCGGCCTGCACCGTGAAGCTGCCGGAAATCTGCCCCGAACCGCCGGTGATCGGCTCGCGGATCACGGGCGCGGAAATCACCTCATTGTCCAGCACGATGGCAAAGGGTTGCCCGACATTCTCCGTTGTCGCCACCGCGAATTTGCGCGAGCCAGAGGTGTTGAAGCGGAAGCTGACGATCGGCTCGTTCGTTCGCTGGTCAAAGCCCGGCTGGGCGTCGGTGAGATCGCCGCCGGAAACCAGCACCTGCTTTTTGATGACATAGGGAATCTTCGGCGACGTCGAGCTCATCAACACTTCGGAGTCCGGCGGGCACCCTGCCGGCCTGAGCCTGATCCGGCGGCACGGTCGAATCGACCATGCGGAATTCCATTTTGGCGGTCTTGCCGAGCAGATCCTTCAACCGGGTCGGATCCTGCAGACCCGGCACCTGGACAAGGATGCGATCCGTGCCTTGCCGCTGGATCACCGGCTCGACCGTACCGAGCTGGTTGACGCGGCGCTCGACGATCTGGATCGATTGCTCGATCGTCTGCCGGATACGCTCGGTGATTGCGGCCTGCGGGACCGTCAGGCGGATCAGCCCGCCGCCGACGTCGCTGACTTCAAGGCTGCGCTGGCCGCTGGAACCGAGCAGACCGCCCAGCGGCTGCGACAGCTCGCGCAGCTTGGTCAGCGCCTGCGGCAGATCGGTATCCTTGGTGATGCGCACCTCGGCGTTGTCGGCGCGGGCAGTGAGGCCGGTATAGGGTATCCTGGCCTCACGCAGCACGCGGCGGACATCGTCTCGCACCTGGTCGAGCTTTTCCTTCTTGACGTAATTGGAGTCGACTTCGAGCAGCAAATACGAGCCGCCCTGCAAATCGAGGCCGAGCACGATGTGCCGCTGCGCCCATAGCGGCCAGGTCTTGACCTGGGCCTCAGGGAAGAAATTCGGAACGGCGCACAGGCACACAAACACGGCGGTCAGAATGATCGCCAGCGCCTTCCACCGCGTGAAATACAACATCGAGTTGACCCGTCAGATCCAGGAAAATGCGGCGCGGAAATCTCAGCTCGCGGACGTCTCGTCCTTGGCGGGCTCAGTCTTTTCCTTGGCCGGCTCACCCTTGGCGCGGACGCCCGAAATCATCTGCCGCATCTGCCGGACGCGGACGCCATCCGAAATCTCGAACTCGATCTGGTCGTCGTCGACCACCTTTGTCACCTTGCCGACGAGGCCGCCCGAGGTCACCACAGTGTCGCCACGGCGGATGTTTTTGACGAGTTCAGCGTGGTCCTTCACCTTCTTCTGCTGCGGGCGCAGAATGAGGAAGTACATGATCACGAAGATCAGCGCGAACGGCAGCAGCGACATCAACATGCTGTTGGCATCGCCACCGGCTGCAGCCTGGGCGTACGCAGGGGTAATCAGCATTCGAACAATCCTCGTGAAACGGGAAAGAACCGGCGATGCTGACCGTCAGGGTCTGGGCATTTCGCCGGTCCGGGCAAATTCGCGCGGACTATAGCGGCGACGGGCCCAATTGCAACGTGGCTCGTCCCCTCATTTAGGGCGCTTGCGAGACCTTCCAAGGCCCGATAAGGCTGCGCGGTCAGGAACTGCGAAAATGTCAAAAAAACCCAAGAAAACAGCAACTCGCGTCACATCCAAACCGGCCGTGCGAAGCCCGGCAAAATCCGCGACAAAAGGTCCGGCGAAGGCGTCCGGAGACGCGACCACCGAGCGGATTGCCATGGCGCTGGAGGCCATCGCCAGCCACCTTTCCGCCGCCTCCCCGGCCCGTGGGGCGCTTGAGTCGTTCGCCACCGCCGACGCCTTTGTCTGGCATCCCGGACGGACGGCTGGCGCCGGTGCCGCGCGTCAGCCGGGTCGAACTGGGCCTGCTCAAGGGAATCGACCGGATGCGCGACATCCTGATCGAGAATACCGAGCGCTTCGCCAACGGCCTGCCCGCCAACAACGCGCTGCTCTGGGGCGCGCGCGGCATGGGCAAATCATCGCTGGTCAAGGCCGCCCATGCCGACATCAACGTCAACCGCAAGCCGGCCGAAAAGCTGAAGCTGATCGAAATTCACCGCGAGGATATCGAGAGCCTGCCCGGCCTGATGGACCTGCTGCGCAGCTCAGGTTTCCGCTTCATCGTGTTCTGCGACGACCTCTCCTTTGACGGCAACGATGCCTCCTACAAATCGCTGAAGGCGGTGCTGGAAGGCGGCATCGAGGGCCGGCCCGATAACGTGATCCTCTACGCCACCTCGAACCGCCGGCATCTCCTTGCGCGCGAGATGATCGAGAACGAGCGCTCAACCGCGATCAATCCCGGCGAAGCGGTCGAGGAAAAAGTCTCGCTGTCGGATCGTTTCGGCCTCTGGCTCGGCTTCCACCGCTGCAGCCAGGACGAATATCTGGCGATGGTCCGCGGCTATTGCGGCCATTTCGGCATCAAGCTTGCCGACGAAGAGCTGGAGCGCGAGGCGCTGGAATGGTCGACCACACGCGGCTCACGCTCGGGCCGCGTCGCCTGGCAGTTCACGCAGGAACTGGCGGGACGGTTGGGTGTACGGCTGGCGGGGAAGTAGGCCGGGTTAGCTAGGTGCGGGGCTGTGTAAGCTACTTCGCCTGTCATACGCGGGCTTGACCCGCGTATCGATCGAGCTGCGCAAGAGCGCCTTCTTCAGAGATGGATTGCCGGGTCAAGCCCGGCAATGACGATCACCAGCGACTGCTCACGCCCCGTTCAGGAATTGTAGCGGGTCAACCGGTGACGATCCCTTGCGGATCTCGAAGTGGAGCTGCGGCGACCCCACCTCACCCGACTGACCCGATTTGGCAATGATCTGGCCGCGCTTGATCGTGTCGCCGCGCTTCACCATCAGCTCACTCGCATGGGCATATGCGGTGACGTAACCGTTGGAGTGCCGAACCAGAACCAGATTGCCGTAACCCTTCAATTCGTTCCCGGAGTACGCAACGACGCCGTCTTCCGCCGCCTTCACCGGCGTGCCTTCCGGCACCGCGAGATTTATGCCGTCGTTCGACTTGCCATTGGTCTTGGCGCCGTAGCTCGTGATCACCTTGCCGCGTACCGGCCAACGGAAGGTCGGCAGCGCGCCGGTGGCTTCGCTGGGTTTGACGGCCGGGGCCTCGGCGACGGGCTTTTCCTCGACATTGACGGTCGCCTGCGCAAGGCGCGCGCTCTGCGGCGGAACGGTGGCTGCAGCCAACTTGGTGACGGGAGCGGCAACCGCTGCGACCGGCTGAACGGGCGCTGCGGGCTGTACGACCGGCGCGGCAGCGGCGGACTTTGCACCGGGCACATTGAGCTTCATGCCGAGGCTGAGCTTGGCGGATTGGTCGAGGTTGTTGGCCCTGGCGAGTTCGGCGGCCGACACATGGTTTCGGCGCGCGATGCTCATCAATGTGTCGCCGCGATTGACGATGTGAACGCTTGGCGCAGCAACGGCAGCGACCGGCTTGCTGACGGGAGCAGCGAGTGTCGGCGCGGGCGCGGCAACAGCTACGTTTTGGCGCGGTGGAATGATGAGTTGCTGGCCGGGCGACAGCGTGCGCGGGCCTTTATAGCCGTTGGCTTGCTGGATCGCAGCCGCGGAAACATTGTAGCGGCGCGCGAGGATGTCGAGCGTATCGCTGGTGCCGACGATGATCGTGGTGCCGCTATGGGCCGGCGCGTGGACCGCGGCGACTGAACGCGGCGCAACCGTGCCGGTGGTCTCAAGCTGCGGATGAGCCGGCGGCGCGTAAGACGAAATCCCTCGCCCGCCTCCCGACACGCCGCCAGAGGCGGCAGGATAAGAATTTGGCGCCGCGACCGCGGGTGGCGGCAAGGCCTGGGATTGGTATTGGCTTTGCGGCCGGGCATATTGCGGCAGCTCACGGCGCTCGACGGCAGGCGTCCGCACCGCGCCGGTCGCCTGGGGCTCCGAGGCAAAGGGATTGGAGAAGGAATCCTGGGAGAGGCGCGTCTGCATATCGGCGCTGCAGCCGGCAAAACCAACCGACATCAGCGCCAGCACCGCGACCTGCGGCACGCGACGCGAGCGAAGCAACTCGGCGATACGGGACATGGTTACTCACTCGTACGCAACAAAATACTCTTTTGAGTAAACACGTACCGAGTAAATAACCGCTTAACCCTTGGAATAAGATGTTGGCGGGAACCGCCAATCCGGGATTTTACAGTTCGCGGGCAATCCCCGGCAGCGCCGGCACGAAGCGAACATCGACCAGATCCTTGCGGTCGAACCCGGTGTCGGACTTGGCCACCCGCACCAGAGTCTGGGTGCCGTGATGCGGCCCGACCGGGGCAATCAGGATGCCGCCGGGCTCGAGCCGCTGCAGCAAGCTGTCGGGAATCTGCTCCATCGCAGCCGTCACGATGATGCGGTCGAAATTGCCCGCGCCGGGCGGGACATCGAAGCCGTCGCCGAACAACACTTCGATATTGTGATAGCCGAGCTTTTCGAGCCGGGTACGGGCGCTGTCAGCCAGCGTCCGGTAGCGTTCGATGGTCAGCACATGCCGGCACAGCCGGGACAGAATCGCGGCCTGATAGCCGGATCCGGCGCCGATTTCGAGCACCCGGTGGTGCTTTTGCAGCTGCAATTGCTCGGTCATGTAGGCCACCACGAAGGGTTGGCTGATGGTCTGTCCACAGGCAATCCCGAGCGCGCTATCGCGGTAAGCATAGCCCCGATCGGCAGCCGTCACGAAAAGCTCGCGCGGCACCTCTTCCATGGTGCGCAGGATGGTCTGGTCGCTGATCCCCCGCCGCCGCAGGCTGAGCTGAAACATCATCTTTTCGGGCGGTTCTTGCGACATTGCGGTCTCGCGGCGGGCTCGGCCCGCCAATCTGGGCTTCGGCGGACACTAGATGCAATAGCCGCCGCTACTTACGGAAGAATTTCCTGAGGATTCAGGTTCCCGGGACAGGAACCGTTGGTTGGGCCCGGCGTTAGAGCCCGGAAAATCGCCGCCGGCGATCTGCCGCTCCTGCCGGCCAAGAGCACCTCCGGCCCATGTTGACGTTGCACCAGCAGGAGTTTTTTGCGAACCTTGATAACAGGGTAGGCAAGGATTCCATCATGATGGCGACACGGCCGGAAGGCTGTTCTGTGTTTCTCGTCGAGGACGAGGTCATGATCCGGATGATGGTCGCCGACATGCTCGAAGAGCTGGGCTATAGTGTCGCAGCCGAGGCCGGCGAAATCGGCGAGGCTGTCAAGCTCGCCCAATCGACCGAATTCGATCTCGCCATTCTCGACGTCAACGTCAACGGCAAGGTGATCACACCGGTGGCCGAACTGATCAAGGCGCGCAACCGGCCGTTTATCTTCGCGACCGGTTACGGCTCTTCCGGCCTGCCCGAAGAATATCGCGATCGCCCCGCGCTACAAAAACCATTTCAGCTGGAAACGCTGGCGCAGATGATCAACAGCGCGTTGAAGCGCACCGCGGTTTAGATCAGCCTACTTCAACGTCGTCGTCAGCGCTTCCGAAAACGCCTCATCGGTGCGATCGAGCCGCAACGGCGTCACCGAGACGTAGCGCGCGGCGAGAGCTGCGAGATCGGTGCCTTCGGCTGGCGTGTCCATCATCGCGGCGCGTTCGAAGCCGATCCAGAAATATGGATTGCCGCGGCCATCGTGGCGTTTGTCTACTTTCAGGAAACCGAGATTGCGCTTGCCTTGCCGCGTGACGCGGATGCCCTTGACCTGGTCGGGCGTGCAGGCGGGAAAATTGACGTTGATCACGGTGTTCTTGGGCACGCCGGCATCGATCACCTTGCGCAGGATGCCGGGCCCGAATTTCAGCGCGGTGTCCCACAGCGGCGCGTGGCGGGTCTCGATGGAAAACTCCTGGCTCAGTGCGAATGACGGGATTCCCAGGATGGTGCCTTCAAGCGCGCCGGCGATGGTGCCGGAATAGACGACATCTTCGGCGACGTTGCGACCCTTGTTGACACCCGACAGCACGAGATCGGGCAGCTTCTCGCCGAGGATGTGGCGCGCACCCATGATCACGCAATCGGTCGGCGTGCCGCGCACCGCGTAGTGACGCGGGCCCACTTCGCGCAGGCGCAGCGGATCGTTCAGCGACAGCGAATGCGATACGCCGGACTGATCGAGCTCGGGTGCAACGATCCAGACATCGTCGGACAACGCGCTGGCGATCTCTTCGACGATCTTCAGGCCCGGGGCATGGATGCCGTCGTCGTTAGTGCAGAGAATTCGCATCCGTCAAACTGCCTTCTGGTTCGATTCGAAGCCGCTTTCGCCGCAAGAGCCTGGTTTCATGCGGGGCCGTATTATCCGGCTATCGCCACCGAGGCAAACCCGGCGAATGCTACTGTTTGTGCCGGACGCGCCAGGGACGTACGAACTTCGCACTGCCGATGATGCGGATGTCAAATTTCAGCTCTGGTTTGGACGGCTCAACAACATCGCGACTTGCGCGCAGGGCTGCTTTGATTTCCACAAGTCTTTGTTGCAGATCGAGAGGAGTTGGGCATTGAGGCTTTGACTCTTCAAGACCGCCAGCAACTAGAGGTGGGGTGACTTGCGGGCCGAGCTGCGCCGGCGAGACAATCGCTTTGGGTAGCTCTTCCTTTAAGGGATCTTCCTCTAGAGGCTCTTCCTGGGGTTCTTCCTCTGGAGGATCTTCCCTTAGTACCTCTTGCTTTGGTGGCTCAGCACCGTCGCCCGGCTGCTCCCGATACCGCTCTCGCGCGATTTCGAGCCCCTTGTCGAAATCCGCTGCGTTGAGCCACTCCTTGGCGTGCATGGTTTCGACCAGGCCGTCGTCCCATAGACGCGCGGCCTCGATATCGAATTGTCCCTTCTGCTTCTGATCGCATGCCTGCAAGCCGTGGCCGGTGACGGCCCATTGCCTCCCCACCCAATAGATGTCGCGGTGCAAGGTCATTTGGCACGCTTGTGTTACCCGTCGTGTTCGATCAGCTTCACACCACCCATATACGGTTGCAAGACTTCAGGCACGGCAATCGAACCGTCCTGTTGCTGATAGGTCTCCATCACAGCGATCAGCGCCCGGCCGACCGCGGTGCCGGAACCGTTCAGCGTATGCACGAAACGCGGTTTGCCGTCCGCTCCACGATACCGCGCATCCATGCGCCGTGCCTGGAAATCGCCGCAGACCGAACAGCTTGAAATCTCGCGATAGGCGCCGCCCTCGCCTTGCCCCGGCATCCAGACCTCAATGTCGTAGGTCTTTTGCGCCGAGAAACCCATATCGCCAGCGCACAGCGTCATCACGCGATAATGCAGATCGAGCCGCTTCAATACTTCCTCGGCGCAGGAAAGCATGCGCTCATGCTCGTCGCGGCTGTTCTCTGGCGTCGCGATCGAAACCAGTTCGACCTTCGTGAATTGATGCTGCCGGATCATGCCGCGGGTATCGCGCCCCGCTGCACCTGCTTCCGCACGAAAGCACGGCGTCAGCGCAGTCAGGCGCATCGGCAGTTCTTTTTCGTCGATGATGGATTCGCGGACGAGGTTCGTCAGCGATACTTCGGCGGTCGGGATCAGACCGAGGCGTTCGGTTCTCAGATTTTCCACAGCAGCGCCGTCCGCCAGAAGTTCACCTTTGACGGCCCAAAACTGGTCATCTTCAAACTTCGGCAGCTGTCCGGTGCCGAACATCGTGTCATTACGGACAAGCAACGGCGGGTTGATCTCGGCATAGCCGTGCTCATTGGTGTGGAGGTCGAGCATGAATTGCCCGATCGCACGCTCCAGCCGCGCGAGGCCTTTCTTCAGCACGACAAAACGCGCGCCGGACAATTTCGCCGCCGCCGCGAAATCCATGTAGCCGAGCGCGTCGCCGAGATCGTCATGCGGCTTCGGCGCAAATCCGTACTCGCGAATCTTGCCATAGACATGGCGTTGCACATTGCCGTGCTCGTCGACGCCATCGGGCACTTCATCGAGCGGCAGGTTCGGTATCGCGGCCAATTCCTTGGCCAGCTCTTCGTCAGCCGTCTTCGCGGCCAGTTCGAGCTGCGGCATCGTGGTCTTGAGCTCGGCGACCTCAGACATCAGCTTGGCGGCCCGCGCCTCATCCTTTGCCTTCTTGGCGTCGCCGATTTCCTTCGAGGCTGCATTGCGCCTTGCCTGCGCCTGTTCGGAAGCCAGGATCGCCGCACGGCGCTTTTCGTCGATCGCAAGCAGCGATGCCGACAACGGCGCCAGCCCGCGGCGCTTCAGTCCGCCGTCGAATGCTGTGGGGTTGTCGCGGATCGATTTGATGTCGTGCATGGGCGTTCGGTCCTGAATCGTCACCGCGGATTATCAACGGTTATACGGAAAGTCCGCAGCGCGCTCCCAGTACCACACCCGTCATCACCCGCGAAAGCGGGTGATCCAGTATTCCAGAGCGGTCAGTGAGGAAATTGAGAGGCCGCGGCGTACTGGATACCCGCGTTCGCGGGTATGACGACTGCGGCTTCCCTACTCCGCCGGATTGGCGGCGGGTGGCGGGGCTGCGGAGGGAGGCGTCGTTGCGGCTGCGGCGGCCTTCTTCTCGACGATCGCAACCGCGATGATCGAGCCTTCGTAAAGCAGCAGCAGCGGCAGCGCGAGCGAGGCCTGGCTCAGCACGTCCGGCGGGGTCAGCACCGCCGCAATGATGAAGGCGACGACGATGAAATAGCGCCGCTTCTCGCGCAGCTGTTTTGAGGTGAGGATGCCGATCCGGCCCAAGAGCGTCAGGATGACCGGCAGCTGGAATGCGATACCGAAGGCAAAGATCAGCGACATCGTCAACGACAGGAATTCGCCGACTTTCGGCAGCAATTGAATTTGCGCCGTCTCGGGACCGCTTAGCTGCTGCATACCGAGCGAAAAACGCACCAGCATCGGCAGCACCACGAAATAAACCAGCAGCGAACCCAGCACGAAGAAGAACGGGGTTGCGATCAGATACGGCAGGAACGCGCCGCGCTCGTGCTTATAGAGCCCGGGCGCCACGAATTTGTAGATCTGCGTCGCCACGATGGGGAACGATATGAAGCCGGCGCCGAACAGCGCGAGTTTCAATTGCGTGAGGAAATATTCCAGCAGCGCCGTGTAGATGAATTTCGAATTTTCAGGCCCGGCGACCCACACGAACGGCCATACCAGCACGTTGTAAATCTGCTTGGCGAAGAAGAAGCAGAAGATGAAAGCAACGCCGAAGCCGAGCAGAGCCTTGATCAGCCGCGAGCGCAGCTCGATCAAATGGTCCATCAGCGGCGCTTTGCTGGCCTCGATGTCTTCGGCGCTCATGACGCTTTGGCGTCCTTGAGCACGTCAGGGGCCGCAGGCGTGATGTCCTGCGGCGCGGGCAAAACCTCGCGTGTGATCGCGAGTGGCTCGGACGCAGCTGCATGGGCCTCGGCCGCATGAGCCGTGGCTGCATGGGTCTCGGCCTCGACGAAGGTTTCCGGCGTCGGTGCGGCCGGCGTCACCGGCTCGCCGGTCGCGGACGCGATTTGCGCATCGACCGGCTTGTCGATGTCGTCGATCCGCAGGGCGTCGCCGACGTCCTTTTGCAGCGAGGTCATGATGTTGCCGCTGGTCAGGCCCGTGGCGGCATCCTTGACCTCGTCAAAGCTCTTCTTGAGATCGGCCATTTCGGCCTCGCGCATGGCTTCCTGGAACTGGCCCTGGAATTCGCCGGCCATCTTGCGGGCCTTGCCCATCCATTGCCCGACCATGCGCAGCACGCCCGGCAGCTCTTTCGGGCCGATGGCGATCAGCGCGACAACCGCGATGACGACCAGTTCACTCCACCCGATATCGAACATGAATTTTTCCGCTCACGCCGGACGTCCGCGCCCCAATTCCTCGTAACAAGGTTTGCCTTGTACCAAGATTTGGGACTGTCGGCGCCTTTTCTCAACCGGCGTGTTTCAACCGATGACGTCTTTTAACCGATGATGTCTCAGACAGCCTTGCTGCCGACATCGGACCGCGTCGCCGTCGGCGCCGCGCTGTGATCGATGGTCTTGGTCGGTTCGGGCTTTTCGGCAGTCTTGTCGTCGTCCTGCATGCCCTTCTTGAACGCCTTGATGCCCTGCGCGACGTCGCCCATCAGGTCTGAAATCTTGCCGCGGCCGAACAACAGCAGGACCACTGCGATCACGACGATCCAGTGCCAAATGCTAAGCGAACCCATCCTGCAATCCTCCAAAAGAGACGGCCGTCAACCGGCCCGAGCTTTGCCGGAAGGTAGGCCCGGGAGGCGTCAAAAACAAGGACCCATGCCGCGGCAAATCGCTGTCACGACTACGTAATATTGCTACCGTTAACCGCCTTGCCGGGAATAAACCGCAGGCCAAGCGGAACCAGCTTCAGCTCCCGCTTTCCGGTTCTGCAGCCGGCGCGAGCAGAAGTTCCAGGCTATCGCCGGCGTCCAACGGGTCCTCATCCTCACGCAACGCGATATCGTCCGAGGGCGTGGGCACGCTGAAGCCGGAAGGCAGTCGCGAATCCAGCAGGCCGGTACCTTTCAGCTCTTCCAGCCCCGGAAGGTCGCCAAGCTGCTCCAGGCTGAATTGCGACAGGAAGGCTTCCGTCGTGCCGAAGGTCAGCGGACGGCCCGGCGTCTTGCGGCGGCCGCGCGGACGGATCCAGCCGGTCTCCAGCAGCACGTCGAGCGTCCCCTTCGAAGTGATCACACCACGGATGTCTTCGATCTCGGCGCGCGTCACCGGTTGGTGATAGGCGATGATCGCGAGCACCTCGATGGCCGCCCGCGACAGCCGGCGCGTTTCCGTGCTCTCCCGCGTCATCAGCCACGAAAGATCGCCGGCGGTACGGAACGTCCATTTGTTGGCAACGCGCACCAGATTGACGCCGCGGGAGGAATACTCTTCCTGCAGCTGCGCCAGCGCCGCCTTGATGTCGACGCCCTCGGGCATCCGCTTGGCCAGAGCGGCTTGATCGATCGGCTCGGCCGAGGCGAACAGCAGCGCTTCCAGAAGCCGTAATTCCTCCGGTCGGGCCGTGGGATCAGCGGGACGTTCCTCGGCATCTTCCATGCGCTTTTCCGCCAGGCTTGCCATGGCTAAGTCTCCTTCTTCCACTTACTCGACCGAAAGGTCCGGCGCGGACATCGCACCGGAAGCCTGCGGCGGACGCTTACGAAAATACAGCGGCGCGAACGCCTCTTTCTGGTTCAGCTCCATTTCGCCTTCGCGCACCAGTTCAAGCGCGGCCGCGAAGCTCGAGGCAAACACCGTCGCCTTTTGCGAGGGATCGACGACGTAGTTGAGCAGGTATTCGTCGAGGCAACTCCAGTCGTCGGCCATGCCGATGAGCCGCTCCAGTGAGGCACGCGCTTCCGCAAGCGACCACACCGTGCGCTTCGTCAGATGCACCGTTGCCAGCACGCGCTGCTGACGCTGGGCGGCATAGGCGGTGAGCAGATCGAACAGCGTTGCTGTGAATCTCGGATGACGGATTTCCGCAATCGATTCCGGATTGCCGCGCGGAAAAATATCGCGCTGAAACTGCGGGCGGTTCATCAGCCGGTTCGCCGCTTCCCGGATCGCCTCGAGACGGCGCAGCCGATTGGCGAGTGCGGTTGCCATTTCCTCGGCGCTCGGTCCGTCGGGCGTCGCCGGTTCGGGCAGCAGCAGCCGCGATTTCAGGAACGCGAGCCAGGCAGCCATGACCAGATAGTCGGCCGCGAGTTCAAGACGGATTTTTCGCGCCGCCTCGATGAAGATCAGGTACTGGTCGGCGAGCGCGAGGATCGAAATCTTGGAAAGATCGACCTTCTGTTGCCGCGCCAACGTCAGCAGCAGATCGAGCGGGCCCTCATAGCCCTCGACGTCGACGACCAGCGACGGCTCGCCGTCAGCGATTTCGGCGGGCCGTCCGGTTTCAAACGATAGAATCTCAGCCGTCATGCCGTCCCTACCCGATCCAACAACGCGTCCAGTTCAGCCCGAGCAGCCTGCCGGTCCAGCGGCTCGGGCTGCCTTCGCGAAGCCAGCGCCCGCTTGGCGCGCACCAAAGCCTCACCCGCCAGTTCCGGCGTCTCACGCGCAACGTCGCGCATCTCGTCGAGCTTGCCGTTGCAATGCAGGACCATGTCACAGCCGGCGTTGACGATGGCTCGGGTCCGCTCGGCGATCGTCCCCGCCAACGCGTTCATGGACACGTCATCACTCATCAACAAGCCCTGGAACCCGATCACGCCGCGAATCACTTGCTCGATGATTGTCGCAGAAGTCGTCGCCGGATGGGCGGGGTCTAATGCGCTAAACACAACATGTGCCGTCATCGCCATTGGCAGGTCCGCCAGCGGTTGAAAGGCGGCAAAATCGGTCCGTTCCAGTTCGTGTCGCGCCGTATCCACCGTCGGCAGCCCAAAATGGCTGTCCGCCGTGGCCCTTCCATGACCGGGGATATGCTTCAGAACCGGCAGGACGCCGCCCTGTTCCAACCCCTCGGTGACGGCGCGGGCGATGGAGGCGACCTTGCCCGGTTCGGTTCCATAGGCCCGGTTGCCGATAACGGCGTCGGCACCGGCTACCGGCACATCCGCCAGCGGCAGGCAGTCGACCGTAACGCCAAGCTCGATCAGGTCGGCCGCGATCAGCCGCGAGCTCAAACGGGCCGCCGAAAGGCCCAGAGCCGGGTCGATGTCATACAGCGCGCCAAAGGCGGCTCCGGGCGGGTAGACCGGCCAATGCGGCGGCCCCAGCCGCTGCACCCGCCCGCCTTCCTGGTCGATCAGGACCGGGGCATCCGCGTTTTTTGTCAGGTCCTGGAATTCGCGAACAAGATTAGATACTTGGGCAGGCGCCTCAATATTGCGCTTGAACAGGATAAGGCCCCAGGGCCGCTCGTCGCGGATGAATTCGCGCTCGGCCGCGTTAAGTCCAAGTCCCGATACGCCCGTGATGAATGCGCGGCTGCCCATGGGGCCGATTAGCCCCCGCACTGCTCCAGCGTCAAGGAAACGGCCGTTAATTCCTTTGGATGAGGCATTGCGGCCCGCCGGCCGCCTTGAGGTTATTACAAACCTGTGTCGCCTGATCCGCTGAACTGAACGGACCGGCAAACGCCCGGTAATAGACCCCCTTCTCGCCGAGATCGACACGCTTCACGAGCAACGACTGTGAGCCGAGCACGCTCGGGTACTTGCCTTGCAGCGCCCGGTAAGACGCCTGTGCGTCGGCCTCGTTCCTCTGCGAGGAGACCTGAACGACATAGCCGCCGCCCGCGGCCGGCGCGGGATTGACGGAGGCCGTCCGCGTCGCCGCGGGTTCGGGTTGAGCTCCGCCCTGCGGCGACAGGGATAGTGGCCCGTTGGCGCTGGCGTTAGCCGATGCGGGATTATTATGCGCGGCGGCGGTGCGTACGGCCGGCGCCGGCTTCGCAGCAGGTGCTGCTACCCCGGCGGGCACACCGCCATTCTCGGCATCGCCTTTGACGGCGAGTGTCTTGATCTTGCGCGGCTCGCTGTTGGGAATCGTGCCGTTTGCAGTCGTGGCTGGCGGCGGCGCAGCGGTCGTGACGCTCGCGACTGGCGGCGGGTTGCCGTTCTGGTTCAGTGCCGGATAGGCAATGCGCGGGCCGGCCTTGGAATTGACGTCGACAGGCGCCTCTTCGCGCGAAACGAGCTTCTCGCCGCTGTCGCCCGGCACCATGCGATCCGGCGTCTTGGCAACGCCATCCGTCGGCGCCGGCACGACCTTGGTCGGGCTGTTGTCTGCCTTGATGATCGGCGGCTCACCGGTGCGGGGCGATCCGACATAGTTGCGGTAGGCATAGGCCGCCACCCGTCCCGACCACAGCCAATACCAGCACGGCTGCGACCTTCGCCATGCCGCGGGAGCGCTTGGGCGGCTCGGGCTCTTCTTCGTATTCGCTCTGATAGGCGTAGGGATCGTCCGGATAGGCCGGGTCGCGCTGATATTCATGTTCGCCGGATTCGATCCGGCCATAGAGCGCCTCGTCATAGCGTGAAGGATCGGCGGCTTGCTCCGCTGACTCTGCGTAGTGCGGTTCAGCGTATTGCGGCTCCGCGTGTTGTGGCTCGCGTGTTGGGCTCGTCGTGATAGTCCTGCGCGGGTGCAGGCAGCGGGGTCGCGTAGCGGTGCAAGGGATGCACCGGGCTCGGCTGGTACTCCGGTTCTTCGTATTCCTGCGGCGCCGGCGGTTCCTGCCGGGCGCGCTGCATCCAGGGCGGCGGACCCGCGGGAGCTGCCGTCTCGTCTTCTTCCATCGGCTCGTAGTGCGGGCGCGCATTGGCCCGCGACTGCAGCGGATGCGGGGCCTTGGCGGCGGCGCTGAATGGATCGTTCTGCCCGATCAGCCGCGCCAGTTCGGCCAGCGGATCGCTCTCGGCTCGCGCCTGGGTGTCACCGCGATCGTAATCGTCGGCGGCGGGAAAAGGTCGGTTCTGATATCGATCAGCCATCGTGAAGATGCATCCCCTTCGGGACAGCGCCAAATCGCCGGCACATGGTCACCGTACAAACGAATTGGCTTCTGCCAGATAGCCCCACAAATCCCCATTCGTGAGGGCCTATGCCCCTGCCTACCGCATCTCGGTTGGAGCGTGGACGCCGAGAACGGCTAATCCCGATGCCAGAACCGAGACGACGCCCTGGACCATCGCCAGCCGCGCCCTCGTGATCTCTGCATCATTAGTCATAATGAAGCGTAAATAGGGCAAATCGTGCCCCCTGTTCCAAAGCGCATGAAATTCACTGGCCAAATCATACAGATAAAAAGCGATTCGGTGGGGCTCATGCGCGACCGCCGCCGCCTCGATCATCCGGGGATAGAGCGCCAGCTGCTTTAACAGGTTCAGTTCCGCCGAATCGGTCAGGCGTTCCACCGCGGCATCACGCAGATAGGCCACCCGGGCGGCGTCATCCTCCGGCAGGTCCGCCAGCACCTCGGCGCGGGCCTTCTTGAAGATCGAATGGCCGCGGGCGTGACCGTACTGGACGTAAAACACCGCGTTGTCTTTCGACTGCTCGATCACCTTGGCGAGGTCGAAATCCAGCACAGCGTCGTTCTTGCGGAACAGCATCATGAACCGCACAGCGTCCGAGCCGACCTCGTCGACCACTTCGCGCAAGGTGACGAACTCGCCGGAGCGTTTTGACATCTTCACCGGCTCGCCGTCGCGCAACAGCTTGACGAGTTGCACGATCTTCACATCGAGCGAGGCCTTGCCCGCGGTGACGGCCTTTACCACCGCCTGCGTCCGCTTGATGTAGCCGCCATGGTCGGCGCCGAACACGTCGATCAGATTGGCGAAGCCGCGGTCGAACTTGTTCTTGTGGTTGGCGATGTCGGACGCGAAATAGGTATAGCCGCCATCGGACTTGATCAGGGGACGATCGACATCGTCGCCGAACGCAGTGGCCCGAAACAGCGTCTGCTCGCGATCCTCATAATCGTCGACCGGCTTGCCCTTGGGCGGCGGCAGGCGGCCTTCATAGACGTCGCCCTTGGAACGCAGATATTCGATGGCCTCGGCGACCTTGTCGTTGCCACCCTCGATCAGCGAACGTTCCGAGAAGAACACATCGTGCTTGATGTTGAGGGCGGCGAGGTCGCCCTTGATCATCTCCATCATCATATCGACGGCTTTGCTGCGCACGACCGGCAGCCAGGCGCTTTCCGGCATCGCCTTGAGCTTGTCGCCGTATTCGGCAGCCAGCGCCTTCCCGACCGGAACCAGATAGTCGCCGGGATAGAGCCCTTCCGGCATCGCCCCGATGTCCTCACCGAGCGCTTCTCGATAGCGCAGGTATGCCGAGCGCGCGAGCACATCGACCTGCGCGCCGGCGTCGTTGATGTAATACTCACGCGTGACGTCGTAACCCGCGAACTGCAGCAGGCTGCACAGCGCATCGCCGAACACCGCGCCACGGCAATGGCCGACATGCATCGGCCCGGTCGGATTGGCCGAGACATATTCGACATTGACCTTTTCGGCCTTGCCGATCGCGCTCGTTCCGTAGGAGGTGCTCTCGTGCAGCACGGTGCGCAGCTCATCAACCCAGACCGATGGCTTCAAGGTGAGATTGATGAAGCCGGGTCCGGCGACATCGACGGAAGCGATCAGATCGTCGGCACGCAGCTTTTCCGCGATCCTGTCGGCAAGATCGCGCGGCTTCGCCCGGGCTTCCTTGGCGAGCACCATCGCGGCATTGGTCGCCATGTCGCCATGCGTGGCATCGCGCGGCGGCTCGACCACCACGCGTGAGAAATCGATGCCATCGGGCCAATTGCCCTCGGTCGCGAGTGCGGCGCAGATCGCGTGCACGCGTGCGAGAACGTCGGCAAAAAGGTGTTGTGAAGCGGGTTTTTCGGCCATTTGTCCCGCCGCCTAACGCAAATCCGGGGTCGAGTCAAAAAGCCTTTGATGCTCCATCAGGGCGAAACGGTCGGTCATCCCCGCGATGAAATTGCCGATCCGCCTCGCTCGCCCACCTTCGGTCTCGCGTTCCGTCTCCTCGACCCATTCGGCGGGTAGATCGCCTGGGGTTTCCTGATAGCGCGCGAACAGGTCGAACAGGATCTGCTCGGCCTCACCCATCACCCGCATCACCCGCTTGTGGCGGTACATCCGCTGCTTCAGGAATGCCTTGATCGCGGCCTCCTCCTGCGCCACCGCGGGCGAAAATGCGACCAGCGGCCGATCGTAAAGGCGGACATCATGGGCCGATTGCGGTTTCGCCGCCTCCAGCCGCTTGCCCGCCTCCGACATGACGGCGTTGATCATGTACGAGATCAGCTCACGCACCAGTTCCGCGCCGCGCCGGTCGTCATCGAGAACCGGATAATGCTTGTCGATCTCCGCAATGATGTCGGCGGTGAGCGGCATGACCTTGAGGTCATCGACTTTGAACAGCCCGGCCCGCAGTCCGTCATCGATGTCATGGGCGTCATAGGCGATGTCGTCGGCGAAGGCCGCGACCTGCGCCTCCAGCGAGGCATAGCTCCATAGCTCCAGGTCGTACTTGCCGTTGAAGTCGGCGATTCCGATGGGAACGCCGCTGTCGCTGTAGCGCCCGGCCGGGGCCCCGCTCCGCTCGGTCAGCGGACCGTTATGCTTGACGATGCCCTCGAGCGATTCCCAGGTCAGATTGAGCCCGTCGAATTCGGGGTAGCGGTGCTCCAGCGAGGTGAGGACGCGGAGCGTCTGGGCGTTGTGATCGAAGCCGCCATGACTTTGCAGGCATTTGTCGAGTGCCCGCTCACCGGCATGGCCGAACGGGGGATGGCCGAGGTCATGGGCCAGCGCCAGCGTTTCCGTGAGGTCCTCGTCGAGCCCGAGCTGCCGGGCCAGCGCACGGGCAATCTGGGCCACTTCCAGCGAATGGGTCAGACGGGTGCGGTAATGATCGCCTTCGTGGAACACGAAAACCTGGGTTTTATGCTTCAAACGGCGGAAAGCGGTAGAATGGATCACCCGGTCGCAGTCGCGCCGGAACGGGCTGCGGGTCTTGCTCGGCGGCTCCGCGAACAGCCGGCCGCGGCTGCGATCGGGATCGCAGGCATAAAGCGCGCGAGGGGCAGCCATTCCGACCGACACGTTTTTTTAGTCCTTATCCATTTGATTCTGCGAGATTACGCACTTAACTATGCCTGATACGGCATACCAAATGAATTGGGTATGACGCCTTCGAGCGGAGAGCTGTTATGACCACTGCCATCACCGTCAGCGAGCGGGCTGCCCGCCGCATCGGGCAAATCCTCAAGACCGAGGGCGACGGCGCCATGCTGCGCATCTCCGTCGAGGGTGGCGGCTGTTCCGGCTTCCAGTACAAATTCGACGTCGAACACGCCCAGGCCGAAGACGATCTGGTGATCGCGCGCGAAGGCGCGGTGGTGCTGGTCGATCCGGCCTCGGTACCGTTCCTGGCGGGCTCGGAGGTCGATTTCGTCGACGATCTGATCGGCGCGTCGTTCCGGGTGGTCAATCCGAACGCGACCGCCTCCTGCGGCTGCGGGACGAGCTTTTCGATCTGACTGGAAACAAGTGGGTGAATGCGCTGCTCGCCCCTGGTTCGAGCACTCCTCATTCAATCTTCACTAAACGAAGCCGTCCGAGCAACGCGCTGATTTCAACACGCGTCTGCGTCACGTGGGCGCGATAGTGAATTCATAACTATACGGACTCCAGCGACACGATCAGCTGCTCTTTTCGATATCAGGGCTCGTCACGCGCTTTCGCGACGCCCGGCTTGATGCGGGCCGCGGAAAAAGTTACTGGGCCGGTATCACGACCCCCGACGTCGGCGGCACTGCGACGACGAAGGACGTGACCGAAGCCGTTGTGGAGGCTATCCGCAGCTGCAACGTGTGACGATGCACCACCTGACATACTGGATTGATAATGCGGCATAGGATCTGCGATCGAAAGGCAGCAGATCGGGCCCGCAAGGAGATACGATGAAGAAAACAGCCATTATTGCCGTCGCGCTCGCGATGATCAGCTCTACGGCTCTGGCACAAAGTTACCCGAGCAGGCCAATCACTCTACTGGTTCCGTTCGCCGCAGGAGGACCGACCGATACGGTTGCGCGTGTGACGGCCCAATCGATGTCGAAGCTAATTGGGCAACCGATCATCATCGAGAACGCATTGGGCGCCGGCGGCACGATCGCGGCGACACGGGCCTCACGCGCGGAGCCCGATGGCTACACTGTGCTCATTCACCACATCGGCATGGCGACGGCAGCCACGCTGTACCGCAAGCTGGCCTACGATACGAAAACTGCATTCGCTCCTATTGGTCTCGTGACCAATGCCCCGATGACGGTCATCGGACGGCCCGATTTGCCGCCGAACACGCTGGCCGAGCTGGTCGCTTACATCAAGACGAATGGCGACAAGATGACCTTCGGCAACGCGGGATTGGGGGCCGCTTCCCATCTCTGCGGCATGCTGTTCATGAGGGCGGTCGACAAGCAAATTCTCGCGGTGCCCTATAAGGGCAATGGACCCGTGATGAACGACATTCTCGCCAAGCAAATCGATCTCACCTGCGATCAGACGACGAATACCACCGGCCCGATCGCCGCGAAGCTGGTCAAGAGCTACGCCATCACGACCAAATCTCGCCTCGCTTCGATGCCGGATCTTCCGACCGCGGACGAAGCCGGATTGAAGGATTTCGAAGTGGCGGCCTGGCATGGCCTTTATGCGCCCAAGGGTACGCCCGACGATATCGTGCGGAAGCTGTCCAGGACGCTTCAAGAGGCATTGCGGGACCCGGATCTGGTGAAGCGGTTCAACGACATCAATACGGAACCCGTCTCGCAGGACGAAGCCACGCCTGAAGCTTTGAAGGTCAAGTTGATCAGCGAAGTCGATCGCTGGGCTCCGATCATCCGTGAGACAAATCAGTTCGCGGATTGAACGCTCAACGGCCGGCGGCGAACAGCGCCCGTGCATTGCCGTGCGCAATTCGCGCGGCGATTTCGGGCGATAGCTGATCGAGCCAGGCGCGGTAGCTGGCCATGATGTCGCCATAGCTGGCCCAGCGCTCGGCGATCCAGGTGTCGGAGCCGAGCAGGAACCTGTCGGGATAACGTTCGAACAGACCACGCCATTCCGCGGTCAGCTTTCCGCCGCCGTCGGTGATGCCGCCACGGTAGGACAATTCGCCCCACAGTTTTGGATATTTCGACAGCATCGCCGAGACCCGTTCGGCAGGCAGTCCGAAGCCGGTATGCGCCCAGATAACCCGCGCGCGGGGATTGTGGCGCATCAGGATTTCGACGGCTTCGTCGTCAGCGTGGGCATGCAGATAGAGATCATGGGCGACGGCGAAATCGACCGTCTTCTTCACCCATTCGTTCTCCGCCGACTTGCCAGACAGATGAAACTCGCCGATGCCGCGATAATAGCCGCGTTTGAATTCCTCCTGCACCAGCTCGAAAATAACGGGATCGCCGAACCAGGTCTGGATATCGGCGCGCACCCGATAGGGCCGGATGAAGGGCACGACCTGCAGGCCGGCCGGCTTGGCGTCCATCAGCACATGCGTTCCGGTATTCGGACGGCTGGTCGCGAGAATGCCGGTGACGCGATGCTTTTTGAACAGCGCCAGCACCTCATCGAGCTGGTAGTAGGGTTTCGGCTCCCAATTGTAATGCAGGTGCGCGTCGAAAATTTCGATCGGCTCGGCCGCAACTGCCCGGTCACTCGTCCAGGCAATCCACGCGACGGCCATCGGGATCGCGAGGCATCCCAAAGCGGAACGCATCGCCCGTCCCGATCTCATTATTCGGCCGCGACCACGTGCGGCCGTTCGCCGTCGCCGGTCTCCTCGAGTTGCGGTTCGAGCTTCCGCTTCAAGCGGCGATCGATGCGGTCGAGATAGATGTAGATCACGGGCGTGATGAACAGCGTCAGCAGTTGCGACACGCAGAGACCGCCGACCACGGCGACGCCGAGCGGTTGGCGAAGTTCCGCGCCTGCGCCTGCACCGAGCGCGATCGGCAGCGTGCCGAAGATCGCGGCAAAAGTCGTCATCATGATCGGGCGGAACCGCAGCAGCGCGGCTTCGCGGATCGCGTGCTCGGCGCTCAAGCCGACGCGCCGGCGTTCGAGCGCGAAGTCGACCATCATGATGGCGTTCTTCTTGACGATGCCGACCAGCATCACGATGCCGATCATCGCGATGACGGACAATTCCATATTGAACAGCATCAGCGTCAGAATCGCGCCGATGCCGGCCGACGGCAGGCCGGAGATGATGGTGATCGGATGGATGAAGCTTTCGTAGAGAATGCCGAGGATGACGAAGGCGGCGAACACGGCTGCCAGAATAAGCACGCCCTGCCCGCGCAACGAATCCTGGAATACCTGTGCGGTACCGGAGAAGCCGGTGAAAATTGTCGCCGGCAAGTTGGCGCTCTGTTCGAGCCCCGTAATCTGGTCAACCGCATAGCCCAGCGAATAACCGGGCGCGAGATTGAAGGAGATCGTCACCGCCGGTTGCTGGCCCTGATGGTTGATTTGCAGCGGACCGACCGAGGGCACCAGTTTCGCCACCGCCGATAGCGGAATGGTCTGGTTGTTTTGCGTCTTCATGTAGAGCTTGGACAGATCGGACGGATCGACGCGGAACTGGGGCTGCACCTCCAGGATGATCTGGTAGTCGTTGGTCGGCATGTAGATGGTGCCGACTTGTCGTGCACCATAGGCGTTGTAGAGCTGGTTTCTGACCTGATCGACGGTGATACCGTAAACCGCGGCCTTTTCGCGGTCGATGTCGACCGTCATCTGCGGGTTCTTGATGTAGAGATCGGTTGTGACGTCGAGCAGGCCCGGCAGCTTCTCGATCTTGTCACGCATCTCCGGCGCCAAGCGATAGAGCGACTCGGTGTCGCCGCTCTGCATGACGTATTGATACTGGCTCTTCGATATCCGGCCACCGACACTCAGATTCTGGATACTCTGGAAGAACGCCTGCATGCCCGGAATCTGCCGCGCCTTTTGACGCAGGCGTCCGATTACGGTGGCTGCGTTGTCGCGTTCTTTCTGCGGCTTCAGCGCGATGAACAGGCGGCCGTAATTGGCGGTCGGATTGGGGCCGCCGGAGCCGACCGTCGAGTTGATGTAATCGATGGCGGGATCGGATTTCAGCACCTCGACCAGTGCCTGTTGCCGCACCTTCATCGCTTCGAACGAGGTATCGGTGGCGGCCTCGGTCACGCCGATCAGGAAGCCGGTGTCCTCCTGCGGAAAGAAACCTTTCGGCACGATCATGTAGAGATAGACGGTGCCGCCCAGCGTCGCCAGCGTGATGACCAGCATCAGCGCCTTCCGCGCCAATACCCAATCGAGCGCCCATTCATAGCCGCGCAACCATGCATCGAACATCGCTTCGAAGACGCGAAGCACGACGTTCGGCTTCTTGGTCGGATCGTGAGCCCGCAACACCCTCGCGCACAACATCGGGGTCAGCGTCAGCGACACGAATCCGGAGACGATGATCGCGACCGAAACCGTTACCGCGAATTCGCGGAACACGCGACCGACGATGCCGCCCATCAGCAGCACCGGAATGAACACCGCGATCAGCGAGAACGTGATTGAGATGATCGTGAAACCGATTTCGCGGGCGCCCTTGAGCGCGGCTTCATAAGGCCGCATGCCGTGCTCGATATGACGGACGATGTTCTCGAGCATGACGATGGCGTCGTCGACCACGAAGCCGACCGAAAGCGTCAGCGCCAGCAGCGTCATGTTGTTGATGGAATAATCCAGCGCGTACATCACCGCGCAGGTCCCGAACAGCGAGATCGGAACCGCCAGCGCCGGAATGAACGTCGCAGAGGCCGAGCGCAGGAACAGGAAGATCACAAGAATGACCAGCGTAACCGCGATCAGCAGCGTCTCCTCAACGTCGGCCACCGCCTGACGAATGGAGATGGAGCGATCCATCATCACGTTGATCGAAACCGACGGCGGAATTTGCGCGCGCAGCGCCGGCAATTTCGCCCGTACCGAATCGACCACCGCGACGGTATTGGCGTCCGGCTGCTTCTGGATCGCGAGCACGATCGCGCGTTCGTCGTTCAGCCAGGTCGCGATCTTGTCGTTCTCGACGCTGTCGTAAATTTTGGCGACTTCGTCGAGCTTCACCGGCGAGCCGTTCCGCCACGCCACGATGACCCTGCTGTAGTCGACCGCCTTGTCCATCTGGCCGGAGGCCTGCAGGGCAACGTCCTGCTTGGGACCATTCAGGGTGCCGACGGGCGTCGACGAATTGGCCCGCGACACCGCGGCGCGGATATCCTCGAGCGACAGCCCTCGCGCCGCCGCCGCTTCAGGATCAGCCTGGACCCTGATGGCGAATTTCTGCGCACCGTAAATCAGGACCTGCGCCACGCCCGGAAGCTGCGACAGCGCCTGCCCGATGGTGATGTCGCCATATTCGTTGACGGCCGACAGCGGCAGCGTCGCTGAGCCGAGTGAAACGAACAGCACTGGGAAGTCGGCCGGGTTCACCTTGCGGAAACTCGGTGGAATCGTCATCTCGATCGGCAGTCGGCGCTGGGCGATCGTCAACGCAGTCTGCACGTCGAGAGCGGCCGCATCGATGTTGCGGTTAAGGTCGAACTGGATGGTGATGACGCTCGTGCCCTGCGACGAGTTTGACGACATCGAGGAGATGCCGGCAATCGTCGATAGCTGGCGCTCGATGATGCCGGCGACCGAGGCCGCCATGGTGTCGGCGCTCGCGCCCGGCAAGGTCGCGGTCACGGCAATGGTCGGGAAATCGACCCGCGGCAGCGCCGATACCGGCAGCAAGCGGAAGCCGAAAACGCCGAAGGCGATGATCGACGCCGTGATCAGCGTCGTCATTACGGGGCGGCGGATGCAGAGTTCGGAGAGCGTCATGGTTTACGCCCCGGCCTTTCGGGTTCGAGGCTCGACCCGCGATCCGTCCGACAGCAACAATTGTCCGTCGACCACCACACTCTCGTCGCCGGACAGCCCCTCCGAAATGACTGACATGCCTTGGGAGGTGCGATCGACCTTGACCGGCTTGACCGTGGCGACGCCGTCCTTGACGACAAAGACATAGTTGCCGTTCTGGCTGCGCTGCACCGCCACCGTCGGCACGACCACGGAGTCTTCGTTGCGGATGACCAGTTTGGTCGCAACCAGGGTTCCCGGCCACAGCGTCTCGTTGGCGTTGTCCATGATGCCGCGGACGGTGACCATGCCGGTGGTGGAGTCCACTGTGTTCTCGACCATCGCGACCTTGCCGTACTCGGAACGCTGATGGCCCGGGATCGTCGCGGTCACCCCGGATTCGCCCTTTGCCATGGCGTCACGCAGATCCACCAGTACGCGCTGCGGAATGGCGAAAGTCACATACACCGGCGCCATCTGGTTGATGACGGCAAGTGGCGCGGTATCGGCCGGGCGAACGAAATTTCCGACCTTCACATTGGCCGCGCTGATCCGGCCCGAAAACGGCGAGCGGATCAGGGTGTAGCTCTTCTGGACCTTCAGATTGTCCAGCGCCGCCTGATCGGCCTTGATGGTGCCGATCAGAATGTCGGACTGGGTCTTGGCATTGTCGACGTTGACCTGGGTGGTCGCGCCCTTGGCGACGAGATCGTTGTAGCGCCGGAGGTCGCGCTGCGCGCCCTCAAGCTGCGCCTGATCCTTGGCGAGCATGCCTTCGGCTTGTTCGATCTGGGCGTCGATCTGGCGGCTATCGAGCGTGAACAGCAGGTCGCCTTCGCTAACCTTGGCGCCGTCCTCGAAATGCACCGAGACGATGGTGGTCTCCAGCCGCGACTTCAACGCCACGCTGGAAATCGGCGTCACCGTTCCGATCGCATCGACATCGACAGGCACGGACTTGCGCTCGGCCTTGGTCATTTCGACCGACACCAGCCGCGGGCGCTGCGGCCCCTGCGCACTGGAGCCAGCCCCCATCCACGACGAGCGGGTTGCGAAAGCGGCCACGGCGGCGATGCCAATAGCGGCTACAAAAAGTATCAGGTTACGTTTTTTCATAATTTTTCACGTCCACCGCCCGTTAAAGGACGGGACGGTCTCTTCCTGCCCCTTGACGGCGACTTTTACGCCTTATTTCTAGACGGTTACCACAGGCTTGCGGCACATGGTATGCCACTGAAGCTAAAATGTGTGGTTACGATCCGGGACCTTTTGCATGCGTATTGCTACGTGGAACGTCAATTCGGTCCGGCAGCGGATCGAGCATCTGGTGACCTGGCTGAAGGACTGCTCGCCGGACGTGGTCTGCCTCCAGGAAATCAAATGCGTCGACGAGGCCTTTCCGCGGCTGGAGATCGAGGCGCTCGGCTACAACGTCGTCACCCACGGCCAAAAGACCTTTAATGGCGTAGCCCTGCTGTCAAAGCTGCCGTTCGAGGAGACCAAATCGGGCCTCGCCGGCGACGACGAGGACGCTCACGCCCGCTTCCTCGAAGGCGTAGTTCCCCTGAAACGCGGCGTGCTGCGGATCGCCTGCCTTTATCTGCCCAATGGCAACCCTCCGGATACGGATAAATATCCCTATAAACTCAAATGGATGTCGCGGCTTCTTGAGTACTCAAGAGAGCGACTTAAGGCGGAAGAACCGCTGGTGCTGGCGGGCGACTTCAACGTCATTCCAGCCGCCCAGGACGTCTATAACCCCACAGCCTGGACCAATGACGCGCTGTTCCGCCCGCAAACCCGCGAAGCCTTTCAGTCCCTGCTCGGCCTCGGGCTGACGGATGCGTTGCGCGCCGTGACCGACGCCCCCGGCCAGTACACGTTCTGGGACTACCAGGCCGGCGCCTGGCAGAAGAACTGGGGCTTGCGGATCGACCATCTGCTGCTGTCGCCGCAGGCGAGCGACCGGCTGGTCGATGTCGGCGTCGACAGCTACGTCCGCGCCTGGGAAAAGCCGTCGGACCACGTGCCGGTCTGGGCCGACCTCGATCTTGAAACGGCTTGAGAAAAGCCAGCGAAGCTAGTCCTTGCGGCCCTGCACCCAGTGCTCGAGCATCTGCAGCGCCATGGCGCGGTCGTCGTCGGAAGCCTTGGCGATCGCCCGGTTGTAGCTTTCCTTGATCCAGACTTCCTCCGGCGTGGCGCTGTCGCGCGCCAGGGTCAGCCACATCAGCCCGCGGGCGGCCTGACGCGGCAGCCGGTCACCGTTGAACAGCATCTGGCCGAGCAACGCCTGCGCCTGATGCTGGCCCTTCTGGGCGGCGAGGCCCAGCCAGCGGGCGCCATAGCGGAAATCATCCCGCGAGGCGTCGGGGGTCTTCAGATAGAGCCGCGCCAGATCGTATTGCGCGTCGGCATTGCCGAAATAGGACGCAGCATAGGAGAACATCTCCCGCGCCCGCTCGGTATCGGCCTTGATCTTCGAATTGGGGATGCCGTTGAGGTAGTAGCGCCCGAGCGCCACAAACGCGTTGGCCACGATCGTCGCCTGCGGCGCCGACGGGCTGTCCTCGGCATGCGCGTTCGCAATGCGGCTGAAATATTCAAAGGCGCGCAGATCGTCCTGGATGACGCCGTCACCGTCGGCATACATCCGGCCCAGTTTCCACTGCGCCACGGGGTGGCCGCCCTCAGCGGCGTATTGCAGCGAGTTAAGCGAGGGCGCGACGACCGCAGTCGCCGGCGCAGACGTCTTCTTCAGGGCCTGGGCATTCAGGGCTGCCGCTGCGGGCTGGGTCACGACCGGAAGGGCCGCATCCTGCTGGTTTATCGGCGCGCCATCAAACGCGAATCCGGGACCCGCCGCCGGTGCGGCCCCCAACATCAACGCAAGAATGATACGCCTAGATGTCCGCATAGCACTGTTTCTCGTGCGCACCGCCTGGATGGGTCACAGCCCCATCAACCGCCGGCCCAACCTGTTGGGCATATTTCCACAGCGCACCCGACGTATGATTAGTCTCTCGGGGCTGCCATTTGGTCTTACGTTCAGTGAGCTCGGCGTCGGTCAACTTTACGTTAAGAGTCCCGACGTCGGCGTCGATCTCGATGATGTCACCATCTTGCAACAGGGCGATCGGGCCGCCCACGGCCGCTTCCGGCCCGACATGGCCGATGCAGAACCCGCGGGTGGCGCCGGAGAACCGGCCGTCGGTGATGAGGGCAACCTTGCCGCCCATGCCCTGACCGGTCAGCGCCGCTGTGGTGGAGAGCATTTCCCGCATGCCGGGACCGCCGCGCGGTCCCTCATAGCGGATCACGATCACCTCGCCCTCCTTGTAGGTCTTCTTCTGGACCAACTCGAAGGCGTCTTCTTCGCGATCGAAGCAACGGGCAGGACCGGTAAATTTCAGCTTCGACATGCCCGCGACCTTCACGATCGCGCCCTCAGGCGCAAGATTACCCTTCAGGCCGACCACACCGCCAGTGACGGTGATCGGCTTGTCGGCGGACCGCACCACATCCTGGTGCGGATTCCATTTCACGCTCTTGAGGTTTTCGGCGATCGTACGGCCCGTGACGGTCAGGCAATCCCCGTGCAGGTGGCCATTGTCGAGCAGCGTCTTCATCAGCAGCGGAATGCCACCAACTTCAAACATGTCTTTGGCAACATAACGGCCGCCCGGCTTCAAATCGGCGACATAGGGAGTCTTTTTGAAGATTTCCGCGACGTCAAATAAGTCAAATTTGATTCCACATTCGTGGGCGATCGCCGGCAGGTGCAACGCAGCATTGGTCGACCCGCCGGAGGCCGCAACGACGGCGGCGGCATTTTCCAGCGATTTACGGGTAACGATATCGCGCGGCCGGATATTGGCCTTGATCAGATCAACGACCTTTTCGCCTGCGGCAGAGCAAAACGCGTCCCGGATCTCGTAAGGCGCAGGCGCGCCCGCCGAATACGGCAGCGCCAGCCCGATGGCCTCTGATACCGTCGCCATGGTGTTGGCGGTAAATTGAGCGCCGCAGGCTCCGGCCGAGGGGCAAGCCACCCGCTCGATTTCATCGAGATCGGCGTCCGACATCTCGCCGACCGAATGCTTGCCGACGGCCTCGAACATGTCCTGCACCGTGACCTGTTGGCCACGGAAATTGCCGGGAAGAATCGAGCCGCCATAGATGAAGATCGAGGGCACGTTGAGCCGGACCATCGCCATCATCATGCCCGGCAGCGATTTGTCGCAGCCGGCGAGGCCTACCAGCGCATCATAAGCGTGGCCGCGGACAGTCAGCTCGACCGAGTCGGCGATACATTCGCGCGACGGCAGCGACGAGCGCATGCCGTCATGGCCCATGGCAATACCGTCGGTGACGGTAATGGTGCAGAATTCTCGGGGCGTGCCGCCGGCAGCCGCGACGCCCTTCTTCACCGCCTGCGCCTGGCGCATCAGCGAGATATTGCAGGGGGCGGCTTCGTTCCAGCACGATGCCACGCCGACGAAGGGCTGGTGGATCTGCTGGGTGGTCAAGCCCATCGCGTAGAGGTAGGAGCGGTGCGGCGCGCGTTCGGGCCCCTCCGTCACGTGGCGGCTCGGCAACCTAGTCTTGATGTTCGTCTTGGCGTCCATCGCGAACCTGTTTCCCCAGCCATCTCCTGTCGACCCGGGAAACCAGCACTTCCCTTGCCTTTGCGAGCGCCGCGGCCATCAGCCTACCTAAACAATGATTTCATGCAGGGGTGTGGCTAAATAGCGGCGCAAGCAAGAACGGCCCACTAAAAACGGTTAAATGCCGCACAAGTGTTGCGAGTGCGCAACAATCGTGGCGCCGGGGCAACCATCAATGGCACTAACGGTATATAACTGCGCGCGACAATTTTGCCTTATGCAACCAGACGTACCTTCTCCTGCCCGGCCAAGACCGGCAGACGGTTGATCGCCTTCATGCCGGGCCGCTTGCGCCAACTGATTTCCGACTCATCGACCGCGAGGGTCAGACCGGGCCAACGCTGGAACAGCGATTTCAGCGCGCACCTGCCTTCCATGCGCGCGAGTTGGTGGCCGAGGCAGAAATGGATTCCGGTGCCGAAGGCAATGTGCCGATTCGGTTTGCGTTGTAGATCGAGGCGCTCCGGATGCGGATTGGCCTGCGGATCCATGTTGGCAGCTGCCAGCATGGGCATGACCCTGTCACCCCTTCGCAAGCGCACGCCGCCGAGTTCGACATCCCTGCGCACATAGCGCGGCTTGGTGAATTGCACCGGTGAGATGAATCGCAGAAATTCCTCGACCGCGAGATCGGCGCGACTCCAGTCCGCCTCGAGCCAATCGCGCAGATCGGGGTTCCTCAGAAGCTCATGCACCGATCCGCTGATAAGGTGCGTGGTGGTTTCGTGGCCTGCGAACAACAACAGGAACACCATCGCCACGATTTCGTCGCGGCTGATTTGCCCGCCATCTTTTTCGACGCGCACGATCTCAGCGATCAACCCTTCACCACCGCGCTGCCGCACGGCTTCCAGATGCCGTTCAATGTAGCGCTTCATGGCCAGCATGTTCGGCATCATGAGCAGGAAGCCCAACGCACCGCTGAAGCGCGTGAAACCGCTGGCCCAGGCGATGAATTTTGGCCGATCGGAAAGCGGGAGCCCGAGCAACTCGCAAATCACCGAAAGCGGCAGCTTGCGGGCAAAGCGCTCGACGATATCCGCCGGGTCGCCCTCCGCGAACAGTTCATCGGCGAGTTCGTTACCGAGCGCCTGCACATGCGGCTCCATGTCGAGCACGGCACGGCGGCGAAAGGCCTCGTCCACGATGTCACGCAAGCGCTTATGATCGGGATCGTCCACCGACAGCATGCTGTTGGCGATCGTGCGAACGACAGGCGGCATCCACCACTTCAATCCGACGACCGCCCCTTCGTCATCGCGAATGCTGAACGTGTCGGTGTCCTTCAGCACTTGATCGGCGAGCGCCTGCGTCGTGGTCGCCCAGACCTTGCCGATGATGGGAAAATTGACTTCCACGACCGGGCCGGCGTTGCGGAGCTTCTCGATCGCAGCCGCGGGATTGCGATAGTAGTCCTGACTGGAAAAGTCCGCATGGAACGTCATGAGCAACACCTCGCCGAAAGGAATCACAGATCGTTGCGGCATTTTCAGGCCGAGGCCTATCAGAAACGCGTGAACGCGTCTCGCCGCGCCGGTAGCGCCCGAGGTTTGCCCAGATGTCGTCCCTCTCTGACAGAGGGAGCAGGGAAAGCCGGGTGCCCGGAGCACCCGCAGCCCGTGTGCATTGGTAGGTAGCACACGGTAGTCACCACGGTTGCGCCGGAAGTCACCCGGCTTTCCCCGCGCAATGGTTTTAACGGTTTCCTTCGTGCTCTTCCCGGCGACGAATTCCTTTTTGTCACCGTCGCCGACAGATTGGCGGTTCAGCGAAACCCGGTTCGGCTCGCAAAACCTCTGCCGGCTTGACATCAGCAACGGATGCCAGAACCACACGACTTCGCCGTACGCATCTGCGCCGTTCGTCTGCGCGCGAGTTCATCGCGCACCCAACGCTTCTGCGTCCACCGCATCCCACCCCGCGTTCGTGACGACTCGCGATCCGCCCCTCGTATCCGGGGTGAGACGGCGCAAGCTGATAGAGGTGATTTGCCCGACGGCGAAAGCGGAATATTTTTGAGCAGAGAACTGGACGACCCAAATCAGATTGAAATCCCTGGAATAAATCGTTTCGCGCGCAAAGGCCGCGGGCGGTGGAATCCAGATCAGCGAAGTGGCATCTCGAAGGTGAACCGGGTTTCCTCAGGCGTTGAAGTCACGGTCAGCTTACCTTCGTGAGCCTTTGCGATCTGCGAAGCAATGTGCAGTCCGAGGCCGAGGCCTTGACGGCTGGCGCGAACCTCGCCGCGGAAAAACGGCTCAAACAGCTTTTCCATGGCACTCTCGGGTATGGGTTCGCCACCGTTTGCGACCGAGACCCTGAACAGGCCATTCTCCGTTGCTGAACGAACGCGCACAGGTTCGTTGGATGCTCCGTGGCTGAGAGCGTTTCCGACGAGATTGGAAACGAGTTGCCCAATGCGGACCCTGTCGCAGTTCACGGGTACGTCAATCGCATATTCAGCGTCGATCTGACGGCCCGGAGACGACAATCGAAGCTCGTCGATCACCTGATGCAGCACCGGCTCAAGAGGCTTGTGAGCATCCCGATCGAGGGTGAGACCTCCTCCCAGCCGGCCGCGCGCAAAATCGAGCACGTTGTCGATCAGTCCAGCCATCCGCATCACGGTCGTCTGCATCATGGCGACGACTTGATGCTCTTTGTCGGTGTTTGCATTTCGTCCCAGGATACGAGCGCCGGCACTTATCGAGGCGAGAGGATTGCGAAGATCGTGGCCGAGCACCGCAATAAACTGCTCCCTCAATTCGGCGGTTTCGCGCTCGCTATTCAGGCTCGTTTTAGCCACGTCGCGGGCTTCCAGGAGTTCGTGCTCATAGCGTCGTCGATCCGTGGCCTTGATCAAGGCCAGTCGGATAAACATTGGTTTGCCGGCAGCGTCCCGCCCCTCGAGAGCGTTGGCAATCATCTGGACAGGCTCTCCGTTGGCCTTCAGCATGTCGAGGGCAAATTCGTTGAAGAAACCTTGCATCCGCAGCAGCGGCGCGATGTGTGTTTCGTAGTAGATACGGCCTGCCATATTAAGGAAGTCGCTGAAGCGCTTACCGACCATCTGATCCGCAGTGAGTCCGGTCCAGCCAAGAAGCGTCTTGTTAACGCGCGCGACGCGGCCGTTCGTTAGCAGCGTGATGTAGCCACATGGGGCATTCTCGAACATGTCCTCGAAATCATCGATCCGGAGGTCACCCAACGACGCGCTCAGACGAATGTGCGCATTGCGGAGATGACTTCATCCGGCGCGCTGAGATTGGGACAATGCCCGGTTGCCTCCAATATGATCATCTTGCTATTCGGAATACCTCGATAGACGTACTCACCAACTTCCTGGCTCGCGATGATATCTTCGCTGCATTGAAGAATGAGCGTGGGAACATCGACGCTTGCCAAGTCGCCTCGATTGTCTCCCGTGAAGGTAACCCGCGCAAAGGCCTTGGCGATTTCAGGGTCGGTTCGGCAGAAACTGTTGGTTAGCTCCTCGCCCAGCTCTGGCCGGTCCGGGTTGCCCATGATCGCCGGCGCCATTTGCGCGGACCAGCCCATATGATTGGATTCTAGAAATTGAAGAAGCTCCTCGATCTGTTTTTCGCTGAAGCCGCCTCGGTAGTCTCCATCGTCAATGTACCGGGCCGAGGGTCCCACCATCACCAGCTTCCCGAACATGCCGGGCGCCTTTTGCACCGCCAGTGCGCCAATCATGCTGCTGACCGAATGACCGACGAACACCGCATCCCGCAAACCCAGTTCTCGCCCGATCTCGACAACATCGTCCGCATACCCAGCAAGCGTCGAATACTTCGCCTTGTCGTAGGCTTTCAGATCAGACGCGCCGGCGCCGACGTGATCGAACAAGACGGTCCTGAACCGATCTTCGAAGGCCGGCTGTACGAACCGCCACATGTTCTGATCGCAACCGAAGCCATGGGCAAACATGATGGTTCGCTCGCCCGCCCCTCGAACATGGACATTATTTCGTTCGATTACGCCCACGATACTCGCCCCAAATACGCGATCACTCGCTCAACCCTAGCACCATTTTTCTTTTGTCCACCAGATGAGCGGCAGCGGCGCTAATCCCGACGAAGACTGGAACAATATCTGACAAGCAAGCGGGCGAGGCCGCGGGTAAAGGTAAAGCACTACTGTTGTGATCTCAGGTGGAACTTTTGTTGCCGCAGCAGCGGCGGCCGTCGCGGCCCGCTCTGTCAATGTTGTGCCCGGCTTCCCGGCTCACCGTTGTCCGACAGCACCTGCGCGGCGCCGCCGATGCCGCGCCGAAAGGCCTCGTCAAAGGTGACGCCGCGAAGCTGCCACCGGTAGCGCCGGCCGTGATGGTCGATGTGCCATTGCGTGGTCCATCCAAGCTCCTGCTCGTCCCAGACCAGATGTCCGATCAAGGCAACTTCCCCACCCTGCTCGGCCACGAACAAAGCCAGTGCCGATGAGGGCATCGCGTTCAGTTCCGCGCCGTTGATGTCAGATTTCGGCAGCACCATGCTCATCCCCCACTTGGCGGCCGCGGCGAGCAATGCATCCCGTTGCAAATCGGATCGCGCTCCATCCTTCGTGACGATGAATTTCCTCTCGCCTTGCTCCATCTGAACAACGACAGCAAGAACCGGCCGATGTGAAGGCCACGGCTTCACGCCAAGCGCCCTAAGAACGCGATCGATTTTATCCTTGTCGAAATCGACGGTCAGGTCGTATGGCCGGTCGCGGGTGCCCTGCTCGTCGCGCGTAGGTTTGCCGGAAAACTGGTCGTGATAATCGTAGGCGCTGACGAAATCCTTTGCCTTCGATTTGTACGCCGCCAGCCGGCGGTCACCGGCGAGTTGCTGCGCGCCGGACACCTTGATGAGGACATTCTCCATGCACGACGCAAAGCCGATCATGCGGTTTGCTTCGCCCTGACCGGTCACGACGGTCTGTGCGCGATAAAGATCTTCTGCTGTCGCCGGGACTGCTTTGCTACAAGCCAACGCCACTGCAAGCGATAGCCACACGATGGCGAAGCCGCGCTGGCGCGTTGTCATGCGAACGGTCATCATGCCGATCTCCCACTTTCGCAACTCCGCTGCCCCCCTTCTGCCCCATTCGGCGCCGAGGGTTCCGTTAACCATTGGGTTCCACTCGCCCGCATTTCCCGCCGCTGTTGCCCATGCGTGACAGTTGCGAATCCACGCTGTGCTAGCCTTCATCAAGTCAAGCCGCATGTATTGCGAGTCTTGGTTTGTGCCTGATGGTTTCGCAAGGGGGGACCATGGAATGAACCAGTGCTTACGTTCGTTGTCTTGCCTTCTCTCCGTAGCCGCGGTCGCGCTGTTCGCGACAGGTGCAAGCGCGCGGGGAAGCCATCAGCAGCAGCACGCCAAGAAAACAACAGCGGCCAACAAGAAAACGACGGCGGCTAAACCGACCGAAGCGAAGACGGCGGAAGCAAAGAAGACGCAGCATCGTCGCGCCGCGGCCGGAAAGGGCCGGCATGGCAAGCAAGCCGCAGCACAGCGCAAGTCAAAGCGATCGAAGGAGGCGCCGGCCGAGAAGGAAGCCGCCCCGGCGCTGACGGGCGACCTTGCCAAGGTCAAGGAAGCGATCGATCTGGCGCGCAAGGCAAAGACGGAGGACGCGACCGCCGCGCGGAACGCCATCGCGGATCCGGCCGGCCAGAGGCTTGTCGAATGGTTCATCCTGCGCCACTCCGAGACAACGGCGAATTTCACCCGCTATGCGGCGTTCATTGCCACCAACCCGGAATGGCCGAGTATGGCGCTGATGCGCCGGCGGGCAGAAGCGCGGCTGTGGCAGGAGCGCAGCGACGCGGCCACTGTTCACGCCTTCACAGGCGACCGGCCGACAACCGCCAAGGGCAAGTTCGCGCTCGCACGGGTCTTGCTTAACGAGGGCGATCGCGACGGCGCCGCAAAGCTGGTTCGCGAGGCGTGGCGGTCGGAGGAATTGTCCGATCGCAGCGAAGCCGACGCCTATGAGGCGTTTCGCGACCTCCTCACCCGCGAGGATCATCGCGCGCGTATGGACAGGCGGATCGGCGCCAAGGACCTCGCAGGGGCAAAGCGTGCCGCGCAGCGCCTTGGCGACGACGAGCTTGCAATCGTGAAGGCCTGTGGCGCGGTCAGGGGGAAATCGGACAAGGCACTCGACCAGCTCGACTCGGTCGCGACCGAAGCCCGCAAGGATCTGGGATACACGCTGTGTCGCGTGCAATGGATGCTCGGCCAGAACAAGATCGACGACGCTGCCCGCGTGATGATCGCGGCAGCGCCGGACACCATGGCACAGCAGGACACCGATCAATGGTGGCGCGAACGGCGCACACTTGCGCGCAAGCTGCTCGACCAGGGCAAATTCCAGACCGCATATGAGGTGGTTCGCCCGGCCGCACCGCCGGACAACGAGTATTACCGGGCCGATGTGCATTTCATGTCCGGCTGGATCGCGTTGCGCTACCTCGACGATCCCAAGACGGCGGCTGCGCATTTCGCGCTGATCGACCAGGAGTCGAAAAATCCGATCGTGCTGGCGCGGGCGAATTACTGGCGGGGCCGCGCCGCAGAAGCGCGCGGTGAAAAAGACAAGATGCGGGCGAGCTATGAAGCCGCCGCCCGCTACCCGACCGCCTATTACGGCCAATTGGCGCGGGTCAAGCTCGGCATTGACGGCATCGAGCTGAGGGCGCCGGCGCCGACGCTTGCCGCCGCGAGCGACGCGCCATCGGCGGATGAACGCCTGCGCGCCGCCAACATGCTCTATGAGATCGGCGAGCGCGACGTCGTGCTGTATTTCGCCGCTGACCTCGCGGAGCAATGTTCCGACGTCGCCGTGCTCGAAGCGCTCGGTGAGCTTACCGGCCGCCGCAACGACGCACGTACCATGCTGCAGGTCGGAAAGCCCGCGCTCGGGCGTGGCCTTGCGCTCGACCATTATGCGTTCCCCACCATCGGGATTCCCAGGCACAGCCCGATCGGTCCCGAAATCGAACGCAGCATCATCTATTCGGTGGCGCGAACCGAAAGCGCATTCGACCAGCGCGACAAGTCGCCAGCCAATGCGGTTGGCCTGATGCAGGTGACGCCGGAAGCCGGTCGCGACACCGCCAAGCGTTTTGGCGTGAGCTATGATTGGGACCGGATGGTTTCCGATCCCGTCTACAATACGCAGATGGGCGCGGGCGAACTCAGTGCGCTGCTTTCGGAATACAAAGGCTCCCACATCATGACGTTCGCCGGCTACAACGCCGGCCGTGGCCGCGTCCGCGACTGGGTGAAAGCGTATGGCGATCCCCGCGATCCCAACGTCGATGCCGTCGATTGGGTCGAACGCATTCCATTCTCTGAGACGCGAAACTATGTCCAGCGCGTGATGGAGAACGTGCTGGTCTATCGCGCCCGATTCGGCGACGGCACGGCGCTGGCAGCGAAGACCGATCAGCGCGTGCTCAGAAAGGAAGTCGATGCCGCGCCCGCAGTACCGGCGCCGTCAGGTTCGCGGTGAAGTAGCGGCAGGGGCGATCTGGGGTAGTACCAGCCCCTTATGGTGAGGAGCGCGTCGCGCGTCTCCGGACGATGCTTCGGCATCGCCGGGCGAACCATGAGGCCCCACCCATGCCCGCGGCCATCCTTCGAGACGCCGCTTCGCGGCTCCTCAGGATGAGGACTATCGACCTGCGCGGCGGCTCAATCCACCTTCACATTGGCGGCCTTGATCATCGGCCACCACTTTGTAATTTCGGCCTTCTGCCAGTCGCCAAGAGCTGCCGGAGTAAGCTGATCCTTCGGCGGCATCTGCAAGCCGAGGTTTTCAAGCTGCTTGCGCACTGCCGGATCGTTCAGGGCATCGACGGCAGCGGCGTTGAGCCTGGCCACGATCTCCTTCGGCGTGTCCTTGGGCACCCAGAGGCCCGACCACAGCGTCATGTGGAATCCGGGCAGTCCCGCTTCGTCAACGGTCGGAATGTCGGAGGCCGAACTCGATCCGCTTGTCGGCCGTGATGGCGTAGGCGCGGATGGTGCCGGCGCGGACCTGGCTGATCGAGTTGGAGGTCTGGTCGACAATCAGATCGATCTGGCCGGCGACGAGATCGTTCATCGCGGGCGCGGTGCCACGATACGGCACGTATTGCAGCTTGATGCCGGTGATGTTCTCGAAATACAGCCCGGCGATATGGCTTCCCGAGCCAGCGCCCGCGGTGCCCGCGGTCGGCGGTTTCGGCAGCGCCTTCAGCCACGCCAGGAACTCCTTGAGCGATTTCGCCGGCACCGCGTTCTTGCTGACGATGATCATGGGATTGCTCGGCAGCAGCACCACCGGTTCGAGATCGGCGACGAGGTCGTAGCCGAGCTTGTAGATCGCGCCGTTGGCGACATGGGTGCCGAGATGGCCGAAGCTGATGGTGTAACCGTCCGGCGGTGAACGCACCGCGCGGCCGACGCCGATCGAACCGCCCGCCCCCGTCACGTTCTCGATCAGCAGCGCCTCGCCAAGCGTCACCTTCATGCGCTCGGCGAGAATTCGCGCCATCGCGTCCGACGGACCGCCGGCGGAGAACGGCACGATGATGGTGATGGGATGCGACGGAAAATTCTGCGCGATCGCGGCGCTGCCGAATGCCAACACCGCAACAACCGCCAGAAACATTCTTCGCATCACATGCTCCATCAAGCCCCGTGAAACTATAACTTCGCGTAGTCGATCGGCTGATGGCGATCGAGCGTGCGCGTGACCGGCGGCAACGGGTATTTAAGCCCTGTCGCGCAATTGAACAGCATCACGCGATCATTTTTCGTCACGCGTCCATCGGCAAGGCTTTCCTTGTAGGCGGCATAGGTCGCAGCCCCCTCAGGACACAGCAACAAGCCCTCCTCGCGCGCCACTTCGTTGAGCGCAGCAGAAATCTTCTCGTCCGGCACCGCAATGGCAAAGCCTTTGCTCTGACGGACCGCGCGCAGGATCAGAAAATCTCCGACCGCCTGCGGCACGCGAATACCGGACGCGATGGTATGCGCATCTTCCCAGCGCGGCGCGTGCTCGGTGCCTGCTTCAAATGCGCGCACCATCGGCGCGCAGCCCGACGCCTGCACCGCGACCATCCGCGGCCGCTTTGAGCCGATGAAGCCGATTGCTTCGAGTTCGGCGAAGGCCTTCCACATGCCGATCAGGCCGGTGCCGCCGCCGGTCGGATAGAAGATCACGTCGGGCATCTCCCAGCCGAGCTGTTCGGCGAGCTCCAGCCCCATCGTTTTCTTGCCCTCGATCCGGTACGGCTCCTTCAACGTCGAGGTATCGAACCAGCCGGCCTTGGCTTTCCCCTCGCCGACGATCTTGCCGCAATCGTCGATCAGACCGTTGACACGATAGACGGTCGCGCCTTGCAGCTCGATCTCGCTGACATTCACTTCCGGCGTATCTGCGGGGCAGAAGATCGTGGTCCTGATGCCGCAGGACGTCGCGTAGGCCGCGAGCGCTGCACCTGCGTTGCCATTGGTCGGCATCGCCATGTGCTTGATGCCGAGTGCCTTGCCCATCGACACCGCCATCACGAGGCCGCGGGCCTTGAACGATCCAGTCGGCAGCCGCCCCTCATCTTTCACAATGATCTCGCCGCCGCCGAGTTTCTTGCCGAACTTGGGCAGCCGGATCAGCGGCGTCATCACTTCGCCGAGGCTGACGATGTCGGTCACTTTGCGAACCGGCAGCATCTCGCGGTAGCGCCACATGTCGGCCGGCCGTTGCGCCAGCGCCTCCTTGGTCAGCGCCTTCTTCACGCCCGCGAGGTCGTAGCGCACCAGCAGCGGCTTGCCCGCCTTGGAGAGATTGTGGATCTGGTCGGCCGGATAATGATCGCCCTCCATCGCGCATTCGAGATGGGTCACGAACGTTGGACGTTCGATGGTCAGATTATCGTTGTCTTTCACGGTAACTCTCGTTTCTTGGTGGACGCGATCGGGGAGATCGCGCCTTACATGTTCAGCACGCGGCCGTAAGCATCCAGCACCGCTTCCTTCATCATCTCCGACAGCGTCGGATGCGGGAAGATCGTGTGCATCAGTTCTTCTTCGGTGGTCTCCAGATTCATCGCGACCACATAGCCCTGGATCAGTTCGGTCACCTCTGCGCCGACCATGTGGGCGCCAAGCAACTGGCCGGTCTTCTTGTCGAAGATCACCTTGACCAAGCCCTGATCCTCGCCGAGCGCGATCGCCTTGCCGTTACCGACGAAGGGGAAGCGGCCGACGCGGATTTCGCGGCCACCTTCTTTTGCCTTCGCTTCGGTCATGCCGACGGAAGCGATCTGCGGGCTGACAATAGGTACAGCCCGGGATCATGTTCTTGTCCATGGGATGCGGATGGCCGCCCGCGATGGCCTCGACGCAAATGACGCCTTCATGCTCGGCCTTGTGCGCGAGCATCGGCGGGCCCGCAACGTCGCCGATCGCGTAAATGCCGGGCACGTTGGTCTTGCAAAAGCCGTCGATCACGATGCAGCCGCGGTCGGTTTTGACGCCGAGCTTTTCCAGGCCGAGATTTTCGATGTTGCCGACGACGCCGACGGCGGAAATCACCCGGTCGACCTCGATCGTCTGCGGTTTTCCCTTGCCGTCATCGATGGTGGCGACAACGCTGTCGCTCTTCTTCTCGAGCTTCGTCACCTTGGTGTTGGTGAGGATCTTGATGCCTTGCTTCTCGAACGCCTTGTGCGCGAATTTTGAAATCTCGGCGTCTTCCACCGGCAGAACCTGCGGCAGCACCTCGACGACGGTCACATCCGCGCCCATGGTGCGGAAGAACGACGCGAACTCCATCCCGATCGCGCCCGAGCCGACCACCAGCAGCGACTTCGGCATCTTGTCCGGCACCATCGCCTCGAAATAGGTCCAGACCAGCTTCTTGTCGGGCTCCAGCCCCGGCAACACACGCGGCCGCGCGCCGGTCGCCACGATGATGTGCTTGGCCTGATAGCTGCCCTCGCCGAGCGCGCCTTTTGGCGCCTCGACCGCGGACTTCTTTACGGTGACCTTGCCCGGCGCATCCAGCGTCGCCTCGCCCCAGATCACCGTGACCTTGTTCTTCTTCATCAGAAAGGCAACGCCGTCGCTCAGGCGCTTCGAGACGCCGCGCGAGCGCTGCACGACGGCTTTCGGATCGTACGAAATCTTCTCGGCGGAAAGCCCGTAATCCTTGGCATGCTGCATGTAATGGAAAATCTCGGCCGAACGCAGCAGCGCCTTGGTCGGGATGCAGCCCCAGTTCAGGCAGATGCCGCCGAGATAGGATTTCTCGACCATCGCCGTCTTCAGGCCGAGCTGCGCCGCGCGGATCGCGGTGACATATCCGCCGGGCCCGGAGCCGATGATGATGACGTCGAAGGATGTGTCGGCCATGGCTATACGCTCGTTCTCATCGTGCGACCGTCAACGGTTCTTTCGTCATTGCGAGGAGCTCTTGCGACGAAGCAATCCACCTTAGTCGCCGGTAAGATGGATTGCTTCGCTACGCTCGCAATGACGGCATAGGTCATGCAATAGTTCACACCATCATCATCACGGGGTTTTCGATCAGCATCTTGAACGCGCCGATCAGCTCGGCGCCGAGCGCGCCGTCGACCGCGCGGTGATCGCAGGAAAGCGTCACGCTCATGATGTGGGCGGCTTCGATCTTGCCGGCCCGCACCACCGCCCGCTCTTCGCTGGTACCGACCGCAAGGATCGTTGCATGCGGCGGGTTGATCACGGCCGTAAAATCCTTGATGCCGTACATACCGAGATTGGACACCGCCGTGGTGCCGCCCTGATATTCCTCGGGCTTGAGTTTTCGCGCGCGGGCGCGGGCGGCAAAGTCCTTCATCTCGCCCGAGATGGTCGAGAGCGATTTGGTCTCGGCCTTGCGGATGATCGGGGTGATCAGGCCGCCCGGCATCGCGACCGCCACGCCGATGTCGGAATGCTTGTGCTTGAGCATGCCGCTCTCGGTCCAGCTCACATTGGAATTGGGAATCCGCTGCAGCGCGATCGCCATCGCCTTGATGACGAAATCGTTCACCGAGAGCTTGTAGAGCGGCTTCTTTTCCTTGTCCTTTGGCGCGGCAGCATTGATCTCCTCGCGCGCGGCCAAGAGCTTGCCGATGTCGCAGTCCATCGTCAGATAGAAATGCGGAACGGTTTGCACCGACGCGGTGAGACGCTGGGCAATCGTGCGGCGCATGCCGTCATGCGGCACGACCTCGTAACTGCCCGGTTCGAATAGCGCGAGGATCTGCTTGTCCGACATCGACGGCGCAATCGACGGCCCACCAGCGGGCGCGGCAGCCGGAGCCTTCAGGCCCTTGCCGGATTTGGCGTCGGCGACGTCGCGCGCGACGATGCGGCCATGCGGGCCCGAGCCGTTGATGCGGCCGAGCTCGATGCCGGCTTCCTTGGCCAGACGGCGAGCCAAAGGTGATGAGAAGATGCGAGCGTGACCGTTGCCTTGAGCGGCGGGCGCGGCCTGCGCTGCAGGAGCAGGTGCCGCAGTCGGTGCAGCGGCGGGTGCGGCCTTCGGCGCAGCCGCGGCAGGCGCTGGTGCAGCAGCCGGTTTCGCAGCAGGCGCTTCAGCGGGTTTCGCTGCGGGCGCAGCCCCTGCCCCCGCCGCCTTCACGTCCTCGCCGTCGCCGGCCAGCACGGCAATGATATCGTTGACCGGCACATCCTGCGTACCTTCGGGCACCAGGATCTTTGCGATTGTGCCCTCGTCGACGGCTTCCACTTCCATCGTCGCCTTGTCGGTCTCGATTTCCGCGATCACGTCGCCGGACTTGACCTTGTCGCCCTCTTTCTTGAGCCACTTGGCAAGGTTGCCCTTTTCCATCGTGGGCGACAGCGCTGGCATCAAAATGTTGATCGGCATTGTCAGTGACCTTGTTGCGACCGAAGCGTGGTGTTGCCCACGTCAGTCGGCCGAGAGATTTCAGCTTCGAACATATCGACGATGCGCGTCAGCGCCTCGTCCTCGGTGCTGGCGCCTTCGCGCGCATAGGCTCGCGCTGCGTGGCGTGCGATGTCGACGAGCAACAGGCCCCACATGTCCGGCTCCTCGAATGCGCGGGTGAACGCAATCGACAACCCGCCGTCGATCACGAACGCGCGCAACACTTCGGTGGCGTCTTCGCGGCCGATGACGTCTGGCGGCAGTGGTTGTTCTTTCGGACCGGCCATGAATTTACCGATAGGAAACGGCTTTGGCGGCCGCGACCACCTCGGCCACCGAGGGCAATGCGAGTTTTTCCAGATTGGCCGCGTACGGCATCGGCACGTCCTTGCCCGATACCCGCGCCACCGGCGCATCCAGATAGTCGAAAGCGTGCTCCATGATGCGGGCGGCGACCTCGGCGCCGACGCCGCTTTGCTGCCAGCCCTCTTCCACCGTCACCGCACGGCCAGTCTTCTTGACCGAGGCGATGATGGTGTCGGTATCCATCGGCCGCAGCGTGCGCAGGTCGATCACCTCGGCCTCGATGCCTTCTTTCGCCAGTTCGTCAGCGGCCTTCAGCGCGTAGCTCATGCCGTTCGACCACGAGACGATGGTGACATGACCGCCGGTTCGTACGATCCGCGCCTTGCCGATCGGGATCACGTAATCGTCGAGTTTGGGCACCTCGCCGGTGTGGCCGTACAGCATTTCGTTTTCGAGAAAGATCACCGGATTGGGATCGCGGATCGCGGCCTTGAGCAGGCCCTTGTAGTCAGCCGCCGAATACGGTGCGACCACCTTGAGGCCTGGAACTTGCGAGTACCAGGCCGAGTAATCCTGGCTGTGCTGGGCGGCGACGCGGGAAGCCGCGCCGTTCGGTCCTCGGAACACGATCGAGCAACCCATCTGGCCGCCCGACATGTACAGCGTCTTGGCCGCGGAGTTGATGATCTGATCGATCGCCTGCATGGCGAAGTTGAACGTCATGAACTCGACGATCGGCTTCAGGCCGGACATCGCCGCACCGACACCAATACCAGCAAAGCCGTGTTCGGTGATCGGCGTATCGATGACGCGCTTCGCGCCGAACTCCTGCAACAATCCCTGCGACACCTTGTAGGCGCCCTGATATTCGGCGACCTCTTCGCCCATGATGAAGACATCAGGATCGCGCCGCATTTCTTCCGCCATCGCGTCGCGCAAGGCTTCGCGGATGGTCTGGGTGACCATCTCGGTGCCTGCGGGCACTTCCGGATCGGGCTCTGCGACGGCCGCGGGCGCGGATGGCGCCTTCTTTTCTTCGCCACCGGACTTGGCTTCGGGAGCCTTAGCTTCCGCCTTGGCTTCGGCCGGCGGCGCGGCAGCAGGAGCTGTGGCCTTACCGAGGTCGGCGGCGGTCTCGCCGTCAGCCAGAATGGTTGCAATCGGCGTGTTGACCGCGACGTCGGCGGTACCCTCGGGGATCAATATCTTGCCGAGCGTGCCCTCATCGGTCGCCTCGACTTCCATCGTCGCCTTGTCTGTTTCGATCTCGGCGATGACATCGCCCGACTTGATCGTCTCGCCTTCCTTTTTCAGCCACTTCGCAAGGTTGCCCTTTTCCATGGTGGGCGACAGCGCAGGCATCAGTACTTGAATGGGCATATCAGCTCCCGAGATCACTCTTTAGTTTTGTTCTGCGCGTAGATTGTGTTCAGCGGTAGACGTCGGTCCAAAGCTCGGACGCATCGGGCTCAGGATCGTGCTGGGCGAAATCCGCCGATGCGTTGACGATCTCACGCACCTCGGCGTCGATAGCCTTCAATTCCTGCTCGGTCGTCTTGCCGGCCAGCAAGCGATTGCGGACCTGCTCGATCGGATCCTGATCGGTGCGAACCTTCTCGACCTCTTCGCGGGTACGATATTTGGCCGGGTCGGACATCGAATGGCCGCGGTAGCGATAGGTCTGCATTTCCAGGATATACGGCCCCTTGCCGGCGCGGCACCAGGCCACCGCCTCGTCGCCCGCCGCCTTGACGGCACGGACGTCCATACCGTCGACCTGCATGCCGGGGATGTTGAAGGAAGCGCCGCGCTTGGAGAAATCGGTCTGCGCGGAAGATCGCGTCACCGAGGTGCCCATGGCGTAACGGTTGTTCTCGATGACGTAGATCACCGGAAGCTTCCACAGCTCAGCCATGTTGAAGCTCTCGTAGACCTGCCCCTGATTGGAGGCGCCGTCGCCGAAATAGGCGAGACTGACGAAATCATTTTCGCGGTAGCGGTTGGCGAAAGCGAGGCCCGTGCCAAGCGACACCTGCGCGCCGACGATGCCGTGGCCGCCGTAGAAATTCTTCTCCTTGCTGAACATGTGCATGGAGCCGCCCTTGCCCTTGGAATAGCCACCGTGGCGGCCGGTCAATTCGGCCATCACGCCCTTGGCTTCCATGCCACATGCCAGCATGTGGCCGTGATCGCGGTATCCCGTTATGACCTGATCGCCCTTCTTCAGGGCCATCTGCATGCCGACCACAACCGCTTCCTGCCCGATATAGAGGTGGCAGAAACCGCCGATCGCACCCATGCCGTAGAGCTGGCCAGCCTTTTCCTCAAAGCGGCGGATCAGCAGCATGTCGCGCAGCGCGACCAGATCTTGCTCCTTGGTGAATTCCGGAGGGGAGACGTTTCCCTTCTTTTGCCCTGATTCCTTTGCGACGCTTTTGCTGGATACGGCCATGGCAATTCCGGATTGAGAGAGACGATAAGTCCTCTCTAGCCCAACTCAAACCGCCGTAAAAGGATTGCGTGCGTTCACGAAAATATTGCTATGCCGCAGTGCAATGCGACACGACATTTTCGAAATTGATTTCGCGGGATTTTGAAATTTGAAATCAGTTCGGATGGACGATCCGGACCAGGTCGCGCGGGTTGGCGTAGTCGAGCTGAAAGCGCGCGCGCTCGTCCAGCATGTCGGGGTCGACCCGGTTGGACCTAAGCAGCGAAACCCGCTGCTCGCCCTGGGCACGCTCCCGCTTCAGCCGCGCCAATTCGGAGGTCAACGCGACGATTTCCTGGTCGAGCTCCTGCCGTGCGTTCAGCCCATACTTGCCGGTATAGGCGTTGACGCCGAAATAGCTCACCATCAGCGCCGCCATCGTGTAGAGGGCGAGCCCTGTCAGGATCGATTTCAGGCGGGTGCGGGAGACCATGGCATCAAGATGCGATGGTCTGATTAATGAAACCCTAAAACCCCGTACCGGCGGGCTATCTGTTCTGCTTTTCGACGAAAGCCGCGAAGGCGTCGATGTATTGCTGCAAAACCTTCTGCAGCGCTTCCTTGGTACATTGGCCTTTGTCGTCGAAGGCATCGCCAACGGCGTTCAGATAGGTTTCCGGCTGCCCAAGAATTGGGCCGGAGATACCCGGCAGGATATGCTGCAAATGCTTGGCCGCGTTGACGCCGCCGAGCGGACCCGGCGAGTTGCTGACGATGCCGACCGGCTTGCCGAGGAAGGAGCTCTTGCCATAGGGGCGCGAGCCGACGTCGATGGCGTTCTTCAGGACGCCAGGGATCGAGCGGTTATATTCGGGCGTCACGAACAAAACGCCGTGGGACTTCTGCAGCTTTTCGCGGAACGCGAGCCAATCGGCCGGGGGCGTCGCTTCGAGGTCCTGGCTGAAATTGGAAATGCCTGCGGGCGTCATGACGTCGAGCTTCAGCGAAGCAGGCGCGAGCTTGGCCAGGGTATTGGCGATCTTGAGCGAAAAGCTCTCCTTGCGGAGGCTGCCGGCGATCGTGACGATGGTATGAGTGGCCATTGGATTTCCCTTGTGAAGCAAAAGCGCCTGCGCGGCACTTAAACTACATCATCAGAAGGATGCAAGTGCATCAAATGCGCCTTTTTTGAAACACAGCGTTCGCGTAAAGCCCATTACCCAGCAAAAGAGCCGCCCCAAAGAGGCGGCCCTTTTCCGTCAAACCAGACGGATCAGATCGTCGGATTCCAGGCGGACGGTATCAGCCGATATTTGGTGCCGTCCTTCTCGACATGACCGACCGAGGGGAAGGCGAAATGGAATCCCACCACCGTCGCCTTCTCGGCCGCCGCCATGTCGTAGAATTTGTGACGTGTCGTCTGCGCGAGCTCGCCATCGGTGTCGAAGGAGACGTGCCAGTCCGGATTGCGCAGGAACAATTCCGGAATGTTGGTCACATCCGCCTGAATCAGGATCTTTGAATTGCCCGAGGCAATCGCGAAGGAGGTATGGCCCGGCGTATGACCCGGCGTCCCGATCGAGGTAATGCCGGAGACCACTTCCTTGCCCCAATCGTATTTCGTCACCTTCGATTCGATGCCGGCGAACGTCTTCTTTGCGGCGGCAAAAAAGTTCTTCATCATTTCGTTGGACTGCGCTTTGGCGGCGTTCTCATCGCTCATCCAAAATGCCCAATCGACCGCCGGCACCATGATCTCGGCATTCGGAAACGCCATCGAACCGTCGGCGGTGCGGATGCCGTTGGTGTGATCGGGATGCATATGCGAAATCAGCACGACGTCGATGCTTTTGGGATCGACGCCGGCGGCTGTGAGATTTTGCAGCGTACGGCCGACCGCGCCCTTGCTCGGCTCGAAGTTCGCGATTCCGTTGCCGCAGTCGATCAGGACCAGCTTGCTGCCGGTGTTGATGAGTTGCGGGTTGAACGGGATCGTCACCATGCCCTTCGGCATATAGGCGGCGTCGGCAGCAGCCAGTGCCTCCTCCTTCGGCGCGTTCTTCACAAAAGTGTCGGGCATCGGGAATGTGCGCGCGCCGTCGTTGATCGAGGTGCATTCGAAGCTGCCGACCTTGTAGCGATAGAAACCCGGCGCCTGGGCACCCGACGCCGGCACGGCTGCGGTGGCGGTCGAAGTCGGGAATGGCGAAAGCGCGGTCGTGGCACCGACAGCCGCTGCCCCCGCCAGAAGTTGACGGCGATCCAGATTAGTCATGGCGTAGTCTCCCCTTGAACACTCGCTGCGGTTTACCCGCATGTGGATACCGGCGCAAATGTTCTCCCGTTGCGGGGGAAACGCAAGCGTCTTTGTGCCGTCGACGCGGTGGCTCACGCATCCACGTCCACCGTCACTCGATCACCTCATCGGCAAGGGCTGACAAGGATGCCGGAACAGTCAACTTCAGCAATCTGGCCGTACTCAAATTAATCAGGAAGGACAGGTAGATCGGCCGCTGAATGGGAAACTCCGCAGGCTTGGCGCCCCGAAGGACCTTACCCACGATGCCGCCGGCCTGCTTGACCAATTCGAAATTGTTCGGGCCATAGGAAATAAGGCCGCCGGTCTGGGCGTAGATCGGAAACAATCCGATCGACGGCAACAGGAATTCGCGCGCCAGCCCGGCAATGACGGACGAGTGGTCGACGAAGATCGGAGACGAATGCACCAGCATCGCATCGACCTTCGCGTCGGCCGCGCGTTGAAATGCATCGCGAAATTCGCCGGGATTGTCGATGCCGAGGCGCAGCGTCTCAATTCCGATACGGGCCGCCGTTTTCTCGGCGGATTTGAGCTGGGTTTGATCGAGACGCGAGTCGTAGAGCAGTGCGACTTTCCTGATTCCGGGCCGCATTTCACCGATGATCTGAATCCATTTGCCAGCAATTTCGGGGGCGTCGAGGAAGATGCCGGTTACGTTCCCGCCGGGCCGGTTGAGGCTCTGCGCAACCCCGGATGCAACGGGATCGGATTCGAGATCGATCGCGACAATCGGTAGGGTTTGCGACGCTTGCCGTGCGGCGACAAGACTCGTCGAGCCAAAGGAAAGGATGACATCAGCGCTGGCGGCGAGTTCAGCGGCATATTTGCGAAGCAAGCCATCGTCGCCTTCGGCGGAACGCACGAGAAGGATACCCTTCTCGCTGCCGAGTTCGCTGCTCAGCCCCTCATTGATGAGGCGCTCACGATTCTCGCCAAGCACGCCTGGAATGAGTACGCCGACTTTCCGTGGCGAGCCTGTCTGTTGCGCGTGCGCGTCAAACGACGACGCCGCAACTGCCGCGGTACCGACGAGTGTGATGAACGATCGCCGATTCATGGCCTCCCCACCGTTGCCCCGCACAACATAGCACGGTTCGACAAATGTGGGTCCGCGCTAAAGCGTCACCCGCCCTTGTTCGGGTTGATCAGGAATTTCTCGCCGGTGGAACGCTTGTTGTAGACAGCGATGTTGGAGAGCTGCAGCGCCTCCTGCAGCGACACCACCTGCGTATAATGGCTGGCAAAGGTGGTCTTGAGCTCGGAGACCACGCGCTGACGCAGTTTCGCCCCGTCGGCCGGCCCGATCTTTTGCAGGAACGGGAACAGCAGCCAGCCGCCGACACCCCAGGCCATGCCGAATGCCCGGTTCAGCTCGATCGGACGCGGATCGAGGCTGCCATAGACATAGACCTGCTTGTGCACGGTCGATCCGTAGCGGCTGTACTCCTTGGCGGTCTTGTTGGCGGCAATTTCCATGCAGGTGAGAATTTGGCCCGCGAGCTTGCCGCCACCGATGGCATCGAAGGCGATCGTCGCACCGGTTTCCACCAGCGCATTGGTGAGGTCGTCCATGAAACTGGTCGCACTGGAATCGACGACATATTTGGCGCCGATCTGGTGCAGGATATCCGCCTGCTCCTTGCTGCGCACGATGTTGACGAGGCCGATGCCGTCCTTGATGCAGATCTTGTTGAGCATCTGGCCGAGGTTCGACGCAGCAGCCGTATGCACCAGCGCCTTGTGGCCTTCGCGTCGCATCGTCTCGGTCATGCCGAGCGCGGTGAGCGGATTGACAAACCAGGAAGCACCGTCGGCGGCGGTGGTGCCCGCAGGTAGCGGCATCACATCCTTTGCCCTCACGACGCGATACTGCGCATACATCGCGCCGCCGATCATCGAGACGGTCTTGCCCATAAGCGCTTTCGCGGCATCGGAGGATCCGGTCTTGATCACGACGCCTGCGCCTTCATTGCCGACCGGCAGCGATTGATCCAACCGCGCTGCCAGCGCTTTCAGCGCCGCATCCGGCACCTTCGCGGTGAACACGGGCTGGTCTTTGGTGCCGGACACCTTGGCCGTCGAAATATCAGCCGGACCGATCAAAAGCCCGAGGTCGGACGGATTGATCGGTGTCGCCTCGACGCGGACCACGATCTCGTCTTCCTTCGGCTCCGGGGTCGGCACGTTCGCCAGCGACACCTCAAGCTCGCCGCTTTTCTTGAGCAACGAACGCAGTTGCAGACCGGTGTTGGTGTCACTCATCGAAGATACTCCCCATTTGTGTTTGTTATGTCTGGAAACCTACATCTGGAGATTTGGGCGCGTTACGCCAGTGCCTTCAGCGCCGCTTTTCCAGCATATTTCGCTTGCTCGCCCAGTTGCTGCTCGATGCGTAGCAGCTGATTGTACTTGGCAGTACGATCGGAACGCGCCAGCGAGCCGGTTTTGATCTGCCCGCAATTGGTGGCGACCGCGAGATCGGCAATGGTGGAGTCTTCGGTCTCGCCGGAACGATGCGACATGACGGCGGTGTAGCCGGCCTTGTAAGCCATCTCGACCGCGGAGAGCGTCTCCGTCAACGTACCGATCTGGTTGACCTTGATCAGGATGGAATTGGCGCGGCCGTTCTTGATGCCGTCGGCGAGCCGCGTCACGTTGGTGACGAACAGATCGTCGCCGACCAATTGGCACTTCTTGCCGACGAGGTCGGTCAATTCCTTCCAGCCGTCCATATCGTCTTCGGACATACCGTCCTCGATGGTGACGATCGGATAGCGGGCGACCAAATCGGCGAGATATTTCGCCTGCTCCGAGCGCGAACGGGTCTTGTTCTCGCCGCCATAGACGTAAGCGCCGTCCTTGAAGAATTCGGTTGCCGCGCAATCGAGCCCCAGCATGACATCGCTGCCCGCATTGTAGCCGGCCTTGCCGATCGCGCTCACGACGAAATCCAGGGCTGCGTCCGCCGACGGCAGGTTCGGCGCAAAACCGCCCTCGTCGCCGACATTGGTGTTGTGACCGGCCTTCTTCAGTTCGCCGCGCAGGGTGTGGAAAATTTCCGAACCGCAGCGCAGCGCTTCGGCGAAAGTTTTTGCACCGACCGGCAGGATCATGAATTCCTGGAAGTCGATCGGGTTGTCGGCATGCACGCCGCCATTGATGATGTTCATCATCGGCACCGGCAGCGTCCGCGCCGAGGTGCCGCCGACATAGCGATAGAGCGGCATGTCGAAGGATTCGGCCGCCGCCTTGGCGCAGGCGAGCGAGACGCCGAGGATGGCATTGGCCCCGAGCCGGCTCTTGTTGGGCGTGCCGTCGAGATCGATCATGATCTGGTCGATCTGGACCTGTTCTTCGACCGCCTGATCGCTCAAGGCCTCGAAGATTTCGCCGTTGACGGCCTCGACCGCCTTTTGCACGCCCTTGCCGAGATAGCGTTTCTTGTCGCCGTCGCGCAGCTCGACCGCCTCATGCGCCCCGGTCGAGGCACCCGAGGGCACGGCGGCGCGGCCGATCGAGCCGTCTTCGAGCACCACGTCGACTTCAACCGTGGGATTGCCGCGGCTATCGAGAATTTCGCGGCCAATGATGTCGACGATGGCGGTCATGGGAGCCTCTTGGAATTTGCGGGATTGGACGGTTGGCGCTGCTTCTACAGCAACGGATTGGGCCGGAAAAGGCCGCCTCGCCCGTGACGTTGGCAGCCGAATTGTCTAATAACGCGGCAACGGAGACTAACTGATGTCAAAGAGCCCCCGAAAATCCCAAAAATCATCCGGCCTGCAGCTCGGCCGCGCCGTGGACTGGCCCGACAGCCCCGAAAAGGCCACGCTCGATCGTGTGCCCAATCCGCAGGCCGGCACCAATTACGTGGTACGTTTCACCGCGCCGGAATTCACCTCGCTCTGCCCGGTCACCGGACAGCCGGATTTCGCCCATCTGGTGATCGACTATGTGCCGGGCCGCTGGCTGCTCGAATCCAAATCGCTCAAACTCTATGTCGCAAGCTTTCGCAATCACGGCGCCTTCCACGAGGATTGCACGGTCATGATCGGCAAGCGGATCGCGGATGAGATCAAGCCGAAATGGTTGCGCATCGGCGGCTATTGGTATCCGCGCGGCGGCATTCCGATCGACGTGTTCTGGCAGACCGGCAGGCTGCCCAAGGGCATGTGGATCCCCGATCAGGGCGTCGCGCCCTATCGCGGGCGGGGATGATCCGCCACGGCGAGTAGGGCCAGGCTCTTTGCGCAGCCGCCTGCCCTGCGACGCGCGCCGGCGGGCGTGCGTCATCCTGACGCTAGCCAGCTAATTCAATTCCTGCCCAACACCATCCGATTTGCGTCATTGTCGCCTGGCCGGGAGAAATCAGCGCTGCAAGGACGCAGCGCGCGATATGGGGCCGTTACATGGCTAAGGAATCGACACCCCTTTGGGTGTGGCTCTCGGTTGCCCTGTTGGCGATCGGCGCCGTCACCTATCTCACCACGGTCTACTTCGTCGAACACATCCTGGCTTGGCTTTAGTGGTTCTGGCAGCGCAGGTCAGTCCAGCGGCTCGACCTTGACGATGGAAGCACCGTCATTGCTGCCCACCCAGAAGCTGACCGGCGTCGTCGAGTTATCGACGAAGACCCGGCGGATGTTGGTCGAACGCGGCAAGAGGTAATCGACCATTTCGCCCGTTTTGGTATTCAGTCGTGTCACCTGGTCGGTCACCATCGATCCGGTCCAGGCGTACTCGTTCTTGTCGAGTACGACATCGTAGGGCGCGGCCCAGCGTGTATTGAGTTTCCACTCCTTGAACTCTTTGGTTTTGGTGTCGAACATCCCGATCCGGTCGCCGCGATACTCGCCGAACCAGAGACGATCCTGCGCATCCATATTGCCGCGCCGCGGCGCGGAGCGCGGCGTTGGTGTCGGAAACAGCGCGACCTCACCCGTCTTGGCGTCGATGCGGCCGATATGGGCCTGACGGAAGTCGGTGAAAAAGACGTTGTTCTGCGAGTCCGGGATCACGTCATAGATATTGTGAGGTTCGCCCTTACGCGCGGTCTTGAACGGCAACCAGGTGTCGATCTTGCCGGTCGCGAGATCGAGGCGGTGCACGCCGGCAAAGCCGTTGTTCTGGGTCCAGACCTTGCCGTCGACATGCGAACTCTGCGGGCTCACCATGTTGATTTGGGCGGCGTCGATATTCGCCTCCGCCGGCAGCGTCCAGAACTGGAACTTCTCGGTCTTCGGATCGAATTTGACGATCGTCGCCTGATACATGTTGCCAAGCCACAGATTGCCCGCCGCGTCCGCACGCAGGCCGAGACTGCCGGTCGGCGCGTCCTGCCGGTGCTTGGGATAGGGAAATTCGGTGACCTTGCCGGTCTTGGGATCGAGCCGGCCGAGGTTCTGCTCGCCGAAGCTGGAAAACCAGACGGTGCCATCCTTGGCGACCATCGCATCGTGCGGCGCGACTTCCGGGCGCGGCAGATCGTATTCCGTGTAGATCACCCGTGTCGCCGGGCCCTTCGGCCGCGCAAACGTCTTGAGCGGATAGTCCCATTTTTCCGTCTTGCTGAGGTTGAGCGTGCTCAGATAGTCCGCCACCGCGCGATACACCTCGATGCGGTCTTCGCCGCGCTCTTCCATCAGGCGCTCGGCGGGGCGCAATTGCGGATGGATCGGCAAGCTCTGCTGCACGTAGCTTTGCATGCGCGGCAGAATTCCGGTGAGGAAACCCTCGCTGTCGTATTTCGAGCGCATGATGCGTTCGACCGTGTGGCAACCGACGCAGTTGAGCAGATGATCCTTTTGCCGGTCGGTGCCGGGAATGCTTGCCATCCATTCGCCGTTCGACAACTGCGCGGCGAGATCCCTGGCCTTGCCGAGCTTGAGATCCTGGGTTGCGGTTTTCTGATCGGGAACCTCGACCGCTTGGGGCCGATCGAGCTCGTAACCGATTGCGCGCACGTTCAGCGTATATTGTCCGGGTGCGAGCCTGCCTGACGGGAAGCTGAAGCGGCCATCCGCGCCTGAAACGACGGTGACCGTAACGTTGGAGCCGGATTTGGTGGCGCTGACGAGCACGCCTTCCATGGCCGCTTCCTCGGTCGAACTGATCTGGCCGGTGAGTGCCGCGGCCGGCGCCTGCGCCGAAACCGAGCCTGGAAACGAGAACGCAGCGGCAAGAACCAAACCGGCAACAGTCGGAAGCGGATGACGCATCGTCTCCCCCTAAGGCTTTTTTTGTTGTTGTCAGCATACGCTCCACCGCCGACGCGCAGCAAGTCACACGAATGCGAAGGAGGACAATACGAACGTAACCCAGCTCGGCGTTTTGGTCAGGGCTGAACGTCCGGTCTCGCCATCGCGTCCGCCGGCCGCGTTGGCCGCAACAGCTTTGCACAGACAAATCCGAGCGCGATGATGATGACGGCGGCAGTGAGCAAGGTCGGCATCTTGCCGACATGCTGGATGCCGAAGCCATAGGCGATGGGGCCGATAGTCTGGCCCATGAAAAAGAAGAATGAATGCAGCGACAGCGCGGTCGCGCGGGCTTCCACCGACAGCTCGCTGGCAAATACCTGAAGGCAGCCATGGATCATGTAAAAGCCCCAGCCCATGAGGAGCAGGCTCAAGGCTTGGGCTTTCGCGCCCGGACCGAACGCCACCACGGCAAGCTGCAATCCGACCAGGGTCGCGCCCGCAATCATCATGCCCTTGACGCCAAGCGCGGGGAGAAAACGCGAAATCGTCAGCGTGTAGAACAGCCCGCCGACCGCAAAACCTGCGATCACGAGGCCGGCGATCGAGAGCGAGGTTTCGCCGAGTTCAAACAGGAACGACGCGATGAACGGAAACAATCCGAGCACGCAGCAGCCTTCGACAAACACCGCCACATAACAAAACGCGTTAGGATTGGAGAAGATGGTTCGGTAGCCGTGCCTGAGCGCTGACAGGCTGGTTCTGGGCTGTTTCGTTAACGCGGCGCCCCGAAAGCCGGCGGCAACCGCAATCGAGACCACCACGACCAAACCGCCGAGCACGGCAAGGACACCTCGCCAGCCCAGAAAATCGCCGATCAGGCCTGAGACCGTAGCACCCAGCAGATTTCCGGTCATGGAGCCCATCAGCGTGCGGCCGATTGCAATCTGCCGCTTGTCGGGGCCGACCAGATCGCTGGTCAGACTGAGCGCGACCGGAAAAACGCCTCCCGAGCCGATGCCGGCGAGGACTCTGGAGGCGAACAAGAGCCAGAACGACGACGCCATGGCGCCGAGAATGTTGGCAACGCCCAGCAGCACGAGGCATACAATCATCAGCCGCGCCTTGCCGAACAGATCGGCGGCCGCACCCAGCACCGGCTGAATGATCGCAAAGGTGAAGGCGAAGACGGAAGCGAAAGCGGCAGCCGTCGCAATCGTCACGCCGAAATCGTCGGCGACATGCGGCAGCACCGGATCGAGCGCACGGGCCGACAGGCTGGCCGCAAACGTCGCGAGCGTAATGATATTGAGCGCCGGCGGCAGGCGGCCCGATGCGGTCACGATCGTTGCATCGCCATCAACGCGCTGCGTCCTTTGCGAGACTTTTGGTGAGCGCGTCGAACCCCATCAAGGTCTTCACCAGCGCTTCGAACTCGCGCAGCGGCACCATATTGGGCCCGTCCGACGGCGCATGATCGGGATCGGGATGGGTTTCGATGAAGACGCCGGCAACCCCGACCGCGACCGCAGCGCGCGCCAGCACCGGCACGAATTCACGTTCGCCGCCGGACGAAGTGCCCTTCCCGCCCGGCTGCTGCACCGAATGGGTGGCATCGAAGATGACGGGCGCGCCGGTCGTGCGCGCCAGGATCGGCAGCGCGCGCATGTCGGAGACCAGCGTGTTGTAGCCAAAGGACGCGCCGCGTTCGGTGACGAGAACATTGCGGTTGGCGCCGCCGGTGATCTTGGCCACGACGTTGGCCATGTCCCAGGGTGCCAGAAACTGCCCCTTCTTGACGTTGACGACCTTGCCGGTCGCGGCCGCTGCCATCAGCAGATCGGTTTGCCGGCACAGGAACGCCGGGATCTGCAACACGTCCACCGCCTGTGCCACCTCGGCGCATTGTGAAGGTTCGTGCACGTCGGTCAGCACCGGCAACCCAAGCGTAGAACGTATCTCGGCAAAGATCGGCAGCGCCTGCGCAAGTCCGATGCCGCGTGCGGCGGAAACGCTGGTGCGGTTGGCCTTGTCGAATGAGGTCTTGTAGACGAGGCCGATCTTGAGCCGCGCCGCGATCTCCTTCAGCGCACCGGCGACCTCCAGCGCATGCGCGCGGCTCTCGAGCTGACATGGCCCCGCGATGATCGAGATCGGCAGATCATTGCCGAATTTGACCGGGCCAACCGTCACGACTGGTGCTGCGGATATGTTCGCGTTCACAGGTTTTCCTTTTGATGCCGCGGACCATGCAGGTCCAAGGTGTCAGGATCAACCCCGTTTAACCCCCGAATATCAGGGTTGCGCCGGTAGCCACATCCGGGGCCACGACGACGTTGCCGCGATGCTCGGAAAAGGCAACGCCACCCTTGCCAAGCATGTCCTTCAAAAGCGTCTTGTCCGGAACAGCAAAGCGGATCGCCGCAAGCCGCGCGCCGCGCGACAGGTCGGGCGGCTCGGTTCCGATATGCATCCGGTAGGCATCGGGATTGAGCACTTGAATAGCGCCACGCGGCGTCTCGACGGCAATTCCATTCGCGCCCGACTTGACGTCGCCCACGCCGGAAAACGCGCTCAGAAAATGGCGATGCGATTCCGGATTCTCGGAGACCATGATGACACCCGCGATCCCGGTCGCGCCGTTCGGGTGCTTCTGGAACGCCGGATTCCAGAAATTCTCCGGATGGTGCTGCTGGCAGGTGAAGTAGCCGATGTCCTGCGCCTTCGTATCCGTTGCGAAGGCGAGCGAGAAGGCCACCTTGACCGGCGATCCGTCGGGACGTTTGGCCGCTCGCTCGAAGTTGAAGACCTTGAAATCGCCGATGCCGGCGCTGCGGAACGCGTCCGCATCATCGGCGGCGCCCTTGCCTTCGAGCACCAGCATCGCCAGGCCCTGTTCGCGGTTGAGGAAATCACGCGTGAAGGCGCCGAAGGAGAACGTGCCGGGCGCGCCGACCCTGATCAGTTCAGGCTCGCCGATCGTGATCAGCTCAACGAACACGCCGGGAAACTGCACGATGTAATTATGCGTCCCCCACTCATGACGATTGCGTGCGCCGACCGTGAAGCCCGAGCGGCGATAGAATTCCGCCGCCGCGTCGAGATCGCGGACGGCGTGCACGATGTGGTCGAGACCGCGAGGCATTGGCAGGTCCTGCGATGCTTCGGAAGTGAGTTACTTCACCGAAGAGAACGCCGTCGGCACCAATAGCTGGCTGACGATGTTGTCGATGATCTGGCCGTCGTCCTCGCTCTTCGCGCGGCCGGCGATCCAGTCGGGATCGGCCTGAAAAGCAGCCCATTTCTTTTCGCGATCGGCGAGCGAATCCCACGCGACGAAATAGGTCAGTTCCTGATTGGAGGTGCCAATCAGCGTCGTGAAGAAGCCAGCCTGCTTGATGCCATGCTTCTCCCACAGTTTCAGCGTGAGCGTATCGAAGCGTTTCATTAGCGCCGGCAGACGGCCCGGCAGACAACGATAGACGCGCATTTCCATAATCATCGACTTCACTCCCTGGATTTATTGCTCTTGCAGGCACGGGAGCGGTTTGTCGCAACAAATTTCGCGTTCGTCAAAGGGTGTACCCCACGACGACCTCATCCTGAGGAGCCGCGTTAGCGGCGTCTCGAAGGATGGGCCACGGGCGTGGTTCGGCGATGCGAAGCGTCGTCCGGAGAGGGCCCTGAGTTTATCAACGGGCCGCCGCGCTTTGCGCGGACCCGTTGGCGCCTCTCACCATGAGGATAGAAATAGCGTGGCTTGCTTACACCAGCCGCGACTGCACTACCGCGGCCTGAATGAAGGACGCGAACAGCGGATGCGGCTCGAACGGCCGCGATTTCAGTTCGGGATGGTATTGAACGCCGATGAACCAGGGATGGTCCTCATATTCGACGATCTCCGGCAGCACGCCATCGGGCGACTGGCCCGAGAAACGCAGACCGTGCTGTTCGAGCCGGTCTTTGTACGCGGTGTTGACCTCATAGCGGTGGCGGTGGCGCTCGGAAATCTCGGTCGCGCCGCCATAGACTTCCGACACCCGGCTGCCGCGCTTGAGCGCCGCCGGATAGGCCCCTAGCCGCATGGTGCCGCCGAGATCGCCGGACTTCGAGCGCTTCTCGAGTTCGTTGCCGCGCAACCACTCCGTCATCAGGCCTACCACCGGTTCCTTGGTCGGGCCGAACTCGGTTGAATTCGCCCCCTCGATACCGACGAGATTGCGGGCCGCTTCGATCACCGCCATCTGCATGCCGAAGCAGATGCCGAAATACGGCACGTCGCGCACGCGGGCAAACTGTGCCGCACGGATCTTGCCCTCCGCGCCGCGTTGACCGAAGCCGCCCGGCACCAGAATGCCGTTGACGTGTTCGAGGAACGGCGCCGGGTCTTCGTTCTCGAACACCTCGCTCTCGATCCAGTCGAGATTGACCTTCACCTTGTTGGCGATGCCGCCATGCGACAGCGCCTCGATCAGCGATTTGTAGGCGTCTTTCATGCCGGTGTATTTGCCGACGATGGCAATCGTCACCGCGCCCTCGGGGTTGCGCACGCGCTCGTTGATGACGTTCCAGCTTTGCAGCGCCGGCGGAATCTTTGGCGTGATGCCGAACGCGGCCAGCACTTCGTCGTCCAGGCCGGCAGCGTGATAGGCTTCCGGCACGGCGTAGATGTTGTCGACGTCCCTCGCCTCGATCACCGCACTTTCGCGCACGTTGCAGAACAGGCCGAGCTTGCGCCGCTCTTCCTTTGGAATCTCGCGGTCGGTGCGGCACAACAGGATGTCCGGCTGGATGCCGATCGAACGCAGTTCCTTGACCGAGTGCTGGGTCGGTTTTGTCTTCAATTCCCCGGCGCTCGGAATGAACGGCAGCAGCGTCAGATGAATGTAGACGGCGTGCTCGCGCGGCAACTCGTTCTTGAGCTGGCGGATCGCCTCGAAGAACGGCAGGCCCTCGATGTCGCCGACAGTGCCGCCGATCTCGACCAGCACGAAATCATATTCGTCATTGCCTGAGAGGACGAATTCCTTGATCGCGTTGGTGACGTGCGGCACCACCTGGATGGTCGCGCCGAGATAATCGCCGCGCCGTTCCTTGGTGATGATGTCCTGGTAGATGCGCCCGGTGGTGATGTTGTCGGCCTTGGTGGCCGGTCGCCCCGTGAAGCGTTCGTAATGGCCGAGATCGAGATCGGTCTCGGCGCCGTCGTCGGTCACGAATACTTCGCCGTGTTGATACGGCGACATCGTTCCGGGATCGAGGTTGAGATAGGGATCGAGCTTGCGGAGGCGGACCTTGTACCCGCGAGCCTGCAGCAGGGCACCAAGTGCCGCTGAAGCCAGACCCTTTCCGAGCGAAGAAACCACGCCGCCGGTGATGAATATGTACCGCGCCATGGGACTCAACCTTTAAGGCCACAGAAGCGATTCGCCAAAACGAATCGCAATGCCTGCCGAACATTTTACCGGGCTGTGGGTGACGTGAAAATTAAAGCGATATCAGAGCATTGATGGAAAGTTCTGATGCAGGACGGTAGGGGCCGCCCTGCATAGCCACCCTGCGTTATTGCGAACGCGGTGCCTGCGGGCCCGATGGCGCGGGCTGGCCCTGCTGTTCGTCCACCTTCTTCAGCGTATCCAATACGCCGCCAGAGGTCGGCGGTGTAATCGGCGCGGCACCACCGGCAGGCTGCGATTGCGTGGCCGGCGCGGTGCCGAGGATCGAGCTGGGTTTGCGGTCCGAACCTGCGTACCAAGCCAAAAACAGGCTGGTCAAAAAGAAGCCCGCGGCAAGGATAGCCGTCGTGCGCGACAAGAGATTGGCGGTGCCGCGGCTCGACATGAAGCCGGCGCTGCCGCCCATGCCGAGGCCGCCGCCTTCGGATTTCTGCAGCAGCACGGCCCCGATCATCACGGAGACGATCATGAGGTGAACGACGATAACGACGGTCTGCATCTCTACCCTTCCGTCACAAGCGAGAGCGCCGGTTTCGGCTGCACCACTGGCTTGCGGGTTTTCCTGAAGTTGCGCGGTTGTTACACGATCGGACGGGGTATTGTCACCCCCGCTCCCGCCAGGTTTAGCTAGGGACATCCTGCGGCAATCGCAAGGAAATCAGCCGCCTTCAGGCTGGCACCGCCGATCAGGGCGCCGTTGACGTTGGCTACCGCCATCAATTCCCGGGCATTTGATGGCTTTACCGAGCCGCCATAGAGAATACGGATCCGGCCGCCTTCGGCCTTAAATCGGTCGGTGAGAACACCCCGGATAAACCGATGAACCTGCTCGACATCCTGGGCAGTCGGCGTCAACCCGGTACCGATCGCCCAGACCGGTTCGTAGGCGACCACCAGATTGGCCGCAGTCGACCCGTCCGGGAGCGATCCTTTGAGCTGCCCGCCGCAGATATCCAGCGTCTGGCCGGTATCGCGCTGCTTCTGGGTTTCGCCGATGCAGACGATGGCCGTAAGCCCCGCGCGCCAGGCGGCTTCCGCCTTTTGCCGGACCAGCGCGTCGCTCTCGCCATGGTCGGCGCGGCGCTCGGAATGGCCGACGATGATGGCGCCCGCACCGGCGTCCGCCAGCATCTCGGCCGAGAGATCGCCGGTATGGGCGCCGGAGCCCTTGGGATGGCAATCCTGCGCCCCGACCGCGACCTTGGTTCCCTTTGCTTTGTCGGCGAAACCGGCGATCAGCGTCGCTGGCGGGCAGACCAGCAAATCGGCCTTGGCCGCCAGTGCCGGGGCACCCGCGATCATGGCCTCAAATTCGGCCGAGGAAGCCTTCAGGCCGTTCATTTTCCAGTTGCCGGCGATCAGCGGCCGGATGGCATCGGTCATGTCGGATTCTCATTAAATTCTGGAAAGCAGCGCCCATAGCGTTTTCGAGCGAAGTGGGTACCGGTTCGCGTCAAGAAAACGCGTCAAAACAAAAGACTAGAGCCCGGTTCTGATTCAATCAGAACCGATAAGGCTCTAGCAGAGGCGGCGGGCCACTTCCAGATACCGGTTTGGCGATCGCCATTGTCGTTAACCGCCGCAATTGCCCATGCCGCTGAGGTTGCGACGGGGCCGCTGCCACTTTATGATGCGTTATCAACTCGGTGACGCCCTGCTGCGGAATTCGGATCGAATTCCCCTTGGGCACGACCCGGTTCCCCTCCTGCAAAAACAAGTTGGACCCATGCTTCGAGGAATGCGGAAAGCCTCATCAAACTGGCTCGGCAAGACGGTCATGGCCGTCGTGATGGGCGTTTTGATCGTCAGTTTCGGAATCTGGGGCATCGCCGACATCTTCAAGGGATTTGGCCAGTCGTCTTTGGCCAAAGTCGGCGGGACCGAGATTTCGACCGAGCAATTCCGCCAGATCTACACGGACAAGCTGCAGCAGCTCGGCCGCAGTTTCGGCCGTCCGCTGACCATGGATCAGGCCCGCGCGTTCGGGCTTGATCGCCAGGTGTTGCAGCAGACCATTGCCGAAGCCGCTCTCGATGAGGAGGCCCGCCGCATGGGGCTCGGACAATCCGAAGCAGAGACCATGCGGTTGATCTTCGCCGATCCCAACTTCAAGGGATTGAACGGCACGTTCGATCCGGCGCGTTTCCAGGCTACCATCCGACAGTTCGGCTTCACCGAACAGCGCTATCTCGCCGAGCAACGGCGCGTCGGGCTGCGGCGCCAGATCGCGGGCACGATCTCGGCCGGCCTCGAGCCGCCGAAGGTCCTGATCGATGCGCTGACCCGTTTCCAGAACGAGCAGCGCTCGATCGAATACGTCAAGCTCGATGCGGCGCAGGCCGGCACGATCGACCCGCCCTCGCCCGAAACGCTCGCCGCCTATTTCGACGACCACAAGACCCAGTTTCGCGCCCCCGAATATCGCAAATTGTCGTTCGTCGTGATCAACCCCGAAGAGATCGGCAAGTGGACCGAAGTCTCCGACGAGGACGCCAAAAAAGTATTCGAGCAAAACCGCAACAGGGTCGGCACGCCGGAAAAGCGCGAAGTCTCGCAAATCGTGTTTCCGAATGTCGAAGAGGCGCTGACGGCGCGCGGCCGCATCACTTCCGGCACGTCGTTCGACGACCTCGCCAAGGAGCGCAATCTCAATTTGTCCGACGTCGATCTTGGCATGATCGCAAAATCCGCGATCCTCGATCCCGCCGTAGCAGACGCTGCGTTCGCGCTGCCGTCCGGCGAGGTCAGCCAGCCGGTGCAGGGCCGGTTCGGCGTGGCGCTGGTCAAGATCGGCAAGATCGAACCCGGGGTGACGCCTTCCTATGAAAGCCTCGCTGCGCAAGTGAAAAGGGAAATCGCGGCGGATCGGGCCAAAGCCAGGGTCGCCGAACTCCACAACAAGATGGAAGACGAACGCGGCGGCGGCGCCAGTGTGGTCGAGGCCGCGCAGAAGCTCGGGCTTACTGCCGTGACGATCGACGCCGTCGACCGTTCCGGCCGCATGCCCAACGGCCAGCTCGTGACAAACATCCCGCGCGGGCTCGACGTGGTGTCGCAGGCCTTCAACAGCGATGTCGGCGTCGACAACGATCCGATTCAGTTCAACGGCGGCTACGCCTGGTACGACGTGCTCGGCATCACGCCCTCGCGCGAGCGCAATCTCGACGAGGTCAAGGATCAGGTCGAGGCGCGTTGGCGCGAGGACCAGATTTCGAGCAAGCTGCGCACCAAGGCGACCGAGATGGTGCAAAAGCTCGATCAGGGCGGCACGCTTGCCGCGGAAGCGGCCGCGATCGGATCGAAGGTCGAAACCGCCAGCGGATTCCGACGCGACGCCTCACCGCCCGGCGTGCCCGCAGGCTTGGTCACGGCCGCGTTCCGCACCGCCAAGGATGCCGCCGGGCAAACCTCCGGCGCCGGTGGCAGCGAATGGATCGTATTCCGTGTGACCGATGTCAGCGTACCGCCGGCGGAAGCAGCTTCCGACGAGGTGAAGAAGCTAAAGGACACGCTGCAGCGCGGGCTGACCGACGAGCAGATCGCGCAATACGTGACCAAGATCGAGTCCGAGATCGGCACCAGTATCAATCAGGCGGCCTTCGCACAGGTGACGGGCGCGAACAACTGAGCATGATCGAAACCACCATGCTCGAAGTATCCTGAAAGCACGCGCAATCCTGAAAGCACGCGATGGACGACCTCAAATCTATCATCGGAAAAGTCGCCACGGGCGCTACGCTGTCGCGTGAGGAAGCGGCATCGGCCTTCGACAGCATGATGTCGGGCGAGGCTACGCCTTCGCAAATGGGCGGGCTGTTGATGGCGCTGCGGGTGCGCGGCGAGACCGTCGACGAGATCACCGGCGCGGTGTCGGCGATGCGCAGCAAGATGCTCCGGGTCAAGGCCCCTCCGGACGCCGTGGACGTGGTCGGCACCGGCGGCGACGGCTCCGGGTCGGTCAATGTCTCGACCTGCGCCTCCTTCATCGTCGCGGGCGCCGGCGTGCCCGTCGCCAAGCACGGAAACCGCGCATTGTCGTCACGCTCGGGCGCGGCCGACGTCCTGGCCTCACTCGGCGTCAGAATCGACCTTTCGCCCGAACATGTCGGCCGCTGCGTGCAGGAAGCCGGGATCGGCTTCATGTTCGCGCCATCGCATCATCCGGCCATGAAGAATGTCGGCCCGACCCGCGTCGAACTCGCTACCCGCACCATCTTCAACCTGCTCGGTCCACTCTCCAACCCGGCCGGCGTCAAACGGCAAATGGTCGGCGTGTTCTCGCGGCATTGGGTGCAACCGCTGGCGCAGGTGCTGAAGAACCTCGGCGCCGAACAGGTCTGGGTGGTTCACGGCTCCGACGGGCTCGATGAAATCACCCTCACCGGCCCGAGTTTTGTCGCAAGCCTCGATAACGGTAATATCCGCACCTTCGAGGTGACGCCTGAAGATGCAGGCCTTGCCCGCGTCAGCGGCGAGGCGCTGAAGGGCGGCGATGCGGACGCCAATGCAGTCGGGCTGCAAGGCGTGCTCGACGGCAAGCCGAGCGCCTATCGCGACGTAGCACTGCTGAACGCCGCCGCGGCGTTGATCATCGCGGGCCGCGCCAAGGACTTGAAAGAGGGCGTGGCGATTGGCGCCAAGTCGCTCGATAGCGGTGCGGCCGCGGCGCGGCTCAAGCAACTGGTCGCGGTTTCCAACGGTTGACCTAAGGAAGCGCTGGCGATGTCCGACATCCTGACCAAGATCGAGACCTACAAGCGCGAGGAGATCGCCGCTGCGAAGCGCGCGCATCCGATTGAATCCATCGAGGCGCTTGCGAAGACGGCCTCGCCGCCGCGCGGTTTCGTGCGCGCGATCCGGGAGAAGCTCGCGCGCGGCGAATATGCCTTGATCGCCGAAGTGAAGAAGGCCTCGCCCTCGAAGGGACTGATCCGCGCCGATTTCGATCCGCCGGCATTGGCCAAGGCCTATGAGGCCGGCGGAGCTGCGTGTTTGTCGGTACTGACCGACACTCCGTCATTTCAAGGTCATCTCGATTTCATGGTGGCTGCGCGTGCGGCAACCAACCTGCCGGTGCTGCGCAAGGATTTCATGTTCGACACCTATCAGGTGGTCGAGGCCCGCGCCCACGGCGCCGATTGCATCCTGATCATCATGGCGGCGCTCGACGATGGTGCCGCAAGGGATATCGAGGACGCGGCTATTACGCATGGCATGGACGTGCTGATCGAGATCCACGACCGCGCCGAACTCGACCGCGCCCTGAAACTGCGATCGCCGATGATCGGGGTCAACAACCGCAACCTCCGGACTTTCGAGACGACGCTTGCGACCAGCGAGGCGCTGGCGCCGCTGATCCCCAGCGACCGTCTGATGGTCGGCGAAAGTGGCATCTTCGCACCGGCCGATCTGGCGCGGCTCGCGCGCGTCGGCATGTCGACCTTCCTGGTCGGTGAAAGCCTGATGCGACAGGCCGACGTCACCGCGGCCACGCGAGCGCTACTGACGCGCACTGACCCGTCCCGCGCCACCGGGATCCGCTAGGCGATGGCCAAAAAAAATTCATCCAAAGGCGGCGCCGCCCTCACCCACATCGACAGCAGCGGCGAAGCGCGAATGGTCGACGTCTCGGCCAAGCCCGCGACCGAGCGGATCGCGGTCGCCGAAGGCCGCGTTGTCATGAGCAAGACGACGCTTGAATTGATCGTTTCCGGTAACGCCAAGAAGGGTGATGTGCTGGGCACAGCCCGCGTCGCCGGCATCATGGCCGCGAAACGCACCTCGGACCTGATCCCGCTGTGTCATCCGCTGGCGCTGTCGAAGGTCACGCTCGACATCGCGCCCGACAAGAAGCTGCCCGGCTGCATCGTCCGCGCCACGGTGAAGGTAACCGGGCCGACCGGCGTCGAGATGGAAGCGCTGACCGCGGTATCGGTGGCTTGCCTGACGATCTACGACATGATCAAGGCCGCCGAACGCGGCGTTCGCATCGAAGGCATTCATCTCGTTGAAAAAAAAGGCGGCAAGTCCGGCCACTACCGCGCTGGGGATTGAACGCAGGCGGGGCGGTCACGCTTGTGTGAGCGGGCAAGACGGAGTGAGCCTGCATTCGCGGTGTTATCCTCCCGTGACCTTCACACGGAGGAAATGCGATGTCGACCTACAGGCTTCTTGCCGCAGCGGCGGTTTTATCCGTGATCACGGGACCTGCGATGGCGCAGCCGGTCATTTCCGAACCCGGCTATTGCGCGTTTTTCTATCCCAATGCCAATTGCCAGAACAAGGGCCCCGGCAATCCCTACACCGATCCCAATTATCAGCGGGGCCAGAATGCGGCGGCCTGGAGCGATCATCAGACGGTCGGGGTCGCACCAAGGCGGGTACGCAAACCTGCAACGCGCCCGCAGTGAACGAGCTATCGTCGCGTAGGATTTGATCACGCGAGCGACCACCCTGCTGATCGTTCCGTGCGCTTAATTTATTCAGCGTTACGCTGCCGCTCGCGATAGCTTCGCGTCTTCATGCGGTTGCCGCACAGCGACGACATGCACCATCGCCGCGTCGCCGGCTTCGACCGATCGAAGAACACCCGACGGCATTCGTCGGACGCGCACATTTTCAGCCGATCCAGGGTTCCGTTTCTGGAACCGTCGTAAAGCTCAGCTATCACCGATGACAGGCCCGCCAGAGCATCTTCGCGCGCGGCCTTCAGCACCATGCCGCCGTCATCCCTGACGGCCACCACCAGCGGAAACAGTTTTAGCGTTTTGTTCAGCGCACGAACGGCATCCTTGTCCCTGCTCCGCTCGAGCGGATCGCATTGCAGATAATTGCGAACCAATGTCCGCAGCTCGATCGCCGTCGAAAGCATCGCCGGAGTGATTTTGGCGCCGGTGAACAGTAGCCCGCGCGGCGACATCCACGCGCCAAGTTCCCGTGGGGTTTTCAGTTCGTCACCTTGCGGATGCGGCACGCCGTGATGGGTGAAATGCCTGACATCGAGCGTATTGGCGAAATCGTAGAGATTGGCCAATTCGTCCGGCACGCCGAATTTTTTCGATTCCCGCGACATCGACACCAGTAAAGCAGATTTACCGGTTGACAGCAATAGACACCAGTATAACTACTATACTGGTGTTAACGCTGATCCGACGCGTCGAAGGGAGCCCGCCATGAAGCAAACACCAACCTTGCCCCGTCCCGGCATTTTCCGTGGCTGGTTCGTGGTGGCATCCGCGTTCGCCGTGACCTTTGTCGGCTTCGGCTGCGCCTATACGTTCAGCGCGTTCCTTGAATCGCTGCAGCGCGACTTCGGCGCTTCGCGCGGCTCGGTATCGCTGGTGTTTTCGCTGGCCGGCTTTCTCTATTTCGGCCTTGGCATCGTCTCCGGTCCCCTCGCCGACCGCTTTGGCTCCCGGTCTCTGGCGGTTACCGGCATGCTGCTGGTCGGCCTAGGGCTGGCGGCGGCGAGCGCGGCGCGCAGCCTGGTCGAGGTCTACGCAGCCTACGGGCTCGGCGTCGGCCTTGGCGTCGGCACCGCCTATGTGCCCGCGATCGGCGCGGTGCAGCGCTGGTTCGTACGGCGGCGTGGCTTTGCCTCGGGGCTGGCGGTGAGCGGGATCGGCGTCGGCACGCTGGTGATGCCGCCGCTGGCAACGCTGCTTATCGACATGCTCGGATGGCGCGGCGCCTACCTCGCGCTCGGCTCACTCGCTGCGGTCATCGGCGGCGGAATGGCGCTGCTGCTCGAAAACGATCCGCGCTCGCGCGGCCTTGGTCCCGACGGCGATCCGCCGCAACCGGGCGCCGCTTCGATGCCCGCACAAGGCGCCTCGGTGCGCGCAGCGATCCGCTCGCCACGCTTCATCGCGTTGTACGCCGCTTGCCTGATCTGCTCGTTCGGCGTGTTCGTGCCGTTCGTCCATCTCGTGCCCTACGCAGGCGACCACGGCGTCGCGGCCACATCGGCCGTGCTGTTGCTCGGCGTGATCGGCGTCGGCAGCACCGCCGGTCGCTTCTTCCTCGGCGGGCTCGCCGACCGGCTGGGCCGTCAGACGACCCTCCTGCTGATGTTCATCGGGATGGCGGTCGCATTGGTCATCTGGTTGATCTCGACCAGCGTCTGGCCGCTGGCCGCGTTCGCCTTCGTCTATGGCGTGTTCTACGGCGGATGGGTTGCGGTGCTGCCGGCGGTGGTGATGGATTATTTCGGCGGCCGCAATGTCAGCGGCATCATCGGCATTCTCTACACCAGCGTAGCTTTCGGTACCCTGATCGGGCCGAGCGCCGCTGGCTTTGCCTTCGATCTGACCCACACTTACACGCTGCCGATCCTGGCAAGTGCCGCCGCCAACATTATCGCCGCCATGATTGTCGCCGTCATGGTCCGCGCAGCGCCTGCCCACGAGCCGTCATCCGGGTAACGCTTCATTAACCAGACTTGCTAACGGCAACTCCATCTCGGCACGCTACCAACGCTGTGGGCCGGGGGTTTGGAGAAATCTGCTTCCGGGAGGCAATTCCTGGCAGCGATTTCGTCCAATGGTTTCAATCGGTACCGCTTCATTCAAACTCACTCCGGCATTTCGCGGCGGCCCGATCCGCTGGCTGATGTTGGGCGGCATGCTGCTGATCGCCGCGATCGCGATCGGTGCGACCATCATGGCCGGCGATTTCCGCGAACGGGCGCTGCGCAACAGCGAACGCGAGCTGGAAAACACCGTGCTGCTGCTGGCGCGCCATTTCGATCAGCAGCTCGAAGATTTCGAGGTCGTGCAAAAGGACCTGATCACGTTCATGCGGTCCAGCGGGATCGCCACGGCGGAGAATTACAAGCGTCGGATGTCCACCGAGGAAATCCATCTGATGCTGAAATCCAAGATGGACGCGCTGTCCTATGTCGGCGGCATCAACGTCTTCGACGCCGATGGCAAATTGATCAACGCGTCGGCCGGCTGGCCGGCCCCGCCCGTCAGCGCCGCGGATCGGCCCTACTTCAAGACCTTCAAGTCCGACCCGCAATCACCGGCGATGCTGATCGAGCCCGTCCATAGCCGCATCACCGGGGTCTGGACCACGGTAATCGCGCGCAAGGTCACCGCGCCGAACGGCGAATTCCTGGGCGTCATCGGCAGGGGCATCGAACCGGCCAATTTCGAAAAATTCTTCGCAACCGTAGCCCTCGGAGAAAGTGCCTCCATCAGCATGCACCATCGCGACGGCACGCTGCTCGCCCGTTATCCCCACGTCACGGAGATGATCGGGAAGAACTTCAGGAAGGGTCCGGCCAGCCAGCAGCAGGTCTTCGAACTGCCCTACTCGACCACGCGCCTGGCCAGTCCGATCGACGGCAAGGACCGGCTGATTTCCTCGCGCTCGCTGACGCATTTTCCGATCGTGATCGTCGCGACGACGACGACCTCGGCCGCGCTGGCCGACTGGCGCGAGCAGATCGGCATCTTGATCGCGGTCGCCGGCCTGTCCGTGCTCGCGATCTCCATCCTGCTGTTTCTGGTCGTGCGCAAGCTTTCCCAGCAGCACCGCGCGTCGCAGCAGCGGCTGACGCTTGAGAAGCTGCGTCTCGACACCGCCGTCAACAACATGACGCAGGGCCTGCTGCTGTTTGATTCCTCGCAGCGCCTGGTGATCTGCAACCACCGTTATATCGAGATGTACGGCCTGTCGGCTGACGTCATAAAGCCGGGCTGCAGTTTCCGCGAGGTGATCGCGCATCGAAAGCAAACCGGGTCGTTCGACGGCGACGTCGATCGCTATGTCGATCTGGTGCTGCGCGATATCGGACAACGAAATGCAATGGTCATCACGACGCCCGACGGACGTTCGATCCAGGTCGTCAACGAGCCCCTGGCGGACGGTGGATGGGTGGCGACCCATGAAGACGTCACCGAACGCCATCGTGCCGAGGAGCGCATCACCCACCTCGCCCATTACGATGCGCTGACCGATTTGCCGAACCGCACGCTGTTCCACGAACAGCTCAAGCGCGAACTGCCGCATATCGCGCCGGACCGCCAGCTCGCCGTGCTCTATATCGACATCGACGAATTCAAGAGCATCAACGACTCGCTCGGCCACATGATCGGCGACGAGCTGTTGAAATCAGTCGCGACCGACCTGCTCCGTTGCGCGGGCCAATCCGATTTCGTCGCCCGGCTCGGCGGCGACGAATTCGCCATCGTGCAGACGGGCGTGAAGAGCGCCGATGATGTCATCGGGTTCGTCAACCAGATCTTCGAGACGATCCGCGCGCCCTACGAGTGTCTCGGCCATCAGGTGACCACCGACGCCAGCATCGGCATTGCGTTGGCGCCGCAGGACGGATCCGATCTCGATCAGATCCTGAAGAACGCGGATCTGGCAATGTACGCAGCCAAGGCCGCCGGCCGCCGCACCTATCGCTTCTTCAAGCCGGAAATGGACGCGCAGGTCCGCGCGCGCCGCGTGCTGGAAACCGACCTGCGCCAGGCGATCGTCGATGGCGGCTTCGAGGTCTACTATCAGCCCTGTCTGGGCTTGCAGAACAACGAGATCACCGGCTGCGAGGCGCTGCTGCGCTGGCGCCATCCGCAGCGCGGCATGATTTCGCCCGCTGACTTCATCCCGATCGCCGAGGAAACCGGCCTGATCAATCAGCTCGGCGAATGGGTCCTGACCACGGCCTGCATGGAGGCCGCAAGCTGGCCCAATAACGTCCACCTCGCGGTCAACGTTTCGCCGGTCCAGTTCAGGAGCGGCACGCTGGCGCTCAAGGTCATCGCGGCGCTGGCGGCCTCGGGTCTCGCGGCGAGCCGGCTGGAGCTTGAAATCACCGAAGCCGTGCTCATTCGCGACGACGATGCGGCACTTGCCGTCCTGCATCAGCTTCGCGCCATCGGCGTCCGTATCGCGCTCGACGATTTCGGCACCGGTTACTCCTCGCTGAGCTATCTGCAGCGCTTTCCCTTCGACAAGATCAAGATCGACCGCTGCTTCGTGGCCGACATCGCCGAACCGGAAGGCTCGTCCTGCATCGTGCAAGCGGTGGTGAACATCGCGACCGAACGGCGCATGACGACGACCGCGGAAGGTGTCGAGACCGAGCAACAGCGGGAGTTGCTACGCGCGCTCGGCTGTTCGGAAATGCAGGGCTATCTGTTCAGCCCGCCAAAGCCGGCGGCCGATGTCAGGCAATTGCTGCTCGCGCACCGGCAGGACCCTGATGCCGCAAGCCCGGGCCGGACCGGCAAGCAGCAAGCCGGTGGCGCGCAGGGCGTAGTGGTTTTCGAACAACGGTACCTGCCACCGTCATTGCGAGCGAAGCGAAGCAATCCGCTCACAAATCGATTTTGAATACGCGGCTTAATTCGGCACTGGCCGCTTCGCCGACGCGGGCGCGTTGGCGTTGACGGTGACGCCGCGCAGCAGGTTGAAGGCCGCGTTCAGCGCCTTGTCGTCTTTCTCCGACGGCGGAACGTAGGCTTGCGAACCGGTCTGCTCGGCCCCGTCGGCTGCAAGGTGCCCGCGCATCGAGGCCTCACCCTGCAGTTCGGCGCGGGTCTTCAGCTCGTCCGGCACATCCTGAAGGACTTCGATATCCGGCGTGACGCCCTGGGCCTGGATCGAGCGCCCTGACGGCGTGTAGTAACGCGCCGTCGTCAGCGCCAGCGCGCCATTCCCTCTGCCGAGCGGGATGATGGTCTGCACCGAGCCTTTGCCGAACGAACGCGTTCCGATCAGGGTGGCGCGCTTGTGATCGTGCAAGGCGCCCGCCACGATCTCGGAAGCCGAAGCCGATCCGCCGTTGATCAATACGACAAGCGGCTTGCCCTTGGTGATGTCGCCGCCGCGGGCGGTGAAGCGCTGGGTTTCCTCCGGCGTACGGCCGCGCGTCGAAACCACCTCGCCTCGTGGCATGAAGGTGCTCGACACCGAGACCGCCTGATCGAGCAATCCGCCCGGATTGTTGCGGAGGTCGACGACATAGCCCGCGAGCTTCTCCGTCGGGATCTCCTTGGCAATCGCCACGATTGCCTTGCGCAGGCCATCGGTGGTCTGTTCGTTGAAGCTGGTGATCCTGATATAGCCGATGTCGCCGCCGTCGGTGTGGTAACGGACCGGCCGCACCCGAATGACTTCGCGCACGATCGCGACATCGATCGGCTTGTCCGAACCCTTGCGGAGGATTTTCAGCCGCGTCTTGCTGTCGGCCGGTCCCTTCATCTTGGACACAGCCTGCTCGAGGGTAAGTCCCTGAATGTTGTCATCGTCGATTTGGGTAATCATGTCGCCGGACATGATGCCGGCTCTGGCGGCGGGCGTGTCGTCGATCGGCGCGACCACCTTGATGAAACCGTCTTCCATCGTGACCTCGATGCCAAGACCGCCAAACTCGCCGTGGGTGGTCTCCTGCATGTCGCTCCAGCCCTTCTCATTCATGTAGCGTGAATGAGGATCGAGCGATGAGATCATGCCGTTGATCGCGCCCTCCATCAGCTTGGTGTCGTCGGGCTTCTCGACATAGCTGGCCCTGATCCGCTCGAACACGTCGCCGAACAGATTGAGCTGCACGTAGGTGCTATCGGGACGGGCCGCGGCTTTGGCGGCCGCAACCAGATGCGCCCCTTGGGGTCCGGTGACAAGAACGGTCAAACACGCGCCCGCTACCGTGCCGAGGAGAAAGGTGAAGTTCCTGCGCATCATTGGCGATCCTTCTCGCTATCGACAGCCACAATCAGGTCAATCGGCGTCCCGGCCCCTGCGGCGGGGGCGACCACACAACGCCATTTTGGTCGGATCAAGGCCGCGCACACCGGGCCATTACTGGCTTTGGGAGGCTTTGCGAGCCTCTTGGCCGGTCTCTTGACCGGCTTCCAGCAGCCCATTCTGCCAGGTGGAGGGCTGGGTGCCGAAGCCGCGTTTGGCCCGGGTGCCCAGCCAATAGCCGAATTGGGGCGGAACATTGCGAAATGGGCCTTCCACACCCAGTTTTAGCGCGGCATCCATCGGCCAGTTCGGGTTATTGAGGATTTCCCGGCCAACCGCGATCAAATCGGCCTGTTTGTCGCGCAAGATTTGTTCGGCCTGATCGCCATGGATGATGAGCCCGACCGCCATGGTCATGATATCGGCCTGGCGCCGTACATATTCCGATAGCGGAACCTGGTAGCTGTATTTTATTTCCTTGCCCAGGATCGGCGCCATCTCGGTGATGCCCCCGGACGAGCAGTCGATGACGTCGACGCCCCTCGCTTTTAGACTTTTTGCCAGCCGCGCGCTTTGCTCCGGTCCCCAGCCGGCGTTGTCTTCGACCGACAGGCGGACGAACAACGGCTTGTGATCGGGCCAGTGCGTCCGCACTGATTCCGTGATCTCGGTGATGAAGCGCATCCGGTTCATTTCGGAGCCGCCATATTCGTCGGTGCGTTGATTGGATCGCTCCGACAGGAACTGATGCACGAGATAGCCGTGCGCACCATGCAGCTCCAGCACGTCGAAACCGGCCTCGTGGGCGCGGCGGGCAGCGTTGCCCCACGCCTGCACCAGGTCCTTCACCTCGTGACGTTCCAGCGCCTTCGGCACCGGCCACCTCTCGCTGTGGGCGATCGCGCTCGGCGCCACCGGCGACCAGGCGTCCCAGTCCTCGATGTCGGCTGTCCGCTGCAGCGGCCGGTCGCCTTCCCAGGGCCTCGTCGCACGGGCCTTGCGTCCGGAATGGCCGAGCTGAATGCCCGCGACCGAATTCTGCTGCTTGATGAATTTGACGAGGCGGCTGAGCGGCTCCACGAAGGCGTCATCCCAGATCCCGAGATCGCCGACCGTGCCGCAGCCGCGCCGCTCGACTTTTGTCGATTCGACGACGACAAGACCGGCGCCGCCGGCGGCGAATTTGCCTGCGTTCATCAGATGCCAGTCGGTGGGAAAGCCCTTGATGGCCGAATATTGATGCATCGGCGGCACCACGATGCGGTTGCGCAGCTCGACGCCGCGGATCGTCATCGGGGAGAACAGCAGCATTTCGCTCATTCCCGTTTCCTCATTGGCGGACATCATTGTCCCGGCGAGACGCCGGGATGTATCTTCTTGCTACTGTTTGGCAGCGCCGTCGGCTTTCGCGTCAACCTTCGCGCGGCTTGGCCTTCGGTTTAGGCGCCGGCGTCTTTGCGGCCGCCTTCGGCGCATTATCACTGCGCACCGCGCCCCACGGGTCCGTGCGTGCCTCGTCTGTTCCGGAATATTGCCCAGCGACCTCTGGTAGGCTCGTTCCGCCTCCTTCTCGGCCGCGATATCCGATTGAGACTTTTCCTTGTCGACGTCCCCATATTTGGGAACGGACTTTTGCTGCGCCAAGGCGGGCCCGGCCATCAACAACGCAATCACAGTCACGACGCCAAAGATTCTCATGCGGTCACTCCCCGAACTCTCGCCAAGCCTTAGCACAGCTCGCGCACCGGCTTAAGCAGGGATTAATCGGTAACGACGCCGGGACAAAGGTTGATCGCCGGCATCGATCGGCCGTTGCCCGGTTTTGTCCGGTTTTGTAGAACGACGGATATGAACTCCCCGCTCGCCCCCAACTCCGCCGACGCGCTGCTGTTCGATCTCGGCCACGTCGTGCTCGATATCGATTTCCCCAAGGCGCTGGCCGTTTGGGCCGGTTACGCGGGCTGCCAGCCAGCCGACCTCGCCGCGCGGTTTGTCCGTGACCAGACGTACAAACATCATGAGACCGGCAAGATCGCGGATGCGGTTTATTTCCAGAGCGTGCGCGAAGCGCTCGAGATCGGCCTCACGGACGCCCAGTTTCTGGAGGGGTGGAATGCGATCTTCGCCGGCGAAATGCCCGGGATCGCGCCGCTGCTGGCGCGCGCCGCCAGGCGCATGCCGCTCTATGCCTTCTCGAATACCAACAGAGCCCATGTCGAGTATTTGTCGAAAGCCTATGTCGATGTGCTCGGTCATTTCCGCGAAATGTTCCTGTCCTCGACGATCGGGCTTCGAAAACCGGATGCTGCGGCCTATGATCATGTGGTGAAAGCAATCGGAGTGCCCGCCTCGCGCATCCTGTTCTTTGACGATCTCGCCGAAAATATCGAAGGCGCGCGGGCTTGTGGCCTTGCCGTCGTTCATGTGACGTCACCCAATGACGTTGCAAAGGCGCTCGCAGCGCTTGGGATTTAGGAGTTTCACGTGGCCTTGATGCCGGTTGCCGACGCGCTTGCTGCGATCCTTGCGGGCGCCAAGCCATTGCCTGAAGAAATGGTCGCGCTGGATACCGCCTTTCATCGCGTGCTGGCGCGGGACGTCGCCGCGCGGCGAACGCAGCCGCCACAGGCGATGTCGGCGATGGACGGCTATGCGGTGCGCGCGACCGACGCCGCCGCACTTTCGGCGCGCCTGAAGGTGATCGGCGAGGTCGCAGCCGGCCGCCCGTTCGACAGGAAAGTCGGCGCCAACGAGGCCGTGCGGATCTTTACCGGCGGCGTGATCCCCGACGGAGCCGACGCCGTCATCATCCAGGAAGACACTGGCGTCGATGGCGATCACATCACCATCACGGACACCGCCGTTCCGGGACGGCACATCCGTCCCGCCGGTGTCGACTTCCGCGAGGGCGATGTGTTGCTTGCCGCGGGAAACCGCCTCACCGACCGCGACCTCTCGCTCGCCGCCGGCATGAACTATCCGGAGCTGGCTGTGCGGCGCCGCCCAAAGGTCGCGGTGCTCGCCACCGGCGACGAACTTGTGATGCCGGGCTCGATCCCCGGCCCCGGGCAGATCGTCTATTCCAACGGCTATGCGCTGCGGGCCCTGGCGCGGGCCGAGGGCGCCGAGACCGTCGATCTCGGGATTGCCGCCGACACGGTTGCCGCTACCACCGAAGGAATCCGCCGGGCCCGCGACGTCGGCGCCGATATCCTGATCACGACCGGCGGCGCCTCGGTCGGCGACCACGACCTCGTCAAGCAGTCGCTGGAGGCTGAAGGCGTCACCATGGCGTTCTGGCGGATCGCGATGCGGCCGGGCAAGCCGATGATGCACGGACGGTTGGGCGGCATGCGGGTCATCGGCCTGCCCGGCAATCCGGTCTCCTCCTATGTCTGCGGCTTCCTGTTTCTGGTGCCGTTGATTCGCGCCCTAACCGGTCGTTCTGGCATCCATCACGCGCGCGAGACGGCGTTGCTGGGCCGCGATCTCGCCGCCAACGACCAGCGCGAAGACTATCTGCGCGCCCGCCTGGAGGAGCGTGCGGACGGCGTGCTGATCGCCACGCCCGTCAATCACCAGGACAGTTCGCTGTTGGGGAATCTCGCTGCGGCACGGGCACTTGTGATACGTCCGCCGTTTGCACCCGCATCGCCCAAGGGCTCTCCATGCGAGCTCGTGCGGCTGCCTGGATGATACCCGCCGGCGCACCGCCCGGACAAAACCACATCGCGTTCACCTGAAATTAAGTGGTTGCGGAACATGTATCGAACATATAGTGTCCGTTCATGATTTGTTTCGAGGGATAGTGTCTACAAACGGGAGTTTGATACTCCCGAGTTTGAGACTCCCGCCTCTTGAAACTGAAGGACGCTCGAAAACCGAACGACGCCGCCAACCGGGGGAATGCTCGAGATGCTTACGCGCAAACAGTATGAACTTCTGCGTTTCATCAACGAACGGCTGAAAGAGGCCGGCGTGCCGCCCTCCTTCGACGAAATGAAGGACGCGCTCGACCTGCGCTCGAAGTCCGGTATCCACCGCCTCATCACGGCATTGGAAGAGCGTGGCTTCATCCGCCGCCTGCCCAACCGCGCCCGCGCCATCGAGGTCATCAAGCTGCCCGAGCTTGCGGGCGGCGGCAACGGCAATGCCCGCCGCGGCTTCACGCCAAGCGTCATCGAAGGCACGCTCGGCAAGGTTCGCTCCTCAAGCTCTGCCATGGCCGAGGACGACGGCAACCGCCCGGTGGCGGTGCCGGTGATGGGCCGGATCGCCGCCGGTACGCCGATCGAGGCGCTGCAGACCCGCAGCCACACCATCAGCGTACCGCCGGACATGCTTGGCTCCGGCGAGCACTACGCGCTCGAGGTACGCGGCGATTCCATGGTGGATGCCGGCATTCTCGACGGCGACATGGCGCTGATCCAACGCAACGACACCGCCGACACCGGCGATATTGTGGTGGCCCTGATCGACGAGGAGGAAGCGACCCTCAAGCGTTTCCGCCGCCGCGGCGCCTCGATCGCACTGGAGCCCGCCAATACCTCCTATGAAGTCCGCATCCTGCCGCCGAACCGGGTTCGGATTCAGGGCAAGCTGATCGGGCTCTACCGGAAATATTGACCGGCTTCCGCCGGTCACCACCCCTGACAACGAAATTGGCCCCGGCTTCACCGCCGGGGTTTTTGCTTGCCCAAGCTCAACAAGCGAGCCGCGTAGCGCGTTCGTGATCGCTCACGCCTGCTTACGTCGTATAATTGCCCAGAACCAAGCGAAGATTAGTTAGTTAAGTCCACTCTGATAGAGGCCTGTGCCTCCCGGAGGCGCGGGTCGGCTATCTCTAACAAGGGAGCGGTCCGATGTGTGACTACAGTATGCATGCTCTGGCAACGCGTCCTGCCGAAGTCGGAGAGACGCTGATCTCAACCACATTCCCGGGTACATCGACCCGCGGCTTCGCTTCAGAACGCGAGCCGAATGTAGCGGTCTGCATGCTTCCCGGAACCGAACTGGCCTTCGTCGAAGAGGTCAAATTCGACAACCGCTGGATCTGGACCAAGACCATCGGTTATCGCGTCGGCAAGTTCAACACGATCGATCCGCATGTGCGGGAGCGTCATCATGACGCGATCGAATTTCCGGACGGAAGCCATGTACTGGTGACCCAGCTTTGCGCCGGGCAGTACGTGACGGTGCTGCAATTGCCGGTGTCCCAGAAGGGCGTCGAGCATGCGGCAAAGGCTGTCGAGACGCCGCTGGTCGCACCGACACCGATCGTCACCGGCTGAAATGCTGCGTGGTTATCCGTCGGTCCTGGCCGGCGGCCACACGCAAAAGCGCTTTCATGCGAAGCATGCTCCGGACCCGATCCGGAGCTGGTAGGGTTTGCGCGAATAAACGACTCACAGGCGCCGAGGGGCTGATCGGTGGTCAACAAAGTCACATGGCAGCGAGCCGGGCGCGTCACAGAGCCCGGACGATACATGTTCAGGTATGGCTGGCTCACGGTGACGGCCGCGGATATCGCAATCTGGCAACAGTTTCCGGACGCCGCTTTCACGCTCGTCAACTTGCCGTCGGAACCGGACGCCCCGGAGGAGTTTCACCTCGGGGCATTCGACCTGCCGGCCCCCTCCTCGGGCGAGCCGCCGAGTTCGCCCAAATGAGTCCGCCCTAATCATCTGCCTGCAAATCGGCTTCTGACGGTGTGGCATCGACGGCGCGCGACGCCGGACGCGGCGCGAGGATGGTGGCCTCCGTCTCGCCATCGCCCGCGATTGCCGGCGACCAAGGACGGTCGATTCCCCTGGGCTTGACCGCGTCGACGGCAAACCCTTCGCGGCTTCGCCGCAACGCCATCGCGCCTTGCCGCCGCAGGCGTTCGCCGTCGATGACCGAGGCTGCGCAGTCCACCGGCGCCTGCCGCGCGGTCACGACCAGCGCCGCGCGCTCGCAATCATCCGCCAGCGCCTCTGGCCGCAGCGTCAATGCGACGAAGGCGCCACGGGCACCTTGCGTCACGCAGCCGGCTTCGTCGCAGGAGACGCCTTCGGTGAGCGAGGCATCACTGGGCGTTCGCGCGTCGGCATCCGCTGCCAGCCATTCCTTCACCAGAAAGGCGTCCTTGCCGGCGCGCAGGAAATGCAGCCGGCCATCCTGGCCCCGCACGCCGATATTGCGGCCGTCGGTCGAGATCAGGATGTCCGGCTGCGGCACCCTTAACCCCCATACCACCGCCACCAACAGCAAGGCCGCCCCGGACCAACGCAGTGGCGTGCGCAGCAGACTGAGCAGGATGATGCCCGCACTCGCAGCGATCAGGGGTCCAATTCCGAACGCCGCCATGCGGCCGATCGCGCCGGGCAGCGCGGCGACCCATTGCGTAACAAGGATCATCCAGTCGATGCCGGCGCCCATGATCCACCAGAAGAAGCCGTCGAAGCCGAATGGCATCGCGGCAAGGCCGAGCAGACCCATCGGCATCACAACGGCCGACACCACCGGCATCGCCGCGAGATTGGCAAGTACGCCATAGGGTGTGACCCGGTGAAAGTGAAAGGCCGCATAAGGCGTCGTGGCGAGGCCCGCCACCAGCGAGGCCAGCAACAATGTCAGGATCTCGCGGCCACCCCACAGCGCCACCCGCGCCGTTGCGGAATGATCGGGGGCTGCAAACAAGCGCGGCATGCCGATCTGCACCAGCGCCACCAGCCCAAGCGTCGCAGCGAACGACATCTGAAAGCTCGGATGCACCAGCGCCTCGGGCGCTATCGTCAGTACGATCATGGCTGCGACCGCGAGCGTCCGGAAGGTGATCGCGCGGCGATCGACCAAAACCGCGATCAGCACTACCGCCGTCATGAAAAACGAGCGCTGGGTCGCGACCTCAGCGCCCGACAGCAACAGATAGAACGCGGCCGCCACGAGGGCTGCCGCGGCCGACCACTTCTTGATGGGAAAGCCGACCGTGAGTTTCGGGAACAACGCCAGCAACGCCCGCACCGCAAAGAACACCACGCCCGCAACGACCGCCATGTGATAGCCGGAGATCGACAGCACATGGCCGAGGCCCGAGATGAACATGGCGTCGTTCACGGGCTCGGAGATCGCATCGCGGCGACCGGTGAGCAGTGCGGTCGCAATGGCGCGCTTGTCACCCTCCAGCGTGGTCCTGATCCGCGCGTCAATGGCGTCGCGCAAGCCTTGCATCCACGCCGCATAGCGCAACGCCAGTCCGCCACTCGCCGGCGGCTCCGCGGTCTTGATCCCGCCCATCACGAAGCCGGAGGCGCCGATGCCCTGAAAATACATATCGCGGCCGAAATCGTAGCTGCCCGGCCGCAAAGGAGCGAGCGGCGGCTGCAACCGCGCCTTCAACTCGACAAAACTGCCGACGGCGGGCGCAGTGCCCTTTTTCACCGACAGCCGCACGCGCTCAAGTTTTATCTGTCCGCGCGGGCTGTCCATGGTCGCGACGCGCAGGACAAAGCGGTCGGTGCGTTCGCGGATGTCACGGGTTTCCACAAAGCCCGACAACGCCACCGAAAACATCGGCCGCGCCAGTACGCCATGCGCGATCCGCGCGGTTTTCCAGGTCGCAACCGCAAAGCCTGCCGCGAGCGCGGCAATCATGACGGCAACCGGAAATACCTTCTGCCGCCGCAACAAGAACGCCGCCACGCAAAACGCAAGCGCCGCGATCGCAGCGACCGGCAGTACCGGCTCATGGTCGGCGGCGAAATAAAATGCGATGCCGGTGCCGAAGGCGGCAGGTACCCACGGCAGCAATCGTCCTGGGCCGGCTTCGGCCCGAATCCATTTCTGCAATATTTCGATGAACGGCGGCCAGGCGACGATGCGCGACGGCACGAAGGGGCCGATCGGCGTCGCGGCGCGCGGCGGCCAAGTCCCGGCATAGCCCCGCCTTTGACCGGGCGTGTTGCCCTGCTCCACCACGCCTTACACCTTACAATCGCGTCCAGGTTGTAAGTTACCGGAACCTGGCGTCAGGCGGCTAGCGGAACAGATGCAGAAACCAGAAGAAATGCGACCGGCATGCCGTTACAATTTCACGGGATGACAGAGATCGGATGCGAGGTCTGAAGCTTCACATGAAATTCATTGCTTGCTTTTCGCTTGCCATCGCGATGACCGCGTCATTCGCTTCAGCGGCAGTCGAACAATGCCGTTTCATCGAGCCGCGATCCGAACGCGAAGCGTGCTACCAGCGCCAGGAGGTCGCGCGGGCCGCCAGACAAAAAGCGCACGAGGCCCACGAAGCAGCACAGCAACAGAAGCCGCTGGAGCCAATGGCGCCCGAAGATCTCCAGCTCGCCCGGTCGTTGCGGAGCATTTGCCGGGGCTGCTAGGCTTCCAATGGCTTCAGCGCGTCGGCAGCTTCCGCAATCAGCGGCGTCATCGAGGACACGTGATGGCTGACGATCTTCCAATCGCCGTCTTCACGAATAATCACCCAGGTTATCTTCACCACTAACGGCTCTGCGTTCTCCTCGACGACGAACGACGCCGTGGCCGCCATGTTGATCACACCCTCGCCTGCGGGCGCCGTTCTGACGTCGGTAAATTGAACGGTCGGCGAAGACCATCGCGGCAGCCCGTTGAAATAGGCGGTAACGCCATCTTTCCCACGATAAAGGTTGGGATTCGAGCCGAAGAAGAAGGCGTACTTCGAGTAAAGCGACGCGAGTGCGCCGGCATCGAGCTTGCCAAACGCGACCGCCCATTTATCCATGATGGCGGATACGGTGTCATCGGTCGCGTTCGGCATTGGATAATCCAATCGATAGGTTTCAGCTTTTCCCGCCGACTTCCTTGGCAAACGTATCACGCAGGCCGATGGTGCGGTTGAACACCGGCTTGGCCGTCGTGGAATCGGGATCGCGCACGAAATAGCCCTGGCGCTCGAACTGTATCACGTCGTTTGACTTGCTCTCCGCGACGCCTGCCTCGATCCGCGCATCGGGCAGAACTTCCAGCGACTGCGGGTTGAGATCGGCGGCGAAATTCGACGCGTCCGGATTGGGCTTGCTGAACAATTGATTGTAGACCCGGATCTCGGCAGGCACCGATTGCGCCGCCGGCAGCCAGTGCATGGTGGCCTTGACCTTGCGTCCGTCGGGGGCATTGCCGCCCTTGGTAGCGGGATCGTAAGTACAGCGCAGTTCGACGACTTCACCGGCGGCGTTCTTGATGACGTCAGTGCATTTGATGAAGTAAGCGTAGCGCAGCCGCACTTCGGTGCCCGGCGACAGGCGGAAGAATTTCTTCGGTGGGCTCTCCATGAAGTCGTCTTGCTCGATATAGAGCTCACGGCCGAACGGGATCTTGCGCGTTCCCGCGGCGGGATCGTCCGGATGGTTGACGGCTTCGAGTTCCTCGACCTGCCCTTCCGGATAGTTCTCGATCACGACCTTGAGCGGCCGCAGCACCGCCATGCGCCGCTGCGCGGTCTTGTTCAGTAGCTCACGGATGCAAAATTCCAGCATGCCGACGTCGACCACGCTGTTGGCTTTCGCCACGCCGATGCGCTTGACGAATTCACGCACCGCGGCCGGCGGCACCCCGCGCCGCTTGAGGCCGGCAATCGTCGGCATCCGCGGATCGTCCCAGCCGGATACATGCCCGTCGCGCACGAGCTGGGTCAGCACGCGCTTAGAGAGCAGAGTATAGGTGATATTGAGCCGCGCGAATTCGTACTGGCGCGGTTTTGACGGCACCGGCAGCTTGTCGAGCAGCCATTCATAGAGCGGCCGGTGGTCCTCGAATTCCAGCGTACAGATCGAATGCGTGACGCCCTCGATCGCGTCCGACTGGCCGTGAGCGTAGTCGTAGCTTGGGTAGATCGACCATTTCTTGCCTGTGCGCGGGTGCTCGGCGTGCAGGATGCGGTAGAGCACGGGGTCGCGCAGGTTGATATTGCCGGAGGTCATATCGATCCTGGCGCGCAGCACGCGGGCGCCGTTTTGAAACTCACCCGCTTTCATGCGCCGGAACAGATCGAGGTTCTCATCCACGGAGCGATCGCGGAACGGGCTGTTCTTGCCGGGTTCCGTCAGCGTGCCGCGGCTAACGCGGATTTCTTCCTGCGACTGGTCGTCGACATAGGCATGGCCGGCCTTGATCAGGCCCTCGGCCCATTCGTAGAGCCGATCGAAATAATCCGAGGCATAAAAGAGATCGGTTCCCCAGTCGAAGCCGAGCCAGTGCACGTCGGCCTGAATCGAGTTCGATGTATTCCTGCTCCTCCCTGGTCGGATTGGTGTCGTCGAACCGAAGATTGCACCGGCCGCCAAATTCCTGCGCAATGCCGAAATTCAGCGCAATCGATTTGGCATGCCCAATGTGCAAATAGCCGTTCGGCTCCGGTGGGAAGCGCGTCACGATCTGCGTGAATTTCTTGGAGTCGAGATCGGCCTGGACGATGTCGCGGATGAAATCGCGCCCCGTCTCTGCCGCAACCGGTTCTGTGGTCATTCTTTGGTCCCGTTCGGAAATCAGCGGTCCTTTTGCCAAATCCGCTCCTTCCAAGCAAATCAGCTCCTGCCAAGCAAATCAGTGCATGCCAAGGAAGGCTTTAGTTATGCGCCGTTCCTGCTATACACCACCGCCATTCACGCATATGCCCCCGCCCCATGACCGATTCCGTCGTCACCCGCTTTGCCCCCTCGCCCACAGGCTTTCTCCATATCGGGGGAGCCCGAACCGCGCTGTTCAACTGGCTCTACGCCAAAAAGCGCGGCGGCAAGATGCTGCTGCGGATCGAGGATACCGATCGCGAGCGCTCGACTGAGCCGGCCATTGCCGCAATCCTCGACGGATTGAAATGGCTCGAGCTCGATTGGGATGGCGATGTCATCTACCAGTTCAGCCGTGCCGCCCGCCACCGCGAGGTCGCCGAAGCCCTGCTCGCCAGCGGCAAGGCCTATCGCTGCTATGCCACGCCCGAGGAACTCACGGCCATGCGCGAGAAGGCGCGCGCTGAGGGCCGCACCCGCCTCTATGACGGCCTGTGGCGCGACCGCGATCCATCGGAAGCGCCTGCCGGTATGAAGCCCACCATCCGCCTCAAGGCACAGCAAGCCGGCGAGACCGTGATCGAGGACCAGGTGCAGGGCCGCGTGGTCTGGCAGAACGAGAATCTCGACGATCTCGTGCTGCTGCGTGGCGACGGCAACCCGACCTACATGCTCGCGGTTGTGGTCGACGACCACGACATGGGTGTCACGCATGTGATCCGGGGTGACGATCATTTGATCAATGCCGCGCGCCAGAAGCAGATCTACGACGCGCTGGAGTGGAACATTCCAAGCATGTCCCATATCCCCCTGATCCACGGGCCCGACGGATCCAAGCTTTCTAAGCGCCACGGCGCGCTCGGCGTCGATGCCTACCGCGCCATGGGCTATCTGCCGGCGGCGCTGCGCAATTACTTGGTCCGGCTCGGTTGGAGCCATGGCGACCAGGAGATCTTTTCGACCCAGGAAATGATCGACGCGTTCGACCTTCCGCAGATCGGCCGATCCGCGGCGCGGTTCGATTTCGCTAAGCTGGAAAACCTCAATGGCCACTACATCCGCCAGGCCGACGATCAATCGCTCGTGACCATGTTCGAGAGCGTGCTGGATTACGTGCCCGATGGCGCCGAGCTGAAGGCCAAGCTCAACGACACTACGCGGGCACAATTGCTGCGGGCAATGCCGAGCCTCAAGGAGCGCGCCAAGACGCTGATCGAGCTGATATCGGCCTCCTACTTCATCTTCGCCGACCGTCCGCTCGAGATCGAGCCGAAGGCCGCGGCCTTGCTGACGCCGGAAACCCGCCAACTGATCGGCAAGCTTCGCACAGCTCTGGAAGCGGTCACGGAATGGAGCGCCGAAACCACTGAATCCGCGATGCGGAATTTCGCGGAACAGAATAATCTGAAGCTTGGCGCGGTCGCGCAGCCGCTGCGGGTGGCGCTCACCGGGCGGACGACCTCGCCCGGCATTTTCGACGTCCTGGCGGTGCTGGGGCGGGATCAATGTCTCGCCCGCCTTGCCGATCAGGCCGCCGGATGAGCCCAAATTCAGGCCCTGCCATGCACGACCTGAGGCCATCTTGCAGTGCACAGGGCAATAAGCTACGCATTTGACGCCGCCTTCTAGACAATCCGGCCAGCCTTGCTATCTCCGCTGAGAATGGCACCAAGGCCGGCCGATTTTCGCAACGATTTCATCGGGGACTTCACGATGGACGCAAAATCCAGCAACAAGACTGCAACGCTAACGGTAGGTAACAAGACCTACGATTTCCCGATCCTCAGCGGCACGGTGGGGCCAGATGTCATCGACATCGCCAAGCTCTACGGCCAGGCCGGGATGTTCACCTACGACCCCGGCTTTACCTCCACGGGCAGCTGTCAGTCGAAGATCACCTATATCGACGGTGACGCCGGCGTTCTGGAATATCGCGGCTATCCGATCGAACAACTCGCCGAAAAGGGCGACTTCCTCGAAACCTGCTACCTCCTGCTTTACGGAGAGCTTCCGACCCCGGCGCAGAAGAAAGACTTCGACAGCCGCGTGATCCATCACACCATGGTTCACGAGCAGATGGCCCGCTTCTTCCAGGGCTTCCGCCGCGACGCCCATCCGATGGCCATCATGGTTGCCGCGGTCGGCGCGCTGGCTGCATTCTACCACGACTCCACCGACATCACCGATCCGCAGCAGCGCATGATCGCATCGATGCGCATGATCGCGAAGGTTCCGACGCTGGCCGCCATGGCCTTCAAATACACAATCGGCCAGCCCTTCATGTATCCGAAGAACTCGCTCTCCTTCGCCGAGAACTTCCTGCACATGTGTTTCGCGGTGCCCTGCGAGGACTACAAGATCAATCCGGTGCTCGCCGACGCGCTCGACAAGATCTTCATCCTGCACGCCGACCATGAGCAGAACGCCTCGACCTCGACGGTACGTATCGCCGGCTCCTCGGGAGCCAACCCGTTCGCCTGCATCGCCGCCGGCATCGCCTGCCTGTGGGGCCCGGCGCATGGCGGCGCCAACGAAGCGGCGCTGGCGATGCTGTCCGAGATCGGTTCGGTCGACCATATCCCCGACTTCATCAAGAGGGTGAAGGACAAGAACAGCGAAGTCCGCCTGATGGGCTTCGGACATCGCGTCTATAAGAACTACGATCCCCGCGCCAAGATCATGCAGAAGATGTGTCACGCCGTGCTGGCCGAGACCGGCCATGGCGACGACCCGATGCTGAAGGTCGCGCTCGAACTCGAGAAGATCGCGCTGAGCGATCAGTACTTCATCGATCGCAAGCTCTATCCGAACGTCGACTTCTATTCGGGCATCACGCTGAAGGCGATGGGCTTCCCGACCTCGATGTTCACCGTGCTGTTCGCAGTCGCCCGCACCGTCGGCTGGATCAGCCAGTGGAGCGAGATGATCGAGGATCCGCACCAGAAGATCGGCCGTCCGCGCCAGCTCTACACCGGCGTCGCGCGCCGCGACTACGTCGATATCGCCAAGCGCAAGTAACAAACGCAGCACAGACCAAGCTCGAAAGCCGGATGCGAGGTCGCATCCGGCTTTTTTGCTTTGGCAGTGTCTCGAAGGATGAATGGCACCAGCGGGGCCTCGTGGTTCGAGACGGCGCTGCGCGCCTCCTCACCATGAGGAGTCCGATACCTACGTTCGCCGCGACTTACGCATCGTCGCCAGCACGATGTCGGCCGCCCGGGCGCTTGGCGGCTGGTTGCCGGTCGACATGATCTCGTCGATTTTGGCGAAAGCTTCGACCTGTTTCCGCCGCAGCTCGGAATCGGCGAGCACCTCGCGTAGCTTCTGCGACAGCGTTTCCGGCGTGCAATCCTGCTGCAGGAATTCGGGAACGACATTCTCGCCGATCACGAGATTGGCGAGGATCACCGAATTCACATTGATGATCCGCAGCAATATCCAGGCTTCGATTGAGCCGGTCCGGTACGCCGCCACCATGGGCACATGAGCGAGAGCGAGTTCAAGCGTCACCGTGCCTGATTTCGCCAGCGCTGCATGTGCAATCCGGAACGCCGCCCGCTTCTCCTGCTCGCCGACCACGACGCGCGGTTGCACCGGCCAACTCTTGATCGCCTCCGTCACCGCCTCCAGCAAATGCGGCATCGTCGGCAATATCAGCTCGAACGCCACGCCCTCGTCCCTCAGCCGTGCCAGCGCCTGGCCGAACACCGCCATGTGGTGTCTGATTTCACTGCCGCGGCTTCCCGGCAGCACCAACAGCACCGGCGGCGGCTCGCCGCGCCGCTTTTGCTCCTCGGCGCCGGGCCGGAGCGAAGCGAGCTGCTCGAGCAGGGGATGGCCGACATAACTGCAGGGCGGCCCACGAAGTTTGCGATAGGCCTCCGGTTCAAACGGCAGAATGGCAAGGACGTGATCGATGTAACCGAGCATGGCGCGGGCTCGCCCCGGCCGCCACCCCCAGACCGTCGGGGCGACATAATTGACGATCGGAATCCGGGCGTCGCCGGCGCGAACGCGGCGCGCCACGCGATGGGTAAAATCGGGGCTGTCGATGATGATGAGAATGTCGGGTGACGCCTCGAGCACAGCCGCGGCGGTTTGCTTGATCAGCCGCAGGATCTTCGGCAACTGCTTCACGACCGCGGCCAGCCCAATGATCGACAATTCCTCGATCGGGAACAGCGAGGTGAGGCCTTCGCGCGCCATCGCACGGCCGCCGACGCCCTCGAACCGCACCGCGTCGCCAAGGCGCTGGCGCAGCACTTTCATCAGGTTGGCGCCGAGGCGATCGCCGGATTCCTCCGTCGCAATCAGAAAGATCTTGCGCCCGATGTCGCCAGTCGCACGCGCCGGTGTCACGCGGGCAGCCCCTGGATGAAGAGACCGGCCCTGTCGGCCGCCTCAATCATGGCCTGTGACTCCGCGGCAATGGTGTTGCCGGCGATGATGGCGATACCGGCGAGCCCTGCCTCGGCCGCGCCTTCGATGGTTCGTGGGCCGACCGTCGGAAGGTCGAAGCGCAAATCCTGGCCGCTCTTGGGCGCTTTCACCAGCACGCCGCGGCCGGTTTTGGCGCGGATACGACGGTTGGCACGCAGTTGCGCCACGCGCACCAACAGCCCGTCGGTACCCTCGATGTCCTCGACCGCCAACACATGGCCGTCGATCACCACGACAGCCTGACCGATGTCGAAGGGACCGAGTGCCTGCAGCACCTCCCGCCCTCTCGCAATGTCCGCGATAGCGGCGGGGTCGGGCGCCACTCGGGTAATGCATCCCTCCGGCATCAGGATATCGGGGGCGACGTCCTTCATGCCGACCATCCGAAACCCGTCCTGCTCGAGGATGCGGCCGATGCTGGTGAGCAGATGATTGTCGCCGCCGCGAAACGCGGTCATGACCTTGCCGAGAACGCGGATCGTGCCCCAGTCCAGCCTGATCTCCGACAGCGCCGGCCGCAGCAGGATGCCGATGAAGATCAGGTCGCGGCAACCCTCGCTGCGAAACAGTTTTGTCGCCCGGCCGAGCTGGCCGACCGAGATCCAGTGATGGCGAAAACGCTCCACGCGGACCGGATCGCAGTTGCCGCGAAGCGCGAACATAATCGGGGTGATGCCGCGCGACTGAAGTGAGTCCGCGACCGCGAACGGCATGCCGCCGCCGCCAGCGATCACGCCAACAGGCGAGGAAAGCTCTGGAGCCGCTGACGTCATGGCTGCGGCTTTCCTGTCATCATTGCCTGTTGCCGTCGTCGGCGGGAAGACACAGCGCGCGGTGCTTGCCATCGCCGATGAAGGCGAGGATTTCCGCAATCGCAGGATCTTCCTCGGCCAGCGGCTGCACCGCATCGAGGCGCTCGGCAAAGATGCCGGGGCCGTGGAACAGCTTTTGATAGAATGAGCGCACCGTGGCGAGCCGTTGCTTGGTGAACTTGCGACGTTTCATGCCGATGATGTTGAGGCCTTCGAGACTCGCATATTGGCCGTTGACGAGGCCGAAGGGAATGACGTCGCCGCGCACGCCGCAGACGCCGCCGACCATCACCTGCGGCCCGACCCGCGTGAACTGGTGTACCGCCGACAAGCCGCCGATGAAGACGAAATCGCCGATCTCGCAATGACCGCCCAGCGTTGCGGAGGTCGCAAAGATCACGTCATTGCCGACCTGGCAGTCGTGCCCGACATGGCTGCAGTTCATGAAATAGCCGCGGTCGCCGACGCGTGTCACGCCGCCACCGGCCACCGTGCCGGCGTTCATGGTGACGGATTCGCGGATCGTACAGCCCGAGCCGATCTCGAGCCGGGTCAGTTCGCCGCGATAGCTCAGCGATTGCGGCGGCGTCCCGAGCGAGACGAACGGATAGATCGTACAGCCATCGCCGATACTGGTCTGGGCCGTGATGTGGACATGAGCGATCAGTTTGCAGTTCACGCCGATGACGACGTTGGCGCCGATGATGCAATAGGGCCCGATCGAGGTACCCTCCCCGATCACAGCGCCATCCTCAATCCGCGCAGTTGGATCGATCGTCGTCATCAAATGCGTCCAGTGTCAGCTGATATCGCCGGGCGATAAAATGTCGGGTTTTCCGGTGGTTACCGCGACATGCCAGCGCTGTCCAGTGACGTATGGTTACGCCGTATGTCGGCTATCCCAAAATCCGGCCACATCGGTTATGAGGTAAGCGGACCGGCGGCGGAGCGCCGGGAAGACAGGCAGATCACGCGCCAAGTGCATCCATGATCCGAGCGGCAACGAGCCTCATCCTGTTCCTGCTGACCGCCCAGGTCGGCTCCGAGACGGTCGAGGTAAGCGACCGCGGCACGGTCGACCTCCAAACGTTCGAGTGTCGCGACGTCAACCGCAGCACCATTGTCCAGCGAGTTTGCTACGACGGGTCGCAGCACACCATGATCGTCGGCATCAAGGGCCGCTACGATCGATATTGCGAGCTTTCCGTCCAGACATTCGAGGCCTTCGTGACGGCGCCCTCGATGGGCCGGTTCTTCAATCAGAACATCGGGAAATCAGGGCCGGATGGCCGTTACGCTTGCCGGTCGGAGCGACCAGATACCTGATCGCCGCCGCCTGAAAGCGCAGCCTTCTAGCTGCCGGCCAGCGCGATCCATTCGTTGGCTTGCACGCGTGTAACCAAGACCGATGGACCCGAGGCGCTCGGTTTAAAGACGAGCGCTTCCCCTTCTCGCACGTCACTGAAATCCTTTCCGAACGCATCGGCAATGTTCGTCTTGTGCGTAATCACGAGAGTGTTCAGGCCGGTCTTGGGAGCTGCGTTGGCGAGATCGCGCAGAGGTCGTCCGGCCTTTGCGTTCTTGGCATCCGGATTAGCCATCGAGGACGCGCTGCCCGCGCCACTGTCGGTCAGTTCATCCATTGGAGACACATCTTTGCCAGCCAGGAGCTTACCGGTTTCGACGGCCCGATTTAATCGGCTCGTGTAGACATCCCCGGCCGGCACACCAAGATGCTTGATGGCCGCGCCAAGCTGTCGGGCCGTTTGCCGGCCTGCTTCGCTCAGTTGTCGCTGCGCGGTCATATCGTCGAACTTGAAGGGATAGACGTCCTTCTGACTGTCATCGGTCGCAACGTGTCGAAACACGATCACGTAGCCGCCCGCCTTTAGAGACGGCACCAGACCGCTCAGATCAGCCGCGTTGCTCTGCTGCGGCGACGCGAGAAGAATGCCCCAGCAAGCAATGATCGATAGAAGCCTCTTCATGACGTTCTCCATTTGAAACCGGAACCTGGCGTCTCTTGCGCCGCAAAGGGCATCGCATCGGCATGGCCCAAGAGCCGCGCTCGTTGGCGAGGCCGACGCCTTACAGGCCTTGATGAACTACCCTAGCTATGATAAATCCCCGCGCGGCGCTTCGCGCCCGGGATTCATTTATTCTTGCCGTTTTCTTGATTTTGCCCCGCGCAGGTGGAGCGACCCGACGATCAGTCCGTCAGCATCGCGCCGACGTCGGCCTCAGCGACGGTTTGACCGTTCACCCTGGCATCGCCGTGAAACCACCACATGGTCTTGCGGCGGCCGATCGAGCGCATGTGGTATTCGATGGTATCGCCGGGCATCACCGGCTTGCGGAACTTGCACTTATCGATGGTGAGGAAATAAACCGCGCGCGGCTTTTCGGTACCCTCGACCGATTTGATGCCGATAACGCCGGCGGTCTGCGCCATGGCCTCGATCATCATCACGCCGGGATAGACCGGGCGTTCGGGGAAATGCCCCTGAAACGGCGGTTCGTTGAAGGTGACATTCTTGATGCCGATACCGCTGTAATCGGTTCGGATCTTGATCACCCGATCGATCAGCAGCATCGGAAAGCGGTGCGGGAGCGTCCTGAGGATATCGTTGATATCCACGAGCTCTAACCTGACCGGTGCCTCCTCCATCACTCCCGTCCTTCGCCCTTCGGATCGGTGGCGCTACCCTGCACCAGCTGCTCCACTGCAATAATCTCCCTGAACCACTGCCTGGTCGGCTTTGCAAAATGACCTCCCCAGCGGCCGTTAGGCGGGATGTCATCCTTGACCGCGCTCATCGCCGTGACCTGGGCCCCGTCGCCGATTCTGAGATGGTTGTTGATCCCCACCTTGGCACCCAGCGCCACATTGTCGCCGATCGTCAGGCTGCCCGCGAGCCCGATCTGGGCCGCGAGCAGGCAGTGCCTGCCGATGGTCACATTGTGGCCGATCTGGACCTGATTGTCGATTTTGGTGCCCTCGCCGATCACAGTATCGCGCAGGCTGCCACGGTCGATGGTGGAGCCGGATCCAACCTCGACATTGTTCTGGATCAGCACGCGGCCGGTCTGCGGTACCTTCAGATGGCCTTCGGGCCCGAAGAAAATGAAGCCATAGCCGTCCTGCCCGATGCTGCAGCCGGGATGGATCAGCACGTTGTTGCCGATCAGCGCGAACTGGATCGCGGTGCGCGCACCGACGTTGCAGTCCCGGCCGATCCGGACGTCGGCGCCGATCACGGCGCCCGCACCGATCACCGTCCCTGCGCCGATCTCCACCCGCGGGCCGATCACCGCGAGCGGATCGACGATCACACCGTCTTCGAGATGGGCGGACGGGTCGATGATCGCCGACGGCGCGATACCCTCATTGTCGAACCAGGATTGCGGGCGGAGCGCATCTTCGTGCCACGCGCGTGCAATCCCGACGAAAGCATGGAAGGGCTTCGCCGACCGCAGCACGGCAACATGCTTGGGTACCCGCGCTTCGAAACGCGGGTGGACCAGACAGCCGCCTGCCTTGGTCGATGCAAGTTGGTCGGCGTATTTGAGATTGTCGAAAAACACCAGATGCGCGGGACCAGCTTCGTCGAGCGAAGCAAGCCCCTTGATCACCTGGCCGCCCCGGGCGGGATCGACCAATACCGCCTTCGTCTGCGCGGCGATGTCAGCCAGCGTCGACGAGGGAGGTTGCTTGAGGAATATCGGCTGCGCCATTCCACCCGTCGCAGTCCGGCCGGCTATCGCATTTAGAACGATGTTCCGCCGCCAAACTTGAATTGCTGCACGCGGTCAAACTGACCCTTGGTAAGGGGCACCGCATAGTCAAAGCGCAGCGGACCGAACGGCGACGCCCAGATCAGACCGACACCCACCGAGGTACGGACGACATTGCCGTTGTCATACTGGAGTCCCAGACACGTGCCCGGATTGGCCCCCGTATTCCCGGTAAATTGTGTGGGCGGCCGACAACCGGCCACATTGACTTCACCGGTCGCCGCCCACGATGTCGGGCCCTTGTAGTCGTAGAGTCCGCCAGCATCGGCGTAGACCGACCCCTTGAGCCCGACTTCCTTCGGCAGGAACCAGAACGGCATCTGCAATTCCGCCGATGCTCCCCAATATTTGGTTCCGCCGAGCGCGTCACCCGTGCCGTAGGGATTGATATCGCGCGGACCGATGCCGTTTGGCGCAAAGCCGCGAACGAGGTTCGGGCCCATCTGGAAGTGATCGAGCATTCGAATCTGATCGTTGCCGACCTGGGTCAGGATGCCGCCCTGGACGTGGATCAATCCGACGATGTCCGCAACCAGCGGCGTGTAGTATTTCGCGTCGACCGCGGTCTTGAGGTAGGTGACGTCGCCGCCAACGCCAGCGAAATCCTGTCGCCAGTCGATCAGCAAGCCGTCAGTCGGGTTCTTGTTGTTGTCGAGCGTATTGTAGTTCAGCGAATAACCGAGTGCCGAGGTCAGGGTGCTACCGCTCGCCAATTCCTTGCGGACTGGCAGCGAAGCCTCGCCGTCGGCGTAGCACCACAGGCCGGAGCCGCCGTCGGTGACGCCGCCGATCGTTCCACCTGCAGGAACGCCGTTCAAATTCGCAAAGGCCGGGCTCGGGAAGAAAGCAGGATTAGGCGTGCCGTCGGGCAAGAACTGAAGGTTGTTACAGTTCGCCAGGTAGCTGGGGAGCTGAATTTCCTGCTGATAGATCGAATAACGCAGCTGCAGCGAGAGATCTTCGCGGAGGCTGAAGCCAAGCCTCGGGCTGAAGCCAAGCGTCTTGGTGCCGTAGGCAATATAGCTGTTAGCGAGCTGCTGGCGCTGATACAGGTCGAGGCCGAGCGCCACGCGGTAGTCCAGCAGATAGGGTTCGACGAACGACAGCGAATAGCCGCGCGCGTACTGGCCGTAGGTGACCGCGGCCTTCGCGTACAGACCACGGCCGAGGAAGTTGCGTTCGGAAATACTGACTTCGGCGAGCGCACCGTCGGTCGTCGAGTAGCCGCCCGATACCGAGAAGTCGCCGGTCGATTTCTCTTCGAGATCGACAATCAGGATGACGCGATCGGTCGACGAGCCGGGCTCGGTCACAATCTTCACGGTCTTGAAGAAATCGAGATTCTTCAGCCGGCGCTCGGCACGATCGACCAGCGCGCGGTTGTAGGCGTCGCCTTCGGAAAGATCGAATTCGCGCCGGATCACATAGTCACGGGTGCGGGTATTGCCGCGGATATTGATGCGCTCGATATAGGTGCGCGGACCTTCGTCGATGGCGAAGACGATCGACACGGTGTGCTGCTCGAAATTGCGATCGCCGCGCGGGCGCACGATCGCGAACGCATAACCGCGACGCGACGCTTCGATCTGCATTTCCTCGACCGATTTTTCCAGCGCTTCGGCATTGTAGAGCGAGCCTACGGTGACGCGCGAATAGCTGCGCATCGAGTTCGGATCGAGGGTGCTGATCGAAGACTGGAAATTGACGGAAGCGACTCGATATTGCTGACCTTCCTCGATCTTGAAGGTAACGAGGAAGCCCTTCTTCTCGGGATCATACTCGGTCAGCGCGGCCACCACCTGCACATCGGCGAAACCGTGCTTGAGATAGAAGCGGCGAATCAGATCGCGGTCGGCCTCGACCCGGTCCGGATCATAGACGTCGCCGCCACCGAGGAAGCTCAGCAGGTTAGCTTCGTGCGTCTTGATGATGTCCTTGAGGCGATACGACGAATAGGCGCTGTTGCCGATGAATTCGACCGACTTCACCCCGGTTTTGCTGCCTTCCGTGATCGTGAAGATCAGATCGACGCGGTTGTTCGGCTGTTCGATGATTTCCGGATTGACGCGGATATCATAGCGGCCGGACCGCCGATAGATTTCCGCGATGCGCTGGGCATCCGACTGAACCATGGGGCGCGACAGCGTGCCCCGCGGCTTGGACTGGATTTCCGCCGAAAGCTGCTCGTCCTTGACCTTCTTGTTACCCTCGAAGGCGATCCGCCCGATCACCGGGTTTTCGACCACGACGACCACGATCCGGCCGCCCCGCTGGTCAATTTTCACGTCCTGGAAAAGGCCGGTTTCGATCAGGGCCTTCAGGCCGTCGTCGATCTGGGCCTGCCCGAGGCGCCCGCCCGGTCCGGGCTTGAAATAGGAACGGATGGTCTCAACCTCGACGCGCCGGTTGCCCTCGACAGCAATCGCAGCCGCGGTCTGGGCAGCAGCCGGCGCAGACACCAACACAGCCGCCAGCGTGGCAGCCACCGGCACGGCGAACATGATCAGAGCGGCGAACAAGCCCCCCCGCACTCGCATTCCAAACATCATGCGCAACGCGCCCTTGTCATTCCGTTGCCGGCCCGCACCCCTACGAACCGACAGATTCCCATTTGCTGCACTGCTTGTAGCCAATTTCGCCGGGGCGGCAAACTTAACAAGGCCGTGCGATTCCATTTTCATTCCAAGACGTTGCCAATGGGCAACGTCACAAAAAAGCCGCTTCAGGATGCCGCCAGATGCAGGATGTCGTTATAGGTCGCAAAGACCATCAGCATCAGCACCAGACCTAACCCGATTCGGAATCCCATTTCCTGAGCCCGCTCCGACAACGGACGGCCACGTACCACCTCGACCGCATAGAACAAAAGGTGACCGCCATCGAGCAACGGTACCGGGAACAGGTTGAGAAGACCTATCGATATCGAAAGCACCGCGGTCAGGTGAATCAGGGCAGCCAGGCCGATGGTGGCGACCTGCCCGGAGATTTGGGCAATCCGCAGCGGACCGCCGACCTGATCGGCCGCCTCCCGGCCGGTGAAGATGCCGCCGATATAAGCGAACGTGCGGTCGACAACGAACCAGGTTTCCTTGACGCCGAGCCAGAATGCGGTCGCGGGATCGACGCGCTCGGTCACCACGTCGCCGGGCGACGTCGCGCGCGTAATGCCCATCACACCGAGCCGGTGGGCATTGCCGAACGGATCCTTCACTTCGCGCTGTTCCGGCGTGCCACGCAATTGCAGCGTGGAATCACCGCGCTTGACGGTGAAGGTGAGCTGATCGCCGGCATGAATGCCGACGACGCGCTGCATGTCGGAGAAGCTTCCGATGGTGGTGCCGTCGATCATGGTCACGACGTCGCCAACCTGGAAGCCCGCCGCTGCGGCAGCGCTGTTGGCTTCAATCTTGTCGACGCGCGCGGTCGTGCTCGGCTTGCCGAAGAAGGTGAACAGGCAGGTGAAGATCACAATCGCCAGGATGAAATTCGCGATCGGACCGGCGGCCACGATGGCCGCTCGCGGACCGACTCTCTTGTGGTGGAAGCTGCCCGCCCGCTCCTCCTCGGTCATGTTGGCGAGGGTCTCGAACGAGGCCGGGGTCGAGGCTTCCAACTCATCGCCAAAGAATTTCACGTAGCCGCCGAGAGGGATCGCCGAGATCTTCCAGCGGGTGCCGTGACGGTCGTTGAAGCCGGCGAGTTCCGGCCCGAAACCAAGCGAGAACGTTAACACTTTCACGCCCGCCCAGCGGGCGACCAGAAAATGGCCGAGCTCGTGGAAGAAAACGACGATGGTCAGGACGAACAGGAAGGGAACTATGTAACCGAGGAGCCCATGGCTCAACGTATTGAAACTATGAAGAAAAAACTCAGACATTCGATTCCCCTCGACCAGAGCCAAAGGCCCAGTCCCCAACCTACTAGGATGCCTTTAAGGCAATTTGAGGCAATAGGGCGGCGGCCTTATTTCGCGCGTTATGGTCAACGGAAATGGCATCGTCGGCCGAGGTCAAAGGCGCCAGATTTCCGGAGCGAATCCACTCATTCATGGTCGCTTCGACCAAGCGTGCGATGGCGCCGAATTTGATCTTGCCGGCGATGAACGCTGCCACCGCGACCTCATTGGCGGCGTTGAATACCGTCGTCGCCCCTCTACCGGTACGTAGTGCATCGTAAGCCAGCCGCAAGCCCGGAAACCGCTCGAAATCCGGTGCTTCGAACGTCAGCTGCCCGATCTTGGCGAGATCCAGTCTTGCCGACGGGCCGACGATTCGATCGGGCCACCCGAGGCAATGCGCGATCGGGATGCGCATGTCAGGAGCGCCGAGCTGCGCAACCACCGATCGGTCGGAGAATTCCACCATGCCGTGAATGATCGACTGTGGATGCACGAGAACGTCGATCTCATCGGGTGAGAGCGCAAACAGATAGGAGGCCTCGATGACTTCGAGCCCCTTGTTCATCATCGAAGCGGAATCGATGGTGATCTTCTGGCCCATGCTCCAGTTCGGATGCTTCAGCGCCTGCGCCAGCGTCGCCTGCTCGATGTCGGCTGCGGCCCAGGTGCGGAACGGGCCGCCGGATGCGGTGATGATCACGCGCACCAATTCCTCGCGATTACCGGAGGAAAGCGCCTGAAACAGCGCGTTGTGCTCGGAATCCGCCGGCAGGATGCAGGCCCCTGCTTTCGCTGCGCGCTGCATGAAGAAATCGCCGGCGCAGACGAGACATTCCTTGTTGGCGAGTGCAACCGACGCGCCGCGATCGACCGCGGCGAGCGCAGGTTTCAGTCCGGCGGCGCCGCTCACTGCGGCCATCACCCAGTCGGCGGGACGCGCAGCGGCCTCGATGATTGCGCTTTCTCCGGCGCCGCATTCGATGCGGGTGCCGGCCAGCGCTTCCTTCAATTCGCCGAGACGCGCGGGATCGGCGATCGCCGCAAATCGTGCGCCGAACTCTTTCGCCAGCTTCGCCAGCGCCTCAACGTTGGAATTCGCGGTCAGCGCCTCGACCTGATAGCGGTCGCGCGCGCCCCGCAGCAGATCCATCGTGCTGTCGCCAATGGAGCCGGTGGCACCCAGGACCGTGACGGATCGCACGGCGGACGCCTCGGCCTTGTTGTTACGCAATGGAACTGCGCTCATCGTTTCACCAAACCATAAGACCGCGGCCAACGCCATCGGCGCCACCCCGCAGGAACCCAAAAATAGCAGCCACAATGATGGCTGCGACAAACCCGTCCAGACGATCCAGCAGCCCGCCATGGCCGGGAATGACGTGGCTGGAGTCTTTGACGCCAAAACGCCGCTTCACCGCCGACTCGAAGAGATCGCCGAGCTGCGAAACGACCGAGAGAACTGCGCTGAGCAGCAGCAGCGCGCCGGTTTTGCCGAGATCGAACGCGGCAAAACCGAAGGCCACCGCAAGGCTGGCGGCAAAACCGCCGGCTGCGCCCGCCCAAGTCTTTTTCGGACTGACGCGCGGCCACAGTTTCGGTCCGCCGATGCCGCGGCCGGCGAAATAACCGCCGATATCGGTCACCCACACGATCAGCAGTACGAATATCAGCGCGACGAATCCCTTGACGGAATCCAGACGCACCAGCACCGACGCCATCTCGGCCGCGGCCGCATAAAAAAATCCCGCCGCCGTCCAGTTCCGCCGCTCTCGTGTGAGCAAGGCGACGGCCGCCAAGCCGATAGCGAGCACACCAGATGCGGCGTCAATCCGCCCGATCGCAAGACAAAGTCCGGCCACTGCCAGCGCGGCAATGCCCGACCCGACCACAGGCATTTCGCGCGCGAGGCCTACGATCGTCAGCCACTCCACGTAAAGGCCGATGACCGCCAGCGTGACCAGCAATATCCACAGCCAGCCGCCGGCATAGGCAATCGCAATCGCCAGCGGCGCCAGGATCAGCGCTGCGATGACGCGCATCACGAGATTTCGCGAACCGGATTCGGGATTTTGCGAATCGTGTTCGCTCGCTGCCGCCGGCGCGGCTTCGCCCTCGGTCACGATCCGGTTTTCACGGCCAGACCACCGAAACGCCGTTCCCGTCTGGCGTATTCGGCAATCGCGCTTTCAAGCGCGGCCTTGTCGAAATCCGGCCAATGGATCGGCACGAACACGAGTTCGCTGTAGGCCGCCTGCCACATCAGGAAATTCGACAACCGCTGCTCTCCGCTGGTGCGGATGATCAGGTCGGGATCAGGAATGTCGGGCGCATCGAGATATTGACCTAGCGCATCGGCATCGATCGATGCGGGATCGCGCTTTCCTTCGGCCACTTCGCGCGCAAGCCGTTGCGCTGCACCTGCGATCTCCTGGCGAGATCCGTAATTGAACGCCACGACGAGATTGAGCTTGGTGTTGGCCTTGGTCAGCTCTTCGGCTTCGTTCAGAAGCGCGCAGATGTCCGGCTCCAGCCCCTTGCGTTCGCCGATCACGCGAACCCGAACACCGTCACGATGAAGCGTCGCCAGGTCGTTGCGGATGAACCGCCGTAGCAACCCGAAGAGATCGCCGATTTCGGTCGCCGGACGCGACCAGTTTTCCGAGCTGAAAGAAAAGATCGTCAGATACAGCACGCCGAGTTCATGTGCCGCACGAACGACGCGGCGCAATGCCTCGACGCCACGACGATGGCCTTCCGCACGCGGCAGACCACGTGCTGCCGCCCAGCGCCCGTTGCCGTCCATGATGATCGCCACATGCAAGGGGGCGCCGGCTCGATCCGGTCCTTCGGGTGCTGGGGCGGCGGCGTTTGACATCGGTCAATCCCTCTAAACGGTGAGGATTTCCTTTTCCTTCGCCGCAAGCAACTGATCGATCTCGGAAATCATCCCGTCGGTCGCCTTCTGCACATCATTGGCAAGGCGCTCCTGATCGTCCTCGGAAATCTCGTGATTCTTCTCGAGTTTCTTGACCGTATCCAGCCCGTCACGGCGAACATGCCGGACAGCGACCTTGGCCGCTTCGGCGTATTTATGCGCGACCTTCACCAATTCCTTGCGGCGCTCTTCGTTGAGCTCGGGAATCCGCAGGCGCAACACCTGGCCTTCGGTCGCAGGACTGAGGCCCAGGTTGGAATCGACGATCGCCTTCTCGACGGCCTTGACCATGGATTTGTCCCAAACCTGCACCGAAAGAAGCCGCGGCTCCGGCACGCTGATGGTCGCGAGCTGGTTGAGCGGCATATGCGAGCCATAGGCCTCTACCTGCACCGGCTCCAGCATGGACGCCGCCGCGCGGCCGGTGCGCAAACCGCCCAATTCATGTTTGAGCGACTGGGTGGCGCCTTGCATGCGGCGCTTCAATTCGTTGATGTCAAAACCAGGCGTGGGCATAACGCTCTCCCCTCCTTAGAAACCACCCGTCGGCGCCACCAGGCCCGCGGTTCGATGCCGTACCGGCTGTCAGCCGGCGACGATCGTGCCATGGCCGGTCCCGCGCAGGATTGCGCCAATCGAACCCGGCTCGGCGATCGAGAATACGATGATAGGCAGCGACGTCTCGCGGGCAAGCGCGAATGCGGTCGCGTCCATCACCTTGTAGCCACCCTCGAGCGCCTGCGAATGCGTCAGGCGGTCGAAACGCTTGGCTGATGCGTCTTTTTTGGGATCGGCGCTGTAGACACCATCGACATTGGTGGCTTTGAGCACCGCTTGCGCCCCGATCTCGGCCGCCCGCAGCACGGCCGTGGTATCGGTAGTGAAGAACGGATTGCCGGTTCCGCCGCCGAGCAGCACGATTCGCCCCTCCGCGAGATATTTGTGCGTTGCACTGCGGGTGAACAACTCGGAGATCTCGGGCATCACGAATGCCGAGAGCGTCCGCGCCGGCGTTCCCTTGCGCTCGATGGCGGCCTCTAGCGCGAGGCAATTCATCATGGTGGCGAGCATGCCCATGGTGTCGCCCGTCGGGCGCGAAACGCCGCGGGAGGATACTTCGACACCACGGACGATGTTGCCGCCACCAACGACGACGGCCACCTCGACACCAAGCTGGCGTGCCGCGATCAGGTCGTCGGCAATCCGGTCAACGGTTGGCTGGTCGATTCCGAAAGCTTGGCTGCCGGCAAGATACTCGCCCGAGAGCTTGATCACGACGCGACGATAGACCGGCTCAGCCATAGTGTATCGCTTCCTTGTCCCGCGCAGGCGACTTTCGGCGCCAAGGCGCCGGAAGGCTCATTCTGCCAGCGGTTACTTCTTGCCGCTGGCGGCTGCTACTTCGGCAGCGAAATCGGTTTCCTGCTTTTCGATTCCCTCGCCGAGAGCATAGCGCACAAATCCGGTGATCTTCACAGGCGCGCCGATCTTGCCCTCGGCTTCCTTGACCGCCTGGGCGACCGATTTGCCCTTTTCGTCATGGATGAAGGCCTGCTCCAGCAGGCAGACTTCCTTGTAATAGGTCTTCAAACCGGATTCGATGATCTTCTCGATGACGTTCTCCGGCTTGCCCTGCTGACGGTATTTGTCGGCGAGCACGTCCTTTTCCCGCTTCACGGTGGCGGGGTCGAGACCACTGGGATCGAGCGCCTGCGGATTGGTCGCAGCGACGTGCATGGCCAGTTGGCGGCCGAGGACTGCGAGCTCGTCGGTCTTGCCGTCGGATTCAAGCGCCACCAGCACGCCCATCTTGCCGGCACCGTCGATCACCGCACCATGGATATAGCTGGAGACCACGCCCTTGCCGACTTCGAGCGAAGCCGCACGGCGCAGCGTCATGTTCTCGCCAATCGTCGCGATCGCGTCCGAAATCGCGGTCTCGACGGTGGCACTGCCGACCTTCACGGCTTTCATCTTTTCGACGTCGGCGCCGTTATGCAGCGCGACCTGTGCGATCATCTTGACGAGGCCCTGGAACTGCTCGTTGCGGGCAACGAAATCGGTCTCCGAATTGACTTCGACGACGACGCCCTTGGTGCCCGACGTCACGGAGCCGATCAGGCCTTCCGCGGCGACGCGGCCGGCCTTCTTCGCAGCCTTCGACAGGCCCTTTTTGCGCAGCCAATCCTGCGCTTCTTCCATGTTGCCCGAGGTCTCGGTGAGTGCGGCCTTGCAGTCCATCATGCCTGCGCCGGTCGACTCGCGCAGTTCCTTGACCATGCCAGCTGTGATCGTTGCCATCGATGAATATCCTTCTTGCCTGTCCGCGCGGGCGCGGCGCGCGCCTTGCGCCGTGCCGCTATCAGCTACAGGGAATCCGTGTCGGGGAATTGAACCGGTGGCCGGAAAACCGGCCACGCGGCGTTGCAATTATTCCGCTTCTGCGGTCAGCGCCTTGGCCTGGGCGACCCAGCCATCGGCACGACTCGGAAGCCCAACCTCTTCACCGATCTTGTGCGCGGTGTCGTGGTCGAGTTCGGCCAGCTGCCAATAGTGGAAGATGCCGAGGTCGTTGAACTTCTTCTCGATCGCACCGGACACGCCGGTGAGCTTCTTTAGGTCATCGGCGGTGCCACGCGGCCCGGCCAGACCCTGGAAACCGACTGGCTGGGGTGCTGCGGGAATTTCCTCGCGGACCGGCTGCGCGGACGCACCGATATCGATCCCGGAATCGCCCTGCGCGCGCGAGATGCCGTCGATGGCGGCGCGAGCGACCAGGTCGCAATACAGCGAAATGGCGCGGCCGGCGTCGTCATTGCCCGGCACCACGTAGGTGATGCCCTTGGGATCGGAATTGGTGTCGACGATCGCTGCAACGGGAATGTTGAGCCGTTGCGCTTCCTGGATCGCGATGTCTTCCTTGTTGGTGTCGATCACGAAGATCATGTCGGGAAGACCGCCCATGTCCTTGATGCCGCCCAGCGAACGATCGAGCTTGTCGCGCTCGCGCTGCAGCGTCAGCCGCTCCTTCTTGGTGTAGGAGCTGGCGTCGCCAGACGAGAGCACTTCATCGAGGTGACGCAACCGCTTGATCGAGCCGGAGATCGTCTTCCAGTTGGTCAGCGTGCCGCCGAGCCAGCGCGAATTGACGAAATACTGCGCCGAGCGCTTGGCAGCCTCGGCGACGCCGTCCTGCGCCTGCCGCTTGGTGCCGACGAACAGGATACGGCCGCCCTTGGCGACGGTGTCGCTGACCGCCTTCAATGCGGTGTGCAGCAACGGCACGGTCTGGGCGAGATCGATGATGTGGATGTTGTTGCGGGCACCGAAGATAAAATCCGACATCTTCGGATTCCAGCGGTGCGATTGGTGACCAAAGTGAACGCCAGCTTCAAGCAGCTGACGCATAGAAAAATCGGGTAGCGCCATAGTGTCAGTTCTCCGGTTGGTTCCTCCGGAAGCGTGTGAGCAAACGAGCCTTATGGCCCGGTTGCCACCGGACGGCCTGTGAGAGCCATGCTTCCGTGTGAGATGGCGCGGTATATAGCCGGATTCCAGCCAGAAGCAAGGAAATACGGCCCATTTTGTTGGGGGCCGGCAACCTATTTAACTCAACCGCTCCATTGGGGTGCAGACCCCTCTCGAGGCAGCCGGGCCGGCGATAGCCAAAAAATGTGGCGGGGCGGTTCTTTTAAGCTTCCTGCATAATAATACCTATATTATGCTTTGAACGCATGAATCTGCAGGACATAGAAGCCTTTGTCGCGGTGGCCGAAGCCGGCTCGATCAACCGCGCGGCCGCCCGGCTCAACCTGACGCAACCGGCCACGACCCGCCGCATCCAGAATTTCGAGGCCGCCATCGGCGGCGCGCCCTTGTTCAATCGCGCGGTGAAGCCGGCGACCCTGACCTCCCTCGGCAGCCATGTACTCGAACGTTGCCGGAGAGTTCTCTCAGCCGTGGCGGAGCTGGAAGCCTCCACCGCGAAAGCAGCCGATCCGGCCGGCAATCTGAAAGCAGGCGTCGCGCATGGCCTCGGCGAAATCGTCATGACGACGCCGCTCGATGCGTTGAGGCGCACCTTTCCCCGCATCCGCCTCCAGGTCAGCTCGAACTGGAGTACAAATCTCATTGAGGACGTTCGCGGCGGCGCGCTCGATTGCGCCGTTTGCCTGCTGACGGAGGCCCACGCCGTTCCAGCCGGCTTGACCCGCATTGCCCTTGGCGCTGAACAGGTCGTTATCGTTGCCGCATCCAGAATGCCGGCAAAGGCCGGCGCTCGCGCGTGGTGCTTGCGCGATCTGGCCGACAAGGACTGGTTTTTAAATCCAGCGGGATGCGGATGCCGCGCCGCGTTGGTGAAGGCGTTCGATCGGCTGCAACTCCCTGTCCACATCGCGGCGGAAGTCTTCGGTGAAGACCTTCAACTTTCGCTGCTCACCCAGAGCGGCGGCCTGGGCTTGGTGCCCCGCCGCCAGTTCGAACACAGTCCGCATCGCCACGAGTTACGGATATTGGACGTGCCGGATTTTACCCTGCCCGCGACCGTGACGCTGATCCGGAGCACCTCACCTGCGCGCTTCGATCCAGCGATCGAGCTTCTGGTGCAGGAACTGAGGATCCAGCTTGCAAGCTGAACTCCATTGCTAATTGCTGCATAATCAAAATCAGCATTATGCATTTGAATTATTTCGACGCGGGCTGCAAATTCTCGCCGTTGCGCTCGCTTGTTCGAGCTGAACGGCAAGGGAATCTCGCCCGATGATCGTTACGGTTTTTCGTTCCCGGCTCAAACCTGGGGCTCAGGAAGAATATGGCCCGATGGCCAAACGCATGAGCGAACTTGCACAGTCCATTTCCGGCTATATCTCCCACAAGGGTTTCGTTGCCGAAGACGGCGAGCGGGTCACAATCGTCGAATTCGAATCCGAAGAAGCGCTGCATGCGTGGCGCATCGACCCCGACCACGCCAAGGCTAAGAGGCGTGGCATCGAGAGCTTCTTCAGCGACTACAAATTCCAGATCTGCAACGTCATCCGAGATCGTACATGGACAGCGAAGCGTTGAACCGCAACTTGATCGCACCTCTTGCGGCGCTGGATCATCTCACGGTAGCCGCGCTCACACTTGAGCAAGGCGTCGATCATGTTCGGCGTGCCCTGGGTGTCGTCGTGCCGCCCGGCGGTGCCCACCCCTTGATGGGAACGCATAATTGCCTGATGCAACTTGGCGACGGAGTGTTCCTCGAAATCATTGCCCCCGATCCCGCGGCTACACCACGGCGCACGCGCTGGTTTTCGCTTGACGATTCCCGCATGCGCGCGCGCCTGGAGCAAACCCCGCAACTCATCAGCTGGGTTGTCCGCGTCGCCGATCTCGGCAAGGCGCTGCACACGGTCGACAAATCCGTGGGCGAAGCGGTGCATCTTACGCGCGGCACTCTCTCATGGCTCATTTCCGTGCCAAGCGATGGATCGATGGCGTTCGACGGCGCGTTTCCGACGCTGATCGAATGGCCTGCGGGCCCGCATCCGGCTTCCGGCATGGCCGATTTGGGTTGCCGGCTTGAACACCTCCGAATCGAGCATCCCGAAAACACCCGCCTCGCCGAGGCGCTCGCTCCGATCTGCTCTGACGCACGCGTCACCATCTCCGGCGGCGCCATCCCGCGCCTTTGGGCGACGATCAAGACGCCAAACGGTTTGCGCGAACTCGGCTAGAGCCTTATCGGTTCTGATTGAATCAGAACCGGGCTCTCGTCTTTGTGTTGACGCGTTTTCTTGACGCGAACCGGTATCCACTTCGCTCGAAAACGCTATAGACGCGCGCCTACAGCGTCTGGACGTCCACCACGCCGGAGACCGCCTTGATCGCACCGGCGATCTGCGGCGAGACCTTGAAGCGGCCGGGCAATTTCATTTCCACCTCGGTTTCAAGATCGAGCATGATCACCAGCGAGACGTCGCCATCGGCGCCACCGGCCGGAACCGGCGCCGGTTTCGGCTGGAGCATTTTGGGCGAACCGCCCGGCGCCGCAGCTTCCGGCATGTTCAGTCGTCGCGCGATCGAATCCAGCGGCTTGGTATCGCGCACGAAAATCCGCAGGCCTTTTTGGGTTTTTGCCGCGGCGTCATCCAGCGGTTCAGCGTGCAGGACCCGCGCCCGCACGTCTTCACCCTGCAGTTCGGCGCCGAGTTGCAACAACACCGCAGCTCCCGGCTCCAGCACGTCGCGATATTGCGCAAGGCCTTCGGAAAACAGCACGGCTTCGAAATGGCCGGTCGGATCGGACAGACCCATGATGCCCATCTTGTTGCCGGTCTTGGTGCGCCGTTCCATGCGCGAGACCACGGTCGCCGCCACCTTGCCCGCGGTCGCACCGGTTTTCACCGCGCGCGAGAATTCGGCCCAGGATTGCACCCGCAACCGCTTCAGCACGGTCGCGTAATCGTCCAGCGGATGGCCGGACAGGAAGAAGCCGATGGCGTCATATTCGCGGCGTAGCCGTTCGGCAGGCAACCACGGTTCGATCTGCGGCAGCATGATGCTCGGCGCATCGGAAGCGCCGCCGAACATATCGTTCTGGCCAAGCGTTGCGGCCTCATGGCTGCGCTGGCAGGCCGCCAGAATTGCTTCCGCGCCGGCAAATACCCGCGCGCGGTTCGAATCGATCGTATCGAAGGCGCCGGCGGCAGCGAGGCTTTCGATGACGCGCTTGTTGATCGCTCGCGGATTAACCCGCGCGGCGAAATCGGCAAGCGAGGTGAACGCGCCCTCTTTCCGCGTCTCGACGATCAGTTCGACCGCCTGCGGGCCGACGCCCTTCAGCGCGGCCAGCGCGTAATAGATCGTGCCGGCGCCGACTTCGAACGTCGCGCCGGAGCGGTTGATATTGGGCGCCTCGACCTTGATACCGAGCCGTTGCGCTTCGGCGCGAAACTCGCTGAGTTTGTCGGTGTTGTTGAGTTCGAGCGTCATCGACGCCGCCAAAAACTCCACCGGGTAGTGCGCCTTCATATAGGCGGTATGATACGACACCAGCGCGTAGGCGGCGGCGTGGCTCTTGTTGAAGCCGTAGTCGGCGAATTTCGCGAGCAGTTCGAAGATCGTATCGGCCTGCCCCTTCGGCACCCCGGTCTTGACCGAGCCCGCGACGAAGCGTTCGCGCTGCTTCTCCATCTCGGCGCGGATCTTCTTGCCCATCGCACGGCGCAACAGATCGGCTTCGCCAAGCGAATAGCCGGCCATCACCTGGGCGATCTGCATCACCTGTTCCTGATAGATGATGACGCCGAAGGTTTCTTTCAGGATCGGCTCGAGCAGCGGGTGCAGATATTCCGGCTCCTCGTCGCCATGTTTGCGCGCGCAATAGGTCGGGATGTTCGCCATCGGACCGGGACGATAGAGCGCCACCAGCGCGATGATGTCCTCGAAGCGGTCGGGCCGCATATCGACCAGCGCGCGCCGCATGCCCTGGCTTTCCACCTGGAACACGCCGACCACATCGCCCTTGGCCAGCATCTGGTAGCTTGGCGCATCGTCGAGCGGCAGCGTTGCCAGATCGACGTCGATGTTGCGCTGCTTGAGCAGCTTGACCGCAACGTCGAGCACCGTCAGCGTCTTCAGGCCGAGGAAGTCGAATTTGACGAGACCCGCGGGCTCCACCCATTTCATGTTGAACTGGGTCACCGGCATGTCGGATTTGGGATCGCGATAGAGCGGCACCAGTTCGCTGAGAGGTCTATCGCCGATAACAATACCGGCCGCATGGGTGGACGCATGCCGGGTCAGGCCTTCGAGGCGCTGGGCGATGTCGAACGCTCGCGCGACCACCGCGTCCTCGTCGCGAAACGCCTGTAGTTTTGGTTCGCTCGCAATCGCCGCTGCGAGCGTTACGGGTGCCGCGGGATTCTGCGGTACCAGTTTTGTCAGCTTGTCGACCTGCCCATAGGGCATCTGCAGCACACGACCGACGTCGCGCAGCACGCCCCTCGCCTGCAGCGTGCCGAAGGTGATGATCTGCGCCACCTGATCCCGGCCGTAGCGCTGCTGAACATAATCGATCACCTCGCCGCGCCGGTCCTGGCAGAAGTCGATGTCGAAGTCCGGCATCGAGACGCGTTCGGGATTGAGGAAGCGCTCGAACAGCAGGCCAAAGCGGATCGGATCGAGGTCGGTGATGGTCAGCGCGTAGGCGACCAGCGATCCCGCGCCGGAGCCGCGCCCCGGCCCGACCGGAATGCCTTGCGATTTCGCGTGCTTGATGAAATCGGCGACGATCAGGAAGTAACCGGCATAGTTCATGCGGCTGATGACATCGAGCTCGAACGCCAGTCGCGCGGAATAGTCTTCCTCGGTGGTGCCCTGCGAGAGCCCGTGCACCCTAAGGCGATTGCTGAGGCCTTCCTCGGCCTGGCGGCGCAATTCCGCGGCCTCCTCGGTTGCGGCGTCCGCGGCGTTGGTGCCGGCGCCGACCGTGAAGCGCGGCAGGATCGGCTTGCGTGTCATCGGCCGGAACGAGCAGCGCTCGGCGATCTCCACCGTCGATGCCAGGGCTTCCGGAATATCGGCAAACAAGACCGCCATTTCGGCGCGCGTCTTGAAGCGGTGATCGGGCGTGAGCTGATCGCGATCGGTCTCGGCGATCAGCCGCCCGCCGGCGATGCACAACAGCGCGTCGTGCGCTTCATAGTCGTCATTGCCTGCAAAATAAGGCTCGTTGGTCGCAACCAGCGGCAATCCCTTGGCGTAGGCCAGATCGATCAGGCCCAACTCGACGCGGCGTTCCTTGTCGATGCCATGGCGCTGCAACTCGACATAGAGGCGGTCGCCGAACAGCTTCGCCAGCCGATCGCAGCGCGCGGCTGCAAGCGCCGCATGATCGCCATGCAGCGCCAGCGAGATCGGTCCGTCAGGACCGCCGGTCAGCGCGATCAGGTCTTCGGCATCGCCCTCGAGCCATTCGAGCTTGATGTGCGGAGACTGATGAACCGGTGTCTCGAGGAACGCGCGCGAGTTCAATCGCATCAGGCTGCGATAGCCGCGCTCGCGCGCCGCCAGCAGCACGATTCGCGCAGGCGCCGCGGCCAGCGCATTGCGCGCATTGGGGTCCTGGTCGCCAAAGTCGATCGCGAGTTCGCAACCGACGATCGGCTGGATGCCGTAGCCCGCCATCTTGTCGGAGAATTCCAGCGCCCCGAACATGTTGTCGGTATCGGTCAGCGCCAGCGCCGGCTGGCGGTCGGCTTTCGCGAGCTCGCCGAGCTTTGCGATCTTGATCGAACCCTTCAGCAGCGAATAGGCCGAATGAACGTGGAGATGAACGAATCCGGCACTGGACATGGCAGCCTGGGGCTCTCGGCATCGTGGATGGGAGCGATCGCCGGGTCAGGGAAAAGCGCCCTCGCACGCCGACTCGCAACCGCAATGGTGATGGCTTGGCCCTGCAGAGTCCACGCGGAACGCACCGACTGCACCCGCCATCCGGCTTTTCCCCAGGCGGTGCCAAGCAGCTTTTGAAGCCCCCCTCAGAGCTGGGGAATGAGCTGCGCCCAGACAGCGATCATCCCGACAAACAGCGCAATCGACGCCAGTGCGGCCGCTTCTTCCACGAACATCCTCAACATCGCTCGACTCCGATCCAAGAACATATCGGGAATATTGTTCCCTTTTTGTTCTTGGAGTCAAGACCGTCGATTGGCTGCACTGTCGCCAGCTTTCCCAATGGTTAACCGCTCGCCCCGACGAAAAAGCCCCGGGCACTGCCCGGGGCTTCGACCTTGTCGCTTGAAGCGCGAGATCAGTACTTCGCGATCACCGGGCCACCGAAGCGGTAGTTCAGGCGAGCGGTGACGAGATCGACGTCCTGACGAATGCGATCGTTGCCGAACGCCGCGCCGGCCGGCGTGGCGAAGCCGTAGGTACGATCCTGCATGAACAGGTGATCGTACTCGATGCCAACCGACCAGTTCGGAGCGAAGGCGTATTCGAGGCCGACGCCGACGGTGCCGCCCCAGCGGGTATCATCGCCAGTGACTCCGGCGAGCGTGCCCGCGACCGTATTGATGCGGTAACTATCCGACGTCACAGCAGCACCGCCCTTGACGTAGAACAGGACGTTGTTGGCAGCGTAGCCAATCTGGCCGGTGAACAGGCCGAACGCGTCGATCTTCGAGGTGTTCACGAAGCCGGGGAAGCGTACGCTGACGTTGCTACCCGAGAAGTCAGCCCAGTTGCCCTGCGCTTCAAGACCGAACACCCAGGTGCCAGCCTGCCAGCGGTAGCCAACCTGGCCACCGACGGTGCCGCCAGTTGCATCGTGCGAACCTTCGGAACCCACCAGGAACGGCGCGTTCGAATCCCAGCTATTGTGGCTCGAACCCCAACCACCGTTGACGCCGATATAGAAACCGCTCCAGTCATACACAGCGGCGATCATCGCAGGCGCCTTGGTGTAAGGACGCGCGGCGAGATCCGCAGCGAGTGCCGGCGCAGCCGCGCCGAGCGCGATCAGACTGGCCGTAACAAGCAAAACCTTTTTCATTCTTTATTCCCGTTTCGATTTGTACAGCCCCCAAGGCCGTGACAGGCTCATAGCACTCTCAGGCTGAATTGCTGTAACCTCCGTGCAACAGCGTGCACGAAACGACCTCGGTCAAAACGTAAGTAAATATTGCGTGACAGGCACTTTTCGCAACTTTGTGATCGGGCACGCCGCAATAAATTCACATTTCGTCGACCTGCGGTATGGACATAAGAAAACGTTTGACGACACGCGAGCGGCCGCTTGAGTTGCAACGATGGAACCGGTGAAATCCAGCGTTCGGGAGATTCAAATGCGTAGGGTGATTCTGGCGTTGCTGATCGCGAGCGGCGTGGCAGCACTTGGCACCGCGCCATCTGAGGCGGTCGGCACCCGCTATCCCTTTTGCATTCAGGGCGACGAGCAACCGGGCCTGAGCAACTGCACCTTTACAAGCTACGAACAATGTCAGGCGACCGCCTCCGGGCGCAAATTGTATTGCGTCGCAAATCCCTATTATGTCGGCGAGAGAAACGACGGTCCGCCTTCCGCCTATCGGCCCCTTCCCGGCCGTATGTTGCCGCCGGCGTATGGCGCCCCCCGGTATTGAGGTGACCGTCAAATGCGCGCGGTGCCGTCCATGCGCACGAGGCCTAGCACGCAACGCGCGAACGTGATTTGACGCCGGCACGCGTGGATTGTCTGGTTGCGGGTTGAGGGATTCCGCGAAGACCGGAACGGAGCGCACATGCGAAGCGTATTGCTGGCACTGATGGTGGCCTGCGCCGCATGGGCGATCACGGCGACGCCCGCCCCGGCAGACGGCCTTCCCTACTGCATCAAGGGCTGCGATTTCGGAGGCGGCGCCGGCGATTGCAGCTTCTCGTCCTATCAACAGTGTCTGGCGACCGCCTCCGGGCGGGATGCGACCTGCGCTTCCAACCCCTATTTCAATGCCAAGGCGGAAATAGCCGACCGCAGCCGCCTGTCTCGAAGGAGATTGTGATGCGTGTTCTGGCTTTGGCAGCTCTGGCGATCGGCGCGATCTCTGCAGGCGCGCCGGCACAGGCCCAGACTTACGATCCCAGCTATCCGGTTTGCCTGCATGTCTGGGGCCGGGGCGCCAGTTATTACGAATGCCTCTATACCTCACTGCCGCAATGCAACGCGTCGGCCTCCGGTCGCGCTGCGCAATGCTTGATCAATCCGTACTTCGCAAATGCATATCAAGAGCCGTCGGGCCGCCGATATAGGCATCGGCGTGTCTATTGAGAGTTGAGCGGGTGAGAGTTGAGCGAGCCGCAAGCTATTCCAGCTCGACGACCTGACCATCCACCAGCGACACCCGCCGATCCATGCGCCCGGCAAGCTCCATATTGTGGGTTGCGATCAGCATCGCGACCCGCGTCGCCTTCACCAGCTGCATCAACGCATTGAAGACGTGATCGGCGGTGTGCGGATCGAGGTTGCCGGTCGGTTCGTCCGCCAGCAACGCCCGGGGCGCATTGGCAACCGCGCGCGCAATCGCAACCCGCTGCTGTTCGCCGCCGGACAGTTCGGCCGGCCGGTGCGTGATGCGTTCGGAGAGGCCGAGATAGCCCAGGATTTCGGATGAGCGCTTGATGGTCTCGGCGCGCTTCAGCCCGCGGATCATCTGCGGCAGCATGACGTTTTCAAGCGCGGTGAATTCCGGCAGCAGCCGGTGCGACTGATAGACAAAGCCGATGTCGGAACGGCGGATTTGGGTGCGATCGATGTCGGACAATTGCGAGGTCGGTGCGCCCGCAACGTAGACCTCGCCGTCGTCGGGGGTCTCCAGCAGGCCGGCGATATGCAGCAGCGTGGATTTGCCCGACCCCGAGGGCGCCACCAGCGCCACCGATTGCCCAGCCCACAGCGCAAGCTTGGCGCCGTTGAGAATGGTCAACGTCGCCTCGCCTTGCTTGTACTGGCGTTTTATCTCGTGGAGATAAATAACCGGTACATCTTCTGCCCCCTCGGCCATTTAGTCCTCACTCGTACCGGAGCGCGTCGACAGGATCGAGGCGCGCAGCGCGCCATGACGGATAGAGCGTCGCCAGAAAGGACAGCGTCAGCGCCATGATCACGACAGCCGACGTCTCGCCGAAATCAATTTCGGCCGGCAGCCGCGAGAGGAAATACAGTTCGGGCGAGAACAACTCGGTGTTGGTCATCCAGGACAGGAACTGGCGGATGGATTCGATGTTCAGGCAGATCAGCATACCGACGAAGAAACCGGTCAGCGTGCCGACCACGCCGATCGCAGCACCCGTGATCAGGAAAATCCGCATGATCGAGCCCTGCGAGGCGCCCATGGTGCGCAGGATCGCGATGTCCTGACCCTTGTCCTTCACCAGCATGATCAGGCCGGAGACGATGTTGAGGGCTGCGACCAGCACGATCATGGTCAGGATCAGGAACATCACATTGCGCTCGACTTGCAGCGCATTGAAGAAGGTCGAATTACGCTGCCGCCAGTCGACCAGGAACACCGGCCTTCCCGCGGCCTCGGTTACCGTCTTGCGATAGGTATCGATCTTGTCGGGATTGGTCGTGAACACCTCGATCGCGGTGACGTCGTTGTTGCGATTGAAATAGGCCTGCGATTCCGGCAGCGGCATGAACACGAAGCCCGCGTCATATTCGGACATACCGATCTCGAACACGGCGGTGACTTTGTAGGGTTTGATGCGCGGCGTCGTTCCCATCGGCGTTACCGCACCGCGCGGCGCCACCAGCGTGATGCTGTCGCCGGCATGCAACGACAATTGATCGGCCAGCCGCCGTCCGATGGCGACACCCTGCCCTTCGTCAAACCCTTCGAGCGTGCCCTGTTTGATGTTCTTGGCGATCGAGGTGAGGTTGTTCAGATCGTCAGCCCGCATGCCGCGAACCAGCACGCCCGACGCGTTGAACGCCGAAGACGCCAAGGCCTGACCGTCCACCACCGGCGCCGCCAGCCGAACACCCTGCACCTGGCTGATGCGCTCGGCGACGTCCTTCCAGTCCGTCAGCGGCGATTCCAGCGGCTGCACCAGAATGTGTCCGTTGAGGCCGAGGATCTTGTCGAGCAGCTCTTTGCGAAAACCGTTCATCACGGCCATCACGATGATCAGCGTGGCGACGCCGAGCATGATGCCGAGGAACGAAAAACCGGCGATGACGGAGATGAAGCCTTCCTTGCGACGCGCCCGCAAATATCGTCCGGACAACAGCCATTCGAAGGGCGCAAAAGGCGGGGTGCGAACTGTCTCGTTCATGGTCTCATCCATCCTTCGATAATCCCATGATTCGGGCCAAATGTGGCCGTATTAGCCGACTGAGCGACACTCGGTGGACAATCTTTATCCTGCTATCCGCGCGACCACTTCCGCCGGGCTCAGATTGTCGCGCGATCCGTCGCTGCGCCGTTTGACCTCGAGCTTGCCCTCTGCGAGGCCCTTGGGCCCGACCAGAATCTGCCAGGGGATACCGATCAGGTCGGCGGCGGCGAACTTCGCACCCGCGCGTTGATCGGTGTCGTCATAAAGCACATCGACGCCCTTGGCCTCGAGTTCGCGATAAAGTTTTTCGCAGGCCGTATCGGTATCCTCGGAGCCCTGCTTCAGGTTCAGGATCACGGCCGTGAACGGCGCCACTGCCTCGGGCCATTTGATGCCGGCATCGTCATGGCAGGCCTCGATGATGGCGCCGACCAGGCGCGACACGCCGACGCCATAGGAGCCGCCATGGATCGGTACGTCGACGCCGTCGGGGCCGGCCACCAGCGCTTTCATGGCGTCGGAATATTTGGTGCCGAAATAGAAGATCTGGCCGACCTCGATGCCCCTTGTGTTCACGCGCTTCTCGGCGGGCACTTCGCGTTCGTAACGCGCGGCATCGTGGACGTCTTCGGTCGCGGCATAGACCGAGGTCCATTGCTTGATGATGCCGGAGAGGTCGCCGTCGTAATTCACGTCGTCGCCGGGAATCGGCAGATTGAGCACGTCGCTGTTGCAGAACACACCGGATTCGCCGGTCTCCGCGAGCACGATGAATTCGTGACTGAGGTCGCCGCCGATCGGGCCGGTTTCCGCACGCATCGGGATCGCCTTCAGACCCATCCGCGCGAAGGTACGCAAATACGCGACGAACATCCGGTTATAGGAGCGGCGCGCAGCGGCCTCGTCGATGTCGAATGAGTAAGCATCCTTCATCAGGAATTCACGGCCGCGCATCACGCCGAAGCGCGGACGCTGTTCGTCGCGGAATTTCCACTGGATGTGGTAGAGATTGAGCGGCAGGCTTCGGTAGGATTTGACGTAGGCGCGGAAAATCTCGGTGATCATTTCCTCGTTGGTCGGCCCGTACAGCAATTCGCGCTTGTGACGATCGCTAATGCGCAGCATTTCCGGACCATAGGCGTCGTAGCGGCCGCTCTCGCGCCAGAGGTCGGCGAGCTGCAGCGTCGGCATCAACAGCTCCAGCGCGCCGGCGCGGTCCTGCTCCTCGCGGACGATCTGCTCGATCTTCTTCAGCACCCGAAAGCCCAGCGGCAGCCAAGCATAAATGCCGGCTGCCTCCTGCCGCATCATGCCGGCACGCAGCATCAACCGGTGCGAGACGATCTCGGCCTCTTTCGGATTCTCTTTCAGTATGGGCAGAAAAAACCGCGACAATCGCATGGGACAAAACTCGGGGAATCAGTGGGGGTTACGAAGAACTGCAGTGAAACCGGATCAGGTGCGAAAATACAAGGCCGGGAGCCACGAAAAGCCGCTCAAAATGCGGATTTCGGGCCATTTCGGCCGGTGTCTTGCAGGAGGGTGTATTGCAGGAACATGACTTCACGATCTCGCGGCGCGATGTGTCCGAGTTGTTGATGAAGCGTTCGCCCAAAAGAGATAGAGGGCGCAGGGAAATGCCGGGTGCCCGCTGCACCCGCAGCCCGTGTGCATTGGTAGTAAGCACACGGTAGTCACCACAGGTTCACCGGAACACCCGGCATTCCCTGCGCAATGGTTTTAACGGCTTATTCCGTGCTCCCCCGGCGACGAATTCGTCTTGTCACCTCACGCGGCGCTTCTTGACCCGCTTCAGCGGCACATCAAAGCGCGGATTGTCGCCGTCGAGGTCGAACAGTTCGCTGCGCCGTGCGCCGAGCAGTTCCGCCGAACGCAGCATGGTGACCAGTTCGAATTTCATCCCGGCTGGCGTGGCGACCTTCTCGTTCAAGTTCACTGACCAGCCC
>CAVYPL010000014.1:0-187895 GCA_963770355.1 uncultured Alphaproteobacteria bacterium | reverse complement strand
GCAAAGCGCCTCCGGCCATGCAGCCGCATTGCTCGACAGACTCGATCTGCGCGCGATTCAGGGGCCGCCCAGTGCTACGCCGAGTTCGATCGGCTGCAACACCTTGGTATTGCAGCGCCAGCCGTCCCGGGACTTGCGAAATGCAAACGACTTCTCGATTCTGAGCCTGTGCGCGACGCGCAGATTTTCCCGGGTTCGCGGCGAGGATTTCTCGCCCGATGCCTGGTCCCAACATGATCCGGTGCAGGTTGTGGCAATTGGGCTGCATACGGCGAACGGTGCGAGAATCTTCATCTCGACTTGAGCGGTGACCAAGGCCTCTTCGGTGGATACTTCGGTATCGATCCGAACAATGCGGCTGACTCTGACGAAATCGCCGCAGGCATTCGCCGAATGGATTTGCGCCATGCACAGATCGACCGCGTCGGCATCGGGCGAGGGTGAAGTTGTCGATCGCCCGAAAACGCGCTTTGCATCGCCCTTGGCCGCGATGATCTCGGCGGTTTTCCGGCTCATATAGTCGGCAAGACATGCCTCCGACGACGACAATTCCTGCAATGGAACGTTGTCCTTGTCTGCCAGATTGCACTTTCGGTCTCGATCTCGCATCCATCTGGCATAATCGGCAAGTGCGCTCCGGCCCTCGTCGTCGTTCATCTTCGAGACCAGCGCGAGAACCTGGTCGTTGAGCTCCTTTTCCGCGATGGCCAATGCCGGGTCGCCGCATATCAGCAAGCCGGCGGTCGTATTCGTCGCGAGGCAATCGAAGTTCGGATCGCTCAGGATCGCTATTCGTCCTTCGGTTTCCTTCAGCAGGCAGTCCTTGACCGTCTTCGAATACTGACTTGCGAAGCTCTGCCGCTCAAACAGTCCGCAACTCAAATTGCGGCTTCTGGCTCCATGCCACATTTTCCTCGATCGCAATCCGGCGATCCACAACCCGCTTCATCCGCTCTTGCAGCGCGGCGGTCAGTCGCGCACCGGCGGCGAACAGCTCGGGATCTCCGCAGAAAAATCGCTCGGCCTGATCCTTCAGCTCGGCGCATCGGTTCTTGTCGAAAAGCGGCAGTGTTTCAGCGAGCGACCGGTCGGCTTCCGGGATGTTTTGCGCGCAAGCAGGGTTCAACAACCCGGCCTGGGCGGCAATCACAGCCATCACGACGAAGCGCATTCTAATTCCCGCTGAGGAGAACAGAGGTCCAGGTTACGGCGGTCAGGCGAGAAATGAAGTTGGAAGCGGGTTTTTGTCAATCGGTTTTCGTAACCTGGCTCGCGACGAGGCTGGATTCGGCCAGCGAGCTCACCACGGCCGGCGCGGCAGGCCCTCGGCGGGAAGCGTCGGCGAGGAGCGGTGCGTCGTTGTAGCGCATGACGCCATGCTGATCGATTACGAATGTTGGCCGGTAGTTCCTGACGTCGGAATCCTCGACCATCGCCATGCGGCGGCTGTCGAGGGTCAGCCAGTGCCCGTCGAGCCGCGCCGCGGCGACCGCATGATCCTCGCCGCGCATGGTGTCGTGCATGATCACGATACGGAGGTCGTCGGCAGCGACGCCGGCCCGGCGCAGCGCGACGTATTTCGCGATCGCATAGTCTTCGCAATCGCCGGCACCCTTTGCCAGCGTTGCAAGCGGAGAGGTCCAGACGTCGATCTGGCCGTATTGGGCAAGGTCGCTCATCGGGCGGATGGCGAGATTGATCGCGCGGTTGATTTCGCCGAGCCGGGCGCGGCCCTCGCGCGTTTTGGCGGTATCGACGATGGCGAGGAATTGCAGCGCTGCCGGCGACACGCAGTTCTCGCGGTCGCCTTCGCACAGCGCGAGCTGCACCATTTCATCGTCGAGGCGGTCCTGCACGCCGAGCCATTTGTCGCGCAAGCCGCCGGCGGAGAGCACGGACGTGAAAAGCCCGAACGGCTCGGCGGATTTCCCGATCGAATCAGATGCTGGGAGCGAACGCGACGTTTCAGCCCGAAGGTCTGTCGCCGATCCGAACCAGGCCAAGGCACACGCAAGCGTGCCAGCGCGCAATGCGCGCGCGTAACCGTGCAACCCCATCTGACGCCCCTTGTCCGGGCGTCGGCGGGCTGTTGGCCTGCTCGCGACCGGATCATTTCGCTGGGGTCAGGATGAGCGGCGCTGCTTTTAATCCGCTTAAAGCGCGTCGGAGCTGGCGGGAAAACGCGAAATCGGGTTAAGATTTGGCCCGCAGGTTTGCTGAAAATTGTATGGATCTTGCTTGTCGAGAGCTGGGGGTGCTATCCCGACGGCTGCCTTAACGGTGCCTTATCGTTGATTTTCGGTTAATGTGGCTAATTCGCTGAGAATTGTGTGATTTGTTACCCAGATCACAGTCTCGACCTATAAAACGTTGTCATATGGTTCCGTGGAACTACGGAGAAGCAGTCCAAAGTAATAATTCGGAATTTTATACTTCGAATACATGCGTCTAGCTCTCCGATGCTTCAGATAGAGATATCATACCTTCTCTATTGTCTACTAATACATGCGTACGTTGGGAATTCTGAAGAAAAGCCACTCGGAATGGGCTTGGTCACTAGAGCTCGCACAAGCAATGGATGGTTTCGCGAGAGAGCTACCAGTGATATGCAAGCTTAGACTTTGAATATTATATAAAAATTAACCGTAGCGGCGGTGGTTTCATTTGAGCTTAGCCGGCAAAATCGATGACTTGCTGCCTGGAGGGGCGGCTGCCCACACGCATGGGCATGTCCACGTCGATACCGTTTCGGGACATGCACCTTCCGACGCGATCATCATCCCCGATGCGCATCTGCTCTTCACCGGCGACTTCAAGCGCTCGGGTGTCGACCTCGTTCTTTCCGGCGACGATCGCGAGCTGGTTCTGCACGACTACTTCAAGGGCGAGAAACGGGTCGCGCTGGCCTCGCCCGATGGCGCTCATCTCACCCCGGACATCATCAATGCGCTGACCGGCCACATCCAGCTGGCGCAGGCCGACGGTAGCCCGAGCGTTGCCCAGGTGATCGGTCATGTGACCAAGCTGACGGGTACGGCGACCGCGATCCGCAACGGCGTCGCGATCATTCTGCACCAGGGCGACAACGTCAACAAAGGCGACGTGGTCCAGTCCGGATCGGACTCGACGCTGGGCATCACCTTCATCGACGGCACAGTGTTCGGCCTCGCGTCGAATGCAAAAATGGTGCTGAACGAAATGGTCTACGACCCGAACGGGTCGGACAACAAATCGCTGATCAGCCTGGTGCAGGGGACGATCTCGTTCGTCGCCGGCGCGACCGCAAAACACGGCGACATGAAGGTCGACACGCCGGTCGCGACCATGGGCATCCGCGGCACCGCGGTGCTGGTCGAGATCGATTTCGTGGTGCCGGCGCAGGGCGGCGTACCGCCCGCCAGTTTCCAGGTGCTGGTCGAGCCCGACGGCACGACCGGTTCCTACATCCTGTTCGACAAGACGACGCTCAATCCGATTGCAACCGTCAGCCAGGCCGGAACGCAGACCATCGTCAACGGTCAGGGTACGGTCAATTTCATCTCGTCCGCGCAGCTGTCGGCCGACGCGCAGAAGATCATCACCGACGTCTTTTCGATGAAGTTCACCGACCTTAACAATCCGAATACAAAGACCGCTCAGAATTTCACCGACTCGATCGTTCCGGAAACGGTTTTTTTCAAGCTCGGCAACGGGGCCGAAATTCCGGTCACGCTGCAGACCATTGTCCTTGCCGACAAGCAGGCCGCCCCGAGCACCCCCACGACTACCGGATCGCACGATCACATTCCCGGCCCGCCGGATGCGGCCGCGCACGGCAACGCCTTTATCGAAAAGGTCGGGCTGACGGCTAGCCCAACCGTCAACGGTGTGTCCGGCGCGGTCAACTATGCCGACATCAATCCCGGCGATGTTCCGACCGTCAAGACCAGTTTCGATTCGTTCACCTACAAGGATGCGCAGGGCAACGACGTCAAGGCCACGCTGACGGCCGAGCAGCTTGCCGCCATCGCCGCGGTGGAAGTGCCGCTGGGCGTGGTGCAGGACCCCAACGGGACAAACACTGGCTCGGCGACCTGGACCTACGGTCTCGCGGACGGCGCCCTCGATTTCCTGGCCGCCGGCGAAGTGCTGACGCTGACCTACATCGCGCGGGTCGACAACAATTTCGCGGCGAACAACGAGACGACATTCAAGACCTTCACCATCACGATCACCGGCACCAACGACGCGCCGGTCCTCGCCACGTCCGGTGGGGCGATCGCCGAGCGGGTCGATGACGGCAATACGACGCTCGACATTGCGTCCGGAACAATCACCTTTGCCGACGCCGATCTGACCGACCGCCCGGTCGTCAGCACGTCGTTCTCGTCGTTCCGCTACTTCGACGCGCAGGGCCACGATGTCACAGACACGCTGACGGATGCGCAAAAGGCATCGATCGCCGCCGTCGAAATTCCGCTCAGCGTAGTGCAGGCTGCGGGAAATACCCATAACGGTTCGGCGACCTGGACTTACAGCTTCTCCGATGAGGCATTCGGTTTCATCGCCCAGGACGAGACGCTGACCCTCGTTTACCTGGCGCAGGTCGATGACGGTCACGGCGGCGTCGTCAGCACGCCGATCACCGTGTCCATCAGCGGCGGCGAACAAGTGAACCACGTTCCCACGATCGCCGTGACCAGTAACGCGTTCGCCGAACAATCGAACGCAGAGCAGCCGAACCCGATCGGGTCGACCGCGCCCGATACGGTGGCGGGTACCATCAGCTTCACCGATGTCGATCTGGGCGATCGGCCGGTGGCGAGCGCGTTCTTCACCACGTACAGCTACACCGATGCGTCGAATCATGCGCTGACGCTGACGGCGCAGAACCTCGCCAATGTGTCCGCGCCGCTGACGGTGACGCAGGCCCCGGGCAACAGCAACAACGGTACCGCGACCTGGATCTACAGCGTGGCCGACGGCGCGTTCGACTTCCTTGGCGCCGGCGACGTGCTGACCCTGACCTACATCGCAACCGTCAATGACGGCCACGCCGGTATCGTTACCAAGCCCTTCACCGTCACCATCACCGGCACCAACGATACGCCCATTATCACCAGCGCCCCGCAGATCGGCACCCTAACGGAACGCGCCGGCATCCGTGATTCGGCGACACTGGATGTCGCCAACGGCACGGTCAGTTTTACCGATGTCGATCTGACCGACGCGCACGATGTGACGATCACCGCGGTCACCGCATCCGGCGTGCTCGCGGGCCTTGCCGATAGCAACACCCAACTGGGCTGGCTGACGCTGGGGCCGTTGACCGATTCCGCCGGCGGGGCGACCGGTTCGAAGACCTGGACGTTTTCGGCGGCGGACCATTATTTCGACTACCTCGCCGCTGGCGAGACGGTGAACTTGACATATGCAATTACGGTCGACGACCATCATGGCGGCGTTACCACGCAGAATGTCGTCGTCACCGTCACCGGCACCAACGATACGCCTGTTGTCACGGCCGGCCCGCAGAACGCGACGATCGCGGAACTATCTGCGACCACGAATTCGTCGTCGCCGGATCAGGCACAGGGCGCGGTCACGTTCACCGATCTCGATCTGACCGATACCCATGCGGTGACGATCACCAATGCTCTCACCACGTCGGGTACCGTCAGCGGACTGGCATCGACCAATACGGTCCTTGGCTGGTTGTCGCTCGATCCGCTGACCGATTCCAGCAACGGCGTGACCGGTTCGGATGTCTGGAAGTTCGCGGCCCCCGACAACAGCTTCGATTATCTCGCCGATGGCGAGCACGTCACGCTGACCTATGCGTTGCAGATCGACGACCATCATGGCGGTGTCGTAACGCAGCCGGTAACCATCACGGTCAACGGCGCCAACGATGCCCCCTCGGTCGCCGCCGATGTTTCCGGGACGGCTGGCCTGCATGCGATCACGGAGCGGTTGAACACGGCCGGTGCTTCCACCCCCGACACCGCCGACGGCTCGCTGGCATTCGCCGATGTCGATTTGAGCGACACGCATACGGTCGTCAATTCCAAGCCGGCATTCAGCTGGTCGGCTGCGAACGGAAATCCGTTGTCGCTGACGCTTGCTCAGCAAGGTCTGCTGACGGTGGCGAGCGCGTTGACGTTGACGCTGCACGACAGCACGGCAACCGGCGCAGGTTCGGTGGATTTCCACTACAGCGCAGCCGACAGCGCGTTCGATTTCCTGGCGGCCGGCGAAAAGCTGACTGTCACTTATGACATCACCGTCTCCGACGAACACAACGTGACTTCGACAAAACCGGTCACCATCACGGTCACCGGCACCAACGATGCGCCTGTTGCGGTTGCCGATAGCGATACCGGCCATATCGTCGAGTCCGGCAATTTTCCGGGCAACACCATTTTCCCCGGCGTTTCGGTTACGGCCGGCAATGTGCTCAGTAACGACACCGACCTCGACCTCACCGATACGCACGAAGTGGTCGGCGTTGCCAAGGGAACGGTCAGCAACACGACCGGCAGCGTCGGTACCACCATCGCCGGTCTATATGGGTTCCTGGTGCTCAATGCCGACGGCAGCTGGACCTACACGCTCGACAACAACAATCCGCTGACCGACGCGCTCCCGCAGGGCGCGCATGCCAGCGATATCTTCAGCTATACCGAATCCGATCACCATGGCGGCTTTTCAACGGCGACGTTGACGATCGATATCACCGGAACCAATGACGCGCCGGTCACCAACGCTTCGCCGGTTGCTGCCACCGACGTGAACCCGGGCGCACCTGTTGTCGAACAGGGCGTGAATCCCGGAAACACGCCGTTTGGCGGCGTCGATACCGCGTCGGGCAATGTTCTCTCCAACGATCTCGACGTCGATACCGGCGACACCAAAACGGTGCAGGGCGTCGCCAGCGGACCGGCGGTTGGTCCCTTGACGGATCACGTGGCGACCTCGGTTACCGGCACCTATGGTAGCGTGACAATCAACGCCGACGGCACCTGGATCTACACGCTCAATAACAACAGCGCGGCTACCCAGGGGTTGACGCAGGGGCAACACGTTTCCGACGTCTTCACTTACACGATGCACGATTCGTTCGGCGCGACCGCATCCGCGACGCTGACGATCGACGTTACGGGTACCAACGATGCGCCAACACTGGCCGCAGCGAATGCGGGCACGCTGACCGATACCGCGGTGAAGGACAGTTTCGCCAATCTCACGGGAGCGTTGGCCGGAAACGACGTCGACAATGGCGAGACGCCGTTGTTGAGTTACGCCGTGCTCGACAACACGAGCCATCTGGCGACGTCAATCACTGCAGGCAAGTATGGTTCGCTGACGGTGAACGCCAATGGCACCTACACCTATGTCGCCGATGCCTTCGCGATCAATGCGCTGCAGCAAGGAAGCTTTCACGATACCTTCACGGTGCAGACGACGGATCCGCATGGCGCCACCGCTACCGCGACGCTGACGGTGGACGTGACCGGAGCCAACGACACGCCGTCGATCGTCGGCGAGGCCGATCCCTCAGCGCAGGCCGTCATGGTGGTCAAATCGTCGTCTCCCATCGTGCTGGCTCAGGGGGTGAACGACGATCTGCTCGGTCTGAATACCGAGACGTTCGATGGCCAATTGGCCGGCTCGGCATCGAACAACGGCGCCGGTCGCGGCAATTTCCACAGCGCGGCACTTCATGCTGATTTTTCGGCGACAGGCCCGGCCGGAGTTGTCCTGGGCTCGTCCTCGGTCACGGCGGCGCCGTTCATCGGGCCGCTACCGGGGCACCAGGATACGACCAACTATCTGAGCATCGGCGGCGGCGGCACCGAGACGATCACGTTTGAATCGGATCAAAACGTGTTTGGCCTGTATTGGGGTTCGGTAGATCCCTTCAACACGATCAGCTTCTACGAAGGAGCGACGCTTGTCGCCTCCTATAGCGGCGCCAACGTATCGCCGCTGTTTTCGAATGGAAACCAGGGTTCGTTCGGGTCGAACGGATATGTGGAATTTTCCGGCGTGGGCCCGTTCAACAAGGTTGTCCTGGGATCGACCTCAAACGCATTCGAGCTCGACAATATTTCTGCCGGAAGCATTCATAGCCAGCTCGGTGCGCCGATTACGGGGGGAACGCTCACTGTTGAGGACCGCGATATCGGAGACACGTTGACGGCTTCCGTGACCGGCAATGCCACCATTCACTATACCGGAGCGAATGGTTCAACCCAGTTGCCCAACGGCACCAACATCTCGGCACTGATCGACGCGAGCGACGTGACGTTTGACACCGCCCAAAGCAACGGCGGGACACAACAGCTGCATTGGACCTACCATCCGACCAACCCCAATCTCGATTTTCTGCAGGCCGGCGACAAGCTGACGATCACATTCAACGCGCAGGTCAATGACGGGCACGGCAATGTCGGAAGCCAGCCGCTGACGATTACCCTGGTTGGCGCCAACAATGCGACCGACACATCGGCATTCTCCGTCGTCAACGGCACGACCGCAAACGACACGTTCAGCAATGTCGGCAACAACGCCAAGATTTTCGGCGGTGGCGGGGACGACACGTTCGTGTTCAAGCCCAGTTTCGGCAATGCGACGATCGCTGACTTCGATGTCAACCACGACGCGATCAATTTCAGCGCGTCCATGTTCCCGGACGTTGCGCATATCCTTGCGAGCGCGCACCAGGTCAACCAGGATACGATCATCACCGATGCTCAGAACGATGCGATCCTGTTGAAGGGTGTGACAGCCGGGCTGCTGCAGGCGTCCAACTTCCATCTGGTTTGACGGCGCATTATTTCGTCGGTCCACGCTGCAACCGGTTGGATCAATTTGAGCGCGCGTGATATCCAGACTGTATGAAGCGACTGAGGATATTCCGGCGTTGGTTCAGGCGGCATTTTGGCATCGCAAGGCTGTTGTGCCTTGTGCTCCTGGTCGCGTTTGCTGCGCTGCGGGTATGGGATCCGGCTCCGGTCGAGGAGATCAGGATCCGGACCTTCGACGCCTTTCAGCGTATCGACCCCCGCACGAAGACCCAACGGCCCGTCACGATTGTCGACATCGACGACAAGAGCATGGAAAAGCTCGGGCAGTGGCCGTGGCCGCGCACCCGGATCGCGGATCTCATCACCGAGTTGACCAGGCTGGGCGCCGTCGTGATCGCGTTCGACGTGGTATTTCCGGAGCCGGATCGGCTCAACCCGGACGCTGTGGCTCAAAGCATCCGGAATCTCGATGAGGAGACCCGCGCCAGGTTGAGTTCGCTGCCGAGCAACGACCAGGTTCTCGCCGATGCCTTGCGCAACTCCCGTGTCGTGCTGGGCGAATCCGGACTGCCCGAAGAAATCACTGCGCTCGACAAGAGCCTTCCAGTGACGGGGCTCGCGATGCTGGGTGAGGAGCCGCAAAAATTCATGTTCCAGTTTCCGGGGTTGCTGCGCAACGTGCCGGTACTGGAACATGCCGCTGCCGGTCGCGGCCTTTTCACGATCAGGCCCGAACGCGACGGCATCGTGCGGCGGGTGCCGATGATCATGCTGGCCCAGGGCCTGACCATGCCCTCGTTGAGTTTCGAGATGTTACGGGTTGCCTCCGGATCCGGCACTATCCTGACCAGGGCCGAGCCAGCCGGAATCCAGAGCATCGGCATCAAGGGCATTCGCGATTCCGACCGACAAGCAACGGCCAGCTTTGGGTACACTTCGCCCGCAACGATGCGTCGATCTATGTTCCGGCGATCAACGTGCTGGAACGCAACGTTTCGCCCGCCATGATCGCCGGCAAGCTGGTATTGATCGGTACTTCGGCGGTCGGTCTCAACGACATCAAGACCACGCCGGTTTCGCGCGCCATGCCCGGCGTCGAGATCCACGCGCAGGTGCTCGAGACTGCGTTGACCGGAGCGCTGATCACGCAGCCGAACTACGGTCTCGTTCTCGAACTCATCACCGCAGTTCTGTTCGGACTTTTGGTGATCGTAATGGCGCCCCTGTTCGGGCCGATCACGCTCGTCGTCCTTGGCGCGGCTGTTTGCGACGACGCTGATCGGAACGTCCTGGTACTACTATGCGCAGCACCGGCAGCTGATCGACTTCACCTATCCGCTGATGTCGACGACGGCGATCTATCTCACGTTGATCTTTTCGAGTTTCGTGCGCGAGCAGGCGCAGCGAAAGCAGATTCGCGGTGCCTTTGCGCAGTATATGTCACCGGTGCTGGTCGAACAGCTGGCGCAGTCGCCGGAAAAACTGGTGCTTGGTGGCGAAGAGCGCGAGATGACGATTATGTTCTCCGACGTCCGAGGATTCACGACGATCTCGGAATCCTACAAACACGATCCGCAAGGCCTGACGGCCTTGATGAACCGATTCCTTACCCCGCTGACCAATGCGATCCTGGCGCGCAAAGGGTACATCGACAAATACATGGGCGACGCCATCATGGCGTTCTGGAATGCGCCGCTCGATGATCGGGAACACGAGATCAATGCCTGCGAGGCCGCGATCGATATGCTCGACCGGATCGACGAACTCAACAAAGTGCGTGAGCTGGAAGCGCAGGAGGGCGGCCACGTCTATATTCCGATCAATGTCGGTGTCGGTCTGAACACCGGCATTGGAGTGGTCGGCAATATGGGCTCCGACCTGAAGTTCAATTATTCCGTGCTCGGCGACAGCGTCAATCTGGCCTCACGCCTCGAAGGCCAAACCAAGGAATACGGATTTCCGATCATCGTCGGCTCCAAGACCGCGATGGCGGTGAAGGAAAAGTTCGCGATCCTCGAACTCGATTTCATCATGGTGAAGGGCAAGAAGGAGCCCGAGGTGATTTACGCCATTGCCGGCCGCGAGGACACCGCGCAATCCGGCCGCTTTCAGCGGCTGCGCAACCTGACCATCGAGATGCTCGCCTGCTATCGCAGCCGCGACTGGGAGGGCGCGCTGGCTGCGATCGAACGCGGCCGCCGCACCGACGAAGCGAATTCGCTCGAACGGCTCTACGATTTGTATGAGGCGCGAATCCGCGGCTATCAGGCAAACCCGCCGCCGCAAGATTGGAGCGGCGCGTTCGCGCTGCTGACGAAGTAGTGCCCGTTGTCTGCCACACGATTAGTTTGTCATGCGCGGGCTTGCCGCCTTCGCTAAAGCTTCGGCGAGCCAGCACCGGACAGCCGCGGCGAAGCCTTTGGCGTAGCCGGGACCCGCGCATCCATCATTCTTCAGAAGAGTTCATGCGAAGCGGATGGATTGCCGGGTCAAGCCCGGCAATGACAGAAATAGCGCGGACGATGGCGGTCTTTTTCACTCCAGCCCGATCGTGGTCAGATCCTGGAACCAGTGCTGCGCCTGCACGAATTTCTTCACCTTCGGCGACAGCGCATGCGGGTTGGTGTCGTGCACCACCCACACCAGCGCCGCGTCGTCGACGATCTGCGCATGCGCCTGCGCCAGCAGTTCGTCCTGCTTCGTAGCGTCGAACGTCTGCTTGGCCTCGTCGATCAGCGCATCGACCTTTGGGTTCTTGTAGCCGCCCCAGTTGACGCCGACCGGCGCGACCTGGCCGGAATGGAAGAAGCGTACGATGGCGTAAAGCGGGTCGGAGGTGACATAGGCGATGTTGTTGGAGGTGATGCCGGCGTTCATCTCGTCCGCCGCACCCTTGCGCCAATGCGAGTATAGTGTCTCGAGCTCGACCACCTTGAAGTCGATGTCGATGCCGATTTCCTTGAAGCTCTGCTGCAGGAATTCGTTCATCGGCAGCGACAGCATCTGCCCGGTGCCGCCCTGGGCGATGATGAAGGTCGTCTTCAGCGGCTTCTCCTTGGAGTAGCCGGCCTCCTGGACCAGCTTCTTCGCCGCCGCGAGATCGTATTTGATGTCGAATGTCGGCTTGCCGAACCACGGGCTGGACGGGTCGACCTGGCCCTTCGCGGGTTTGGCCAGACCGTTCATCAGGCCTACAACACCGTCACGGTCGATCGCGAGGTTAAGCGCCTTGCGCAGCCGGACATCGGTCCAGGGTGAGCCCGGCAATACACTCAAGTGATAATTCCAGACATGCGGGGTGATGTTGTCGACGATCCGCATGCCGGCGGATTTCAATTGCGGTACCGCGTCCGGTGCCGGCGTTTCGATCAGATCGACCTGGCCCGCCAGCAACGCATTGGTCCGCGTCAGTGCTTCCGGCATCGGGATCAGGATCAGCTTGTCGGCCTTCGGAATCCGCTTCTTGTTCCAGTAGTCCTCGTTTTTGGTGAGTTCGGCGAGTTCGCGCGGCACCAGTTTAGTCAGTTTGAACGGTCCGGTGCCGGAGGGCTGGCTGGCGAACTTGTCCCAATCCTTGCCGAGCTTTTCATACTGGGCGGGGCTGGAGACCAGGAACCAGAGCATCTGATAGGGGAAGAAGGAGTCGATGGTCTTGGTGGTGATTTCGACGGTGTCGTCGTCGATCTTGGCGTAGCTCGCCACCGAAGGCAGGCGGGTCTTCACCTGCGCGCTCTGGCGCTTGTCGAATTGCGGCGCCTTGTCGTTCAGCACCTTGTCGAGATTCCAGATCACCGCGTCGGCGTTGAACTCGCTGCCGTCATGGAATTTGACACCCTTGCGCAGGGTAAAGCGCCATTTGGTCTTGTCCTTGTCGTCGACCTTCCATTCGGTGGCCAAGCCCGGCACCAGCTTGCCGGGCCGGTCCGAGACGTCCATTTCCCAGGCAACCAGCGGATCGTAGATTGTATAGGCGGTGAACTGATAGGCGCCGGCGCCGCGATCCGGCTGACCTGTCGTCAGGGGGATGTCAGCCATTGAAATGCCGTACCGCACCACGGATTCGGCCCTCGCAGGCGCGGCGGGCAGGCCGACGCTGATGGCAAGCGCCGCGGCAATGAGAAGGATCGAATTTCGGGTGCGCATGAACTAAGCTCCGGTTGGGCGGGTATTCAGGATGCCTAATGCCAAGCAAAGTTGATGCCAGAATAGGCAGTTCTGTCTTTTCTTCATGCGAAGCCGGAAGAAATATCGCATCCGGCTGTTAGTGGGCGAAGAACTTACTCCTTTGGCACAGCGGTTGCTTTAGCCTGCATAAGAGCCTGCATAAGAAATGGTCACCTCAAGTGGAAAAGGGTTTGCTGCAAATGCGTAACGAGAAATCCAAGACAATGGCGACAGTCGCCGTGCTGGCGATCGCGCTGGCCGCGGGGCTTTCGCAGGCCGCCCGGGCCGAAACCGTGCTGCGCATCGGCATGACCGCCGCCGATATTCCGCGCACGCTGGGTCAGCCGGACCAGGGGTTTGAAGGCAACCGTTTCACCGGCCTCACCATGTATGACGCGTTGACCGGCTGGGACCTGTCGTCAGTCGACAAGCCCAGCGTGGTCATCCCGGGCCTTGCGACCGAACTGGGCGGTCGATGACGCCGACAAGAAGAAGTGGATCTTCAAGCTTCGCCCCGGCGTCACCTTTCACGACGGCTCGCCGTTCAACGCCAACTCCGTGGTCTGGAATGTCGAGAAGGTGCTGAAGCAGGATGCGCCGCAATTCGACGCCAGCCAGGTCGGCGTCACTGCCTCACGCATGCCGACGTTGGTGTCCGCCCGCAAGATCGACGACATGACGGTGGAATTGACCACCAAGGAGCCGGACAGTTTTCTGCCGATCAACGTGACCAACCTCTTTATGGTCAGTCCTTCGAAATGGCAGAAGCTCTACGATGGTGCCGAAGGCGCGGATGCCAAGGCAAAGTCGCAAGCCGCCTGGGCCGCGTTTGCCAAGGACGTGTCGGGCACCGGTCCCTGGAAAATGTCGGCTTTTACGCCGCGTGAGCGGCTCGAACTCGTCAAGAACGACAAGTACTGGAACACGGCGCGCGTTCCCAAGATCGACAAGATGATCTTGCTGCCGATGCCCGAAGCCAATGCCCGCACCGCGGCGCTGCTGTCGGGCCAAGTGGATTGGGTCGAAGCGCCGGCGCCGGACGCTGTCGCCGAGATCAAGCAACGCGGATTTGTCATCCATGCCAACGAAGAGCCCCATGTCTGGCCGTGGCAATTCTCGCGCATCGAGGGCTCGCCGTGGAACGACATTCGCGTTCGCAAGGCTGCCAATCTCTGCGTCGACCGCGAGGGCCTCAAGGACGGATTGCTCGCCGGTTTGATGGTGCCGGCGACCGGCACCTACGAGGCGGGTCATCCGTGGCGCGGTAATCCGACTTTCCAGATCAAGTTCGACAAGCCTGCGGCGCAAAAGCTGATGCAGGAGGCGGGTTTTGGACCGAACAAGAAATTGTCGGTCAAGATCCAGACGTCGACTTCCGGCTCCGGCCAGATGCTGCCATTGCCGATGAACGAATATCTGCAGCAAGCGCTGGCCGAATGCTATTTCGATGTGCAGCTTGACGTCATCGAATGGAACACGCTGTTCAGCCAGAATTGGCGGAAGGGCGCCAGCGATCCGTCCGCGAGAGGGTCCAACGCGATCAACGTGACCTATTCGGCGATGGACCCGTTCTTCTCTCTCGTGCGTTTCCTGCAGTCATCGATGGCGCCGCCGGTGTCGAACAATTGGGGCTTTATCAACAATCCCAAATTTGACGAACTGGTGACAAAAGCCCGCCAGACCTTCGATCCCGCGGCGCGCGACGCAGCCCTCGCCGAACTGCACGCGGCTTCGGTGGACGATGCGGCGTTTCTCTACGTCGCGCACGACGTCGCCCCGCGCGCGTTGAGCCCGAAGATCAAGGGCTTTGTACAGCCGAAGAGCTGGTTCGTGGACTTCTCGCCGGTCTCCATGACGCCGTAGCATCTCAGTCGTCATGGCCGGGCTTGACCCGGCCATCCACGTCTTGGTCACAGCAAGAAAGGCGTGGATGCCCGGGTCACCTAGCGCGAAGAGCGCGCTTCTGCCCGGGCATGACGAAGAGAAATCCGCCTTCGGGAAGGCACCTTCTCCCACAAGGGGAGAAGGAAAGAAAAAGGTGATCTGTGCTTGTCTATGTTGCCCGGCGTATCGTCTACGTCATTCCGATCGTGATCAGCGTGGCGCTGGTGTGCTTCCTCCTGGTGCACATCACGCCCGGTGACCCCCTGGTCGCGGTGCTGCCCCCGGATGCCTCTCAGGAACTCGCGGCGCAATTGCGCACAGCCTACGGATTCGACCGGCCACTGCCGGTACAGTTCGGGCTTTGGATGTGGCGCGCGCTCCACGGCGATCTCGGTGCTTCCATCGCTACCGGGCGTCCGGTGCTGACGGAAGTATTGCGTGCGGTCAGCAACACCGTGACGCTGGCGATCGCGGCGGCGCTGATCGGGTTCACGCTCGGATTATTTTTCGGCCTGATCGCCGGTTATTTCCGCGATACCTGGATCGACAAGGTCGCGACCTCGGTCGCCATCGCCGGCGTCTCCGTGCCGCATTACTGGCTCGGCATGGTGATGGTGATCATCTTCTCGGTGCAGCTCAATTGGCTGCCCGCGGTCGGTGCCGGGCCCGGCGGCTCCGGCGCCTGGGGTTGGGATTGGGAGCACATGAAATATCTGATCCTGCCTGCGATCACGACCTCGGTGATCCCGATGGGCATCGTCACCCGCACGGTGCGTGCGCTCACCGGCGATATCTTGAGTCAGGATTTTGTCGAGGCGCTGCGCGCCAAGGGCCTGCGCGAGACCCTGGTATTTCGTCACGTCATCAAGAACGCGGCGCCGACGGCGCTCGCGGTAATGGGCCTGCAACTCGGCTACATGCTAGGCGGTTCGATCCTGATCGAGACGGTGTTTTCGTGGCCGGGCTCGGGGCTGCTGCTCAATTCGGCGATCTTCCAGCGCGATCTGCCACTGCTGCAGGGCACTATCCTGGTGCTGGCGCTGTTCTTCGTGGCGCTCAATCTCCTGGTCGATATCGCGCAAGCCTCGATCGACCCGCGCATCAAGCGGAGCTGATGCAATGAGGACCAGCTTATGAGCGCGATCACAGATGCCGCCTTGCAGGTCGCGCCCGCCACCAAGGCGCGCGGCTATTGGCACACCGTCGGCCGCCGCATCACGCGCGACAAGGTCAGCATGGTCTGCGCCTTCATTCTGGTGCTGATCTTCGTCTCGGCGCTGTGCGCGCCGTGGCTTGGTCTGGCCGATCCCTATCAGGGCTCGATGATCCGCAGGCTTCGCCATATCGGCACGCCGAACTATCCGCTCGGCACCGATGAACTCGGCCGCGACATGCTGGCGCGGCTGGTCTATGGCGGCAGACTGTCGCTGATCATCGGCATCCTTCCCGTGATCCTTGCCTTCGTGATCGGTACATCGCTGGGTCTCGTCGCCGGCTATGTCGGCGGCAAGCTCAACACTGCGATTATGCGCACGGTGGACGTGTTCTACGCGTTTCCGTCGGTGCTGCTGGCGATCGCGATTTCGGGCGCGTTGGGTGCGGGTATCGTCAACTCCATCGTGTCGCTCACGATCGTGTTCGTGCCGCAAATCACCCGGGTCGCCGAAAGCGTCACCACCGGCGTCCGCAATATGGATTTCGTCGAGGCGGCCCGCGCCTCCGGTGCCGGGCCCTTCACCATCATGCGCGTGCACATGCTCGGCAATGTGCTGGGTCCGATCTTCGTCTACGCCACCGGCTTGATTTCGGTATCGATGATCCTGGCCGCCGGCCTGTCGTTCCTTGGCCTTGGCACCAAACCGCCGGAACCGGAATGGGGGTTGATGCTCAACACGCTACGCACCGCGATCTATGTCAACCCATGGGTGGCGGCGCTGCCCGGCGCGATGATCTTTGCGGTATCGATCTGTTTCAATCTGCTCAGCGACGGCATGCGCAGTGCCATGGATATCAGGAACTGACGCATGAGTGTGACTACCCCATCGACCGTACTGCTGGAACAGATCGAGGATATCGGCGGCTCGGCGCAGCCGTTGTTGCAGGTGACCGGGCTGACCAAACACTTCCCGGTTCGCGGCGATCTGTTCAGCGCGCGCAAGACAGTGCGCGCGGTTGACAATGTGTCCTTTGCAATCGCCAAAGGTGAAACCGTCGGCATCGTCGGCGAATCCGGCTGCGGCAAGTCGACGACGGCGCGGCTCTTGATGCATCTGATGAACCGCGATGCCGGCGATATCGTCTATGACGGCATGCAGGTCGGGGCCAGCCTGTCGCTGCGCGAATTGCGCCGCGGCATGCAGATGGTGTTTCAGGACAGCTACGCCTCGCTCAATCCGCGCCTGACGATAGAGGAATCGATCGCGTTCGGCCCAAAGGTCCACGGCATGGCCGATGGCGCCGCGCGTTCGCTGGCGCGTGAACTGCTCGGCAAGGTGGGTCTGCGTTCCGAGATTTTCGCCAACCGCTACCCGCACGAGATTTCGGGCGGCCAGCGCCAGCGCGTCAATATCGCCCGTGCACTGGCACTCTCGCCCCGGCTCGTCATCCTCGATGAAGCCGTGTCGGCGCTGGACAAATCGGTCGAAGCCCAGGTGCTCAATCTGCTCGCCGATCTGAAGCGCGAATTCGGGTTGACCTATCTGTTCATCAGTCACGACCTCAACGTGGTGCGCTACATCAGCGATCGCGTGCTGGTGATGTATCTCGGCGAGGTGGTCGAGCTTGGCCCGGTCGATCAGGTCTGGGATGCGCCCGCGCATCCCTATACAAGGGCGCTGTTGGCGGCGATGCCGTCGTCCGATCCCGACAACCGCACGGAGACGCCGCCGATTTCGGGCGATCCGCCCAATCCGATCGATCCGCCATCCGGTTGCCGGTTTCATACCCGGTGTCCTTTCGCGGAGCCGCTCTGCGCAAATGCTACTCCAAAACTCAGCGACCTCGATACAATGGGTCATCAAGCGGCGTGTTACATGGCCATTCCTGGCTCAGGGCACAGCCGCGCACCAACAAAGGGAGCGAACGCGGCATGACAAAACCCAGTCCTAAAGAGGTCAAGGCGATGACGGATGTCGCAGGCGTTCCTGCGGACGCCGATGTCTCCGCGCGCATCGCCAGTTCGATTGGACCTGCCTTTGAAGGGTTTGCGCCGGTTGCCGGCACGCTGCCGTTCGATCTCGAGCCCGCGAGCTTCCTGCTCGTGCAGACCGCGAAGGTGTCGAAATGAGCACTGAGCCGGCCCTGATGTCGCTTGTCGCGGTTGCAAAGGCGATCGCGGACAAGAAAGTTTCATCGCGCGAGGTGACGCGATCCTGCCTGCATCGGATCGCGCAATGGCAACCAAGCCTCAATGCCTTCATGGCGATCGAGTCGGATCAGGCTCTGGCTGCGGCCGATGAAGCAGATAGCGCCTTGGCGAAAGGTCATAATCGCGGCGTGCTTCACGGCGTGCCGCTGGCGCACAAGGACATGTATTACGACGCCGGCAAGGTGGTGAGCTGCGGCTCGCTGATCCGCCGCGATTTCGTCGCCACGACGACTTCGACCGCGTTGCAGCGACTGAAAGACGCCGGCACCGTTCGGCTCGGTTCGCTGCAGATGGTGGAGTTCGCCTACGGGCCGACCGGCCATAATCCGCATTACGGCGCGGTGCATAACCCCTGGCATGTCGATCACATCACCGGGGGGTCGTCGTCGGGGTCCGGCTCCGCGGTGGCCGCACGTTTGACCTTTGCGGCGTTGGGCTCGGACACCGGCGGCTCGATCCGGATGCCCGCGCATTTCTGCGGCGTCACCGGGTTGAAGACGACGGTCGGCCGCATCAGCCGTGCCGGTGCAATGCCGCTGTCGCAATCGCTCGACACCGTCGGGCCGCTGGCGCAAACGGTGGAGGATTGCGCGCTCCTTCTGGGGCTGATGGCGGGCGCCGATCCCGAGGATCTCACCGCATCGACCTTGCCGGTGCCGGATTACATGGCCGCGACCAAAGGCTCGATCAAAGGCCTCAAGATCGGTGTGCCCACTGCCTTCTATGTTGACGACCTCGATTCCGAGGTGGCGCGCATCCTTGACGAGACCATCGCTACTCTCAAGAAGGAGGGCGCGGAAATCGTCAAGGTCGAACTGCCGGACCAGCGTCAGCTCACCGCCGCCTGCCAGTTGGTTCTCGCCACCGAAGCGGCTGCGTTCCATAAGCGATGGATGATCGAGCGGCCGCAGGATTACGGCGCGCAGGTCTTGATGCGGCTGCAGAACGGACTCGCGATCCCTGCGGTGTCCTATCTCGAAGCGATGCGCTGGCGCGGTCCGGCGCTGTCGGCTTATCTCGCAGCGGTCGCCGGCACCGATGCGGTGCTGGTGCCGGTCGCGCCGGTTCCGGCGCCGACGATTGCGGAGAGCGATGTCGGCAACAGCCCCGGCGCCGAAGCGGTGATCCAGCGGCTGACGAAGTTCACCCGGCCGGTGAATTATCTCGGCCTGCCGTCGCTGGCTATTCCGTCAGGCTTCACCCGCGGTGGACTCCCCGTTGCCATGCAGCTGATCGGGCGCTCCTTCGACGAGGCCATGCTGCTGCGGATCGGCGCGGCGTTCCAGCGGGCGACCGACCACCACGCGCAGGTGCCAAAACTCGCATGACCAACCTCGTCGAAATCCGCAACCTCAATATCCGCTTCAGCGGCGAGCGCACCGTTCACGCCGTCAACGATCTCTCACTCTCGCTCGGCGAGGGTGAGGTGCTCGGCCTGCTCGGTGAATCCGGGTCGGGAAAAAGCGTGACCTTGCGCGCGCTGATGCGCTTATTGCCGAAGAAACGGACGCAGATTTCGGGGAGCGTAAACGTGCTGGGCCGCGATGTGCTGGCGCTCGATGATGAGGAATTGTCGGCGTTTCGCGGCCAGACCGTCTCGATGATCTTTCAGGAGCCGGCGCTGGCGCTCGATCCGGTCTACACCATCGGCCGGCAGATCGCCGAAACCGTGATGCGTCATGAGGGCAAGAGCCAGAAGGAGGCAACCGCACGCGCGCTGGAGATGCTGGAAGTGGTGCGCATTCCCTCCGCCAAGCGCCGTCTCGATGCCTATCCGCACGAGATGTCCGGCGGCATGCGCCAGCGCGCGATGATTGCGCTAGCGCTGGCCTGCAAGCCGAAAATCTTGCTGGCGGATGAGCCGACCACGGCGCTGGATGCCACGGTGCAAATCCAGATCCTGCTGCTGTTGCGCGAATTGCAGCGCGAGTTCGGCATGTCGGTCATCTTCGTCACGCACGATATCGGCGTCGCCATCGAAATCTGCGACCGCGTCGCCGTGATGTATGCGGGCCAGATCGTCGAGCAGGGCACGCTCAGCCAGATCGTGCGTTCGCCGCTTCATCCCTATGCGCGCGGGCTGTTGGCATCGACCGTTCATGGCGCCAAGCGCGGCCAGCGGCTGGAGACGATCCCGGGCACGCCACCGTCGCTCGACAAGGCGCCGAGCAATTGCTCGTTCGCGCCACGCTGCGGCTTCGCGCAACCACGCTGCGTCGAGCGACTGCCGCCTAATGTAGAGATTGTGCCAGAGCGCACTGCGCGATGCATTTTGGCGGAGCCGGCCGCGATCGCTGCCGCGAACTGACCCAAGAGATGCAATGAGTTTCGTCATGGCCGGGCTTGTCCCGGCCATCCACGTTTTGATTATAAGCAGAAGGCGTGGATGCCCGGGTCACCCAGCGCGAAGACGCGCTTCGCGCTTCTGCCCGGGCATGACGGAGATCAGGTCACCCACCAAGTCCTGGGTCGGCCCAGCGTTCGATCTGGGAGGGCCCAACGATTTGCTTGGGTTGATGCGGATTGAGCGTGCCTGCGCTTGCGCTCCAGCCCTTTGACAGAATCTGCATGGCGAACAGTTTTGCGTCGATTTCGGTTTTGAATGTTCGGGTAGAGCGGGCCATGCTTGCCGCGCTCTCGTCGGTTCTGTCGGGACCAAAAGTTACATACCAAATATCAGGTTGCGTCATGAGCGGATAACGCCTGCGGCGGCGGAAAGTTTCGTCGAGCGGTGCGCAGGCACAGATTCGGGTCGTCACCCCGGCGAAATACCGCTAGGCTAAAAACGCAGCGTGAGAGGGACGCGCGGTCAACCGGGGGGACTTCGATGTATCTGTCAGGTGAGAGCCTAATCGTTATTCTGTTTGTCGGACTTCTCGCGGGCTGGCTGGCCGGAAAGATCGTGCGCGGTACCGGCTTTGGTATGATCGGCGATATCCTCATCGGTATCGCGGGCGCGCTGGTGGCCACCTTCCTGTTTCCGAAGCTCGGCATCCATATCGGCAGAGGCCTGATATCGGAAATCATCTATTCCGCGATCGGCGCCGTCCTGCTGTTGCTGATCGTGCGGCTGGTTCGCCGGATGTAACGCACGGTATTATTTTGCGCACCCGACGGCCTCTGCGATCCATCGTCGCACCGCGCCGATGCGCCGGTCCCGCGCCTGTTCGGTGCGGGACACGAGATAGATCGTCTCGCTATGAACAGGCTCAAAGGCAAAGGGTGCCACCAGTCTCTTGCCGAAACCCGGCCGCGCCTTGATCAAGGGCGACATGCCAAGCGTGACGCCGAGACCTTGCTCGGCGGCTTCCAGCATTGCAGGCACGCTGTCGAGCCAGAGATGGCCGCGGGGTTCAAGTTGCGGAAGGCCGGCCTCCTTGAGCCAGGCCGGCCAGGCGCGCGGTTGCGTCGTGAGGTGGATCAGGATCTCGCGCGATAGATCCGCTGGCTTTTGCAGCCCGCCCTTGATCAGCGCGGGCGCGCATACCGGCAATCCCTTGATCTGGACCAGCGGTTCGAATTTCAGCCCGGTGGAATGTTCGCGGCCATAGCGGATCGCGACATCGACGCGCGAAGCGTTGAAGTCGGCATATTGATGGGTGGCCTCGATACGCAGCGTCAGTTCGGGATGGCGCCGCTTGAAATCCGGCAGCGCCGGAATCAGGATGGTGCTGGTGAAAAACGGCAGCGAACTGATCCAGAGTTCGCTCCTGCTGTCGCGCCGCTGCGCCAGCATTTCCCGCCCCGCGTCCTGCAGTGCCGCCAGCGCCACCGAAACCTTTGCGAGATAACGCTCGCCGTCGGCGGTCAGCCGCACCGAGCGCGCGCCCCGAACGAAAAGTTTGACGCCGAACTGTTCCTCCAGCCCACGAATTTGGTGGCTGATCGCTGACGGGCTGAGCGCGAGATCGCGCGCCGCCCGGCGGAAACTCAATTGCGTCGCGGCGCGCTCAAAGGCGAGCAGCGCGGTCAAAGGCGGGATCGCGCGAAGCGGTTGGCCCGATAGATGAATTTGGCTCATCTCAGGTGATGAAATCCCTTTTGTTATAGGCACCATTGTCATCCAAATTCCACCGACACTCAATATTGCTCATCTCAAGGAAATGCCTTTGGCGATCTTCGAACCGCTTGGCGCCCCCAATCGCTGGAAGCCGTCCGCACTGGCCGCCGGTCCCTTTGCCGGGTTGCAGGGTGGGGCGGTCGCAAGCCTGCTGACGGCCGAAGTCGAGGCTCTGGCGGGCGTGCGGAAATGGGGCACGGCGATCTCTGCATCGGCGTGGTTCCTGCGGCCGACGCCGATGGCGGATCTGCGAACGCGGCTTTCGGTTCTCGACCGAAGGCGGCCGCGTCAGCGTGATCGACAATACGTTGTGGGCCGGGGACGAGGACCAGGCCTGCGCCACCGTGCGGGTGACTCTGTCGCGCGAGCGCGCGGTCGAGATATCGGGGTTTGCCGATGAGGCGAGCGAGACGGCGGACCCGACCCGCTTTCCGCTGCGCGCCGGGAAGGCGGCGCATGGCCGGCCCTGGTTCATGGACGCCATGGAAGCGCGCAAGGGCGATGACGTCGCCTGGTTCCGGCTCGGTCATGAGATCATCGACGACGCCGGCCCGCTCTCCATGGTTCTTGGACCGGCCGACTGGACACATGGCATTTCGCGGCCATTCCAGAACGTCGTGGCCGACCCCAACCCGAACCTGACGGTGCAGCTCTTCCGGCAACCGGTGGGAGAATGGGTTGGCGTTCGCCCGCAAACGAGGTGGCGGCCGGCTGCCGGCCTTGGAGCCGGGAGCGGCGTGCTGCTCGACCTGCATGGTGAGATCGGCCGGGTTTCGATGTCGGTTATCCTGGTGCCGTTTCCGAAGGCCGAACCGTCGCCAAAGGCCGCACCGGCGGTAAATTAGCAGCTTAAAACGTCACTTCTCCATATCCTACAGGGGGTTGCTGGGCCTGAACAAAGTTCGGGTTAACGTGACTTAAATAGACGGTGGCTACAAACATCGGCTAAATAGAGTTGCTTACCCCTGCGAAGAGATATGGATTAAATGGCAGCCGCTCCCGGCGTCCGGCGTTCCGAACTCGGCGATGCGTTGCGCGCTTGTCGCGACGCGTTCATCGGCGTCGGCGTCATGAGTTGCATGATCAACCTGCTGTACCTGACCGGCTCGATTTTCATGCTGGAAGTGTACGACCGGGTGATTCCGAGCCGGAGCGTGCCGACGCTGGTCGGCCTGATCGTTCTCGCCGGCGGATTATACGCCGCCCAGGGCGGTCTTGACCTGCTCCGCGGGCGCATCCTCGGCCGCGTCGGAACGTCCCTGGATGAAGCCATCAACGCCCGCGTGTTCGACACCGTCGTGCGCCTGCCGCTGGTGGCTGGCAACCGCAGCGAAGGCCTGCAGCCGCTGCGCGACCTCGACAACATCCGCTCGTTCCTCGGCAGCATGGGGCCCGGTGCGTTCTTCGACCTGCCCTGGTTGCCGTTCTATCTGGCGATCTGCTTCGCGTTCCACTGGCTGATTGGGCTGACCGCGCTGATCGGCGCCATCATTCTGGTGACGCTCACCTTGATCACCGAGTTCATGTCGCGCACGCCGGCCCGTGAGGCCATGATGCTGGCGGCGCGGCGCAACGATCTGGCTGCCTCCAGCCGTCGCAACGCCGAAGTGCTGGTCGCGATGGGAATGTCCGGGCGGCTTACCAAGCGCTGGAGCGAGGCCAACGAGACCTATCTGGCCGGCAATCAGCGTGCGAGCGATGTCGCGGGCGGCCTCGGCGCAATCGCCAAGGTGATGCGCATGATGCTGCAGTCGGCGGTGCTCGCGGTTGGCGCCTATCTGGTGATCAATCAAGAAGCGACCGGCGGTATTATCATCGCAGGTTCGATCCTCAGCGCCCGGGCGCTGGCGCCGGTCGATCTGGCGATCGCCCACTGGAAAGGCTTTGTCGCCGCGCGCCAAAGCTGGGCGCGGCTGACCAAGCTGCTTCAGCAGATGCCGGCGTCGAACGCCCAGACCCTGTTGCAGGGTCCGTCGAAGCGGCTGTCGGTCGAGGGCGTCTCGATCGTACCGCCCGGCGATCAGCGCCTGATCGTCCAGGACGTCACTTTCGCAATCGAGGCCGGCAGCGGCGTCGGCGTCATCGGACCGAGCGGATCGGGCAAGTCGTCGCTGGTGCGCGCACTGGTCGGCGTCTGGATGCCGGCCCGCGGCAAGGTGCGGCTCGATGGTGCGGCGCTCGATCAATGGTCGTCCGACGTGCTCGGCCGCTACGTCGGCTATCTGCCGCAGGACGTCGAATTGTTCGGCGGATCGGTAGCCCAGAACATTTCGCGGTTCGATCCGGAAGCGAAGTCGGACGCGATCATTGCCGCGGCCAAGGAAGCCGGCGTGCACGACATGATCATCAAGATGCGCGAAGGCTACGACACCCAGATCGGCGAGCAGGGCACGGCCCTTTCGGCCGGTCAGGCGCAGCGCGTGGCATTGGCGCGGGCGCTTTACGGCGATCCGTTCCTGATCGTGCTCGACGAGCCGAACTCCAATCTCGACACCGAAGGCGATGAAGCGCTGACGCGGGCGGTTCGCTCGGCGCGCGCGCGGGGCGCCATCGTGATCGTGGTGGCGCATCGGCCGATCGGGATCGAGGCGGTCGATCAGGTGTTGGTCCTCAAGGACGGCCGCCAGCAGGCGTTCGGTCCCAAGGAAACCGTTCTCGGGCAGGTGCTGCAGCGGGTTGCGCCGCCGTCTCCCATCAAGATCGTCTCCGACGGGGGAGTTGCCAAATCATGACCGGCGAATTGGAAGGCGCGCGCCGTTCGATACGGACGCATCTGATCGTGGGGCTGGCGCTGGTGCTCATTGTGGCCGGCGGGTTCGGCGGCTGGGCATCGACGGTGCCGATTTCCGGTGCACTGATCGCGCCGGGGGCGGTGGTTGTCGATACCAACGTCAAGAAGGTGCAACATCCGACCGGCGGCGTGGTCGGCGAAGTGCGCGTGCGCGACGGTGACATCGTCAAGGCCGGAGATATCGTGGTGCGGCTCGACGAGACCGTCGTCAAGGCAAGCCTTGCGATCGTCGTCAAGACGCTGAACGGACTATGGGCGCGTGCAGCGCGGCTGGAGGCCGAGCAGCGCGGCCTCGACAAGATCAAGTTTCCGCCGATGCTCACCGATCGCGCCGACGATCCCGACGTCAGGGACGTCCTGGCCAGCGAAACCAAATTGTTCGAAGTTCGCGTCAACGGACGGAGCGGACAAAAGTCGCAGTTGCGCGAGCGGGTAACGCAGCTGAACGAGGAAATCGGCGGCCTCTCGGCCCAGGAAGAGGCGAAAAACAAGGAAATCGCACTGGTCGAAAAAGAGCTGATCGGTGTGCGCCAGCTCTATGACCAGCATCTGGTGCAGATCTCGCGCCTGACGACGCTGGAGCGCGACGCGGCCCGTCTGTCGGGCGAGCGGGCGCAATACATCGCATCGCGCGCGCAGGCCAAGGGCAAGATCACCGAAACCGAACTGCAGATCATTCAGGTCGACAAGGACATGGTCAGCGAGGTCTCCAAGGATCTGCGTGAGACCAACGACAAGATCGGCGAGTTCGTCGAGCGCAAGGTCACCGCAGAAGATCAGCTGCGCCGTATCGACATCCGTGCGCCGCAGGACGGCATCGTGCTGCAGTCGACGGTCCATACCGTCGGCGGCGTGATCACTGCCGGCGACGCGATCATGATGATCGTGCCGAGAGCCGACGATCTCTCGGTCGAGGCCAAGGTCAATCCGCAGGACATCGACAAGCTGCAGATCGGCCAGAAGACGCTGCTGCGGCTGTCGGCCTTCAATCAGCGCACCACGCCGGAACTGAACGGCCTCGTGACCCGCGTTTCGGCCGACGTCACCACCGATCAGCGCACGGGCCAGAGCTACTACACCATCCGCGTCTCGTTGCCGGCGCAAGAAGTCGCGCGTCTCGGCGACAGCAACAAGATTATCCCGGGCATGCCGGTGGAAGCCTTCGTGCAGACCGGCGACCGCACCATGATGTCCTATCTGATGAAGCCGCTGAGCGATCAGCTGATGCGCGCGTTCCGCGAGAAGTAAGCTTTTTTAGCTCTTGTCCCTGCGAAAGCTGGAAGTCGTTAAACCTCTCCCCGCCTGCGGGGAGAGGTCGGATCGCGTTTGCGATCCGGGTGAGGGGGTACAGGTCTATCAATTGACATCAACTCTTGCGGAGAGAGCCCCTCACCCCAACCCTCTCAGCGTGAGCTTCGCTCGTCGCGACCCCGCAAGCGCGGGGCGACGGAGAAATAACCGCGCTAAGCTTCGAGTCAAACTCATCGCGCTCTATCGCGACAAATTCTGCAGCAACAGATTCAGCGCCGTGCCGGCAAAGGCCTGCATATTGGCATGCCGGTCGGCGCTACCGGTCTCCAGCGTGAACACCGCACCTTGCGGGCCGGCAACGGCCATGCAGCTATGGCCGGCCGCATCGCCGTAGCGGTTGCCGGTCGGTCCCGTGGCGCCGGTCTCGGAGAGGCCCCAGTCGGTTCCGAAGCGCTGCCGGATCTGGCTTGCCAGCAGTTTCGCATAGGGCTCGGAAGCCGAGCGGATTCCCTTCATCGCCTCATCGGGAATGTCCATCAGGATCCGCCGCGCGTCGCGGGTGTAGACCACGGCGCCGCCGAGGAAATAGGCGGATGCGCCGGGTACCGCGAGGAGTGCGGCCGAGATCAGGCCGCCGGTGGAGGATTCCGCAACCGCGATGGTCTGTTTCCGCTCGATCAGTTTGCCGGCGATCTGCTCTGCGATCGTAACAAGCTCTTTCATGTTGCCTCAGCTCCGGCGCAGGATTCGGTTGAGAAACGGCTTCTTCTCCGGCTCCGCCTTGAGCGAGTGGTAGACGACGCGAATCCAGTTTGTGCTGGCGAGTTCGGTCGGTGCCCATTTCTTGTCGAGGTCGGCGAACGGCTTGGCCGCGATCACATCGTCTTCGCTTTTGCCGTCCTTGACGAGTTGCGCCATCCGGTCGCGCGCGGTGACCAGCATGGTCCGGTATTCCGTCAGCGCCGCTTTGTCGGCGACCGGCCCGTGGCCCGGCACGATCCGGCTCTTGGCATTGGTGAGCTTGAGATAGGCGTCGGCCGCCGCGATCATGCCGTTGATGTTGCCGCCATTGGCGAAGTCGATATTGGGATAGCGGCCGTTGGTGAAGGTGTCGCCGGTTGCCAGCACATTCGCGGTCTTGAACCACACGTAAGTGTCGCCGTCGGTATGGGCTTTGCGGATGTGCTTGAGGTTGGCGACGCGGCCGGGAAGCCTGACCTTGGAAAAGACCTCATAGGTATCGGCCGGCAGCGCGCCGGGTGCTGCCGGCGGCGTCTTGGCCCCGGTCAGGCCATTGGTGGTGCCGGCAGCGAGCCTCTTCTTGACATTGACATGGGCAACGATTGTCGCGCCGTCCTTGGCAAAGCCTTCATTCCCGCCGGTGTGGTCGCCATGATAGTGCGTGTTGATCAGATATTTGATCGGCAAGTTTGAGATCGCAGTGATGGCGGCCTTGATCTTGTCATGCAGCGGCGCGTATTGGCCGTCGACCATGATGATGCCGTCCTTGGCGACCGCCACGGTGATGTTCCCGCCCGCGCCTTCGAGCATGTAGACGTTATCGCCGAGGTCGGTGGTCTTGATCTCGACCTTTGAGAAATCGATTGGCGGCGGGGTCGCAGGCGATGTTGCCGCGGGCGGCGTTTGCTGCTGCGCCACCGCAAATCCGGTGAGCAGCACCGCAGTCGCGAGCGTCGCTAATCCCGTTCGAATCATGAAAAATCCCCCCAGTAGCCGGATCTTGTTTGGCACCCATGTTTTCCTAGCACAGGGTGGCGGCGTTTGCCGAGTTGCAGGCCTTGGGCGAGCCTGCTTGAATACGGCCCAAGAACCAAGCGGCAACCAAGCGGCGTGGCCTACAAGATGCCGTGAGTACGAGGAAACATCATGACGTCACCGATTGCGGGCGGCGTGGATTGCGACCTGCATCCCGCCGTTCCTCATCTGACCAGCCTGCTGCCGTATATGAACGATTACTGGCGCGATCAGGTGACGACGCGCGGCATGGTCGACCTGATCTCGCAATCCTATCCGACCAATTCGCCGATCAGCGCGCGCCCCGATTGGCGCCCGGCGCAGGGCAAGCCTGGCTCAAGCCTTGCCGATATGCAGAAGCAGGCGCTCGATCCGTTTCGCGTCAGTTTTGGTATCTGCAATCCGCTCTACGGGGTGCAGATGGTGTTCAGCGAGGACATGCAGGACGCGTTTTGCCGCGCGCTGAACGACTGGCTGGTGAAGGAATGGCTCGACAAGGACGCGCGCCTGCGCGGCTCTATCGTGATCCCCACCCAGAGCGTCGAGAAGTCGGTCGCCGAGATCGAGCGCTGCGCCAAAGACAAGCGCTTCGTCCAGGTGTTGATGCTGGTGATGGGTGACATGCCGCTCGGCAAACGCGCCTACTGGCCGATCTATGCCGCAGCCGAGCGGCTGGGATTACCGATCGGCATCCACGCCGGCAGCGCCTATCACAATCCGCCGACCTCGGTCGGATGGGGCTCCTATCACGTCGAGGATTATGTCGCGCAGGCGCAGGCGTTCCAGACCCAGATGACCAGCCTGATCGTCGAGGGCGTATTCGCAAGGCATCCGAATTTGAAAATGGTGATGCTGGAAAGCGGCTTCACCTGGCTACCGTCCTATCTGTGGCGGCTGCACAAATTCTGGCGCGGTGTGCGGATGGAAACCCCGTGGGTCGATCGCGCGCCGCTGGAAATTGTGCGCAGCAACATCCGCTTCTCGCTGCAGCCGGTTGACGCGCCGCCGGATCCCACCACATTAAATCGGCTGTTTGACCATATGCAGTCGGACGAATTGCTTCTATTCTCAACCGATTATCCGCACTGGCAATTCGACGGCGAAGAGGTGTTGCCGGCCGGGATTTCGCCCGATCTTGTCCGCAAGATCATGATCGATAATCCGCACGCGACCTACACCCGTCTGAAACAGTCTGTGCAGGCATGATCCCAAAAAGTGGAATCCGGTTTTTGGAAAAGATCATGCCCAGAAATAAGGAGAAGACGCCATGAATGTGCAGTTCCGCGCCGAACCGGCTGCGTCTGTCAGCGTCAAGACCGCGATTGCCGATTGTGATATCCACCCGGCGCGCGCAACGCCGAGCGAACTCTTCCCGTTTTTGGCCAAGCGCTGGCACCAGCACCTCGAGACCTACGGCAAGCACCCCTATCAGGGCATGATGGAAGGGCCGCCCTATCCGAAGGCGCAGCCCAATGCCTCGCGCCGAGACGCCTATCCGCCGGAAGGCGGACCGCAGGGCTCGTCGCTTTCTTTCATGCAGAAGCAACTTCTGGACCCATACAATGTCGCGCTCGGCGTGCTCAATCCGCTCGCCACCGGACAAGGCTTGCGCAACCAGGATCTCGCCGGTGCGATCTGTGCGGCGATCAACGATTGGCAGATCGAAAAATGGACCAGCAAGGATTCGCGCCTGAAGGGCTCGATCGTCGTCGCCAATGAGGATGGCCTCTCGGCCGCTGCCGAAATTCGCAAGCGCGCAGGCGACAGGAATTTCGTGCAGGTGCTGCTGCTCAGCCGCAATGTCGAGCCGCTCGGCCAGCGCCGCTATTGGCCGATCTATGAAGCCGCGCAGGAAATCGGCCTTCCGATCGGCGTGCACGCCTTCGGCTTCGGCGGCAACCCGATCACGGCTTCCGGCTGGCCGAGTTTTTACATCGAGGAGATGGTCGGCCACTCGCAGTGCCAGCAAACGGCGCTCGCAAGTCTCGTGCTCGAAGGTGTGTTCGAGCGCTACCCCAAACTCAAGATGGTGATGATCGAAGCTGGCTTCGGCTGGGCGCCGTCGCTTGGCTGGCGGCTCGACAAGAATTTCGACCGGCTGCGCAGCGAAGTCCCGCATCTCAAGCGCCGCCCGTCGGAATATATCCGCGATCACATCTGGTGGACCACGCAGCCGATGGAAGATCCGGAACGGCGCGATCATCTGTTCGAATTGATCGAGTGGATCGGCTGGGACAAGCTGTTGTTCGCGACCGATTATCCGCATTGGGACTTTGACGATCCGTCGCGGGTGCTGCCGGCCGGCGTCAGCGACGCCAACAAGCAGGCGTTCTATCTCGACAATGCGAAGAAGCTCTACGGAATTTCGTAGCATGATCCGGAAAAGTGGGAACCGGTTTTCCGGAAACGATCATGCGTAAAAAATCATGACCCGTCATGTCATTGCCCCGGTGGATGAACTGCCGCCGGGCACGCGAAAATTCCTCACCATCGACGAACGTCCGATCGCGATCTTCAACATCAAAGGCGAATTCTTCGGCCTGTTGAACCGCTGCCCGCATCAGGGCGCGGCGCTGTGCGAAGGCCCGCTGATTGGGCTCGCGCAATCGTCAGATCCCGGCGAGATCGAATACACAAAATTGGGCGAGATCATCCGCTGCCCCTGGCATGGCTGGGAATTCGATATCCGCACCGGGCAGTCCTACTGCGACCCCAAGCGCTTTCGCGCGCGGGCATATCCGGTGAATGTCGAGCCGGGATCGAGCGTGGTGAAGGGGCCGTACGTCGCCGAGACCATCAAGGTCGCGGTCGAGAGCGACTACGTGGTGGTGGATTTGTAACAACCTCCGTCATTCCAGGATGCGCTGCGAGGCGCAGGCTTTGATGTGCAATTGCACATCAAAGCTCGCGCTTCGCGTGCCTCGGGATGACGAAAACCAAAAAAGGAGAGAACATGATCGTCGATCACGCCAGGTTGCGTGCACTTGCAAACCGTATCGTCGTGGCTGGTGGCAGTTCGCCAGATGAGGCGGCCATCGTTGCCGACCATCTGGTTGAGGCGAACCTCCGCGGTCATGACAGTCACGGCGTGGGAATGCTGGTCGCCTATGTGCGCGACTTCGAGGCCGGTACGCTAAAGGTCAACCAGACGCCGGAGATCGTCTCGGACACGGGCACGATCTCGGTATGGGATGCGCGTGCCGGCTACGGTCAGGTGATCGCACGGCGAGCGGTCGAATGGGCGATCGGCGCGGCGCGGCAGCATGGCGTCGCGGTGAACGGACTGCGCAATGCGCACCACATCGGCCGCGTCGGCACCTATGGCGAGATTGCCGCGCGGGCGGGCATGGTGGCGCTGCACTTCGTCAACGTCGCGTCGGGTCCGCCGCCGGTTGCGCCCTTTCGCGGACGCGAGGGGCGGTTCCTGACCAATCCGGTCTGCATCGCCATTCCCGGGACGGCCAACAACGATCCAATCCTGCTTGATTTTGCTACCAGCCGCGTCGCCTTGGGAAAGGTGCGAGTTGCGAACAATGCCGGCAAGCCGATGCTCGACGGTGCATTGCTCGACCACGCCGGCCAGCCCACGACCGACCCCTCCGTGATGTACACTGAGCCACGCGGCGTGGTGCTGCCTTTCGGCGAACACAAGGGTTCTGGTCTGGCACTTGTGTGTGAGCTATTGGCCGGAGCCATCGTCGGCTCGGCAAGCGTGACAACGAACACGCCGCCCGAGCGCGGCATCATCAACGGCATGCTGAGCATTGTCATTGACCCAGCGCGGCTCTCCGCGCGGGACAGTATGCTGGCTGAGATCGACGCCATGATCGGTTGGGTGAAATCGGCCAAGCCTTCCGACCCAGAGCTTCCGGTTCTGGTGGCCGGCGAGCCCGAGCGCATCGCCAGGGCCGAGCGTCTCGCCAAAGGCATCGAGATAGACGACGAGACCTGGAGCCAGTTGTCGGCGATCGCCGAACGCTATCAGATTTCTCTCGATCGCTAGAGCGGGATGACTTTCTTTCGAATCGTCATCCCGCGCTGGCGCGATGAGAAGATCAGTATCCGGTCATCGGTTCGCAAGGAGCAGCGTTATCCCAGGGCTGTGTTGCAAACGCGCCGACGCGCGGAGCCGGGACGCAGCTATATCCATCGACATAAGCTGCACCCTGCTGGATGCTGGCGCTTGTGCCTTCTGCGAGGTGTCGCGAAGTGACTTGGTGTTCGCGAGCCATGGCGGGAGCTGCGAACAAGGCTGCGGCGATCAGTCCGGCGGACAGAAGTTTGAGTTTGATCATTCCAGTTTCTCCATAGATATCCGAAGCGCAAAACGTTTGGCTTCTCTCGGAAAATGGAGCATGCGCCGAATGTTTGAAGACGTATCTGTTTCACGTTATTTCAACACGGCGCGAGCGCGGCGCGCTCGCGCAGAAAACGTCACGACAACTTGAGAAGCATGTCGCAAATTTTAATTGCAGCGGCCGCGAATTCGCTGAGCCCGCGCTATGCGCCCGTCACGCGCCAGATCACATCGCCCACATCATCCGCCATCAGGAGAGAGCCGTCGGGGCCGAGCGTTACTCCGACTGGTCGTCCGTAGGACTCCTTCTCGTCCGGTGCGAGGAAGCCCGACAGAATATCCCGCGGCGGCCCGGAGGGGCGCCCGTTCTCGAACGGCACAAAGACAAGCTTGTAGCCGCTCAGCGTGCTGCGATTCCAGGAGCCATGCTGGCCGATCGCCATTCCGTCCGGAAAGCCGGGAAGCGTGCCGGCCGGCATCCAGCACAGGCCCAACGAAGCGGTGTGCCCGCCGAGTGCGTATTCCGGCGTGATGGCTTTTGCGACCATGGCCGGATCCTGCGGCACGCGATCGTCCACCGTCTGTCCCCAGTAGCAATAGGGCCAACCGTAGAAACCACCGTCGCGAACCGAGGTCAGATAGTCGGGCGGGGTCTCATCGCCGAGACCGTCACGCTCGTTGACCACTGTCCAGAGCACGCCGGTCCGTGGCTCCCATGCCATGCCCACCGCATTACGCAGCCCGCTGGCAAAGATGCGGCTTGTGCCGCTTGCCAGATCGAGTTCGTAGATCGCAGCCCGGCCTTCCTCGACGGCCATGCCGGTCTCGGCGATATTGCTGAGCGAGCCGACGCCGGCATAGAGTTTCCGGCCATCGGGGCTCGGCAGCAGGCTCCGCGTCCAATGCCCGGCGGGCTTGAAGCTTACGAGCTTCTTGCCCGGCGCGGTGATACGGTCCGTACCCGCCACATACGGGAAGGCCACCACGCCGTCGGTGTTGCCGACATAAAACGTGTTGCCGAGCAGCGCCATGCCGAACGGCTGGTTCAGTCCCTCCATAAAGATCTCGCGCTTTTCGGCGATGCCGTCGCCATCCGTGTCGCGCAACAGCGTAATGCGGTTCGCGCTGACGCCGAGGGCTGCGGCACGTCGCATGGTCGCTTGCATCGCGTAGTGGAACACGCTTCGGGGCGGTCCGGCGACCTGGTTCGCCTCGGCGACGAGGACGCCGCCATCGGGCAGCACGTGGATCCAGCGCGGATGTTTCAGGCCGGTCGCAAACGCATTGACCTTGAGCCCTGGCGCTGCCACCGGCTTCTGCCCATCGGTCCATCCCCTTGCCGTCGGCATCTTGAGCGTCGGGATCGCGCCCTGCGCCTTCGCCGCCGGAACCACTGGAGCGCTGCCCCAAGCCGGTTCGGGTGCTGCGCCCTGCAGCCGCCGCCACAGCAGCGCGGCGGCGCCGATCAGCGCGACTATTCGTGCAAAAATTCCAGCAAAGCTCATTTCATTCCCCTGTTGATCGGCGCGCACACTATCCGAGGCGAGGGTATGTTGGAACCGTCTCCTCGACGTGCGAGTTCGCGGGCATTCGCATAGCGTCGGCCAGGCAACGAAGGCTTGCGATGCCGCCGCAGCTCAGGCGCGTAGTGGTGCCGTAGTTGTACGATCTTGGCGGGAGTAGGCGAATCGAAGAGATTGCCTTGGCGCTCCCTGTCAGAGCGCTTCCTCCCTGAAACCTTGCCCGCCTCGCTCGGCGGGCTTCTTTTCACGACGCCTCGGTGTGTCGATTCTGCAAGCGTGGAAGCGAAGACTGATGTTCGCCCTCGGAGAGAGCGAACATTGGACCTACATTCGTTCCTCACTCCGACTTATCGATATTCCAGAATATCGGTGTAGCCGGGCCGTCGAGGACGCCCGTGAGCGATTTTCGCCACGCGCCGATCCCGCGCCATTGCCCGAGCGGGACATAGATGACCTGGTCATAGACGTGGGTCTGGATATCGGCGGCGATCTTCTTCTGCTCCTCCGGTGACGACGCGCGTGCGAAAGCATCGCGCATCGCTTCCATCTTGGCGTCTTCCGGCCAGCCGAACCAGCCGCCGTTCTTGCCTCGACCGCTGACCAATATGTTGACAATGGGGTTCACCACGTCGGCGCTGACGAAGTTGGTGAAGAACAAGTTCCAGCCGCCTTCCTTTGGCGACTTCCGGTTGGCGCGGCGGGCAACCACGGTCTGCCAATCGGTAGCTTGCAGGTCCACCTTGAAACCGGCCTCACGCAGCAACTGCGCCGCGACGATCGGCTGCGGCTTGAACAGCAGGGCATCGCCGGGCGCCATGATCACGACGGGAGTGCCGTCGTAACCGGACTCGGCAAGCAGCTTCTTCGCTTCCGCCATGCCGTTGCCTTTCACCAACGACTCGGAGCCGACGTCGGTGGCCAACGGCGTGTCGCATCCGAAAACCGCGCCACATATCTTGTAGTATTCGGGATTGCCGACCAACGCGTCCAGCACATCCTTCTGGTTCAACGCCAGGAAAGCCGCGCGGCGGACCTTGACGTTGTCGAAGGGCGGATAAAGAAAGTTCATTCGCCCGACAATCTGGAAGCCAAGCTTGTCCAGGGTTTCAACCTTCAAGTCCTTGTTGGCGGCCAGCACCTTTACAAGATCGAAGGGCGGACTCTCCAGGAAATCGATGTCGCCGGATTGAAGCGCGTTCACGGCGGTTTGCGCATCCGGCATCGTGATCCATTCGACGCGATCGACTTTCACCACCTTGCCTCCCGACGTCCAGCTCGGCGGCTCCTTGCGCGGCACGTAATCGCTGTTCTTTTCATAGACCGCCTTCACGCCGGGCTGGAATTCCGACTGAACGAATTTGAAGGGACCGGAGCCGATTTGCTCCTTTATTTGCTGGCCCGGTGGCGTTTCCGCCAGACGTTTGGGCATCATGAACGGTACAACCGACGAAGGTTTTCCGAGCAATTCCAGCACCACGCTATAGGGCTCCTTCAATTTCAGCGTGATGGTCCTGTCGTCAGTGGCCTCCAGGCTGGCGGTGAAGTCCATGAGCGCTTGGCCCATCGTTTCGTTCTTGCTCCAGCGCTTGAGCGACGCGACACAATCCTCCGCGGTGACCGGACTGCCATCGTGCCACTTCAGTCCGTCGCGCAAGGTAAAGGTGTAGGTGAGCTTGTCGTCGCTGACTTTCCAGTCCGCCATCTGAGGCTGAACCTTGAAATTGGAATCGGTAGCCAGCAGCGTGTCATAGACCATGTAGCCGTGATCGCGCGTGATGTACGCCCCGGTAAAGATCGGATCGAGGATGCGTAAATCGGAATGCATCACCGCAGTGAGCGTCTTCGCGTGCGCCAGACGAAGCCACCGCGGCCGAAAGCGCTGGGGTCGACAGGGTGAGCACGATGCCAGCGACCACATGCAGAAAATGTCGGCGTGTTGGCTTCATGGCAGCCTCCCTCGCTCGTCTGGCGGAACGGCACCCGCTGCGTCGTGAGTGGAAAAACGTAACGAGGCCGCCAGCCGGCTTTCCCGGTCAACTCCAGCAAGCGGCTCGGTTACTTGGTAAGGCCGGCTTGCTGCAACCCCTTGTAGAGCTCCTGCAAGGTTTCTTGAAACGCCGGGTTCTTGTTGGGAATTTCGTCCAGGTAGATTTTCTGTATGCGGTCCAGGGTATAGCCGGGCAGGGCGCGGCTAAATTCCTTCAAGGTGGCGTCGGCATCTGCTGCATGACCGGAAAGCGCAAACGCACTCGCCAAATGTGCCTGGTTGTACCAAACCGGTCTTTCCGCGACCGATTTTCGAAGCCAGATAATTGCCTCGTCGTAGTTTCTCATCGCGAAATACGCGCGCCCCAGCACCCAATAAAATACACTGATACCGGGATCGCGAGGACTAAGTCTTATCGCCTTCAGCGCCAGTGCAGGCGCTTCCTTAGGGCGTCCCGTCAGGACGAGTTGATTGGCCTTTTGTGCGTAGCCGAGGGCAAGATTGGGATCGAGCGCGAGCGCCCGGTCAAAAGCGTCCAGGGCCCCCTGATGATCTCCCTTTGCGCGACGAATGAAGCCATCATCCATATGGTTCATGGCAAGCGTGGGATCGAGGCTGAATGCCTTTTGCAGCGCGTCCTCCGCCTGCTTCAGCAGATCCTGGCGTGCCTCGGTATTCTTTGCGGCTTCATTCCAGCGATTCAAATAGTCACGCATCAAGACATCAGCCAATTGGCTCCAGGCGTTGGCCGACAAAGGGCTGAGACTTACAGCCTCCTGAAGATATTTGCGTGCGGCAAGATTGTGCTGTGGAGTGATGGATTCAATGAGAATAGCCATGGCGCGTAACCTCAAATCAATCGCATTCGGATCTTTCGATCGATCGCGTCGACGGCTCTCAGCCTTGACCAGCTGAATGCCGAGAGACGAGGCGATTCGACCCGTGACGGCTTCCTGCAACTCGAAGAGGTCTGTAACATCACTGTCAAATTGATCGGCCCAGATAGCGACGGCAGAGCGCGCATCCACCAGGTGCGTGTTGGCTTGCACCTTGGTGCCGACTTTCCTGATGCTGCCTTCCAAGAGGTATCGAACATCGCAATCTTGTCCGATCTGTCTAGGGTCGACTATTTTTCCTTTGTACGTGAAAGCCGTCGCCCGCGCAATCACCGTAGTGTCAGACATGCGAGACAGATCAGTAGTCAGATCATCGGTGACCGCGTCGGCGAAATAGCCTTCGTCCGGATCATTGCTCATGCTGCGGAACGGTAAGACCATAATGGAGGCGTGAACGGATTGCGCGTGTTGGCCGCGCCAGACCGGCACGCCGATGATCGCCGCGACGGCCACCAGGATCGCCAGTACGGAGGTCGCGAAGATCGGACGAGATGTTCGAAAAAATGCGAGACGTTGGCGCGCGGCGAGTTGCACTCGCTGCCATGGCGAAAGCGATTTTCGGTCCTGGGCAAGCGTGACGCGAAAGACTTGAATCGGAGCGTCAATATTCTTGACCCGGTGACGCCCTCTATCCTCGAAGGCGAGGTCCGGATGCCCCAGAAGCTGGTCGCGAACGGTATTGGTAACGAATAGCTCACCTGGCTCGGCAAGGGTCTCGAGCCGTGCTGCAATATTGACGCTGTTACCGTAGATATCGCGCTCGTCAACAATGACGTCACCTGCATTTACGCCGATGCGCATCTGGAAGCGTTGCTCCGTGGCGACACCGGCGTTGCGCGTTCTCAATTCGTGCTGAATTTCGGTGCCGCAACGTACGGCATCCAGAGCGCTGTTAAATTCGACAAGCAATCCGTCGCCGCTGGATCGTATCAAATGTCCGCCATGCTCGGTAATTTTGGGCTCGATCATGCCGCCGAAACATTCGGCCAGCATGATGTGCGTGGCGTCTTCGTCGGTCGACATGAGCCGGCTGTAGCCGACTACATCCGCCAATAGGACGGCAGTCATCCTGCGCTTCACAGGTCAGCTCCTTCCCGCGCGTCCCCCTTGGGACCAAACATTTTACTAGAGCTTGTGGTTATTGTCACCTGCAACGGGTTCGGCGTGATTCACGGCACTCTTTCGGGAGTGCCCCATGAGTGCCTTGAATCCAGGCGCTGTGGTGACTCCCCGAGTTCAGAGTAACTGGCCGATCATCCCGCAATCGTAACGGTCGCGTGTCATGAGTGCCGGATGCCTCCTTCACGATCTTGTATACGGCAACTGCCATATCGACGTTATCGATGATCAGGAGAAACTGGCAGCGCCCGGTCAAGGAGCATATCCGCGCACTGCAGATTTCTCGCCCGGTGGCACAAAGTGGACATTCAGTCCGTTCCGGGAAACTGGAAGGTGGTGAAGACTTCGTCGATACTGAATGAGATTGACCTTGCCCGTTGATTCCACCGTGCTCGTTGATCATGCGGATATAGGCGGCGGCTTGCACCTTGCCGATGCTGCCATAGGCGGGAGCCGGTCCGCAAATGTCGCCTTTTGACCGCAATCCTACATAGGTCGTCGCCACCGAGTTCATGTCCCGCCTCGCGAAACGTGCTAGGCTGGGGTTGGGACGATACCCTTGTCTTGAGGTTCGGGTGCTCCATGAGACGGCGCGAGCTCATCAAGCTACTGGGTGGCGCGGCGGCGGCATATCCGCTCGCGGCAACGACATGGCCGCGCGCGGCGCGTGCGCAACGCACGGCAATGCCGGTGATAGGGTTTCTTGATCCGAGGTCCTCGCCCAATTCTTTCTCGAACCAGATCGCCGGTTTTCACCGCGGCCTGAAGGATGTCGGCTTCGTCGAGAACGAGAACGTCGCGATCGAATATGCGTGGAGCCATGACCAATTCGATCGGCTGCCAACATTGGCGGCCGACCTGGTAAGCCGGCCGGTCTCTGTCCTCGTCGCGTCCGGAGGATCGCGGGTTGCCGTCATCGCCAAGGCCGCAACGACGACGATCCCCGTCGTCTTCGCCGTTGCGCATGATCCGGTAAAGCTCGGCCTTGTTGTCAGCCAGGCCAGGCCGGGCGGTAACGCGACCGGCGTCAACTATTTCAATGCCGAACCCCACGCGCGGCGGCTCGAATTGCTTGGCAAGCTCTTGCCACAGCGGGCGCGCGTGGCCGTGCTCGTCAATCCCGCCGACGCCGCCATCATGGAGGCGACGCTGCGTGAGGTGGGTTCAGCCGCCGGTTACCTGGGGCTGGAGACGATGACCTTCAATGCCGGCAGCAGCCAGGAGATCGATACTGCCTTCGCGGACCTGGCGGGTGCGCAAGCCGATGCGCTCTATGTGGGCAGCGACACGTTCCTGCAAAGCCACCGCGACCAGATCGCCGCCCTGGCCGCGCGCGCGCGTCTGCCGGCAGCCTATCCCCAACGCGAATGGGCCGAGGCCGGCGGATTGATGAGCTACGGGACGAGCTTTTCCAATATCTATCGTCTGATCGGCACTTACACCGGGCTCATTCTCAAGGGCGAACCGCCCCTGGAATTGCCGATCATCCAGCCGTCCAAATTCGAATTCGCGATCAATCTCAAGACCGCGAAGACGCTCAACCTCGCGATCCCGCCGCAGCTTCTCGCGCTCGCGAGCGAGGTGATCGAATGAAGAGCGCCGGTTTCCCGGTGTCGGCAGCAAGCGGACCTGCAAGGTAGCGCACCATCCAGGCTTCTCCGTCGCCCGGCTTGTTGCCTTTGAAACGGTCTGGTTCCATACACCCAGACATGACCGAGCAATTACTGGGGCGCAGCATCAACCGCCTTGAGGATGAGCGCTTCGTGCAGGGGCGCGGGCGCTACATCGCCGATCTTGCGGCACCAAACGCGCTTCATGGCGTCGTCGTTCGCTCGACACATGCGCACGCGCGCATTTCAGCGATCCGCGCCGATGCGGCGCGTCAGATGCCCGGCGTTGCGGCGGTGTTCACCGGATCAGATCTGGCTTCCGACAATATTGGTCCGTTGCCATGTGCGGTGACCCATATCCCGATGACCGCGCCGCTCGTGGTCCCGCCCTGTTACGCGCTTGCGCGCGACGTCGTTCGCTATGCCGGCGAGCCCATCGCGTTCGTGGTCGCCGAAAGCGCCGAAATCGCCCGCGATGCGGCCGAGGCCATCGCCATTGACTACGAGCCGTTGCCGCCGGTCGTCTCGATCGCCGATGCGGTTCGGCCGGGCGCCTTGTCGATCTGGCCGGAGGCAGAAAATAACATCGCGTTCCAATTCAACCGCGGCGAGATCGGGCCGGTCGAAGAGGCGATCCGCGGCGCCGCCCATGCTCGTGGAATGCGAGCTGGTCAACAATCGTGTCGTCGCCGCCCCGCTGGAAACACGTGGTGCACTCGGCGAGTTCGACGCCTCGAGCGGCCGTCTGCACCTGATTGCCTCGGCCGCCGGCGCGCACGCCATCCGCGACCTGCTCGCCAACTCCGTATTTCGCATCGCCAAAGAAAAACTGCGCGTCAGCATTCCCGACGTCGGCGGCGGCTTCGGCATGAAAAACGTTCTTTATCCGGAATGGGTGCTGGTGCTGTGGGCGGCGCGGCGCCTCGGCCGTCCGGTCAAGTGGATCGGGGACCGCAGCGAAGATTTCGCTGCCTCCACGCATGGCCGCGACAGCATCGTCCGCGCCCGCATGGCGCTGGATCGGAATGGTCGCATCCTGGCGCTCGAAACCAAAGTCCTCGCCAATATGGGTGCCTATATCTCAACGGTGGCGCCTGTCGTGCCGACCATGGCGATGGCGAGCGCGATGGGTGGCGTCTACGACATTCCGCTGATCGCATTTCAGACCAGAGGCGTGTTCACCAACACAACGCCGGTCGACGCCTATCGCGGCGCCGGCAAGCCCGAGGCGAATTATCTGATCGAGCGCTGCATCGACATCGCGGCTGCCGAACTCGGCATGGATGCGCTGAAGCTGCGGCGCAAGAACATCTTTCGCCGCTTTCCCCATGCGAGCGCAATGGGGCTTTCGGTCGAGCAGGGCAGCTTTGCTTCCGCGATCGATCATGCGGTTGCTGCAGCGGCGGGATTCGCTGCACGCCGAAAAACCTCGCGCGCCAGGAGCAGGCTGCGCGGCCTCGGCTATGCCTGCTTTCTCGAAACCGCGCGCGGCCAGCCCAATGAAGTGGCGGAAGTGCGCCTTGGTGAGGATGGCCGGATCGATTTGAAGGTCGGCACGCATTCCAACGGCCAGGGCCATGAGACCACCTACGCCCAGATCGCGGCCGACGCGCTCGGCTTGCCGCTCGAGCGTTTTCGGTTTCGGCAGGGCGATACCGACGATCTCGGCAGCGGCGGTGGGCATGGTGGCGCGCGCTCGATGCACCAGGGCGGCACCGCGCTGCTGCTTGCGGCAGAGGGACTGATCGAGAATGCGCGGCGGCTTGCCGCGCGTCTGCTGCAAACCGGCATAGATGCCATCAGCTATGAAGCAGGCATGTTGCGCGTGACCGCGACCGGGCAGGAGATCGGTCTCGATGAAGTGGCACGCGTTTCGTACCAAATGCCCGGCGACGATGTCGCGCCGGGTCTCGCGCACAGGGCAACCCACCTCTGCGATCGCTACACCTTTCCTAACGGGTGCCACGTTGCCGAAGTCGAGATCGACCCTGCGACCGGTGAGGTGAAGCTCGAACGTTACGTCATCTTCGATGATTACGGCCGCCTGCTCGATCCGCGCCAGACGCTAGGCCAGGTCCATGGCGGCGTGGTGCAGGGGATCGGCCAGGCCCTGTTCGAGCACGCGGTGTTCGATGCGGAGAGCGGCCAGATTCTCTCGGGCTCGCTGATGGATTATGCGCTGCCGCGTGCCGACGATATTCCTTCGTTCGAGGGCGAATTGACATCCGACTTTCCAAGCAGTGCCAACCGGCTCGGCGTGAAGGGAAGCGGTCAAGCCGGCGCCATCGCCGCGCCCGCCACCATCATGAACGCCGTGATGAACGCGCTGGCGCCGCTGGGCGTGCAGCATCTCGACATGCCCGCAACCCCCTCCCGCATCTGGCGCGCGATCGAGGCGGCCCGGTTGCAATCACCCGGCCCTGGATAGGATCGAGCCTCTCCGCCTGAATGACCTGGACCGGACATTTGGTCGCAATCAAGGTCATGAACTCAGGCGATGGCTATCGCTGTGGTCTCCTGCCGAGCTTGTCTCGCGACGTTGCAATGATCCCGGCTCGACGTTCATGCGCGGATCGTTTCCAACGCTCGCGCGTTATTGATCCATGCGGGGCAGGGTATGACAGGGAGCCTACGAGCATGCTTCCCGAGAGAAATGGCTTTGCACTGCCTTTTGCCGCCTCCTTTGTTGCCCTCGCTTTGATTGCGGGAACCATCGGCGCTTCCGCGCAGCCGAAACCAGGTGGCGCGCCTGGGGGGAAACCAGGTGGCGCACCGCCTGCGGCGATGGCTCGGCCCGCTGCACCCGCGATGGCCCGGCCTGCCGCGCCCGCGTTCCATCCCGCTCCCGCGCCGCAGCGGCCGGCTATGGCGCCGCGTCAGATGCCGCATTTCGCCGCACCTTCGCGACCGGCATCACCGCACGTCGCCGCGCCGCGACCGAGCTTCCAGCGTCCGGCTACGGTGTCACGGGCTCCTGCCATCGCCTCGCGCCCGACGCCGCGCATCGCCGAACCGCGAGGCCCAAGCGCATCGCCTTCCGTGAGCGCGCATTCGCCGCGGCAAGAACGGATTCTGCAGCGCGCGCAAGCGCGCGAACAGCGGCTCTCGCAACGCCAGCAAGTCACCCAGCAACGCGAGCAGCTCGCGCAGCAGAGGCAGCGCGACACGCTGTCGCGCCAGAGTGCCGAGCGCCAGACCCGGATCGATCGCCTGCAGCAGCGCGTGCAGCAATTGCAGGCGCAAAAGCCGGAGGGCCGGCGGGCGCAACGCGCGCTACAGGCTCAGCAAAGGCTGCTCCAGCGCGAGCAACTGGTGCAGAAACGCGATCTCGCGCGACAGGAGAAGCTGGGCGTGCCGCCGGCGGCTGCGCAACGGACCGAGGCCGCCGCCCACGTGCAGGCCGCCGCGCGCGGACGATTTGCCGCGCGCTTCCGGAATAATGCCGACCCGCGCGCTCAAGTCGCGCTCGCCGCGCGCTTGAACGGCTGGGCGCCGCGCAAAGCCTGGCGCCACCACGTGCACGCCGCATTCGTGCCCTGGCTCGGCCCGGTGTTCTGGCCATACGCCTATTCCGATATCTTCGATTACACGTTCTGGCCCCAAGCCTATGACGACGCATATTGGGCCTACGCTTATGACGATCTGATCGACACGGTGTTCTGGGACACCGGCAGTCCGTATTCTGCTTACGCCAGTAGCGTGCCCGGCGGCAGTGCCGGGGCGGATAGCTACATCGAGCCCGGCGGCGCAATCGTCGGGTCGTCGCGGCTGCGCGAGCGGTCGGGCTTGAGCCAGCAGGCGCTCCGGCAATTGTGCAGCAATCCGGACAAAGGCATCACAGCTTGGCCTTTCGCCGAAATCACAAGCGCGCTGCGGCCGACAACGGAGCAACGCGCATTGCTCGGTCAGTTGAAGAGTGCGGCGGCGCAGGCGGCCGACGCGCTGAAGAATTCCTGCAGCGACACCTATGCGCTCACGCCGCCCGGTCGTCTGCAGGCGATGACCAACCGTATCAGCGCTACCCTCGAGGCAGTACGGATGGTGCGGCCGGCGCTGGAGGCGTTCTACAACGCACTGAGCGATGAGCAGCGAGCTCGCTTCAATGCGCTTAGCCCACGTCTTCCCGCGCCATCGGAAGACCAACCGCAGCAGGAAGCCAAGGCCGAGAGTTGCGGTGCGTCGAAGTCGAGCCTGACGGGCCTGCCGATCGAACGAATCGACGCCGTACTGCACCCGACCGGCGCGCAGAAGGATGCGCTGCATCGCCTGAGCGCAGCGACGAAGAAGGCGGTGGAGGGGTTGCAGGCCGCGTGCCCCGACGAAGTGCCGGTTACGCCGGTCGGACGGTTGCAAGCGATGGAGAAGCGGCTTTCGGCCATGCTGCAGGCGGCCAACGAGATGCGGCCGGCGTTGGACGATTTCTACGCAAGCCTGACCACCGAGCAGAAGGCACGCTTCAACACACTGCAGCAGGTCGCGGGACAGTGAACGGGACGCCGCTACGGCGGCGGGCCTCCCGGCGCGCATGATCTGACTTTCTTCTCTATCGAAGGATCTGCCCTTGGTCCGGATGCTGTCGCAGCGGCCAGAACCAGGACGGATCAAGCGATGCGAAAGTATTTTTCTTCGTATTTCCCGGAGAGCAGGCATTCCGCACAGGGCATTCCAACGTACGCGCGCGTCGGATAGTGTGCGCCCTTCATGCACGATGCCATAACGGCTGTGCCGCTGTGGCATCGGAATTGGCTGGCCAATTGACTTGCCGAGCCTCCCGATGAAGACAGTCTGAAACTTTGGGGTGAGGGAGCAATTGCAATGTCGAGAACGTTAACCCGCCGCGCGATTATAGGGGGAGGAGCCGCGCTGGGTTCGCTCACCATTATCAGCCGCACAGGTTTTGCCGCCGACTTCAAATTTCGCCAATTCCACAATCAGGCGCTCTCGAGCCCACTGCACAAACGGCTGGTCGAGATGTGGGCGGCGATAAAGACGGAGACCAACGGCCGCGTTGAGACCGAAGTGTTTGCGGAGAATGCGGGCATTCAGGGCTCGGACCCGGCCGCTCTCAAGATGGTGATTTCAGGCGAGCTCGACTTCTTCACGCTCATGGGCGGCATTCTGGGGCAAGCTGTGCCAGTCGCCGAAGTGCAGCAGGTGCCGTTCGCCTTCAAGATGGAGGGCGATGCGCATGCTGCCGCTGACGGTGCACTCGGCGCCTATCTGCGCGAGGAAATGGCGGCGAAAGGTTTGTATGGATTTCCAGTGATGGCCTTCGACAATGGCATGCGTCAGACGTCGACCACCGATCGGCCGATCGTCAACCCTGCGGATTTCGCCGGCATCCGCATCCGCTTGCCCGCCGGGCAGATGTTCACCGACACGTTCAGGGCGCTCGGTGCCGAACCGGTGACCATCAACGTCAACCAGATCTATGACGGGCTCAAAAACGGCAAGGTCAATGCTCAGGAAAATCCGCTGGCCGTCACGGAGGTGTTCAAGCTCTACGAAGTGCAGAAACACATGGCCATGACCAACCACATGTGGTCGGGCTTCAACCTGATGGCCAATCTCGCGCTCTGGCGGAAGCTGCCGGCCGATATCCAGGCTGTGATCGAGCGCAATGCCACGAAATACGTGCGCCTGCAGCGCGAAGACCAGGGTGCATTCAACGGCGGCCTGCGCAAGACGCTGACCGAGCGCGGCATGCTGTTCAATGACGTGAACCAGGAGCAGTTCCGGGCCCGCATGGCTCCTGTCTACGCCGTGTGGAAAGAGAAGCTCGGCACCAAATGTTGGTCGCTGCTCGAAGGGCACGTCGGTAAGCTCGGATAAAGCCGGGCAATCGATGCCCGACGGGCAAATCACTAAAACCTGTCCAGCCCGCCGGCAAAAAATATTCCGCTTTCCCCGTCGGGCAAATCAGCGCTACCAGCTCGCGCCATCCCGCCTCACAGGAGGGGCGTATGCGCAATCGTCACGAAACGCGAGGCGGGATGCGATGGACGCGACAGCGCGCGAGACGAGCGCGACTGAAGCGTACGGCGAAGTCGTGTGGTCCTGGCGCCCCGATGCTGGCGTCAAGTCCTCCAAGAAGCTAGCGCTTCTAGGGGGCGACGGTGGCAAGAAAGCCCGGTCACCGAGGAGAGCACGAAATAAGCCGTAAAACCATTGCGCAGGGAAGGCCGGACTGCCTCCGCTGAACCTGTATGCTCGTGTGCGTTTTGCTTTGTGCATCTTGCACATGAGACCGCGGGTGCAGCGTGCACCCGGTCTTCCCTGCGCCCTCTGTTTTATGGGGGTGGAAGCTTGGCAAAGCTCGGGCGCGTCGTGCCGCGAGATCGCGAACGCATATCTATCCACCGTCATTCCGGGATGGTCCGAAGGACCAGACCCGGAATCTCGAGATTCTTCGATGTGCAATTGCACATCGTAGTTCGTGCTTCGCACGCCCCGGAATGACAATTCAACGTCATTGCGAGGAGCGAAGCGACGAAGCAATCCATTTCGCCGCGCAAAGAAAGAATGGATTGCTTCGCTTCGCTCGCAATGACGACCTCAGGTATGCCCCATCATCCGCCGTTCCCGCGCATAGCGCACCAGCGCGACGAAGCGATAAATCCCGTGCACGAATTTGCCGTAGGGCATCGTGATGAAGAGCGAGAACACGACGCCGAGATGCAGCGCCAGCAACGGCCCCATCGCCGCCGTCTCACGCAACAGCAACAGCGCCATGCCGGTCAAGCCGGTGAGGAACAGCATGACGATGAAGGCGACATCCATTCCCATGCGCGCCTCATCGACCAGCGCGGCATCGCGCTTCGATCTTCTCGGCGAGCAGGCCCACCGGTCCGATCAGCAGGCCGATGCCGCCGAGCGTGCCCAGTACGACCGGCAAATCCCACCACGCATAGGGCGCCTCGCGCGCGAACAGATAGTGATAGAGCGTCGCGACGCAGGTCGAGGCGAAGCACAGCGCAAAGCCGTAGAAGGTCAGATGGTGATAGAGCTTTCGGCGGTCGGTCGGGCGGTCGTCCTCGTTGAAGCAACCGACGCCGCCGCCATCGAGATAGCGCAACTCACCGGCATCCCTCATCGCCTGCAGCAGCGACCCCGCATCGGTCTTCATGCCGATGGGTTCGCCGATATCGCGCCAGAAGGCGCGAACACCCATCACCAAGGCTGCGATCGCATAGAGGAACGCAGCGCCGAACAACAGCGCCATCGCATTGTGCGGCATCAATTTGTAGAACGCGCCCGGGCCGGTATGGATGCCGAACAGCACCTGCCGGTCGTTGAAGGCGGCAAAGCCGAAGATAAAGACGGCGACGCTGAGTGCCGCGATCAGGCTGATGACGAGGCCATTGCGCGCAAACGCGCCGGCAAAGGCGCGTGGCCAGGCGTAGGCGGCGTAGGAGTCCGCCCGCGCGATCGCCAGGGTCTTCGGTACGTTGACGTTGAATTCGTGCGGCGGCGAGAACTGGCAATCGGTGTAGCAGGCGCCGCAGCTGTGGCAGAGATTGGCGAGATAGTTGAGGTCGCCGTCGGAAAACGAGCGGCGCATTTCCATCGCCGGAAACACCGCGCAGAGGCCCTCGCAATAGCGGCAGGAATTGCAGACCGTCATCAGACGATCGGCTTCCTCCAAAATTCTGGTTCCGTGCATATCGCTATGGTTTCCCGCTATTCCGTCAGGCCTCAATGTTCGAGCCGTCCAGTGACGTCAGTTCTTGGCATTGCGTGCCGCTTCCCGTCCCGCGACCCGTCCGAACACGCTGCCGATGGTCATGCCGATGCCGGCCGCGTATCCCTTGCCGAGCACATTGCCGGCCATGATCTCGCCGGCCGCGAACATGTTGGCGGAGGGCTTTCCGTCCTTCATCAGGATGCGCGACTGCTTGTTCACGCGGGTGCCGAGATAGGTGAAGGTGATGCCGGGCCGCACCGGATAGGCCAGATAGGGCGGCGCATCGATCTTGCGCGCCCAGTGGGTCTTGGCTGGCGTCAGACCCTCGGTGCGGCAGTCGTCAAGGATCGTATGATCGAAGGTGCCGGGGCGCACCGCGGCGTTGAAATCGGCGACGGTTTTTTCAAGTGCCGTCGGATCGAGCCCGAGTTTGCCAGCGAGTTCCGCAAGTGTCGGCGCACCGATCGGCGGAAACAGCGTCGGCATGAAGCTCGTGACGACAGACGAATCGAAAATGATGTAGGCGATCTGGTCGGGTTGCGCGGCGACGAGCCGACCCCAGATGGCGTAGCGTTTCGGCCAGATGTCTTCGCCCTCGTCGTAGAAACGCTGGGCGTGTTTGTTGACGACGATGCCGAACACGACGGAGTCGTGTCTTGTGATGATGCCGCCGTCGAATTTCGGCGCTCGCGCGTCGATCGCGACCGCATGGCATTGGGTGGGATCGCCGACGTCCTGCACGCCCTTTTCAAGCAGCATCTTCAGGATCGAGCCGCGATTATAGGGCGTGCCGCGGATCAGGAAATTGTCGGCGGCGTCGCCCCAATATTCCTTGAGCCATTCGATATTGGCCTCGAAGCCGCCGGCGGCGGCAACCAACGCGGAGGCGCGGATTTCGATGGCGCCGTTGATCGGCTGCTTCAAGCTCGCGGACAGAAACATGCCGTCCTCGATCTTGAGGTCGGTAACTTCGGCGTCGTAGATGATCTCGACGCCGAGCTTTTCGGCGGTGAGATACAACGCATTGAGCATCGCGCGGCCGCCGCCGAGGAAAAACGAATTGGTGCGGCCGAGGCTGAGGGTACCGCCCAGCGAGGGTTGCCAGCGCACGCCCTGTTCGACGACCCAGTTCAGGATGTCCTTGGACTCCCGGATCATGAATTTGGCGAGTTCTTCGTCGGTCTGTCCGCCGGTCAGGCGCAGCAGATCGTCCCAGAACTCCTCCTCGGTGTAGGGCCCGGTGAGGATGTCGGTCGCCGCGTCATGGGCGCAGCGCATGTTGCGGGTATGGCGGGTATTGCCGCCTCGATAGAATTTCGGCGCGCCTTCCAGCACCAGCACGGAGGCGCCCGACTGCCTTGCGCTGATCGCGGCGCACAATGCGGCGTTTCCGCCGCCGATCACCAGCACATCGAACTTACGTGTCAAATCGACCATGCGTTCTTGTTATCGTTATTTGCATGGAAATCAAACGTGCATCCGGGCAAGCAACTCATGCGCTTGCCCGGCGATTTCCTTGTCTCATGCGGGGACGACGTCTCGCGTCTCGATGGTCTTGCCGCCGCGATAGATCGTGAGAGCGGCGACGATGCCAAGGGTGGCGGCGCACATCAGCCAGTATCCGGGAGATGCCTTGTCGCCAGTGTGGTCGATCAGCCAGGTCGATGCAAACGGCGTGAACGTTCCGAACAGGCCGGCCGCGAGCGCAAAGGCCAGCGAGAAGCAGGTAGTGCGGACGTGCGCCGGCACCACTTCGACCAGCGCGCCCAGCATGGTGCCGCTGTAAACGCCGAAATAGAACGAGAACATCATTTCGACGGTCAGCAGCTTGCCGAAGGTTGGCGACGCGACCAGCCAGCTCAGGGCGGGATAGGCCGTCACAAGCGAGAGACATGCGATCGCGAGCAGCACCGGCTTGCGGCCGATCCGGTCGGACAGGGCGCCGCCGACCGGATTCCAGATGAAGTTCGTCACCGCCACCAGCAGCGTTACCAGCAGGGCATCGGGTGTGGAAAGCTTCAGCACGGTCTTGCCGAAGGTCGGCGTGTAGACGGTGACGAAGTAGAAGGTCGTGGTGGTCAACACGGCCATCATCATGCCGAGAACGACAATGCGCCAGTTGGCCACGGCCGAAGCGAACACTTCGGAGGCCGTCGGATGTTTCTTCATGGCGAGGAAGGCCGGGGTTTCTTCCAGCGTCCGCCGCAGCACGAAGATAAAGGGAATGATGAGACAGCCGATGAAGAAGGGAATGCGCCAGCCCCACGCCGCAACGGTGTCAGCCGGCATGACCTCGCTCAGCAGATAGCCGATGATCGAGGCAACGAAAATGGCGACCTGCTGGCTGGAAGACTGGAACGAGGTGTAGAAGCCGCGATTGCCGGGGGTGGAAATTTCCGACAGATAGACCGAGACGCCGCCGAGCTCGACACCGGCGGAAAATCCCTGCAGCAGCCGGCCGAGCAGCACGATGATGGGAGCGGCAATGCCGATCGTCGCATAGGTCGGGCAGAACGCGATCACCACGGTGCCGATCGCCATGATGCCGAGCGTGACGATCAAACCCTTGCGGCGGCCGATGCGGTCGATATAGGCGCCGAGCACGATCGCGCCGACCGGGCGCATCAGCGCCCCCAGCCAGAACACGCCGAAGGCGTTCAGGAGCGCCGCGGTCTCGTTGGTCGCAGGGAAGAACGCCTTCGCGATGGCGCTTGCATAAAAGCCGAACAGGAAGAAATCGAACTGCTCCAGAAAATTGCCGCTGGTTGCGCGCAGAATGGCGCCGATGCGCGATTTGATTTGCGGAATTTCCGAAGGTCCCGGTTGGGCCATTTCGCTCTCTCCCCGTTGCTATGTGGCCGGAACAAAAAGTCTCGCCAGTCGAGACGGTTACGGGCCTTGGTGCGGCAATCTGCCACGCCAGCGCGGGGCGACCAACCGCAAAACGTGGACAGGGCTCTGAGAACAGGGAATGCCTGTGAAGCGTCAGGGCTTGTTCTGCGCCGATGCGGCGAGCCATTGCCGGAAAGCCGACAGCTTCGGCGGGTCGGTCCGTCCCGCTGGCGAGACCAGATAGAATCCGGCGTCTGCCGGCAACGCGATCTTGAAGGGGACCATCAGCCGGCCCTTGGCGATGTCGTCCTGGACATAGGCCGTGCGGCCCATGGCGACACCGAGGCCGTCGATCGCGGCCTGCACGGTCATGAAGACCAGATCGAAGGTCACGCCTGGCTGCGTGGAAATATTGGTCGGCAGGCCGGCCGCGGTCAGCCACAGCCGCCAGTCGTCGCTGTTAGCGTTGCTGGTGTGCAGCAGCACATGGTCGCGGAGGTCTTCAGGGCATTTCAGCGGTTTGCTGCCATTGAGCAGCGCCGGGCTGCAAACCGGGAACAGCTCGTCCGCCATCAACCAGTCGGCGCGGAGTCCCGGCCACTGACCGCGGCCGTAGCGGATCGCGGCATCGACATTGTCGCGTTCGAAGTCGACGAGGCTGGTCGAAGTGGTGATGCGGACGTCGATGCCGTGGTGGGCTTCCTGGAAACTGATCAGTCGTGGCAGCAGCCATTTGGCGGCCAGCGACGCCAAGGTCGACACGGTCAGCACATGGTCGTCGTCCTTGCGCAGCAGGCGATCGGTTGCGAGCCGCAAATCGTTGAACGCGGCGCGGATCCCCGGGAGGTAGTCCTTTGCCTGCGGCGTCAATGTCAGCGCCCGGTTCTGGCGGACGAACAGGCGAATCCCGAGTTCCTCTTCCAGCCGTTTGATCTGGTGGCTGATCGCGGTCTGCGTGACGTTCAGCTCGGACGCCGCCTGCGTGAAGCTCAAATGCCGGGCCGCGGCCTCGAAGGCCCGCAATCCGTTCAGCGACGGCAGCCTGGCGGTCATCTCGCAATTCCCGAATACATGAGTTTATATCATGCGAAGCGGTACAAAGTGTCGTTTGTGAAAGGGCCTGATAGCGCAGATATTGGCTGCAAGAGATTAGCTAAAGGAGTTTGAAATGTCCAGTTTTACACATGAATTGATGATAAATCATCATGCAGTGGGCTTTTTCGCCCAGTTGAGCGAGACCCTGCATGTCTGGCGGCAGCGCTACGAGCAGCGCCGCGAGCTGTCCAAGTGGTCGGACCGCGACCTGCACGACATCGGTATGTCCTCGAGCGATGTCATCTTCGAGACCTCAAAGCCGTTCTGGCGGGCTTAGGAAGCAGCCAAGCCGGCGTCGCCTCTCGCGAGGGACGCCGGCGTTTCTTCGGGATTGACGGGAGCGCGCGATGACCAGTTTCCGGTTAGACGATCTCAGGCAATATTCGGACGTGCTGCGCTCGCGCAGCGGCACCGCGGTAACCGTGCGCTTTGTCGAGCCGCGCGACGCCGAGGCGCTGCAGAACTATTTCCGTTCGCTGACGACGGGCTCCCGTTACAACCGTTTTCTCGGCGCCGCCAGCGAGCTGCCGCCGTCACTGCTCAATGATTTCATCCATGTCGGCGAAGCCGACCGTTTCAGCGTGATCGCGACGATGTTGGTCGACGGCTATGAGACAATCGTCGGCGAAGCCCGTTACGCATTCAATGCCGGTACTGCGAGCATCGAATTCGGCCTGTCGATCGACGACCGCTGGCAGGGCCAGGGTATCGGCAAGGCGCTCCTGAAAAATCTCGAATGCCGCGCGGCTTCATTCGGCGCCGAGCGGCTGTTCGGCGATACGTTGCGTTCCAACGAAGCCATGATCGCGCTCGCCCGCAAATCCGGTTACGCCTTTACCGCCAGCCCCGGCGACTGGAAGCTGGTGCGCTTCGAAAAACACATCGATGTCGAGCCCCGCGACATCCCCTGCGCGAGCTGGAAGCTCGCCGCTGCCTCCCGCCATCTCGCGATCCCTCCTCTCGCGAGCTGACGAACTAAGCCCGGTTCTGGCCGCCCCAGAACCGGGCTGTTTTCTTTTGGCGTTTCAGCCTCCGTTGAACACGGCCTTGCGCTTGTCGATGAAGGCTTGCACGGCCTCCTTGTGGTCCGCGGTCGTGGTCAGGCGGACCAGCCGCTCGGCCTCGTGATCGCGCGCGGTTGCGAAGTCGAACAGCAGGGCTTCGTCAAGATTGTCCTTCATGTAGCGAAGCGCGAGCGTCGGCCCTTCGGCCATCGCTTTCGCCATCGCAAAGGCCTCGGCCTGCAACTTGTCATCCGGCACCACGCGGTTGACGAGGCCGATTGCCTCGCATCTGATGGCATCGACCTTGTCGGCGGTGAACATCAATTCGCGCGCCCGCGAGGTGCCGACCAGCCGGGTCAACAGCCAGGCGATGCCATAGTCGCCGCTGAGCGCCACCCGCAGATAACCAGTGGAGACGAAGGCCGACTGCGCGGCAATGCGGATATCGCAGGCCATTGCGAGCGCAAGGCCGGCGCCGACGGCGGGGCCGGGGAGGGCGGCGATGGTCGGCTTGCGCACCGAGGCCAGCGCGCCGGTCAGGAGGCGCTGCCGCTCCTGCAGGTCGGCGACCTTCTCGTCATAGGACATTTCGAGTTTCTTCTTGTCGCGATGCGTGCCCATGCCCTTGACGTTGCCGCCGGCGCAGAACGCCTTGCCAGCGCCCGTGATCAACAGCACGCCGACATCGGGGTTCTCGCCGCAGGTCTTGATCATGGTGCGCAGCGCCGGCGTCAAAGTGTCGGACATCGCGTTGCGGACCTCGGGACGGTTGAGCGTGATGACCGCGACGCGGTCGCGGATCACACACAGCAATTCTTCGGTGCCGGTGTCGATTTTGGTTTCAGTGCTCATTTCGCTCCCCCATGCCGTTCTGTTGCTCATCGTTATCAGAACTTCTCGACCCATGGCCGCAATTCCAGTTCCCAGCTCCAGGCGCTGCGCGGCTGTTGCAGCACGTTCCAATAACTCAGCGCAATCGCGTCGGGATCGAGCATCGAGTCCGGTCTATCGGCAGGTTCGGCTCGCGCCGCGCTGCGGATGCCGCCGTCGATGACGAAATGCGCGACATGGATGCCCTGCGGCGACAATTCGCGCGCCATGCTTTGGGCAAGCCCGCGTAGCGCGAATTTGCCCATCGCGAACGGTGCGGATTGCGCGTAGCCCTTGACGCTGGCGGAAGCGCCGGTGAACAGGATGGCACCGTGCTTATTGGGCAACATGCGTTTCACCGCCTGCTGCGCCACCAGAAATCCGCCGAAGGCCGAGACCGCGATCGCTTGCGCAACATCTGTCGCTACCAGATCGGCGAACGCGCCGCGTGCCCGCCCGCTGGCGTTGTAGACGACGAGATCCGGCGCGCCGATTTCACGCTCGACCTGTCCGAACAGACGCTCGACGTCGTCGGCATCGGTGGCGTCACAGGCAAAGGCTCGTGCGCCGGTCTCGGTGCAGAGCGCGCCGAGCTTTTCGATTTTGCGTGCCGCCAGCGCGACCTTGATGCCTTCGCGCGCGAATATTCGCGCCAGCGATGCGCTCAATCCTTCACCGGCGCCAACGATCAGGGCAATCTTGTAATTCGGCGTCGGCATGGGCGCTCTCCAGAGGTGATCGGGATTTGAGTATCTAGGTGCGTAATCCCGCAAGGCAACCCGCCGCGGCCAAAACCAGATCAAGATCGCTCTTGTTGGTGACTGCGGCATATTTGGCGCGCAGCATACCGAGCGATCGCGCGTGATATTTTTGCGGCTTCTGGGTCCAGACCTTGTCGCCAAGCGTAACGCTGAATTCTTCCTTGGCCTCAGCCAGCGCCTTCTCGTTGGCCAGAATCCATGGCCAGAACCGCCGTCCCACCTGTTTGACGAGGATCGGCATCAGGGTCGGCGCCAGCGCGGTCCACGACTCGAACGCGCCTTCGGCTCTCGGCCACAGCATGCGGTGCACCCAGTCGAGCACGTGCGGCGCGCCGCCCCCTATCAGCGCACCGACTGTCGGATCCGTCCACATCTCGTAGAACTGACCCCAGAGACCGAAATCGCCATAGGCCGGACGTCCGCCAAACAGATAGGGGCGCGTGGAAAGGTGAGTGTCGAGCAGACCTAGCATCTCCTGCAAGCCTGCTTCGATCTGCGGTGTGGTCACGGCGTTGGAACCGACGAACCAGACCCGGTCCACCATGCGGGCACGCACCTGGCCGGCGAACGCGGTGTGCTCTTCCTCGCTCGCGTTCGGACTGCGCATCCGCGCGATACGTCCGGCTGAGGAGATCTGGTCGGCGTCACGCGCCCAGCGGAAGTGAAACATCCACTTGTTGCCCCACTCGTCGCCGAACTCCTCGATCAGTACGGAAATGAATTGAGCAACGGGATCGTCGGGATGAATCGAGGGCTCCGGATAAAGTTTTTCGATCGCGTCGATGATCGGCGTGGAATCCTGCATGCCAGTACCGTCGGGCGTCACCACCAGCGGGATAATCGGCATTTTGGCATGTTTCTCGAATTCCGCCTGGCTTTCCGCATTGCGCAAAACCCATTTGTGCGGAATGCCCTTGTACCGAAAATAGGCGCGTATTTTTACGGAATAGGGCGACATCTCGGCACCGATGATGCGATATCCGTCCGCCATGGGTGGTCCTCCAATTATGCTTGTTGACGGCGTGATCGCCCGCGTTAACGGTAGATGATCAATATCGAGCGCAACGAACAAGGCTAAAAATGCAGCCACTCAAGCAGGATCGTAAAACGCCTGCGGGCGATCAGCCGGGATTGCTCGCGCCCGATACCACGGGCATGAACTTCTACCGGGCCGATCCGGCGCTGACGGATCTGTTGCGCTTGCATCTGCCTGAAGCGCTGTTTCGTCATATCGAGCCGCATCTCGATCGCCTCGGCGGGCTTGCCGGCGGTCATCTCGACGAATGCGCGCGGCTCGCCGATCGTCACACGCCGGTGCTGCATCAGCGCGACCGTTTTGGCCGTGATTCCCAATACATCGAATATCATCCGGCCTATCGCGAACTCGAGAAGGCCGCGTTCGGCGAATTCGGCATTCACGCGATGTCGATCCGCAAGGGCATCATGGGCTGGCCGGATAAATATCCTGTCGTCGCCAAGCATGCCTTTACGTTCCTGTTCAATCAGGCCGAGTTCGGGCTGGGCTGCCCGATCAACGTCACCGATGGCTGCGCAAAGCTTCTGAATAATTTCGGCAGCGAGGCGTTGAAGGCAAAATATCTTGACGGCCTGACACAGACCGACATGAGCAAGCTGACGCAGGGCGGTCAGTTCATGACCGAAAAGGAGGGCGGCTCAGACGTCGGCACGCTGACGACGTCAGCCGTGCAGGAAGGCGATCACTGGCGGCTCTATGGAGAGAAGTGGTTCTGCTCCAATGCCGACGCCGAAGTGGTGATGCTGCTGGCGCGGCCGAACGGCGCAGGCCCAGGCACGCGTGGCGTCGGACTGTTCCTGATGCCGCGACGGCTCGATGACGGTTCGCAAAATCACTACCGGATCGTTCGCCTGAAAGACAAACTCGGTACCCGTTCGATGGCCTCGGGCGAGATCAAGCTGGAAGGCGCGATTGCGTATGCGGTCGGCAAGCTCGATCGCGGTTTTGTGCAGATGGCCGAGATGGTCAATTCCTCCCGGCTTTCCAACGGCGTCAAATCGACCGCGCTGATGCGGCGCGCGCATCACGACGCGATGACGGTCGCGAAAAATCGGGTGGTGTTTGGACAGCGCATCATAGACCTGCCGCTGGCGCGACGACAATTGATGAAGATTATGCTCGCGACCGAGCAGGCGCTGTCGATGAGCTTCCTCACCGCGGACGCGCTCGATCGTGCCGAGGCGGGCAGCCAGGACGCCGCGGCGCTGCTGCGTATCCTGACGCCGACCCTGAAATTTCGCGCCACCCGCGACGCCCGAAAAGTCTGTGGCGACGCTTTGGAGATGCGCGGCGGCATCGGCTACATCGAAGAATTCGCCACCGCGCGGCTGCTGCGTGACGCCCATCTCGGCTCGATCTGGGAAGGCACCGGCAACATCGTCGCGATCGATGCGCTGAAGCGCGCGGTGGGCCGCCATGGCGCCGATGCCGCGCTCGCCGCCGATTTGCACGCCCGTCTCGACGACAGCGCCAATGTGCCACAGGCCTGGCGCAACCGCCTGCGCGAACTGTCTGATCGTGCGATCGGCTTCGCGCGCGAGGTGGCGACCCGCACCGACAACGAGGCCGATGCGCGGCGCGCCACCAGCCTCCTCTACCAAGTGGCAAGCGCAGTGGCGTTGACATGGGAAGGCGGCCGTATCCACGAGATGCGCGGCGATGCCAGGCGGCTGCTGTTATCGCGGATGGTGATCGACCACCGCGTTACCGCAAGCGATCCGTTCCGGCTGACGGAAAATGCCGTGCAGCGTGCGATCACGGATCATTTGCTCGGCGAGCGCGCCGTCGGCATGGCCGAGGTTGGCGAATTGATTATCGCAGCGTAGGCTGCCAGCGGACAACAAGTCCGGTTCAAAAATAACAGAAATTGAGGGAGTACCCGATGAAGGCCGCCGTTCTGTTTGAAGTCAACAAGCCGCTGATGATCGAGGATGTCAGCGTGCCCAATCCGGGCCCGCGCGAAGTCCTGATTCGCACGCGCGTCGCCGGCCTTTGCCACTCCGACCTGCATTTCATGGAAGGCCTTTATCCGCATCCGCTGCCCGCGGTGCTCGGCCATGAGTCGGCCGGCGTGGTCGAGAAGGTCGGTTCTGATGTCACCTATGTAAAGCCGGGCGATCACGTCGTGACGTGCCTGTCGGTATTCTGCGGGACATGCGACAACTGCACCACGGGCCGCACGGTGCTCTGCACGGATACCACCGTGAAGATGCTACCCGGCCAGTCCAACCGGCTGTCCTGGGCGCGCTCGGAGAAACTCAATCAGTTCCTCAATCTGTCGTCATTCGCCGAGCAGATGCTTGTGCACGAAAACGCCATCGTCAAAATCCGCAAGGATATGCCGCTCGAACTGGCGGCGCTGATCGGCTGCGGCGTTATTACCGGCTACGGCGCGGTGGTGAATACGGCGGGCGTCAGGGCCGGAGAAACCGTTGCGGTGATCGGCTGCGGTGGTGTCGGCATGGCGGCGATCAACGGCGCGCAGATCGCCGGTGCCGGCCGCATCATTGCGATCGATACCAATCCGGTCAAACTGCAGCTCGCCACCAAGCTCGGCGCTACCGACATCGTCGATCCCCGCAATGGCGACGTGGTGCAGCAGGTACGCGACCTCACCAATGGCGGTGTGCATCACTCCTTCGAAGTGCTGGGCCGCAAGGAAACCGCCGAGCAGGCGTTCGGGATGCTGGCGCCCGGCGGCACCGCGACGATTGTCGGCATGATCCCGTTCGGCCAGAAGATCGAGCTGCATGGCTTCGATTTCCTACGGGAACGCAAGATCCAGGGCTCGTCGATGGGCTCCAACCATTTCCGCGTCGACATGCCGCGCCTGATCGAGTTCTACATGCGCGGCAAGCTGCATTTGGAGGACTGGATTTCGGCCAGGCTGAAACTGTCCGAGATCAACGAAGGCTTTGCCAACATGAAGGCCGGCAAGACCGTGCGCAGCGTGATCATGTTCGATGCGTGAGCGCTTCGCTCGTCATGCCCGGGCTTGACCCGGGCATCCATCAACCTTCGTAAGAGTCCTTCCAAAGCAGATGGATTGCCGGGTCAAGCCCGGCAATGACAGCTATCGCCTATCGCGACACATGCGCCGATACCGCGAGCCATTTCCCGTTCTGCTTCGCCCAGCAATCGGTGTAGCGGCCGTGAGCCTGCTGGCCGTCGGCCGTTGTGTAGCTCGTGCGCGCGTGGATGATGGCGAAATCGCCCAACACGCGGATCTTGACGTCTTCGGCTTTGAGATTCCTGATCGTCACCGGCACGGCCGTCTGCTTCAGGAACGCAGCGCGGTCGACCAGCGACTTGTCGGGATTGGAACAGTAGAAATCTTGCGCCAGAATTTCGTCGAAGCGTTTGACGTCGCAATTTTGCACTGAGGCGACATAATCGCGATTGAGGGCCGTGAGTTCGTCTATGTCGTTGCTCATGGGTATGTCTCCCGTGCTTATCCTCATGGTGAGGAGGCGCGTTGCGCCGTCTCGAACCATGAGGCCCATTACGTCTCATCCTTCGAGACGCGCGCAAAAGCGCGCTCCTCAGGATGAGGAGTTTCTAATCATCAAACATCTTCGGCGGTTTGAACCCGCCAAACTCGCGTTCGATCAGTTCGGCCAGTCTGAGCGGTGTGCGATCTTCCAGCCAGGGGCCGACGATCTGCACGCCGACCGGCAGACCATCCGGCGCGAAGCCGGTCGGAATTGCGGTGGATGGCAGGCCGGGTAGCGTAGCGATGCCGGGCCATGCGAGCTGATCGGGATAGACGTAATCCTTCCCGTCGATCTTGATGCGGCGGGTTTCCTGGTCGCCGTCTCCGGAATGGTCGTGCGGATAGGCCGGCGTCGGCATGATCGGGCAGATCACCACGTCGTAGGTTTTGAAGAGCTCGCGCCATTGGGCTCGCAAGCGTGAGCGTCCGCCGTCGGCCATCAGCCAGTCGCGGTGGCTCAGGGCGATGCCGCGCAGGCGTTCGGCCGTGAGGCTGTTATCGTTCGGCGATAGCGCTTCCGCCGCGGCTTTCGCGTCCGCATAGACTTCGGGCAAGAAGGATGCCGAAAGGAACGACATCAGCATCCGCATGTAGAGCCGCGTCGAGGCGGCGAAGTCAGGCAATAGCGGGCTGTTGCGATCGACGTTGACGCCGGATCTGGTGAGATTGGTGGCCAGTCTGTCGAGGGTGCCGCGCACCGCCTTATCGGTGGGCATCACTGCATCGGTGTCGATCAGAAGTATGCGAAAATTCTTCAGCTCGTCGTGACGCGACGGCGGTAGCGCCAGCTTATAGCCCTTGCCGGCTTCCAGCGGGTCGGGGCCCGCGATCGCGTCGAGCAGCAGCGAAAGATCGGCCGCGCCGCGCGCCATCGGGCCGATCACGCTGAGGTCGCGATTGGACGGCAGCGGCGGCATTGGCGGCGGCGTATGGCCGCGCATGGCGACGAGGTCGAAGGTCGGCTTGTGCGCATAGATGCCGCAGTGAAACGCTGGTACGCGCAGCGAGCCGCCGATATCCGAACCGAGCGAGAGTGCGCCATAGCCTGCGGCGACCGCGGCAGATGACCCGCCGGAAGAGCCGCCCGGCGTCCGGCCGAGATCGAACGGGTTGTTGGTGGTGCCGTAGATATCGTTGTAGCTCTGCCAGTCACCGAGCCCGATCGGCACGTTGGTCTTGCCGAGGATCACACCACCGGCGTCCTTGACGCGGGAAATCGGCAGCGCGTCTTCGGCCGGCATAAAATCCTTTTGCGCCGGGTTGCCCCAGGTCGTCGGCAATCCGGCGACGTTATAGGATTCCTTCACGGTCATGGGGATACCGAGCAGCGGTTTGTGCTCGCCGCGCGCCAGTGCGGCGTCGGCAGCGCGGGCGGCGGCAAGGCCGCGTTCGAAATCGCGCACGCAAACGGCGTTGATTTTCGCATCATGGCGTTCGATGCGGCCGATGACGTCTTGGGCCAGCTCGACCGCGGACACTTTCTTCGCAGCCAAAGCTGCGGATAGTTCAACGGCGGTCTTGAAACTCCATCGCGACTTGGCCAAGGCGTGCTCCCGCTCTGTTTTTTTGATGCGGCGCGGATGATGCTCAGTTTGAGCTGACGCTGCAAGAGCAATGACTGTACAGCGGCGGGGCTGTCATGCTGGCACGCTATTGGCGCTCACGGCGTTCGCGCTGTAGTCTCCGGATCAACAAGAAATGAAACATGGCGGGAGATGGCAATGAGAGCGGCATGGGTGGCAGGCGCGGCAATCGCGGTTGCAATAGGCAATGTCTCGACGGCGGCAGGCGCAGCGGAGATCCGGTTGGCCGAACAGTTTTCGATGGGCTATCTGCAGTTCAACGTCATGAAGCGTGACAAACTGATCGAGAAATACGCCACGCAACGAGGCCTGAAGGACTTCAAGGTTTCCTGGCAGCGCTTCAACGGGCCGGTGGCGATGAACGAGGCGCTTCTGTCGAACTCCACCGATATCGTCAGCGGCGGCGTGCCGGGCCTGATCACGTTGTGGGACAAAACGCAGGGGACGTCGTTCGAGGTGAAAGGCATCTGCGCGCTCAGCTCGCAGCCGTTTTTACTCAACACCGCCAATCCGGATATCAAATCAATCAAGGACTTTAGCGAGCGCGATCGCATCGCGGTCCCCTCGATCAAGGTGTCGGTGCAGGCGGTCGTGCTGCAAATGGCCGCCGCGGCGGCGTTCGGCGAGGAGAACTACGCCAAGCTCGATCCGCTCACCGTGTCGATGTCGCCGCCGGATGCGACCATCGCGATGTTGAGCGGCGCCGGCGGCGTTTCCTCGGTATTCAGTGTACCGCCGTTCCAATTCCAGCAACTGGAACAGAAGAACATTCATACCGTGTTGTCGTCCTTCGATGCGATCGGACCGCACACATTTACCGTGGCATGGACCTCGGCGCGGTTTCGCAAGGATAATCCCGAGCTCTACGGCGCATTCCTCGACGCCGTGCAGGAAGCGACCGATATCATTTCGGCCGATCCGAAAGGAACCGCACAAAGCTGGATCGACGATTCCAAATCGAAGCTTTCGCTCGAGATGGTGATGAAGGTCGTGACCGGTCCCAACGTCGAATGGACCATGACGCCCGCGGCGACGATGAAATTTGCAAAGTTCATGCGCAAGGTCGGCACCACCAAGCACGAGCCGGCGTCATGGAAGGACATGTTCTTTCCGGAGATCGGCAGTCTGAACGGGAGCTAAAGCGTTTCGAGCGAAGCATGCCCTCGGACTTGATCCGGGGGTGGCTTCCAGTTCGCGTGAAGAAAGCGCGTCAAACCGAAAGGCTACGACGCCCCGATCAATATCCCGACGCCGAGCACGATCACGCCGCCGAGCACGATCTGGAACACGGCTTGAAGAAACGGCGTATCCATATAGCGCGAGCGGATGAAGGCGATTGCCCATAATTCGAAGAATACGACGACGCCCGCGATCGCGGTCGCGATCCAGAACGCGTTCGGCACGGAGTCCGGCACCAGATAGGGCAGGGAGTGGCCGAGGCCGCCCAGCGCCGTCATGATGCCGCTGGCGGCGCCGCGCAGCCAAGGCGAGCCGCGCCCGGTCAGCGAGCCGTCGTCCGACAGCGCTTCGGCAAAGCCCATGCTGATGCCGGCGCCGATCGAGGCGGCGAGCCCGACCAGAAACGTCTGCCAGTTCTGATGCGTCGCAAAAGCGGCGGCGAACAGCGGCGCCAGCGTCGAGACAGAGCCGTCCATCAATCCAGCGAGACCGGGCTGCACATATTGCAGCACGAACGCGCGACGGCGTGTCTTGTCTTCTTCGGCGCGCACGTCAGGGCTGAGAATTTGATCGGTCAGCTTGATCGCAAGTTTCTCGTGACCCTTTTCCTCTTCGGCGAGGTCGCCGAGCAATCGCCGCACGCCGACATCTTCGGCATGCTCGCTGGCCCTGGCGTAGAAGCGTTGGGCCTCAAGCTCCATGGTCTCGACTTCCTTGCGGATGGTGTCGAGCGGCAGGTTCTTGGTCAGCCAGATCGGCCGCCGCTTCAGGAATCCGCGGACGTCCTCCCGGCGGATCGGTGGCAGGTGCGCGCCGAAGCGCCGCTCGTAGAGCTCCAGCAGCCGGTGGCGATGGCCACGTTCCTCCTCGGCCATCTCCTCAAACAGCTTGGCCGAGTCCGGATAGCGCGCGGCGAGGTCTTCCGCAAAAGTCATGTAAATGCGGCTGTCTTCCTCTTCGGAAGAGATCGCAACGGCCAGCACTTCGCGCTCGGTGAGATCGGCGAAATTCTTCACGGGCAGCGCCCTTTTTCTCGATTTAGAATGGTTCTAAACCGTAGCGCGCCCCGGTTCCCCGGTCAAATCGTTTGGCCGCAGATCAACTAAGTCAGCCGCTAGCTCGCCTCGGCCTGTTTCTTGGCGTCTTTCAGGAATTGCAGCAGCAGCCGGCTCACCTCGGCGGGTTGCTCCTGCTGCACCCAGTGACCGGCGCCATCGACGAGATGGCAGGCGATCATGTCGGTGCAGGCCTTCGACTGCATCGTCTCGTAGACACCGGGGCGCTGATAGGTGCCCCAATCCTGTTGGCCGGAGATGAAGGCCGACGGCACGTCGATGGTGCGGCCGGACCAGGTCTGCAGCTCCGGGATGAACGCGCCCGAGGTGCCGCAGCGGTACCATTGCAGGCCGCCCTGGAATCCGGTGCGCGCATATTCGGCACTGTAGAATGAAAGCTCGCTGTCGGGCAGCCATTGGTTGGCAGCGATCGCAGCAGCCGACGGCATTTCCTCCGCAACCGTGGCGGCCATGTCCTTGGCAAGGTCCATTACATAATAGGTCGGCATCGTTGCCAACTCGTCGGCGGACCACGACTTCAGGGGATGGGGCTTGTTCGCTTTCCAGTCCGCACTCTTGTGATGGTAATAGCCGCGCAAGAAATCATGCACGCCCTGCGGGGCGCGGTGCATGTCGTTGTTCGCCTCGCGCGTCGAGTAGTACCGTTGATAATATTTGCGCGGCCGCGGCAGGGCCGCGAGCTCGCGATAGACAGCGTCTTCCGTCGGCGGCTTGGCCGGTCCGTCGGCGGTGTTGAACGGCAGCTTCGGTGGCCCTGCGAACGGCGCGCTCATCAGCGCGACCGAGCGAAACACGTCGGGCCGCAGCAGCGCGCACCATGCCGCGACGCCCGAGCCGAAGTCATGGCCAAAGACGGCGTCGACGCTGCGATAGCCGAACGCCGACACCAGCCCGAGTGCGTCGCGCACCAGATTGGTGAGGCGGAACGAGGCGAGATCGCCGTCATAGTCGGCATCCCAGCCGGTGGTGCGACCATAGCCGCGCTGATCCGGCGCGATCACGTGATAGCCGGCAGCAGCCAAGGTGGGCATCACCTTGCGCCAACTGAACGCCAGTTCGGGAAAGCCGTGCAGCAGCAACAGGCACGGCCGGCCTTTGGTTTCAAAGCCGGCTTCCAGCACGTGCATCCGCAGGCCGTTGATGTTGTCGACGTAACGGGAGCGGATCGTGGAGGGGAGCGGGATGTCGGGGAGGGTGGTCAGTTCGTTCATGCCTCTGTTCCCTCTCTCCCCCTGTGGGCGAGGGTGGAGCGAAGAGCGGGAGCTCATCACCGATGTACGTCATGCGAAGCTGGGGCCGCAATCCCGTTAACGACCAACATCGGTGGTTATGGGCGTCTCCCACAAGGGGAGAAGGGAAGAAACCGTGCCTACGCCTTCGCCGTCTTCGGCCAATACCGATCGCGCAGATGCCGCTTCACCAGCTTGCCGGTCGGGGTGCGCGGCAATTCGGCTTCGAAGTCGATGCTCCTCGGGCATTTGATCGGCGACAGATGTTTTCTGCAGAACACGATCAGCTCGGCCTCAAGCTCCTTGCCGGCTTTCGCCATGTCGTGCGGCTGGACCACGGCCTTGACCTCTTCGCCCATCTCCTCGTTCGGCACGCCGAACACGGCAACGTCGGCGACGCCAGGGTGGGTGATCAGCACGTCCTCGGTCTCTTGCGGGTAGATGTTCACGCCGCCGGAAATGATCATGTAGGATTTGCGGTCGGTGAGATAGAGATAGCCTTCGGCGTCGACATAGCCGACATCGCCGAGCGTCGACCAGCCTTTTGCGTTATAGGCGCGCTTCGTCTTCTCGGGATCGTTGTGATAGGTGAAGGCCGGCGCTTCGGCGAAATACACCGTGCCGATCTCGCCGGTGGGCAATTCCTGGTCGTTCTCGTCCAGGATCTTGATCTTGCCGACCACCGCGCGGCCGACGGTGCCGCGATGGGTCAGCCATTGCTGCGAGGTCGAAACGGTGACGCCGTTGCCTTCGGAGCCGGCGTAATATTCGATCAGGATCGGACCCCACCACTCGATCATCCTGGCTTTGACGTCGACCGGGCAGGGTGCCGCGGCGTGGATCGCGCCCTTCAAGGACGAGACGTCGTAACGCGTGCGCACGTCGTCGGGCAGTTTCAGCATGCGCACGAACATGGTCGGAACCAGTTGCGACTGCGTGATCTTGTACTTCTCGACCAGCTTCAGAAATTCCTCGGCATCGAAGGATTCCATGACGATCGACGTGCCGCCGAGCGAGATCGCCATCATGTTGAAGCGCAAGGGGGCCGCGTGATAGAGCGGCGCCGGCGACAGGTAAACGCTGTCGGACGACATACCGCACATGTTGGCGCAGAGAATTCTCAGGAACGCATTCGGCTGATCGACCGGATTGTTCTCGAATTCCTTCTTGATGCCCTTTGGCCTTCCTGTCGTGCCGGATGAATACAGCATGTCGTAACCTGCGACTTCATCCGCGATCGGCGTGGCAGGCATCGCGATCGCTTCCTTGTCCCAGGAGCGGAAGCCGGGCTCGGGCGCGTCGACCATGAAGAACATGGGTTCGCCGGGCTCGCCTTTGACGAGGTCCTTGACCTGATCGGCGCATTTCGGCGAGGTGATGAAGAGCTTGGCGCCGCAATCCCTGACGATGTAGGCGATCTCGTCCTGCGTCAGGTAGCGGCTGATCGCGGTGTAATAGAGCCCCGCGCGCTGCGCCGCCCAGCAGATCTCCATGAACGCCAGACGGTTTTCCATCAGGAACGCGATGTGATCGCCCGCCTTCAGGCCGAGCGAGCGGAACAGTTGCGCGCCCTGGTTCGAGAGCTCGTCAAGCTCGCGATAGGTGATCGCCTTGCCGGTGCCCGCCATCTGATAGGCGATCTTGTTCGGCTGGGTGCGCGCGTGGACGGATGGGTGAGTCATAGGAATCCTAAGCAAACTCGATGTGGTCGTCCCGGCTCCTTGTGCGCAATTGCGCACTGGGCCGGGACAAACACCATTTGTTATCGCGGCACCTGTAGGCGCAGCGCTTACAGCCGCTCGACGATCGTCACATTCGCCATGCCGCCGCCTTCGCACATGGTCTGCAGGCCGTAACGCTTGTTACGCTGCTTGAGTGCGTTGACCAGCGTAGTCATCAGCTTGGTGCCGGAGCCGCCAAGGGGATGGCCGAGCGCGATCGCGCCGCCATTGACGTTGAGCCGGGCGGGATCGGCGCCGGTGGTCTTCAGCCAGGCGGTCGGCACCGAGGCAAAGGCCTCGTTGACTTCGAACAGGTCGATGTCGTCGATCGACATGCCGGCCTTCTGTAGCGCGCGTTGCGTCGCCGGAAGCGGCGCTTCCAGCATGATCACGGGATCGCCGCCGATCATGGTCATGTGATGGATGCGCGCCATCGGCTTGACGCCGAGCTGCTTCAGGCCCTTTTCGTTGACGACCATCACGCCGGAGGCGCCGTCGCAGATCTGGCTGGCGCTGGCGGCGGTGAGCTTGCCGTTCTCCGCGATCAGCTTGACGCCCTTGATGCCCTCGATGGTGGCATCGAAGCGGATGCCTTCATCGATATGGTGGGTGTCGGTCGAGCCGTCGGCGCGGGTGATCTGCAGCGGAACGATCTCGTCCTTGAAGCGGCCGGCTTGCGTTGCGGCGATCGCGCGCTGGTGGCTGTTGTAGGAGTACTCGTCGAGTTCGTCCTTGGAGAGACCGTATTTCTCCGCCATCATTTCCGCGCCGGTGAACTGGCTGAACATGATGTTGGGATATTTTTGCTCGATGCCCGGGCTCTTGTAGTGACCGAAGCCGTTCTTCGCCGGCAACGACGAGGCGAGGCCCATCGGCACCCGCGTCATCGATTCCACGCCGGCCGCGATCACGATATCCATGGTGCCGGACATCACCGCTTGTGCCGCGAAATGCAGCGCCTGCTGCGAGGAGCCGCACTGACGGTCGATCGAGGTCGCGGGCACGCTCTCGGGAAGTTTCGAGGCCATCACGGCGTTGCGCGCGATGTTGTTCGACTGTTCACCGGCCTGCATCACGCAGCCCATGATGACGTCTTCGATCTGTGCGGGATCGGCGCCTGATCGTTCGACCAGTGAATCCAGCACGGAAGCGGCGAGATCCGCCGGATGCCAGCCTGCGAGACGTCCGCCCTTGCGGCCGCCCGCGGTACGCGCGGTGGCGACGATATAGGCCTCGGCCATGTCTGTTCTCCCTGATTGTTTTGATGAGTGTCTGAAATGATGGGCCGGATTTAAGGGGCGCATCGGGATTTAGTCAATCAATCAATTAACTCTTGAGTGCAGCCGCGGCATGCGCTTATGTGCGGCCGGATTTTCCGGCAGCGATGGGAATACGGTTGAATACCAGCGTACCGACCAGACTTGCGAGCGGCAAAAATACCACCGCCGAAAAGCTGCTTGTCGCGGCGAGCGAACTGATGATCGAGCGCGCCTCGATCGAGGTGTCGCTCTCCGACATTGCGCAAAAGTCCGGCGTCAACGCCGCGCTGGTGAAATATCATTTCGGTAACAAGGACGGGCTGTTACTGGCGCTCCTGGCGCGCGATGCCGCGACCGAGATGTCGCAGCTCGAATATCTCATCAGCCAGCCGATCTCGCCGAGCGCGAAACTCCGTCTGCATATCGGCGGCATCATCCGCGCCTATCACCAGTTCCCCTATATGAACCGGCTGATCCACTATCTCCTGCACGAGAGCAGCGCAGAGGCCGCCGACGAGGTGTCGAAATTTTTCGTGGCGCCGCTGCTGGAGTTTCATCGCCGGCTGCTCGCTGAGGGCATCAAGGCCGGCGAGTTCCGCAAGATCGATCCCGTCATGTTCTATACCAGCCTGATCGGCGCTTGCGATCACCTGTTCTTCGGCCGCCAGGCGATGACGCGCGCGACCGGCGTCGGTCCCGTCACCGACGAAGTTTGCCGCGAGTATGTCAAGCATATGGAAACGCTGATCTGCAGCGGAATGCTGAACGAAAAGGAACAAGGTGCCGCGGCCGGATAACGATCGCGCTGCCTTACTCACAAGTCCAGAGAAGAAACGCCTCAAGGAAAGGTTCTCAAAATGCAGTTGAAAGACGTTGCCGTTCTCATCACCGGCGGTGGCTCCGGTCTCGGTGCCGCCACCGCCCGCGCCATGGCCGCCAAGGGCGCCAAGATCGGCGTGATCGACCAGAACAAGGAAAATGCCGAGAACGTTGCGGCGGAAGTGAAGGGTGTCGCCCTCCATGCCGACGTCACCGACGAAGAGGCGATCAAGGCGGCGATTGCCAAGGCGGAAGCCGCCCACGGCATCGCGCGCGTGCTGATGAATTGCGCCGGCATCGGCGGGTCGCAGCGCATCGTCGGCAAGGACGGCGTGTACCCGCTGGCAAAGTTCGTCCGCATCATCAATGTCAATCTGATCGGCACCTTCAACGTGCTGCGCCTGTTCGCGGAACGGCTGGCGACCGAAGCCCCGATCGGCGAAGAGCGCGGCGTTGCCATCAACACCGCGAGTGTGGCTGCCTATGAAGGCCAGATCGGCCAGATTGCCTATTCGGCTTCGAAGGGCGGCGTCGTCGGCCTCACGCTGCCGGCGGCCCGCGATCTCGCCAGCCTCAAGATCCGCGTCAACACGATTGCGCCCGGCCTGTTCCTGACGCCACTGCTGATGGGTTTGAACGAGGAAGCCCGCAAGAGCTTGGGGGCGCAGGTGCCGCATCCGGCGCGGCTCGGCGATGCCAGCGAATACGGCAACCTCGCGGTTCACATCGTCGAGAACCCGATGCTCAACGGCGAAACCATCCGTCTCGACGGCGCCATCCGCATGGCGCCGAGATAGTCGCTAGTTGTCGTCGCCGCGTTCGCGGGGACGACAAGGATCAGGGGTAAACGCGTGACTCAACCGCTGCTGATCGAACATGATGACGGGGTCGACCGGGTGACGCTCAATCGCCCGGACAGTCTGAATGCGCTCAATCCCGATATGATCGACGCGCTCAATGCCTATTTCGAAGGCCTGCAGCGTAACCGTTCCACCCGCGTGGTGGTGCTGAAAGGTGCGGGCGCATCGTTCTGCGCAGGCCTCGATCTCAAACATGCGATGAAGCGCCGCGCCGGGCAGCAGGAACCGCCCGGTGTCACCGAGTCCCTGGATTCGCAACGCCGGATCGCCGACATCGTCATGCTGATGCGGCGTTGTCCGCAGCCGATCATTGCGCTCGTTCAGGGCGCAGCCGCCGGTGGCGGATTCGCGCTGGCGCTCGCCGCCGATATCCGCATCGCCACCAAATCCGCGCGGATGAACTGCGCCTTCATCAAGCTTGGCCTCGGCGGTTGCGATATCGGTACGAGCTACTTCCTGCCGCGCCTGGTCGGCGTGTCCGTGGCGTCCGAACTGATCCTGACCGGACGCTTCATCGGCGCCGAGCGCGCGCTGGCTGTTGGCCTCGTCTCCGAAGTCGTCGAGGAAGGCGGATTGGATGCCGCTGCCGAACCTTATGTAGATGCGATGATGACGGCCTCGCCGGTCGGTTTGAGGCTGTCCAAGGAATGCCTCAATATGAGTGTGGATGCCGGCTCGATCGAAGCCGTGATCGCGATGGAAGACCGCAATCAGGTACTCTGTAGCCGCTCGGAAGATTTCAACGAGGGCATCAGGGCCTTTCTCGAAAAACGAAAGCCTGTCTATATCAGGCGATAAGAAAAAAGGATCCGCAAAGGACCGAATTCCGGGAGACGCAATATGAGTGGGAATGCCGCCGCGGTGCTGACCAAGCCCGGCTTTCGCAAGATCGAATGGCTGAAGCGCGACATCGCGGTCGAGCGACGGCCCGACGGCGTGATTATTTTGCAGTCACGAATTCCGCTCAGGGCTTACGAGAAGCACATCCCGGCATCGTTGGCGAAATGGGCGAAGGAAGCGCCGGAGCGCATTTGGCTCGCGCAGCGCGCCGGTGCCGACCGGCAATGGCGCAGGCTTTCCTATGGTGAAGCCAAGCGCATTGTCGATGGGGTGACGCAGGGCCTTCTCGATCTCGGCCTGGAAGCCGGCCGCGCCGTCGCGATCCTCTCGGGCAATTCGATCGAGCATGCGCTGATGACCCAGGCTGCGATGCAGGCGCGCTTTCCGGCAGCGCCGGTGTCGCCGGCCTATTCGCTGATGAGCCAGGATCATCTCAAGCTGAAATATCTGTTCGACCTGATCAAGCCGGCGGTGGTGATGGTGCAGGACGGCCCGACATTCGAGAAGGCGCTGAAGGCGCTCGATCTCAATGGCGTCACCGTCGTTCACGTCGCGCGCCCCTGCGACGGCATCAAGAGCATTTCCTTTGCCGATCTCGCGGCGACGCCGGTTACGAAAGACGTCGAGGATTCAATCGCGAAAATCACGCCCGACACCGTCGGCAAGCTGCTGTTCACCTCCGGCTCCACTGGCATGCCCAAGGCCGTCATCAATACGCAGCAGATGATGTGCGCCAATGCGGCGATGATGATGCAGGTGCGGCCGCGCGATCCCAACAGGTCGTTGCCGATCGTCCTCGATTGGATGCCGTGGAACCACACCATGGGTGGCAACGCGGCGTTCCATCCGGTGCTGGTCGACGGCGGAACGCTTTACATCGACGACGGCCGTCCGATGCCGGGCCTGATCGACGAGACCCTGCGTAACCTGCGCGAGCTGTCGCCGACCTATTACGCTAACGTGCCCGCGGGCTATGCCGCACTTGCTGCTGCGATGGAGAAGGACGAGGCGCTGTGCCGCAGCTTCTTCAAAAATCTGGACCTGATGGCCTATGGCGGCGCGCGGCTGCCCGACGATCTCTATGACCGCATGCAGGCGCTCGCGGTGCGCGCCACCGGCGAACGCGTCGTGTTCTATACCGGCTGGGGCTCGACCGAGACCGCGCCGACCGCCACCGGCACCTATTGGAACACCGAGCGCGTCGGGTTGATCGGGCTGCCGTTCCCCGGCGTCGAGTTGAAGATGGTACCGTGCGGATCGAAGTACGAACTACGGCTTCGCGGCATCAACGTCACGCCCGGCTATTTCGGCCGCGAAGATCTGACGAAAGCTGCGTTCGACGAAGAGGGATTTTATTGCATCGGCGATGCCGGCGTGTTCGTCGACCCCGAGGATCCCTTGCAAGGCATCATCTTCGCAGGCCGTGTTGTCGAGGATTTCAAGCTCACCACCGGTACTTTCGTGCATGTCGGCTCGCTGCGTACCGACGCGATCGCTGCGGCAACGCCGGTTGTGCAGGACGCGCTGGTCGCCGGACAGGATCGTCCGTTCATCGGGCTATTGGCTTGGCCCAATCTCCACGCCTGCCGCCAGATCGTTGGCAATCCCGACGCGACCTGTGAAGAAGTCATCAAGCATCCTGCCGTCATCGAATGCTTGAAGCAGGGCCTGCAGGCGCACAACGCGACGACATCAGGCGCCAGCAGTATGCGCGTCGCCCGCGCCATGCTGATGGTCGAGCCGGCCTCGATCGACGGCAACGAACTCACCGACAAGGGCTACATCAACCAGCGCGCCGGGCTCGAACGCCGCGCTGCGCTGGTGGAAAAGCTTTACGCCGAGCATCCCGGCGAAGACGTGATCATTCTGAACTGAAAACGCAGCACCAACGCGAGTAGAGCGCCATGAATTTCGATTTCTCCGACGAACAGAAGCAGATGCGCGACGAGGCGAGGAAGTTTCTCGCCGAAAAGTGTCCGCCGAAGGCGGTGCGCGCTGTGCTGGACGGCAAGGCGACCTATGACAAGGACTTGTGGAAGGGCCTTGCGGAGATGGGCTTTCTCGGCGTCGCGATTCCCGAAGAGTTCGGCGGTGCGGGTGCGGGCCATCTCGAACTCTGCGTGATTGCCGAGGAAATGGGCCGCGCGCTGGCGCCGGTGCCGTTTTCCTCGACCGTCTACCTCGCCGCCGAAGCGTTGCTTCTTGCCGGCTCCGATGCGCAAAAGCGCAAGTGGCTTCCGGCGATTGCCTCGGGCGAAGCGATCGGCACGCTGGCGCTGTTCGAAGGCAAGGGCAATCCGTCGCCGCAGGCGATCAAGCTGCAGGCCTCCGGCGGCACGCTCAATGGCGTGAAGAAGCCGGTGCCGGATGGCGCGATTGCCGATTTCGCCATTGTCGCCGCCCGCACCGGTTCGACCGGGCGCGATGCCGACATCTCGCTGTTCCTGGTCGACATGAAAGCCGGTGGCGTCGAAGCCAAGTCGCTGACCAATGTCGATCCGACCCGCGGCCAGGCCGAGTTGACGTTCAAGAACTGCAAGGCAGAGCCGCTTGGGGCCGCCGGTGACGGCTGGAGCATCCTGTCCCAGGTGCTCGATCGTGCCGCCGTGCTGCTGGCGTTCGAGCAGGTCGGCGGTTCCGACCGCGCGCTGGAAATGGGCCGCGACTATGCGCTCGACCGTATTGCCTTCGGCCGTCCGATCGGTTCGTTCCAGGCGGTGAAGCACATCCTGGCCGACATGTATGTCTCGGCGACGCTGGCGCGTTCCAATTGCTATTACGGCGCCTGGGCGCTCTCGACGAACGCGTCGGAATTACCGGAAGCCGCCGCCGCCGCGCGCATCAGCGCGACGCAGGCGTTCCAGCATTGCTCCAAGAACAACATCCAGGTCCATGGCGGCATGGGCTTCACCTGGGAGTTCGACTGCCACATGTACTACCGCCGCGCCAACGCCACCGCGCTGACGCTCGGCAGTCTGTCGTACTGGGAAGATCAATTGATCGACCGTATGCGCAAGCGGAATGCGGCTTAAAGGATAATTCCGATGAATTTCGATGACACCCCGCAGGAGGCCGCGTTCCGCGCCGAGGCAAAGGCCTGGATCGCGGCCAACGCACCGAAGCAGTACGAAGAAGAGTTGCGCAAATCCTCGCTTGGCAGGACGGCGCTCAAGGGAGCCAACATTCTCGAGGTTGCCAAAGCCTGGCAGAAGAGGAAGGCCGACGCCGGCTGGGCCTGCCTGCACTGGCCGAAGGAATATGGCGGCCGCGGCTCGTCGCCGATCGAGCGCGTGATCTGGCAGCAGGAAGAGGGGCCGTTCGGCAAGCTCTCCGGCATGTTCATCATCGGCCACGGCATGTGCGGGCCGACCATGATGGCGTTTGCCGGCGAAGAGCAGAAGCGCAAATATCTGCCGCCGCTGGCGTCGGGCGAAAAAGTCTGGTGCCAATTGTTCTCCGAACCCGCCGGAGGTTCCGACGTCGCGGGCCTGCGCACCCGCGCGGAAAAGAAGGGCGACGACTGGATCATCAACGGCCAGAAGATCTGGACCTCGGGCGCGCATTACTCCGACTACGGCATCCTGCTCACCCGCACCGATCCGAACGTCGCCAAGCACAAGGGCCTCACCATGTTCTTCCTGGACATGAAGAGCCCTGGCGTCGAGGTGCGGCCGATCAAGCAGGCCAGCGGACAATCGGACTTCAACGAGGTTTATTTCACCGACGTGAAGATTCCGGATTCGCAGCGGCTCGGTGCCGTCAATGACGGCTGGAACGTCTCGCTGACCACGCTGATGAACGAGCGCATGTCGATCGGCGCCGGCGTCTCGACAGGTTTTCCGGAACTGTTCGAGTTCTGCAACAGCCTGATGCTGGAAGATGGCCCGGCGATCGACGATCGCAGTGTTCGTTCGAAACTGGCGAACTGGGCGGTGAAGGCGAGCGGGCTGAAATACACCAGCATGCGCGCGATTTCGGCGCTGTCGAAGGGCGATCGCCCGGGTCCGGAGAATTCCATCGGCAAGCTCGTCGCGGGCTCGATGGTTCAGGACGTCGCGGCCTATGCGCTCGATCTGCAGGGCGCCGCCGGCGCGCTGAGCGGGCCGGAGGACGCTGAAGTGGCCGGAAAATTTCAGGCGATGCTGCTGCGTGCGCCGGGCACCCGCGTCGAGGGCGGCACCGACGAGATCATGCGTAACATCATCGCCGAACGCGTGCTTGGCCTGCCCGGTGACATCAGGGTCGACAAGGACGTGCCGTTCAACAAGATTCCGACCAAGGGAAGAGCATGAAGACCCTCATCCTGAGGAGCGCGCCCCATGGCGCGCGTCTCGAAGGATGAGGCCACACCCGGGCCTCATGGTTCGAGACGGCGCAAGCGCCTCCTCACCATGAGGGTAGAGTAGGGTGGGCATCGCGCAGCGTTGCCCACCGCGTCGCATACAAATGGTGGGCTCGCTTCGCTCAGCTCACCCTACGAAACTTCAGAGACAGGAGACGCCGTCATGAATTTCGACGATACGCCGCAGGAAGCTGAATTCCGCAGCATCGCCCGCAAATGGATCGAGGCCAACGCGCCGAAGAAATATGAGGCGGAGCTCTCCAAATCTTCGCTGGGCCGTATCCGGCTGGAGAAGGAAGAGATCGTCGATGTCGGCAAGGCCTGGCAGAAGAAGAAGGCAGACGGCGGCTGGGCCTGTCTGCACTGGCCAAAGGAATATGGCGGCCGCGGCGCCACCCCGATCGAGAAGGTGATCTGGCAGCAGGAAGAGGGCGTTTACGGCAAGCTGACGCAGCCGTTCCAGATCGGCGAAGGCATGTGCGGCCCGACCGTGATGGCGTTCGGCAGCGAGGAGCACAAGCGCCACTATCTGCCGAAGCTCGCGTCCGGCGAACATATCTGGTGCCAGTTGTTCTCCGAACCGGCCGGCGGTTCCGACGTCGCGGGCCTGCGCACGCGGGCGGAAAAGAAGGGCGATAACTGGATCGTCAACGGCCAGAAGATCTGGACCTCGGGCGCGCATTATTCCGACTACGGCCTTCTGATCACACGCACCGATCCCAATGTGCCGAAGCACAAGGGCCTGACGATGTTCTTCCTCGACATGAAGAGTAAGGGCGTCGAGGTGCGGCCGATCAAGCAGGCCAACGGCATGCAGGAATTCAACGAGGTCTATTTCACAGACGTGGTGATTCCGGACAGCCAGCGTCTCGGCGCGGTCGGCGATGGCTGGAACGTCTCGCTGACCACGTTGATGAACGAGCGCATGTCGATCGGTTCCCGGCTCGCGACCGGCTTCCCTGAAATGTTGGAGTTCTGCTCGAACCTGATGACGGACGACGGGCTCGCGATCGACGATCCCGCCACGCGCTCCAAGCTTGCGACCTGGGCGGTGAAGGCGAGCGGGCTGAAATACACCAGCTATCGCGCGATCTCATCGCTGTCGAAGGGCGAGCGGCCGGGTCCGGAGAATTCGATCGGCAAGCTGGTTTCAGGCGTGATGCTGCAGGACATCGCGAGCTACGCAATGGACCTGCAGGGCGCGGCCGGCGTGTCTACCGGCGCGGACGAGGAAGAGGCGCGCGGCCAGTTCCAGCAGATGCTGCTGAGTTCGCCGTCGATGCGTATCGCCGGCGGTACCGACGAAATCCTGCGCAACATCATCGCCGAGCGCGTGCTGGGCCTGCCCGGCGACATCCGCGTCGACAAGGATGTGCCGTTCAACAAGATCCCGACCAGGGGACGATGAGCATGGATGCAAAGGCGCGTTACGCGACCGCGGAACGCATCGGCGTGCTCGAAGAGCTTCTGGGCGAACGCTATTCGGTTCGCGCGTTTCTGCCCGATCCGGTGCCGCGTAAGACCATCGAGCATGTTCTGAAGGTGTCCCAGCGCACGGCGTCATGGTGCAACAGCCAGCCATGGCAGGTGTTGATCGCGAGCGGTGAGGCCAAGGAACGGTTTCGCAAGGCGATCTATGCCGAGGCCGCTTCCGGCGCCAAGGACGATCATGACTTTACGCCGCCGCGCGAATATCTGGGTGTCTATCTCGAGCGCCGCCGCGAGAGCGGTTTCCAGCTCTACAACACGCTCGGCATCCCGCGCGGCGACAAGATGGCCTACGCCAAACAAGCGCTGGAGAATTACAATTTCTTCGGCGCACCGCACGTCGCGATCATTCACACCGACGAGCCGCTCGGCATATACGGCGCAATCGATTGCGGCGCTTATGTCGGAAATTTCATGCTGGCGGCCCAGGCGCTCGGTCTCGGCACTATCCCGCAAGCAGCTCTGGCGCGGCATTCGGGATTGATCCGCCGTCACTTCAACCTGGCCGACAACCGCCGCGTGGTCTGCGGCATTTCGTTCGGGTTTGCCGACAACCGGCATAAGGTCAACAGCTATCGCACCTCGCGTGCAAGCGTGGCCGATACCGTTACCTTCGTTAATGAATAGCAAAAGCCCCGATCGCTTGCGCGATCGGGGTTTTGCCGCAGGTCGATCAGGTCAGATCAGTAAAGATTGTAGGCGCAGACATTAACCGTGCGCAGGCGCAGGCCGTGACGGGTCTGAACCATCTGCTGCTGATAGCAGTCGCTGACGCCGGTGTTGATATAGACGCCACCGAAGCCGTAGCCGTGGCCCCAGCCGTGATGACCCCAGCCGCCATGAAATCCATGAGCGGAAGCGGCGGAAGGCACGAGAGCGGCGGCACCGAGCGAAGCGGCAGCGATAAGTCCGAGAGCAGTCTTGCGAAGCATTGTCGTTCTCCAGTTGGTTGGCGCGAGGCCGTTGTTCCGTCCCTGCCCATCAGTCGGAGCGACCTCACCGCGCGTTCACACGTGCGGGGAAGAATCGTGTTTCAGGAGTGTTTCGTGGCGGCGAAGCGGCGAAGTCAAAATCTCGGCGGGCGCTTTTCCGCGAAGGCCTTGATGCCTTCCTTGATCTCGTCGCTCCGCATGCTCTCGCGGTGGCGGAGATCGGCGGCGGCCTCATCGAGTTTGCCGCGGGCGAATTGGTTAATGGCGCGTTTCATGCCGCGCATCGCCAGCGGTGCGTTGCCGGCGAGGATCGCGGCAAGCTTGTCGACTTCCTCGTCCAGATACTCCATCGACACCATGGCGGTGAGATAGCCGATCCGCAGCATTTCGGGCGCGCTGATTTTCTGCGCAGTCAAAAACAATTTTCGGGCGTTGTCGGCACCGAGCCGTGACACATAGCGTTCGATGCCGCTCTTGTAGTAATGCAGCCCGAGCCGAGCGGCCGGCATGAACATCTCGGCGGTATCGACGCCGATGCGGAAGTCGCAGGCTAGTGCGAGGTCGGTCGAGCCGCCATAGACGCCGCCATTGAGCCGGCAGATCGTCGGCACGCCGAGGTCCTCCAGCCGGTTGACGACCACTTCGAACGCCGAGCCCGCGCTTTGCTCTTCCTTCGCGCTTGTGGCGCGGTCTGCGACCGAGTTGAGATCATACCCCGCACTGAAGGCGCGACCGGTGCCGGTCAGCACCAGCACGCGAACGGCGGGATCGGCCTCGATCCGGTCGAACAGCTTCATCAGCTCGTCGAGATCTTCGCTCTGCAGCCGGTTCAGATGTTTCGGCCGGTTGAGGCGGATGGTGGCGCGAGCGCCGTCGATTTCGAGTACCGGCGCGGTCGCCGCCTCGGCCAGATCGGACATGGTGTTCTCCAATTCTTATTTGTTTTCTTGCGCGCGCCGCTTGGCCTCGGCATCGATGGTTTCGGCGAGATCGGGGTGCCGCGCCATCAACAGGCGGAAGTCGACGAGGTCGAGCACCAACAGCTTCGACAGCCGCGTCGTGGTAATATTGGCGGAGCGCAGACTGCTGCCGAGCAGCGCCATCTCGCCGAAGAACGCGCCATCGCCAAGCCTCACCTTCTTGCCCGGCAGGTCGACTTCGACCTCGCCCGAGGCGATGAAATACATGCAATCGCCGGTCTGGCCCTTGCGGATGATCATGGTGCGCGGCGGCAGGTCCATGGTGCGCAACATGTGAGTGACGTCGGCGATGGCGGAGGGACCGAGCGCCGCAAAGAACGGCACCTTGCTGACGGATTCCCAGGTCTTCAGGAAATTGTCGCGCCGCGTCTCCGCGGCAAAGCCGGTCGCGAGAATGCCGGTCCAGAGCCCGAACACGCCGAGACCGCAGATCATCACGAAGGCTGCGACCAGCCGGCCGAGCGGCGTGATCGGCACCACGTCGCCATATCCGACCGTGGTCAAGGTCGCGATCGCCCACCACAAGGTCGCCGGCACGCTGCCGAAAGTCGCCGGCTGGACGTCGTGTTCAAGGAAATATTCGGCGACGGAGGCGAGAAACAGCACCATCAGCAAAATCACCAGCACGCTCAACAGCGGGCCGGATTCCTGCACCAGCACCCGGCGCAATTGCCTCAAGCCCGGAATGCCCGGAACGACCTTGAGCACCCACAGCACGCCGAGCAGCCAGGCCGTTTTTGGTTCAACGCCAAAGACGAATGCGAGCGGCACCGCGGCCACGGCGGCGACATCGACCAGCCCGCGGAAGGACAGCACATAAGCCCAGCCACGTTGCGACATAAAAGCGTGGCGCAGCCGTATCGCCCATTCGAATACGAAATAGGCGAGGCATGTCCACAACACCGCATCGACCCAGTGATGCGCGCTCTCATAGGCCGGGGCGACCGTGAGCAGCACCATCGTGGCGATGCCGGCCGTCACTGCGGCGTAGGCCGCTTTGGTCATGTTGCGGCCGGCCGTTGCGGCCACGAATTTAACCAGTGCCGAATGAATGAGCCGCGTGGACATCGGAAACAAGGCGCCTGATCGTGCAAAATAACCGGGTAGCAGTCCTGCCAAAGCCTGACCAATTCCCGCAAGGTGCCCGCCTCAGGCGGAGCCGTCAACGACGGCCGGCAAACAGCGTTATCGCAGAGAAGGCCCGCCGGTTCGGGCCGCGTTCGAAGCCGGGCTCGGGGCCGAATTTAACCCTGGATTGGTGAGAATCCCGACAAAACGTCGCTTTTTCCTCGTATATCAAAACAGGCCCGCGGACATTACGATAGCGGGCGTTGCAACAGAATCGTGAATACGTTCAATTCCCAGCAATTGGTTGGCTTCCAATGGATACCTCGCATATCGCAGAACACGCAGGAACCGCCGGCGCGCTGTTCGCGTCGATCTTCGTGGTCGCTACCACCACGATGCGGACCATGATCCCCTTGCGGATCTTCGGCATTCTCGCGAACATCGTCCTCTTCCTGACCGCGATTCCAGCTCATAATTATCTGGTCATGCTGGTGCAGTCGGCCATGTTTCTGGTCAACTCGTATCGGCTGCACCAGATGCTGCAGCTCGTGCGCGACGTGAAAAAATCCGTCAACAGCGACCTGTCGATGGAATGGCTGAAGCCGTTCATGACCGAGCGCAATTGCACGGCCGGTGAGATCCTGTTCTACAAGGATGAGAAGGCCGAGGACATGCTCTATATCGTCAGCGGCAGCTTCAAGCTCGTCGAGTCCGGCATCGTGTTGCCGGTCGGCGCCATCGTCGGCGAACTCGGCATGCTGTCGCCGTCGAAAATACGCACGCAGTCGCTGGAATGCGTGGAAGCAGGTCTCGTCCTCAGTGTTAGCTACAGCAAGGTCGAGGAGCTCTACGTGCAGAACCCGGCGTTCGGCTTCTACTTCCTTCGCCTCACCAGCGCGCGGCTGTTTCAGAACCTCAACACGCTGCAGCAGCGGCTGGACCAGCAGGCGGCGGCCACTGCCGAGCCGAAGCCAGCGTAGCGGTCCGGGAGCTAATGGAGTGTCAGACCGCGGTATCCTGTCGTCGTTGCGTTATCTGTTCGCGGACTTCATCGGCGAGGAAGACGAAACGCCGCCATTTCTGCCGGAGGGCCTGCCGGATCCCGTTGTACCCGTGGCTAGCAATGCCATTCACCTATTGATCGACTATCAAAGTACCAGCTACGCCCAGCTCTATGTCGATCGGCTGCGGCGCTTCGTCGGCAAGCCCGGCGTCGATGACGCGATGTTCACCGATATCGCCCGGCTGATGGCGGCACGCATGAGCTATCTGGACCCGATCCGGATCGCGCAGCTGAAGCTTGCCGAACTCGACGAGGCCGCCGGTAACGCGGTGGTCAAACCTGCCGCCGATGTCAGGAAATTCCGCATCGACGAATTGGTCAGCACACTCCCTGCGATCGTTGCCCAACCCCTGCTCGATGGGCTCGAATGGGCAGGCTGGCTGCACAAGCCGTTCCCGATCCGCTTCAGCACGGCAAGCCGCTGGGGCATCCGTCGTTTGAAAATGGAGGCAGGGCTGCGGCGGTGGCGGCGCTACTCGGTTCGATATGCCAAGGAGCGGATCTGGGTCGAACGCTGGCTGCACATGATCGACCGCAGCCTGACCAAGCAGCCGGCGGCGGCACCTGCGATAGTGGCGACCGCGACCATGATCCAGGGATATGGTGACGGCTATCGTCACGGCGTGGCGGACTGGAACGCGATCATCGATGGCCTTGCCAAGCCGACTTTCGACGGCGTGCTGGCCTTGCCGGATCTAGCCGCCGCGATGGCGGAAGCACGTGCAGCCGCGCTGCCCGATCGGCGGCAGGTCGCGCTCAAGCGCAAGATTGCCGAAATACGCGCACGGGTGCCTGCTGGCGCGAATGCGGCGGCGGGTTGATTTAAGCGCTTTGCGCGGTCTTCACGACCACCACATTGTCGTCATGGGCGGGGGTGGGGACGGCGTGCCGCTTGAGGTGATCGCGGCGCATGCCGATCTCGTCGCGCACCAATTCATAGCCGAGCTTGAAAGTATCCAGCCCGTCGCTCGAGATGGTGCCGTCGCGCAGCCCTATCACCGCGCCCCGCAGGATCGCCTCGAGTTCGTCCTGCAGCTTGTCGAGCGCGTCGAGGCTCTTGGCGTACTCCAACCGCTCGCCGACATCGAGAATGGCGGTGGCGAGTTCGCTGGCCTTTTCCGGCGCGATCCGCGTAATCTTGGTGTAGATGCCGGCAAAGATCGAGCCGATGATGCTGAGCGCCGCGGCGGCGAGATACATCATGTCGCTGTAGCGGTCCATGAACGATTTGGTGTCGTCATTGATGTATTCGGCAGCGCCCGGATGCGCGACGATGAAGGCATCCTTGTCGGTGTCTGCCGGCTCGATCTTGGAGGCGAAGCCGTCGTCGAGTGCAAGCTCGGCCTTGTTCTCGTAGATGATGCGCGCAAGGTCGCCCACGGTCGTGGTCGAGAGTTTTGACTGCGCCACCAGCAACCATTCCAGTCCGATGGTGTCGATTTCCGCTTCGGGGACTGCCGGCGAGGAGGACAGCATGCCGGCCGCCACAGTCTCCTCGGAAACAGCCGGGTATTTTCGGGCGATCGCTTTCGCCGCGTCGATGGCGTTCAGGGTGAAGGTGCCGCGCTTGGCGAATTGCTCGTAGCTCTTGTCCTTGATGATCCGGGAGGCGTGCGGGATCGCGATCACGGCGCCGAAGCCCGAGGCAAACAGTTTGTCGAAGGTCGAACCCGGCGGCGCCATCTGCACCCGCGAGGCCGCGTCGGAATTTTCGGCGAGTTCAAGAATATTACCGATCAGCGTGACGCCATTATCGTTGTCGGCGACGACCGCGATCTTCTTTTTCTTCAGGTCGGCTATCGTCTTGATCTTTTTGCCGCCGGGACTGAACAGCAGCACCAGATCATGTTCTAGGATCGCGACCGCGCGGGCGCGGGGCGGGATCTTTGCGTCGGTGCGCAATATCGCAAGATTGGCGTCCTTGCGGTCGAACTGCGCCAGCGCCTTTGCATTGTCGCCGCTGGGTACGATCTTGAGCTGGAGCCGCGAGGAATTGTTCTTCAACAGGGCGGCAAGCTTGTTGGCGAAGCGCGCCTCGGCGCCGTTGGCCTCGCCGACGGCAAAGATCAGCGTTTCGGAATTACGCAGCCAGGCCCGACCACCCCACACCGTTGCGGCGGTCAGGACCAAGGTCAGGATTGAAAACAGCACGACCTGGCTGCGGTTGTTCTTTCTCACACGTGAACGGCGAGGCGGCATTTCGGGAGGCGGCGTTGAGGTTTCAGCACTCATGGCTTTTACCCGTCGGGGACGTTCCGCCGTCAAATTGGCGCCGCAGGCCGTCTGAATGAATTCGTAAATGCCTAGAAAAGAACGACAATTTTGCCTGCCCGGCGATGATACCCCGCTGCGAGGCGGATTGCAAATCGCCCTCCTGCGGGTAACCTTACCGGCACCGGCTGTGCGCCGTTGCCGCAGTATCGCAGTTCAGTCACACCACAGGTTTTTCGGACTACCCACAGGTGCATTCCGGCTCTGGAGATGCCATAAATCATGGTAACGTTCGGAAACAGTCCGGGTTTGAGAAGAAAATTGCGCTGACAGCCTAGATTCCGGTTTTTGCCACCTCGTCAGTCCCAGCAAAGGGCGTCAGCTTTGTTGTTTCCCTCCATGTCGTCGACGGTCCCGGTTGGTGCGCTGGTGGGATGGATGCTGCTTCTCACGGTGAAGCACGTCATTGCCGATTTCATGCTGCAAACTTCCTGGATGGCGATCGGCAAGGATCAAAAGACCGGCTGGGCGCTGCCGCTGCTGGCTCACTGTCTGGTCCACCTCGCCGTGGCCTTGCTGCTGATCCTGATCGTCGCGCCGAAATTCTGGTTCGTCGCCTTTATCGATTTCGCCATTCACATCACCGTCGACCGCGCCAAAGGGCTTTGCGCGTCGAGACTGGGCGTGACGCTGGAACAGGAGCATCCGTGGTTCTGGACGCTGATCGGCGTCGACCAGGCGCTGCACCATCTCACTGGTTTCGGCCTGTCGATCTACATGGCGGGAAACTGATTTCTGCCATCTTCGGGTCCGAATCACAGTCTCCGGCGCGGTTCCGATTCGACTGGAACTGGCAAGCGTCCCCGGGGCACTACTGGTACCCTTGGTTAACCTTTCGTTAGAGAGTCGCATTGCATCTTCCGCATAGGGAGAACTGCGATGTTTTCAAGCCGCGACGCCTTCGAGAACGATTTTTGCCCGGTCCGGGACGAATTGCTCGGCGAGATGTACCGCGCCAACGCCAACGGCCTGCCGCTCCTCGTGGAGAGTGTCTCCTCCGAGGTCCGCTCCATGCTGGCGCTGTTCTGCTACCGCCGCAGCCATCTTCACTCGCTGGCGCTTGCGATCGCGGCAAGCTGCAGCGAACGCGAGTTGATCCAACTGGGCGGCCGTGTCGGCTCCACGCTTTACGCCCTGTCGCGCGAACCGGCCACGCGTTCCGCGCCCTCGTCGTCCTACGGCAACCGCAAGCCGATCACGCTCTCGACCAAACCGCTCTCGACCTTCGCGCCGATGGAAGACGATCTCGACGACGAAGATTTCGTGGAAGCCGTCACGGCGTAATCTCGCCACCCGTCGTCCCCGCCTTCGCGCGGACGACAAATAAGATCACACCAGCACCGGCAATCCGTGCCGCCGCCGCGCCATCGCGCATTCGGGATCGCCGGGCATGCAGGTTCGGCATACCTCGGGCCGCACCGCATAGATGGTGCATGACGTCGCGACACCCACCTTGCCGGACAGCGCCGAACATCGGTCGCCGTCGCAGCGCATGCCCGACAGACGTTCGTTGACGAATTCTTCCGGAATCAGATCGAGCGCCGCATCGTCCTCGGTGGTGAAGCGCGGCCAGTTTTGCGAATAGCTGCAGCAGGCGCCGCAGATCTGGCAGGGGCTTTCGATATCGATGACGGGATTGCTCTTATCCATTGGATTCGTCTAGCGCGGAATGAAGCCAAGGGCCATCAAGTATCTTTCGGCGCTTCCCAGACCAGGCTCCGCCGCCATTTCGCCCGGAGCAGGTCGCGCCGTTCGGGATATTTTTCGTCGTGGTAGATCGCGTCGACTACACGGTCGGTGCGAAAGCTGCGGAAATCCTTACGCAACTCGCACCATGCCGCCAGAATCCGCACCGCCTCGTGGTAGCCGACGGCGATCGGCCAGATCGTGCGCTCGCTTGGGCGGCCGTGTTCGTCGCGATAGCTCAGCGTGATCTTCTTGCCCTCGTGGATCTGGGTGCGCGTACGCACCATGTCGATGCGGTCGGGCTCCCGGTTCCAGACGGGCCGGGCGCGGCTGGCGGGTTCGAGCACAAACGGTCGCAGGCGTTCCGGGACCGTCTCGGCGATCTTCGCCATCAGGTCCTGGGCGGCGCGCGCGAGCACGGGATCGGCGTGGCCGACCACCCATTGCGCGCCAAGCACGGCCGCCTCGATCTCGTCCGGCGTCAGCATCAAGGGCGGGAGGTCAAATCCCTTCTCCAGGATGTAACCCATGCCGGCCTCGCCGCGGATCGGAACGCGCTGTTCGATCAGGGTGGCGATGTCGCGGTAGATGGTCCGCTTCGAGGTTTCAAGCTCGGCCGCGATCGCGTCCGCCGTCAGCGGTTTTCGGGTGCGGCGAAGCACCTGAATGATCTGAAACAGCCGGTCGGCACGTCTCATGGCTTTTCTCTTTTGTTGGGCCGCCCCGGCTGATGCTGACAGCATGTTGGCAGCAGGGGGCGGGTATATCGGGACAACACCTCAACTGAAGGGAATTTGTCCATGATGATTTTAAATCAGTTCGGCCTCCAGGGAAGCCGCGAACCCGTCCTGTCCGCCCAGACGTTTGCGTTGGAGCACCTGATCACCATCCATTGCGTCACCGCCGATCTGCGTTGGGCGATGGTGGAACTCGCCGTGCGTTCATTCATCTCAATGCTGGCGTTGGCGCAAGGGCAGTTTGTGCTGCTGGCGCGCCGGATGGTGGGCCGCCAGCGCCCGTTTCACCTCGGGCATCACCGCTGCTGACACCACGGTGGCAGCAGCGCCTCGCTACGGTCGGCATCGTTCCAGGAGATCAGGAGCCTCAGATGATTACGCTTTATGGCTTCGGCGCGGGCTTCGGTCTGCCGGAAATCAGCCCCTTTGTGACCAAGACCGAGGTCCAGCTCAAGATGGCCCGCCTTGCCTATCGCAAGGAGAGGGCGAAGCCGCCGGCCTCGCCCAAGGGGCAACTGCCCTACATCGTCGACGAGGCTGAGAGCGTCGCCGATTCCACCTTCATTCGCGCGCATATCGAGGGCAAATACGGTTTCGATTTCGACGCCCCGCTCAGCCTGCAGGCGCGCGCTCAGGCCTGGGCGTTTGAGCGGACGATCGAGCACCATGTCTATTGGGCAATGATCGGTGCACGCTGGGTCGATAGTGAGAATTTCGCAAAGGGTCCGTCGCACTTCTTCGATGGTGCGCCGGACCATTTGCGGGAGAAGATGCGCGAGGACGCGCAGTTCCGCGTGGCCGAGAACTATCTGCTCAGCGGTCTCGGCCGCCACGCGCCGGATGAGGACGTCGATCTCGCCGTGCGCTCGTTGTTTGCGCTGTCGGTTCAGCTTGGCGACAAGCCATATCTGTTCGGAGATACGCCCTGCGGCACCGATGCCACCGCATTCGGCGCGTTGGCGGGAATCCTCACCCCGTTCTTCGAATCGCCGTTGCGGCAGCGGACCGAACAGTTCGCAAACCTCACCGCCTATGTCGACCGGATGATGCTGCAATATTATCCGGAGTTCGCCTGGGCGCCGTTGCAGCAAGCTGCTTGATGATAGCGTTTTCGAGCGAAGTGGATACCGGTCCGCGTAAAGAAAACGCGTCAAAACAAAAGATAGAGCTCCGGTTCTGATTCAATCAGAACCGGAGAGACTCTAGCCCGCCGATGCGGGCTGGCTCTTCAGCGCGGCCACTTCCGCCTCGAGTTCGGCAATGCGAGCATCGCGCGAGGCCAGCGCCGCCGCCACGTCGGCCGCATCGAATTTTTGCGGGATGTGTTGCGGGCAATTTGTACTCCATGTTGAGATCTTGAACAGGATCACCTGCTCGGGCCGCGCCTTGTAACCCTTCGGCATCAGCGCTTCCGTCAGCGCGGGATCGTTCTCCACCACCTGCGCCTCGCCCCAGATCTTCACCCGCCGGCGATGCGCATAGTCCATGATGAAGATATACGCCTTCGGATTTTCCGAGAGGTTGCCTTGCGTGATGTACTGCCTGTTGCCGCTGTAGTCGGCGAAGGCGATGGTGTTCTTGTCGAGCATTTTGACGAACCCTTTCGGGCCGCCGCGATGCTGGATGTAGGGTTGGCCGTCGGCATTCGCGGTGGAGAGATAGAAACTGTTGGTCTCGGCCAGGAAGGCCGCGAGGCTTTCGTCGATTTCGGTGCGCCAGCCGCCGCTTTGCTCGAGGTGGGCATACCCGTCGCGGGAGCCCTTGCGGGTCTGGATCGCCTTCACCGCCGGCGTAAACGCGACATCGGTGGAATAGGTGTGAACGTCTGACATTTGAGTCTCCTGAAATTCAGGGCATGCAAACGGGTGCTCTCTGGTCTCCAACATGGGCTTTTCCGAATTTTAAACAATCTTCCGGATTGACACTTCACTGTTGCGATATATGAAATAATGCCATGGATCGTCTCGATGCCATGCAGGCCTTTGTCACCGTCGCCGATCTGCAGGGCTTTGCGCCTGCCGCGCGCAAGCTCGGCCTGTCGCCATCGGGCGTCACGCGGCTGATTGCGGCACTGGAAGAGCGCCTGGGCGCGCGGCTGCTCCAGCGTACCACGCGGTCGGTAACGCTCACCGATATCGGCACACGCTATCTGGAACGCGCCCGCCGCATCCTTAGCGATGTCGAGGAAGCCGAAGGCTCTGTCGAGGGGGAGCGCACGCGGCCGGGGGGACTGTTGGTGGTTTCCGCGCCGCTCGGGTTCGGCCGGCTGCATGTCAATCCCGTGATGTCGGCCTATCTGAAGCGCTATCCCGAGGTCAGCGCGGAACTACGGCTGTCGGATCGCATCGTCAATCTGGTGGAAGACGGCGTCGATCTGGCGGTGCGGATCGGTCACCTCCCGGATTCGACCCTGGTCGCGCGTCACGTCGGCGAGATGCGGCGGATCGTGGTCGCCTCAAAGGATTATCTTAGAGCACATGGCGAACCGACGCACCCGGTCGAAATCGCCGCGCATCAAACGATTCAGTTTGGCGCCATGACCGCAGGCCCGGACTGGCGCTTCATCGAGAACGGCCGCGAAATTCGTCTGACGTCCACGCCGCGCTTTGCGACCAACAGCTCGGACGCCGCCATCCATTATGCCGAGCAGGGCGGCGGCCTGACGCGGGTGATGTTCTATCAGGCGGCCGAGTCGCTGAAGGCCGGACGGCTCAAGATCGTACTCGCCGAATTCGAGCAGCCGGCAATGCCGATCCATATCGTCTATCCGACGTCGCGGCTGCTCTCGGCCAAGGTGCGTACCTTCATCGATCTCGTCACCGAGATCAGCGAATGGCATTTCGGCTAGGACCATAGCGTTTTCGAGCGAAGTGGACACCGGTTCGCGTAAAGAAAACGCGTCAAAACAAAAGAATAGAGCCCGGTTCTGATTCAATCAGAACCGAAAAGGCTCTACGACGCCTGCTCCTTCTTCGGTACCACGCGGAATGTTGCGTTAGCCCGAGCGATCACGACGTCGTCGGCCTTGATCAGGCTCTGCGCAAAGCAGATCGTGCGACCGGTCTTGATTACTTCGGACTCGATCGTGAGCCATTGCCCCACCTGTGCGGAGCCGATGAAATCGACCGCGAGGCTGATCGTTACCAGCGAAGACACGCCGCCCATTTGATAGCCGCAACTATGCCCCATCGCGTTGTCGGCCAGCGCCGCAATCAGCCCACCGTGAATTAACCCGCGGCCGTTGGTGTGCGGCTTGGCCAGCCGTAGCCCGATGATAACGGCCTTGTCGGTTCGCTTGGCATAAAGCGGCTCCCAGGGTTCGGTGAGCGGGCTTTTTCGGAGGCGGGGCTCAAAGCCTTCGGGGACGTCGGTGGTGGTCATGTGCAACTCACGAGTTGAGATACGTGCCGCCATTGAAGACGAAGTTTTGACGCATGGCACCGCCTACAAAGTTTTAAACGAGCTATCGACGGTTGTTTAAAACGCAGTGCCTTGTCATCACACCGGCAATTCGTCGGTTTCGTGTAGCGCGATGTACACCGCCATCGAACGCGCGCCCGGATCTCGGCCGTTCATTCTTCGAGAAGGGAGCAAGCGCGCTCCTCAGAATGACGGATCAAAACGGCAGGCCCACATAATTCTCCGACAGCGACGTCGAAGCGGCCTTCGAGCTGACGAGATAATCCAGCTCGGCGATTTGAATCCGCGCGCCGAATTCTCCCTGATCGGGGAATTTGTGCAGCATCGAGGTCATCCACCAGGAAAAGCGCACTGCCTTCCAGACCCGCGCCAGTGCCTTGGCCGAATAGCCATCGATGCCGGCGGAGGATTTCTCGTCGTAATATTCACGCAGCGCATGCGAGAGATAATGCACATCGCTAGCGGCGAGGTTCAATCCCTTGGCGCCGGTCGGTGGTACCCGATGGGCGGCGTCGCCGGCCAGGAACATGCGTCCGAACCGCATCGGCTCGGCGACGAAACTGCCCAGCGGCGCAATGCTCTTTTCAATCGAAGGTCCGGTGACGAGTTCATCGACTGCCTTCTGGTCCAAACGGCGCTTCAGTTCATCCCAGAAGCGCTCGTCCGGCCACCGGTCGATGTGGTCGTCGAGTGGGCATTGAACGTAATAGCGGCTGCGGCGCATCGAGCGCATGGTGCAGAGTGCAAAACCTCTTTCATGGTTCGAATAAATCAGCTCGTGGCTGACCGGCGGGGTCTCCGACAGGATTCCGAGCCAGCCGAACGGATAAATCCGCTCGAAGGTCCGGATCGCCGAGGGCTTTACGCTGGCGCGGCTGACGCCGTGATAGCCGTCGCAGCCGGCGATGAAGTCGCAGGCGATCTCTTGGGTGACGCCGTCCTTGACGTAGGTGACGCGAGGGCGGTCGGTATCGAAATCATGCGGTTTGACGTCGGCGGCCTGATAGACCGTCGTGAGGCCGGCCGCCTTGCGGGCGTTCATCAGGTCGAGCGTCACTTCGGTCTGGCCGTAGATCATCACGGTCTTGCCGGTCGCGGCATGCATGTCGATGCGGTGTCGCGCGCCGCCAAAGGCAAGCTCAACGCCGTGGTGCACCAGGCCCTCGCGATGGGCGCGCGCGCCGGCGCCGACCTCGTCGAGTAGCGCGACCGTGCCTTCTTCAAGCAGCCCCGCGCGGATGCGGCCGAGCACATATTCCGGCGTCTGGCGCTCGAGAATGATGTTGTCGATGCCGTAGGTGTGAAGCAGTTGCCCGAGCAGCAATCCCGCCGGTCCCGCGCCAATGATTGCTACTTTTGTCCTCAATACTTGCCCCCCGATTGCTATACTCTCGCGGTCGCCGTGGCGCACTTGCAATGATAATTATATCATATAACAATGTTCGCAAAGGGCCATTAAAGCCCGCAATCACCGAGGGAGACGATGTCGATGAGGAAAACGTTTTTGGCGTTGCTGCTGGCCGCCAGTGTGACGCCTGCCGTGACGCCGGTTTTGGCGCAGGAAAAGACCTTCGAGCTTAAACTATCGCATTGGGTGCCGGCGTCGCATCCGTTGCAAAAAGCGCTGGAGGATTGGGGCGCCGCGGTCGAGAAGGAATCCGGCGGCACCATCAAATCCAAGGTTTTCCCGGCGCAGCAGCTCGGCAAGGCGTTCGATCATTACGACATGGCGCGCGACGGCATCGCTGATGTGACTTACGTCAATCCGGGCTATCAGCCTGGACGCTTCCCGATCATCGGCGCCGGCGAATTGCCGTTCCTGATGTCGGATGCCAAGGGCGGCTCGATGGCGCTCGACGCCTGGTACCGTAAATACGCCGAGAAGGAGATGAAAGACGTCAAGTTCTGCCTCGCTTTCATCCATTCGCCGTCGTCGTTTCATTCGCGTCTGAAGAAAATCGTCGTGCCCGATGACATCAAGGGCATGAAGGTCCGCCCGGCCCACGCCACCATGGCGAATTTCATCACCCAGCTCGGCGGCACCAATGTGCAATCCTCGGCGCCGGAAGTCCGCGACATCATCGAGCGCGGTGTGGCCGACGCCGTTACCTTCCCGTGGGGGTCGCTGGTGCTGTTCGGCATCGACAAGGTGACGAAGTATCACATGGACGCGCCGCTCTACGTTACGACGTTCGCCTTCGTGATGAACAAGGACAAATACAACCAGATGTCCGACCGCCAGAAAAAGGCGATCGACGACAATTGCAATACGGAAGCCGCCGGCCGGGTCGGCGAACCCTGGGGCAAGTTCGAGGACGCCGGCGTCGACAAGGTCAAGGCGGAGCAAGGACACGAAGTCTACAAGCTGACGCCGGATCAGATGGCGCTGTGGAAGAAAGCCTCCGAGCCGCTGTTCAAGACCTGGGCCGAAGGCGTCAAGAAAACCGGTGTCGATCCTGATGCCGCGATGACCGAACTTCGCACCGCGCTTGCCAAGTACAACGCACTGACGCAGTAACGATCTGTCACCTGTCGAGGCGGCGGCGGAATCATCCGCCGCCGCGTTTTTCCAGCCATCGCCAGCCGTTTGGAGCGGATATGAATCGCGCGTCTATGGATCGTTTCATCGATACGATCGAGTGGATCGCGGCCGGATTTGTCGGCATCGTCGCTCTGAATATTTTCATCGCGGTCATTCTGCGCAACACGCTGAACTATGCGATCCCGGATTCGTTCGACATCGGGCGCATGCTGCTCGGCATCCTGATCTTCTGGGGCATCGCCGCCACCAGCTATCGCGGCGGCCACATCACCGTCGACCTGATCTGGGCCAATGTCAGCCCGAAGTACCAGCGCTGGATCGACGTGTTCGCGACGCTGGTGCTGCTGTTCGTCGTGACGGTGCAGACCTGGACGCTGTTCGACAAGGTGCGCGGCACCTACAACGACAATGTCCTTACCTTCGAGATGCATATGCCGACCTGGCCGTTCTTCGCGGTCGCCTGGGCCGGCGACGTCTCCGCGGTGCTGCTGATCGCGATCCGCACCTACCGGCTGATTTTCCATCCGGATCTGATGCACGATCCCAAGATCAAGACCGTGGAGTAGGGCGGCATGAGCACCGACGCCGTTGCGGTCCTGGGATTTGTCGCGCTGTTTGCGCTGATGCTGCTGCGCGTGCCGGTCGGCATGGCGATGGGCCTCGTCGGCGTAACAGGCTTTGGTTATCTGGTCGGTTTCTCGCCGGCGCTCAAGCTGGTCGGCCAGACCTCGATGCGGACGGTGACCGACTACACGTTCGGCGTCATTCCGATGTTCCTGCTGATGGGCACTTTGGTAAGCAATTCCGGCATGAGCCGCGAGCTGTTCCGCGCCGCCAATGGTTTCGTCGGACATTTGCGCGGCGGACTCGGGATTGCCACGGTCGCAGCGTGCGGCGGCTTTGCCGCCATCTGCGGCTCGTCGGTTGCGACTGCGGCAACGTTTTCGGCCGTGGCTTATCCGGAAATGCGCCGCTTCGGCTATCCGCAATCCTTCGCCACTGGCGTGATCGCGGCCGGTGGCACGCTAGGCGCAATGCTGCCGCCATCGACCGTGCTGGCGGTGTACGGCATCATCACCGAGCAGGACATCGGCAAGCTGTTTATCGCCGGCATCATCCCCGGCCTGCTCGCGATGACGATGTACATGCTGACCATCGCGCTGATCGGCTATTTCCGGCCGGGCTTTTTGCCGACCGGCCCGCAAACCACCTGGCGTGAGCGCTTTGCCGGCCTGAAGAACATCTGGGCGCCGGTGCTGCTGTTTATCTTCGTCATCGGCGGGCTGTACGGCCTGCCGTTCCTGCCGCGCTTCACTCCGACCGAGGCGGGCGGCGTCGGCGCGACCGGCGCGTTCCTGATCGGCATCGCCACCGGACGGCTGGACCGCGAAAAAATCCTGGACTCTCTGCTGCAGGCTACCCGCACCGCGGCCGCGGTCTTCACGGTGCTGATCGGCGCCTTGATTTTTGGATATTTCCTCACGGTAACGCAGACCCCGCAGAAGGTCACAGAACTTCTCACCGGCCTCGGGCTCGGCCCTTACGGAATCCTCGCTCTGATCATGGTGATGTACCTGGTGCTGGGTTGCCTGATGGATGCGATGGCCATGATCATCCTGACCGTGCCGATCATCTTTCCGGTGATCATGCATCTCGGCTTCGATCCGATCTGGTTCGGCATCATCATCGTGATGACGGTGGAGCTTGGCCTCATTCATCCGCCGGTCGGGATGAACGTCTTCGTCATCAAGAGCGTCGTAAAGGACGTATCGTTCTCCACGATCTTCCGGGGCGTGATTCCGTTCGTGGCGACCGATTTGATCCGTCTGGTCATTCTGATTGCCTTTCCGCTGCTGGCGACCTGGCTGCCGCACCGCATGATGGCCGGGGTGCACTAGAGGCCTTGGCCGAAAAAGTCAGATGGGACGTATTCGATGACGCCTGTGCTGCAGACCAAATATGTCTTCACCATCACCGTCCTGATCGGCGACGTAACCTCCGCTGGCGAGATCGGCACCGGCGTCCGCCGCATCATTCCGATCATCGGCGGTGAGGTGAAAGGCGAGGGCATCAACGGCAAGGTCTGCGCGTTCGGTGCTGATTTCCAGATCATCCGGCCCAACGAGCTGATCGAGCTCGAAGCGAAATACGCCTTCGAGACCGACGACGGTGCGGTGGTCTATATCGAGAACAGAGGCTTGCGTTTCGGCCCGGTAGAACTCTTGCAAAAGCTGAAGCGCGGCGAGCCGGTCGACCCCAAACTGATCTATTTCCGCACCGTGCCGAAATTCGAGACCGGTGCCGCAAAATACCGCTGGCTGATGGAAAACCTGTTCATCGGCTCCGCCGCCCGCCACGCCGATCGCGTCGTCATCGACGTGCATCAGGTGTTGTGAACGGGATTGGCAGCAGGGCCTTATTGACTCCGTCCCCAATCGTTATAAAACATAACTATTCTGGACAGGAACCAATAAGCTTCATGGGAAACGCCGCCTCCGCCACCGCGGGTCAATCCGAATTGCTTGAGATCGAGCGGCGAGGGGCGGTGCTGACCGTGGGCCTGAACCGGCCGGCCAAGCGCAACGCGCTCAACGACGGCATTATCCTCGCGATCCAGGATTGCTTTTCCAATCTGCCTGACGGGATCGGTGCGGTGGTCGTCCACGGCATCGGCGATCATTTCTCCTCCGGCCTCGACCTTTCCGAACTGACCGAGCAGGACGCCACCGAGGGCCTGCGGCACTCGCAGATGTGGCACCGGGTGTTCGATCGCATTCAATATAGCCGCGTGCCCGTGATCGCGGCGCTTAAGGGCGCGGTGATCGGCGGCGGGCTGGAGCTTGCCTGCGCAGCGCATATCCGCGTTGCCGAGCCCAGCGCCTATTTCGCGCTCCCTGAAGGGCAGCGCGGCATTTTCGTCGGTGGCGGCGGTTCGGTGCGGCTGCCGCGGCTGATCGGGGTGGCTCGGATGACCGACATGATGCTCACGGGCCGCGTCTATTCCGCCACCGAAGGCGCGGCCTATGGCTTCTCGCAATATCTCACCGAAGCCGGCGGTGCACTGCCGAAGGCACTGGAGTTGGCCGAGCGCGTGGCGGCGAACGCGCCGCTGACCAATTTTGCGGTGCTGCAGGCATTGCCGATGATCGCCGAGGCCAATCCGCAAACGGGCCTCTTGATGGAGTCGCTGATGGCGACGGTGGCGCAGAGCGACAAAGAGGCAAAGCGCCGCATTCGCGCCTTTCTCGATCGCAAGACCGCAAAGGTGAAACCCGGCTGACATGAGCGCCAAGCCCAACATGTCCGTCCCTACCGAAAGCACGGCGCGCGCCAGCAGCGCTCACCCCTTGCGCGCGATCTCGTTCGGCAATCCCACTGTGACCGTCGAGCGGCATGACAACGGCACCATCTACCTGCGGCCGAAGGCCGAGCTTCGCGATTATCCGGTGCGCCTCACCGATCGCCTGCATCACTGGGCCAAGGCTGAACCCAATCGCGTCTTCATGGCGGAGCGCGATGCGAAGGGCGGCTGGCGGCAACTCACCTACGCGCAACTGCTAACGTCGGCGCGGCGCATTGCCTCGGCGTTGCTCGTGCGCGGGCTCTCGGCCGAAAAGCCGATCGTCATTCTCTCCGGCAATTCGATCGATCATGCGCTGCTCGCATTCGGCGCGCTCTATGCCGGCATTCCCTTTTGCCCGGTGTCGCCGGCCTATTCGCTGGTGTCGCGGGATTACGGCAAGCTCGGCTTTCTGATGAAGCTGTTGACGCCCGGGCTCGTCTTCGCCGATGACGCGTCGAAATTTTCCGACGCCCTGACGGCCAACGTTTCCTTGGGCACCGAAATCGTCGCTTCACGTGGCGCCGTGCCCGGCCGCGACGTGACCTGGCTATCGGACCTGCTGGCGACATCGGAACATCCGCGCCTCGACGCTGCGCATGATGCCATCGGTCCGGATACCATCGCAAAATTCCTGCTGACGTCAGGCTCGACCGGAAATCCCAAAGCGGTCATCAACACCCAGCGGATGATCTGCGCCAACCAGGTCATGCTGCGCGAGACGCTGGCATTTTTGAAAGACGAGCCGCCGGTCATCGTCGACTGGCTGCCGTGGAACCACACCTTTGGCGGCAATCACAACATCGGACTGACGCTGTTCAATGGCGGCTCGATGTATCTCGACGAGGGCAAGCCGATGCCCGGCGGCATCGAGGAGAGCGTGCGTAACCTTCGCGAGATTTCGCCGACGGTCTATTTCAATGTCCCCAAAGGCTATGAATCGCTGCTGCCCTATCTGCGCGAGGATTCGGCGCTGCGCGCAAAGTTCTTTGGCCGGCTGCATGCGATGTTCTTCTCCGGTGCGGCGCTGTCGCCGTTCGTCTGGAACAGCCTCGACGAACTCGCCGTGCAGGAGACAGGTTTTCGCGTTCCGATGCTGACCGGGCTTGGCGCCACCGAGACCTCGCCGTTCTTCATGTCGGTACGGCCCGCGACCTCCCGTTCCGGTCATGTCGGGCTCCCCGTGCTCGGCAATGACGCAAAGCTGCTGCCGAACAACGGCAAGCTGGAAGTTCGCGCCAAAGGTCCGAACGTGACACCGGGTTACTGGCGTCAGCCGGAGCTCACGGCGGCTGCGTTCGACGAGGAAGGCTTCTATAAATTCGGCGATGCGCTGAAGCCTGCCGACGCAAACGATTTCGATGCCGGCTTCGATTTCGACGGCCGTATCGCCGAGGATTTCAAGCTTGCCAGCGGCACCTGGGTCAGCGTCGGCCCGTTGCGCGCGCGCTTCGTTGCAGCCTGCGCGCCATTGGTGCGCGATGTCGTCATTGCCGGAATCAACCGCGACGAGATATCGGCGCTGGTGATCCTCGATCTCGACGGTTGCCGCCTGATCAATCCAAACCTGCCGTCCGATGATATCGCCACCGCCGCATCCGATTCCGCGATCCGCGCCGCATTCCGCGAGCGATTGCAGAAATTGCTCGCAAGCGCCACGGGATCGTCGAGCCGCATCGCGCGTGCGGTGCTGCTCGATACGCCGCTGTCGATCGACCGCGGCGAAGTCACCGACAAAGGCTCGATCAATCAGCGCGCGGTGCTTGAGCATCGCGGCGCGCTGATCGAAGCGCTTTATTCGCCGTCACCGCCGGCACAGGTAATCACGCTGAACTGAATTCGAAGAAGAGTTGTCAGGGAGAAGACCATGCAGTTGAAGGACCAGGCCGCCATCGTCACCGGCGGCGCATCGGGATTGGGCGCCGCGACGGCGCGCAGGCTTGCCGCGCAAGGCGCCAAGGTCGCGGTGTGCGATCTCAATGCCAAGCTCGCCGAAACTGTCGCGGCTGAAATCAAGGGCGTTGCCGTCGCTTGCGATGTTGCCGATGCGGCCTCGGCCGAAGCCGCGATCGCGCAGGCCGCCAAGGCGCATGGTCCGGCACGCGTGCTCGTGAACTGCGCGGGCATCGGAGTGGCAAAACGGGTGATCGGCAAGGAAGGCCCGATGCCGCTCGCCGATTTCGACCGGGTGATCAAGGTCAATTTGATCGGCTCCTTCAACATGCTGCGGCTCGCGACCGCGGAAATGGCGAAGCTGGAGCCGCTCTCGACCGGCGAGCGCGGTGTCGTGATCTCGACGGCTTCAGTCGCGGCCTATGAGGGTCAGATCGGCCAGTCCGCCTATTCGGCCTCGAAGGGCGGCATTGTCGCGATGACGCTGCCGATCGCGCGTGAACTGTCGCAGTTCGGCATTCGCGTGCTGACGATTGCGCCTGGCCTGTTCCTCACGCCGCTATTGGCCAATTTGCCGCAGGAGGCGCAGGATAGCCTTGCCGCCTCGATCCCGTTCCCACGCCGGCTCGGCCAGGCCGATGAATTCGCCTCGCTCGCACTGCACATGATCGACAATCCATATCTGAACGGCGAAGTGGTGCGGCTCGATGCCGCGCTTCGCATGGCGCCGCGGTAGGGTATTGCCATGTTCGTTCATCGGCGCGACGTGCAGATACAGTGGGGCGATTGCGACCCCGCCAACATCGTTTACTACCCGCGCTACTTTGCGATGTTCGACGATTCGACCTCGATCATGTTTGAAGCGGCCGGTTTTTCCAAACAGGACATCATTCACAAATATGGCCTGGTCGGCATACCCATGGTGGATACGCGGGCGAAATTCCATATTGCCTCAACCCATGGCGACTGGATCGCAATCGAAAGCCGGGTCGAGAGCTTCAAGCGTTCGAGCTTTGAGGTGACCCACAAGGTATTCAAAGGCGAGGCGCTGGCGATCGAGGCATTCGAGACGCGTGTGCTGGTCGGCCGTCATCCGGACGACCCCGCACGGCTGAAATCGGCTCCGATGCCGCAGGAGATCATCGAGCGGTTCATGCGGGGATGAGCCTCAATTAGGCTGACTTGGCCTCCCGCATGACCTAAAGAAGGGGCTGAATCGACGATCAAAATTTGCTCTAAAAAGATACTCAAGGGAGGAATGAATGAAGAAGGCTCTTCTGTCCGCCGCAGCATTCGTGGCGGCTCTCGCGCTGCCGGGTTCGCCGGCGCTGGCGCAAACCAACGAGATCGTCATCGGCATCAGCGTCACGACCACCGGCCCGGCGGCGGCTCTCGGCATCCCCGAGCGCAACTCGCTCGACTTCGTACCGAAGGAAATCGGCGGCGTGCCACTGAAGGTGATCGTGCTCGATGACGGCGGCGATCCGACCAACGCCACCACCAACGCCCGGCGCTTCGTGACCGAATCCAAGGCCGACGTCATCATGGGGTCGTCCACCACGCCGCCGACGGTCGCGGTTTCTACCGTCGCCAACGAAGCCGGCATTCCGCATTTCGGACTGGCGCCCTTCCCGATCACCGAAGCGCGCGCAAAGTGGTCGGTCAGCATGCCGCAGCCGATCCCGATCATGGGCAAGGTGCTGTACGAGCACATGAAGGCGCACGCGATCAAGACCGTCGGCTATATCGGCTACTCTGATTCCTACGGCGATCTCTGGGTCAATGACTTCAAGGCGCAGGCCGTGCCGCTGGGATTGACCATGATCGACGAGGAGCGTTTCGCCCGTCCCGATACCTCGGTCGCGGGCCAGGTGCTGAAACTCGTCGCCGCCAATCCCGACGCGATCCTCGTTGGCGCCTCCGGCACCGCGGCGGCCTTGCCGCAGTCCGCGCTGCGCGAGCGCGGCTACAAGGGCCTGATCTATCAGACCCACGGCGCTGCCAGCATGGATTTCATCCGTATCGCAGGGCCAGCGGCCGAAGGCGTGATCATGGCATCGGGGCCGGTGATGTCGCCGGAAACCCAGCCCGACAGCGCGCTGACCAAGAAGCCCGGGCTCGCGCTCAACACCGCCTATGAAGCAAAGTACGGCGCGAACAGCCGCAGCCAGTTCGCCGGCCATTCCTACGACGCGTTCGAGGTGCTCAAGCGCGTCATCCCGGTTGCACTGAAGACGACGAAACCGGGAACGCCGGAATTCCGCGAAGCAATCCGTCAGGCCCTGCTCAGCGAACGCGACATCGCCGCCAGCCAGGGTGTCTACAACTTCACCGAAAAGGATCGCTACGGCCTCGATGACCGCTCGCGGATCATTTTGACGGTGAAGGACGGCAAGTACGTTCCGGCGATGTAAGGCGAGTTCGCTTTCAAATCGCCAAAAATTAAAGCCGGCCTCTGCTACGAGGCCGGCTTTTTTCTTGGCGCTGGCTGGCTCCGATCGGGTGCACTCAGCCCTTGCGCATTTTACCGAGCAGGTAGTTGTCGTAATAGTTTTCCGCGATCTGCGTGTAGAAGAGCACTTCCTTCATGTAGGCGTCGTGGCTCTCTTTTGTCTTCTTGAAGATCGGGCTCTTCTCGGCGATCTCGTTCAGATGGTCCTGGGTGGCGTTATAGCTGGCTTCCATGACCGGCTGCGGAAACGCACGCAGCTCTGCCCCGCCTGCGATCAGCCGCTTCAGGGCGGCAGGATTTACGCTGTCATATTTCTCGATCATCCACGAGCCTGCCGCCGCGCCGGCCTGGTTGAGGATCGACTGGTATTGCTTGGGAAGCGAATTCCACTTCTCTTCGTTCACGATCATGTGCAGCATCGCCCCGCCTTCCCACCAGCCGGGGAAGTAGTAGTACTTCGCCACCTTGTAGAAACCGAGCTTCTCATCATCGTAGGGACCGACGAACTCCGCGGCATCGATTGAACCCTTCTCGAGCGCCGAATAGACGTCACCGCCCGCTATCTGCTGCGGCACGATGCCGAGCCTTGCCAGAACGTGGCCGCCCATGCCGGCGATGCGGAACTTGAGGCCTTTGAGATCGTCGACCGTCTTGATCTCCTTGCGGAACCAGCCGCCCATTTGCGTGCCGGAGTTGCCGCACAGGATGGCATGCGCCTTGAATGGTTTCAGGGCTTCGTTGACGAGTTCGTCGCCGCCGCCGAATGTCCACCAGGAATGCTGATGGCGATGGTTCATGCCGAAAGGCACGCCCGTCGCATAGGCAAGCGCCGGCTCCTTGCCGATGTAGAAATAGAGCGGCGTCTGCGCCATCTCGACGGTCGCGGTGCTCACGGAATCGAGCGCCTGCAAGCCGGGCACGATCTCGCCTGCGGCAAACGTCTGGATCTGAAACTTGTTGTCGGTGGCATCGGCCACGTATTTCGCAAAGGTCTGCGCCGTACCGAAGATGGTATCGAGCGATTTCGGAAAGCTCGAAGTCAAGCGCCACTTGATCTCGGGCGCCGATTGGGCAATCGCAGGTGCTGCGACCAGCGTCGTCGCGCCGACCACGGCGCTGCCTTTGAGGAACGTACGGCGTTTCATGAGGTACTCACTCCCTGTGATTGCAAGTCCATTGGCGCTTAGCGTCCTCAGGGCCACTTGACCTCATCCTTACGAACTTCGAGCCATGCGTGGAAGCGCTACTTTGCGCGTGACCCCGTGGATTTTTTGCGGCCACCCCCTCCGGTTTGTTAGCTGGTGATCGGCAACGCTAGATCGCACTCCCGCCTTCGTGTTGAAAACCGAGATAGCTTGCCGCCACGCGCTGGTTGGCTGCGATGTCCTTTGCCGGTCCGCTCAAGATGAACTCGCCGAGCTCCATCACATAGGCGCGGTCGGCGATCTTGAGCGCGGCTTGCGCGTTCTGTTCGACCAGCAGCACCGATACGCCGGCGGTGCGGAGTTCGCCGATAGTGCGAAAAATGTCGGCGACAATGATGGGTGCGAGACCAAGGCTCGGCTCGTCCAGCATCAGCAGTTTGGGTGCCCCCATCAGCGCACGGCCCATCGCCAGCATCTGCTGCTCGCCGCCGGAGAGCGTGCCGGCCAGTTGCTTGCGCCGTTCCTTCAGCCGCGGAAACAGCGTGTAGACGCGTTCGAACGACTTTGCGGCGGCCGCCTTGGCGACTCGGAACGCACCGAGCTGCAGATTGTCCTCGACATTCATGGTGGCGAACAGCTCGCGATGCTCGGGCACGAGGCTCAGGCCCGCTGCGACGCGATCCTCGATATCGAGCGGCGCCATGTCCTCGCCTGCGAAAGCAGCACGACCCGTCAGTGGCAGGATGCCCATGATGGCGTTCAGCAGCGTGGTCTTGCCGGCGCCATTAGCGCCGATGATGGTGACGATCTCGTTGGCCGCGACGTCGAGCGACACGGAGCGCACGGCTTCGACCTTGCCGTAGGCGACATGGACGTCGGAGACCGACAACAGCGCGCTCATGCGGTCGCTCCGAGATAGGCCTTGATCACATCAGGATTGGTCTTGATCGCGGCTGGCGTGCCCTCGGCAATCTTGGTGCCGAAATCGAGCACCACGACACGATCGGCGAGGTCCATCACAAAACCCATGTCGTGTTCGACCAGCAGCACCGACATGCCGCCGTCGCGCAATTGACGAAGCAGCGCTGCAAGTCGCTGCTTCTCCAGGTGACGCAATCCGGCGGCGGGCTCGTCGAGCAATAGCAGCAGCGGATCGACGCATAGCGCACGCGCGATCTCGACGATGCGCTGCTGGCCGAGCGACAGGCTTCCCGCCAGTTGGTCGATCTGGTCGCCGAGGCCGACGCGCTCGATCTGGCGTGCAGCTTCCGCCAGCAACCTTGCCTCGTCGGCGCGGTCGAGCCGGAACATGCTGGCGAGCGCGCCGGCATGTCCGCGCAGATGCGCGCCGATTGCAACATTCTCCAGCACGGTCATGTCGGGCACCAGCTTGACGTGCTGGAAGGTTCTGCTGACGCCGAGCTTGACCACTTCCTGCGGCGGCGCGTTGTCGACCTTCGTGCCGAGTACCGAGATCGTGCCGCCGGTGGACGTCAGAACGCCGGTAATGAGGTTGAACGTCGTGCTCTTGCCGGCGCCGTTGGGACCGATCAGGGCTACGATCTCTCGGGCCCGTACGTCAAAGGAAACGTCGTTGACCGCGATCACGCCGCCGAATTGCTTGCGCGCTTTCTCGATGTGCAGCAGAACCGAGGATGCGCCGGGCTCGCGTACACGCGCCGGCAGGGTCAGCGACGTATCAGGGACCTTTCGGCCCGGCTTGAACGGCAACCGCGCCATCAGCCACGGCCAGACGCCGGTCGGTGCGAGTTGCAACAGAACCACCAGCAGGATGCCGAACACGATGGTCTCGAGCTGGCTCTGGCCGCCAAAGATATACGGCAGATAGCTCTGCAATATCTCTTTCAGGATCACGACGATGCCGGCGCCGAGTACCGCGCCCCAGACATAACCGGCGCCGCCGACCACGGCGATGAAGAGATATTCGATACCGGCCTGTGCGCCGAATGGCGTCGGGTTGGCGGCGCGCTGGAAGTGCGCATAGAGCCAGCCGGACAGCCCGGCCAGCACCGCCGCGTAGATGAACACCAGCAGCTTTGCGCTGGGTGTCTGCACCCCGAACGCTTCGCCGGCGACATGACCGCGGCGCAGTGCGCGGATCGCGCGGCCGGTACGGGAGTCCAGCAGGTTCATGGTGAGGATCGCCGAGATCAGTACTGCGATCCAGATCGCGAAATAGATCGTGCCGGGATCGAGCATTTTGAACGAGCCGATCGAAAGCGGTGGAATGCCGGAGATGCCGTCGTTACGGCCGAGGAACTCCAGCTTGCTGAACAGATAAAACAGGCCGATGCCCCAGGCGATGGTGCCGAGCGGCAGATAGTGGCCGGACAGCCGCACCGTGACGATGCCGAGCAGGACCGCGGCGATGCCGCTGACGAGCAGCGACAGCGGCAGCGTCAGCCATGGCGACACGCCATAGGCGGTGGTCAGCACCGCCGTGGTGTAGGCGCCGAAGCCGCAAAAGGCCGCCTGGCCAAATGAGGTGAGGCCGCCGACGCCGGTCAGGAGCACCAGCCCCATCGCCACCAGCGCCGCGAGGCCGATATTGTCGAGCAGCACGATCCAGAACGGCGGCACACCCGGAATGAACGGGATCACCGCCATCACGAGCGCGAAGACGACAAGAGGAAGAAGCCGCTGGTTCATCGCCATCAGTCCTTCTCCTCCTCGACCGCGGGCGCTGCGAGTGAACGCAGCACCAGCACGGGAAGGATCAGCGTGAAGACGATGACCTCCTTGAAGTTGCTGGCATAGAATGAGGAGAAGGCTTCGACGGTGCCGACCAATAGCGCCGCCACCGCCGTCAGGGGATAGCTGACCAAGCCGCCGATGATCGCGGCGATGAATCCCTTGAGGCCGATCAGGAAGCCGGTGTCGTAATAAAGCGTCGTGATCGGCACGATCAGGATTCCCGAAATCGCGCCGATCACGGAGGCGAGCAGAAAAGCGATCTGGCCGGACAGTGTCGTCCGTATGCCGACGAGGCGCGCGCCGAGGCGATTGACTGCGGTGGCGCGCAGCGCCTTGCCCATCAACGTGAAGCCGAAGAACAGCCACAGCGCGACGATGAAGGCGACAGTGATGCTATAGACCGCGATGCTCTGGCCGGTAAAACGCAGGGGCCCGAGGGTGAGTGCTGCGCTCGACAGCGCCGGTCCCCGCAGGCCTTCAGCGCCGAAGAACACCAGCCCGAGGCCCTGCAGCGCGAGATGGCAGCCGACGGAGGCGATCAGCAGCACCAGCACCGAAGTATGCGCGATCGGCTGAAACGCGATCCGGTACAGGAACAATCCGATCGCCGCGACGATCAGCAGCGCCAGCGCGATGTTGACCGCAATCGGCGTCTTGGGGCCGGCGAGCGAATAGGTCAGAGCCAGGATCACGGCAGGGAAGAGGATGTTGATCGCAGCCGCCCGCGCTAGGAACCGTAGCCGTAACGATTTGCGTGCAGCGAAAAGGTCGAGGGCGAAAGCAACCACGCCCATGGCCATTGCCAACCGCGCCGTGCCCGGCACCTGGCCGGTGGCCAGCATGGCGTAGCTCAGCGCGCCATAGGTGACGAATTCGCCCTGCGGGATCAGGATGACGCGCGTGACGGCAAACACCAGCACCAGTGCAAGCCCCAGCAACGCATAGATCGCGCCATTGGTGATGCCGTCCTGCAGCAGGAACAGCATGATCGTCGTATTCAAGACCTGGCGCTCCCCCTCAGGCGTAGAGCCGGGCGCGACCCTGTGCGATCGGCCGTCCGATATCGGCGGTTGAAAAGCGCCGATATTTGATATATTGAATAACAATTATCAATTATAACATCAAGGCCCGGACTGCCGGCCGGACCTTTCTATCGGGATTGCGAGCCTCGAGCGATGACAGTTTCCAAGGCGGCCACTGACGCCGTCAAGCTTTCCCGCCCCAAGGAATCCCTCAAGGAATCCCCCAAGGAACCTATCGAGGCCGTGGAAGCAACCGCGCTGCAGATGGGCGAATTGTCCGAACTGCTCGGCTATTCGCTGAAGCGCGCGCAGCTGAAAATCTTCGAGGACTTTTTGCGCTGTGTCGCGCCGCTGCAACTGACGCCGGCGCAATTCTCGGTGCTGCTGCTGCTCGACAAGAATCCCGGCCGCAACCAGACCGAGATCGCCAACACGCTCGGCATCCTGCGGCCGAATTTCGTGGCGATGCTCGACGGGCTGGAGAGCCGCGATCTCTGCGCCCGGATGCGCTCGACCAATGACCGCCGCTCTCACATCCTGGTTCTGACCGACAAGGGTCGCGCGGTGCTGGCGCGCGCCAAAAAGCTCGTCGCCACCAAGCACGAGGCGCGGTTGAGCGAATTGCTCGGACCCGCCAATCGCACCGCATTGCTCGAAATGCTGTCGAAGATCGCGCGGGAGTTTTGAGGCGGCAGTCCTCATCCTGAGGAGCCGCGAAGCGGCGTCTCGAAGGATGGCGGCATCGGGATTGGGGCTATGGTTCGCCCGGCGATGCGGAGCATCGTCCGGAGGCGCGCAAAGACGCGCTCCTCATCATGACGGTGGCTCAATCCACCAAAATCACCCTGACATCGTTGACATTGGTCAGCGTCGGCCCGGTCAGCAGCAAATCGCCGGTGGCCTCAAAGAACGCCGTGGCGTCGTTGTTGGCGAGATAGGGTTTGGGGTCGAGGCCGAGCGATTTCATCTTTGCAAAGGTCGCATGATCAATCACCGCACCCGCGGGATCGCTCGCGCTGCCGGCGCCGCCGTCGGCGCCATCGGTATCCGCCGCCAAAGCCGAGACGCCTGATGTGTCCTTGAGCAGGTCTGCCAGCGCCAGCGCGTATTCCTGGTTGGGGCCGCCGTGGCCATTGCCGCGCACGGTCACGGTGAGTTCGCCGCCCGACAGGATCGCTGTGCGCTTGCCTTCGCTGCGCGCTTGCAACGCCAGCCGCGCGTGATCGGCCGCGACGTCGCGCGCCTCACCCTCAAGGTCGGCGCCGAGATCGATGATCGCATAGCCTGCGTCCTCTGCAATTTTGATCGCAGCATCCAGCGAGGCTTTTGGTCTTGCGATCAGCTCGAATTGCGCGCGGGCGAAGGCGGGATCTCCGGGCTTGCAGCTTTCGTTTCCGGGGTCGTCGAGCGCGCGCCTGACCGCATCGTCGATCTTCAGATCATATCTTGCGACCAGCGCGCGGGCGTCCGCCAGCGTGGTCGGATCCGGCACCGTCGGGCCTGAGGCAATCGCTGAGGGATCGTCGTGTGGCACATCCGAGATCGCCAGCGTGACGATTTCGGCCAGTTTCCCGGCGCGCGCCAACCGGCCGCCCTTGATCCGCGACAAATGCTTGCGGACAGTGTTGACCTCGCCGATCGGCGCACCCGAACGCAACAGCGCGCGGTTGACCTGTTGCTTCTGCGCAAACGACACGCCTTCCACCGGCGCGATCCAGTTCGCCGAGCCGCCGCCGGACAGCAGGACGAGCAGCAGATCGTCCGCGGTTGCCTCCGCCGCCAGCCGCAGCGTGTCGTCGGCGGCTTTCAGCCCGGCTTCGTCGGGCACGGGATGGCCGGCCTCGACCACCCTGATCCGGCGCGTCGGCACACCATGGCCGTGGCGGGTGGTGGCGATGCCACTGAGGCGCTCCGGGTCGAGGCCGAGCGTATCGAGATAATGCCGCTCGGCGGCCGCCGCCATCGCCGCCGCACCCTTGCCGGCGGCGAGGCAGATCACCCGGCCTTTCGGCGCGGGACGCAAATGCGCCGACAGCACGATTTCGGGATGCGCGGCAGCAACGGCTGCGTCAAAGATGGCGCGCAGGAGAGGGCGGCGGTCTGTCATCGCTTTGCTTTCGTGAGCCGAAGTAAATTCAGTTGCCGACCAGTTCGCCGCTGATGACGTCGCCGAACAACTGCCAGCGTTCGCCCTTGAACTGCATCATCTGCAGTTGCTCGATCGGCTGGAAATCATCGGGGCCGGTGGAGAGTGTGATGCCGGGAAGCAGACCGCCCTGCGGCAACTGCTTGAGGCTTGCAGCCTGCTTCATGACGTTCTCGCGGGTCAGGTTATCACCGCATTTCCTGAGCACCTCGACCATCGTCGTCGCCATGTTATAGCCGGTCATGGCGGACGCATCGACGCGGTTGGTTTCCGGCAGATATTTTGCCAACAACTCGTCAAAGGCCTTGATGCCGGGATCGTTGTTCCACTGGGGATCGCTGACGTCCTTGGCGTAAGCCGCCGAGATCACCCCTTGCGAATTGTCGAGGCCTGCGGGCCGCATCACGGTCGCGGTCGAGGCCGAGACGTTGGATATGATCGTGACCGGCTTCCAGTTCATCTCGCCGACCTTCTTGATAGCCTGCGCGCCGAACTTCGGCGTCGTGAAGAAGATGATGATATCGGGATTGGACGATTTCAGCCGCACCACGTGCGAGTCGATGGTCGGCTCCGCCACTTCGTAACTCTCTTCTGCGACGATGCGTGAGGCGTCGCTGGCGAGGCCGTCCTTCAGGCCTTTCAGATAGTCCTTGCCCATATCGTCGTTCTGGTAGAGCACGGCGATCTTGGCCGCCGGCTTCTCCTTTGTCAGGAACTTTGCGTAGATGCGGGACTCGCTCTGGTAACTGGGCAGCCAGCCCATGGTCCAGGGAAAGTTCTTCGGGTCGTTCCATTTGGTGGCGCCGGTGGCGACGAACAGTTGCGGCACCTTCTTGCTGTTGACGTATTTCTGGATTGCGGTGTTGGAGGCGGTACCCAGAGTGCCGAACAGCAGCAGCACCTCGTCGCTCTCGATCAGCTTGCGCGCCTGTTCGACCGCCTTCGGCGGGCTATAGGCATCGTCGTAGGAGATGAAATTGATCTTGCGCCCGTTGATGCCGCCGTCGTCGTTCACCTTCTTGAACACCGCGCCCATCGCCTTGCCGACCACGCCGTAAGCCGACGCCGGACCGCTATAGGGCACGATGTTGCCGATCTTGATTTCGGTGTCGCTGGCGCCGGTGTCGTATTTCTTCTGGGCCAGTGCCGCGCCGGAGGTGGCGGCCGCGACGGCGAGGCTCAGAAATACGCTTGCGAGGCGGCGTTGGATCGGCATGGGCATTTCGAAAAACTCCCTTTGAGGTTTTTGGCGCGCGGGGCGCGCAAAGTTCTTGTCGGTCAGGCCTCTGATTGGTCCGCATTGATACAGGGGAATAAGATGTTCGCAAGAAAAAGCCCCCTGCGAAGGTATCGCAAGGGGCAATCACGCGATTGAATTTACGAATTAAGAGCACGATCCCGAAAAAAAGATACCGGTTTTTCGGTCAGATCACGCCCAAGCCGTGTTCTAGCCGCCCGCATCGGCGTTGATGACGTCGCCGAACAGTTCCCATTTCTCGCCCTTGAACTTCATCAGCTGGAGCGAGGAAATCGGGGCGAAATCGGCCGGGCCGGTGTTGATCTTGATGCCGGGCAGCAGGACCTCGGTACGGAAATCCTTCAGGCTCGCTGCCTGCTTCATGACGTTTTCGCGCGTGAGATTGTCACCGCACTGCTTCAACACCTGGACCAGGGTCTGGGCGACGCCGAAGCCCACCACGGTGCCGCCGTCGAGCTTGTCGCCTTCAGGGAAGTCCTTGCTCATGAAGGCGTAGAATTCCTTCATGCCGGGATCGTTGTCCCACTGCTTGTCGGAAGCATCCTTCAGATAGGCGGCAGAGATGATGTCTTGCGAGTTCTCGTAGCCGGCCGGCTTGATCACGCTGCCGACGGAGGCCGACACGTTGTTGAGGAAGTGCTGCGGCTTCCAGCCGACCTCGGCGATCTTCTTGATCGCCTGCGCCGCAAATTTGGGCGTGGCGATATCGATGAACACGTCCGCATTGGTCGACTTCAGCTTGACGATGTGGCTGTCGATGCTTGGTTCCGAGGTCTCGAAACTTTCCTCGATCACGATCATCGAAGCCGCCTTGGCGCCGAGGCCGTCCTTGAGGCCCTTCAAATAGTCCTTGCCGTAATCGTCGTTCTGGTAGAGCACCGCGATCTTGGCGTCCGGCTTGTTCTTCAGAATGTACTTCGCATAAATCTGCGTTTCGCTCTGGTAGTTCGGCTGCCATCCCATGGTCCATGGGAAATCCTTGGGATCATTCCACTTGGTCGCGCCGGTAGCGACGAACAGCTGCGGGACTTTCTTGGAGTTCATGTATTTCTGGATCGCCGAATTCGACGGCGTGCCGAGCGAATTGAACACCAGCAACACCTCGTCGCTCTCGACCAGCTTGCGGGCCTGTTCCACCGCCTTCGGCGGGCTGTAGGCGTCGTCATAGCTGATGAAATTGATCTTGCGGCCGTTGATGCCGCCGGCATCGTTGATCTTCTTGAAGTAGGCGGCTTCGGTCTTGCCGATCACGCCATAGGCGGAGGCAGGTCCCGAATACGGCATGATGTTGCCGACCTTGATTTCGGTATCGGTGGCGCCGCTGTCGTATTTCTTCTGAGCCAGCGCTCCGCTGGAGGACACGGCGAACAAGGCAAATGCAGTCGAAGCTATGGCCAATCTGTTGGCGATAACGGGCATTACGTTTCTCCCTCAATTTCCACGATATAAACATGTGATGTCATGGCCTCCTTGATCGAAGGCTCTTTTGACTTGAGGGTGTGGTTACCATTTTGCCCGGGACGTCACAACAAATAGCCCCTGCGGCAAAGCCGCAGGGGCTACTTCTTTAGTAGACATTTCCGAACGTTAACCTTGGTCTTCAGCCTCCGACGTCGGCGCTGATGATGTCGCCGAACAGCTCCCACGTTTCGCCCTTGAACTTCATCAACTGGAGCTGGGAGATGGGGGCAAAATCGGTCGCTGACGTGTTGACTTTGACGCCGGGTAACAGGCCGCCCAGTTGGAGATCCTTGATGCTAGCCGCCTGCTTCATGATATTCGCGTGGGTCAAATCGTCGCCGCAGGCCTTAAGCACATGCACGATGCCCTGGGCGACGGTGTAGGCATACATCACCGAGGCGTCGGCGCGGTTGGCTTCCGGATAATATTTATCCAGAAATTCGTTCCAGGCGATCATACCCTTGTCAGTCTTCCATTGCGCGTCGGTCGGATCCTTCAAGTAATTTGACGATATGATGGCCTGCGCATTTTCGAATCCGGCCGGCTTGATCACGCTGCCGATCGAGGCCGAGACGTTGTTCAGGAAGTGTAGCGGCTTCCAGCCGATCTCCGAGTTCTTCTTGATCGCCTGGGCTGCAAATTTCGGCGTCGTGATGTTGAAGAAGACGTCGGCGCCGGTCGATTTCAGCTTGACGATGTGAGAGTTGACCGTGGGCTCGGAAACCTCGTAGCTTTCCTCCATGACGATCAGCGAGGCGCCCTTCGAGCCTAATCCATCCTTGAAGCCCTTCAGATAGTCCTTGCCGTAATCGTCGTTCTGGTAGAGCACGGCGATCTTGGCGTTCGGATGGTTCTTCAGGATGTACTTCGCGTAGATCTGCGATTCGCTCTGGTAGTTGGGCTGCCAGCCCATGGTCCAGGGGAATTCCTTGGGATCATTCCATTTGGTGGCGCCGGTGGCGACAAACAGTTGCGGGACCTTCTTCGTGTTCATGTATTTCTGGATCGCCGAATTCGGCGGGGTGCCGAGCGGATTGAAGATGAACAGGACTTCGTCGCTCTCGACCAGTTTGCGCGCCTGCTCCACCGTCTTCGGCGGGCTGTAGGCGTCGTCGTAGGAAATGAAGTTGATCTTGCGGCCGTTGATGCCGCCCTCGGCGTTGATCTTGTTGAAGTAGGCGGCTTCGGTTTTGCCGATCACGCCGTAGGCGGAAGCGGGTCCGCTATAGGGCATGATGTTGCCGATCTTGATTTCGGTGTCGGTGGCGCCAACGTCGTATTTCTTTTGCGCGAGAGCACCGCTGCTGGTCGCGGCAAGCAATGCGAGGGCAGCCGAAAAGGCCCCCAATCGCAAATTGATAGCAGGCATTTTGATCTCCCTGGGATCACGGTGGATGTGTCATTTTTTTTGGATCTGGAGCGCTTGGCGGCTCCTGGAGGCATTGAATACCTTTCGGCTGCACCCAGCAACAAAAAGCCCCCCGCGATGATGTCGCGGGGGGCGGTAATTAGTCTGATCCTGGAGGCTAACTGCCCGCGGGACCGAATATATCAGAGCGTTTTCGAGCGAAGTGGGTACCGGTTCGCGTTAAGAAAACGCGTCAAAAAAAAGATCAGTTGCTTAGTTCGCCGCTGATGATGTCGCCGAACAGTTCCCATTTCTCGCCCTTGAACCGCTGCATCTGGAGCTGCTCGATCGGGGCGAAGTCGGTGGCGGAGGTGTTGATCTTCACGCCGGGCAGCAGCGTGTCCGGCGCAAAGTCCTTCAGGCTGGCCGCCTGCTTCATGACGTTGGCGCGGGTGAGGTCGTCACCAGACATCTCCAGCACTTTCACCATGGTCTGCGCCACGCCGTAGCCGAACACCACGGAGCCGTCGAGCTTGTTGGCTTCGGGATAATACTTTTCGAGGAAGGCATAGAATTTCTTCATGCCGGGATCATTGTCCCACTGCGAGTCGGCACCGTCCTTGGCGTAGGCGGCCGAGAGAATTCCTTGCGCATTCTCGAAGCCCGCCGGCTTGATCACGCTGCCGACCGAGGCCGAAACGTTGGAGACGATGTGCATCACCTTCCAGTCGACTTCGGCGATCTTCTTGATCGCTTGCGCTGCGAATTTCGGCGTCGAGATGTTGATGAAGACGTTGGCACCGGTGGCCTTCAGCTTGACGATGTGGTTGTCGATGGTCGGCTCCGAGGTCTCGTAGCTTTCCTCGGCAATGATCATCGACGACTTGGCGCCAAGCCCGTCCTTCAGGCCCTTGAGGTAGTCCTTACCGAAATCGTCGTTCTGATACATGATCGCGATCTTGGCGTCGGCCTTTTCCTTCATCAGGAATTTTGCGTAGATGCGCGCTTCGCTCTGGTAGCTGGGCTGCCAGCCCATGGTCCAGGGGAAGTCCTTCGGATCGTTCCACTTGGTGGCGCCGGTGGCGACGAACAGCTGCGGCACCTTCTTGGCGTTGAGATATTTCTGGATCGCACTGTTCGATGGGGTACCGAGCGGATTGAACACCACCAGCACTTCGTCACTCTCGACCAGCTTGCGCGCCTGCTCGACGGCTTTCGGCGGGCTGTAGCCGTCGTCATAGCTGATGAAGTTGATCTTGCGGCCGTTGATGCCGCCTTCAGCGTTGATCTTCTTGAAGTAAGCCTCCTCGGTCTTGCCGATCACGCCGTAGGCGGAGGCAGGTCCGCTGTAGGGCATGATGTTGCCGATCTTGATTTCGGTATCGCTTGCGCCGGTGTCGTATTTCTTTTGGGCGAGCGCGCTTCCGCTCATTGCAGCGAAGGCAACGACCGCCGTCGCGAGCGCGGCGATTCTTGGTTTTGGCAGGGAAATCATGGTCACTCCTTAAAGCTAGTTTTTCTTGAGTTTGCCGATCAGTTGCTGGGCAACGATCGCGACCTGCCTGGCGCCGTGCGGCACGAGGAAGATGACAAGGAACAGCAGCACACCGAACACCGCGCCGGAGAGTCCCTTGGAAATTCCCTCGGCGATGTTCGGCACGAAGATGATGAAGGCGGAGCCGATAATCGATCCCGGCAGCCAGCCGACGCCGCCGACGACCATGCCAAGGAACAGCGAGATCGCAAGCGTGATGGTGTAGCCGTCCGGGGCCACGAACTGCACGGCGATGGCGCCGAGACCGCCGGCAACGCCGGTGATGCCGGCGCTGACGCCGAATGCCAGCGTCTTGTACAGCGCGACGTCGACGCCCATGGCGGATGCCGCAATCTCGTTGTCACGGATCGCCATGAAGGCACGCCCGGAGCGGGATCTCAGCAGGTTGACCGAGGCTATATAGATCCCGATGGTGATCGCCAGCGTGAAGTAATACAGCCACATGTCCTGCGACATCGGCAGGCCGAACGGCGCATCGGGCTTGGTCACGACCAGGCCCTGCACGCCGCCGGTCCAGTGTTCGAAGAAGCCGAGCTTGAGCAGCTGCGGCATGGCGGTCGCGAGTGCGAATGTTGCGAGCGCAAGATAGACCCCCGAGAGGCGCAGCGCCGGCTGGCCGAACAGGAAGCCGAAGCCGAAGCAGATGATGCCCGCGATCGGGAGCGTCAGCGCGTAGTTCATGTTGGCGTGTTCCATCAGGATCGCCGACGTATAGGCGCCGACCGCGTAGAACGCGCTCTGGCCGAGGGAGAACTGGCCGGATCCGCCGGTCAGGATGTTCAGCGCGAGAACCGCCAGGCCGTAGATCAGCAACATCGTCAGCTGGAAGATGATGAAGTTCTTTACGCCCAGCGGCACCAGGATCAGCAGCGCCAGCACGACCAGCGATGTGCCGTAGCCGAGTGTCATGGCGCGTTTCGGAACAGCCTCGACGGCCGGGGCTTCGTTGACGACGTCTTCGACAGCGCTCATGATCAAACTCGCTTCACGATGGGCCGGCCGAACAGGCCTGCCGGTTTGACGACCAATACGGTGATGATCAGCGCAAGCGCGATCGGCAGTTTCAACTCGTTACCGACGCCGGGAATGTAGGTTCCGGCGAGATTCTCGAAGACGCCGACCAGGAAGCCGCCGATCACGGCGCCGAGCGGCGAGGTCAGGCCACCGAGCACGGCCGCGGCAAATCCGTAGATCAGCACGCCACCCATCATGTTCGGCTCCAGGAACACCACCGGCGCGATCAGCATGCCGGCGATGGAGCCGATGGCGGCCGCCATGCCCCAGCCGAGTGCGATCATCCACGAGGTGTTGATGCCGACGAGCCTTGCCGATTCAGGCAGCGATGCCGCCGCCCGCATCGCCAGGCCCATCCGCGTGTACTGGAAGAAGATGAAGAGCAGGATCAGCAGCAACACGGTGACGCCGATCATGCCGGCCTGGTGCGTCGAGATCAGCTGGCTGCCGAGGAAGGGGGAAGATCCGAACGGCGTCGGATATTGCTTGATGGTGAAATCCCAGATCAGGCCGGCGACGCTGTTGACGATGGCAAACAGCGCGATGAAGCCGGCGACGTTGGTCAGCACCGGCGCTTTTGCAAGCGGCTTGAACAGCAGGCGCTCGATCAAGATGCCGCCGACAAAGGAGAGCGCCAGCGTCAGCACGAAGGCGCCCCAGTACGGAATGCCCCACTGCATCATCTGCCAGGACAAGAAGGTGGAAAACATCGCCATTTCGCCCTGGGCGAAATTCAGATGGTCGATCGCCTGGTAGATCATGACAACGGCGAGCGCCATACAGGCATAGATCGCGCCGGTGGCGATGCCGGCCAGCACTTGGTTGGTAAAAAGCTCCATGGCCGGCTCCTCAATAACCGAGATAGGATTTGCGGACGTCTTCGTTGTTCGCGATGTCCTTGGCATTGCCCGACATCACGATCCGTCCGGTTTCGATCACATAGGCCTGGTCGGCGAGCTCGAGCGCCAGTTGCGCGTTCTGCTCCACCACCAGGATCGTGACCTTGTCCTCGCGATTGATCTTGCCGAGTATCTTGAACAGGTCGCGCACGATCAGCGGCGCAAGGCCGAACGACGGCTCGTCCAGCAGCATCAGCCGCGGCCGCAGCATCAGTGCGCGGGCAACCGCCAGCATCTGCTGTTCGCCGCCCGAAAGCGTACCCGCCTGCTGGGTGTGTCGTTCCTTCAGCACCGGAAAGTGCTGGTACATGCGTTCGATATCGGAAACCACGCCGGCCTTGTCGTTGCGGGTGATGGCGCCGAGCTGCAGGTTCTCCTCCACCGTCATGGTGGTGAAGGTACCGCGGCCCTGCGGCACATGCGCGATGCCAAGGCGGACGACGTTCTCGGTGGAGCGGCCGGAGAGCGGCTTGCCCTCGAATTCGATCGCGCCGGTGGAACGCACCATGTTGCAGATCGCCCGCAAGGTGGTGGTCTTGCCGGCGCCGTTGGCGCCGAGCAGGGTGGTCAGCGAGCCCTCGTTGAGGGCGAAGGAGAGGCCGTGGAGTGCCTGGACCTGGCCGTAATAGGCGCGGAGATCCTTGACGTTGAGCATCGCGGTCATTGGTCCTTGCTCCCCAGATAGGCTTTGATGACATCCGGGTCGGCCTGGACCTGGGCCGGTGTTCCCTCGGCAAGCTTGCGGCCGAAGTTGAGTGCGACGACGTGGTCGGCAATCGACATCACCAGACCCATGTGATGTTCGACCAGCAGCACGGTCATGTGGCGCTCGTCGCGAATGCGGCGGATCAGATCGCCGAGCACATGAACTTCTTCGTGGTTGAGACCGCCGGCGGGCTCGTCGAGCAGCAGGATTTTCGGATCGGCCGCCAACGCGCGGGCCAGCTCGACGCGCTTCTGGGTGCCGAACGGCAGTCCCGAAACGATGGTGTGGGCAACCTCTTCGAGATCCAGATAGGCCAGGATCTCATGCACCTTCTTGTTGACGTCGGCCTCGCCGCGGCGAACCCAGGCGAGCTTCAGCGAGTCCGAGATGATGTCGCTGGAAGTGCGGGAGTGGGTGCCAACCCGGACGTTGTCCATGACCGAGAGGTTGGGAAACAGTGCGACGTTCTGGAAAGTGCGGCCGATGCCGATCTCGGCGATCCGGTGCGGTGGACGCGTCAGGATGCTGCGGCCTTCCATCAAGATGTCGCCGGAGCTCGGCTGATAGAGTTCTGGAGAGGCAATTGAACAACGTCGTCTTGCCGGCGCCGTTGGGCCCGATCAGCCCGAGGATTTTGCCCTGGTGCATGTCGAACGACACGCCATTCAACGCGATGATGCCGCCGAACACGACGCTGACGTCGCGAACCGCAAGCAGGGGAGCATTTCCCTGCGCGAGCTGTGCCTGCGTCATCTCGTCTCGCCCACGCAATTCATGGAGCGGGAATGACCGCGCGAAATTCTTCGCTGGTCATGATGAAGGCTACCTGATCCCCTCGACCAAACGTGCAACTTTCCCTCCTGCTTTCAACTTCTTGGTTTCTTCTTTTTTGGATTGTGGGGCTGCGCCGCCAAGCGCCGCCTCGATGTTCCTTACCATCGCCACAAGACGAGGTCCAATGTCGTTGCGCAACCGTTCTTCCGGGAAGCGGAATGCGGGCGCGCCACAATTGAAGGCATACGGTCCGGTTCCGTCGTTCAGCCTGAGCGCCACGCCGACAGCGGCCACGTCGTTCTGCCATTCGCCGGTGGACATCGTAAAACCGTGCCGCGCTACCATTTCGCCGGCGCGCTCGATGCCGTCGCGCATCCGGGACCAGCGGCTGTTGCCGTAATGGTCGCGCAGCTCGCGCAATAAAGTGGCGCGCTCCTCGGCCGGGAGCGCCCAGAGATAGGCCCGGCCCATCGCGGTAGTCGCAATCGGTATGCGCGAACCGACGTCGAGCTGCACACCCAGCGTCAGCCCGTTACGGCTCTGGCCGAAATAGATCATGCTGTGACGGTCGCGTCCGCCGACCGCCACCGCGCCGCCGGTCTCGCGCATGACTTCTTCCCGGTAGGGTTCCGACAAATGCCGAACGCCGAGATTGGCCAGTGCGGCATACCCCAGCGCCATGGCTGATGGCGCGAGCTGGTACTTCTCGAACCGTGGAACGGGTGTAAGATAGCCCAGCTTGGTCAACGTGTAGGTCAGCCGGGAAATGGTTGGCTTCGGCAATTTAGTACGGGCCGCAATCTCCTGATTGCCGAGAAGCCCGTCGTTGGGATGGAATGCGCGCAATACATCAAGCCCGCGAGAAAGCGCGACGACGAAGCTGCGATCTGTCGCCACTTTCTTCCCTGAACGCTTCATTATACCTGCTGCTGCCGAGCTCGTTGACAAGGGACGTGCTTCAAAATAACCCTCCGTGTCAAGATGTGGAATTTAATTTCGCAGTGCGAAACCAACAAAAGTAGTAGAACTACTCAACGCAAATACCGCAGCTACTCAACGCAAGTTCGAAAAGCAATCCAAGAACAAAGTATCCAGGGAGAGTGCCGTGAACGAAGTCGTAAAACTCGAACGTCATGACGCCATCGCCATCGTCACGGTTAACAGCCCGCCCGTAAACGCCCTGAGCGCCGCCGTGCGCGGCGGCATCTTCGAATGCATGAAGACTGCGATCGCCGATCCCGAAGTGAAGGCGATCGTGCTGACCTGCGGCGGCCGCACCTTTATCGCCGGCGCTGACATCACCGAATTCGGCAAGCCGCCGAAGCCTCCGGGCCTGCAAGAAGTGCTGGTCGCGATGGAGAATTCTCCGAAGCCGATCATTGCCGCCATTCACGGCACCGCACTTGGCGGCGGCCTCGAAGTTGCGCTGGCATGCCACTATCGCGTCGCGACCAAGGATGCCCGGCTTGGGCTGCCTGAAGTGAAGCTCGGCCTGTTGCCGGGCGCCGGCGGCACGCAGCGCCTGCCGCGCGCGGTCGGTCCGGAACTCGCAGTCAAGATGATCGTCGGCGGCGATCCGATCAGCGCAACGGAAGCGCAAAAGCATGGCCTGATCGAGGAGATCGTTGAAGGTCCGGCCTCCGGCGGTGAAGCCTTTGCCCTCAAGGTGCTGGCCGAGAAGCGCCCGCTGCGCAAGCTGCGCGACGACGACAGCAAGCTTGCTGCCGCCAAGGCCGATCGCTCGATCTTCACCAATGCGGTCGCAGCCCTCACCAAGAAGGCCCGCGGGCTGGAAGCGCCCTTCGCAGCCGCCGACGCCGTCGGGGCCGCGATCGACCTGCCGTTCGACGAAGGGCTGAAGAAGGAACGCGAAGGTTTCCTCAAGCTGGTGTCGAGCGATCAGTCCAAGGCGCAGCGCTACGCCTTCTTCTCGGAACGCGAAGCAGCCAAGATCGCGGGAGTTCCCGAAGGCACGAAGCCGCGTAACGTGGAACGCGTCGCCATCATCGGCGCCGGCACCATGGGCGGCGGTATCGCGATGTCGTTTGCGAACGCCGGCATCCCCGTCACCCTGATCGAGACCGGCGAAGAGCAGCTCAAGCGCGGCATGGGCGTGATGCAGAAGAATTACGAGGCGACCGCCGCGCGTGGCGGTATCCCCGCCGATGCTCCGGCGAAGCGCATGGGGCTCATCAAGGGCGTCGTCGGCCTCGAGAACGTTAGGGATGCTGACCTTGTGATCGAAGCCGTGTTCGAAACCATGGCGGTCAAGAAAGAAGTGTTCACCGCGCTCGACAAGCACGCCAAGCCCGGCGCCGTGCTCGCCAGCAACACTTCCTATCTCAACATCGACGAAATCGCGAAGGTCACCAGCCGTCCGCAGGATGTGCTCGGCATGCACTTCTTCTCGCCGGCCAACGTGATGAAGCTGTGCGAGATCGTGCGTGCCGACAAGACCGCGCCGGACGCGCTGGCGACGGCGGTTTCGATCGCCCGCAAGATTGCAAAAGTTCCGGCCGTGGTCGGCGTCTGCGATGGCTTCGTCGGTAACCGCATGCTGGCGCAGCGCGGCAAGCAGTCGGAGAAGCTTTTGTTCGAGGGCGCGCTGCCGCAGCAGGTCGACGCCGTCGTGACCAAATTCGGCATGCCGATGGGCCCGTTCGCGATGGGCGATCTCGCCGGTCTCGATATCGGCTGGCGTTCGCGCAAGGATCGCGGCATCAAGTCGGAAATCGCCGACGCGTTGTGCGAGGCCGGACGCTTCGGCCAGAAGACCGGCAAGGGTTACTACAAGTATGAGGCAGGATCGCGCGCGGCGCTGCCCGATCCGGAAGTCGAAAAACTGATCGACGAGACCTTGCAGCGCCTCGGCCGCAAGAAGCGCGTGGTCAGCGACGACGAAATCCTCGAGCGCATGATGTACCCGATGATCAACGAGGGTGCGCGCATCCTCGAAGAGGGCATCGCGGCGCGTCCGAGCGATATCGACGTGATCTGGCTCTACGGTTATGGCTGGCCGATCTATCGCGGCGGCCCGATGTTCTACGCCGACCAGGTCGGGCTGAAGCACATCGCCGATCGCCTGTCCTATTACGCCAAGGAGACCAACGATCCGAGCCTTGAGCCGGCACCGCTACTCAAGCGTCTCGCCGCCGAAGGCAAGACCTTTGCGTCGCTCGCCGAAAAGGCGAAAGCGGCTTGATGCATCGTTGCCATCAACAGCCGTCATTCCGGGATGGTGCGTTAGCACCAGACCCGGAATCTCGAGATTCTCCGATGTGCAATTGCACATCGTGGTTCACGCTTCGCGTGCGCCGGAATGACGATCTTGTTGTTGCGTCGCCCTGAAAGTATTCATGACCCATCCCGGCGAGCAGTTCTATCCGGAAGGCGTCCGCTGGGACGACCCGATCGCGCGCGGCACGCTGCCCGACCTGTTGTCGACAGCGGCCGCCGAATTCGGGTCGCGGCCGGCGATCGAATTCCGTGACAGGCCGATCAGCTTTACCGGGCTGGAAGAGTTGGTGGAGACGGCCGCCGCCGCTTTCCTTCGCGCCGGCTACGGCAAAGACAATTCGGTCGCCTTGTTCCTCGGCAATTCGCCCGATCATCCCGTCAATTTCTTTGGCGCGCTGAAGGCCGGGCGCCCGCATCGTGCATCTGTCGCCGCTCGACGGCGAGATCGCGCTGTCGCACAAGCTCTCCGATTCCGGCGCGCGGGTGCTCGTTACCAGCAATCTGTCGGCGCTGTTGCCGACCGCGCTGAAGTTCCTCGACAAGGGCCTGCTCGATCGCCTGATCGTTTGCGAGGACGATAATTGGGGCAGGGCCGGCACGCCGCAGACGCCGCTGCCGAACGATCCTGCTGTTATCACCTACAAGCAATTCACCGAGGGCGCCTTGAGGCCCGAGCAGTGGCCTGACATGAGCGCCGATGACGTGGCGCTGCTGCAATATACCGGCGGCACCACGGGGCTGCCTAAGGGCGCCATGCTCAGCCACGGCAATCTGACCTCGGCCGTATCGGTCTACGACGTCTGGGGCAAGCCGTCGCGAGCCGAACGCAATGCGATCGAGCGCGTGATCTGCGTATTGCCGCTGTTTCATATCTACGCCTTGACGGTTGTCCTGCTGGGCAGCCTACGGCGCGGTAATCTGATCTCGCTGCACCAGCGCTTCGACGTCGAGGCTGTCATGCGCGACATCGAGGTCAAGCGCGCGACCGCGTTTCCCGGCGTGCCGACGATGTGGATTGCGATCGCGGCTTTGCCCGATCTCGACAAGCGCGATCTGTCCTCGCTGGTCAGCGTCGGCTCGGGCGGCGCGCCGCTGCCGGTCGAGGTCGCGCGGATCCTGGAGCGCAGGGTCGGCATGAAGCTGAAGAGCGGCTGGGGCATGACCGAAACCTGCTCGCCCGGCACCGCCCATCCCAAGGAAGGCCCGGACAAGCCCGGCTCTATTGGTTTGATGCTGCCCGGTATCGAGATGGACGTCGTGTCGCTGGAAGACTCGACGCAAGTGTTGGCAACCGGCGAAGTCGGCGAAATCCGCATTCGCGGTCCGAATGTCACCAAGGGCTACTGGAACCGGCCGACGGAAACCGCGGAAGCCTTTGTCGGCGATCGCTTCCTGACCGGCGACATCGGCTACATGGATGGCGACGGCTATTTCTATCTGGTCGACCGCAAGAAGGACATGATCATCTCCGGCGGCTTCAACGTCTATCCGCAGATGATCGAGCAGGCGATCTACACGCATCCTTCCGTGCAGGAAGTGATCGTGATCGGCATTCCCGACGATTACCGCGGCGAAGCGGCCAAGGCCTTCATCAAGCTGCGCGATGGCGCAAAGCCGTTCACGCTGGACGAGCTCAAGGCGTTTCTCACCGGCAAGCTCGGCAAGCATGAAATTCCAGCGGCAGTCGATTTCGTCGACGAACTGCCGCGCACGCCGGTCGGCAAGCTTTCGCGACATGAGTTGCGTCAGCAGCAGCCCTCGGCATCAACCGATCAACCCAAGCAACGACTGGCCTAGTCAAGACAATCGCGTAATTACTTATTCGCTCACAGGAGGATCCGATGGATCTCGCTTTCAGCAAGGAAGAAATGGCGTTTCGTGAGGAAGTGCGGGCCTTCTTCAGGGACAACGTGCCGCCGGATACACGGCGCAAGATGGTCGAGGGCCGGCATCTGTCCAAGGACGAGATGGTCACCTGGTGGCGTATCCTGAACAAGAAGGGCTGGGGCGTCACGCACTGGCCGAAGGAGCATGGCGGAACCGGGTGGACCTCGGTGCAACACTATATCTTCAACGAAGAGCTGCAGATGCATCCCGCGCCCGCGCCGCTCGCGTTCGGCGTCAGCATGGTCGGCCCGGTCATCTATACCTTCGGCAACGAGAAGCAGAAGAAGCAATATTTGCCGCGCATCGCCAGCGTCGACGATTGGTGGTGCCAGGGCTTTTCGGAGCCCGGCTCCGGCTCCGATCTTGCCTCGCTGAAAACGAAGGCCGAGCGCAAGGGCGACAAGTACATCATCAACGGCCAGAAGACCTGGACCACGCTGGCGCAACACGCCGACATGATCTTCTGCCTCTGCCGCACCGATACCAATGCCAAGAAGCAGATGGGTATCTCCTTCATCGTGTTCGACATGAAGTCGAAAGGCGTCACGGTGCGTCCGATCCAGACCATCGACGGCGGCCATGAAGTCAACGAAGTGTTCTTCGACGACGTCGAGGTGCCGGTTGAGAATTTGATCGGCGAGGAGAACAAGGGCTGGGATTACGCAAAATTCCTGCTCGGCAATGAGCGCACCGGCATTGCCCGCGTCGGCGTTTCCAAGGAGCGGCTGCGTCGCATCAAGGAACTCGCGTCCAAGGTCGAGTTCGGCGGCAAGCCGGTGCTGGAAGACCAGGGTTTTCGCGAAAAGCTCGCCGCCTGCGAGATCGAGCTGAAGGCGCTCGAGCTGACGCAGCTGCGCGTCGTTGCCGACGAGAACAAGCACGGCAAGGGCAAGCCCAATCCGGCGTCTTCGGTGCTGAAGATCAAGGGCTCGGAAATCCAGCAGACCACCACCGAACTTCTGATGGAAGTGATCGGCCCGTTCGCGGCTCCTTACGACGAGCACGGCGACGACGGCTCCAACGAACAGATGGAGTGGACCGCGCAGATCGCGCCGAGCTACTTCAACAACCGCAAGGTCTCGATCTACGGCGGTTCCAACGAGATCCAGCGCAACATCATCACCAAGGCGGTGCTGGGGCTTTAAGGCGCAGTCGCGCAACAACAGCAGCCGTCGTCACCCGCGAAAGCGGGGGGCCGGTACGCCGCGGCGGCTGTGTTCTGCAAAGAACGCCGGCGATTACTGGATCCCCGCCTTCGCGGGGATGACGACCGAGAATGGGCAGAGATGCCCGGGCATGACGAGAGAATTCGAATAGCCGGAGAGAGTAGAAAAAATGGATTTTGATTTGTCCGAGGAGCAGCGGCTTCTCAAGGAAAGCGTCGACGGTCTGCTGAACGATTCCTACGACTTCGACCATCGCAAGAAATACATGGCGGAGAAGGGCGGCTGGAGCAAGGCCGTCTGGAGCAAGCTCGCCGAACAGGGGCTGCTCGGTCTTCCCTTCTCGGAAGATGACGGTGGCTTCGGCGCCGGCGCGGTCGAGACCATGATCGTGATGGAGGCGATGGGCAAGGCGCTGATGCTGGAGCCGTATCTCGCGACCGTCGTGATGGCAGGGGGCTTCCTGCGCCACGGCGCATCAGCCGAGCAAAAGGCCGCGCATATTCCCGGCATCATCGACGGCAGCAAGACCTTTGCCTTCGCGCAGCTCGAGAAGAATTCGCGCTACGATTTGCATGACGTGGCGACCTCGGCCAAGAAAAAGGGCGCGGGCTGGGTCATCGACGGCGAAAAATTCGTCGTGCTCAACGGCGAAAACGCCGACACGCTGATCGTGACCGCGCGCACCAAGGGCGGCCAGCGCGACAAGACCGGCATCGGCGCCTTCATCGTGCCCGCCAACGCCAAGGGCGTCACCCGCAAGGGCTATCCAACCCAGGATGGCCTGCATGCCGCCGATATCACGCTGACCGGCGTCGAGGTCGGCGCAGATGCCGCGATCGGCGATCCCGAGAACGGGCTTCCGCTGATCGAGCGCGTGGTCGACGATGCACGTACCGCAATGTGCGCGGAAGCCGTCGGTGCGATGGACGAGTTGCTGAAGACCACCGTCGAATATCTCAAGACGCGAAAGCAGTTCGGTGTGCCGATCGGCAGCTTCCAGACCCTGCAGCACCGCGCCGCCGACATGTTCGTCGCCCTCGAACAAGCCCGCAGCATGTCGATGTTCGCGACCATGGCCGCCGACTTCGACAACGCCAAGGAGCGCGCCACCGCAGTGGCGGCTGCCAAGGTGCAGATCGGCAAATCCGCAAAGTTCGTCGGCCAGCAATCGATCCAGCTTCACGGCGGCATCGGCATGACGCAGGAGGCGAAGATCGGCCACTATTTCAAGCGGCTGACCATGATCGAAAACACCTTTGGCGACACCGACTATCACCTGCGCCGCGTCACCGACGCGGGCGGGTTGGTTTGAGCATCATCCGCCGTCATTGCGAGCGATAGCGAAGCAATCCAGAGCCGCAAAGGAAGTCTGGATTGCTTCGTCGCTTGCGCTCCTCGCAATGACGAACAGAAAAATCAGGGAGAGAAAACAACAATGAAAAACACCCCGTTCGATCTCACCGGCAAGGTCGCGGTCATCACCGGTTCGAGCCGCGGCATCGGCCGCTCTTCGGCCGAACTGCTGGCCAAGCTCGGCGCCAAGGTCGTGATCTCCAGCCGCAAGGCCGACGCCTGCAAGGAAGTCGCCGACGGCATCAACAAGGCGGGCGGCGATGCGCACGTCATTCCCTGCAACATCTCGCGCCGCGAGGAAGTCGATGGCCTGATCTCGGGCACGACCAAGCATTACGGCAAGGTCGACATCCTCGTCTGCAACGCGGCGGTGAACCCGTATTACGGCCCGCTGCTCGATATCAAGGACGAAGCCTTCGACAAGATCATGGGCTCCAACGTCAAGAGCAACATCTGGCTCTGCGCGCAGGCGATTCCGCAAATGGCCGAGCGCGGCAACGGCTCTGTCGTCATCATCTCCTCCATCGGCGGCCTGCGCGGCTCGCCCGTGATCGGCGCCTACGGCATTTCCAAGGCCGCGGATTTCTCGCTGTGCCGCAGCCTTGCCGGTGAATGGGGCCCGAAAGGCGTGCGCATCAATTGCGTCGCGCCCGGTCTCGTCAAAACCGATTTCGCCCGCGCGCTCTGGGAAGACGAAGAACGCCTGAAGCGCCGCTGCGCCACCACGCCCCTTCGCCGCATCGGCGAGCCCGACGAAATCGCCGGCGCGGTAGCCTACCTCGCCTCCGATGCGTCGACCTTCATGACCGGCCAGACCATCGTGGTCGACGGCGGAGTTACGACCGCGTCGGTCTGATCTTCCCTCTCCCGCTTGCGGGGGAGGGAGCGCAGCAAGCGCGCCGCGATAGCATCGCCCCCATATTGACCTTCGTGCCCCAATCCGCGAGCCTTCCTCGACCAACAAACTTTCCGGGAAGCAATGCCATGTCCTTTGTGCTGGCCATCGATCAGGGCACCACATCCTCGCGCGCCATCGTGTTTCGCGGCGACATCTCGATCGCCGCTACCGCACAGGCTGAATTCCCGCAGCATTTTCCGGCGTCGGGCTGGGTCGAGCATGAGCCGGAGGACATCTGGACCTCGACGATCGCCACTTGCCGCGAAGCGCTGGAGAAAGCCGGGCTGAAGGCAAAGGACATCGCCGCGATCGGCATCACCAACCAGCGCGAAACGACAGTGGTGTGGGACCGCGCAACCGGACAAGCCGTGCACCGCGCCATCGTCTGGCAGGATCGCCGCACCGCCGACATCTGCGCCAAATTAAAGAGTGAAGGCCACGAACCCGCGATTTCGGCCAAGACCGGCCTGATCGTCGATCCCTATTTTTCGGGAACGAAAGTCGCATGGATCCTCGATCACGTGCCGGGCGCGCGCGAACGTGCCACGCGCGGCGAGCTGATGTTCGGCACCGTCGATTGCTATCTGCTGTGGCGGCTCACCGGCGGCAAGGTGCACGCGACCGACGCCACCAACGCTTCGCGCACGCTGCTGTTCAACATCCACACCGGCCAATGGGACGATGAACTGCTGAAAATCCTGCGCGTGCCGCGCTCGATGCTCCCCGAGGTGAAGGATTCCTCTCACCATTTCGGCGACAGCGATCCAAATCTGTTCGGCGGCGCGATTGCGATCTCGGGCATCGCCGGCGACCAGCAGGCCGCCACCATCGGCCAGGCCTGCTTCACACCAGGCATGATCAAATCGACCTACGGCACCGGCTGCTTTGCGCTGCTCAACACCGGCGCGACGCCGGTCGCGTCGAAGAACAAGCTGCTCACCACCATCGCCTATCAGCTCAAGGGAATGCGCACCTACGCTCTCGAGGGTTCGATCTTCGTTGCCGGCTCCGCGGTGCAATGGTTGCGCGACGGGCTCGGCATCATCAAGCAGGCCGCCGAGACCGGCCCGCTCGCCGACAAATCCGATTCCACCCAAAGTGTCTATCTCGTGCCGGCCTTCGTCGGCCTGGGCGCGCCCTACTGGAATCCGCGCGTCCGCGGCGCGCTGTTCGGCCTGACCCGCAACACCGGCCCCGCCGAACTCGCCCATGCGGCGCTGGAAAGCGTCTGCTACCAGACCGTCGATCTGCAGGCCGCGATGCGCGCCGATTGGACCGGCGCCAAAGCCGCGAACATCGTGCTCCGCGTCGACGGCGGCATGACGGCCTCGGACTGGACCATGCAGCGCCTCGCAGATTTGCTGGACGCGCCCGTCGATCGCCCGATGATTCAGGAAACCACCGCACTCGGCGCCGCCTATCTCGCGGGGTTGCAGGCCGGCGTCTATCCCGAGCCGGTAAAATTCGCCGACAACTGGCGGCTGGAGCGCCGCTTCAAGCCCGCGATGAGTGCCGTGACACGCGAGCGAAAATTGGCCGGATGGGCGAGGGCGGTGAAGGGCGCGCTGGCGAGCGATGAGGGGGAGTAGGGCGAAGCATAACCTGCCAGCCTCGGTGCAATCTCGCTATTGCGCCCAACCGGACTCGCATGTCATGCCCGGACTTGATCCGGGCATCCATCAATCTTCGAAAAGACTCTTTCGAATACAGGAATTGCCGGGTCCAGTGTTCAGCCCGGCAATGACGAGTGTGCCATGTTCCTGATCGGCCAATACGACTCCCCCTTTGTCCGCCGTGTCGCCATCGCGCTGCGGCTTTATGATCTGCCGTTCGAGCACCGCCCGTGGTCGACCTTCGGCGATGCCGACAAGATCGCGCCGTATAATCCGCTGCGGCGGGTGCCGACGCTGGTGCTCGATAGCGGCGAGGCCCTGATCGAATCTACGGCGATCCTGGATTATCTGGATGAACTGGTCGGGCCTGACAAGGCGATGATTGCGCCGCGCGGTGAGGCGCGGCGACGGCATTTGCGGACCATCGCGCTCGCGACCGGGCTCGGCGACAAGTCGGTCAGCCTGGTTTACGAGCGCGTGCTGCGGAAAGAGCAATCGAAAATCTGGGTCGCGCGGTGCGAGGCGCAGATCGGCGGCGTGCTCGAGGTGCTGGAAAAGGAGCGCGCGGCCGTTGCTACGCCCTACTGGTTCGGCGAGCGCATCGGCCACGCCGATATCGCGGTCGCCTGTGTATTGCGTTTCACCGGCGAAGCGCATCCGCAGCTTTTCGATGCGCGCTATCCGGCGCTACAGGCCCATGCCGCGCGTTGCGAGGCGCTACCGCCGTTTTGGGAGTTCGTGCAGCCGCTTGCGCCGCCGAGCGGGGATTGATCATTCGCGGAGCGCCCTTGGAACCGAACAAGACCGCGCGTCGTTTTAGACATTATGACGAAAGAGGCTTGAGCCAAATTCACGCCGAACAGGAGATACGATGATGCGCATTTCTGTTTTGCTGCTTCTGGCGCTGGGAACGATCGGGATGGCTGCTCCTGCACGGGCCCAGACCTATGATCCAAATTATCCGGTTTGTCTTCAGGTCTACCAGAGCATGGTCGACTACTACTTCGAGTGTGGCTACACATCGATGGCTCAGTGTGCGGCGTCGGCGTCGGGCCGATCGGCCCAGTGCGTGGTCAATCCATATTTCGCCAAACCGTCTGCCAAGCCCGGTTCGCGCCGTAAGCGGCCGCACACATATTGAGATTGAGTACAATCGAAGACTTCAATTGAAGACCTGCCGCCGGGCAGCTAACTCTGCCCGACGGGCAAATCACTAAAACCTGTCCAGCCCGCCAGCAAAAAATATTTCGCTTTCGCCGTCGGGCAAATCAGCGCTACCAGCTCGCGCCATCCCGCCTCACAGGAGGGGCGTATGCGCAATCGTCACGAAACGCGAGGCGGGATGCGATGGACGCGGCAGCGCGCGAGACGAGCGCGCCAATGCGTACGGCGAAGTCGTGTGGTCCTGACGCCCCGACGCTGGCGTCAAGTTTCGTGGGAGGCAATGCTTCTCGCGAGCGACGGTGACAACAAAGCCCGGTCACCGGGGAGAGCTCGTTATAAGCCGTAAAACCATTGCGCAGGGAAGGCCGGAGTGTTTCCGCTGAACCTGTATGCTCGTGTGCGTTTTGCTTTGTGCATCGTGCACGCGAGACCGCGGGTGCAGCGCGCACCCGGTCTTCCCTGCGCCCTCTCGACTTTCTGGGAGGCGAGAACGAAATGCAAACCTCGGGCGCATTGCGCCGCGAGAATGCGAAGTCACGCCGCAACCAATCTCCGCCGTCTGACCATCGAAGCGACGATCACAAACCGGAGGCAGCCGTCATTGATCGAGAAGCGCAGCGACGAAGCAATCCACCTTCGCGGGTCGACTGCGTGAGGCAATGGATCGCTTCGCTTTGCTCGCAATGACGTGGAGACAGCCAGCCTTACTTCTTCGGCCGCATTGCCTCGGGCGTATCGGGCTGTGCCAGCGGATGGGCCGTCGCGAACTCCGGCATCGCCATCGCGGTCTCGTAGATGCGCTTCACGGTGGGCCACGGCTTCAGGTCGATCTGCAGCATGGCGGCGACCGTGGCGTGACCGGCGAGACAGATGTCGGCGAGCGTCGGTGTGTCGCCGTGGCAGAAGCGGCCGGTATCCTTGTGGCCGGCGAGGTGCCCCTCGAGCGCGGTCAGGGTTTCCAGGGTCCAGTGGCGGCGCCACTCGGTCTGCTGCGATTCCCGTAAGTTCAATTCGCGATCGAGATATCGCCGGATACGCGGCACTACCGGCGGGTGGCCCTCGCAGGCAACGATCAGCGCAAGGCCGCGCACCCGGGCACGGCCGCGCGCGTCCTTCGGCAGCAAGGGCGGAGCGGGATGCGTTTCCTCGAGATATTCGATGATCGCCAGCGACTGGAACAGCGTGGTGCCGTCATCCTCGACCAGCGCCGGCAACGCCATCTGCGGATTGACCTTGCGAAAATCGTCGGTGTGATGCGCATCGGCATCGAGGTCGACGAACAAGACCTCGGTCGGCAGCTTTTTCAGATTGAGCGCGATGCGGACGCGAAAACTCGCTTGCGAGCGCCAGAAGGAGAAGAATTTCATGGGGGAGCCTCGTCGGGGTATTGCGTCATGCTCGGACTGGATCCGAGCATCGACCGATCTTCGCAAGGACTTTCTTGAAGATGGATCGCCGGGTCAAGCCTGCTGATGACGACAGCATCGGGCCGTCGGCCCAATGGAGATGGATTGCTTCGCGGAACGCCAGCTTACTTCTTCGGCCGCATCGCTTCCGGCGTATCGGGCTGCGCCAGCGGATGCGCTTTCGCAAACTCAGGCAGCGCCATCGCGGTCTCAAAGATGCGCTTCACGGTCGGCCAGGGCGCGAGGTCGATCTGCTGTGTGATCGCCACGGTGACGTGCCCGACCATGCAGATGTCGGCCATCGTCGGCGTGTCGCCATGGCAAAAGCGGCCAGTGTCCTTGTTGCCGGCAAGATGGCCTTCGAGCGTCGCCAGCGTCTCGATGGTCCAGTGCCGCCGCCAGGCCGCATGCTGAGTGTCCCGAAAATTCAGTTCGCGATCGAGATATTTCCGCACCCGCGGCGTCAGCAGCGGATGGCCTTCGCAGGCGACCATCAGCGCCAGCGCGCGCACCCGGGCGCGGCCGCGCGGATCGGCCGGCAGCAGCGGCGGGGTGGGATGCGTCTCCTCGAGATATTCGAGGATCGCGAGCGACTGGAACAGCACCGTGCCGTCGTCCTCGATCAGCGACGGCAGCGCCATCTGCGGATTGATGCGGCGATAGTCGTCGGCGCGATGCGCATCGGTGTCGAGATCGACGAGGACGATATCGGCCGGGAGATTTTTCAGATTGAGCGCAATGCGGACGCGAAAACTCGCCAGCGATCGCCAGAAGGAGAAGAATTTCATGGGAGGGCCTCTGCGTTTCTTCCCTTCTCCCACAGGGGGAGAAGGGAAGGAAGAGCTACCCAGCCCCGACCGCCTTTTTGCGCCAGGCCAGATGCACCGCGCAATTGCACCCGGGTGGATGCGACGTCACGTCGTTGGCGGGGACGGCGGCCATCGGCGCCGGCGCTGGTTCTTTCACCACCGGCAGGTCCTGCGAGGGAATATAATTCAACACCGGCGCTAGCCAGCGCTCGGTCTCGGCGACGCTCATGCCCTTGCGAGCGGCGTAGTCCTCGACCTGGTCGCGCTCGATCTTGCCGACGCCGAAATAATAGCTGTCGGCATGGCTGAAATAGAGCCCCGACACCGACGAGCCCGGCCACATTGCGTAGCTTTCGGTCAGCTTCACGCCCGCGGTGTTCTCGGCGTCAAGCAAACGAAACAGCGTCGCCTTCTCGGTGTGATCGGGCTGCGCGGGATAACCGGGCGCGGGACGGATGCCGGCATATTGTTCGAGGATGAGCTGATCGGGCGAAGCCGTCTCGTCCGGCGCGTAGCCCCAGAATTCCTTGCGGACGCGCTGATGCATCCGTTCGGCAAAGGCTTCCGCCAAACGATCGGCCAGCGCCTTGCACAGGATCGAGGAATAATCGTCATTGGCGTTCTTGAAGCGGTCGGCGACGACATCCTCGCCGATCCCCGCGGTGACGACGAAGGCGCCGATATAATCGGGTACGCCGGAAGATGCCGGCGCGATGAAATCCGACAGCGCGGCGTTGAAGCGGCCTTCGCGCTTCTCAAGCTGTTGCCGCAGCGTGTGGAAGGTCGCAATTTTCTTTGCTCGGGTATCGTCGGCATAAACCGCGATATCGTCTCCTACCGCATTGGCCGGCCAGAAGCCGATGGTGGCGCGGGCCTTGAACCATTTCTCCTTGACGATGAGGTCCAGCATCTTGCGTGCATCATCGTAAAGCGAGCGCGCGACTTCGCCGATCTTGGGATCGTCGAGGATGGCCGGAAAACGCCCGGTCAGCTCCCAGGTCTGGAAGAACGGCGTCCAGTCGATGTATTCGGCGAGCTCACCGAGGTCGTAGGCGTCAAAACTCCTGATGCCGAAGAACGCCGGCTTCTTTGGTGGCGTCTTGGCGAAGTCGATCGTCATTGCATTGGCGCGCGCGACCGCAAGCTTCAGCCGCTTCTTGTCGGCCTGTGCTCGGAAATGCGCGGCGGAAATCTTGGCGTATTCGGCGCGGATATCGGCGGCATAGGCCTCGCGCCGGTCGGCCGACAGCAGCGACGACGCCACGCCGACGGCACGGCTGGCGTCGTTGACATGCACCACCGGTCCACCCTTGTAGTTCGGGTCGATCTTCACGGCGGTATGGACGCGGCTGGTGGTGGCGCCGCCGATCAACAGCGGCATCTTCATGCCCTGCCGTTCCATTTCGCCGGCGAGGAAACTCATTTCATCCAGCGAGGGCGTGATCAGGCCGGACAGCCCGATGATATCGGCGCCCTCGGCCTTCGCCGTCTCGATGATTTTGGTGGCGGGCACCATTACGCCGAGGTCGATGACCTCATAGTTGTTACATTGCAGCACGATGCCGACGATGTTCTTGCCGATATCGTGGACGTCGCCCTTCACGGTCGCGAGCACGATCTTGCCTGCGGCACTGCGGCCGTCGCCGGTGATGCCATTGGCGAGGTTGCGCGCCTTTTCCTCTTCCATGAACGGCATCAGATAGGCGACCGCCTGCTTCATCACGCGGGCGGATTTCACCACCTGCGGCAGGAACATTTTGCCGTCGCCGAAGAGGTCGCCGACGATGTTCATGCCGGCCATCAACGGGCCTTCGATCACATTGAGCGGACGCTCGACCGTCTGGCGCGCGGCCTCGGTATCCGCCTCGATGAATTCCGTGATGCCGTGCACCAGTGCGTGGCTCAGTCTCTTCTCGACCGGCCATTCGCGCCAGGCGAGATCCTGTTCCTTGGTCTGCTTCTCCTTGCCGCGGAATTTCTCCGCGAGCGCCAGCAGCCGCTCGGACGCGCCCGGATCGCGGTTGAGGATGACGTCCTCGCAGACCTGTCGCAGTTCGGGATCGATGTCGTCATAGACGATCATCTGGCCGGCGTTGACGATGCCCATGTCCATGCCGGCCTTGATGGCGTGATACAGGAACACCGAATGCATGGCCTCGCGCACCGGCTCATTGCCGCGGAACGAGAACGAGAGATTGGAGACACCGCCGGACACATGTGCACCCGGCAGGTTCTGGCGGATCCAGCGCGTCGCCTCGATGAAGTCGACGCCGTAATTATTGTGCTCTTCGAGGCCGGTGGCGATCGCAAAGATATTCGGGTCGAAGATGATGTCTTCCGGCGGGAAGCCGAGCTGGTCGACCAGGATGTCGTAGGCGCGTTTGCAGATTTCGGTCTTGCGCGCAAACGTATCGGCCTGGCCGACTTCGTCGAACGCCATCACGACGACGGCCGCGCCATGGCGCTGCGCGATGCGGGCCTCGTGGATGAATTTCTCCACGCCCTCTTTCATCGAGATCGAATTCACCACCGGCTTGCCCTGAACGCATTTCAGGCCGGCTTCGATAACGGCGAATTTGGAGGAGTCCACCATCACGGGGACGCGGGCAATGTCGGGTTCGGCGGCGACGAGATTGAGGAACGTCACCATCGCGGCTTCCGAATCCAGCAAGCCCTCGTCCATGTTGACGTCGATGATCTGCGCGCCGTTCTCGACCTGGTCGCGCGCCACCTGCAACGCGGCGGTGTAATCGCCCGCGGTGACCAGCTTGCGGAATTTCGCCGAGCCGGTGACGTTGGTGCGTTCGCCGACATTGACGAAGGGAATCGCGGGCGTCAGTTCGAACGGCTCCAGTCCCGAAAGCCGCAGGCGCGGCTCGATCACGGGGATGGCGCGGGGCTTGTGCGGCGCGACGGCGGCGGCAATCGCGGCGATATGGTCCGGCGTGGTGCCGCAGCAGCCGCCGACGATGTTGACGAGGCCGGCTTCCGCGAATTCGCCGATCAGCCGCGCCATATATTCCGGGCTTTCGTCGTACTGGCCAAACTCATTAGGCAGTCCGGCGTTCGGATAGGCGCAGACCAGCGTATCGGCGACACGGCCGATATCTGCGATATGCGCCCGCAAATCCTCGGCGCCGAGCGCGCAGTTGAAACCGATGGTGATCGGCTTGGCGTGCCGCATCGAATTCCAGAACGCTTCCGGCAATTGGCCCGACAGCAGGCGGCCGGATTTGTCGGTGATGGTGCCCGAGATCATCACGGGCACGTCGATGCCGCGTTCACCAGCGATTTCGGAGATGGCGTAGAGCGCAGCCTTGGCGTTCAGAGTGTCGAAGATGGTCTCGACCAGCAGCAGATCGGCGCCACCGTCGAGCAGGCCGTTGATCTGTTCGCCGTAAGCCTTGCGCAGATCGTCGAAAGTCACGGCGCGATAGCCGGGATTGGATACATCAGGCGAGATCGACGCGGTGCGGTTGGTCGGGCCCAGCGCGCCCGCAACAAATCGCGGCTTGCCGTCTTCAGCGGCTACCCGCTCGGCAGCGGCGCGCGCGAGTTTGGCGCCATCGCGATTGAGCTCATAGGCGAGGTCCGACATGTCGTAGTCGGCCTGCGCGATCGAGGTCGAGGAGAAGGTGTTGGTCGCGACGATGTCGGCGCCGGCGCGCAGATAATCGGCATGGATATCTTCGATCGCCTGCGGCTGGGTCAGGATCAGCAGATCGTTGTTGCCACGGACGTCGCGGTGAAAATCCGCAAAACGCGCGCCACGAAACGCAGCCTCGTCATATTGCAGGCCCTGGATCATGGTGCCCATGGCGCCGTCGAGCACCAGAATGCGTTCGCGGGCTGCCGCCAGCAGGGCGGTTCGCTTCGGAGAAACTTGCTTGGAAGGCGCTTGTGCGGTCATCGGATCAAGCGGCTTTCTGTGCGCCATTGGGACGGATGCCCAAGAGATGGCTGATCGCGAACACGAGGTCCGCGCGGTTCATGGTGTAGAAATGAAAGGTGTCGACGCCGTGCTTGGCGAGCTTTTGCACCTGGCCGGCCGCGACGGTGGCGGCGACCAGCTTGCGCGTCTCGGCATCGTCGTCGAGGCCTTCGAATTTGTCTGCGAGCCAGGATGGCACCGTAGTGCCGGCGCGGGTGACGAAATTGCGCGCCTGCTTGAAATTGTGCATCGGCATGATGCCGGGCACGATCGGAATATCGATGCCACGCGCGCGGACGCGGTCGAGGTAGCGGAAGTACAGATCGTTATCGAAGAAGACCTGCGTGATGGCGCGGGCGGCCCCGGCATCGACCTTGGCCTTCAGCGTGTCGATGTCGGCGTCGAAGTCCGGGCTCTCGGGATGCTTCTCCGGATAGGCAGATACGGAAATTTCGATGTCGGGAAAGCGCTTCTTGATCCCCGCGATCAGATCCGAGGAGGTCTGATAGCCATCGGGATGGGCCTGATAGGCCGTGCCGATGCCGCTCGAGGGATCGCCGCGCAGCGCGACGATATGGCGGACGCCAACGTCGTGATAGCGCGCCACGACGTCGTCGATCTCACCCTTGGGTGCGCCGACGCAGGTCAGATGCGCGGCGGGCGTCAGGCTGGTCTCTTTGAGGATACGGGCGATGGTCGAATGGGTACGCTCGCGGGTCGACCCGCCGGCGCCATAGGTCACCGAGACGAAATTGGGCGTGAGCGGCGCAAGCCGGTTGATGGTCTCCCAGAGGCTGCGCTCCATTTCTTCCGTCTTGGGTGGAAAGAACTCGAAGGAGATTTTTGGCGAATGGAGCACGCGATGCCCGCCGGATGCGGGGGACGTAACCTCGGTCATGGACTCACAAAGCTCCACAGGAATGGGCAGGCATCAGGCCTAGCCGCCGACAGCTAAAATAAGCCAAATGAAGTCGCCCAAATAGCCCATCGGCGATGGGAAATTGCCCAATTATTGATATTATAGTGAAACAGATGGCTAGGAGATCTCTAGTTGGGCAAGAGTTAGGCGTTGGCCGTCCGTGACAGAAATATATAGTTATTTCAATATGTAATGGTATATTTGGACTTTCGGAATCTGTTGCGGATGGAAGTGGGCAGAAGTAAATCATTGGAAATATACTATAATCTATCCCAACATTACGGGCGCCAGAAGGATGCTCCACACCCGCCTGTGCGGGCCAGATCTGCGCGACCGGGGCCTTTGTGGCCGCCATTTGCCGCACTAGTCTAGCGCCATGATCCCGCTTTCAGTCCTCGATCTTTCCGTCGTCACCACAGGCACAAAACCCGCCGCCGCGCTGCGCAACAGCATCGACCTGGCGCGCCATGTCGATGGGCTCGGCTTCGTCCGCTACTGGCTCGCCGAGCATCACAACCTCGCATCGGTGGCTAGTCCCGCGCCCGATCTGATGATCGGGCAAATTGCCGCCGTGACCAAAAACATCCGCGTCGGCTCCGGCGGCGTGATGCTGCCCAACCATGCGCCGCTGGTGGTGGCCGAACGCTTCAAGATGCTGGAGGCGCTGTTCCCCGGCCGTATCGATCTCGGCCTCGGCCGCGCACCGGGCACCGATGGCGCCACGGCTTACGCGCTGCGCAGCCGGCTCGATCGCCGCGAGGGCGACGATTTTCTCGAACGGCTGCAGGAACTGATCTTATGGGAGACCCGCGATTTCCCGGCCGGGCACCCCTACAACAATGTGGTGGCGATGCCGGACAACTCGCCGCTGCCGCCGATCTGGCTGCTCGGCTCCAGCGATTATAGTTCCGAGCTTGCAGCGCAAGTCGGCATGGGCTTCGCGTTCGCGCATCACTTTGCGTCCTATGACGCGGTCGCCGCGATGACCAACTACCGCAGCCGCTTCCGGCCGTCGGCCTGGCGCGCCGCGCCGCACGGCATCCTGGCCGTCGCTGCCGTTGCCGCCGAAACCGATGCGGAAGCCGAAAAGCTGGCGTCCTCGATGGACCTCAACCGCCTGCGCCGCGACCGCGGGCAGTATCTGCCGTTGCCGAGCGTCGAGGAAGCGCTGGCCTATCCCTATTCGGATGCCGAGCGCGCCTCGATCGCGCGCAATCGCTCGCGGCTGTTCGTCGGCAGCCCGGCGACGCTGATGGCAAAACTGCAGCCGATGATCACGGCAAGCCAGCCGGATGAACTGATGATTATCACCGCCGTTTATGATCACGACGCGCGGAAGAAATCATACAGCCTGCTGGCCGATGCTTTTGGGCTCGGGAAAAAAGTGGCGGCGTAGCAAGCTTGTCGTCCCTGTTTCCCGCAGGGACGACCCAACCGGATCAATCTTTCGTCTAGCCGAAGGTCGCGCGGAAGGGGTGGCCGGGATAGACGCCGACGATGCGAAACTCGCGCGAGAAGAATTTCAGTTCCTCCAGCGCGAACGCCAGGCCCTTGTCATCGGGATGGCCGTCGACGTCGGCATAGAACTGGGTCGCGGAGAATTCGCCGTCCACCATGTAGCTTTCCAGCTTGGTCATGTTGACGCCGTTGGTGGCAAAGCCGCCGAGGGCCTTGTAGAGCGCGGCGGGCAGGTTGCGCACCCGGAAAACAAAAGTGGTGACCAGCGGCCCCGATCCCTTGTTGGCCCAGTTCTCGTCGCGCGCCAGCACCACGAATCTCGTGGTGTTATGGGCTTCGTCCTCGACGTCTTCGGCCAGGATATCGAGGCCGTAGATATCGGCGGCCAGCCTGGAGGCGATGGCGGCGATGGTTTTGTCGCCGCGCTGGGAGATATCGCGGGCACTGCCGGCGGTGTCGGCCGCGACCAACGGCTTGATGCCGAGCTTGCGGATGATGCGGCGGCATTGGCCCAACGCATGGACATGGCTCTCGACGGTTTTGATATCGGCCAGTTTGGCCCCGCGCACCGCCATCAGCTGGTGATGGACCGGCAAAAACCACTCGCCGACGATGAACAGGCCGGAAGCCGGCAACAGATGATGGATGTCGGCAACCCGGCCGGCCACCGAATTTTCGATCGGGATCATCCCCAGATCGGCCTCGCCCGAGGAGATCGCGGCCAGCGCGTCTTCAAAGGTCGCGCAGGGCAGCGGCTCGGCGTCCGGATAGGCCTCGACGATCGCGATATGCGAGTTCGCGCCAAACTCGCCCTGGAATGCAATTTTGAGCTTCTTGGTCATTGGCGCCTTGTATCAGCCGCTCGGCTATTTGCCAGTGCTCGGCGGGCTGTTTCGAGATCGGCCGGGGTATCCACCCCGCGAGGGACGGTATCCACGATCGTCACGTCGATCCGCATGCCGGCTTCCAGCGCCCGGAGCTGCTCGAGTTTTTCTTGCCGTTCGAGCGGCGAGGGCGGCAGCGTCACGAAACGTTCCAGCGCGGCGCGGCGATAGGCATAGAGACCGATATGATGGTAGCGCGGGCCGTCGCCGGAGGGCGCTGCGGCGCGCGTGAAATAAAGCGCACGCAACCGCTGAGGGCCGATGGGGGAGCCGACCGCCTTAACGACATTCGGATTGGAGCTTTCTTCGTCGGTATGAATCTCGGCCGCCAGCGTCGCGATATCGACGGCGGGATCGGCAAGCGGCGGCAGCACGGCGCGGATATTTTCCGGTGAAATCGTCGGAAAATCGCCCTGCAGATTGACCACGATCTCGACCTTGCCCTCGGGATCGAGGGTTTTCAGCGCCTCGTAAATCCGGTCCGAGCCGGAGGGATGTTCGGGGCGGGTCATGACCGCCTCGCCACCGCAGGCCTTCACGGCGGCCGCGATTTCCGGCGTGTCCGTGGCTACCGCAACCCGGCCGATTTGGGCGGCTTCCGCCCGCCGCAGCACATGGACGATCATGGGTAGGCCAGCGATGTCCAATAGCGGCTTGCCGGGCAGCCGGGTGGCTGCCATGCGGGCGGGAATCAGCACCAAAGTGCGGGTTTCGGTCATCGGAGCGAGGTCAGGGGGGCCTTGCGAAAACAGGCCGGAAATAATGGGGATTGGCGGAAAGTCGGGGCGTTTATACGGGTTGCCAGAGCGCGGGCAAACCGATATCTGAACGCTGCTGAGGGTGCAGCGCGAAAGCCTGATTCCTGACGCTTTTCCGCGGCCGTCTCTCCGGCCTTAAGTCGACCTTCCGGCCTGGAGCCTGAGCCAATATGGACTCCTTCGAACTCAACAAGATCATCGGCGCCGTTCTCGGCACCTGCATTTTTGTCCTGGTGTCGAGCTTTGCCGCCGGCGCTATTTTCACGCCGAAGATGCCGGAAAAACCGGGCTTTGAGATTGCCGTGAAGGAAGTGACCCATGGCGGGCCCGCGGAAGCCGCCGCGCCGTCCGAGCCGATCGAAAAGTTGCTGCAGACCGCCTCCGTCGAGAAGGGCGCAGCTGCGGCCAAGAAGTGCGCTGCCTGCCACACCTTCGAGAAGGGTGGTCCGAACCGCGTCGGTCCAAATCTCTATGGCATCGTCAACGACCATCGTGGCGAGGGACGCGGCGGCTTTAATTTCTCGGCAGCCATGAAGGGCAAGGGCGGTACCTGGACCTTCGACGACCTCAACAAGTTCATCGCCAATCCGAAGGGTTTCATCCCCGGCACCGCAATGGGCTTCGCCGGCATTCAGAAGGACAGCGAGCGCGCCGATGTGATCCGCTATCTGGCCACGCTGGCCGACACTCCGGTTCCGATCCCGACCGCGGCAAAGTAACATTTCGATAGTCCCGCATGGGTTGCCATGTGACACGACGGCCAGGCATTGCCTGGCCGTTTGCATATGGTGATCGCGGTGTTGTTATCGGGACGTTTCGCCGCACCGTCATGGCCGCTGGGCTATTATCATGAGGAAAAAGCAACGTAATTTGTCGAACCGTTGCCTTATATTGGGTGCTGGCTGGAGCATGATCTGGAAAAGTGGACACCGGTGTTCCGAAAAGGTTATGCGCGAACAATAAAAACGGGACCGGCGAGCAACAGGATTCTTCATTTGGCGATCACCCGACGACATCTTTTGCAAAGTGGCGCTGCGGCCGCGATGGCCCCGGCGCTGGGATTGACGGCAGGCGTTCCCTCGATCGGAACCGCTCACGCAGAATCTGGTCCGGATGGACTGGTCTGGCGTCACGCGCTGTCGCTGTTCGGCGACATCAAATACCCCGAGGGTTTCAAGCGCTTCGATTACGTCAATCCGGATGCGCCCAAAGGTGGTTTGGTACGCCAACTGGAAATCGGCACTTTCGACAACTTCAATCAGGTGATTGCCGGTCTGAAGGGATCGATCGCGAGCGGCGTTGCGCTGATTAATCAGGCGCTGACCACCCAATCGCTCGATGAAGTCTCGACGGCGTATGGCCTGCTCGCGGAGGCTTGCGCTCATCCCGACGATTTTTCGTACGTAGTCTACCGGCTGCGAGCGGCGGCGCGATGGCACGACGGCAAACCGGTGACGCCGGCCGATGTGATCTTCTCGTTCGATGCGCTGAAGAAAAACAGCCCGATGTACAGCGCCTATTACAGCCACATCACCAAATGCGAGCAGATCGGCGAGCGCGACGTAAAGTTCACCTTCGACGGCCCCGGCAATCGCGAGCTGCCGCTGATCGCGGGCGAGGTGACGGTATTCCCCAAGCATTGGTGGGAAGGGACGGACTCGCAGGGCCGGAAGCGCGACATCAGTGCGACCACGCTGGAGCCGCCGTTGGGATCCGGCCCCTATCGCATCAAGGAGTTCGTCGCGGGACGGTCGCTGGTGCTCGAACGCGTGCCTGACTACTGGGGCAAGAACCAGCCGAAAGACATCGGACAAAACAATTTCGACCAGATCAGATATGAATTCTTCCGCGACGACACGGTGGCGCGGGAAGCCTTCAAGGCCGATCAACTCGACTGGATTGCGGAGCGTAGCGCCAAGGAATGGTCTGTCGCCTATGATTTTCCGGCTGTGCGCGAAAACCGCGTGATCAAGGAAAAATTCCCGATCCGCAGTTCGGGCCGGATGCAGGGCTGGGCGTTCAATCTCCGCCGCCCGCTTTTCAACGATGCGCGGCTGCGGCGTGCCTTCAATTTCGCCTTCGATTTCGAGGAAATGAACCGGCAGCTCTCGACCGGAGAATATGCACGCGACAACAGCTATTTCGAGGGGACCGAACTTGCCTCGACCGGACTTCCCGAAGGGAAGGAATTGGAGATTCTCGAAACCGTCCGCGACCAGGTCCCGCGCGAGGTCTTCACCACGCCGTATCAGAATCCGGTGGGCGGCAACCCTGAGCAGGTCCGTAACAATTTGCGCGAGGCGACCCGCCTTCTGAAAGAGGCCGGATTTGAGATCCGCGAACGCAAGCTGGTGGATCCTGCGGGGAAGCCTGTCGCGATCGAGATATTGAATCCCGATCCTGGAATGGAGCGCATTTCCCTGTTCTACAAGCCCTCGCTCGAGCGGCTCGGGATCGACGTCAGCATCCGCACTGTCGACGATGTCCAATATCAGAACCGTCTCCGCAGTTTCGACTTCGACATGACCACCGTCGTCTGGGGTCAGTCGCTATCGCCGGGCAACGAGCAGCGCGAGTTTTTCGGTTCGAAATCGGCAGATCGTCCCGGCAGCCGCAATATTCCCGGAATCAAGAATCCCGCTGTCGATGCCCTGATCGAGCGCATCATCTTTGCCAAGGATCGTGCCGAACTGATCGCGGCCAGCAAGGCGATGGACCGGGTGTTGCTCTGGAACTTCTACGTCGTCCCGCAATTCACCTACGGATTCCAGCGCTATGCGCGCTGGGATCGCTTCAGTCATCCCGAGCCGTTGCCCAAATACGGCGTGTCCGGATTCCCGACCTTGTGGTGGTTCGACGCCGAAAAAGCGGCCAAGACGGGTAAACGCTCTTGAACGATTTCTCCCGCGCGCCCTCGTTGTCTCGCCGGCACGTGCTGGCTCTCGGCGTCGGGGCGCTGGGCGCAACGCGGTTCAGGCCGGCGGCCGCATCCGAGGCCGACGCCGAAATGCATGGCATGTCGGTGTTCGGGGACCTGAAATACCCGGTCGACTTTCGTCATTTCGATTATGTGAATCTCGCCGCACCGAAGGGTGGGTTATTTTCGACCATTCCCACGCTACGCCTCAATAACCAGTCATTCTATACGTTCAATTCGCTCAACGCCTTCATCCTGAAGGGTGAGGGCGCGTGCGGCATGGAACTGACCTTTGCGACGCTGATGGCGCGTGCAGGCGATGAGCCGGATGCGGTGTACGGCCAAGTCGCGAAATCCGTGCAGATTTCCCCGGACAAGCTGACCTACCGTTTCACGCTGCGGCCGGAAGCGCGTTTTCACGACGGCACCAAACTGACCGCGCATGACGCAGCCTTCTCGCTTACGACCTTGAAGGAGAAGGGCCACCCGCTCGTCATCACGCAAATGCGCGACATGGTGAGGGCCGAGGCGGCCGACGATGCAACGCTGGTGGTGACATTTGCGGAAAAACGCGCGCGCGACGTGCCGCTCTACGTTGCGGTTATGCCGATTTTCTCGAAGGCCTACTATGCGACGCGGCCGTTCGACGAATCGACGCTGGATATCCCGTTGGGATCGGGGCCGTACAAGGTCGGCAAGTTCGAGGCCAATCGATACATCGAATACGAACGGGTCAAGGATTGGTGGGGAGCTGATCTTCCTGTCAGCCGCGGCCAGTTTAATTTCGATGTCGTTCGTCTCGAGTTCTATCGCGACCGCGACGTCGCGTTCGAGGGTTTTAGTGGCAAGAACTATTTATACCGCGAGGAATTCACCGCGCGCATTTGGGCGACACGCTACGACTTCCCCGCCGTAAAGGACGGCCGGATCAAGCGCGAGGTGTTACCCGACGAGTTGCCGGCGGGCGCGCAGGGCTGGTTCATGAATACCCGCCGCAAGCAGTTCAGGGATCCGCGCGTGCGTGAAGCGGTGATCCATGCATTCGATTTCGAATGGACCAACAAGACCATCATGTATGGTGCCTATGCGCGCACGATTTCGCCGTTCCAGAATTCGGACATGGTGGCGACAGGTTTGCCGTCGCCGGAAGAACTCAAACTGCTCGAGCCGTTCCGCGGCAAGGTGCCGGACGAAGTGTTCGGTGAGCCCTTCGTGCCGCCGGTGTCTGATGGCTCGGGGCAGGACCGCACCTTGCTGCGCAAGGCGTCGCAGCTGCTCAGTGATGCCGGATGCGTCGTCAAGGATGGCAAGCGGTTGTTGCCGAACGGCGAGCTCTTCAAGATCGAATTCCTGCTCGAAGAGCCGTCGTTTCAGCCGCACCACGCGCCGTTCCTCAAGAACCTCGGCACGCTTGGTATCGAGGCCACGCTGCGGTTGATCGATGCCGTGCAATACCGCGCCCGCGTGGAAGATTTCGATTTTGACATGACCACCGAACGTCCCCCCCTCTCGGCAACGCCGGGGGACTCGATTCGTCCGATCTTCTCCTCCCAGGCTGCCGCGACCAAGGGTTCCTACAATCTGGCTGGCGTCGCCGATCCCGTCATCGATGCGCTGATTGAGAAGATTCTGGCGGTCGATACCCGCGCCGAGCTGACGACCGCCTGCCGCGCTTTCGACCGGGTGTTCCGCGCCGGACGCTATTGGGTCCCGCACTGGTATCGCGCCACCCATCCGCTGGCCTATTGGGATGTATTCGACCACCCCAAAACTTTGCCGCGCTATCAGATGGAAACTTATTCATCCAGCGTCGGGGAGCGCATTCTGTGGTGGTATGATTCCGCCAAGGCCGCGAAACTCGAGCAGGCGAAATAATTCATGACTGCCTATATCGCCCGCCGTATTCTCCTGATGCTCCCGACGCTGCTGGGAATCCTGTTCGTCTCCTTCGTGGTCGTACAGTTCGCTCCGGGCGGCCCGGTCGAACGCGTGCTTGCGCAGCTCTCGGGCGCCGACACCGGCGGCACCTCAAGGGTCTCGGGCGGCGGCGGCGATTTCGGCGCGCGCGGCCAGGTCAACGCTTCCGCCGACGCAGCCGTCAGTTCGAAATACCGGGGAGCGCAGGGTCTCGATCCGGACTTTATCAAGAAGCTGGAAGCGCAGTTCGGTTTCGACAAGCCGGCGCCGGAACGCTTTGCGCTGATGGTGTGGAATTTCGCGCGCTTCGATTTCGGCAAGAGCTATTTCCGCGATGTCAGCGTGATCCAATTGATCAAGGAGAAGCTGCCGGTCTCGATGTCGCTCGGGATCTGGATGACGCTGCTGACCTACTTGATCTCGATTCCGCTCGGTATTCGCAAGGCGGTGCAGGACGGGTCACGGTTCGACACCTGGACCTCGGCGGTGATCATCGTTGGCTTTGCGATACCTGGATTCCTGTTCGCGATCCTCTTGATCATCCTGTTCGCCGGCGGGTCGTTCTTCAACATATTCCCGTTGCGTGGCCTGACCTCGGACGGTTGGGCGCAGTTTCCCTGGTACTGGAAGATCATCGATTATTTCTGGCACATCGCGCTGCCGTTGATCGCGATGGCGTTGGGCGCCTTCGCCACCATGACGCTGCTGACCAAGAACTCGTTCCTCGACGAGATCCGCAAGCAATATGTGATGACGGCGCGCGCCAAGGGCTGCAGCGAGCGGCAGGTGCTTTACAATCACGTCTTCCGAAACGCGATGCTGATCGTGATCGCGGGTTTCCCGGGCGCCTTCATTCACGCCTTCTTCTCGGGTTCGCTGCTGATCGAGACCATCTTCTCGCTCGACGGGTTGGGCCTGCTTGGCTTTGAGAGCGTGCTGAACCGCGATTATCCCGTGGTGTTCGGAACGTTGTTCATCTTTTCGCTTGTCGGCCTCGTGGTGAACCTGGTCTCCGACCTCGCTTATATGTGGATCGACCCGCGGATCGATTTCGAGGCGCGTGAGGTCTGATGACGATCCTCGCACCCCAGCCGATCGAGACCACGACGCAATCGCCGCTCGGCGAGGTCGTTCCCATGACGCGTCACCGGTTCAGTCCGTCGCCGCTGAACCGGCGCCGCTGGCAAAATTTCAAGGCAAACCGCCGGGGTTACTGGTCGTTCTGGATCTTCTTGATCCTGTTCGTCATCTCGCTGTTCGCCGAACTGATCGCCAACGATCGTCCGTTCCTGATCAAATATGACGGCCATCTCTATTGGCCGGCTTTTGTCAGCTATTCCGAGACGACGTTTGGCGGCGATTTCGAGACCGCGGCGGACTATCGCGATCCGTATCTGCAGAAGCAGATCGCCGCCAAGGGCGGCACCATCATCTGGCCGCTGATCCGCTATTCCTACGACACGCATAATCTCGATCTGCCGACGCCGGCGCCGTCGAAGCCGACCTGGATGCTGACCGAAGACCAGTGCAAGGAGGTAGTGCAGAAGAAGGGCCTGAAGGGCTGCCGCGACCTCGAATATAACTGGCTTGGCACCGACGATCAGGGCCGCGATGTGGTCGCGCGCCTGATCTACGGCTTTCGCATTTCGGTCTTGTTCGGCCTGACGCTCACGATCTTCTCTTCGATCATCGGGATCGCCGCTGGCGGGGTGCAGGGTTATTTCGGCGGCTGGATCGATCTGCTCTTTCAGCGGGTCATCGAGGTCTGGAATGCGATACCCTCGCTCTATCTGCTCCTGATCATATCGGCAGTGCTGCCACCCGGCTTCTTCATCCTGCTTGGTATTCTCCTGCTGTTTTCCTGGGTGTCGCTTGTCGGTCTGGTGCGCGCGGAATTCCTGCGCGGGCGCAACTTCGAATACATTCAGGCGGCGCGGGCGCTCGGCGTGTCCAATGCCACCATCATGTTCCGCCATCTGTTGCCGAACGCGATGGTCGCGACCATGACGTTCCTGCCATTCATCGTCTCGTCCTCGGTGATGACGCTGACGGCGCTCGATTTCCTCGGCTTCGGATTGCCGCCGGGCTCGCCGTCGCTCGGCGAAATGCTGTCTCAGGCAAAAGCCAATGTGCAGGCGCCCTGGCTCGGCTTCACCGGGTTCTTCGCGGTTGCGATCATGCTGTCGCTCCTGATCTTCATCGGCGAGGCCGCGCGCGATGCCTTCGATCCGCGCAAGACATTCCGGTAGAGGCCGCGCATGGACGCCATCAACCAACCCCTGCTCGATGTTCGCGACCTGTCGGTGGCGTTCGGTCCCACGCTTGCGGTCGATCGTATCTCGTTTTCCATCAATCGCGGCGAATGCGTGGCGCTGGTCGGCGAGTCCGGTTCGGGAAAATCCGTCAGCGCGCTGTCGATCCTGAAGCTGTTGCCGTATCCGTCCGCCTCGCATCCGTCCGGCAGCATCCGTTTCCGGGGCCGCGATCTCCTGACGTCGGCAGAGAATGAGATGCGCGAAATTCGCGGCAACGACATCTCGATCATCTTCCAGGAGCCGATGACCTCGCTCAACCCGCTACACACGATCGAGGCGCAGATCGGCGAGATCCTGTTTCTGCACAACGGTATCCGCGGCGCGACGGCACGGGCGCGGACGCTCGAGCTTTTGACGCAAGTCGGCATTCCCAATCCGGAAAGCAGGCTGCAAAGCTATCCGCATCAATTGTCCGGCGGCCAGCGCCAGCGCGTCATGATTGCGATGGCGCTCGCGAACGAGCCGGATCTTTTGATCGCGGATGAGCCGACCACCGCGCTCGACGTCACGGTGCAGGCCCAGATCCTGGCACTATTGGCCGAGATCCGGGCACGGCTCGGCATGAGTATGCTGTTCATTACCCATGACCTCGGCATCGTCCGCCGCATCGCCGACGTCGTCTGCGTTATGAACAACGGCGAGATCGTCGAGCAGGGACCGGTCGAGGAGGTCTTTACCGCGCCGAAGCATCCCTATACCCGCGCGCTGCTGGCGGCGGAGCCGAAGCCCGACCCTGCGCCGCCGCGGCCAGAATCGCCGGTGGTGATGTCGGCCGACAATCTAAAGGTCTGGTTTCCGGTCAAGCGCGGCCTGCTGCGCAGGACGGTCGACCATATCAAGGCGGTCGACGGTGTCAGCCTTTCCGTACGCAAGGGCGAGACGCTCGGCGTCGTCGGCGAATCCGGTTCCGGCAAGACCACGCTGGGTCTGGCCTTGCTGCGGTTGATTTCGTCGAACGGACCGATCGTGTTTCTCGGCAACGACATTCAGGGCCTGCGTTTCAAGGCCATGCTGCCGTTCCGCCGCGATATGCAGATCGTGTTTCAGGATCCGTTCGGCGCGCTTAGTCCACGGATGTCGGTCGGCGACATCGTCGCCGAGGGCCTCAGCGTGCATCAACCAGCGCTGTCGTACGAAGAGCGCGAGACGCGCGTCGTCAAGGCGTTGAAGGATGTCGGTCTCGATCCCGCCACGCGGTTCCGCTATCCGCATGAGTTCTCCGGCGGCCAGCGCCAACGCATCAGTATTGCGCGCGCGGTGGTGCTGGAACCGAATTTCGTCGTGCTGGATGAACCGACCAGCGCGCTCGATATGCTGTTCCAGGCGCAGATGGTCGATCTGTTGCGCGACCTGCAGCGCAAGCGCGATCTGACCTACATGTTCATCTCGCATGATCTGCGCGTAGTGGCTTCGCTCGCCAGCCATCTGATCGTGATGCGTCATGGCAAGGTCGTCGAAGAAGGACCGGCCTCGGAACTGTTCAAGAACCCGAAGAGCGAATATACCCGCGCGCTGTTCGCCGCCGCGTTCCGGATCGAGGCTGTTCCTGATTTGTAGGGATAGCCGTCATACCCCGCGAAAGCGGGTGATGACAGATGAGCTAGTCCAGCCGCTTGATTGCCGCGACCTCGCTGCCGGCCGCCTTGATGCGTGCAATCGCTTCGATAGTGTTTTCGATCGCGGTCGCCATGTGATGCGCGTTGGCGTGAATGATGGTCTTGGCATCGCGTACGATAGCAACGTGGCCTTCCCAGAAGATCAGATCGCCGCGTTGTAGCTTTTTCGCCTCCATCGCATTCAACGTCCGGCCGAGTCCGTCCTGCTGCATGTCGCTGTCGCGCGGGCATCCGGTGCCGGCAGCGTTCAGTGAAACCTGCACGAGGCCGGAGCAATCGATGCCGAAACTGCTTTTGCCGCCCCACAGATAGGGCGTGCCGATAAATCTTTCGGCCACCGTAACGAAATCCGTTTCCATCGCGTTGATGCTGTCGATATGGCTGCGCGGCAGATACCAGCCCTCGTCCGTTATGGCGAACGCGCCGTCTTCGCGCGTTATTGTCACCCTTGCCCCCATCGGGAGCGACTCCGTGGGTGGCAGTCTGATCGAAGGTCCCGGAAAGGCGAGAGTGCACAACACCGTGACCTTGTGCGTCGGCGTCGTCGCGGGCCTGGTGAGCGTGGCATCGGGAATCCAGCCGACATAACCGTCGCTGTTCAATTGACCCCAGGACCAGCCCTCATGGTTGCGGTCGTAGATCGTGACGCGCTCGCCCTTCAATGCCTGCGTCGACAGCAGGGCATTGGCGTTCGGCGCCTCGCGCAGCGGCGAGATGGCGCTGGTGACGCAAAATTCCTCGCCGGCGACAAAACGCGCGGCCTTGACCTTGCCTTCGAGGTATTTTGCCGCGACCTCGGGGCGTGCCGGCGTCAGGCGCGGATCATCCATAGCGTTCGCCCAATAATTTGTAGATCGCGCGCGCGGCCTGGCATTCGCCGCCTTCGGGCCGCGCGGGCTTTGCCGAGGGGGTCCAGCCGTAGATATCGACATGCAGCCAGCTTTTGGCGTCCGAGACGAACCGCTGCAGGAACAGCGCGCAGGTGATCGAGCCGGCAAAGCTGCCCGACGGCGCGTTGTTGATGTCGGCGACCTTCGAGTCCAGCCAGGAATCGTAGGGCGGCCACAGCGGCATTCGCCATAACGGATCGTTCTCTGCCCTGGCGCAGCGTGCGACGTTCTCGGCCAGCGTCTCATCATTGGTGTAGAACGGCGGTAGATCCGGACCCAGCGCCACCCGCGCAGCTCCCGTCAACGTGCCCAGATCGACCAGCAGATCCGGCTTCTCCTCATCCGCCAGCGCCAGCGCGTCGGCAAGCACCAGCCGTCCCTCGGCATCGGTGTTGCCGATTTCGACTGTCGGTCCCTTGCGCGACTTGAAGATATCGAGCGGGCGAAACGCATTGCCGGCCACCGCGTTCTCGACTGCCGGGATCAGCACCCGCAGCCGCACTTTGAGTTTGGCGTCCATCACCATTTGGGCCAGGGCCAACACGTTCGCCGCTCCGCCCATGTCCTTCTTCATGATCAACATGCTGCCGGCGGGTTTCAGATCGAGCCCGCCGGTATCGAAGCACACGCCCTTGCCGACCAGTGTTACCTTGGGATGGGTAGGATCGCCCCAGGTCAGATCGATCAGGCGCGGCGCACGGGGTGAGGCCATGCCGACCGCATGAATCAGCGGAAAGTTTTGCCGCACCAGGTCGTCGCCGACGATGCAGTTGAAACTGGCGCCAAAACGAGTCGCCAACGCCTGCGCGGCGGACGCCAGTTCCTCCGGGCCCATGTCGTTGGGCGGCGTGTTGATGAGATCGCGCGCCAGCGAAGCTGCCTCCGCCATCCGCATGATATCGGCGGCGTCGATGCCGTCAGGCGGCACCAGCCGGACATTGGGTTTGGCTGACTTGCGATAGCGGCCGAAGCGGTAGCTTCCGAGCGCAAAAGCGAGCGCAGCCAGCCGCGTGTCGTGCGGCGCATTGGCAAAACGGTAGACCCCCGGCGGCAGCAGGCCCGGCAGCGCGCCGGGCCGGAACAGGTCGCGGGATTTGCTCGCCTCGTCTTCGAGGCCGAAAAGTACCTGCGCGATCTGCCCGTCAGGCGAGGGCAGGGTCAGGCACTTGCCGGGCTTGGCGGTAAAATCGTTGGCCAGCGCAAACTGGCGGGCTTGCGCCGGAAGCGCCTTGCTGATCGCGGCCCATGTCGACTTGGTGGCGAAGGTAATGGGAATAGCGGAATCGGTGGGCGCGGTCTCGAATACGGATGGCATGCGTCTCTCAGTCGTTGATTGAAGGTGCCAGAGTTGGCCTGGGATCAATTAACGAGAGGTTGCAGGCTTTTCGTGCGATTTCAATGGTTCAAGACCGCAATTGAACCGCAAGAGCTATCACAAGTTCACAGGGCACAGCGGTCCTGCATCGAACGCTACGCCGCTGCGGCTGCGCGCATCACGCCGGCAAGCGTGCCATAGGCGGCCAACCATGCCCCTTTGGCCTCCGGCGTCCATTGCTCGCCGAGACCCTGTTCGAGGGTCCACAACAAGGCGGCTCCGACCGAGTCGTAATGTTGATCCTTGACGCCGTAAGCCAGGTGCCGGCGCGCCAGTTGTTCGACGGTCGGAATGATCTGGCCTAAATCGTCGATTCCATTGACGACAACTATCAGAGCTTGCATCAGCTTCTTGCGCTGCTCGGACATATCAGTGGACTGGAAAAGTGGGCGCGTGGATGGATCGGTCTCGAACAGCCGTCCATAGAACAGGCCGGCGGCGGTATCGGCGATCGGGACCACAGCGGCCCATGTGGATTTGATCAGCTTCTTCTGTTCGGGGGTCATTTCAGTGCTCCAGCTTCATTTGCATTTTTAAAGAAGATTCATCGCGGGCGCCGCGAAGCATCGCGATTGCCTGCGTGCATCGCGGCCTTGATTTCAGTGCGTGAGATTCCGATGTCTCTGAGCGAAAGGTCGTCAAAGCTGGACAATTCAGCGTATGCCTGCATCCGGTCGCGTCTGCGGAGGTAGGCCATTCGGATTGAGTGCATGGCCTTGACCGCATGCATCGCGAGCGGCCCGAGACCGTGCCAGCGGGCATTTGTGTCGATGTATGACATGGGGTTCAGATGCTCTTTGTTTTTCCGTGCGAAGCCTGTGCCCACGCCGCGGTGTCGCCGGCCGGGTCCTTTCGCGCGAACGCGTGGCCGGTCGTCGACGCGGCCAGCCGGGCGGCGGCGCTTCGCAGCCCGCCGAACGCCGACGCAAATGCCGCTTCGATCGCCTGTTGCCGTTCGGCGTGCGCCTGCCTGACGAAATGCCGTCGCAGATCGGTCCACTGTGCCGGTGTCAGGAAGCGATCTTCGGCCGATCGGCTTTCGAATGAATCGCCGGACATTCTTCATCTCCATCGCAAGCCGCTGGTTGTTCGAACGGCCACGACGGGAGCTTTACGCTCCTGCTTAAATCACATAAAATGAATAATTAAGATGATTTTGATCTCCAGGAGAGATGGATGGAATTATCCGATTTGCGCATCTTCCGTGCCGTGGTGCGTGAGGGCGGCGTGACGCGCGCCGCGGAGCGGCTGCACCGCGTGCAATCGAACGTCACCACGCGGATCCGCCAGATCGAGGACGATCTCGACACCGCGTTGTTCATTCGCGAAGGCAAGCGGCTGCATCTTTCGCCCGCGGGGCAGGTGCTGCTTGGTTACGCCGACCGGCTGCTGACGCTGGCCGACGAGGCCCGTGCTGCCGTGCGCGATCCGCGGCCGCGCGGCATCTTCCGTCTCGGCGCCATGGAAAGTACCGCGGCAGTGCGGTTACCCGGCCCGCTGAACGAATTTCACCGGCGTTACCCCGAGGTGGCGCTGGAGCTTCGCACCGGTAATCCCGAAATATTGGCAACGGCGATTCTCGCCGGCGAGCTCGATGCCGCGCTTGTCGCCGAGCCGATCGCGGATGCGCCGTTCGACAAGACATTTGCGTTCGAAGAAGAGCCGGTGATTGTTTCGGCAGCCGGCCTTCCGCCCGTCGGCAAGAACGGCAATTTTCCCAAAACCGTCATCGCGTTCGAGCACGGTTGCCCGCACCGCAAGCGGCTGGAGGGCTGGTATGCGAAGCGCGGCGAGATGCCGGAACGCACCATTGAACTCGGCTCCTATCACGCGATGCTCGGCTGCGTTGTCGCCGGCATGGGCATTGCGCTGCTGCCGAAAAGCGTGCTCACGACATTTCCCGAGGGCAAGCGGTTGACGGTCCATACCCTGCCGGCGGGGGAGAATTGGGCCGAAACCGTCCTGATCTGGCGCAAGGGCGCAGACTCGCCGAACATTCAGGCGCTGCGGCAGGTTCTGTCGGAGCATCGTCCGAAAAGTCGCAGCCAAACCAAACGCAGGGGGTGATGGCACGCTCTCACCGAGCCTGAGGGGAGGCCAATTAACCAGGCGTTAGGGTTAACAGTCTATTGATGGCGCGTTCGGCCTGGTTCATTCCCCCGATATCGTGAGTCAAAGCGTCATGCGTCGACAGTCCAGCCGTGCTGGGTCTCTTGCCCGGCTTTTCTCATCCGCGGCCGTGACGGCGATCCTGGCCGCAGGCCTTGGCGGCTGCCAGACCATGTCCGACGTGACGGGAGCGCTGACGTCGGGATCGTCCGCCTCGGCATCCCCGACCTCGAAGGCTGAAGCGGCGCCCGACGATCCGCGCCGCGCCGTCGAAGTCTATGGCGAGCGCTATCGCGCCAACCCCAAGGATGCCGACGTCGCCCTGGCCTACGGTCAGGCGCTGCGCGTCACCGGGCAACGCGCCCAGGCCGTCGCCGTGCTCGAACAGGCCACTATCGCCCATCCCAGCAACAAGGTGCTGCTCGCCGGTTACGGCCGGGCGCTCGCCGACAACGGCAATTCGCAGGCCGCCTTCGACGTTCTCAGCCGCGCCCATTCGCCCGACAATCCCGACTGGCGCCTCCTTTCCGTGCAGGGCACGGCGCTCGACAAGCTCGGCAAGCACGATGAAGCCCGCCGCTACTACGAGTCGGCGTTGAAGATCGTGCCGGAAGAGCCCTCCGTGCTGTCCAATCTCGGCCTGTCCTACATGCTGACGCGGGAGCTGCCCAACGCGGAACAGGCGCTGCGGCGTGCCTATGGCAACCCGCGGGCGGACGCGCGGGTGCGGCAGAATCTGGCGTTGGTGGTGGGTCTGCAGGGCCGCTTCGCGGAAGCCGAGACCATCGCCAAGGGCGACCTTCCGGCGGAAGAGGCGGCCGCCAACGTGGCCTATCTTCGCGAGATGCTGAACCGCAAGGACGCGCCGCGCGGCGGCCCTCGCACTGTGCCGGTCGCCGCGCTCAAGCCCAACTGATCGATCCAAATTCAAAGAACCGATCAATCGTTGAGCGGGATGAAATTGTCATCCTGCTCGATCTTCTTGTTCGAACGTAATCCTCGCGCCACGCTTCGCGTTTTCCACGGGGGAAAACCGGTGCCCGCCCTTGGGGTTCTGGCCCGAGGGCAGGCTCTTCCCGATCATGTTTCGGGTCGGAGGGCTGTTCTATTCCCGCTCAGAAGATTGGCGTGGCCTGCAGCTTGATGTAGGTCGGCCCGAGAATGACGATGAACAGGCACGGCAGGAAGAACAGGATCATCGGGACCGTGAGCTTCGGCGGCAGCGCCGCGGCCTTCTTCTCGGCCTCGTTCATCCGCATATCGCGGTTTTCCTGTGCCATCACGCGCAGGCTCTGGCCGAGCGGCGTGCCGTAGCGTTCCGACTGCATCAGGGCCAGGCAGACCGACTTGACGCCTTCAAGACCGGTGCGCTTCGCCAGGTTCTCGTAAGCCACCTTGCGGTCCTGCAAGTAGGACAGTTCGGCCGTAGTCAGCGCGAACTCCTCCGACAACGCGATCGACTGGGTCGCGATTTCGCTGGAGACCTTGCGAAAGGCGACCTCGACCGACATGCCGGACTCGATACAGATCAAGAGCAGGTCGAGCGCGTCGGGAAATGCGCGCTTGATCGAGAGCTGACGTTTGCTGATGGCGTTTTTCAGGAACAGCATCGGCGCCTGCAGGCCGGCATAGGCGGCTGCGACGCAGATGCCGATCTTGACCGTCATCGGCTTGTCCAGGTGCGTGATCACGAAGACGTACAGGATCGAGCCAAGGAATAGTACGATCGGCGACACTGCGCGGGCAAACAGGAAGGTGACGTAGGGCGCGTGGCCGCGATAGCCGGCCATGATCAGCTTGTCGCGGGCTGCTTCCTGCGCCAGCCATTTGGTCAGGTTGAAGTCTTCCACCACCCTGGAAATGAGCTGCTTCGGAGTTTGCCGCAGCGATACTTTTTCCGATTTGGAGAGACGTTCGCGCTCGCGCTGCCGGAGCCGTTCGCGCTCGCTGGCAACGGCTTTCATGCGCTTGGCAAGGCCTTCCCCCGCGAACAGCGGCATCACCAGCGTATAGGCGGTTGCGCTCGCCGCGATGGCGGCAAGCAGCATCGTCATGAACCGCGCGTCGTGCATTTTGGTGACGAGGAAATCAATCATGCTGCACCGTCAGAAGTCGAAATTGATCATTTTCTTCATTACCATGATGCCGATCGACATCCAGGCGACGCAACACAACAGCATGAATTGGCCGGTCGGATTGGTCCACAGCAGCGAGATGTAGTCGGGCGTCGTCATCCAGACCAGCGACATCACGACTGGCGGCAGCGAGCCGATGATGCCGGCGGAAGCCTTCGCTTCCATCGACATCGCCTGAATCTTTTCGGCCATCTTTTTGCGATCGCGCAACACCTTGGAGAGGTTGCCGAGCGCTTCCGACAAGTTGCCGCCCGACTTCTGCTGGATCGCGATCACGATCCCGAAGAAATTCGCCTCCGGCACCGGCATGCGCTCGAACAGGCGGGAGCAGGCCTCGCCAAGCGGGATGCCGATCGTCTGGGTTTCGATGATGGCGTTGAATTCGCTCTTTAGCGGCTCAGGCGCGTCGGCGGCGACGACCTTGATCGATTCAAACAGCGGCAATCCGGCCTTGATGCCGCGAACGATGACGTCGACGGCGTCGGGCAGTGATTTCAGAAACGCCTTTTCCCGGCGAGTCTTGAGATAGCCCAGCAACCAGCGCGGCAGGCCGAAGCCGGCGGCGAAAGCCATGCCGGCGCCGCCCATCAATCCGCCGCCGACCATAAACGCAAGGAAGAAAGCCGCAGCAGCAAGAACCGCCGAAATGATCCAGAATTTCTGGGTCGACATGGTAAGGCCGGCCCGGGTGATCCGGGTGCTCAAGGGGACCGACTTTTCCTTCTTGTGGCGCGCCTCGAGATCCTTCAGCGAACCTTCGACCTGCTCGCGGCGCGAGCGCTGGCTCTTGTCGGCCTGACGTGCCGCTGTGGGTTCGGGCCGTGCAATCTGGGCACGGCGGGACTCGGCCTTGTTCTCTCCCGACAGCGCCGGATAGATGAAGACCCATGCCAGACCGCCGATCGCGGTGGAGGCAAGAAAACCCAGTGCGAGCATTTGCATGTTCATCGCCCGCTCCCTCAGTTCGCGTCCTTGACTTCGGCGGCGTCGAGCGCTGCCGCAAGCCGCTTCTCTTCGTTGTAGTATCGCGCGCGCTCCCAGAACCGCGGCCGTCCGATACCGGTCGAGCGATGCCGCCCAATGATCTTGCCGTTGGCGTCTTCGCCGACCATGTCGTACAGAAACAGGTCCTGGGTGATGATGGTGTCGCCTTCCATGCCCATCACCTCGGTGATGTGGGTGATGCGGCGCGAGCCGTCGCGCAGGCGCGCGGCCTGGACGATGACGTCGATCGAGGCGCAGATCATTTCGCGGATGGTGCGTGAGGGCAGCGAAAATCCGCCCATCGTGATCATGGATTCGCAGCGTGACAGCGCTTCGCGGGGATTGTTGGCGTGCAGCGTTCCCATCGAGCCGTCATGGCCGGTGTTCATCGCCTGCAGCAGGTCGAACGCCTCGGGTCCGCGGACTTCGCCGACGATGATACGCTCGGGCCGCATACGCAGGCAGTTGCGGACCAGTTCGCGCATCGTGACCTGGCCTTCGCCCTCGATGTTGGGCGGGCGGGTTTCCAGTCGCACCACATGCGGCTGCTGCAGTTGCAATTCGGCGGCGTCTTCGCAGGTGATGACGCGCTCGTCGTGTTCGATGAACTGGGTCAGGCAGTTCAACAGTGTGGTCTTGCCGGAGCCGGTGCCGCCGGAGATCAGCACGTTGCAGCGGACGCGGCCGATGATCTGCAGGATTTGCGCGCCTTCCGGCGAGATCGCGCCGAATTTGACCAGCTGATCGAGGGTCAGCTTGTCCTTTTTGAACTTACGAATGGTGAGCGCGGGCCCGTCGATCGCCAGCGGCGGCACGATGGCGTTGACGCGGCTGCCGTCGGCGAGACGCGCGTCGCAGATCGGTGAGGATTCGTCGACGCGCCGGCCGACCTGGCTGACGATGCGCTGGCAGATGTTGAGAAGCTGCTGATTGTCGCGGAACCGGATGCCGGTGCGCTGGATCTTGCCGGCGACTTCGATGAACACCGTGCCGGCGCCATTGACCATGATGTCGGCGATGTCGTCGCGCGACAGCAGCGGCTCCAGCGGGCCATAACCGAGCACGTCGTTGCAGATGTCGTCGAGCAGCTCTTCCTGCTCGGCAATCGACATCACGATGTTCTTGATCGCGATGATTTCGTTGACGATGTCGCGGATTTCCTCGCGCGCCGACTCGCTGTCGAGCTTGGCGAGCTGGGCGAGGTCGATCGCCTCGATCAGGGCCCCGAAAATCGTCGCCTTGACCTGGTAGTAGTTGTCGGACCTCCGCGCTTCCATCGCCGGTGCCGGCGCCGGTTTCGGGGGCGCGATCGGCGGCGAAGCGATGGTCGGCGCTGATACCTCGCGCGCAGCAATTGGCGCGCTGGAGGGCTCCGGCGCGCTCGTTGCGGGCTTCAAGACCCGCGTATCGCTTTCATTTCCGCTACGCTTACCGAACACGATTGTACTCCATGCGGGCGGCCTACTTGGCCCGCAACTTTCCGATCAGGGGTGACAGGAACGAACCCTTAGGCTTCTTGGTCTCGCCGCGGCCTGTCAGCCGCTGCGCAATCTGCAGGAACATCTCGGTGGTGCGATGATTGGCGGAGATTTCCGCGATCATCTGGCCGTTATTGGCGGCCGAGCCGAACATCTGCGGCTCGAACGGGATCGCCGCGATCGGCTGGCTTTCGATCGCCTTGGCGAATTCGCTGGCCGGAATTTCGGGGCGCTTCGGGATGCCGACCTGGTTGAGGCAATAGAGCGGCGCGCGATCGTTCGGCCGCGATGCCTTCAGCAGGTCGAAGATGTTCTTGGTGTTGCGCAAATTAGCCAGATCGGGCGCCGCGACGATCAGGATGTCGTCGGCTGCGATAAGAGCGCGCTTGGTCCATCCCGACCATTGATGGGGAACGTCGAGCACGATGCAGGGCATCGTGGTGCGAAGCGTATCGAAGATCGAATCGAAAGCTTCCGCGCCGAAGTCGTAAACCCGGTCGAGCGTCGCAGGTGCCGCCAAGAGGCTCAGATGGTCGGTGCATTTCGACAACAGGCGGTCGAGGAACGCGGTATCGACCCGGTCGGGCGAGAAGACCGCATCCGCGATGCCCTGCGGCGGATCCTGATTGTAGTCGAGGCCGGCCGTGCCGAAGGCGAGGTCGAGATCGGCGACCACGGAATCGAGCGCGAGGTCGCGCGCGATCGCCCAGGCGACGTTATGCGCGACGGTGGAAGCACCGACGCCGCCCTTGGCGCCGACGATGGCGATGATGCGGCCGACGGCCTTGGCCTCGGGTGCCGAGAACAGGTTGCAAACCGAACGCACGACGTCGATCGCGGTAATCGGGGTGATGACGTAGTCGCTGACGCCGCGGCGCACCAGCTCGCGATAGAGCGTGACGTCGTTGATGCGGCCGATCACGATCACGCGGGTGCCGGCGTCGCAGACGGTGGCGAGTTGATCGAGGCCGGTCAGGATGTCGTTTCGGCCTTCGGTCTCCAGGATGATCACGTTCGGCGTCGGCGCCGAACGATAGGCTTCGATGGCGGCAGCCATGCCGCCCATCTGGATCTTGAGATGAGCCTTGCCGAGCCGACGGTCTTCGCCCGCCGACTGCACGGCAGCCGCGGTTTCCACGGTCTCGCAAAACGCCTGAACCGACACGCGTGGCGCCGGCGCGATATGATCGTCCGCGGCCGGCGATGTGCCGTCAGGCTGCTCTTCGGAATTCTGGCGCGCGTAGCTGATCATTTGCCTGTGTCGCTAAGTTTGGCCTTGTCGGCCTCGGGATAAGCGGTCGTGGTGGGGTTGCCCTTGCGATACTTCTCGAACGCGACGTCACGCCGCATCTGATAGGCTGGCGTCTCCGTGCGCGGTTGCACGAGGTCGGCCGGATTGTCGACCATCGCCGCCAGATTGCGCTGGTTGGAGCAGCCGAAATTGTAATAGGACTTGTTGTCGAAATAGCCCTTGTTGTTGATCGACGGTCCGAGGTCGTCCGGCCAGAGGCCGCAGGGGCCGGCGGTGGCCGAGATTCTCGGATAGGTCAGCCGGATCGCCGCCATAAAGCGCGGGTCTTGCGGACGGTACTGGCGGACATTGACCGCGCGCGGCGGGACGCCGGCGGAGGCGAAGGTCACCTGGATCTCGCGCAGCGATTCTCTCGCCGCCCGCGCGTTCGGCGTCTCGACGGGCATATCGATGTTGATGCCGCCGGTGCCCTCGCGGAGCCAGGTCTGCGCCATTCCCATCACTTCCTCGCGCTGCGAGGCGGAAAGCCCGCCGCGGCCGCGGCCGACGAAAACCACGATCGATTGGTCGGCTTCCTGGACTGCGATCGGATGACGCAGCCGGTAATCCTCGGGTGCGCTCACGTTCGACGTCGTCAGCTCTTCGGTGTGCTGGCAAGCTCCCAGCGCCATCGCAAGGACCATCAGCGCTCCGGACAGGCGGAGAGCACGCTTGCGATCAGCGGGTAGCATGGATGTCATTGGTCGTGTCATCGTCCCGCCTCAGTCGGTAATAAAGCCGTAGGTGCCGCGATAATTCCGTGCCGGTTCGACGCGGCCCGGAACGCCGTAGATGCGATTGACGCTGCCCAGCAGATCGGCCTGCGGGTCGGAGGCGTTGGCAAAGCCGTCATCCGGGCGCGACAGGTCTTTCTGCGCGACCGCGCGGACGATGTAGGGCGTTACCAGAACCATCAGTTCGGTCTGGTTGTTGACGAAGTCGCGGCTGCGGAACAGCGAACCGAGGACCGGCACTTGCGACAGCCCCGGGAAGCCGTTGATGGCCTGCTTGGTCTGTTCCTGAATGAGGCCCGCCATCGCCATCGCGCCGCCCGACGGGATCTCCAGCGTGGTTTCCGCGCGGCGGGTCTTGATCGAAGGAATCGTCGTTCCGCCGGCGCCGCCCGTCAAAGCATTTTCGGTAGATACTTCAGACACTTCGGTCATCACCCGGAGGCTGATCCGCCCCTCGGTCATCACCACCGGCGTAAAGTTCAGCGAGATACCGAATTTCTTGAAGCTGACCGTCTGAACGCAATTTCCCAGACCGCCTGATGCCGTCGTTTGGCAGGTCACGCCGGTCGGAATGGGAAATTCGCCGCCTGAGATGAATGTCGCGGACTCGCCGGAGATCGCGGTCAGATTGGGTTCGGCGAGCGTCCGGACGACACCGGCGCTTTCCATCGCGCGCAGCGTCGCCTGGACCGAGGGCGTCGCGCCGAACGTGCCGGTAAGCGCGTTGTTGGCGACGAGCGGCGCATTGTTTGCGGTGAACGGGTTGGTGTTGTTGAATTTAACAACGGCCGTTCCGTAATTCATGCTGGCGCTGAGATCGATGCCCAGCTGCTTGACGATCGAGCGCTGGACCTCGGCGAGCGTGACCTTCAGCATCACCTGGTCGCGGCCGCGCACTGCGATCGAATTGACGACCTTGTCCAAGCCGCCTACGAGGCGGGCGGCCAGATCGGCGGCCTGCTGCGCTTCGATCGGGTTTGCCGCGGTGCCTGACAGCACCACGCCATCGGCGACGCCTTCGATGTGGATGTCCGAATTCGGCAGCGTCTGCTTCAGCGCGGCGCGCACGCCATTGAGGTCGCGGGTGACGGCGATGTCATAGGCCGCGATCTGCTGGCCCGCCGAATCAAAGAACACGATGTTGGTCTGGCCGACGGCTGCGCCGATGATATAGGCGCGCTGGGAGGAGCGGACGACGGCGTTGGCGATCTTCGGATCGGCAACCAGCACATCCTTGATGTCGCGCGGCAGGTCGAGCACGATGGATTTGCCGACCCCGAGCGCAACAGGACGCGCATTCATCTGCCCATCGGAGGCGATCGCGGCCCGAGGGGCGGGCACGGCGCGATAGTCGCTCGCCACCACCGGCGTCAGGGCCGGGTTGAGCGTGAGGGCTGCGACTGCCGAAAACGACAGGGCGCGGACCATCGACGTCCGCATCGGCTGATTTCCCCTGCACCTCATATCGTGCGTCCTTTCAACCACTTCTGCACCGGCTGCCGGCTATCCCCGTCGTAACGGACGACGCTGAAGCTTTCGCCGCGCGTATCGATAAAATTGTTGCTGGCGGTCGATGTTGGCGGGGTCTGCCCCTGCGGGTCCCCCGGCTCGACCGACCGGCCGAGGCCGAATTCGGATTTCGTGACGGGAAAGTCTGCTGCGTGCTGCTGCGCAGCCGGTCCGGCTGGCACGGCAATCCTGTTGTCAGACCCGCAGGCAACCAATGCGGCCATGCCGCCAGTGCCGATCGCAATGGTCAAGACGACAATTCGTGCCGTATTCATACGCTTCACTTTCCACATTACGCCGCGACGCTGCCGCCGCCGTGATGCGAGTTGACCAGCTATTCGTCAAAGCATGGTTAATGAGGCGTGAGTAAATTGGCTTAACCGGAAGTTAGCGCCCGCCGATCAGCGCATGGCGAGGTGAGCGAGGTCCACCGCCTTGATCCATTCGGTCTCCGGGTAGACCATCAGCGCGGCGATCGCGAGCGCGATGCCGTAGGGGATTCCGCTCTGCTTGTCGTGCAGGCGGTTAAGCCAGGCCTGGCCGGCGAACGGGTAGGGCAGGGGCCATTGCCGGAACTGGAGCAGCAACAGCGTCAGCGCTCCTCCAAATAACGAGGCATAGATCAGATAATTGAGGAGGTGGTCGAAACCGAACCAGAGCGCCACGCCGGCTGCGACTTTGGCGTCGCCGCCGCCGACCCAGCCCATCGCGAAGCAGGCAAAGGCCGCCACAAGCACGGTGGCGCCCGCGCCGGCATGCAAGAGCATGTCGTGCAGGCCCATGCCACCCAGCGGCGCAAGAATGAAGAAGCCTGCCACAAGCGCCAGCGACACCCGGTTGGAGATCGTCATGGTGAAGAGGTCGCTCGCCGCTGCGAACGCCATCAGGGCCGGAAATAGCATAAGACGGGCGATATCGAGGATCATGAGTTCACACAGCCCGTTCGGCCAACACGAGGTTCAGGCATCTGACGAAGTATCGCCGGAGGCTAGCCACCAGAGATGAACAATCGGAAAACGGCGCGGCCGGTCGTTGCGGATATCGGCAATTCGGAGGCGTACGTCTGAAGCCTGCGCGAGTAGCGGCGCGAAGCCTGAGCAAACAACAAAGGCCCCGAATGACCGGGGCCTTTGCAGAGAAGTAGCCGACGAGTGTTTACTTCAGCGAGGTCGAGATCGTGCCGAAGTTGCCGGACAGCTTGGTGCCGACGCCCTGAACTGCGGTGATGATCGCAATCGCGATGCCGGCGGCAATGAGGCCGTATTCGATGGCGGTAGCGCCGGACTCGTCCTTCACAAAACGCGAAACGAGATTCTTCATAAGATAACTCCTGTGTACACGTGGCTGATCGAACTAATTTGGTCTCGCCGGCGTTCTCAGCACCGTGACCATGCCGCACCCTAAGGTCCCGAGAATTTCGGCGCAGTTAATTTGATCGTGCAAAAAGCGCGGGAACCGGCTGTTGTTAAGCAGAGTAAACACCGCATTAAGGCATCTCGTAAAATGCGGCGCAGACTGCAAATACATTTTCAGCAGGTCGCGGCCGGCAAGCCATCTCGCCCTGGATTCACCGCTCCTTAAGCGCGAGCGCGTACCCCTGAGATATTCGATCGGACGAGGACGCCATGCCGAATTTGCTACTGGAAGTCATCGAGATGGTGGGCCAGACGACGCTCAAGGTGGTGCCGGTCACGATCGCCCTGGCTTTGGTGTTCTCGGTGCTCTCGCATTTCTGGGCCTGCAATCCGGGAAAGCCCTGGTGGCGCAAGCGCGAACTCGTCACCGACATCTGCTATTGGTTCTTCGTGCCGGTATTTGCCCGCGTATTCCGCATCGGGTTGCTGGTGCTCGGCGCCGGTGTCGTCTTCAACATCCACGATGTCGATGGGCTGGTCGCATTCTACGACAACGGCCACGGTCCGCTGTCCGAGCTTCCGCTTTGGGTGCAGGCGGTGCTGTTCCTGGTCGCATCGGACTTCATGTTGTATTGGCTGCATCGCATGTTCCACGGCGGCGGCTTTTGGAAATATCACGCCATCCATCATTCGTCCGAGGAACTCGAGTGGATTTCCGCGGCACGCTTTCACCCCGTGAACCTGTTCATCGGAACGATCCTGGTTGACGTCATCCTGTTGATGGCGGGCATCTCGCCGAACATCATGCTGTGGGTCGGACCGTTCACGACTTTCCATTCGGCCTTCGTTCACGCCAACCTGAACTGGACGCTCGGTCCCTTCAAATATCTTCTCGCGACACCGGTCTTCCACCGCTGGCATCACACCTCGCTCGACGAAGGCGGCAATACCAATTTCGCGGGCACCTTTCCGATCTGGGACATTCTCTTCGGCACCTTCCGGATGCCGGAGAACAAGTTGCCCGACGAATACGGCGTCGACGACCAGTCGGTCCCGACCGAGATCGGCGGGCAGTTGGCCTACCCGTTTCGCCACTAGCACGTCCGGCTGGAAGTTCTCGTCATGAGCATCGACGCTGGAACGTTTGACCGGGAGAAATCCACAGGCCTTGGCCAGGTGCCGGCGTGGCTGTGGCTCGGGATCGGCGTCTATGTTCTGCTGCTGATGAACGGCAGCAGGCTCCTGAACGATTCCGATACCTATTGGCAGATCGCCGTCGGCCAGTGGATCCTCGATCACGGCGCGTTGCCACGCCTCGACACCTATTCCTTCACGAAAGCCGGAGAGGCATGGACGTCGTCGTCCTGGCTTGCGCAGGTGTTGTTTGCAGCATGCTATGATCTCGCCGGCTGGACCGGGCCGATCGTGCTTGCCTCGGCCTCCATTGCCGCAACCTTTGCATTGCTTGCCTATATCCTCGGCCGCCGAATTCCCGCAACCTATGCCGTCGTCGTTACGCTGGCGGCGATATTGCTTTCGGCGCAGCATTTCCTGGCGCGTCCCCATGTGCTTGTGCTGCCGGTGATGCTGTCCTGGGCATACGGGCTGATGTCCGCGAGCGAGCGCGGTGAGGCGCCGTCATTCTGGCTGCTGCCGTTGATCGCACTTTGGGCGAACCTGCACGGTGGATTCGTCTTCGGCCTCGTGCTGGTCGGCGCCTTCGCGCTTGACGCGTTGTGGAATGCCGATCATTTGCAGCAAAGGCCGCCACTGCTGCGCTGGATAGTATTCGGCGTCGGCGCATTGGCGGCGTGCTGTTTCACGCCGTACGGATGGGGATCGATCCTCGCGTCAGGCAAGATCCTGGGACTCGGCGAACTCCTGCGTCTGATCTATGAATGGATGCCGGCGGATTTCAGCAGCCTCGGTGCGTTCGAGATTTCGATTCTCGCCTTGATCGCGGGTGCGCTTTACAGCGGCGTCAAGCTGTCGGCGCCGCGGATCGCACTGGTGCTGGGCCTGCTGCATATGGCGCTTTCGCATGCCCGCAATCTCGAGATATTTGCGCTGCTGATACCGCTCGTCATAATGGCGCCGGTGGCGGCGCAGTTCTCGCTTCAGCCGGCTCGTTTCGCGAAGTTGACCGCGTCGGCCGCTTCTGTCGCGATGCTGGCCGTCATGCTCGCCGCCTCGACCTGGGCGTTCGCCGTTAATGCGGCCTATGCGCCGCGCGAAGTTCAGTCGCCCAAGGCCGCCGTCGATGCGTTGATTGCGCGCAATCCAAAGCGAGTTCTCAACGACCTTGCGTTCGGCGGCTATATGATCTGGCGACAGATGCCGGTGTTCATCGACGGGCGCGCCGAGCTTTACGGCGAAGCCTTCGATATGGCGTATTACCGCGCGTTGGAACTCAAGGACGTCAACCAGTTCCTCGATATTCTCAAGACCTGGGACATCGACGCCGTATTGCTGACGCCGTCGACGCCGGCCGTCGGGTTGCTCGATCATATTGGCGGCTGGCAGCGCGTCTATTCCGACAGCAATGCCGTGCTGCACGTTCGCACTGCCCGTTGACCGCCACGTCATGACACAGCGCAACCAATCGCTGGACTTGTTGCGCGGCGTGGCCATCCTGCTCGTCGTGCTCGCACATTGTTCGGCGGCGAAGACCAGCATCGTGCCCGGCCTGACGTCGTTTGCCGATAAGTATGGCGAACTCGGCGTCCAGCTCTTCTTCATCGTCTCCGGCTACACGATGATGCTGACCTTCGGCGACAGGGTCGATTCAGCCGCGGTCCGCTCGTTCTATGTCCGGCGCGTGTTCAGGATCGTTCCGCTGTTCTGGATCGCCATCGTTTTCTATCTACTGTTCACTGCGGGAGAGGGCTTCAGGACCTGGGCGCCCGATGGCATCGGCACGCGTGACGTGTTGCTGACGTTCTTCTTCATGCATTGGGCCAGCATCAGCGCGTTCAATTCGGTGGTGCCGGGCGGATGGAGCATTGCCGTTGAAATGCAGTTCTATCTGCTGTTTCCGCTGTTGATCTATCTGTTCCGGCGGCCGAACGGTCCGATATTCGTTTATGCGTCGATCGCACTGGTGAGCGCGATCGGACAATTTGCGGCGGACCAGTACCTCATTCGGTGGCTGGCCGCGTCGCTGCCGGCTGGCCGGGCCTATCTCGCCGACGGCTACTTCTATTGTTGGCTGCCGCACCAGGCGATCTGCTTCGGGTTCGGCATCCTGCTGTACGACTGCATCGAGCTGAAGAGCAAGCCGACATTCGGCGCGCTGTTCCTGACCGGCGCTTCGCTGACGGGGGCGTGGGGTGCGGAAGTCGTGTTGTTGTTTGCGCTTGCCTATCTGGTCATGGCCTCGAATGTCACGATGTCGGCGATGAGCCTTCTGGGCCGTCATTCCTACGCAATTTATCTCGTGCATTTCGCCGTGGTGTCGATGATCGCGACGCTGTTTCCGGTGGGGCTTGTCCCGTTGTTCGTGCTGGTCGTTGGCGCCTCGCTGGCGTTGAGCTATTACCTGATCGAGCCCGTGATCGAGCGCCGTTTCAACCGACTGGGTCATCTTCTGGCGGCCAGCTTCCGTCCGCCAAAACCGGCCGTGACGGCCGCCTGAGACGGCGCGAACTGGCATGCGGGCCGGGATTCTGATAGGCGAGCGGACATGTCCAATCTGCCGACCGAAATTGTCGAGATGCTCGGCCAGACCATTGCCAAGGTGGTGCCGGTAACGATCGCGCTGGCGCTGCTGTTCTCGGCGCTGGCGCATTTCTGGGCCTGTAATCCGGGAAGACCCTGGTGGCGCAAGCGCGAGCTCGTCACCGACATCTGTTACTGGTTTTTGGTGCCGATGTTCGCCCGCGTGTTCCGGATCGGGCTATTGGTGCTCGGCGCCTCGCTGGTATTCGGGATTCGTGACGCGGACGACCTGATCGCCTTCTACGACAACGGCCATGGTCCGCTGTCGACGCTGCCGGTATGGCTGCAGGCGGCGCTGTTTTTGGTGCTTGCCGATTTCATGATGTACTGGCTGCACCGCATGTTCCATCGCGGCGGCTTCTGGAAATACCATGCGATTCATCATTCGTCCGAGGACGTGGACTGGATTTCGGCCGCGCGCTTTCACCCCGTGAACCTGCTGCTGGGAACCATCGGGGTCGACGTCGTCCTGCTGATGGCAGGCATTTCGCCGAACGTGATGCTCTGGCTCGGTCCGTTCAACATCTTTCATTCGGCATTCGTCCACGCCAATTTGAACTGGACGCTTGGCCCCTTCCGATATGTGATCGCCACCCCGGTGTTCCATCGCTGGCATCACACTTCACCGCTCGAGGGCGGCAACACCAATTTTGCGGGCACCTTTCCGCTCTGGGATATCCTGTTCAAGACTTTCCGGCTGCCGGAAGACCGGCTGCCCGATCAGTATGGCGTGGAGGACCAGGCCGCGTTCCCGCGCGAAATGGCCGGGCAACTGGCCTATCCGTTCCGCAAATAGATCCAGCGCAAGCAGATCGGCGTCAGCCGCGGCGGCCTGGATCGCATGGGCCGGCCGGCTATCGGTTACGATCAAGGGGATGTTAACGCCATCTCAGCGGGCGCCTTAACCTTGCTTTGACCTATATCTGACTAGGCTAGCTTGCTTCAGTGCCGGAAGCGCCCATTCAGTAATGTAAGAGTAAAGCGTATGAACACCGCACGAATTGTCGTTCTTACTATCGCAATTGGTGCCGGCGGTATCGCCGCCTATCTGGCGAGCGGTTCGCAAAGAGAAGCTGCCCCCGCACCGGTAGCCGTACAGCAAATACCGACGGTGGATGTCCTCGTGGCCAAGGCCGATATCGGTCTCGGCCAGACGGCCACGCCCGATAATCTGCAGTGGCAGACATGGACCGATTCGAGCGCAAGCAGCAGCTTTATCCGTAAAAAGGACCGTCCCGAAGCGATAGTCGAACTTGCGGGCTCGATCGCGCGCGGGCCTTTCATCGCGGGCGAACCGATCCGCGAGCAGAAGCTCGTCAAGGCCAATGGTTCGGGATTCATGGCGGCCATCCTGCCCACCGGTATGCGGGCTGTTTCGACCGAAATCTCGGCGGAAACCGGCGCAGGCGGCTTCATTCTGCCGAACGACCGCGTCGATGTCATTCTGTCCAAGCGTGAGAAGATAACGCCTGTCGACGGTCCGGCGACCGAAATCATCTCATCCCAGGTAGTTCTGTCCAATCTGCGTGTTCTCGCCATCGACCAGGCTCCCAAGGAAAAAGACGGGCAGAACGCGGTGTTGGGCAAGACAGCCACGCTGGAAATGGCGCCCGACGACGTGCAGATTTTGGCAAGAGCCCGTATCAGCGGCACGCTGTCGTTGGCGCTGCGCAGCATTGCGGACGGTAAGACGAGCAACGATGTTGTCTCCAATGTCGACAGCAAGCTCGTCACGGTTTACCGCGGAGCTGTTATTGCGGACGTACTGAACTGCAACCCGCTCTGCACCCGCCGCTAGAGCCTTATCGGTTCTGATTGAATCAGAACCGGAGCTCTATCTTTCCTTCGCCGGAGTTGCCGGGCTTAACTTCGCGTCGGTTGCCAATCCCTGCTCCGTGAAGGCAAATCGCAATACGGTAAATGCGGCCTTAACAGAGCGGGCCGACCTGTCGGGATTGGACGAAACACTTCAACAATCAGTTTCGGGTAATTCTTGCGGCAATTCCTCTCGCCTCGAGGGTATGTTTGATGCCGTCACCCTTCTCCACCGTCGGAAAACTGTTTCGCCGCTTTCGCCGTAATCGCGGAGGATCGGCCGCAGTCGAATTCGCATTGGTCGCGCCGATATTCTTCGCGCTGCTGTTTGCGATCATCGAGTCGGCGATGGTGTTCTTTGCCAGCCAGTTGCTCGAGACCGTGACTGCGGATTCCGCGCGCTTGGTCATGACCGGCCAGGCGCAAGCGGCCTCGATGACGCAGTCGCAGTTCAAGACCGGTCTGTGCGCTCGCGTCGCCATATTGTTCGACTGCGCCAACGGCATCTATATCGACGTCCAGAGTTACTCGTCGTTCTCCTCCCTCAACCTTGCCGATCCGATCGACGCTGGAAGAAATTTCGTGCCGCCGAACAATTTCAGTCCCGGCGGACCCGGCGACATCGTCGTCGTGCGGGTGTTCTATAAATGGCCGCTGTTCGTCACCAGCATGGGTTACGACATTTCAAATCTGACCGGCGGCAAGCGGCTGCTGACTGCGACCGCCGCGTTCCAGAACGAACCCTACCTTTAGCCCATAACTAGAGCAAAGCCATGAAACCGATGACCAGAATATGGCTACGCTTCCGGCGCTCAACGCTCGGCTTGTTCAACGATTGCCGCGGTGTTGCCGCAGTCGAATTCGCCATGGTCCTGCCCCTGATGCTGGTGCTGTTCTTTGGAACGCTCGAATTCTCGGCGGGCGTTGCCGTCGACCGTAAGGTGACGATGATGGCGCGAACGCTGTCCGACCTGACCTCGCAGAACATTTCGGTCACGGACAACCAGCTCAACAACATCTTCAATGCCAGTGCCGGTATCCTGACGCCCTATTCGGCGACACCGGTGAAGTCCACGATCACTGAATTATATGTCGACGCGAACCTTGGCGTGCATGTGATATGGAGCGTTGGAGCGGTGCCGCATGCGAAGGCGGATGTTGTGGCGGTGCCGACTGCGCTGAAGGTTGCCGACACCTATCTGATCTACAGCGAGGTCACCTATCTCTACACGCCGATCATCGGCTACGTCATGTCGAAGACCGGGATCAATTTGAGCGATCTCACCTATACCCGCCCACGTCAGTCGAAATGCGTTTTCTATCCGCCGCCGGCCAATATTAATACCGCTACCTGCCCAACCTCGTAGGCGGCGCGCGAGGATAACGATCCAAGAAATCATGCTAAAAAAGGCCGCGCCATGGGCGCGGCCTTTGCTTTATTTCAGAAGCAATTCTCAGGGCGCGCACGCCCTGGGAGTTGCTTATCCGGCGGCGCGCAGATTATCGGCCGAAGATTTGCCAGAGCGGCGATCTGCCACGATTTCGTAGGAGATCTTCTGGCCTTCACGCAGGGTTCCAAGGCCGGCGCGCTCGACAGCGCTGATGTGCACGAACACATCGTTGCCGCCGTCATCCGGCTGGATGAAGCCATAGCCCTTGGTTGCGTTAAACCACTTCACGGTTCCCATGCTCACGGGGTAGTCCCTTCTCGGATATACAAGTCGTAGTCCACTTCTCAGTGGGCTGGTGAGATCGAATTTTTGGAAGGGTCGTCAGCGTCTAAACCGGCTGTACCGGTGGATAGCTAATGTCGTCCGGCCGAAAATCGATGCGCAATATTATTCGATCGTAAGGTCCAAAACAATCCTGACGTGCACGATTTTTTGATGTGAAGGCAGGGCCTTGGCCCCATTGCGCACGACTTGGTCTGGTCGTGCGCAATGTTGCCGTTTTTATAAATGTTACCGGCGGCGGAATTGGCCTCCACGGGGCGGTGCACCACGCGCTCCGCCGGGGTTGCTCGGACGCTCATCCTTGTGCCGGAAGATCAGCCGGCCCTTTTCCAGATCGTAGGGCGACATTTCGATCGTGACCCGATCTCCTGCCAGCGTCTTGATCCGGTTCTTCTTCATCTTGCCTGCGGTGTAGGCAACAATCTCGTGTCCGGCGTCGAGTTGCACGCGGTAACGTGCGTCGGGGAGGATTTCGGTCACCAGTCCTTCGAACTGGATCAGCTCTTCTTTAGCCATGGTTGTCTCCAGATCGATCGACGCTAGCGCTGCGGTCGGTGGGTACGATTGGGTTGGGTATTCGGACGGCTCTCGCGATGCAAGAAGGCTACGCCTTGAATGCCATCGCTGCTGCCGCCCTGGTTGTTACTGTTTCGGCTCTTGCCGCCCTGCGCAGAACGCGGCGACTCGTGCCGGTTCGCCTGCGGCGCGGCATTATTACCACCTCCGCGGCGGTGGCGGCGAGGGCCTTTTGAGCCCGGTGCCCCTTCATGGGACCTGGCATTGTGGGCGCGTGGCCCGGATCGTGCGCCCCGGTGTTGGGTAGGGTGTTGCGAAGCTGCCGGCGCGGCATCGCGGCTACCCGGCGCGCGGCGATCTTCCCGCGGTAGCGCGATGCGGATCAGCCGCTCGATGTCGCGCAGATAGCCCATTTCCTCCGCTCCCGCGATCAGCGAGATGGCAACGCCTTCCGCGCCGGCGCGCGCGGTGCGGCCGATGCGATGGACATAGGTTTCCGGCACGTTCGGCAGGTCGTAATTCACGACGTGGCTGATGCCGTCGACGTCGATGCCGCGGGCGGCGATGTCGGTGGCGACCAGGGTGCGGATTTCACCGCTCCGGAACGCCGCCAGCGCACGCTCGCGGTTGTTCTGCGACTTGTTGCCGTGGATGGCGTCGGCCCTGATGCCGACTTTGGCGAGGCCCTTCACGACCTTGTCCGCGCCATGCTTGGTGCGGGTAAAGATCAGCGCCCGGTCGACCGGCTCCTGCTTCAGGAGCTGGGCCAGGATGGCCGGCTTGGCCGCGAAATCGACCTGGAGGATACGCTGGGTGATGCGCTCCACCGTGGATGCCACCGGCGTCACCGCCACGCGGGCGGGATCGCGCAGCATTGCTTCGGCGAGTTCGGCGATGTCCTTCGGCATGGTGGCCGAGAAGAACAGCGTCTGGCGCTTGATCGGCAATTTGCCGACGATTTTGCGGATGTCGTTGATGAAGCCCATGTCCAGCATGCGGTCGGCTTCGTCGAGCACGAGGAACTCGACCTGACCGAGCTTCAGCCCGTTACTCTGCACGAGGTCGAGCAGGCGGCCGGGCGTGGCCACCATGACTTCGACGCCTTGCATCACCGAGCGGACCTGGCGGCCCATCGGCACGCCGCCGATCGCCAGTGCCGAGGTCAGGCGGATGTGGCGGCCATAGGCGTTGAAACTATCGAGAATCTGGCCCGACAATTCGCGGGTCGGGCTCAGCACCAGCACCCGGCAGGTCTTGGGTTGTAGCCGGATACGGTTCTCCAGAATGCGGTGCAGGATCGGCAGCGCGAAGGCTGCGGTCTTGCCGGTGCCGGTCTGGGCGATGCCGACGACGTCACGGCCGGTGAGGGCTAAAGGGATGGTTTGAGCCTGGATGGGTGTGGGCGTGAGGTAATTTTCTTCCTTGAGCGCACGCGAAATGGGATCGGCAAGGCCGAAATCCTGAAAGGAGGTCAAAAGGTGGTTCTTTCCATTATAAAAGGCAGGCGCCCGGCGGTTTTTCGGCCAGGAGCGCGCGAGGGTGTCGCAAGACACCCGCGTGTTTGGGGCGTCGGTTTTGGTTAGCTGAAAGGGCAAGCCAGAAACCGTCGGACGGGCTCAGAACACGCGGCTCGCAAGGACCTGATGATTCTCAAGGTCACGCCGCTCATATGGAACACGAACGCGGCGCTTTCAAGGTTAATCGGCAAACCTTGGCTTGGCGCGGTTAAGAAATGGCCGCTTATTCGCGAGTTCCATCGCGTGCAGGTGTCGCAATAAGCTCGCTGCGACGCCAAATTTTATGCCGAAAATTTAGCCAAATCGCGCTATTTGACTAAATAATATGCATTTTGCCGTAAAAGCATACATTTTTTTGGCCCAAAGATTGGGCAGATTTCCCGTAATTTTACTCCGAGATCTACATTTTCATCAATATATCCAATGTCTTATACCATTTTTCGGACCGTGGCATGGTTCTTGCGATTCCCTTAACGCTGGCGGCCGTGGGGCCGTTTCGCAGCGTTTCATGCCTGCGTCAGGGAGATGACATTTCATGCTTACACAGCTTACTCACGACATAGCGACGCTGAGCCGCCGCCGCTGGCTCGCGGCTACCGCCGGCCTGGTTTTGGGCCTCGCTGCGTTCACCAACGCCAAAGCCGCCGACGACACCATCAAGGTCGGCGTCCTGCACTCGCTTTCCGGCACCATGGCCATCAGCGAAACCACGCTGAAAGACACCATCCTCTTTCTGATCGACGAGCAGAACAAGAAGGGCGGCGTGCTCGGCAAGAAGCTCGAGGCCGTTGTCGTCGATCCCGCCTCGAACTGGCCGCTGTTTGCGGAAAAGGCCCGCGAGCTGATCACCAAGGACAAGGTCGCCGTCGTGTTCGGCTGCTGGACTTCGGTCTCCCGCAAATCCGTGCTGCCGGTGTTCAAGGAACTGAACAGCATCCTGTTCTACCCCGTGCAGTACGAGGGTGAAGAGAGCGAGCGCAACGTGTTCTACACCGGTGCGGCGCCGAACCAGCAGGCGATCCCGGCCGTCGACTACCTGATGAAGGACGAAAAGGTGAAGCGCTGGGTGCTGGCAGGCACCGACTACGTCTATCCGCGCACCACCAACAAGATCCTCGAAGCCTACTTGAAGTCGAAGGGCGTCAAGCAGGAAGACATCATGATCAACTACACGCCGTTTGGTCATAGCGACTGGCAGACGATCGTGGCCGACATCAAGAAGTTCGGCTCGGCCGGCAAGAAGACCGCGGTGGTCTCCACCATCAACGGCGACGCCAACGTTCCCTTCTACAAGGAACTCGGCAACCAGGGCATCAAGGCGACCGACATTCCGGTTGTCGCATTCTCGGTCGGTGAAGAAGAACTCGCCGGTATCGACACCAAGCCGCTGCTCGGCCATCTCGCCGCCTGGAACTATTTCCAGTCGATCAAGGATCCCGGCAACGAGAAGTTCATCAAGGCCTGGCAGGCCTACACCAAGAACCCGAAGCGCGTGACCAACGATCCGATGGAAGCGCACGTCATCGGCTTCGACATGTGGGTCAAGGCGGTCGAGAAGGTGAAGTCGACCGACGCCGACAAGGTGATCGACGCGCTGCCCGGCATCGAAGCCAAGAACCTGACCGGCGGCACCTCGAAGATGCTTCCGAACCATCACATCACCAAGCCGGTGTTCATTGGCGAAATCAAAGCCAACGGCCAGTTCGACGTGGTGTGGAAGACCCCGGGCCTGGTGGCCGGCGATGCATGGTCGAAGGAGCTCGAAGGCTCCAAGGACCTGATCGGCGACTGGGTCGGCAAGAAGTGCGGCAACTACAACACCAAGACCAACAAGTGCGGCGGTCAGGGTTCCTGATCTCCCGCTGACTTCCAAGAGACCTTCCAAGAGACCTTCCAAGAGACCTTCCAAGTGAGACTTCCAAGAGAAACGTAAGAGAAACTTCCAAGAGCGACCGGAGAAGGCGGCTATGCCGCCGCCTTCTCCCCACCCTCCTGCCGGGGTCGTACAGTGTCTGCCAATGTCTTCGATCGTCTTCGCGCGCTATTGCTCTCCGTATTTCTGATCGCGACGTTCGCGCTGCCGGCGTTCGCGGGTCCGTTCGAGGATGCGATCGCCAAATTCGCCAATGACGATTTTTCCGACACCGACGAAGCGATCGGCACGGTCGCGACATCGGGCAATCCGCTGGCTTTCCCGATCATCAGCGCCCTGCAGGATGGCCGGCTGTCGGCCGATCCGGAATCCAAGAAAGTCTTCATCACCCAGCCCGACGGCAAGATCGTCGATGCCGCGACCGGCGCTGCCCTTGCCAGCCTGCCGGATGGCGCAGCGGCGGTTCGCCTCAACAACCGCCTGCGCCGCACGGTGGAGGCAGCGCTTGGCGGCCTGACGCTACTGTCGCCCGATCCCGCCAAGCGGATCGCGGCCGCGCAATCGGTCTTCAAAACCCATGACGAAACCATGTTGCCCGTGATCGACGGCGCACTGGCCAAGGAAACCAACAAGGGCGCAAAAGCGGCCTTTACCGAGGCCCGCGCCGCCATCCTGCTTTACAAACCCGACGCCACCGATGTCGAAAAACTCGAAGCCATCGCCACCATCAAGGCGCGCGGCGATCAGGAAGCGCTGGCGCTGTTGACGGGCCTCGGCAGCGACCAGCCGCCGCTCGTGGCGCAAGCCGCCGCCGGCGCGACCTCGTCGATCCAGAGCACGCTTGCGCTGTGGTCCAGTGTGCAGAATGCCTGGTATGGCCTCTCGCTCGGCTCGGTGCTGCTGCTGGCCGCGATCGGCCTCGCCATCACCTTCGGCGTGATGGGCGTCATCAACATGGCGCATGGCGAGATGGTGATGATTGGAGCCTACACCACCTTCGTGGTGCAGGAGACCATCCGCACCAGTTACCCCGGACTGTTCGACTATTCACTGCTGATCGCCGTCCCGCTGGCCTTCCTGGTGGCCGGTGCCATCGGCGTCTTGATCGAACGCAGCATCATACGCTTTCTCTATGGCCGGCCGCTGGAAACGCTGCTGGCGACCTGGGGCCTCTCGCTGGTGCTGCAGCAGGCCGTGCGCACGATGTTCGGCCCGACCAACCGCGAGGTCGGCAATCCCTCCTGGATGAGCGGCGCGTTCGAACTCGGGCAGATCACCATCACCTATAACCGGCTCTGGATCCTCTGCTTCACGCTTGCCGTGTTCGCTATTCTGCTCGCCATGCTGCGCTATACGGCGCTGGGGCTCGAGATGCGCGCCGTCACTCAAAACCGCCGCATGGCGGCGTCGATGGGCATCGCGACCTCGCGCGTCGATGCGCTGACCTTCGGTCTCGGCTCGGGCATCGCCGGAATCGCCGGCGTGGCGCTGTCGCAGATCGACAATGTCAGTCCCAATCTCGGCCAGAGCTACATCATCAACTCCTTCATGGTGGTGGTGTTCGGCGGCGTCGGTAATCTCTGGGGCACGCTGGTCGGCGCCTTCACGCTCGGCATTGCCAACAAGTTCCTGGAGCCGGTGGCCGGCGCCGTGCTCGGCAAGATCGCCATTCTCGTGCTGATCATTCTGTTCATCCAGAAGCGGCCGCGCGGGCTGTTCGCGCTCAAGGGGCGGGCGGTGGAAGCATGATGCCGCATGTGCTGACCCGCTCGCTGGATCGCAGCGCCACGGTATTCCTGCTGGTGGTCGCAGCCTTCGGCGTTCTGATCCCGCTGTCGAATCTGTTGCTGCCGGCGGGCTCGATGCTGCAGGTGCCGACTTATCTGGTCGCGCTGTTCGGCAAATATGTTTGCTACGCTATCCTCGCGCTCGCGATCGACCTGATCTGGGGCTATTGCGGCATTCTCTCGCTCGGTCACGGCGCGTTCTTCGCGCTCGGCGGCTACGCGATGGGCATGTATCTGATGCGCCAGATCGGCAATCGCGGCGTCTACGGCAATCCGATCCTGCCCGACTTCATGGTGTTCCTGAACTATCCGAACCTGCCCTGGTACTGGAACGGCTTCGATATGTTCTGGTTCGCAGCGCTGATGGTTATCGTGGTGCCGGGCTTGCTGGCCTTCTGCTTCGGCTGGCTGGCATTCCGCTCCCGCGTCACCGGCGTCTATCTCTCGATCATCACGCAGGCGATGACCTATGCGCTGTTGCTGGCGTTCTTCCGTAACGATTTCGGTTTCGGCGGCAATAACGGCCTGACCGATTTCAAGGACATCCTGGGCTTCAACGTACAGGCCGACGGCACCCGCGCGGCACTGTTCGCACTGAGTTGCCTGGCGCTGATCATAGGCTTCCTGATCTGCCGCGCGGTGGTGACGTCGAAACTCGGCAAGGTCTTGATCGCAATCCGCGACGCCGAATCCCGCACGCGGTTTCTCGGCTACCGCGTCGAATCCTACAAACTGTTCGTGTTCACGCTGTCGGCCTGCATGGCCGGCGTCGCCGGCGCGCTCTATGTGCCGCAGGTCGGCATCATCAACCCCGGTGAATTCGCGCCGGGCAATTCGATCGAGGCCGTCATCTGGGTTGCCGTCGGCGGCCGCGGCACGCTGATCGGCGCGGCGCTTGGCGCCGTCGTCGTCAACTACGCCAAAACCGTATTCACCTCGGGCCCGTTGGCGCCGTACTGGCTGTTCATGCTCGGCGCGCTGTTTATTCTAGTGACGCTGCTGCTGCCGAAAGGCATCATCGGCACTTTCAACGCGTGGTGGGAACCTTGGAAAGCGAAGCGCTTGTTGGCCGAGGCCGAAACAAGCGCGGCGCGCGAAGACGGTGTCACCGAACCGAACCCGGCGGAGTGAGCGCATGAACATCATGGATACCCGCGCTACGTCGGCCATGCTCTATCTCGACGGCGTGCACGTCTCGTTCGACGGCTTCCACGCCATCAACAATCTGTCGCTGGCGCTCGAGCCCGGCGAGATGCGCGCCATCATCGGACCGAACGGCGCCGGCAAGACCACGATGATGGACATCATCACCGGCAAGACCAAGCCGGACGAGGGCGTGGTGCTGTTCGACGGCGTCACGGATCTGACGCGCCTGGACGAAACCCGCATCGCCGAGCTCGGCATCGGCCGCAAATTCCAGAAGCCGACGGTGTTCGAGAGCCAGACCATCGAGGACAATCTGCTGCTGGCGCTCAATGTCGATCATAGCGTCAAGGGCACGCTGTTCTGGCGCGAGAGCAAGCCCGAGACCGAGCGTATCGAACGCGTGCTGGAAACCATCCGTCTGAAGGACGCGCGCAATCGCCTGGCGGGAAGCCTGTCGCACGGCCAGAAGCAGTGGCTCGAGATCGGCATGCTGCTGGCGCAGGATCCGAAGCTGCTGCTGGTCGATGAGCCCGTCGCCGGGATGACCGACGTCGAGACCCATCAGACCGCCGAGCTGCTGAAGGAAATCAACAAGGAAAAGACCGTCATGGTCGTCGAGCACGACATGACCTTCGTGCGCGAACTTGGCGTCAAGGTGACCTGCCTGCATGAAGGCACGGTGCTGGCCGAAGGGACCATCGATCAGGTCTCGGCGAACGAGCGGGTGATCGAAGTGTATTTGGGGCGCTGATCCATGCTGAAGGTCGACAATATCAGCCTTTACTACGGCGCGGCCCAGGCGCTGCGCGGCGTCTCGCTTGCAGCCGAGCCGGGCAAGGTGACATGCGTGCTCGGCCGCAACGGCGTCGGCAAGACCTCGCTGCTGCGCGCCATGGTCGGCCAATACCCGATCGCCAGCGGATCGATCACGCTGGAAGGCAACGACATCACCGGCCTGAAACCTTACGAGCGTGCGCGGCGCGGCATCGGCTTCGTGCCGCAGGGCCGCGAGATCTTTCCGCTGCTGACAGTGGAGGAGAACCTCAAGACCGGTTTCGGACCGCTGAAGCGCGACGATCGCAACATCCCCGACGACGTGTTTTCGCTGTTTCCAGTGCTGGACACGATGCTGGGCCGGCGCGGCGGCGACCTCTCCGGCGGCCAGCAACAGCAACTCGCGATCGGCCGGGCGCTGGTGATGCGGCCAAAGCTCCTGCTGCTCGACGAGCCGACCGAGGGTATCCAGCCGTCGATCATCAAGGACATCGGCCGCGCGATCTCCTACCTGCGCAGCCTGGGCAATATGGCGATCGTGCTGGTCGAACAATATCTCGACTTTGCCTGCGAGCTCGGCGACAATTTCGCGGTCATGGACCGGGGTGCGGTGAAATATGCCTGCGACCGCAGCAACCTCGATCCTGCCGAGATCAGCCGCCAGATGGCGCTATAGCAAGGAAGCGCGCTGCCATAGCGTTTTCAAGCGAAGTGGGTACCGGTTCGCGTGAAGAAAACGCGTCAAAACGAAAGACTGGAGCGTTTGGGAGGGATGCGGACCGAGACCACGCGCGCGACTTCGGCAACCTTCGCGGCCAATCGCGCCCAAGGCAGAGTAAAGTTCGATGTCCATCTCCAGGACGGTGTCACCCGCCGCGGCGTCTTGCATGAATCCGGCTCCTTGCGCGTGCGCTTTCCCTCGCCGGAGGCCGAAGGCCTGTCGGGCGTGTTCGTCAACACCGCGGGCGGCATCGCCGGCGGTGACCGTTTCGATATCGACATCGCGACCGGTGAGGGGTCGCGGCTGACGCTGACGACAGCGGCGGCCGAAAAAGTCTATCGCGCGGGCGGACCTGCCGCGCAGCTCAACATTGCGCTGAAGGCCGAAGCCCGCTCGCATCTCGCCTGGCTGCCCCAGGAGACGATCCTGTTCGACCGGGCGCGGATATCGCGCCGCATCGATATCGACCTGGCCGAAGACGCCTCGCTGCTATTGTGTGAGATCGTGGTGTTCGGCCGTTCCGCGATGGGCGAGCGGATGTTGCATGGCGAATTCGTCGACCGCTGGCGGTTGCGTCGCGGTGGCAAACTGGTGTTCGCGGAGACCGTCCGCCTCGACGGCGACATCGGAGAAAAACTGGGGCGGCCTGCAATCGCCAAAGGCGGCGTCGCCATCGGCACCGCGCTGATCGTGCCCGGCGACGAGGCCGTGGTCGAACGCATTCGCGAGGCTTCGGAATCGTTCGGTGGCGAAGTCGGAATTTCCGCCTGGAACGGGTTTGCAATAGCGCGCTTCTGTGCCCAAGATGCGGCCCGGCTTCGTGCCGATATGATCACAGTGCTCGGCCGCGCCAGCGGTGCAGCGCTGCCCAGATTGTGGCTCAACTAGGTGGCCTTAGACCAGATCGTCCAAATCATTAGAGTGCTCGCATGAATCTGTCTCCCCGCGAAAAGGACAAGCTTCTGATCTCGATGGCCGCGATGGTCGCGCGTCGTCGGCTGGAGCGCGGCGTCAAGCTCAACCATCCCGAGGCGATCGCCATCATCTCTGACTTCATCGTCGAGGGCGCGCGCGACGGCCGCACCGTCGCCGATCTGATGCAGGCCGGTGCGGAGGTGTTGACCCGTGCGCAGTGCATGGATGGGATCGCGGAGATGATCCACGACATTCAGGTCGAGGCGACATTTCCGGACGGCACAAAGCTCGTCACCGTGCACGAGCCGATCAGATGAGTTGTCATTCCGGGGCGGCCGGAACGGCTGAACCCGGAATCTAGTGGTTACTAATCTCGAACTTCCGGGTTCGCGCTCCGCGCGCCCCGGAATGACGGAGGAGGAGAGACGAATGATCCCCGGCGAACTATTCATCAAGGACGGCGAGATCGAACTCAATGCAGGCCGCAAGACGGTGACGCTCTCGGTCGCCAATACCGGCGACCGTCCGATCCAGGTCGGTTCGCACTACCATTTCTTCGAAACCAACCCCGCACTCAAGTTCGAGCGCAAAAAAGCCCGCGGCATGCGCCTCGACATCGCCGCCGGCACCGCCGTCCGCTTCGAGCCGGGCCAGACCCGCGACGTGCAACTGGTAGCGCTCGCCGGCAAACGCGTGATCTACGGTTTTCGCGGCGATGTTCAGGGGAAGCTATGAGTATAAAAATCAAGCGTTCCGTCTATGCCGACATGTTCGGACCCACCACCGGCGACCGGGTGCGGCTGGCTGACACTGACCTCATCATCGAGGTGGAGAAGGATTTCACCACCTACGGCGAGGAGGTGAAGTTCGGCGGCGGCAAGGTGATCCGCGACGGCATGGGGCAATCGCAGGTCACCAACAAACAAGGCGCGGCCGATACCGTCATCACCAATGCGTTGATCGTCGATCACTGGGGCATCGTGAAAGCCGACGTCGCGATCAAGGAAGGCATGATCTCCGCGATCGGCAAGGCCGGCAATCCCGACATCCAGCCCGGCGTCACCATCGTGATCGGACCCGGCACGGATGTGATCGCGGGCGAAGGCAAGATCCTCACTGCCGGTGGATTCGACAGCCACATCCATTTCATCTGCCCGCAACAGATCGAGCACGCGCTGATGTCCGGCGTTACCTCGATGCTGGGCGGCGGCACCGGGCCGTCGCACGGCACCTTTGCGACCACCTGCACGCCTGGCCCGTGGCACATGGGCCGGATGATCCAGTCGTTCGACGCATTCCCGGTCAATCTCGGCATATCCGGCAAGGGCAACGCCTCGCGTCCGGCATCGCTGGTGGAGATGGTCAAAGGCGGCGCCTGTGCGCTGAAGCTGCACGAGGACTGGGGCACCACGCCATCCGCAATCGACAACTGCCTGTCGGTCGCTGATGATTACGACATCCAGGTGATGCTGCATTCGGACACGTTGAACGAGTCAGGTTTTGTCGAGGACACCGTGAAAGCCTTCAAGGGCCGCACCATCCACGCCTTCCATACCGAAGGCGCCGGTGGCGGCCATGCGCCTGACATCATCAAGATCGCGGGCTTGAAGAACGTACTGCCGTCCTCGACCAACCCGACGCGGCCGTTCACCCGCAACACCATCGACGAGCATCTGGACATGCTGATGGTGTGCCACCATCTCGATCCCTCGATCGCGGAGGATCTTGCGTTCGCCGAAAGCCGCATCCGCAAGGAGACCATTGCGGCGGAAGATATCTTGCACGATCTCGGCGCGCTCTCGATGATGTCGTCGGATTCGCAGGCGATGGGCCGGCTCGGCGAAGTGATCATCCGCACCTGGCAGACTGCCGACAAGATGAAGAAGCAGCGCGGCTCGCTGCCTGAAGACAAGGGCAATAACGACAACTTCCGCGTCAAGCGCTACATCTCGAAATACACCATCAACCCGGCGATCGCGCACGGTGTCTCGAAGCTGATCGGCTCGGTAGAGAAGGGCAAGCTCGCTGACCTCGTGCTGTGGTCGCCGGCGTTCTTCGGCGTCAAACCGGACTGCATCATCAAGGGTGGCTCGATTGTGGCGGCCCCGATGGGCGATCCGAACGCGTCGATCCCGACGCCGCAGCCCGTGCATTATCAGCCGATGTTCGCGGCCTACGGCAAGGCGTTGACGGCTTCCTCGGTGGTGTTCACCTCCAAGGCCGCGGTCTCCGGCGGGCTGGCAAGGAAGCTCGGTATCAGCAAGAAGCTTTATGCGGTCCAAAATACCCGCGACGGCATCTCCAAAAAGAGCATGATCCACAACAGCGCAACCCCCAGGATCGAGGTCGATTCCGAGACCTATGAGGTGCGCGCAGACGGCGAGCTTCTGACCTGCGCGCCGGCCGAGGTGCTGCCCATGGCGCAGCGCTATTTCATGTTTTAGAGCCTTGTCGGTTCTGATTGAATCAGAACCGGGCTCCAGTTTTTTGTTTTGACGCGTTTTCTTGACGCGAACCGGTATCCACTTCGCTCGAAAACGCTATAAAGCGCGATCAGCAAAGGTGGACACCGGTTTTGCGTTCGATCGCGCTTCTGGGCTAAGGTCGATCCCGGAACTTGAGCCAGAACAAAAGTTCGGGAGGATTTAGTGATTTACGTCGTTGCCACGCTGACCATCAAGCCTGAGACACGCGCCGATTTCATTGCGGCGGCCACTGCCTGCATCAAGGAAACCCGCAAAGAGCCGGGCAATATCGCCTATGATCTGCATGAGAGCGTCACCGACCACTCCAAGATGGTGTTCGTCGAGCAGTGGGAAAATGCCGAGGCGCTGGTGCCGCATCGCACGGCCGAGCACATGAAGACCTTTGGCCGCGTCGCCGTGAAGTGCATGTCCGCACCGCCCAGGATCGAAGTCATCACCCCCGAAAAAGTCGACGTCCGCTAATCAAGAAAACCAACGGGAGAACATCCATGATCTATGTCGTCGCCACCACGCCAATGAAGCCGGAAAACAAGGACGACTTCATCAAGGGGCACAAGGCCTGTATTGCCGAAACGCTCAAGGAGAAGGGCTGCATCTCCTATGAAGGCCATGTCAGCGTGAACAATCCCAATTTGTATGTGGTGGTGGAGCGCTGGGAGACCCGCGACGATCTCAATGCGCATGGCAAGGCGCCGCACATGAAGGTATGGCGGGAGTATTCATCGCAGATGAAGACGGCGCCGACGGTGATCGAGATCATCAGCGACGCCAAGGTGGAGAAATTCTAACCCGATGATCCGCGCCACGAAAGTTTGGGGTCAGCATCGCTGGACACAAGCCGCAGCCGATACCGTCGTGCTCGATTTCGACGATCGGCACCGGCGGCGGATGGCGATGACCGGCACGCGCGGGCTCGAATTCCTGCTCGACCTGGAAAACGCGATCGCGCTGCGCGGTGGCGATGCACTGGTCCTGGAAGACGGCCGGCTGATCGAGGTGGTTGCTGCGGCCGAGCCGCTGGTCGAAATCCGCGGGGTTGATCCGCTCCATCTGGTGCGGGTCGCCTGGCATCTGGGCAATCGTCATTTGCCGACGCAGATCATGCCAAAAGGGCTGCGCATTCGCCGGGATCACGTCATCGAGGCGATGGTGAAAGGGCTGGGCGCGCGCATCATCGAGATCGAGGCGCCGTTCGATCCTGAAGGCGGCGCCTATGCCGGCCATGCACATGCGCCGGAAGCCGCGCACGCGCATACCGGGCACGATCATTCGTCGCACGATCATGGTCATCACCACGATCATGATCATGGCCACGATCATCATGATCACGATCACCACAGTGATCACGATCACCACAGTGATCACCATCACCACGACGAACATTGCGACCACGATCATCACCACCACGATCACTCTCATGCTCATGACCACAAATGAGCCCGCCCCGGCTGACGCGCGGGACGGGATGACGGAAAGCGAAGCGGCGGCGTTGTACCGGTTGATGACCTGGCTGTCGCCGGCCTTTCCGGTGGGCGCGTTTTCCTATTCCAGCGGTATCGAATGGGCGGTCGAAGCCGGCGACATCAGGGATGCCGGCTCGTTGCGCGATTGGCTTGCTGCAATGCTGGCCGATGGATCGGGATTTTGCGATGGCGTCTTCCTGGCGCAGTCACATCGCGCGGCGTCGTCACGTGACGATGCCGCATTGCGCGAGATCGCTGAACTGGCCGCCGCTTTCGTGCCTTCGCGCGAGCGCCAGCTCGAAACGACGACGCAGGGCCGCGCCTTCATCGACATCGCGCGCGCGGCCTGGGCCTGCGACGGGCTGGATGAGATGATTTCGGCTATCAGTAATCCCATCGTCTATCCCGTCGCGGTCGGGCTCGTCAGCGCCGCGCATCAAATTCCGTTGCCGCCGGCGATGCATGCATTCCTGCATGCGCTGGTATCGAACTGGATCTCGGCCGGTGCGCGGCTGGTTCCGCTCGGCCAAACCGATAGCCAGCGCATTCTGGCCGCGCTCGAACCGGTCGTCGTCGCGACTGCCCGGCGCGCACTCGAAGCCTCACTCGACGATCTCGGCAGCGCCACTTTCCGCGCCGATCTCGCCAGCCTGCGCCACGAGACGCAATATACGAGGCTGTTCAGGTCATGAGTTCATCCGTCTTGTCGTCCCCGCGGGGACGACGATAGAAAGCACCCCACATGTCTAACTCTCATGGTCCGCTTCGTATTGGCGTCGGTGGTCCCGTCGGATCGGGCAAGACCGCGCTGATGGATCTGCTCTGCAAATCGATGCGGGAGCGCTACGACATCGCCGCGATCACCAACGATATCTACACCAAGTGGGATGCCGAGTTTCTGGTGCGCTCGGGGTCGCTGACGCCGGACCGCATTGCGGGTGTCGAGACCGGCGGCTGCCCGCATACCGCGATCCGCGAAGACGCCTCGATGAATCTGGCAGCGGTTGCCGACATGCGTGCGAAGTTTCCCAATCTCGATCTGGTGCTGATCGAGTCCGGCGGCGACAATCTCGCCGCTACGTTCTCGCCCGAACTTGCGGATCTCACGATCTACGTCATCGACGTCGCCGCCGGCGACAAGATCCCGTCGAAGGGCGGGCCGGGCATCACCCGGTCCGACCTGCTGGTGATCAACAAGATCGACCTCGCGCCGCATGTCGGTGCGTCGCTCGAGAAGATGGACACCGACGCGAGACGGATGCGCGGCGAGCGGCCGTTTGTGATGACCAACCTGAAAAAAAGCGAGGGACTGGATCGCATCATCGGCTTTATCGAGACCAAGGGCGGTCTCATTCCGCAGGCCGAAACGGTACAACAAGGCGGTATCAAGCGACCCGGGGCGCGTTAACACTTAGGGCAGGCAGCGATCCTTTTGGAATATTTCGAACAGGCTGGAACCAAATCGGCGCGAGCTGATTAGCATCCTCTGGCGCCGTGGATTGATCGTTAATTGCGGCCATTTTGTTGTTCACTGCCAACCTGTTAGTTGCGTGCTGATGATCGCTAATACATATTCGACCGTGGTTGGCCGCTGTCCTGTTGCTATCCGTTTTTGCTCCGCCAAACCCAAGATGCTTCCTTTACGTCTTCGGCAACATTTCATTCCCGAGTAAGCGAGTGGTTCGGCTGGGTTTCATCATCGGCTTTATCGCGCTCATCGGGGTTTTGCTCTCCGGTCTCGCAGCCTATCGCGTTCACGATCAGGAATTGACCCTCGACGGCATCGCGATGGCGCGGGCGATCGACGTCCATGCCAGCCTGGTGCAGGATCGGCTGACCGAGCGCGAATTGCTCGCGCGCGTGGCATCCGGGCTTTTTCGCGCACCGTCGGTGGTGACGGCGAACATGCTGCAGCCACTGCGCTCGTCGATCTATGCTTTCAAGACCGATTTCGTGGTCGCCTCCTGGATCGCGCGGGTCAAGCCGAGTGAACTTGCCACGGCGCAGGCGGAGTTGAAGAGGGCCGGCTTCGCCAATCCGGTCATTCGCGATTTCGACGATCAGCCGCTCGACATCAAGGCGATCGACAAGCCGATCAACGTGCTGATGGATCTCGAGCCGCGGACACCGGATACCGTGGGCGTTCCCGGCCGCGCCTACGACCAACACTCGGTGATCGGACCGATGCTGGCGAAGGCGATGGCCGACGGCAAGCCGGTGGCGTCGGATCCGATCCCGCTGCTGCGCCAGAATGGGCCGATTGGCATCGCGCTCGCCGCGCCGGTTCTGCAGGAAGGCACCGGGGAGACTGCGGGCTTCGTCACCTTCTCCTACGAACTGGCGCCGCTGATGCTGGTGAACGACGACCGGTCCTTGTTTTCGGTGGTATTGAAGGACCCGCGCGACCCCAACGACGAGTTCGTCGCCAACGAGCAGGGCGCCGTCACCCTGCGGCCGGTGAGGCCAGAGCCTGCGCCGTCGATGGTGCGAACGGTGACGTTCGGCGGCCGCGACTGGTCGCTCGCCTACTACGCCAAGACCAACGCCGCGACGCGCGCGCAGCAGACGGCGGTCATCGTGGCCGCCATAGGGCTTGCGCTCACCGGCATCATCTGCGGCCTGTTCGGTTATGTCGCTTACAACAATTTGCGCCTCAGCCGCGAAATCCAGGTACGGATCGGCTTCGAGCGGCGGCTGACCGCCGTCATCGACGAGCTCAACCATCGAGTCAAGAACATCCTGGCGGTGATCCAGTCGATCGTGACGCGCACGCTGCGCCACGGCTCGGACATCGATGTCTCGCGCGAACTTCTGATCGGCCGCATCCATGCGATGTCGAACGTGGTCACACTGCTCAGTGAAAGCCAGTGGCAGGGCGTCAAGCTGAAGGGACTGTTCGAGTCGCGCGCGATCCCGCATGCCGACCGCATCGTGGTGAACGGCCCGGACATCGCCGTCAGCGCGCGGGCCGCGCAGTCGCTCTCGCTGCTGTTCTTCGAACTGGCTTCGCATTCCGACGAAGGCCTGTCGCTGGTCGGCAAGCACCCGCATATCGTCGTGAACTGGGAAATCACGGGCGAGGAGCCGAACACGACCTTTCATTTCCGCTGGGAAGAGTTCAACACCAGCGCGGCGACGCGGCGCGAAGACTTCGGATTTCGGTCTCATCCTGCTCGATCGCGTTGCGCCGGAAGCGCTGGGCGGCACCGCACAGCGTTACTTCACCGATGTCAGCTACGTCTACGAACTCGTGGCGCCGATGGAAACCGTCATCGACATGACCGAGCGCGATCGCACCGAGCAGATTTCCGCCCCGGTCAGGCCGGTGGTGCGTTAGCAAGGGCGACAGGACTACCCGGCATCAACGCCACATCAGCCTCCATCAACAAAAAGGCGGCCCTCCCGGGGCCGCCTTTCCGTGTACGTTGATATCTTCATCAGCCGCCATTGCCGCCGATCACGGCGCGCACGGTGTTGTCGGGGCCGAAATCCTCGGCGCCGTCGACATAGAGCAGCGCGGAGAGCTTCGAGCGTGCGCGGTTGACGCGGCTCTTGATGGTGCCGACCGCGCAGCCGCAGATCGCAGCCGCATCCTCATAGGAGAAGCCGGAGGCGCCGACCAGGATCAACGCTTCGCGCTGGTCCTGCGGCAGCTTTTCGAGAGCGGCGCGAAACTCCTCGAACTCCAGATGCGCGTTTTGCGCCGGCTGGGTCTTCAGGGTTTTGGCGTAATTGCCCTCGGCATCCTCCACCTCGCGCCGCCGCTTGCGATAGTCGGAGCGGAACAGGTTGCGCAGGATGGTGAACAGCCACGCCGGCAGATTCGAGCCGGGCTGGAACGAGTCGATATTGGCGATGGCGCGCAGCAATGTTTCCTGCACCAGATCGTCGGCGCGATCACCATTGCCGCTGAGCGAGATCGCGAACGCGCGTAGGCTGGGTACCGACGCCAAAATGTCGTCGCGAAGAGAGTCCGTGAGAGGCATCAGTTCCCCCCGTTGTTTTTGTCGGTGTCGCCCCCGGCCTGGGTCGCTGTCGCTGCCTCGGGCCCATCCAGCTTCCGGATAAGCTCGGCAAAACGGTCTGGCACCCCCTGGCGTACCACGTCGTCATACATGGCGCGGAGTTGGTGGCCGATTCTGGACTGGATCTCGGCATTGAGACCGCCCTGCTTCTTTACTTCCTTCATGATCTGATCCACGCTTCCCCGAGAGTTAAGTCCCTGCATTTCCGGTTGTTTTTCTCGAAACCAGGTCCTGGCGCCGCTTTGCTGGTCGGAATCTAATGCGAAGGTTGCAGGAAAGTTCCGGAATACGGGAACTTATTGTGGGAACTTTTTTCGGTCTCGGGCGTAGTAGGCGATACAGGGGAACCGGGTCACCCCGTTCTAAGGATTTGACGCCGTGGCGTCTCGGACGAAGACCCAGGATGCGGTAGATATAAGGATGGAGTGGGGATGTCCCGATCACAGCTTGTTGCTGAACATTTGCCGCTGTTGCGGCGCTATGCCCGTGCGTTGACCGGTAACCAGGCGTCGGGTGATGCCTATGTCGGGGCCATGCTGGAAGCCCTGCTGCAGGATTCCTCGCTGCTGGACGAGCGGCACGGCCCGCGCGCCGGGCTGTTCAGGCTGTTCACGCAGATCTGGAATTCGGTCGCGATCAACGACAACCCCGATGTGGCGACGCTAGCGCTGCCGTCGGAACGCCGGCTTTCAAACATCACTCCGCTGCCGCGGCAGGCCTTCCTGCTGCTGTCGCTGGAAGGTTTTTCGGAGGAGGAGGTGGCGTTCATTCTCGGCATCGATGTCGCCGAGACGCGCAAGCTCACCGACGCCGCGGGCCGTGAGATGGCCGCGGAAATTGCCACCGACGTTCTGATCATCGAGGACGAGACCTTCATCGCGATGGACCTCGAGAGCCTCGTGAAGAATCTCGGTCATAACGTGATCGGCGTCGCCCGCACCCATGCCGATGCTGTGGCGCTCGCCAAGAACAAGAAGCCGGGCCTGATCCTCGCCGACATCCAGCTCGCCGACGGCTCTTCCGGCCTCGATGCGGTCAACGAGCTCCTGAAGGTCTTCGAAGTGCCGGTGGTGTTCATCACCGCCTATCCCGAGCGCTTCCTGACCGGCGAACGCCCCGAACCGGCGTTCCTGATCTCAAAGCCGTTCCAGCCCGCGATGGTTTCGGCGGTCGCAAGCCAGGCGCTGTTCTTCCAGCGCAACTCGCGCAACCGCGCGCCACGGGCGGCGGCGAGCTGATAGTCGCTAGGTGGAATTGGAAACGGCGCGCTGCAAGGTGCGCCGTTTTTTTTGTGCTCACCGGGACGACGGGTCGCGGCGAACAATATTCCCTTTGGTCTGTCCGGAATCCGACTCTGCAGCGAAAACCGACAGATCGGAGTGAACCACAGCTTGCCGGGAGTTTGTTTGCCTCCGCCCGCAAACTTTGCGCTCGCGACGCATGCGAAAGCATCATCACGTGCTAGGTGAGCGTCGCTTCCTGCTCCACCAGGGTCGCGTAGCACTCGCAGGAAAGCCGCTCCAGGGCGGTGCGGTCCAATATCTTGATGACGCCACGCGCGTATGTGATGACGCCTTTCTCCTGCATCCTGCGTGCGACCTCGGTGACGGAAGTCCTGCGAACGCCGAGCATTTCGGCCAGCAACTCCTGCGTCAGCGTCAATGGATCGCCTGCGGCGCGATCGGCCGATTGCAGCAGCCAGCGGGCGAAACGCTCGTCTACCTGATGCAGCGCGTTGCAGGCAGCGGTGACGCGAGCCTGTGTCAGCATGACCTCGTTATAGCGAACGCAGACGTCGCGAAGCGCATTGCTGGCGCCGACGGCTCTCCGAAACGGCGCCGCGGGGATCTTGCTGGCGTGAAGTGGCAGCTGAACGATAGTGCGAACCATGGACTGGTATAGACCGAGGCCGGCCATGGCGCCGACCACGCCTTCGCGTCCGACTGTCGCAGTTTCGATCGCCTTGCCGTCCCGCATCACCGCGAGCAGCGAAAACATGCCGCCATGAGGGAAGTAGACATGATCGACCTCGGCGCCTGCATCATAGACGATCTGGCCCTGTGGCAATGAACTGGTGGTCAAATGGGGAGCGAGCATGTCGAAGTCGCTGCGTGGCAGCGCGGCGAGCAGCTTGTTGTCCAGCGGGCTGGTAGTAAGTGTGTGCAACTGCGGCTTTCAGGCCCGATCGGTCGGGCATTTCCGCAGGGGGGAATGGACGCGCGCTCCGAGGCACGCTCCGCGGGAATGGCTGATACTAGGATCGGCGCAAAGCCCTTGTCGGTCCGATACCCGTCTTTGAACCGACGTTCGCCAGGTCGACCTCGGGTACCCGGTTTCTGTAGGCCCTTTTGAGGCTCCTGTCCTAATTAGTTTCCGTCCTATCCTCTATCTGTGCGGTTTGCGACCAAGACATCCCGGGTGTCTCGCTTCAGGCATATGTCACCCCGGCTGACGCACTGACGCTCTAGCGCCAACAGTTTTAGCCTTTTATCGTCAAATTGACCGGAACGAAGTGTGGGCTCACGTGTTCGCTCACTACACCGCCTGTGTCCGCTTTCCGACACAGGAACGGGGTGAAGCGCACCTGCGGCACGGGACGTGGGTTCTTCAAGCGCAATTTGCAGCGTCCGAATCGAAGGTCAGCCCTGATGCAGCATCAAGCGTGCAACCAACCGGTCGTGCTTGTTGTCGAGGACGAAACGTTGCTCCGTTGGAGCGCCGTCTCGACGGCTCAGGACGCGGGGTTCTGTGCCGTCGAAGCCGGCAGCGCAATCGAGGCGATTGCGATACTCGAGAACCGAAACGATATTCGGATTGTTTTCACGGATATTCAAATGCCGGGTTCAATGGACGGCCTGCGGCTTGCCCACCTGATCAGCACCCGTTGGCCGCCTATCAAAATTCTCGCCACATCAGGCCGGCTAAAACTTCGAGACGACGATCTTCCGGAAGGCGGGCGATATCTGCACAAGCCCTATGCCGTCTCCGATCTTGCGGCGACGCTGCGCGATTTGATCGCTGCATAGGCCTTTGACCTGAGCGGGCATGCCCAGCCGTTGCGGCTGTGCTAGCTTGTGGACGTGAAGCTTGGCCGTGGATTTGGGGATATCGTGTTGCGTCGTATGGTCTTGACGGGCGTTTCGGCCTGTCTGGTTGCGCTGGGCACGCCTGCGGCGCAGGCAGAGCGCATCCGGGAGATTATCTCCTATGACGATGTACGCATCGAAGTGATTGCCGAAGGCCGCGGGCCGACGGTCGTTCTCCTGCCCTCGCGCGGTCGCGATTCCCTGGATTTTGACGATCTTGCTGCTTCTATTGCCGGCGCCGGTTTCCACGTGCTGCGGCCGCAGCCGCGCGGTGCTGGCAGTACAGGCCCGATGAAGGGTTTGTCGCTGCACGATTTCGCGCGCGACGTGGCAGAGGTGATCCGGCATGACGGAGGCGGGCCCGCGGTCATTGTCGGCCACGCGTTCGGAAACTGGGTTGCGCGCATGACCGCGGTCGATCATCCCCAGCTCGTGCGTGGGGTGGTGATCGTAGCCGCGGCCGCGAAAGCCTATCCAGCCGGCTTCGCGGGCGCCAAGGAACTATCCGAAGGGGTAAAGAAGGCCGGCGATCCTTCGTTGCCCGATGACGAGCGGCTGCGATATTTGCGCGCAGTGTTTTTTGCACCTGGCAACGATGCGGGCATCTGGTTGAAAGGCTGGCATCCCGAAGTGGACGAGGCGCAGTTCGCTGCCGGCCGCGCCACCAAACAATCGGAATGGTGGCCGGGCGGCACGGCGCCGCTGCTCGATCTCCAGGCGGAGCTCGATCCTTTCAAGCCGCGCGGCATGATGAACGAGATGAAAGAGGAGTTCGGGGATCGGGTGACGATCGTCGTCATCCCGAATGCGAGCCACGCCCTGATACCGGAGCAGCCCGTCGCGGTAAGCGCGGCAATTGTCGCGTGGATGCAGAAATTGCCGCGATAGAGGCGGAAATTGCGATCCGCGCGTGTAACGGCGTTTGCATACAAGTGATTACGAATGGATTGCCGAGCGGCGCCAAAGCGCCTAAGGCCGGGTATTGGTATCCGTAGAGGGAAATGAAAATGCTGCAGGATCGCGAGAAAATTCTGAGCGCGCTTCGCGAAAAGCCGCTCAAGGTCTTCGAAATAATGAAGCGTGCGAATATCCCCAATCAGGAAGCTTGCCAGTCGCTGTTGCTGAAAATGCGAGATGAAGGCGCTGTGAAGTTCGACATCCACAAGGGGCAATGGCTCATCGGATGATCTGCGGGCCAGAGCATGATCCGGAAAAGTGGGTACCGGTTTTCCGAAAGAGATCATGCTCAAACAAGGAGGACAGAGCGGGATGACGATTCGAAGAAGAGGCATCACGCTCGAGGGCGTCTATTAAGAGCAAATCCGGCGGAACAGCATGAGTTTCTTCGAGCGTCTCAAGACAAATGCATCTGCCGAGTGGCGGGCCTACACAGAGCATCCCTTTACGAACGGGTTGGCAGACGGCTCGCTCGCCGAGGCGGCGTTTCGGCACTACCTTGTTCAGGACTACCTGTTCCTCATCGAATTTGCGCGCGCGTACGCGCTCTCCGTCTACAAGTCGCCCAGGCTCGCTGACATGCGCGAAGCGGCCGCCGGTCTCTCGGCAATCCTCGACGTCGAGATGAACTTGCATGTGAAGCTCTGCGCCGGCTGGGGCCTGTCGGCTGGCGATCTCGAGCAAGCCGCTCCGGCGGCAGAGATGCTGGCCTATACGCGCTACGTGCTTGATGCGGGAATGCGCGGCGATCTGCTGGCACTCAAGGTGGCGCTCGCCCCCTGTGTGATCGGCTACGCCGAGATCGCGACGCGGCTCGCATCGCGACCGGATGCCGATGCGGCGACAAACCCGTATCGCGTCTGGATTGCCGAGTATGCCGGCGCGCCATACCAGGAGGTTGCGGCGAAAGCGCGGGCGCATCTGGAGGCTCTCGCGGATCTCTATGTCACGCCGGCTCGCGAGGCCGAGCTGATCGCAATCTTCAAGGAGGCCACCCGGCTTGAGGCCGACTTCTGGGAGATGGGCTGGCGCGTTGGCAAGAGTGTTGGATAGCCGCTGACAGCGTGCCGCCAAAGGCAGAGTGCACGAGTTTACCGCGGCGTTTTCAGGCCCAATGCAGCCTCAATTCGCTCAACTGCTCGAGCGAGTTTCACAGTTTCCCGTTTCAAATCCACTAAACCTTCCTGCGAACCTTGCTCGGCGATTTCGAGTATTTCGCCGCGGATACGGGCGAGTTTCTCGCGCCAATGGTCCATTCGGATTCGGTCAGCCATCCTGGACGCAAAAAAGTCGTCGACCGGCCCTTGATCCTTGACCGATTCTGGAACGGAGTTGACGGGCCAACCGTGGGGCATCGCAGGCGCACCATTGTCCAATGATTCGGCAGACAGTCTCGCCGTCAAATGTGTCAAAGTTGGCGATTGAAAAGAGGCGCCGGGCAGGAATAGTGGCACAGGCCGGCTCGGCCGGTTTTCATGTTATGTCTGGTCTCAAGGCAATCCAATATTTCGCGCGAACCCAACTCCCGAACGAAGAAGAACAACCATGAAGCGCAAAAACAAACTCTCGATCATGGCAGTGCTCGCCGTCCTGGGCGGCACGGCCGTTTACGCGCAGGACAAGTACTCGCTGAAAACGGCGGACGGAATTGCGTTCTCCGACTTCAGGGGATACGAGGATTGGGCGGTGGTTTCTTCCGCGCGGACCGACGAAGTGCTCAAGGTGATCGTCGCCAATCCGATCATGATCGAGGCGTACAAGGCCGGTATTCCCGGCAACGGCCAGCTTTTCCCGGATGGCTCCAAGATCGTGAAGCTTCAGTGGAAGCCGAAGAAGAGCACGGAAGCTCCCTTCGTCGTGGATGTGCCGGACGTCTTCACGCAGGCTTTCGTCATCGAAAAGGACAGCAAGAGATTTCCGAAAAGCGGTGGATGGGGATACGCGCTCTTCAACTACGAAGCCGCATCCGACCAGTTCACGGCCGATCCCAGCCCCTCAGACTGCGGACACGCGTGTCACGTGGAAGTAAAGGCGAAGGACCACATCTTCCACCCGTACCAGAAGCGCTGAACGGCGCGTCCGCAATGCGTCGGTGGCGATAGGCGCCATCGAAGGCCAGCAATGCTGCCAGCTTTTCGGACGGGTGATGACCGGCTTGGCACTTA
>CAVYPL010000013.1:0-599427 GCA_963770355.1 uncultured Alphaproteobacteria bacterium | reverse complement strand
TTCGGCATCGAATTCGGCGCTATTCCGCTGCTGCGACCAGTGAAAGCTTCGTCGTCGCTGCCGACATCATGAAATCGGAGATGCGCGGCACGATTTCCGATCGGAAACGCGAACCGTTGAACACGCCGTAATGTCCGACGCCCTTTTGCACGTAATGCACGCGGCGATGATCGGGAATCGAGGTGCATAGCGCATGGGTCGCTTCGGTTTGGCCGAGGCCGGAGATATCGTCCTTCTCACCTTCGACCGTCATCAGCGCCACGCGGCGGATCTTCGAGGGATCGACCGGCTCGCCGCGATGGGTCATCTCGCCCTTCGGCAGCGCGTGCTTGACGAACACGACGTCGACGGTCTGCAGGTAATACTCGGCCGTCAGATCCATCACAGCGAGATATTCGTCGTAGAATTCGCGGTGCTTATCGACCAGATCGCCGTCGCCCTTCACCAGATTGCTGAACAGCGCCTTGTGGGCATCCGTATGGCGGTCGAGATTCATGGTGATGAAGCCCGAAAGCTGCAGGAAACCCGGGTAGACGTCGCGCATCACGCCGGGATGCGGGAACGGCACCTTGGTGATGACGTTGTTGCGGAACCATTCGATACCGCGTTCGGCGGCGAGATTGTTCACCGCAGTCGGATTGCGGCGGGTATCGATCGGGCCGCCCATCAACGTCATCGACAGCGGCACGAAGGGATCGCGATTGGCTTCCATGACGGAAACCGCGGCCACCACCGGCACCGAGGGCTGGCACACCGCGATGATATGCATGTTACCGCCGAGCACGTGCAGCATCTCGATGACATAGTCGACGTAATCTTCGAGATCGAAGCGGCCTTCCGAGAGCGGCACCATCCGCGCATCGGACCAGTCGGTGATGTAGACTTCATGGGTCGGCAGGAACGCTTCGACCGTGCCACGCAGCAGCGTCGCGTAATGGCCGGACATTGGCGCCACGATCAGCACGCGCGGCTGCGGGCTGCGCAACGGCCGCGTCAGCTTGCGATCGAAATACAGCAAACGGCAGAACGGCTTTTCCCAGATCGAATGAACCTCGACCGGCGTGCGAACGCCATTCACTTCGGTGGTGTCGAGGCCCCATTCCGGCTTGCCGTAGCGGCGCGTGGTCCGTTCGAACAATTCGCAGGCCGCGGCGATCGATTTGCCGAATTGGGTGTGCGACCACGGATTGAGCGGATTCTGAAACAGGATTTTTGTCGCATCGGTCACGGCGCGGGCCGGATTGAGCGACGCGTGGGCCATTTCGTACATCCAGTACATCGGCGTCGTGAGCGCCGGACTGCCTTCGGCCACTAGTGGCGGTGCGCCGCCAAACTCCCCAATCGGCATTGATTTCTGACCTCTGTTTTGCGCCGCAGCATAGTGCCGAATGCGTAATAATGCGTCAATGCGCTGTCGGTAGATCTACCGGGCTAAAAGCCCGAAAACCTTGAGAATTCACGGGAATAGTGACTTATTCGCCACCCCCGAGCAGGGATCCGTGGCGTTTGGCGCTGCGTAAAAGGGCTAGGAAGATCGCAAATGAGGCAACGAACAACACGGCGTTGATGGCGAGGGCGTGAACCATCAGGTCGGCCCGAAATACATGGTCGATCAACAGCGACCGCATCCCCTCGAACACATAGGTCGGCGGCAGCGTCCAGGCGAGATATTGCAGCCAGTTCGGCAGCACGCTCACCGGATAATAGATGCAGGCGAGCGGCATCACGCCGAACATCAGCGTCCAGACGATGCTCTCGGCGCCCAGCCCGTTGCGCAGCACCAGGCCGGAGACGAAAATCCCGATCGACCAGGAGGTGAAGATCAGATTGCAGAAGAAGGCTATCAGCGGCAGGCCGATGGCGAAGAAGTTGAAATTGAAGAAGAACAGCGCCAGCAGCGTCATCGGGATCACGCCGATCGCGAGCCGGATCAGGCTCATCACCATCAGCGAGATCAGGAACTCGATCGGCTTGAGCGGGCTCATCATCAGGTTGCCGAGATTGCGCGCCCACATTTCTTCAAGAAACGAGATCGAAAAGCCGAGCTGGCCGCGGAACAGGATGTCCCACAGGATAACGGCGCCGATCAGCGAGCCGCCGGCGTGCGCGAAAAACCCTGACGTCTGCGAGATGTAATTCTGCAGGAACCCCCAAGTGATGATCTGCAGCGCCGGCCAGTAGATCAGTTCAAGGAGCCGCGGCCAGGATGACATCAGGAGATACCAATAGCGCAGCACCATCGCGTTGATGCGCTGCGGCGAAATCCCCCTGTTGGCGACGATCTCGCTCACGGCGCGCCCTCCCGCAGCCGGCCGCGCGCGACATCGAGAAACACTTCCTCCAGGGTGGCGCGGTTGTAGCGCACCAAGATCTGGTCGGGACTGTCGTCGTCCTCGATCCGGCCGCGCTTCATGATGATGACGCGGTCGCACAGCCGCTCCACTTCCAGCATGTTGTGCGAGGCCAGCAGGATGGTGGCGTCATGGCTCTTGCGGTAGTCCTGCAAATGCTGCCGCACCCAATCGGCGGTATCGGGATCGAGCGATGCCGTCGGCTCGTCGAGCAGCAACAGCTCAGGCTGGTTGATCAACGCCTTCGCCAGCGCCACGCGGGTCTTCTGCCCGGCCGAGAGCTTGCCATTGGCGCGGTCGAGGAAATCGCCGAGATCGAGATCGGCGGCGAGCTGCTCGATGCGTTGGCGCAGATTTTCAACCGCATAGAGGCGGCCGAAAATGGTCAGGTTCTGCCGCACCGTGAGCCGCATCGGCATGTCGACATAGGGACTTTCAAAATTCATCCGGCCGAGTACATCGGCACTGTGCTCCGGCATCGGATGCCCCAACACCTGGATGCGGCCCGACGTCGGCAACACCAGCCCCATGATCATGGCGATGGTCGTGGTCTTGCCGGCGCCGTTGCCGCCCAACAGGCCGGTGATGCTGCCGCGCGCGATGCGGAACGAGACGTCATCCACCGCGCGGGTGGTTTTGTAGGTTTTGATGAGGTGCGCGACCTCGATCGCGGCGGGTCCTGGAGGATCCGCCGCGGGCGATTGCCCCAGCGTGGCCGGTTCGTTGAACGTCATGCGAGCCGTTCATTGGGGCATCGTGGCGGCAAGTGCAAGAAGGACGTGGATGGCCCTCCACGGGGGAGAAAGCGCAAGTTTGTGATCGCGCCTCCTCGCGGCTAAACTCACGGCATGACCGACGTTGCAGCTTCCGATTTCCGCCATTCGCGCCGCTATGTCCGTCTGGATACGATCCTGCGGCTGCGCTGGCTGGCCGCGCTCGGCCAGCTCGCCGCGATCTTCATCGTGGCGCAAGGGCTCGAATTCGACGTTCCCGTCATGCCCTGCGTTGCCATTGTCGGCCTCTCGGCGGTGACCAATCTCGCGCTGCAGATCAGGTTCAATCCGATGCAGCGGCTGGAACCGATCTACGCAGCGGTGCTGCTAGCGCTCAACATCGTCGAACTTGGCGCACTCTTGTTCTTCACCGGCGGGCTGCAGAACCCGTTTTCATTCCTGTTCCTCGCCCCGGTTTTGATCTCAGCCACCGCACTGCCGATCCGGCTGACGATCGCACTCGGCGTTCTCGCGGTCGCCTGCGCCTCGGCGCTGGTATTCTTCCATCTGCCGTTGCCATGGGACAGCGATGACCCGCTGGTGCTGCCGCCGATCTATCTTTTCGGCGTCTGGCTCTCGATCCTGCTCGCGATCGGCGTCACCAGTCTTTACGCGTTCCAGGTCACCGAGGAGTCCCGCAAACTTTCGGACGCGCTGGCCGCGACCGAATTGGTGCTCACGCGAGAACAGCATCTCACCCAGATCGACGGCCTCGCCGCCGCCGCCGCGCATGAACTCGGCACGCCGCTGTCGACGATCTTTCTGATTGCGCGCGAGCTCGAAAAGACGGTGCAGGACAATGGCCATCTGACGTCCGAGCTCAAGACCCTGCGCGAACAGGCACAGCGCTGCCGCGACATCCTGGCCAAGATCACCCAGCTTTCTTCCTCAGGCGCGCCGTTCGACCGCATGCCGCTGTCGACGCTGATCGAGGAATCCGTGGCGCCGCATCGCGATTTCGGTGTCGCCATCAAGGTGCGGCTTGCTGTCGCAGCCACCCGCGAGCCGGTCGGCGCCCGCAACCCGGCGATCCTCTATGGCGTCGGCAACATCCTGGAAAATGCCGTCGATTTCGCCCGGTCAACCGTCGAGGTGAACGCGTGGTGGAACTCGGATACCGTCGAGATGGTCATCTCGGACGATGGCCCGGGCATCGCCCCCGACATGCTCAAACGCATCGGCGAACCCTATTTGTCGCGTCGGCGCGGCGCAGATGAGGCCCAAACCGGGCGAAGCGGCCTCGGACTTGGCATCTTCATCGCCCGTACGCTGCTCGAGCGTACCGGCGCAAAGGTCTCGTTTACCAACCGGATCTTTCCCGATCACGGTGCTGTGGTGCAAATCGTCTGGCCGCGCGAACGGTTCGAGGCCGACGCAAGTGTCGCCGACGCAGCCTCTTAGAAGCGTTCATATTGGGTGCCTGGCATTATGGATGGCAGGTGGTCGACTTTAGGTGGCCTTGGCAGCGCCATCTTGCCGCGCCATATGCTGATTACCCGACACAAGGATATCCGACCTTGAACGCCATCGCCGAACTGAACGATCTCACCGACCGCTCGCTTCTTATCGTCGAGGACGACAAGCCGTTTCTGGAACGCCTGTCGCGCGCGATGGAAACCCGCGGCTTCGCGGTCACCTCATGCGACACCGTGTCCGACGGTCTCGCGCAGATCGGCCGCGCCGCGCCGGCATTTGCCGTGGTGGATTTGCGGCTCGGCGACGGCAACGGGCTCGACGTGGTGTCGGCGCTGAAGCGCAAGCGCCCCGAAGCGCGCGCGATCGTGCTGACCGGCTATGGCAACATCGCCACCGCCGTGACGGCCGTGAAGATGGGCGCGGTGGATTATCTCTCGAAACCAGCGGACGCCGACGACGTCGTCGCGGCGTTGCTCGCCAGCGGCACGGAGAAATCCGAACTGCCGGCAAATCCAATGTCGGCGGATCGCGTGCGCTGGGAACACATCCAGCGCATCTACGAGATGTGCAACCGCAACGTCTCGGAAACAGCACGGCGGCTGAACATGCACCGCCGCACCCTGCAGCGCATTCTGGCGAAACGCGCGCCGCGCTGAATCTTGCTCCTCATGGTGAGGAAGCGCGAAGCGCTGTCGCGAACCATGAGGCCTGAAACAGCTCGGCCGCATCCTTCGAGACGCAGGCTGCGCCTGCTCCTCAGGATGAGGGTTGCCTTCCCACTGTCTTAAAACTCAGCGTGCCCCTGCGGATCGACCAGCCGATTGATCCGTTGAGCGGCGGCCATCGCGAACCGCACGGTCATCAGCTTGCGGGTCGGCGCCGGCAGACGATGTTCCGGCGCCTCGCAATGCAGATGCGCGCCATAGGCGTCGGCGATGATCAGGCCGGTATCCTCAGGGAAAATCTCGCACGGCAAATCCTGCGTGAAGGCAAAGAACAGCCGGTCGCAATGCATCCGGTAATCCTGCCACTTCTGGTCGGCACGCAGATCCTCCACCGATGATTTGATCTCGACGATCCAGATCTCACCGCGCTCGTTCAGCGCCACCAGATCGGCGCGCCGCCCCGAAGGAAGCGGCAACTCGCTGATGCAGGAAAAACCGAGCGTCCGCAGCATCCGCGCGGTACCGCGCGCAATCGCCAGCGCCGTCTCCGACTGGCGGCGGTCCGGCGCGGGCATGAGGGTGATCTGGCGTGCGGGCGATTCCATCCGACAAGCGTATCCGATTTTGGCGCCGCCGCCCATCGAGCGTGATCCGAAAAAGCTCGCCTACATTCCATACGCGGTCCGGGCCGGCTTTTCGAAAGTGGGGGACGGGAACCCGCCGCATCCTCGTCGCTTATCACTGGGCCGCTGACGGATTGCGAGGCGGACGATGAGGGCTGCCCCGCATGATCGACGACCTCTGGTACAAGAACGGCGTGATCTATTGCCTTTCCGTCGGCACCTATATGGACGCCAATGGCGACGGCATCGGCGATTTCAAGGGTCTGCTGCGGCGGCTGGATTATCTGCATGGACTCGGCATCACCACGATATGGCTGATGCCGTTCCAGCCATCGCCCGGCAGGGACGACGGCTACGACATCTCCGATTATTATGGAGTGGATCCGCGTTACGGCACGCTGGGCGACTTCGTCGAATTCACCCATGGCTGCCGGCAGCGCGGCATTCGCGTGATCATCGACCTCGTCGTCAATCACACCTCCGACCAGCATGCGTGGTTCAAGGACGCGCGAAGCTCAAAGGACTCGCCTCATCGCGACTGGTATGTCTGGTCCGACAAGCGGCCCGCAAACGCCAATACCGGCATGGTGTTTCCCGGCGTGCAGAAATCGACATGGACGCGCGATAAGGAGGCCGGCGCCTGGTATTTTCACCGCTTCTACGATTTTCAGCCTGACCTCAACACCTCCAACCCGCACGTGCAGGCGGAAATCCTCAAGATCATGGGGTTCTGGATTCAACTCGGCGTCTCCGGCTTCCGCATGGACGCGGTGCCGTTCATCATCGCGACCAAAGGGCCGAAGGTCCGCAAGCCTGTCGAACAATATGACATGCTGCGTTCGTTCCGGGAATTCTTGCAGTGGCGAAAGGGCGACGCCATCATCCTTGCCGAGGCGAACGTGCTGCCGGAAACCGACATGGAATATTTCGGCCGTGACGGCGACCGCATGCACATGATGTTCAATTTCCACGTCAACCAGCATTTGTTCTACGCGTTGGCGTCCGCCGATTTAAAGCCGCTTGCCAAATCGCTGGCCGCGACCAAACCGCGCCCGGCCACCGCGCAATGGGGCCTGTTCCTGCGCAACCACGACGAACTCGATCTCGGCCGCCTGACCAAAACCCAGCGCGACGCCGTGTTCAAGGCATTCGGTCCCGACAAAGGCATGCAGCTCTACGAGCGCGGCATCCGCCGCCGCCTGGCTCCCATGCTCGGCGGAGATCGCCGGCGGCTGGAGCTTGCTTACAGCCTGTTGTGCACATTGCCGGGAACGCCCGTGATCCGTTACGGCGACGAACTCGGCATGGGCGACAATCTCGATCTGCCGGAACGCAATTGCGCGCGCACACCGATGCAATGGTCGACCGAACCGCATGCGGGCTTTACCGAAGGTGACCGGCCATGTTCGCCCGTCATCGACAAGGGCCCCTACGGCTACGAACACGTAAACGCCGCAAAACAGCGGCGCGATCCAAATTCGATGCTGAACTGGACCGAGCGCATCATCCGGATGCGCAAGGAGGTGCCGGAAATCGGCTGGGGCGACTTCAAGGTCATCACGGTGCGTGATCCCGCCGTGCTCGTCGTCCGCTACGACTGGCGCAACAACTCGGTGCTGTTCGTACATAATCTCGACGAGAAGCCGCGCGAGATAGCCTTTGCGGTCGGGCTTCCGGGCGAGGCGGGCAAGCTTCTGGTCAATTTGCTGACGGAAGATCACAGCCACGCCGACAAGCGCGGCAAGCACACGCTGTTGCTGGAAGGCTATGGCTACCGCTGGTACCGCGTGGGAGGACTCGATTATCTGCTCAAGCGCAGTGACATCGATACCGATGCGACGGGGAAAACCAGTCACCCTGCTTGAGCAGGCCCACCGAGAATGACGCCCTCATTGCCGCGCAGATCGAGCGCGCCATGGATTTCCTCGCCCTGCCGATCGAGGAAGGTCGACAACAGGATTTGGCGACCGAACCCGATCGAATCTGAAGCGATGGAAGCGGGCTCAGGGCCGAGGTTCAGCGCGACGACGATCACACTGTCCTGACCTTCGCGGCGATAGAGCAGGATGTCGCCTTGCGCTGCGACCGGCTGGTAAGCGCCGGTTACCAGTTGCGGCCACTTCTTTCGAAGCGCGATCAGCGCCTTGTACAGGCTAAGGACAGAGCCAGCATCCGCATCAAGGTTGACGACGTTTTCGTGGGTGTAATCGTCCGCCAGCGGCAGCCACGGCCTGGTCGTCGAAAACCCGGCATTAGCAGTCGCGTTCCACTGCATCGGGGTGCGGCAACCATCGCGACCGACGCCAATCCCCGGCACGTTCTTCTCAAAGGGATCGCGCACCTGATCAGGGGCTATCGCGACCTGATGCATGCCGATCTCATCGCCGTAGTAGAGCGTCGGCGTCCCTCGCAGGGTCAGTAGCAGCATCGCCGCCACGCGCGCCTGCTCCTTTCCGACACGGCTTGCGACCCTTGGGCGATCGTGATTGCCAAGCACCCAGTTCGGCCATGCCCCCGCGGGCAAGGCGCTTTCGTAGTCGGCAATGATCTTCTCGATCGAGCGTGCGCTCCACAGCGTTGAGAGCAGGGCGAAGTTGAATGGCATCTGCGCACCAGCCAGGTCGTTGCCGTAATAGACGACGAGACGGTGGAGCGGCAGATAGATTTCGCCGATCAGTACGCGATCGTCGAATTCGTCGATTACGCGCCGCATTTCGGCGATGACCTCGTGCACCTCGGGCTGATCGGTCGAATACTGCGTCAGAATTTTTTCGTGCGGCGGCCGGCCCTCGAGGTAATGCGGATTTGGCGGATTGTCGCGAAATTCAACGTCCTTGATCAGATGCCAGATCACATCGACACGAAAACCGTCGACACCCCTACGCAGCCAGAACCGCATCACCTCGTAAATAGCCTCGCGTACCGCGGGATTGCGCCAGTTCAAATCCGGCTGCTGGGCCAGGAATGCGTGGTAGTAATACTGCCCGGTCGCATCGTCATAGGCCCAGGCACTACCGCCGAATTCCGACAGCCAGTTGTTTGGTGGCTCGCCTTCCGATTTTCCATCGCGCCAGATGTACCAGTCGCGCTTTGGGCCGTCGCGGGAACCGCGGCTTTCGATGAACCACGGATGCTGATCGGAAGTGTGGTTCGGCACGAGGTCGAGGATGATCTTGAGACCGCTTTCATGCGCCGCGCTCACCAGCGCATCGAAATCATCCATAGTGCCGAAGAGCGGGTCGATGCCGGTGTAATCCGAAATGTCATAACCGAAATCGGCCATCGGCGAGGGGAAGATCGGCGATAGCCAGACCGCATCAATGCCGAGCGACTTCAAATACGGCAGGCGTTCGATGATCCCCCTGATATCGCCGACACCATCTCCATCGGTATCCTGAAAGGAGCGAGGGTAGACCTGATAGAAGATGCCGTGCCGCCACCAATCCTTGTCGCTCTGATCCATCCTGGAAATCGCCCTTAAACACGGTTGCGCGGGGCAACGCCAGAACCGCCCGCCGGTTCAGACCAATCTTGGGACGGCGGTATGGCGGACGTGGTGGCTCGGCCCAAAATCCGGGCGCCTCTCTCAACCGTGCCGGGCGAGCTGATACAGAGTGATGATCACCTCGAACAGGATCAGGAACACGATGATAAGTTCGAGCCGCAGCGAGCGTCTTGTATCGATGATATCGGTCAACACCTGTGCGGTCTCGGCAATGACGCCGAGCTTGCGATTGAGCGATTCGGCCCGCTCCTTGAGCTCATATTCGTCTGCGAGCCGCGCATACAGCCGCTCGAGATGCGGCTTGTCCCAGAGAATGTCGGGCTTCTCGGAAACTTCGACAGGCCCCGTCACCCGGTGCCGCACCGAAAGGGCGTTGCCGATGTGCTTGAGGATTGCAGCCCGGCCGCCACGCATTCGCCCGCTCTGCGCCAACTCGCGCGCGAACGGCTCGGTGGTGTCGAATACGCTGGCGACCTCACGCTCGTGCCTTGCCAGCACGACGCTTTTTGCCAGCGCCTCGCCGATCAGTATCAACCGCTCCGGCGAGAGGCTTTGCAAGCAGATCGGGCCTCCCGGCGGAATCTGGTCCTCCCGTTCCGATGCAAGTTCGATCGTTGCGATCTCTTCGTCACGCCGCGCGAATACGCCGGTCATGCGCGATTGCAGGCCGCGAAGGAACTCTTCCTCTTCCAGCGCATTCAGGCCGATCAGCACCACGACGCCGTAGCGAAAGAGGATGGCGACGCCATTTTCGTTGACGCGAAACGCAAGCGGCGTAGTAGCCAGCACATCGCCGCGCTCAAGACCTGACGTGTTGAGGCGATCGCTGACAAAGAAAGCGCGAGCGGTGGTACGCGGTCCGCCCAGCGGCGATTTTGAGGCCTGGCTCATGGCAAGCGGAACCCGCTGAAGAGTGACGTCCCGACAGCGATCGATGGGTGCAATGTCGGGCCTCGCGCACTAAATATGCGAGTATTGAAGAGCTTATCACGAACCCATCGGGATCACACGCCGGTCACACGTGAGGACAAACCTGTGTTGACGAGGTTTCCCGGAAGAATATGGTGCCCCCATGGATGACAAGACCGAGACCCAGGCGAAGGCCGGCGCGATTATCGTTCCGGTGACGCTGTTCGAGCAGAATTGCACCATCATCTGGCACGAGCCCACCAAGAAAGCGGTGGTGATCGATCCCGGTGGCGACGTGCCCAAGATTCAGGCCGCGATCAAGCAGACCGGCGTCACCGTCGAAAAGATCTGGCTGACGCATGGCCATATCGACCATGTCGGCGGCGCCGCCGAACTGCGCGACGCACTGCAGGTCAAGATCGAGGGCCCGCACATCGCCGATAAATATCTGCTCGACAATGTCGTCTCGAGCGGCGCGCGGTTCGGCATCACTGACGTACGCAATTTCGGACCCGACCGCTGGCTCGACGAAGGCGACCAGGTCTCGATCGGCGATTTGACCTTCGACATCCTGCATTGCCCCGGCCATTCGCCGGGCAGCGTTGTGTTCTTCAACAAGGAATTGCGCTTCGCCCATGTCGGCGACGTCCTGTTCAACGGCTCGGTCGGGCGCACCGATTTGCCGGGCGGCGATCACGCCACGCTGATCAATTCGATCAAGGAAAAGCTGCTGCCGCTCGGCGACGATGTCGGCTTCATCTGCGGCCACGGCGCCGGTTCCAGCATCGGCCAGGAGCGGATGACCAATCCGTTCCTCACCGGCGAGATGTAACGACCCGCATGTTGTGATGCCGCCTATTTCATCAGACCCGCAGCCGTCAGCGCGCGGGTGATCACGGCGCCGACATCGATGCCGCGACGTGGCTGCGCGTGCGCCGGCTTGGCCTGATGAACGGGCCTCGCCCGCGGCCAGAGCGTGGCCGCGAGATCGGGCAAGGTGGCCGGTGTCATCACCGCCTCCGGAATTTTCTTTGCCGCCGGCCTTGGTTCCGGTCTTGGTTCCGGTCTTGGCGCCGCCGTTGCAACCGGTTTCGCAGCACTGCCAACAGCCGGCACGGCGATTTCATTCGGCTGACTGACACGTTCGGTGAGGCCGAAGAAATTCGCGATGTGATAGGACGACGAAATTCCGGCTTCGATCATGAACGCCCCTTCCGCGCCATAGTGCTCGTCACTGCCGGATATTCCGAGCGGCGTGCCGTGGGCCATGTCGGTAATGGTATAGGACTCGACGACGGTCTCGCCATCGGCGTTCCACCACACTTCGCGCGGATAGCCGTCGACCTCACCTGCCGACATCGGGGTGATCGGCAGCTGGTGAACATCGAGCCACTGTTTGACAATCTCATTGGCATTGGCCGGATTGACGGTGCGATCGGCACTGCCATGCCACACCGAAACTTTCGGCCAGGACCCTTTATAGAGATTACGCGTCGCCTTGCGCACCAGATCGCCCAGTTCACTGGCCGGACGGGATGACGACTGCATCATGCCGTTCAGCGCTTCCCGCACATTGCTGGCGACGCCGAACGGCAAACCTGCGATCACGGCGCCCGCCGCAAAAACGTCCGGATAGGTCGCGAGCATGACCGACGTCATGGCGCCTCCGGCGGAAAGCCCGGTCACAAAGATGCGCTGGGAATCGATTTTGTGATCGTTCACCATCTGCGCAATCATCTGCCGGATCGAACAGGCTTCGCCGCGGCCGCGGCGGGTATCTTCCGGATTGAACCAGTTGAAACAGGTATTGGCGTTGTTCGATGCCTGCTGCTCGGGCATCAGCAACGCAAAGCCGTAACGCTTCGCCAATGTCGACCAGCCGGTGCCGAAATCGTAGCCGGAAGCGGTCTGTCCGCAGCCATGCAGAACGACGACAAGCGCCGGCGCGCGCTGAAGGTGTTCAGGTACGAACGCGAACATCTTCAACGCGCCGGGATTCGAGCCGAATCCTGTGACTTCAACGAGCGGACCGTGGGGAACTGGCGAAAAGCCACGTCCATAGATTCCCAAACCATTGAAGCCGTTCAGCTTCGGTAGATGGCGCAGGAATTCGACATTCTTGGCGAGGGACAATTGCAGCTCTCCTGGGGTGATCGTGTCTTACAACGTCACTCCAAACAGATAGTTGCTGCACTGCAAAATAAAAAGACCGTGCACTGTCATTCCCCACAACAGAATTTTTTGCAGCTGACGTTAATTTGTCATTCGCCGCCTATCGCGCGCCGCATCCACGTCAGGAATGCGGCGCAGACGATGATCGAAAACGCGAACAGCGCTGACGCTGCAACTAATGCCGACCTCGCCGATCCTGTGACTTCGCGGTGAGGATGCCGGGGCCGCATCCTAAGACGTCACTGGCTCCAACGAGCCCGTGAGCGAAGCACGCTGCGACAGTTCGATCCAGTTACCGTCGGGATCGCGTACCATCGAGATCCGCGCCGTCGTTCCCAGTGTCACCGGCGCGCGCGCTTCGCGGCCGCCATAGGCCAGCACATGAGCATGCTCGCGATCGACCGCGAACACCTGAAACGTGATGTAACGCCAGCCTTTGCCTTCCATGGATGCATCGTGCGGCGCGTCAAGCGCGGGCTCGACAATCAGCACCGTGTCGCCGGCCAGAAAAGTCATCGCCCCTTCACCATCGGATTCACCCTGCGGCAATCCAAGCGCTTCCATATAAAACCGGCGATGTGCCTCGACGTCGCGCACGCCGAGACGGATACCGATGCGACAGATCCCGAACATTCCTTTTCGCACCAGCGAGACCCGGTTGCCGTCCGGATCGATCAGCGGCTGCGGCGTCGCGATGCCCTCTCGGGCAATCAGCAGTTCGCGATAGCCCGATGGCGGATTATCGGGCAGCGTCTCATAGACCTGATTGATTTTCAAAACAGAGCCGCAGAGGTCATGACGATGCTGCTTGAGGCCGCGGCGGATCGGCTGGGTGTGGTCGAACGGCACGCCGATCTGGTTTTGCCAGAACGCAAGTGCAGCGGGTGCGTCGTTGGTCGCAAAGCCGATATCGATGCGGGGTTTTGCCAGTTTCATCGCAAGTTTCAGCCGATGGAGTATGGACGTTGCTAAGGGATGAACGCCGATAATTCCGGGCGACGGTATGTCACGCAACTCTGCGCGACAACCATGCATTGGCGGCGGGCTTCGAGGATTGCCTTGCCCTTCCCCACCCCGTAGTTTGGGCCGAACCTTCTCAAGAGCAATAAATCCGGAGAGAAACCCCCATGGCACGCCTGAAATTCGGAGCCTTTCTCGCCCCGCACCATCCCATCGGCGAGCATCCGATGCTGCAATTCCGCCGCGACCTTGATTTCGTCGAGCAGATCGACGCGCTCGGCTTCGACGAATTCTGGTGCGGCGAGCACCATTCTTCGGGCTGGGAGATGATCGCCTCGCCGGAAATGTTCTTGGCCGCCGCCGGCGAGCGCACCAAACGCATCAAGCTCGGCACCGGCGTGATCTCGTTGCCCTATCACCATCCCTTCAACGTCGCGCAGCGCATGGTGCAGCTCGACCACATGACGGGCGGCCGCGCGATCTTCGGCTCCGGCCCGGGCGCGCTGGCGTCGGATGCGCATACGCTCGGCATCGATCCGATGACACAGCGCGACCGCCAGGACGAAGCGATCGCGATCATCCGCCGCTTGTTCAAAGGCGAGCGCGTCACCGCCAAGAGCGACTGGTTCACGATGAACGACGCCGCGCTGCAGCTCCTGCCGCTGCAGGAAGAGATGCCGTTCGTGGTGGCATCGCAGATTTCGCCGTCCGGCATGACGCTGGCGGGCAAATACGGTATCGGCATCATTTCGCTCGGCTCGATGTCGACGCAAGGCCTGATGGCGCTGCCGACGCAATGGGGCTTTGCCGAGGATGCCGCGAAAAAGGCCGGCACCACCGTGAGCCGGGCCGACTGGCGGGTGCTGTTGAGCTGGCACATCGCCGAGACGCGCGAACAGGCGCAGCGCGAGGCCGGCGCCGGGCTGATGCGCTGGCACAACGAATATAACGTCGGCACGCTGCAGCGGCCGGGCTTGCAGCCGTTCACCTCGCCCGAGGACGCCGTGGAAAAAACCGCGGGCGGCGAGAATGCCGCTTCCACCATCGGCACGCCGGATGATCTGGTCAAAACCATCAAGAGCCTGATCGAGGTCTCGGGTGGCGTCGGCACCATCGTCGGCTTCGTGCACGATTGGGCCAATCCGGAAAACACCCGCCGCAGCTGGGACATGGTGGCGCGCTATGTGATCCCGGAAATCAACGGTTACGTCAAAGGCCTGCGCCAGTCGCAAAAATTCCTGGTCGAGAACCGCGCGGTGTTCGAGCGTGCAGGACAAGCCGTGATGGCCAAGATCATGGAGAACGAAAAAGCCGCCGCAGCGCTTCCGCTCACCGGCCCCGGCCGCGTCGCGATCCCGACCATCAACGCACCGGACCTGCAGAAGGAAGCCGCGAAGCGGAAGGCGTGACTGCTGCGCTTTACGTACTCTACGAGCCGTCATTGCGAGGAGCCAACGGGTCCGACGAATGCGGCCCGATGATAAACTCCGCGGCGATCTTGTCCGCCGTAGCTCAGCGAGCGCAGGTCGGAATGCAATCCATTCTTCGCTGTTCTACGCGGAAAGATGGATTCGCTTCGCTTGCATATGAGCTTCCAATGCTGCACGAGATCGCGCCGATTATTCGCCAAGTCTATTTCCCGTAATATTCCTGCACGGTTTCCCATGCGACCGTTTGTAGGAATTTGGCCGTCGGCGCGTCGATAGCGGCGAGGTAGCTATTTCCGACCGGCGAGTGCCCGGTCAACGCCGCGAAGACCACGCAGGACGCCAGATAGGTTCCCGCGAGACTTGGATGGCGCTTGTCGGGTGCGTAGAGATTGAGCTCGGGCTGCTTGGACACTGCGCGTGCGAACGCAAGGCCTGCCGGAATCACCAGCGCTTTGTTTTCATTCCCCGCGACCGTATAGGCTTCGGCCAGTTGGGCGGTCATCTCGGGCTTGTCGGCATAGGCCCAGGACATGAAGAACACCGGCCTTGTGCCGTGGGCACGGACGATGTCGCTGTCCTTCCTGGCGTATTCGGTGAAGACCGATTTCAGCTTGGGATGGATCGGGCACTGGCTGCAATCCATCATGATCGCGACGTCGAACAATTTGTCGGGTTTGTTGAAGACGACGTTGTTGCTCTCGTCGAAAGAGTAATTGCCGATCGCATTGGGCCGGAAATAGCTTTCGACATCGTGCCAATCGAAGCCGGAGCCGCCGATCGTCACCGCCGTGTTGCGATAATCCTGCTTATGGTCGGGATCGGCCGTTTTTTCCAGCAGGCTCACATGGCCGCCCATGCCGTTGTTGTAATAGAAGAAGCTGTTGCCGATGAAGAGCGCGGTCTTGGGGAAATCCGGACCCAGGCTCGTGACCGCCGGCTTGGTCTGCGCAAGCGCCGCGGTCTGTCCGATGACAATCCCGCCGGCTGCGGCCAGCGCAACGACAAGCATCCGTCCTGTTCTCGACATTTCTGCTCTCTCCCTGCCTGGTTCTGATTAAATCAGAGCCGAGGCTCTATCTTTTTGTTTTTGACGCGTTTTCTTCACGCAAACCGGGCGCCACTTCGCTCGAAAACGCTATATAGCACGGCCTCGCGGACTTGTGACGCAGTTCGGACGATCCGGATGCAGGCCCAAGAGCTTCGGCTTTTGTGACAGAGAAACAAAGAGTTGTTTACCAGTCTTGGTTATGCCGGGCAGCCGACGCATACTGATGCCGTCTGGACTTTGGCCGAACCGGAGCAATTGCCATGTCGATGCAGAATGTGGCTTCCCCCGTCTACGCTTTCACGCCGCCGAAGCGCAATTCACTGACACATATTCCGGGTGACGAAGGCTGGCCGCTGATCGGCCAGACGCTCTCGGTGCTTGCCGACCCCAAGGGCCATATCGAACGCCATGCCGCCAAATATGGCCTCGTCTATCGCAGCCATTTGTTCGGCGAGACCAGCCTGGTGTTGCTGGGACCCGACGCCAACGAACTGGTGCTGTTCGATCAGGCCAAGCAGTTCTCCTCGACGCTGGGCTGGGGCCGGATTCTCGGCCTGCTGTTTCCACGCGGGCTCATGCTGCTCGATTTCGAGGAGCATCGTTTGCACCGGCGCGCATTGTCGGTCGCCTTCAAATCCGGCCCGATGAAGTCCTATCTTGCCGCGCTCGATACCGGCATCGCCGCGCGAGTTGCGCAATGGAAGGCGCAGCCGGGGCCGATATTGTTCTACCCCGCGATGAAGCAGCTCACGCTCGACCTTGCGGCAACCTCGTTTCTCGGCGCCGAAATCGGCCCCGAGGTCGACGAGATCACGCGCGCTTTCGTCGACATGGTGGCGGCGTCAGTGGCGGTGATCCGCAAGCCGTTGCCCGGCACATCGATGGCGCGCGGCGTCAGAGGCCGCAGGCGCATCGTGGCGTATTTCTCGGAGCAAATTCCGATCCGCCGCGAAAAGGGCGGCGACGACTTGTTCTCGCAACTATGCCGCGCCACCCATGAAGACGGCGCGCTGCTCTCGACGCAAGATATCGTCGACCATATGAGTTTCCTGATGATGGCGGCGCATGACACGCTCACCTCGTCGCTGACATCCTTTATCGGCGAACTCGCGGCCCATCCCGAATGGCAGGGCAAGTTGCGCGATGAGGTCAACGCGCTAGGCATCGCGCCCGATCAACCGACGACCTTCGACAATCTCGAGGCGATGCATTTGTCCGAAATGGCGTTCAAGGAGGCGCTGCGGCTCAAGCCGCCGGTGCCGTCGATGCCGCGTCGCGCGATCCGGGATTTCAGCTTCAAGGGCTATGCGATACCGGCGGGCACCATGATCGGCGTCAATCCGCTGTTCACCCACCACATGCCCGATATCTGGCCCGAGCCCGAGAAATTCGATCCCATGCGCTTCACCGACGAGGCGCAACGCGGCCGGCATCGCTTCGCCTGGGTGCCGTATGGCGGCGGCGCGCATATGTGCCTCGGGCTGCACTTCGCCCAAATGCAGGCAAAATGCTTCGCACGGCATTTCCTGCAAAATCTCAGCGTCTCGCTGGAGCCCGGCTACAAACCGGATTGGCAGATGTGGCCGATCCCGAAGCCGCGCGACGGATTGCGCGTGGTGCTCAAGCGGATTTGAGGAATAGCTGTGATTGCCGGGCTTGACCCGGCAATCCATCAGGAGAAAGAATCCTCTTAGATGGATGCGCGGGTCAAGCCCGCGCATAACGAATTGGAATCGCAACTACTCCACGAACGTCGTGAGCTGCGCGCCCTCGTCCGCCACGAACACCGCGATCAGCTCTGCGGGCTCGGTGTTGCTGGCATTGGCCGATACCAGATGCACCGCGCCGGGCGGCTCGAAGAACGACTGGCCGACCTTGAACGTCTCGACCGCACCGCCGGCAAGCTGCGAGCGGATTTCACCCTTGGTGATGTAGGCGGTGACGGAACCGGCATGCCGGTGCGCGCGGGTAAATCCGCTCGGACCGTAAAACACGCGGACGATCGTGACGCGCTTGCCTGGAACGTTCGGCAGCGCATACGACCCGATCGGCTCGACAACATCCTGCGTCGAACCGGCGCTATCAGCACATAACGGCTCGATGATCGCCGATACCGCATCCATCGTTGATGGAAGCGCCTTTCCGATCAGGAACGCGCAGGCGAGACCGGCGACGATGGCCATGAAGAAGGGCCGCGGTCGGTCCCTGCGATAACCGGAATGTTGCTGACATTTGCGTCTCCCTTTGTCTCAATCGGTCATTCCCGGATGGTGCGCCAGCACCACACCCGGAATCTGGGGATTCTCCGATGTGCGATTGCACATCGTAGCTCGATGCTTCGCATCGCCCCGGAATGACGGGAATAAAACTCTAGGCCCCCTGGTCGAACGCCTTGCGTAGCGCGACATAACCTTGCTGCTGTTGGGTCCAGTTGCGACCGCCGGTGATCGCGCCGTCGACCACGAGATCGTGGCCGTTGATGAAGGAGGATTCGTCGCTGGCGAGAAACACCGCGGCATGCGCGATATCCTCAGGGAGGCCCGCGCGCGGGATCGGCTGCGCCGATTTGTAGACCTCGCGCATCACAGCCGGTGTCTTTTCAGCGGCCTCCACCGACAGACCCAGCGCCTTGCCGAAAATGCCGGTCGCGATTGCACCCGGCGAGATCGAGTTGACCCGGATGTTGGATTCGCCGAGTTCCATCGCCGTGCATTTCGTGAGATGGATGACGGCGGCCTTCGCCGCGCCATAGACCATCGACGACGAAAAGCCGGCCAGCCGGCCTGCGATGCTGCCATTGTTGATGATGCTGCCGGAACCCTGCTTACGCATATGGGGCGCGGCGTGTTTCATGCCGAGCATGACGCTGCGCACCAGCGTTGCCATCGCGGCATCGAAGCGGTCGACTTCGAGACCTTCGATGCCGCCGGTCTGGGCAGGCCCACCGGCGTTGTTGAACAGGCAATCGATTTTACCGAATTTCTCGACCGATAGCGCGATCAAAGCCTTCATCTGCGCCTCGATCGTGACGTCGGTCTGGCGAAAGATACAGTTGGCGCCGAGCTTTTTCGCCAACGCCTCGCCTTCGGGCGCGCGTCGTCCGGCGATGACGATTTTCGCACCTTCGGCGACGAACATCTCCGCGGTGTGCAACCCGATGCCGCTCGTCGCGCCTGTGATCACCGCGACCTTGCCGTCCAGCCGTCCCATTTGACTATTCCTTTTTTTAAATCCCTGCCAGTGCAGCAGAAAAGACCGCTACACCGACCGCGCCAGCGATACGGTTCACCCGTTGGTCCGTTTTGTTGGGCCAATATTCCCGCACCACGGGAACAAGGCAAGCGAACTTGTTCGTGCCCATGGACCGGTTTGTCGCCTCCGGCCGCCTCGAAATCCCCGATTTGGGTTCTGCTCGAATCAGAACCGATGCTCTATGTTTTTGTTTTGACGCGTTTTCCACCGCATAAGTCTCGCAAACTGCGCAAGCTTGCTTGCTGTGCGACCCCGTCCAGTTCGCTCAAAAACGCTGTCGGCCTTATTTTGGATTCGCTGATCACGTGAAGTGACAAAACCGATGACGAAATTGATCGACGAATTCAGGCGCGGCTGGCAGGGAATCTCCCAGCCCTCACCGCTGTTCAGCACCGGCTTTGCCGTCTGCTGTCTGGTTTTGGCAACCGTGGCGCGATGGGGCCTGGCCCAGATCCGCCCCGATGTGTTCTTCACACCCTATTTTCCGGCCGTGTTCTTTGCCACCGCCTTCGGCGGCTTCCGGGTCGGGATTGCGACAGGGATTGCCGGAGGCGCGCTTGGCGTCGGTGTCAATTTCGGAGACAGCGTGGCCGATACCGCCAGATTGGCGCTGCTGCTGATTTTCTGGGCGGTCTGCTGTCTCACGATATGGGGGGTCGAGCACTACCGGACCATCGTTGCGCAGCAGCGGGAAATCTCCAAGCGGCTGATCCGGGAGGAGGAGTACCGCAAACTCGTCGTCGACGAGCTGCAGCACCGGCTGAAAAACAAGACGTCGACAATCCACGCCGTTCTGCATCTGGTTTTGCAGGATCAACCGCAAGCCTGGAACAGTATCGATCACCGGATCCGCGCGCTGTCGGCGACCGACGATCTGATCGCGCGGGTCGACGGCAGCGGTTGCGACATCAGGGATTTGTTGCGCTCGGAACTCGGGCCGTATGGCCATGTCCGGTTCAACCTGAATGGCGATCCGCTGTTTCTCCCTGCGAAACTGGCGGTGAGCCTGGCGCTGATCTTCCATGAATTGGCGACCAATGCCGGGAAATACGGCGCGTTCTCCTCGGCCCGCGGCCTGCTACAGGTGTCCTGGACCGTGTCGGACGACCGCCTCAAGATCAGCTGGGACGAAACCGAAGGGCCCGCGATCGAAAAAATCGGCGAAGAGGGCTTTGGCACCAAGCTGCTGCAATCGGCACTACGGCCGTTCGACGGCAAGACCGAGATCAGTTTCCTCAAGACCGGCGTACACTGCGCCATGCAGTGCCGGATACCGGCGAATTGATTGAACGCTCATGCGGTCGAAAACTCATCGTCGCTTTTCTTCACGCGAACCGGTATCCGCCGCAAGCGGCCGCAGCTGAAATTGACACTCTGTTAATGACGATTGGCGTGACGCCGGTTGAAAACGTTTCACCGCAATTCCGTCACGATGTTTTTCGGTTGCACTTAACCAAAACTACAAGAGACTTTGCCAAGCTCCACGGCTATGCATAGCCGCGCCAAACACGACTTCCAAACGGCCGCGACGCGGGCCGGTCAAGAAAGCAACAGCGATTCCGAATTGCGTATCCTGAGGGATATCCTCAGGCTGCTTCCGACTGGCGTGACAGTCCAGGACGAGCGCGGCGAATTCCTGCTGGTGAACGACGCCGCAGCGACCCTGCTGCAGATGACCCCGGCAGTGCCGGCAACTCCGCCAATGGGCGATCGCCGCGAAGCTTGTCTTGAGTTGATGCGCACCGGCCGCGCCGCAGTTTTGGAAGAGGCGTTTGGCAGCACTGCAGTAAAACAGGTATTTCTCACATCGCACCGCCCGGTCCGGATCGCCGAACGCAATTTGCTGCTCTCGAGTTCCGCCGATATCAGTGAACAGAAGGCGTTCGAGGACCAGCTGTTTCGCTCCGCCTATTATGACGAACTCACCGGCTTGCCGACGCGGCGGGTGATCGAACATCGCGTCAACAACGTTCTGCAGTGCGAGGGCGCGCATTTCGCGCTGGCTTTTCTCGACGTCGATAATTTCAAACATATCAACGACTATTACGGACACTCGATCGGCGATGCCTTGCTGGTGGAAATGGCCAAGCGGCTCGGGCTCGACCTGCGCGAATCCGACATCCTGTCGCGGATCAGCGGCGATGAATTCCTGCTGATGCTCAATCCGATCCAGAACGAAAGCGAAGTTGAGGAGTATATCAATTTCATATTGCAGCGGCTGAAGGCGCCGTTTTTCATCGACCAGTCGGAGATTTTCGCCTCCACCTCGATCGGCGTCAGCTTCTATCCCGAACATGGCAAGAGCTACGACGCGCTACGCCAGAACGCCGACATCGCGATGTATCGCGTCAAGAACGGCGGCAAGGGCTCGGCTGCGTTTTTCGATACCAGCATGGAGCGTGAGGCGCTGGCGCGGATGAAGGTCGAGCAGTCGCTGCGGCAGGCGATCCTGGAAAAACGCTTTTGCTGCGCCTTCCAGCCCAAGGTCGACATCAGGACCAAGGACGTTAGGGGTATCGAGGCGCTGGTGCGGCTGCGCGACGACGAGGGCGTGATTCAGGCTCCCGGCACCTTCATCAATCTTGCAGTCGAGCTGGGCCTGATCGACGAGCTGACCCATCTGGTGCTGGCGGAGATCGTCAAATCGATCGACCTGATCAACGAGACGTTCGGCCACGACACCACGATCAGCATCAACGTTGCGGCCAAGCAGGCCGGCAATCCCGAATTCATGCGGCCGTTCGCGCAGGCGATCGAAGCGACCGGATTTCCGAAGCGCTTCATGATCGAGGTGACGGAAGATGCCTTCGTCACCAAGACGCATTTCCAGGACGAGATCCTGCCGATCTTCCGCAAGCTCGGCGTTGGCATCTCGATCGACGATTTCGGCATCGGCTATTCGTCACTGTCGGCACTGGCCGACATCACCGCCGATGAGATCAAGATCGACCGTTCCTTCATCACCGACATCCATAAGCGCCCCCGCAGCCAGGGCATTTTGCGGGCGATCGAATCGCTGAGCGAAGCATTGGGGATGACCGTGGTTGCCGAAGGTGTCGAAACCTTCGAGGAGCTGGCCTATCTGCAGGCCGCGACCAAGATTCGTTATGCGCAGGGCTTTTACTTCTCGCTGCCGATTTTCCTGGAAGAACTCAGGCCGGCCACCCCGCATGCCAGCGAATCGCGTACCAACGCCGCCAGCCGGCCGGCGCAGGAAACCCGTGCTGCCTATTCGCGCGCCGGCGGCTATCGCCGCTGACCGATCTGCGCACCGTCCATGCGGCGCCATGTGACCTTTCCGGGAAAATGGCCTACATTATAGATTGGCTAGGCATCGAGACCCCCTGAGGTCTGAATGGACTGGTTCGGCTGGCAACATCAGAAGGATTCGGCGCCTAAAGCCAGCTTCGGCCCTCAATCGCTGCTGCAGGATCTGGATAAGCGCGTTCCGCGCTATCTCGATGACGTCGATCAGGGCAGACTGATCTATCCCGCCTGCAAGCGCACCGCCGCCAATACCGAAGGCGATATCCGCTCGATCTGGGACCACACAAGGCTGGAGGCCATGCGCTATCTGATCGAGGTCCCGAGGCGCGAGTTCGAACTTCTGGGCGAGCCCGCGCGTCAGGTCGAAATGCTCGACACCTATCTCCGGCGGCTTCCCCACGAAGATATCGTGATCGAATTCACCGGCACCGCGATGGCCGATCTCGCGATCGCCATCGTCGCCGGCTTTAACTGGCTCAATCACTGCGCAACCCTGGTCGAGGTCAACAGGGAGAGATTTTCGGGAACGCTTTCTACTTTTAGAAAGGTCGCGGTGCTCGCGCAGCAATGGTGGGCCAAGGAAGGCGCCGATGCGCGCTACGGCCAGATGCTCGGCGAACAGCGGACGCCGCCATTGATGCTGTATCTGGTCTGGCTGGAATATACCCGGCTCGCAAAGGAGATCGCTTCCGCCGCAACCTTTGGGTCGTCCACCGATCGCGCGATCGAGAAACGCCGCGAGATGCTGGCCAGGGAATTCGCCGAGCGCCCGGATCAACTCAACGCCGCCCTCGAAGAATTGAAGCAGACGATGGCCCGGTTCGAGAGCGCCCGCGATCCCGACGATCTGGCGGGCTGAACCGGCGGCTCATCCGCCGGCCTAGAGCGTGATGACTTTTCTTCGAATCGTCATCCCGCTCTATCTTCTTGTTTGAGCATGATCTCCGCGCAAACGCTTCGCGTTTGTCGCGAGGGAAAACCGGTACCCACTTTTCCGGATCATGCTCAGCGCCATTCCGAACACCTACTTCGCCAGCACCGGCAGCGGCGGCACGCTGTCATTCGGCGGACCCGCCTGCATCGTGATCAGGGTCATCGAAACGAGGTCGTAATAGCCGATGATGCCGATGATATCCATGATGCCGCGCTCGCCGAACTTTTCCAACGCCGCCTTGTAGACGGGATCGGAGACTTTCTTGTCGCGGTAGAGCGCCGTCGCCAGATCGTACAGCGCGGCCTCGTCGTCCTTCATGCTGTCCGGGCGCTTGCCGGCCGCGATCGCATCCGCGACCGTGGGATCGAGCCCGCCCTTGAGAGCAAGCGGATAATGGGCGAACCACTCATATTGCGCGGTCCATTGCCGTGCAGTGATCAGGATCGCAAGTTCGCTCAGCCGCGGCGACAACGAGGTATTCCAGCGCAGATAGTCCGACAGCGCCGACAGGCGCGGCGCCAGGTCGGGACTGCGGATATAGGCGCGATAGGGCGGATTACCGAACTTCGCATTGCGTGGCGGGATCGCGATCGCGTCGGCCCAGGCCTTTTGCGGCGGGGTCAGCTCTTCAGTCTTCAGCGGTGCGAAACGGGCGATGTCTTCGGCGCGGCCCGCGGACGGGACTGCTATCAAGACCGCCAGAATGCCGGCGCTGAACAGATTTTTCATTGGTTTTTCTCCCTGTAAGCGCGGACTTCAGGCCGCCTGTTGTTTTAAGGACATGCCGAGCTTAGCCGTGACAACGGTAGAAGCAACAGGAAGTGGCTCCGCCCGGTGAGACCACCGCCTTTGCGCACGAAGCTGCAATGCAGCGTCCTCGAGAAAAATCATCCCGCTCTAGGCCCGTGCGCTACGCCGCCGTAGGCGGTCCGAACCAGGTTGTTAGCGCGTCGGCGAGGCCTTGATCGGTTTTATCTCCCACCCAGGCCACGTATCCATCAGGCCTGATCAGGACGGCAACGGGAGGAGTTACCGTGCCGATTACGGGAAGCTCCCACGCATCAAGATATTTGGCATCAAGATATTTGGCGTCGACGAGTTGGACCCGATCAGCCCATTGCGTGATATCGATGTGGCCGGGCTCACTGAAATTGAGCAGCGCGGGCCGGGCATGGTGGAGCAGCGCAAATGTCCGCTGTGGGCCTTGAGAGGTGACCAGGTCTAGATCGGGCATGCGGCGGCCGAGCAGCGGATGCCCCTCGCCGAGATCGTATTTTATGTCGAGCCCAGAGATCATCGCGGCAATCCGCCTGCGGGGCTCATCCATGCCCAGAAGATCAGAAACCATGTCGCTGAGAGCCTTCGTACGGTCGTCCGGACGACGCAGCAGCGCGACTTGCGCCATCGTATTGTGCAGCACGCGGGCAGCGACCGGGTGACGCTCGGCATGATAGGTATCCAGAAGGCTTTCCGGCGACGTCTGCTTGACCACCTGGGCCAGCTTCCATCCCAGATTCACCGCATCCTGCACACCGGTGTTGAGGCCCTGTCCTCCCGATGGGTAGTGCACGTGTGCGGCGTCGCCGGCCAACAGCACCCGTCCCTTGCGGTAGGACGCCGCCTGCCGAGTCATATCGGTGAATCTGGAGATCGAGGTAGGACTGTGGATCCCATAGTCGCTCCCGTAGACGGCAATGAGCGACTCGCTGAGATCGTGCAGGGTGGGTTCGCTTGTGAGTCCAAGAATCTGCTCGGTCACCATGACCCGCACACGACCCCCATCCTCTAACTTGCCCAGGGAACGGATGCCGAGGGCGTCGTTGCGGATGCCCCATTCCGGCTCCTCGGCCATCTCAACCTCGGCGATCAGGTGGCTGATTGTCGGATCCCATCCGGGGAACTCTATGCCGGCCGCTTTACGGATCAGACTGCGTCCGCCATCGCAGCCGACGAGATATTTCGTCCGCAGCGGCTGGCCGTCGGACAGTTCGACGTCAACGCCGGCGTCGTCCTGCACGAAGCCCTTCACCTCACGTCCGCGATAGATCGGCACCGCCAGTTCGTTGACCCAGCCGGCGAGTATGCGCTCGATGTGGGTTTGCCACAGCCCGAGCACGTAATTGTGCCGGGTGGGAAAGTCGCTGATGTTCAACCGGTTCCAAGCGAACCCAGCGGCTTGGGCCATCTGTCCCTGCGAAAGGAACCGATCGGCGATTCCGCGCTGATCAAGGATCTCGATGGTGCGTGAGTGTAGCCCACCTGCGCGCGAACCGGTGAGGTCCTGGTTGGCGCGCCGCTCGACGATAGCGACGTCGACGCCCGCCAGTGCCAATTCACCTGCCAACATCAGTCCTGTCGGACCTCCTCCGACGATCACCACCGCATGCTCGGTCAACTCATGCATCTCATGACTCCGTAGGTTCTGGCTTCGGACGGAGGTTCTACGGGATGACCGGGGTCTTGAAGCAAGCCCCTTGCGCGCCACATATTAGAGTGGGGAGAGTGGCGTCTATGCGTGCCACCGCCTGACGCAGCGCTAGGCCGCCCAGCGGCCGCGATTGTTCTCGGCGAGGATTGGGCGGATCAGCCGGCCGAAGCGCTCGGCCTCCTCATCGTGCAGATAGCCGGACAGGCAGAACGAATGGCAACCGGCGTCGATGAATTGCTGCAGCGTATCGGCGCATTGCGCGGGATTGCCGACGACAGCGATGCCGGCGCCGGGGCGGACCTTCGTGATGCCGGTCCATAGATGCGGCAGCAAGAGGTCGCCATGTTCGCGGGCGAGTTGCTGCACGCGCAGGTTAGCCTCGGACTTGTTGTAGAGCGTCTTCATTTCCTGCTTCTGCCGCTCGGTGGCGTGACGCACCAATTGATCTGCAGCCTCCCACGCATCTGCTTCGTTTTCACGGCAGATCACCTGCAGCCGCATGCCGAAGCCGATATCGTTCTCGCGGCCATGCACGCGTGCCATTTCCCTGATTTCGGCGATGTTCGCCGCGATCCGCTCCGGCAGGTCGCCCCAGAACAGATGCACGTCGGAATGCCTGGCCGACAATTCCCAGGCCTGGCGCGAGCCGCCGCCGAGGTAGAATTTTGGGAACGGCTGCTGCTGCGGCCGCGGCCTGATATGCGCGCCCGACAATTTGTGGAACTTGCCTTCGAACGTGACGGGTCCGCGCGTGGTCCAGAGCGCCTTGAGGATCGAGACTTCCTCTTCCATCAGCGCATAGCGTTCTTCCTTGGCGTAACGCACGCCCTCGCCTTCGACCTCACTTTCGTTCTGACCGGCGATCAGATTGATGCAGATGCGACCGCCCGACATCTGGTCGAACGTCGAGATCATCTTTGCCAGCAGCACCGGATTGATATAGCCGGGCCGCGCGGCGATCAGCGGCTTGATCGTTTTCGAACGCGCAGCCATGAACGCGCCCGATATCCAGGCTTCCCAGCACGTCGAGCCGACCGGGATCAGCAGATATTCGAAGCCGGCCTTTTCCGCTGCCTGCACCACGCGGTCGCACAGTTCCGGCGAGCCCGGGATCTGCGCATCCATCAGGCCATAGGCCGTGGTGTCGCCATGCGTGGGCAGATACCAGCCGAATTCGAGCGGACGCATGAACACTTCTCCCCGGGGGCGCTTGTCGTTTGATCGTCGTGGCAAGCAGTTTACCGTCTGCATCGCCTGCGGCAATCGGGTTCACATCGCGCCACGAGCGCGATTTTCGATTTCAATCGCGCCTCCGGCGAGATAGAAATGACGGCATGTCCCCGGTGTCGCTGCTTCTCAATGTTCTCTGGATCGTGCTCGGCGGCGCGTGGATGGCGTTTGGCTGGCTGGTCGCCGCCGTCGTCATGGCAATCACGATCATCGGCCTGCCCTGGGCGCGGGCAGCGTTCAATATCGCGGCCTACACCCTGTTTCCGTTCGGCTCACGAGCGGTATCGCGCGAGGTCCATACCGGGCAGGGCGATATCGGCACCGGTCCGCTCGGGGTGATCGGCAACATCATCTGGCTGCTACTGGCGGGATGGTGGCTGGCGCTGGCGCATGTGGTCACGGCGGTCGTACTGGCCGTAACCATCGTTGGCATTCCCTTCGCCTGGGCACACCTGAAGCTTGCCGGCATCGCGCTATGGCCGATCGGCAAGGTCATCGTGCCCGCGTAACGCTCTATAGCGTTTTCGAGCGAAGTGGATACCGGTTCGCGTCAAGAAAACGCGACAAAACAAAAGAATAGAGCCCGGTTCTGATTCAATCAGAACCGATAAGGCTCTATCCCGTGGCCGCCGTTTGCGCCGGCGGCTTCAGCCGTTCGAACTCATCGTCGTCGATCTCGGTCTGACCGACCAGCACGCTGCAGCGAAGGCGTTTCACGAGATAGCTGCCGACGGAACCGAACCACCGCGCCAGCGGGCCTTGCGGCCGATGACCGACCACGACGAGATGCGCGCCGATTTCTTCGGCGACTTCGACGATTTTTTGTCCGGCGTCTCCGACCTCCAGCCGCGAGGTCGGGGCAAAGCCGAGCGCCCTCAGCCGATCCGAGCCTTCGGCCAGGATGGCCTTGTAATCCTCGGTCTGCAGCTCGATCGGTATCGTGAGCCCGGCCTCCGGCGTCATGATCGAGGAGACCTCGACGACCGCCAACAGAAAGACCTCGGCTTTGCAGAGCTGGGCGAGCTTTGCGCCCTCCCGCAACGCGCGCCGTCCCTCGATTGACCCGTCATAGGCGAGAAGAACCTTCTTATACATCGGACGTCCCCATCGATGGCCGAGAAGATCAACGGACGAAGACTAGCACCAATCCGGCGAAACGGATCAGATTTTTGATCCTCGACCACAGCCCATGTCTGCCACCTTAGTCTTGCCTGCCCCCAGCAAGGCCGCTTCCGACACCAGGCCAACCGGCCAAATGCCCCTACGCACCCGTAGCTCAGCTGGACTGAGCGGCGCGCGGGTATCCGACGAGAGGGTTCGATCGTTCTGTTGCTGGACTACGGGTGGCGAGTATCGCCGCAATCGCCGGGTTTTCCTCCTCTTCCAGCGCGACAATGGCGTCTCGGGCCCATTCGTAGGAAGTGCGAAAGATTTCCGTGTGACGGTCGAAGTCTGTCACATCAACCCCCAGTGGGGACGGTGGCCTCATTACCAAATCGGACGGCGCGATCGGCAAAGTGTCGTAACGCTGATGGGCCACGAGGCTTCGCCACAGAACATTGACTGCACTCGGCGCTGAGGGAAGCAACTGCTTGCGGAACGGCATCAGCATCGCCGCGATCAATTCAAACCGTCCGGGCAGGGTGGCATAGTCGACATCGAACATCTCGTGCGCCGGCTCGCCGAAATGCACAACCAGATTGGGGCCGCTCTTCAGCAAATGCATCGGCGCCAACGGAACATTGTCGATGAGACATCCATCGACAAGCATCGCGCCCTCCGGCGTGTAGAACGGCGGTAATAACCCAGGGATCGCGCTTGATGCACGCACCGCCTGCCAGAGCAGTCCCGACCGGATCAATTCAAGGTTATGAGTTCGAGAGGTTGGTTGCGATCGCCCCGAAAGGCCGCCAGCAATCCTCGACCCGGCAGTCGGAGCCGTATTGATCGGCGAGGGCGCGATCGAACGCCTTGTGATCCAGCAAGGCGTAACGCGGCCAGGTTGGCCGCCGGAAGCTACGACTCCTGACGAAGATCTCCTGTGTGCCACGCTCAAGATGTTCGGCTTCGTGATTTTTTGCGAAGCCCGCCGCCATGGCCGAACCAACGCTGGTGCCGATAAAGATATCGAACATCACGCCGCGCTCACGAAAGGCCTTGTAGATTCCCACATGCGCGGTTCCGAGGCTTCCGCCGCCGGCCGCAACGAATCCAACCGCTCGACCGGACAGAAAACGGACCACGCTGTCGATATCAATCTGATCTTCAAGGGCGACATGGTGATGCAAGAAGACGGGCAGCCGAGCCAGCCACGCCGCGGTGCCGCTAACCTCGCCGCTTCGTCGGTCATGAATGCGAACGAGTTGCCGCGCTGATATGGGATGAACGTCGCAAGCAAAAGCTTCGATATCGGTCAATGCTCCGGCGGGCGCATCTCCACGGCACCCGAACACGACCACGTCGGCCTGACGGATAGCCTTGCGCGCCCATGCCGAAGCTTCGCGTCCGCCGAAATAAACCACCAGCGGCGCGGCGTGTTCAAGTTTATTGAGCCATTCGGAAACTTCGGGCGCATCCAGCGCGCTTTGCGGAAACATCGTGCGGAGGCGGGCGGGGTCGACGATCTCGGCACCGGCCACAGCGAGCCCATCACGCAGTCGGCGATCAAAAGCACTTGGCAATGGCTCGAGTCCGCCGTCGATCATTGCCACTGTTCGCGCCTTGGGCGACGCACGAACCGGGGTGAGGCGCATGGTCTCCTTGGCAAAGCGCCGCGCCAAGGCCGCAAGTAGCGCCTCGACGATAGCGGGGGCCTCCGCCACAAGCTTCTGGTAGGCCGCGCGAGTCAGCACCAGCACGCTGGTATCGCGAATGGCAACGACATCGGCGGTGCGCGGAACATTTGCGAAGAAGCCGATTTCGCCCACCAATTCGCCGGCTCGGAGTTCGGCGATCGGTTCGAGATGGCCGGTTCTGCGCACAGCGAGCGCACCATGCAACACGATGAACAGCGCGTCCGAAGGTCCTCCCTGTGCCACAAGCACTTGCCCGCGCACGAGATCCTGGCGGACCATTGCGTCAAGAACCTTTCGCCGCTGTTCGGAACTGAGAGTTCTGAACAGCGCGAAATCCTCCAGCACGCTCCCCCACTCCAGAATCGCGCTCGGCTCACTCATTGGCGGCCCCAGTTCGATAGCACGCTCGAATGTTAACGCCGGGCAAACTTCACTGCGAGCAATTTAAGTTCGTTGCGCGTGCCTGCCACGGCAGCGGAGCAGCGATTTGACCCGCCACAACGCACCCGGCACAGGCTTTTTGGCAAACCCGACACGATTCGAACGTTTAACCTTTGCCTTCGGAGGGCTCCCCACCCTTCCAAACGAACCGTCCCGGCCCCCGGCAAGGCCGTTGCCGATGCGGGGCCAATCGGCTAAATGGACCCCTACGCACCCGTAGCTCAGCTGGATAGAGCGTTGCCCTCCGAAGGCAAAGGTCACACGTTCGAATCGTGTCGGGTGCGCCAGGATTCAAGGAGGCTGTTGGCAGTCGAAGTGCAATGCAATGCAACATTCGACGCGCGACAAGGAACAAGCGATCCCGAAAACCGTTGCACCTTGACGACGCACGAGCTGACCTTCGATTAAGACGCCGCCGGAAGTTTCGGGGGTCAGGGCGGTGTATCTGGACCGACACAGGTCCAAAGCGAAATCATCGAGAGACTCAGAAATCAGGAAGAAAGCCATTGCGCGTCTTCATCCTCGCATTGTCGGTCTTTGTAATTCTCGTCAGTGCAAATGTTGTCAAAGCCGGTCCGAGCATGACTAACCGGGACCTGTTGGCATCTGCCGATCCGGCGACCTTTGTCGACGAGGCAACTCAGGAAACCGAGGATCGGGTAGGACTCGACAAGGGAAAACGTCGCGACGTGCAGCGCCGACTGACCGGTCTCGGCTTCGATACCAAAGTCAACGGGCGGTTCGACAAGTCGACCCGCTCTGTCATCACGCGTTGGCAGGCGGCACGCGGCTATCCCCAGACTGGCTTCCTCAACACACTGCAGCATCAGGCGCTACTGACCGAGTCCGTCTCAGCGGCCCGTGCCAGCGTTGGAAGCAGCGATAAATCCGCTGCCGACGGTCCGGCCCGTCGTCGCGGCGGGGGTGGTGTTCACCATCGCCGCAGTGGTCCAGGTGGACTGATTGGCGGAGTGGTGGGCGGACTTTTCGGACGCAGATGATCCAACAGCGCCAAAGAAGTGAGTTTTCTGTCTTCGAACCTCGGACAAGCAGGTGTTCGTCCGATGTTTCCACGAAGGCCCCAAGATTGCTGGGCGCGGCTCCCCCTCGCTCGTCCTGAGCCGTGCAAGCCTTTATCATGCTGCACTTTTTCTTCGGACGTCGGCAGCCTGAATGGTAAGGTAGGCGTCCCACCGCGGGGACGATACCGGACGTGCCAAACAATACCAATCAAGCAGTATTTGATCCCAAGGAGTTTCTCGCCAAGGTTGGCGAGGGGAAGACGATCCTTGAATTTCGGAAGGATGAGGTCGTCTTCGCCCAAGGCGACGTGGCAGATACGGTCTTTTATATTCAGAAAGGTCGGGTCAAGGTTGTTGTCATATCCGATCAAGGCAAGGAAGCCGTGGTCGGCATTTTGGAGCCCGGCCAGTTCTTTGGCGAAGGCTGCATGAACGGCCATTCGCTGCGTATCGCAACGACGACAGCAATGGAGGAGTGCCTGGTCACCGCGATAACGAAGACGGCCATGCTCGCGACGCTTCACGATCAACCGAAGTTTTCCGAGTTGTTCATGACCTATCTTCTGACCCGCAATAGCCGGATTGAAGAGGATCTGATCGACCAGCTCTTCAATTCGAGCGAAAAACGGTTGGCGCGCCTGCTACTCCTGCTGGCGAATTTCGGCAAGGAGGGCAGCCCTCAGCCGATCACTCCGAATATCAGCCAGGAAACATTGGCCGAAATGATCGGAACGACGCGATCCCGCGTCAGCTTCTTCATGAACAGATTTCGCAAGCTCGGGTTCATCAGTTACAACGGAAAAATCGAGGTCCATAGTTCATTGCTGAACGCGGTGCTGTACGACAAGCCCGAGATCAAGCGCGAGCCTTGAGATGATATTCCGTAGCGGTCATTGATCGCTCGTTATCGAGAACCAACACTCGTCCGCGCGGGCGACGCAATGATCTATCGACGCCACCAGCTCCTTTGCCGCCCCCATCCGCCGCCACGAACGAGGCGCACGATGAGCAGGAGCAGTACGGCACCGATGGTGGCATTGAGGATTGCACTAATCAATCCCGTTCCGAGATGGATACCGAGTTGGGGCAGCAACCAGCTTCCGATAAAGGCGCCCAGAATTCCGATGATAACGTCGCCGACGTCACGTGTAACTTACTAGACGGCAGGCTGAGCGGTACAGATCAGTCCACAGCGGCGTAGGCTTGAAGCCGCAACCTGCCGTCATGCAATCGTTTTGAACAGCCGGTCCAATATGATGAATAACTCAACTCACGAATTTGAACGCTTATTGGGTAAAGCCGTCCTCGCATTGTGGGCCGGCTTGCCTCGCGACGTGCAAGAGAACCTTTTCGAAACCGCTGTGCCCGACGACGTTATAATTCGAAACCATTTGGCTTCATACCTGCACGATCACCATCCGAAAACGGCGCAACTAGCCGATCCAGTTAGCTTAGGGCCCGGCTAACCGCTTGCGTATCTCGGCAAATTTCTAAATTTAACTCAGACTGTATGCATTAGTGCTCTTATATTCGACGCACAGAACACCTACCTTCATTTCATCATCGCTCCATCCGTGGTAGCTATCGGTGACCGAGAGACCGTTGCGCTCCCACCTTACTCGATTGACGGGTGCAGCGCCTTGCAGAAACGACAACACCGTTCCCCACAGTACCAACACCGTTTCAACCAGAAGCAGCCTTTGGAAGAGCGGCTGGTTGAACACGCAACGCGGCTGCGCGAGGAAGCTAAAGCGCTTCCCGCCGGTATCGTGCGCGAGGCGATTCTAAGGCGGGCTGAACAGGCGGAAACTGGCGCGCACATGACCCAGTGGCTGCGCTCGGCTGAGTCAAAAGTAGCGCGTAGCATCACCCTTATGTCGAGGTACTGTTCTCGGATGTCACCGAAAGCGGCGAATTTTAGATCTAAGTGAACTCGTGCGAGAGGCTTTGCCGCCGGCATTTCTTAGGCGGTTGAGGGGCGCCGGCACCTTCGCCTCGACCAAGGCAACGGCCTCAGTGCGGGTGGCATCTGAGGCCGCTTGAAGCCTTCCGCCGGGCATTGGGGCAAAATGTCGACCGGTCAGTGGGCTTGGCTTTCGGGGATAAGATCACCGATCGCTGTGGACCAAGAACTTCCGATATCAATCGTTCCATTTAAAAATCTTAACTGTGTAAATCTGGATGGAACCCAAGATCGAAAGGTGGGTCTGCCGCCTCGCCCAGCCGTTGTCAAATGACAGCGAAAACGAGAGCAGAAGCTCCGCGACATCGACGAGTGAATTAGCTCGCTATTTCGGCAACAAGAGCGCAGACCAGCGCGATGGCCGCTGCTAGCCCAATGTACAAATTCGTCAGTAACCTTCGCCCACCCTGCTCTAGATGCGGGAGGCCAACGATACTAACGCGGGTTGAACCAGACAAACCTGGCTTTGAACAGCGAATCTATTTTTGCGCTCACTGCGCCGACCATGAAACGGTCATCGCACCAGCCTGAGGGAGCCTGCACTTGGCACACTACCGGGCATATGCCGTTCGGTTCGACGGCAATTTCGATGGGTACGAGTCGCTGACTTGCGCTGACGACGACGATGCCATCGGCAAAGCCAAAAGGCTTGCGGATAGCAGCACAATCGAGCTTTGGAGCGGCGAACGCTTCATTACCCGACTGGAGCACAAGTCTAAGTGAAGTGATGAGCAGGTAGATTATCACCGCCGCAGGCAGCTACGGCCAGTCCAAGCTCATGTGGCTGTTCTCTTCGTCCCGTCCAACCTTTTTCGGCACGCAGTCTGCTTTTTCCTTGCAGCGGAGAAAAAATCCCAATAGTTGCAATCAAGCGAGTCCAAGTTATTCTCGTGTCCTAGAGGATTTATGCACCCCAATCCCCTGTTTCCTTCCTTGGGGCGCGGCACAGTAAGGCGATGAGTGACCCGGAATGGCTGAAGTCGATCTAGACGTCGTAATCCGGCAAATCGCCAAAGCGCAAAACAAGAACCTGATGGCCGCCGTCAAAAAACGGCGTGACCAGTACATGGCGCGCGCTGCCAAGGCAAAGGACAAGGAAGCCCGGGACCGGCTCAGGCTGATGGCCAAGAGCACGATGCTGCATGGCACAGCCGCAGCAAAGCGCCTGCAAAATTCGGCAGACAATACCGCCGACAGCTATGCCCGGGCGATCAAATATGCGGCGGAACAACCGCTCCCGAAAAAGCCGGCCAAGAAGAAAGAGGCCTGAGGCCTCCAACGGCGCCAGCACTCAGGCTGGCTTGTAGGCACGGTAAATTGCGCGCTCGAACCGACGATAAACGTTTAGCGCACGGCGGTCGGCAAACGGCAGGATCTGCATCATGATCACGCCCGCAATACGCGACGCCGGGTCGATCCAGTAATACGTATTGTAAAGGCCGGCCCATGTCAGGCTGCCTGCGCTACGGCCTTCCGGCACGGGATCGATGTTGATCATATGTCCGAGCCCCCAGCGCAAACGAATTCCCGGAAAGAAATCGACGTCATCAGACAACGCCGGGTTTGTCGTCTTGAGTATTCCGGCTTCGAGATTGCCGATCTGGTTGGCGGACATCAACGCGACCGTCTCCGGCTGTAGGATGCTTGCGCCGGCAAGCTTTCCGCCATTCAGCAGCGCCCGAAGCAAGGTCAGGTAATCCGGCGCCGTGGAATAGATGCCTCCGCCGCCTGAAAATACTTTTGGGACCGTCTGTTTCTCCAGAGGCTTCGGAACAAGTGTGCCGTCGGCCTGGCGGACATGAAGGCTTGCCTCGCGTGCACGCTGGTTCTCCGTGATCGAGAAGGTCGTGTCGTTCATGCTGAGCGGGCCGAGGATGTGATCGCGGAAATAACGATCGATGGTTTCGCCACTTGCGATTTCCACCAGCCGGCTCGACCCGGTCGAGACTGCCGCCATAGGCCCATCTGGTATCGGGATCGAACATCAGCGGCGTGCGCGGCAGGGCTGGATCGTTGCGCGCAGCCTTGATGTAGCGAACGACATTCGCGTCCCAAAGCAGATAGCTGAACCCGGATGTGTGCGTCAGCAGGTTGCGCAGCGTGATGGGCTTTCGCGCGGCGCGCAGTTGCGGGGCGCCTTGCGCATCGAAGCCGTCGAGAACCATGGGCGATTCGAGCGTCGGATCAATCCTTGCCGCCGGTTCGTCCAGTCTGAGCTTGCCGCGTTCGACAAGCTGCAGCGCTGCGACGGAGGTCAACAGTTTGACCATTGAGGCGATGCGGAAGACGGTATCGGTCGACATCCGTGCGGCCGCGCCCAGGCGCCGCACGCCGAACGCACCCTGATAGATCACCGAATTTTCCGTCGCGGCCATCGCGACGACGCCAGGCACTTCCCCCGCAGTCACCCTCGCTTTGAGGACGGCGTCGATTTCACCGCTATCGGATCGCGCGCGGAGCGGAGCAGCAATGCCGGGAAAGGGTGCGCCGGGGATGACGCTCGCGGCTGCAATGGCTGCCGTTCGCAACAGCGTCTCACGCCGGCTGAACCGCATTGTCATCCACGTTCCCCAACGCTTCAGAAACCTACGCCAGCAATTCCTTCAGCTTCATCACCGCGCTATCCGGCGTGGTGACGACCGGCCGTCCGGAGGCCTCGGCGACCTGTTCCGCCGCGGGCGCCATGCTGTATTGGGCGAGCGCAATCAGGTCGCAATCACGCAAATCCCTGGATGCCTCCACCACCAATCGATCGTGCGTCGCGCGATCGCCGCGATCGAGCGCAGCCATCGCGCCTTCCGCCAGCTTCGGCACGATCTCGATGGAGGAAGGAAACTCCCGCGGCATCGACGCCAGCGTCGGCGGGAATGTCGACAACAGGCCGATCCTGCGGCCTCTTGCGACGGCTTGTTCGATCATCGCCTCGTTGGGCTTGAGCACCGGCATCGGCGCATGTGCGCGCGCGACGGCCTCGATGCAGGGGCCAAAGGCGGAACAGGTAAAGAGGATCGCGTCGGAACCGGTACCGGCCGCATAGCGTCCCAAATTGAGGAAACGCTCGGTCATGGCGTCGGAAAGCCCGCCGTCGCGCGCCAGATCGGCCGACAGGCTGTCGTCCATCAAATTCATCAGGCGGGCGTCGGGCCACAATCTTGCGAAAGCGGCCTCGATCGGCACGATCGAATGTTTCAGAGCGTGTACGAGAGTGATGCGCATTGGCTCAGTCTGGCTACGGCGCAGCCGGTGTCAACCCGCTGCGCCGCGATAGAGCATGATCCGGAAAAGTGGGTACCGGTTTTCCCTCGCGACAAACGCGAAGCGTTTGCGCGGAGATCATGCTCAAATAAGAAGATAGAGCGGGATGACGATTCGAAGAAAAGTCATCACGCTCTAGTGTTTTGCTTGACGCGTTTTGCTTACAACGCCGCGCCAATCATTTGAAGGGAAGAGCGTACATCAGGCCGCCTTTGGACCAGTTCGCGTTCAGGCCGCGATCGAGTTTCAGCGGACTGTTCTTGCCCACATTGCGTTCGAAAATCTCGCCGTAATTGCCGACCGCCTTGATCGACACCAGCATCCATTTGTTGTCGAGGCCCAGCCGCGATCCGAGTTCGCCGGCCGTGCCGAGCAGACGCTGGATCGCCGGCACGCTGCTGGACTTTGCCATCTCGTCGGCATTGCCGGCCGTGACACCGAGTTCCTCAGCCTCGACGAGGCCGTAATGCAGCCAGGCGATAATATCGGACCACACCTCGTCGCCGTTGCGCGTGAACGGGCCGAGCGGCTCCTTGCTGATCGTCTGCGGCAGCACGGTGTAGTCGGCGGGGTTCGGCGCCGCGGTTGTGACCGATCCGGCCAGCGCGGAGGCGTCCTGAGTCATGGCATCGCAACGACCGCCGAAGAAGGTCTGCAACATCGTATCGGGACGATCGAACACCAGCGGCTTCCACGCAATCCCGTTGGCGCGGCCGTAATCGCCGAGCGTTACCTCATGGGTCGTGCCCTGCGCAACGCAGACGGTGGCGCCGCTCAGGGCCTTGAGGTCCTTCACGCCGCTGTCGGCACGCACGACAAAACCTTGACCGTCATAGAAATTGACCGGCCCCTGCCGCAGGCCGAGCGTCACACCGCGCAGATAGGTCTGTGTGGAGTTGCGATAGAGCACGTCGATCTCGCCCGATTGCAACGCGGTGAAGCGGTTCTGCGCCGTCAGCGCGACGTAGCGCACCTTGCTGGCGTCACCGAGCACGCCCGCGGCCAGGGCGCGGCAATAATCGACATCGAGCCCCTTAAAGTTTCCTTGCGAATCCGGCGTGGAGAATCCGGCAAAACCTGTGCTCACACCGCACACCAGCATGCCGCGTTGCTTGACGGTATCCAGCGTTGCCGCCTGCGCGCCCGAAAACCACGTAACAAGCAAGCCCGTAGCAATAACTATTCTCTTCATTGTGCTTTCCCTCCTCCTAGTGACCGATACTTTTCAATGCGCCGTCCACGGCGCGGCCCAATCGATCGACGATCTCGTCGATATCGTCCGATGTCGCGATATAGGGCGGGGCCAGCAGGACATGATCGCCTCTCTGGCCGTCCACAGTTCCGCCGGACGGGTAGCAGCCCAGGCCGCGCTCGAACGCGTCGGCCTTGATCCGCTGGTTGAGCTTGAGCGATGGATCGAACGGCGCGCGCGTGTTGCGATCGGCAACCAGTTCGATGGCCTGGAACAGGCCGCGGCCCCTGATGTCACCGACATGCCGGTGATTGCCGAAGCGCTCGGTCAGCCGGCGCTCGAGATGGCCGCCAAGCTCTTTCACCCGGTCGAGCAGATGGTCTTCGTCGATGACGCGCTGCACTTCAAGTGCCGCCGCGCAAGCAAGCGGATGCGCGAGATAGGTGTGTCCGTGCTGGAAGGCGCCCGAACCCTGGCGGATCGCGTCGATGATGCGCCCGCTCGCGAGCATGGCGCCGATCGGCTGGTAGCCACCGCCCAATCCCTTGGCCACGGCCTGGATATCGGGCGCGATGCCTTCCTGTTCCCACGCGTGCAGCGTGCCGGTGCGGCCCATGCCGCACATCACCTCGTCGAGGATCAATAGCGCGCCGTGCCGGTTGCAGATGTCGCGGACAGCGCGGAAATATCCCTCCGGCGCCGGCACGCATCCGGCGGTGGCGCCCACCACCGGCTCAGCGATGAAGGCCGCCACATTGCCTGGGCCGAGGCGCTGGAATTCCGCCTCCAGCTCGGCCGCCAACCGCGCCACGAACTTCGTCTCGGATTCGTTGTCGCGCTTTTCATGATAGGCGAAGGCCGGCGTCACATGGCTGAATGCCGCCGACAGTAATGGCGCGTAGGGTTCGCGCCGCCAGGCGTTTCCGCCTGCGGCCAGCGCGCCCAGTGTATTGCCGTGATAGCTCTGGCGGCGTGCGATGAAATGCTGGCGCTGCGGCTGACCGCTCTCGAGGAAATATTGCCGCGCCAGCTTGATGCTGGCTTCGATCGCTTCCGATCCGCCGCTGACGAAATAGGCGTAGGCGAGACCACCCGGCTCATCGCCGACCAGACGGTCGGCCAGCGCCTCTGCCGGCTCCGACGAGAAGAAGCTGGTATGGGCATAGGCAAGCTTCGACGCCTGACGGGACATCGCCTCGAGCACGCGCGGATGCTGGTGACCCAGACAGGAGACGGCAGCGCCGCCGGACGCATCCAGTATCCGCCGGCCATCCTCGGCAATCAGCCAGATTCCCTCGCCACCCACGGCCTTAGGGGGCGTTTCACGCAGGCTTCGATGCAACACGCGGCTCTTGACAGCGCCCATGACGATCAACCTTTCCCGGCAACATATTGCGACATCGCGCTCAAACGAAGTTCGGTCTCCTCGAGCCGCCGCTTCGCCGCCGCCCCACCCAGCGCAAAGGTGACCGCAGCAAGCGACTGCGCGATTGCAATCGCACCGGTCAAGCTCGGGAAGAAACCGGGCGAAGAAGCCGCTTCGAACAGCAGCAGATGTTCCGCCCCCTCCGCCATCGGCGCGGCCACCGTGTCGGCGATCGCGATCAGCGTGGCGCCGGAATCATGCGCCGCTCGCGCCGACAGCACGCTTGCCGTGGAATAGGGCGCAAATCCGATGACGACGACGGCATCTTGCGAATGGAAGGCGCCGAGATCGAGATCCTCCGGGCCCGAGCCGCCGACCAGTTGCACCTCGTCGGGCCGGAACAGGCGAAGTTGATAATTGAGCAGCTCGGCCACGCTGCGGCAGCTTCGAAAACCCGCAATCCAGATCCGCCGCGCGCCATGCAGCGCCCTGGCCGCGCCGGCGACCGAGCTCGCCGAGATACGTGCAAGGCCCGCCGCTTCGGCCTCAAGCTTGTCCGCGACCAGCGATATGTCGGCGTTGGGACCGCGCCGCCGCGCCCGTGTCCGGGCCGAGAATGGCTGGGATTGCTCGGGCCGGCGCGCCTCGGTCAGGGCGGCACGCAACTCGTCCCAGCCCGAATAACCCAGCGCCTTCGCCAACCGCGTAAACGAGGCAGGATCGGCACCCGCCACGGCCGCCAGTTCGCGCATCGAGCGCGTCGTGGCATCATAGTCGTTGGCGGCCACGAAGCGGCCAACTTCCTGCAGCCGCATGGGCAACGACGGCAGGGCACTGCAAAGCTCGTTCAGGGGCGAGGACTTCGATTGCGGTTGAGCCATGAAACATATGTTGCATAAAACGTGTTTTAATGCAACATATGAAACGCGCGCCCAGCGCATGGCTCAGGATCGCTGCCTACAAAATCACTGCTGACAAGATCGCTGCTGACAAAAGGATCCTTGTGCTGTGACGATATCCACGCCCGAACTCCCCCGCCGCAAGCGCCAACGCGTTTCATTGAGCCGCCAGCAAGTCACCGGATTGATCTGGCAGATCGTGGTGGTGGGGATCGCGGTCGCCGCCGTCGCCTGGCTCTGGTCGAACGCCCTGCATAATTTGTCGGTGCGCCGGATTTCGACCGGGTTCGCTTTTCTCGGCCGCGAGGCCGGGATGCCGATCGACGACACCTGGATTGCCTACAGTCCGAAAAACACCTATTTGCGCGCGTTCATCGTGGGCGTTGTCAACACGCTCCGCGTCGCTGCGATAGGCATCGTGCTGGCAACCGTGCTGGGAACGCTGATCGGCATCGCCAAACTGTCGTCGAACTGGCTGTTGTCGCGGCTTGCGGCGATCTACGTGGAAGTGCTCCGCGACGTTCCGCTGCTGCTGCAACTGTTGTTCTGGTACGTGCTGATGCAGGGACTTCCCGCCGCGCGCGCCGCATGGAAGCCGATCGAGGGCGTCTTTCTCTCAAATCGAGGCCTGATCCTGCCGTCGATTCCGATCGAGGAAGCAAACCTTTGGGTGATCGCTGCGGCCGTGGCCGGGCTGATTGCGCTGTATCTGTTGCGGCGGCGGCTGATCGCACAGCAGATGGTGGACGGCCGGACACGCCACGTGTGGCCCTACGCGCTGGCGCTGGTGATCGGATTTCCGGCGCTGGTGTCCTTGGCTCTGGGCGCATCCTGGACCATCACGCTGCCGGAGTTGCGCGGCTTCAATTTTGTCGGCGGCTTGACGCTGGCGCCGGAATATTTCGCGCTGCTGATCGCGCTTGTCACCTACACCTCGGCCTTCATCGCCGAGATCGTGCGCAGCGGCATACAGGCCGTACCCAGGGGCCAATGGGACGCGGCGCAAGCACTCGGCCTGCGGCGTAGCTTTGTGCTGCAGCGCATCGTGCTGCCGCAGGCGCTGCGCGTCATCATTCCGCCGATGACCAGCCAGTACCTGAACCTGACCAAGAATTCCTCGCTGGCGGTCGCGGTCGGCTATCAGGACATCGTGTCGATCGCGAACACGACGCTGAACCAGACCGGACAGGCCATCGAGGCCATCGCGCTCATCATGCTGGTGTTCCTGACCATCAGTCTTGGCATCAGCCTGTTCATGAACTGGTACAACGCGCGCATTGCGCTGGTGGAGCGCTGATCCCATGACTGCAGTGACCGACACTCCCCAGAGCCCGCTGCCGTTCCAGTCGCGATACCGCAAGACCGCCGGTGGCCGCATCTTCGTATGGCTGCGTACGAATCTGTTCGCGTCGATTCCCTCGTCGGTCATTTCCGTGCTGCTGATCTTCGTGCTGGCAAAGGCCCTCATCAGCTTCTTGCAGTGGGGCTTCTGGAACGCGATCTGGATCCTTCCCAGCGACCAGACCGGACCTTGCCGCGCGATCCGCGGCATAGGCGCCTGCTGGGCCGTCGTTCCCGAAAAATATCGCTTCATCCTGTTCGGCACTTACCCTTTCGATCAGCAATGGCGGCCCGCGCTTGCAACGCTGATCTTCATCACGCTGTTTTTTGTGTCGAGCCGCCGCAACTGGTGGCGGAGGGAGCTGGTGTTGGTCTGGGCCGGTGCGCTGGTCCTGATCGGCCTGCTGATGTGGGGCGGCATCTTCGGACTTTCCTACGTCTCGCAGGATCGTTGGGGCGGCCTGCCGGTGACGCTGATTTTGGCGACGTTCGGGCTTGCCTTTGGTTTTCCGCTCGGAATCCTCGTCGCCCTCGGGCGTCGTTCCAAACTTCCGGCGATCCGGTCGATCTGTGTGCTCTATGTCGAACTGATCCGCGGCGTGCCGCTGATCAGCCTGCTGTTCATGGCGAGCGTGATGTTTCCGCTGTTCATGCCCGACGGCGTCAATATCGATAAACTGCTCCGGGCCCAGATCGCGTTCATTCTGTACGCTGGCGCCTATCTTGCGGAGGTGATCCGCGGTGGCCTGCAGGCAGTTCCGCGAGGCCAGCACGATGCGGCAGATGCGCTCGGCCTCTCCTACTGGAAGAAGAACGGCCTGATCATCCTGCCGCAGGCGATTCGCCATGTGATTCCGCCGCTGGTGAATACGTTCATCGCCTTCTTCAAGGACACCAGTCTCGTGCTCATCATCGGCATCTTCGACCTGCTGACGACGGCCAAGACCTCCATCATCGATCCCGCCTGGCAATCCTTCAGTGTCGAGGTCTATGTGTTCGTGGGATTGATCTATTTCGTCTTCTGCTATGCCATGTCACGCTACAGCCGGCAGCTTGAAGCGCAGGCCAGATCGAACTAGTACAAGCCGAACTAGTAAGACCGGACGCGCGCAAGCGCGCCGCTGGCAGGCAAGGCAGGGTTTTCGATGCTCATCGTCCATCATCTCGGCAAATCTCAATCCGAGCGAATCGTCTGGCTCTGTGAAGAACTGGCAATCCCGTATGAACTGAAGCACTACACCCGCGATCCCGTCACGATGCTAGCGCCGGCCGATTACAAGGCGCTGCATCCGATCGGGGCTGCGCCCGTCATCACCGACGGCGATCTGGTGCTGGCGGAGTCCGGCGCGGTGGTCGACTACGTCATCGCGAAATACGGCGATGGCCGGCTGGCGCTGAAGGCAGGCCATCCCGATTTCGACCGATATCTCTACTGGTTCCATTTCGCCAACGGCACACTGCAGGCAAACATGGGACGCAGCATGATCCTGAATCGCCTGAAGCTGGCGGACGACACTCCGATGCTGCTTTCGACCAAAGCGCGGGTCGACCGCGCCTTCGATCTCGTCGATGCACGGACGCAGGAAGCGGAATATCTGGCGGGCAGCGAGTTCACGGCGGCGGACATCATGATGGGCTTCTCGCTCACCACCATGCGCTATTTCCTGCCCTACGATCTCGCGCGTTGCCCCAATATCGTGCGCTATCTCGCGCGCATTAGCGCCCGCCCCGCCTACCGGCGGGCGATGGAGAAGGGCGATCCCGGGATGGCCCTGCTGCTGACCTGAACGTCACCGGCCAGTCCGGTCCTTGAAAGCTTGACCGACGCCCTTAAGCGAGGCGCGCGGGCGCGCAGTGCCTTCGACGTCATTCGATACGGGCGGCTCGGCGTCGAACGGCTGGTTATCCCGGTCCACGGCCTCGAGCGCGCGGAGAAATTCGCGGCCCGCGGCCGTGATTTCCCATCCCGCGGCATCGCGGATTACGTAACCGGAGCCAAAGATGTCGATGGACTGGACCCGCCCCGCAAGTCGCTTGATGCGGTTGGCCCAGTCCGGGCCACTCGTGGAGAGGATGATGATATCTCTTCTGAGTGAATGAAGCGTGGCTCGACCGCTCGCATGACTGGCCAAGACCTTCAGAATAGCAACTTGTATGCTCACACCAATGCCTTGGATCGCCACAATTCTTTTTGTTCTGTGCGATCGACGGCGTTGGATATTTGGTCGTGAGGGTGGCCGTCCAGCAGCCGCGGCCGGTTATCCGCAGCCTTGAAGCCAATGTCTGATCAAGTGCCGTAACAGAATGGTGATATGCGGACAATCGCGACTGAGCGGCGCTACGCCTTCACCAGTTTCTTGAATCCGCCATAGATCATCCGCTTGGTGTCGAACGGCATCGATTTCGGATCCATCATCGATTTGAGCCGCGCATCGGCCATGACCTTGGCGTTGACCCTGTCGCGCTGAGCGCGGGATTTGTAGGTGATCCAGGAGAAGACCACCGTCTCGCCCGGCTTCATCTTCACGCTGCGCGGGAATGAGGTGAGCTTGCCGACCTTGACGTCCTCGGCCACCCATTCGCGATAATCCAGCGCGCCGTGTTCGCGCCAGACCTTCCCCGCCTTGGTCGCCAAGCGGCGATAGGCCGCGAGCTTCTTCTTCGGGACGGCAACGATAAATCCATCGACATAGGACATGGCGATTCCCTGTTGTTACTCGCTGTCATTGCGAGCGCGAGTGAACTTCAGTCGTCATTCCGGGATGGTCCGAAGGACCAGACCCGGAATGACGGAGTCTCTCCTCGGCTTCTCGCATGACGATCGAGATCGTGTGCGACTAGCTATGGCAGCAGGATGCCTGAACCGGTGTCGGATGGTACTGGTCACGTAGCCGCAGCCAATCCATCGGATAGGGCAGGCCCTCTTCGTGGCGACCGAGCGGCGTCAGATCGAGATAATGGTAGGCGGCGTTCATCATGTCGAGACCGCGCGCGAAGCAGGAATAGGTGTGAAAGATGTTACCCGCCGCGTCGCGGTAGAACACGCTGATACCCGGCGCCTCCTCGACCCCGAAGCCGGAAGTGCCGAAATTATAGAGCTTGTCGCCCGACTTGATTTCTTCCGGCGTGAACGAGACCGCGTAGTCGTAATTGAAATCATTGCCGCCCGATGACAACCAATCGAAGGTCCAGCCCATCCGCGCCTTGAACGCGGCCAGCTTTTCCAGCGGCGCCCGCGAGACCGCGACCAGCGTGGTGTCGCGTGCGGCAAGATGCGGGACCATGCGCTCAAATCCGTCCGCCCAGAACGAGCAGCTCTTGCAGCCTTCGTTCCAGTCGGGCGCGAACATGAAGTGTTGCACCACGAGCTGGCTGCGGCCTTTGAACAGATCGGAGAACGTAACCTTGCCGCTTGGCCCATCGAACACATAGTCCTTGTCGACCCTGACCCAGGGCAGTGCGCGGCGCTCCTCGCTCAAGCGATCCCGCGCCCTGGTGTATTCCTTCTCATGGGCAAGATGGGCCTTGCGGGCGGCAATCCATTCCTCTCGCGAGACAATGCTGTGCGGCTGCATGAGCGCCTCCTCTTTCTAAGCAAGAAGCTTTTCGAGGTTGACGAACAAATCCGTCCATCCGCGCTCGTGATTGTCGCGCGCGGTCACATCGAAGAATTGCTCGTGATGGAAGGTGAGCAGCGTGCCCGCGCCGTCGGGCTTGAGTTGCACCGTCACGAGCAATTCCCGCTCCGGCGTCGAATGCCAGGCCCAGGTGAACACCAACCGCTCGTTTGGCACGACCTCGCGATAGACGCCACCGACCTGGTTATACTCGCCTTCCGTCGTGTGGAAGCTGATGCGGTAGTGCCCGCCGACGCGCAGATCGATGTCAGCCTGCATCGAACCATCTCTGGCCTTCGCGGTTGCGAACCACTGCACTAGTTTTTGCGGGTCGGTCCACGCGGCGTAGACTTTTTCGGGCGCCGCATTGAGACGGCGCTTGATGGTGAGGCTCGGTTTGGCGGTGAGGCCGGCATCGGCGGCGAGGTTTGACTGGGCAACCATGAATCTTCCTCCACAAAAGCAGCAAGGCGGTCGAGGGTTTCGGACCAGAAGCGCTGGTAGCGGTTAAGCCAGTCCATCGCCTGCTCCATCGGCTTGGCGGTCAACCGGCACGCGACCGTGCGCCCGGTCTTCTCGCGCGCGATCAGGCCGGCATCCGACAACACGTCGAGATGCTTCATGATCGCAGGCAGCGACATCGCAAAGGGCTGCGCGAGTTCGCTCACGGAAAGGCTGTCGCGGTCACCGAGCCGCGCCAGCAGCGCGCGCCGGGTGGGGTCGGCGAGCGCAGCAAAGGTGCGGTCCAGCATTTCGTCTCTATACTTAACCATTTGGTTTAGTATAGACGCGGACGAATGAGAGTCAAGCGGGTTCTATTTTGCTGAGTAGTAATCCTCATCCTGAGGAGCGGCGTCTTCGCCGCGTCTCGAAGGATGTGGCCCGGCTCCATGGTTCGAGACGCCGCTTGCGGCTCCTCACCTTGAGGTCACGCGTCAATAATCCCGGTAGACCCGGACACGCCGCTGCTGCCGTCCGAACGCGACGCGCGGGTTGACGTTGCAGTACAGACCGCGCCCCGACGCGCTTGCCATGCATTGGCCATAGGAAGAATAGGAGCAATCGCCGGGAACGCCGACGCCCCTGCCCTGGACGCAATAGGGATAATCATATGCCGCTGCCGGCGAGGTGCCAGTCACCGAGGCGGCGGTGGCCGCCGACAAGGCCAATATCGCCAACATCACATTGCGCATGAGCGATCTCCTTCGCGTGACGTTAAACCCGCGTCGCCTCTCCTTCAAAACACCGCGATCTCGGGAATGTTCCGAAGCGGCCTGTTACTCCACCTTCTGAATGTTGGCGTCCTCGATTACCTTCTTCCACTTTGCAGTTTCGGCAGCGATATCGGCACCGAACTTCTCCGGCGTCTGGATCAGCGGCTCGCCGCCGAGTTCGATCAAACGCTTCTTCATGTCCGGTTCGGCCAGGATCGCGTTGATCTCCGTATTGAGCTTGGCAATGATCTCCTTCGGCGTGTTCTTCGGCGCCGCCATGCCGAACAGCGCGCTCGCCTCATAGCCCTTCACGGTTTCGGCCACCGTCGGCACGTCAGGCAATTGCGAAGACCGCTCCGTCGTCGTCACCGCCAGCGCGCGCAGGGCGCCGGAGCGGACGTGCTGGATGATCGACGGCATATTGTCGAAGATCACCTGCACCTGGCCACCGAGCATGTCGGTGATCGCCGGTGCCGCGCCGCGATACGGCACGTGCTGCATCTTGATGCCGGCCATGGCCATGAACATTTCGCCGGACAGATGCACGGATGTGCCGTTGCCCGACGAGGCCATGTTCACCTTGCCCGGATTGGCCTTCGCATAGGCGATGAACTCGGCGACAGTTTTCGCGGTCACATCCTTGTTGACCGTCATCACGTTGGGCACGCGGTTGAAGGAAGCGACCGGCGCGATGTCGCGGACAAAATTGAACTTCAAATTGGCGTAGAGCGAAGCGTTGATGTAATTGGCCGGATTGACCAGCAGCACCGTGTAACCGTCGGGCTCGGCATTGATCACCGACTCGGTGGCGATGTTGTTGCCGGCGCCGGGCTTGTTCTCGATCACGAATTGCTGGCCGAGCCTCTCCGAGAGCCGCTGTCCGATCAGCCGCGCGATGATATCGGTGGCGCCGCCGGGCGGATAGCCGACCACCCACTTCACCGGCCGCGTCGGATAATCCAGCGCCGAGGCGCTGCCGATCGGAGCGATCACCGAAAGGCCGAATGCCGTGAGACAGATCGCGATGCGGCGTGAAATCATAAAATCTCTCCCTGAAATCCCGGGTTCGAAGCCCGGTCCGTTTCTATTGAATTTATGGCGGCCCGCGTTGTAACAAACAACCCCCTATGCGGCCAGTGCGACACAAGCGCTCGCGACCGCGACGAAAGGATAAGGCATGTCTGTCAAGGTGAATGCGCTCGATCATATCGTGATCAATGTCTCCGATGTCGCGCGTTCCACCGAGTGGTACCGCAAGATCCTCGGCATGGAGGTCAGGGTGTTCGATCCGGGCCCGGGCAAGACGCCGCGAACGTCGCTGGTGTTCGGCAACCAGAAGATCAATGTCCGCCCGCGCAATGCCGACAAGATCGAGTGGTTCACCGCCGATCAAGAGACCGCCGGCAGCGACGATCTGTGTTTCCTGACCACGAGCACGCCGGATCAGGTGGTCGCGCATCTCAAAGCCAACGGCGTGGCGATCGAGGAAGGCCCGGTTGCCAAACAAGGTGCCCGCGGCACGCTGCGTTCGGTCTATTGCCGGGATCCGGACGGGAGCCTGATCGAGATTTCGTCGTATGAGGACACGGGCTCCTGAAGCGCACCAAACCCCGTTGCGGGGAATAGCGTCGTTAGACAAAGCAAAATAAACAACGGGAGTGACGACATGCGGGAACGACGTTCACCAGCCCTTCGATTGATGCGAGTTCGATTGGTTCAAGGTCTCGCTATCGCCCTGTCGCTTGCATGGCCTGCAATTGCTTCGGCACAAACCGCCGACACCATCCTCTTCAACGGCAAGATCCTCACCGTCGACAACGACTTTTCAATTCGTCAGGCGCTGGCGATCGGGAACGGCCGGATTGTTGCTACGGGTACCTCGGCCGCGATGAAGAAACTCGCGGGCGGCAAGGCAAAGCTGATTGATCTCGGCGGCCGCACCGTGATTCCCGGCCTGACCGACGGCCACATCCACGGCATACGCGCGGCGCTGACCTTCGGCACCGAAGTGAACTGGATCGGCGTGCCGACCCTGAAAGAGGCGCTGGAGAAAATCCGCCAGGCGGCGAAAGCGCAAAAGCCCGGCTCATGGATCGTCGTCGCCGGCGGCTGGACCGAGGAGCAATTCGCCGAGAAGCGCCGCCCGACCCCCAGTGAAGTAGCGGCGCTGGCGCCCGATAATCCCGTCTACATCCAGCATCTCTACGACTGGCTGCTGCTGACACCAAAAGCCATGGAGGCGCTCAACATCCGCGACGATGCCGATGTCACGCCCGGCGGCAAGCTCGAACGTGACGGCGACAAGCCGACCGGCGTGATCAACGCAGGCGGCAATGCGCTCGGCAAGATCTTTGACAAGCTTCCGAAGCCGACCATGGAGCAGCAGGTCGATGGCTCCAAAAAATTCTTCCGTGAGATGAACGGCCTCGGGATAACAGGCATTATCGACGGCGGCGGGGTCAGCATGTATCCCGCGAATTATCAGGCCGTGTTCAAGCTATGGCACGACAAGCAGCTCACGGTGCGTGTCGCCTATCATTTGTGCTCGCCGAAGCCGGGCAGCGAACTCGCCGACCAGCAGAACCTGACGCAATTGCTGCCGCCGGGATTTGGCGACCCGATGCTGCATTTCAACGGCCCCGGCGAGATCCTGATCTGGGCCGATTGGACCGACGGCGACATCACGCCGGACGGCAAGGCCAAGCTCGCCGAATTGCTGCGCTGGGCGGCGTCGAAGGGCTACACCATCCAACTGCACTGGAATCCGGACCGCACCGTCCACGAGTTGCTCGATGTGGTCGAGGACATCAACAAGGATTACCCCGTGCGCGACCTGCGCTGGGCGGTGCTGCATCTCTACAACGCCTCCGAAGAGAGCCTGAAGCGGATGAAATCCTTAGGCCTGATCTGGGGCGTGCAGGACGGGCTCTATTTCGGCGGCGAGCGGCTACAGAAGGAGGTCGGCGCCGAGCAGGCGAAAATGATGCCGCGGATCGTAACCGCCATGAAGCTCGGGCTGACGGTTGCCGGCGGCACCGACGCGCACCGGGTGTCGTCCTACAACCCGTTCGTGTCGCTGCAATGGTATCTTGACGGCACCACCATCGGCGGGGTGCAAACCCGCGGCGAGATCGAGGCCCCGAGCCGCCGTCAGGCACTCGAAATGTACACCCGCAATTCCGCGTTCATGGCCAATGACGACGACAAGCGCGGCACGCTGGAGGCGGGCAAGTTCGCCGACCTCGCGGTGCTGTCGGCGGACTATCTGACCGCGCCGGTGAAGGAGGTTGGAAAGATCAGGTCTGTACTGACCATGGTCGGTGGCGATGTCGTGTATGCGGCAGCGCCGTTTGGGAATTTGAAGTTAGCGACGGGACACTAGCACAGTCATTCCGGGGCGCATCGAAGATGCGAGCTATGATGTGCAATTGCACATCTGAGAATCTCGAGATTCCGGGTCTGGTCCTTCGGACCATCCCGGAATGACGATCATCAATGCCCGAACGCCACCGGGCGGAACGCCTGCAGCAGATGCTGGTCGAGTTTCTCGCCCATCTCTTCCATCATCAGAAACGCCTTGGCGTGCGTGAATTGCAGCCGGTAGGCGCGCTTCTCCACCAATGCGGAATAGATATCCATGATCGTGATCACGCGCACGATATCGCTGATCTGCTTGCCGCTGAGACCGTTGGGATAGCCGGTGCCGTCCAGGAACTCATGATGGTGCAACACCACGTCGAGCATTTCCGGCGGGAAGCCGCCCTGGGCCGAGAGCGCGTCATAGCCGCGGCGCGGATGCTGGCGCATCTCTTCCATTTCTTCCGGCGTCAGCGCGACGGGCTTGTCGAGGATCGTCACTGGGATGAAGGCCTTGCCGACATCGTGCAGCAGAGCCGCGCGGGCGAGACGACGCTGGTCGTCCTCGCGCATGCCGAGCTGCTGGGCGAAGGAAACGGCAAACCCGGTGACGAACAGGCAGTGGCGATAGGTGTCGGTGTGATGGCAGCCGACCGTCGTCAGCCATTCTCGCAGCGAACAATGCTTGATGGCCTTGAGAATCTTGTTTTCGGCTTCCACCACGTCGCTGAATTTCAGCGGCACGCCGGCCGGAAGCTTCTCGAATATCTTGACCAGCACGCTATGCGCCGCCTCGACACCCCTGTTCAGGGCCTTGCCGCGTGTGGTGGCGTCATATCCGTCATTGTCCGGAAAAGCGGCGCGGATGCGCTGCAGGATGCCCTGCGCATCGAACGGCCGCGAGATCGTATCGGTGGCGCCGAGCGCCCACGCCTGCATCGACCCATGATGGAGCGCGTCCGCCAGCACGAACAGCCGCGGCATCTCGCGATAGGCCTCGGCCCGCAGCTTGTTGCGCACGAGCTGCACGCTCTCGGCGGAACGCAGATTGATATCGACCACGATCCCGGAGAGATCGCGCGCGGGGGCATCGGGAATGTCCGATGTCGCGATGGTATCGACCTCGCCGACCGATTGCAGAATGCCGGCGAGTTCGATGCTTTGATCGCTTCGATCCGATGCCAGCAGCAAGCGCCGTTTGGCCGAAGTCTTGTTGGTTAAAGCGTCCATGGATCCCCAGAGCCCTGCCGTAATGACCGACAACCAAAGATAGCCGACAAGGAGTTCCTTGCGGCTTAAGAGGTATCGTGAATGGCGCGCTAGTTTGAACGTTACAATTTTATCGATCGGGGTCGCCGCACGCAGACCGTCGTCATCCGCGAAGGCGGATGATGACAACGGTAGGCCAAAGAAAATCCGCCGGAAGCAGGGCCTCCGGCGGATCGTATCTATCGAGGCAGCGGCAGCCCTACGCCTTCATGTTCGCCTTTACCGCTTCAGCCGTGATCGGCAACGAGCGGATGCGCGCGCCGCAGGCATTGAAGATCGCATTGCCGAGCGCAGGTGCGACGACGGTCACCGCCGGCTCGCCAACGCCAGTGGCTTTCTCGCCATTGGCGATGACGTTGACGGCCACTTCCGGCATCTGGCTCATCCGCAACGGCGTGTAGCTGTCGAAGTTGGTCTGCTCGATGCCGCCATCCTTCAGCGTCGCCTTCTCGTACATGGCGAGCGAAAGTCCCCACAGCGCCGCACCCTCGACCTGGGCGCGGATGTTGTCGGGATGCACTTGCGTGCCGACATCGGTGGCTACCGTCAGCTTCTTGACCTTGACCTCGCCGGATGGCGCCACCGCAACATGGGCTACGCACGCCGTCCAGCTTGCGCTCGCCCGCTCCTGCGACGAGACGCAGGCGACCCCCATGCCCTCGCCTTTCGGTAGCTGCTTGGTGCCGTAGCCGGCCAAACCCATCGCCGCAAGCAAAGTGTTGCGCAGGCGCTGCGCTCCACCATCGTTCTTGCCCTTGCCGTCCAGCAGCGCGATCCGGTACTGCGCGGGATCCTTGCCGGAGGCATGGGCGAGTTCGTCGATCATGCTTTCGACCGCCCAGAAGGTCCAGCCCGGCGCAACCGACCGCAACTGTCCCGACGGGGTGGCGCTCTGCGCCATCTCGTTGAGAATGGCGCGGACATTGTGATTGGGCACGGAATAGAAGAAATCCGCGCCGTTCACGGTGAAGCCGTCGAGACCGCCCTTATTGTCGACCGAGGGGGTGAGGAAATCAGGAATGCCCCACCGCTTGGTCGGCCACGCACTGACCACATCATGATTGAGCGCGATCAGCTTGCCGTCGGCGTCCAGACCGGCCTTGACCTTCTGGAACGTCAGCGGGCGCGAATAGTCCATGGTCATGTCGTTTTCGCGCGAGTAGATGACCTTGACCGGCTTGCCGACGGCCTTCGCCGCCTGCACCGCGGGGACCATCATGTCCGCATCGAGACGTCGGCCGAAGCCGCCGCCCAGCCACATCTGATGCATCACGACGAATTTGGGATCGACCCCGGCGGCACCGGCCGCGATCGCGCCGGAGCGCGTCGCAAACTGGTTGCCGGAATAGATGTGCCAGATATCGCCCTGCAATTGCGCCGTCGCATTCATCGGCTCCAGCGGCGCATGAATGTTGATGCTGGTGGTGTATTCCGCCTCCATCACCTTCGCCGCCGTACCAAAAGCCGCTGCCGTATCGCCGTCCTTGACGAAGAACAGGCCGGAATCGTCCAGCGCCTGCAGCCGTTTGGCTTCAGTAAGCAGCGACTCGCTCGACAGCTTTGCATTTGGACCGCCGTCATAGGCGATCTTCAGCGCATCGGCTGCCTTGCGGGCGTTGGCATAGGTGTTGGCGACCGCCACTACCCAGCCGGTGGTACTGCCGGTCTTGTCATCAAGCGTGACGGCCTTGATGAAGCCCGGCACCTTCTTCGCCGCGCTGTCGTCGACCGATTTCACCGTGGCGCCGTAGCGCACTGGCGGGGTGACGACCTTGCCGTAGACCATGCCCGGCAGCATCACGTCGATGCCGTATTTCGCCGTGCCATTGGTCTTCGAAGGGATGTCGAGCTGCGGAACCGAAACGCCGATCAATGTGTATTGATCGGGGCTCTTGAGCTTGATCGCCTTGAGTTCATCCGGCGTGAAGGTCTTTGTCGCCTTGCCGCTCTTGACGACATCGGCAAAGCTCATCGACTTCTTCGACTTCGGATGCGAGATCGTGGAGTCGCGGACCACCAGCTCGCCGGCAGGGACGCCCATCGAGGCCGCGGCCGCTTCCGTCAACGCGATACGCCCCGCAGCACCGGCGCGGCTCATCGCATCGAAGTTCATCATCGTGCTCCAGCTGCCGCCGGTGATTTGCGCGCCTAGCACAGGGTCGTTGAACTTCGGATCGTTGGATGCGAGTTGAACCCGCATATCCTTCCAGTTCGAGCCGAGCTCTTCGGCAACGATCTGGGCCATTGTGGATGCAATGTGCTGGCCCATATCGGCCTTGCCGCAAGTCACCGTGACGATGCCGTCGGGCGCGATCGAGTACCAGACGCTGGGATCGAAATTGCTCGCGGCTGCGAGCGCCTGATCGGCGCCGAGCATGCCGGGAACGGCGGAATAGCCGAGGGCGAGCCCTGCGGCGGCGGTGCCGACCAGGAACGAACGGCGGCTGAGATCGGCGGGTTCGCCGGATGGGGTTTTCACGTGCGTATTCATGTTGCCCTCCGCTCGTTGCCGGCGTTGGAGGCGGTACGCATTTCGGACGCGGCGCGCAGGATCGCCTTCTGGATGCGCGAATAGGTCATGCAGCGGCAGAGATTGCCGTCCATATGCGCGACGACTTCATCCTTGGTCGGGTTGGTGTTCTTGGAGAGCAGCGCTGCCGCCTGCATGATCTGGCCGGACTGGCAGTAGCCGCATTGCGGAACCTGCTCGGCGATCCACGCCTTCTGCAAGGGATGATCGCCCTTGGTGCTGAGGCCTTCGATGGTGGTGATCTTCTTGCCGACGGCGTCGCTGACCGAGGTCTGGCAGGATCGAACGGCTTCGCCGTTGACGTGAACGGTGCAGGCGCCACACAGGCCGGCGCCACACCCGAATTTCGTGCCGGTCATCTGCAATTGTTCTCGGATGACCCAGAGCAGCGGCGTATCGTTGGCCGCTTCGACGGACATACTCCGTCCGTTGATATTCAGATTAGGCATTTGCGCTTCCCCTGCCGGTGTATGAAGCCGCTTACGGCGGCAACTCACTGTTGGGTATTGGCTGGAGCCCACCGGGTAAGCGCCAGTTGGCGCGCAGGATGATACCGATCCCGTCTGGAGGCAATTCAATTTGGAATTGCTCGAAGAGAATATAATTTTGAAAATTTCGGTTGTGCGCTGCGGCAAGATTTTGTCGCTTGCGTGTCAACGCGCGACTGGCATCGCAGATGCCATGCTCCGTTTCCGCATTTCCCAACAGCGATTGGATCGCGCTAGGATGTCGCAGGGCGATAGCCAATCGGACAATTACCCGGAACAATATCGGAAAGCCGCAATGCCGAAAATCAATCGTGACGGGGTCAACATCTATTACGAGGTTCACGGCAGCGGGCCGCCGCTCTTGCTGACCCACGGCTATTCATCGACGTCGGGAATGTGGCAGGGCCAGATCGAGGCGCTGTCCAGGCATCACAAGCTCGTATTGTGGGACATGCGCGGCCACGGCCAATCGGATTATCCCGGCGATGGCGCAGCCTATAGCGAAGCGCTGACGGTCGGCGATATGGCCGCGCTGCTCGACGAAGTCGGCGCCGACAAGGCGATCGTCGGCGGACTCTCGCTCGGCGGCTACATGTCGCTGGCGTTCAATCGCACCTATCCCGAACGCGTGCGAGCGCTGTTGATCATCGACACCGGGCCGGGATTCAAGAAGGACGACGCCCGCGAGGTCTGGAACAAGCGTGCCCATGACACCGGCGACCGTTTCGACCGCGAAGGCCTCGAAGTTCTGAAATCCGCCAGTCGCGAACGCTCCAGCGTCACCCATCGCGATGCGTCGGGTCTGGCGCGCGCCGCGCGCGGAATGCTGACCCAGCGCGACGCCCGCGTGATCGAATCGCTGCCAGACATCAAGGTTCCGTCGTTGGTCGTGGTCGGCGCCGACGACACGCCGTTCCTGGCCGCTTCCGACTATATGGCGGCGAAAATCCCCGGCGCGCAGAAAGTCGTGGTCCCGGCCGCCGGCCACGCCGTCAACATCGATCAGCCGCAAGCCTTTATCGACGCAGTGCTGCCGTTCCTCGATGGTCTCGATACAAAAACAACGCAGAAGGCCGTGTCATGAAGACAGTTTCCGTCGCGGCCTGGCTTGTCGTCGCAGGCGCTTCGATGCCGGCCCTTGCTCAGCATCTGCCGCCGAGCGGCGGGCCCTACCCGCCGCCTTTCACCGCGACCTTGTCGAACAACACACCGCTGGCGTTCGGCATGGATGCGGAAGGAGCCGCGCGCGCGCTCGGCACCCCGCTCAACTACATCAGCGGCCGTCCAGGCGACGAAATCTACCTCACCTTCCGAAATATCGGCGGCAGCGGATTGTTTCCCAAGAAGGATCGGCTTTATCTGCAATTCCGCAAAGGCAGACTGGCCGGCTGGAAAGGCGACTGGGGTCACAACTGGATGTGGCAATAACCAGCAGCCTTCGTGCCTCAACAAATCTAGTGCAACCTCAAACAAAAACGGATTCAAACGTGGGACAAGATATTCAACTGACGGCTTCGGATGGTTTCAAACTGGGCGGCTATCGCGCCGACCCCGCAGGCACGCCCAAGGCGGCCATCGTCGTGATCCAGGAGATTTTTGGCGTCAATCATCACATCCGCTCGGTCTGCGATCGGCTGGCGAGCGCAGGCTATGTCGCGATCGCGCCGTCGATCTTCGACCGCATCACCCCGAACTTCCAGTGCGGCTATTCGCCGGACGAAGTAGCCAACGCACGTAAATTCGTTGCCAATCCCGACTTCCCCGCCATGCTGCGCGACACCCAGGCCGCAGTCGATGCGGTCAAGGGTGTCGGGCCCGTCGGCATTATCGGCTTCTGCCTCGGCGGCAGTATCGCTTACGCGGCGGCGACCAAACTGTCCGGCCTCTCAGCCGCGGTCGGCTATTACGGCGGCGCCGTCATTCGCTTCGCCGACGACAAGCCGCAGGTGCCGACGCAATTGCATTTCGGCGAAAAGGACGCGGGCATTCCGCTGACCGATGTCGAGACCATCAAGGCCAAGCGGCCCGAGGTCGACGTTTACATCTATCCTGGTGCGCAGCACGGCTTTCACTGCGACGAGCGGGCAAGCTACGACAAGGCCAGCGCGGATATCGCCTGGCCGCGCAGCCTCGAGTTCTTTGCGAAGCATTTGAAGAAGTGACGCGCGAATTTCGTGCGGCAACGTCATTCCGGGATGGTCCGAAGGACCAGACCTCAGATGCGCAATTGCGCATCGGGGAATCTCGAGATGATTTAGAACCAGCGCTCGCCGACGAGCACGGTGTCTCCCGGACCGATTGAGGTACCGGGCGGCACTACGTAGCGTCCCGCCCCGGAAGCGTCCGTGTGGGTGACCGTAACGCGGTCGCGCCTGGCGCGCGGCGAGAAGCCGCCGGCGATGGCGACCGCGCTCTCGACCGTCATATTGGGCACATAGGGATATTGCCCGGGCGCTGCGACTTCACCGAGGATGAAGAACGGCCGGTAAGCTTCAATTTCGACGGCGACCGAGGGATCACGAATAAAGCCGCCACGCAGCTTCGCGGATATCTCCGCCGCAAGGCTTGCGGGCGTGCGGTCGCGGGCCGGTACCGAGCCAATCAGCGGCATGGTGATCGAGCCGCCGGCATCGATCGCGTAGGTGTTGGTAAGGCCTTCCTGGCCGTAGACCACGACGCGCAACTTGTCGCCGGCGTCGAGATGATAGGACGCGTCGTGCCTGACGGGCCCAACCGGCGCGGCGTAAACCGCGGGCGCAGGCAGCGCCGCGTAGGAGTTGCGGGGTGAGGCCGCGAAGGCCGAGCGTAACGCGCTGATCGCGCCGCCGCCGGAATTGGCAACCGCAACCGGGGCGCGTGCGTTAGTCGGGCCATAGGCCATGGAATTGAGATCGCCTTGCGGCTGCGCTACCGCGACCGGTCCGGTCGTGCGCATGCAGCCTGACAGGGCGAGCGCGGTCAGGATCGCAGTGATCGGTAGTCGAAACGCGCGCGCAACTCGCACCAGAGCCATCCCTCAAACGAGATAGTCCTAGTCTTGCACCGGTTATGGTTAATAAAGGGTTTTTCGTCGGCAAAACGGGAGGCCGGCCGCCTGCTTTCCTGCCAAGAAAACGCGGCAAGAAACGAAAAGAGCCTCGCTTCTGATTTAATCAGAACCGAGGCTCTGAAATCAAACAATCAGGCGGTGACGCCAACGCCGATCGGGCACGACACTCCGGTGCCGCCCAGTCCGCAATAGCCGGCCGGATTTTTGGCGAGATATTGCTGATGGTAATCCTCGGCAAAATAGAACTCGCCTGACGGCGCGATTTCGGTGGTGATGGCGCCAAGGCCCTTGGCGGCCAATGCCTTTTGATAGGTCGCTTTCGATGCATCCGCGGCTTTGCGTTGCGCGTCGCCGAACGTGTAGATCGCGGAACGATACTGGGTGCCGACATCATTGCCCTGGCGCATGCCCTGCGTCGGGTTGTGATTTTCCCAGAACGTCTTCAGCAACGCCTCGTAGGAGATCTTCTTCGGATCGAACACGACCTGCACCACTTCGGTGTGACCGGTGCGGCCCGAGCAAACCTCTTCGTAGGTCGGATTGGCGGTGTGTCCGCCGGCATAGCCTACGGAAGTCGAGTAGATGCCTTCGCCCAGCTCCCAGAACTTGCGCTCCGCACCCCAGAAACAGCCAAGGCCGAACACTGCCTGCTCGAGTCCAGCGGGATAGGGCGGCTGCAATCTGCGGCCATTCACGAAGTGGGTGGTGGCGGTCGGTATCGGTGTGGCGCGGCCCGGCAGCGCTTCGGCGGCGCTCGGCAACGCGGTGGTCTTGCGCATGAACAACATGGATTACCTCCAGGCGGGACATCGGCCGAGGTGGAAAGGCCTTCGGCCGGTTGGACTTCTATATATGTCTTTACGACGGTTGCGGCAGCCCTGTTACGCCAATCCCGGCGGCCACAACTCAACCGCTCTCCTAATCTCTGGAATAGCCGATCAGCGGCCTGCGCGGCCGGAACAAGATCATCAGCAAAATACCGACCACGCCCAGCACAGCGAAAACCGGCTGCTCCAACAGCACTTTGAAGACGCTGGTCCAGAGCCAGGGCGCGTGGCCCTCGACCCAGGCCTGGAACGCTCGCTGGCTGGATTGGTGAATGTCGTTCCAGAACTGACCGAACTGGGTGAAGCGCAGGGTCTGATCGGCTACGTAACGTGCGCCGTCATAGACCATGAAGATGAATCCGCCGGCCAGGAGCAGCAGGCCGATAAGCCGGAAGAAACCGCGGATCATGCATCACCTTGCATCTGTCGTGCCCTGGAGCCTTATCGGTTCTGATTGAATCAGAACCGGGCTCCAGCCTTTTGTTTTGACGCGTTTTCTTGACGCGAACCGGTATCCGCTTCGCTCGAAAACGCTATAACGGCCATCAGCCCAAATACCGGGGCGGCACAAGAAATTCAACCTCATCAGCACCTTATGCGCCGTTTCCGGCCGGATTTCGTCCCTTTCGGGGAGGCTGGAAAGCGTTGACGGTGCAAGATGCGCCCTCTATAAGACCCCCAATGGCGGCGGGCGCAATCCCGCCGCCGCTGTTCTTTGAGCAGCGCCGCTTTCGGAAGCATTTCGGCCTCCGACCATGGCACCCCAAAGAACACCTTGGAAATTCAAGCACACCCTGGAAACACAACCAGCGTCGATCACGCAGTTTAAACGGCCGGCGCGCTCAAGCCGACCACCCGAGCGATGTCAGCCGAAGGATAGTTGAGAACATGGCCAATACCACTTCCGCCAAAAAGGCGACCCGCAAGATTGCCCGCCGCACCATCATCAATAAGTCGCGCCGTACCCAGATGCGTGGCGCGGTTCGTACCGTCGAGGAAGCCATCAAGAATGGCGACCGCGATGCGGCGCTGAAGGCGATGGTGCGCGCGGAACCAGAACTGATGCAAGCCGCGCAACGCAATATCATTCACAAGAACAATGCGAGCCGGAAGGTATCGCGCCTGACGCACCAGATCGCCAAGCTCGCCAAGTAAGTCTGCAAGTAAACTCGTCAAGCAAGCGGGTCGAGTAATCCTACGGTGTGAACAGACCGAAGAATGAATTGATTGAAAAAGATATTCGTCAAAAAGCCCGGCCCCGCCGGGCTTTTCTTTTGTGCAGTCGAATTGTCTCATTGCTGAACAGCGGACTGCGTGCCATATTTCTTTGCGCCCGTAATTTTACGAGGCGCAGTTTGTCGCACCGGCAATGCTATGCGCACGCGTGAAGCGCTGCTGCGCGAATTGGACGGCACAGCGCCGTCGGCTTGGTAAAGGCCGCTCGGGAGTTACCCGAAAAAACAATCGCGAAAAACTTCGTTTCGCTAACCACTTATCCCCATAGCGAGCGCAGGTGGTTTGAAAACGGGTCCGCCCAAGAGCGCACGTAAAAATTTTATGAAAATTTTTTGGGGGCGCCGCCGGATTTGTCATGATGCATGGCGCGCGCGATTCTACGCACGAATCCAGAAACTTGCTTTCGGCTTTCGGAATGGCAGCGCTGCAACACCGGCGAAGACTCGCACGTCTCCGGCGAATCAACGGATTGTCAGAAATCGCCCTTGGTGTATTTCTTAGTCGTTCGCGACACTCACGGCTCTCCAGATCAGCGCGGTTTGAGACCCAAGGGTGGACGTGCAAATCGGCGGCGGTGTGCGCGTTAGCGACGCTTTCCAAGCGAAGCTAAGTTGGTAACTCATAGCAATATGAGAGCGGCTGTTCTGTGTCTAAATTTCTCGAAGGTAGCGTTCACTGTGCGGGCGCTCCGAACAAGAGAGAACAAAAGAGATGCGGAACTCGTAGGCGGCCAGGGCAACTGGGGAACGCGTGGTTCGTGAACGTGTTGAAGACGACAGACTGAAATACGCGGCGGCGCGGCGCTGGGCATCTCGATGTTTGGTAGCGGCAGACTGACTTTAAAACACTGAAGGCTGATTACTCGTCGCGTCTAGCCGCGGCGAGAGGGGGAGGGAATATGCTTTACGGGATCATCGCGGCATCCAACGCTCAAATTTCGAACGAGTTCGCATCGGACTCCCTGAGTAACATTTCCAGCCAGCCTCCCACGCGAACTCCGGCAAGACCGTCGAGTACGCGCTGACCTCGCGGACCGCTTTTTTCTCCAGCTGATGATTTGACCGACGGCTTTTCGCCGAACGGCTGATCTATGTCCGGATTGAAAAGCCCCGCACGAGGTCGCGCCTTGGCAGGAACCCTGCATGGATACCTGCAAGGCGATTTCGCATAACAACTTTACTCTTTCAGAAAAGTTATCTGACAATGACAAATACGGAACAGGATCGCTGGTCGCGGGTCAAAGGCCGGTTGCGCTCGAGCGTCGGCGACGATGTGTATTCAAGCTGGTTCGCGCGAATGGACCTCGAAAACGTGCAGCAGGAAAGCGTCCGCCTGTCGGTCCCGACCACGTTCCTCAAGAGCTGGATCCAGGCGCACTACGCCGAGCGTGTGCTCTCCTGCTGTCAGGCCGAGATGCCGGAAGTGCACCGGATCGAATTGACCGTGCGCACGGCGATGCGATGCGCCGCGCCCGCCAAGGAAGCTGTGACACCGGTCGAAGCCCGCCGTGTCGAGCGCGCCGACGGTCGTCCGGCGCCCGAACTGCGCTCGGTCGCGACCGCGCCGGTTTCCGCGAGCCATGATGCGCTCGGCGGCTCACCGCTCGACCCTCGCCTGACCTTTGCAAGTTTCGTGATCGGCCGCTCCAACACGCTGGCCCACGCGGCCGCGCGTCAGGTCGCCGAAGGACGCCGCGGCGATGCCGTGATGTTCAATCCGCTCTACATTCACGCCGGCGTCGGCTTGGGCAAAACCCATCTGCTGCAGGCCGTGACCTGGGCTGGCAATTCGGGGAGCGAGCGCAAGGTGCTCTATCTCACCGCCGAGAAATTCATGTACGGCTTCGTCGCCGCGCTCAAAACGCAGACGGCGCTGGCGTTCAAGGAGGCGCTGCGCGGCATCGACGTGCTGGTGATCGACGATCTGCAATTCCTGCAGGGCAAATCGACGCAAGCCGAATTCTGCCACACGCTGAACGCGCTGATCGACGCCGGCCGCCAGGTGGTGATCGCGGCCGATCGTCCGCCGTCCGATCTCGAAAGCCTCGACGACCGCGTGCGTTCGCGGCTGGCCGGCGGCCTCGTCGTGGAGATGGGTTCGCTTGGCGAAGAACTTCGGCTCGGCATCCTCAAATCGCGCGTCGCGGCGGCCCGCGTGCATCATGCGAGTTTCGATGTGCCGGAAGCGGTGCTGGATTATCTGGCGCGCACCATTACCCATAATGGCCGCGACCTCGAAGGCGCCATCAACCGTCTGCTTGCCCACTCCAAGCTCAACGCCCAGCCGGTGACGCTGGAAATGGCCGAGCGCGAGGTGCGCGACCTGATCCGTCCGCAGGAACCCAAGCGGATCAAGATCGAGGACATTCAACGGGTGGTGGCCCGGCAATACAATGTGAGCCGTTCCGACCTGCTATCGTCCCGACGCACGGCGAATGTGGTGCGCCCGCGCCAGGTCGCGATGTATCTGGCCAAGACGCTCACGCTGCGTTCGCTGCCGGAGATCGGCCGCCGGTTCGGCGGACGCGACCACACCACGGTGCTGCACGCCGTGCGCAAGATCGAGGCGCTGGTCGCCAAGGATACGACGCTGTCCGAAGAGGTCGATTCGCTGAAGCGCCAATTGCAGGAATGAATTCTCTCTCCCCGCCCCTTTTTGGGGGCGGGGAGAAGGTTTTCCTTCGCGCAAAACGTGGGGAACGGTGCCGCGCTCCCTTGCGCTTGGGGCCTATCCGCGTCACCTTGCGGTCCCCCCGGGGGTTTGATCAAATCCGATACTGATCGGGCCTTTCGGGTTTCCAATGCCGCGGCGCGCCTTGAGGGCCGCCCGGCTTTTCCATCTTGGGTATCAGGCGGGTATTGCAATGAAGGTTACCGTCGAACGGGCGCAACTCCTGAAATCGCTTGGCCATGTGCATCGCGTGGTCGAGCGCCGCAATACCATCCCGATCCTCGGCAACGTGCTGATCCGCGCCGAGAACGCAAAACTGTCGCTGAAGGCGACCGACCTCGATCTCGAGGTGACCGAGACGCTGGCGGCTGAAACCGGCACCGGCGGTTCGACCACCGTGCCGGCGCACATGTTCTACGACATCGTCCGCAAACTGCCTGACGGCGCGCAGATCGTGCTGGAGGCCGACGGTGACCGTTCGGTGCTGGCGATCCGCGCCGGCCGCTCGCGCTTCACGCTGCAGACCCTGCCGGAGAGCGATTTTCCGGATCTTGCCGCCGGCGACATGACGCATTCGTTCACGCTGGCCGCAGCCGACATCAAGCGGCTGATCGATCGCACGCAATTTGCGATCTCGACGGAAGAGACCCGCTATTATCTCAACGGCATCTATCTGCACTCGGCCGGCAGCGCCAAGGCCGCGACGCTACGCGGGGTCGCGACCGACGGTCACCGTCTGGCGCAAATCGATCTGACGCTGCCGAAGGGCGCCACTGGCATGCCCGGCGTCATCGTGCCGCGCAAGACCGTCGGCGAGGTGCAGCGGCTGATCGAGGACAATGAAGCCGAAGTGTCCGTAGAACTTTCGCAGGGCAAGATTCGCTTCACCATCGGCAATGTGGTGCTGACCTCGAAACTGATCGACGGCACCTTCCCGGATTACGGCCGTGTCATTCCGCAGAACAACGACAAGGAACTGATCGTCGACAAGAAGGATTTCGAGGCCGCGGTCGACCGCGTCTCGACCATTTCGAGCGAACGCGGCCGCGCGGTGAAACTGGCACTCTCCGCCGGCAAGCTGGTGCTGTCGGTGACCAATCCGGATTCCGGCAGCGCCACCGAAGAGCTCGAAGTCGAATACGCCTCCGACGCGCTCGATATCGGCTTCAACTCGCGCTACCTGCTCGACATCGCTGCCCAGATCGAAGGCGAGGTCGCAGTGCTGCGCCTGGCCGACCCCGGCTCGCCGACGCTGGTGCAGGACAAGGACAACAAAGGCGCGCTCTACGTGCTGATGCCGATGCGGGTGTGAGAAATTTCTCGCGAAGCGCCGCCTAATCTCCTTCTCCCCCTGTGGAGAGGGGAAGTAAGATTGCCTTCGAGACCATGACCCCCTCGCGCATCCATCGGCTGTCGTTGACGCATTTCCGCAATTATCGGGCGGCGAGCGTGCAGGCGCGCGGCGATGTCGTGGTGCTGGTGGGACCCAACGGCGCCGGCAAGACCAATTGTCTGGAGGCGATATCGTTTCTGTCGCCGGGGCGCGGCCTGCGGCGTGCGACGCTGGAAGATGTCGCCGACAATCAAGGCGACGGCTCCTGGGCCGTGTCCGCCGAGGTCGAAGGCGCGCTTGGACTCGCAACGCTAGGCACCGGCATCGATGCGCCGGAGGCGGAGGCGGCCTCATCGAGCCGGCGCTGCCGGATCGACCGCGAGCCGGTGAGTTCAGCAACCGCGTTCGGCGATCATTTGCGCATGGTGTGGCTGACGCCGGCGATGGACGGGCTGTTCCTCGGCGCGGCCTCGGAGCGGCGGCGGTTTTTCGACCGGTTGGTGCTGGCAATCGACAGCGAGCATTCCAGCCGCGTCTCGGCGCTGGAGCGCTCGTTGCGCTCGCGCAACCGGTTGCTCGAAGTGCGCAATTACGACGACCATTGGTGCGACGCGATCGAGCGCGAAACCGCCGAGCTTGCAGTTGCCGTCGCAGCCACGCGGGGCCAGACCGTGACAAAACTCGCGGCGATGCTGCGCGAACGCGGCGAGGCTTCCGCCTTTCCCTCGGCCCAGATCATGCTCGACGGCTGGATGGAAAATGCGCTGATAGGCGAGCCCGCCACCGCAGTGGAAGATCGTTACCGCGAGATTTTACGCGCCAGCCGTGCCCGCGACGCAGCAGCCGGACGCACGCTCGACGGCCCGCACCTCACCGACCTGCAGGTGATCTACGCGCCGAAAGGCATGCCGGCCCGCGACGCCTCCACCGGCGAACAAAAGGCGCTGCTGATTGGCCTGGTGCTGGCGCATGCCACCCTCGTCGCCGAGATGACCGGCATCGTGCCGCTGCTGCTGCTTGACGAGGTGGTGGCGCATCTCGATCCCAACAGGCGCAAGGCGCTGTTCGACGAACTGGCAAAGCTCGGCGCCCAGGTCTGGATGACCGGCGCCGATCCCGCGGCGTTCGTCGATATCGGCTCAACCGGCGAGATTTTCGACGTGGAATCCGGCCAGGTCACCCGCCGCGGCAGCTTATGAAAACCGGCTTCCCGGTCATTGGAATCAGCCTTCGAATCGCGCTTTTCAAAGCCGCTAGAATCGACCTTTCGGCACCTTGAAAAAGGGCAAAAAAACACCATTTATTCAACAACTTGTAGATAGAGACTTTGCGCTAGGCGCAATGCCTCTTTCATGGCACAAATAGATCAATCAGCGCCTCATATTGCGCAGCTGATTCGGGACGTCTTCGAAGGCCTCACATGACAGAACCTGCCCGGCAGACACCTGCCGATACTGAGCTTCCCATTCCCGTCGAATACGGCGCTGAATCGATCCGGGTCCTGAAAGGGCTCGACGCCGTGCGCAAGCGGCCGGGCATGTATATCGGCGACACCGATGACGGTTCCGGCCTGCATCACATGGTCTATGAAGTCGTCGACAACGCGATCGACGAGGCGCTTGCGGGGCACGCCACCGCCGTCGAAGTTGTGCTCAATGCCGACGGGTCGGTGACGGTGCGCGACGACGGCCGCGGCATTCCCGTCGACATTCACAAGGGCGAAGGCATCTCCGCAGCCGAGGTCATCATGACCCAGCTGCACGCGGGCGGAAAATTCGACCAGAATTCCTACAAGGTTTCCGGCGGCCTGCACGGCGTCGGCGTCTCCGTCGTCAACGCGCTGTCGAGCAAGCTGGGATTGCGGGTCTGGCGCGACGGCAAGGAACATTACATCGAATTCGTCCATGGCGACGCGGTTGCCCCGCTCAAGGTGGTCGGCGACGCCAACGGCAAGCGCGGCACCGAGGTGACCTTCCTTGCTTCCACCGAAACCTTCACCAATGTCGAGTATGATTTCGCCACGCTGGAGCATCGCCTGCGCGAGCTCGCGTTCCTGAACTCCGGCGTCAATATCGTACTCTCCGACATGCGCCACGCCGTCGAGAAGCGCGAGGCGATGCACTATGTCGGCGGCGTTGAGGAATTCGTCAAATATCTCGACCGCAACAAGAAGGCGATCGTGCCCGCCCCGATCATGGTGCGCGCCGAGCTGAACGACATCGGCGTCGAAGCAGCACTTTGGTGGAACGACAGCTACCATGAGAACGTGCTGTGCTTCACCAACAACATCCCGCAGCGTGACGGCGGCACCCATCTCGCCGGCTTCCGCGGCGCGCTGACGCGCCAGGTCAACGGCTATGCCGAAGCCAACGCCAAGAAAGAGAAGATCGCGCTGACCGGCGACGATTGCCGCGAAGGCCTCACCGCCGTGCTGTCGGTGAAGGTACCGGACCCGAAATTCTCGTCGCAAACCAAGGACAAACTGGTGTCCTCGGAAGTGCGTCCGGTGGTCGAGAACGTCCTCAACGAGGCGCTCGCGGCATGGTTCGAGGAACATCCGGCTGAAGCCAAAGTCATCGTCGGCAAGGTGATCCAGGCCGCCGCCGCGCGCGAAGCCGCCCGCAAGGCGCGCGAGCTGACCCGCAAGAATCCGCTCAGCGTTTCATCGTTGCCCGGCAAACTCGCCGACTGCCAGGAGAAAGACCCGGCAAAGTCCGAACTTTTCATCGTCGAGGGCGACTCGGCCGGCGGCAGCGCCAAGCAGGGCCGCAACCGCGAATTCCAGGCGGTGCTGCCGCTGCGCGGCAAGATCCTCAATGTCGAGCGCGTCCGCACCGACAAGATGCTGTCGAGCGAACAGATCGGCACGCTGATCACGGCGCTCGGCACCGGCATCAGCGACGATTTCAGCGTCGACAAGCTGCGCTACCACAAGATCATCGTGATGACGGACGCCGACGTCGACGGCGCCCACATCCGCACGCTGCTCTTGACCTTCTTCTACCGGCAGATGCGCGAATTGATCGACCGCGGCCATCTCTATATCGCGCAGCCGCCGCTCTACAAAGTGACGCGCGGCAAGTCCGAGCAATATCTGAAGGACGAGCGCGCGCTGGAAGACTATCTGATCGGAACCGGCCTCGACGATTGCGTCTTCAAGCCGGCGGCGGGTTCGGAACGCGCGGGGCGTGACCTGCTGTCGCTGGTGGAAGACGCGCGCGTCATCCGCGGCATCCTGAACAATCTGCACAGCCGCTATAACCGCAAGGTGGTGGAGCAGGCGGCGATTGCGGGCGTGCTGAGCCCGAGGATCACCGGCGACATCGACACCGCCAATGCCGCCGCCGATTACATCGCCAAGCGCCTCGATGCGCTTGCCGACGAGGTCGAACGCGGCTGGATCGGACGCTTCACCGAAGGAGAAGGCTTCTTCTTCGAACGCACCGTCCGCGGCGTCAAGGATGTCGCCATCATCGACGACGCCCTGCTCGGCTCCGCCGACGCGCGCAAGCTCGACGACTATGCGGCAAAGCTGCAGGAGGCCTACCCGAAACCGGGCCTGTTGCGCCGCAAGGATGCCGAGACCGCCATTCACGGTCCGGTCAGCCTCTTCGAGGCGGTGACCGACGCCGGCCGCAAGGGCGTGGCGCTGCAACGCTACAAAGGCCTCGGCGAGATGAACCCGAATCAGCTCTGGGAGACCACGCTCGACACCAACGAACGCTCGCTGTTGCAGGTGAAGATCAAGGAGGTCGACGAGGCCGACGACATCTTCACCAAGCTGATGGGCGACGTGGTCGAGCCGCGCCGCGAATTCATCCAGGATAATTCGCTCAGCGCCAATGTCGACGTGTGAGGCCTGGAACGCCTGTGCCGCCCATTCAATACATCGTTGAAGGCGGCCACCGGCTCGCGGGCACGATCGAGCCATCCGGCAACAAGAATTCCGCGCTGCCGATCATCGCGGCCGCCTTGCTCACCGAGCATCCGGTCACGTTGGAAAACGTTCCACGCATCCGCGACACCGAAACGCTGGTCGAACTGATCCGCTCGGTCGGCGCATCCGCCGAATGGCAGCAGCGCAATACGCTCGCGATCCACGCCAGGGAGATCCGCGCCGCCGATCTCGATCCCGAACTATGCGCGCGTATCCGCGCCTCGATCCTGCTGGCGGGGCCGCTGCTCGCCCGCTGCGGCGAGGTGGCGCTGCCGCCGCCCGGCGGCGACGTGATCGGCCGCCGCCGCCTCGATACGCATTTTCTCGCCTTCGAACAGCTTGGCGCGACGGTCACGGCGACCCACCGGCTGGAATTCCGCGCCGCGCGCCTGAAGGGCGCCGATGTTTTCCTCGACGAGCCCAGTGTCACCGCCACCGAAAACGCGCTGGTCGCCGCCGTCGGCGCCCACGGCACCACCTTTCTGCGCAATGCCGCCTCCGAGCCCCATGTGCAGGATTTGGCTAATTTCCTGGTCGCGCTCGGCGCCAAGATCGAGGGCATCGGCACCAACACCATCATCGTGCACGGGCCGGCGACGCTCGGCGGCACACATTACGCGATTCAACCCGACCACATCGAAGTCGGCTCGCTGATCGGGCTCGCCGCGGTGACACGGTCGCCGCTACGAATTGCCCGCGCCGGCGTCGAGCATCTGCGCTCGATCCGGATGGGCTTTGAGCGGCTCGGAATCGTCTGCGGGATCGAAGGCGACGACCTCGTCGTACCCTCCGGCCAGGCCATGAAAATCCACGACGATTTCGGCGGCCATGTGCCGAAACTCGAGGATCAACCCTGGCCTGCCTTCCCGGCCGATTTGATGTCGATCGCCATCGTCACCGCGACCCAATGCGACGGCGTCATCCTGATGTTCGAGAAGATGTTCGAGTCGCGAATGTTCTTTGTCGACAAGCTGATCTCGATGGGCGCCCGCATCGTACTGTGCGATCCGCACCGGGCGATCGTCGCCGGCCCGAGCCGCCTGCGCGGCGCGCCGATGACCTCCCCCGACATCCGCGCCGGCATGGCCATGCTGCTGGCCGCGGTCGCCGCCGAGGGTACCTCGACCATCAACAATGCCGACCAGATCGAGCGCGGCTATGAGCGAATCGAGGAACGGCTCAATGCGCTCGGCGCTAAAATCACGCGCGTGCCCGCCCGAGACGACCTATAGGCTGTGACGCCACTGTCACTTTTTCGGCCATTGCCGGTGTTACCTGGGTTCAATGACCTCGCTCGAAAAAATCGAACCAGCCGCAATCGTGCCGCCCCCGGCCGCGGCGACACGGGGCCATCTCACTGTTGAGTTTGCAGAGACGCTCAAACTGGCGGCGCCGATCGCGCTGACCCAACTCGGGCAGATTGCGATGATGACGACCGATATCGCCTTCATCGGTCGTCTCGGCAGCGAGGCTGTGGCGGCGGCATCGCTGGCGCATACCGTCGTCTTCGTGAGCTTCACCTTCGGCATGGGACTGGTCTCTGCCGTAGCACCCCTGGCTGCGCAGGCGTTTGGGGCGCGCAATCCACGTTTGGTACGGCGCTCACTCCGCGTCGGTCTGTGGGCGGCGTTTTTCATCGCGCTGCCGATGATGGCGCTGTCGTTCCGCGGCGAGCAGATCCTGCTGGCGCTCGGTCAGGCTCCCGTCGCTGCCCATCTCGCGCAGCAATATCTGCTCGGGCTAACCTGGAGCATCCTGCCCGCGCTGTGCTTTCTGGCGATCCGCGGTTTCATGAGCGCGGTTAACCGGCCGGAGCCGATCCTTTGGATCACGCTGGCCGCGATCCCGGCCAACGCGTTGCTGGTCTACCTGTTGCTGTATGGCGCATGGGGTTTGCCGCGGCTCGGGCTGTTCGGCGCCGGGCTTGCGACCTCGATCGTCAGTGTCGGCACGTTCCTGGCGGGCCTCTGGTTCGCCGCGTATCGCCGACCGTTCCGGAAATATCACGTGCTCGGATACATCTGGCGCATCGATTGGGAATTGATGCGGCAGCTGATCGTCATCGGTGCACCGATCTCGATTTCCTTTCTGCTCGAATACGGCCTGTTCGGCGCAGCCGGTTTGCTGATGGGAACGATCAGCGTGACCGCGCTGGCGGCACATCAGATCGCGCTGCAGATCGCCGCCATCCTGTTCATGGTGCCGTTCGGCATCGGGATAGCCGCCACGGTGCGAGTCGGACACGCCATCGGCCGCAATGACGCAAGCGGGGTCCGCCGCGCGGGCTTCGTTGCGACGCTGCTCGGCATCGCCCTGACCGCTGCCTTGACGCTGGCTGTCATCGTCAGCCGGTTTGGCATCGCGCAGATCTTCCTCGGCGAAAGCACGGATGCCACCGCCGCACTTTCCGCAACGCTGTTGCTGGTCGGAGCGACCTTCTTTGTCGCCGACGGCATTCAGACCATCGCGGCCGGATCGCTCCGCGGCATGAACGATACGCGGGTGCCGCTATTGTTCGCGACCCTCAGCTACTGGATGATCGGCTTCCCCTGCGCCTGGTGGCTCGGCTTCTGGACGCCATTGAGCGCGGTCGGCGTCTGGATCGGACTGTCGGTCGGGACCGCGGTCTACGCCACCCTTCTGCTGTTGCGATTCCGCATGCTGGCGAGCAAGCTCGCATTCCCATGACTGTCTGACGCATAAGCGCTGCTCGCCGGCGCGCAATTCTCTGATGCCCTGCTGCGTCAGGTTGCCGCCTGAACGGAATACACTCGCTAGCTTCCATAGACGCGTTCTCGCACCCGTGCTTTGCTCTCGAGCATTAGTGAAGCTGACGGGCGCTTCCATGACATTTTCGGTCGATCTGTTCTTTTCGTTCCGCAGTCCTTACAGCTATCTCGCGCTGCCGAGGACCATGAAAATGGTCGCCGACTACGACGTGACGGTCAATTTGCGGCCCGTCTATCCGCTCGCGGTGCGGGTGCCCGGCTTCTTCAAACGGGCCAATCCGCAGTTCGCGCGCTATGTCGTGCTGGACGCAATCCGGGTCGCCAAGCATGAGAACATTCCATTCCGCTTTCCGCGCCCCGACCCGATCGTGCAGGACATGACGACGCTCGACGTCGCCGAGCACCAGCCCTACATCCATCGCCTGACGCGGCTCGGCGCCGCTGCGCAGCTCGAAGGCCGTTCGCTGGCGTTCACCGATGCCATCAGCCGGGTGCTGTGGGACGGCAGCGTCAAGGGCTGGAACGAGGGCGATCATCTCGCCAGCGCAGCCATCGCCGCCGGCTTCGATCTCCCCGCGATGGATGCGGCCGTAATTTCTGACCCTGACCGTTATGAGCGCATCATAGCCGACAACGAGCAGGACCACGCCGCGGCGGGCCACTGGGGCGTGCCGACCTTTGCATTCGAGAACGAGCCGTTCTTCGGCCAGGACCGCATCGATCTGCTGATCTGGCGGATGGAAGGCAAGGGTCTGAAACGCCGTTAGTCTAGTCCTTCGCATCGGCCAGCTTCTCCGCCGCCGCCTCGCACCAGTTGGAATGGCAACGGTCGAGATCGTTCAGGTTTTGCCGCATCTGCTCCAGCGAGAATCCGAGTGCGAAAAATCGCTCCGCCGCATCGACCGGCAAACCGCGGATCAGGTGATCGGCGCGCAGCGACCTGACTTCGGCCGAATAAGCCTGCAGGGCCACATCGACGGGCCGGATGTCCACCGAGTCGCTGCCGTCGCGCAAGGACGCCGCCACCGACTGCATATAGCCGACGATCGCGTTGCTGACGTCCGACAGCGGTCGCGCCAGCCGCGCCTGTATATTCGCGGGCAACGGAACCACGCTGGCGCGGCCGATCATCACGACGTCGTGGCGCAGCCGCAATATGGTGCGCAGTAACGGCCCGGTGTCCGGTCCCGTCGACAAATGCGCGGCGCGTTCGCGCTCGGCTTCTGCGCCGGTCGCGTTCAAGCCGGTCAACGCCGCACCGATGCCATCCTGGATACGGTGCAGGGCATCGTTGTCGAGCCCTCGCGTCAGGCCCGCCAGCAATTCGGCGAACGCGGCAGCGAGCAGTTCGAGCAGGCGCGCCGCATTGACGCGTATCTGGCTGATCGCCCGCGACGGTAGCACCAGAAACGACACCGCGAGCCCGGTGAGCGCACCCACCGTAACCTCGATGACGCGATCGATCGCGGAATCCAGCGGATTGGCGTGGTTCATGGTCGGGACCAACAACACGATCACGGCTGTCACGGTGGCGGAGGTCAGGCTGGGATTGATGGCGGCGACGAAGGCGAGTGGCGTGACCGCCAGCACCAATACCGCCAGCAAGCCGCCCTCGCCGGAATGCGGGATCAAGACCGCGATGGCGCCGCCATAGATCGCGCCGCCGACCGTGCCGAGCATATAGTCGCGGGTCGCCTTCAGCGACCGGCCAACGCTCATCTGGGTGACAATCAGCGATGTCAGCACCGCCCATAACGGCAGCATCAGATGCAGCGCGACCGCGATCGTATAGGCGGCAACGGCCGCGACCGCGATTCTGACCGCGAGCGCCATTTGCGTCTTCCGGGCCGAGATCGATCCGAATACGCGTTTTGAGAAGGCCATCATGCGCCGCATTCCGGAGTAGCCGACCGTACCCATATCAAGCGGGATGGAGCATAGCTGATGCCCGCGGCCGGAAGGCGGCTTGAAAGGTGAATTCAGCCCGCCTACCCTGCGCCGCAACACGAGGAAACACGATGGCCAATGAAACCGCAACGCTTGCCGGCTATGTCGCCGATCTGAAATTCACCGATATCCCGCCGGAGGTATTGGAGCGCGCCAAGGTGTTGACGCTCGATTTCCTCGGCAGTGCGATCCGGGCGCGGCGCGATGCGGAATCCACGCCCTCGCTGCTTGGGATGTTGGAAGCGCTGGCGCTGGACGGCAAGGGTGAGTCCACCGTGTTCGGCGACAGCAAGACCTGGACGCCTGCGGTCGCCGCCCTGCTCAACGGCGCGCTCGGCCATTCCCTCGATTTTGACGATACGCATGCGGATTCCTCGCTGCATCCGAGTGCGCCCGTGGTGCCGGCGGCGTTCGCCGTCGGTGAGATGGTGGGTGCATCCGGCCGCGACGTCCTCACCGCGATCGTTGCGGGCTATGAAGTCTGCTGCCGGCTCGGCAACGCGCTCGACCCTACCTCGCATTATGCACGCGGCTTTCACCCGACGGCGACCGCCGGAACCTATGGCGCAGCCGCGGCGGCCGGGAAATTGTTCGGCCTGTCGAAGGATCAGATCATCGCAGCGTTCGGCGTCTCCGGCAGCCAGGCCGCCGGCTCGCTGCAATTCCTGGTCAACGGCGCCTGGAACAAGCGCTATCAAGTCGGCGCCGCCGCAATGAACGGCGTGATCGCCGCAACGCTGGCGCGCAACGATTTTGTCGGCTCGACCGAAGCGGTTGAGGGCAAGCACGGGCTTCTGGTCGGATATAGCGACAACGCGCATCCAGACAAAGCCACCGCCGGACTCGGCAAAACCTATGAGACGCTGAAGATCGGCGTAAAGCCTTATCCGAGTTGCCGCTACACCCATGCAGCGCTCGATGCGCTGATCGCAATGCGCAGGGAACACAATCTGACGCCGGACCAGATCAAGCGCGTCGAGATCGGCCTGCATCGCAACGGCATCACGCTCACGGGTGACGCCGCCACCAAGCGCCATCCGACCTCCGTCGTCGGCGGGCAATTCTCGATGTTCTTCACCGGCGCGGTGGCGCTCGACCAGGGCCGCTTCGGCTGGGACGACTACGACCGGCTCGGCGATGCCGCCGTCGATGCGCTCGCCGATAAATTCGACGTGGTGCAGGACGATCGCCTCGAAGTCGGCCGCACCCATCCGTTCGGCGCGCGCGTCTCCATCACCACCGACGACGGCGTGCATGAGCGGCTCTATGCCGATCCCTCCGGCGAGCCAAATTCGTTTCCGGACGCGCAGGCGATGCAGCAGAAGTTCTTGACCCTCGCCCGCCCGGTGCTGAACGGCCGCGCCGATCAGCTGGCGGATGCGATCCTGTCGCTGGAGCGGTTCGATCGCGTCGAGAAGGCCACGCAACTCGGGCGGCAATAGGATATTCCCCAGTGTTGTTGCGGCTGGCGCGATCAATCTAGCCCGCCCAGCTATCGCGGCTCGTCTCCCAGACATCGGCGACGTGACCGAACAATTCGATCTCGCGGCCCTTGCTCGCGCCAAGCCGCCGAGCGACATTCTGTGACGCGATATTCTCGCGATCGATGCAGTGAACGATCCGGTCGATGTCGTAGGTCGCAAAGGCCCAATCGATCGACGCCCGCGCCGCCTCGACGGCAAAGCCCTTGCCGCGAAATTCCCTGGCGATGCCCCAGCCGACTTCAAAGCCGGGCCAGCCCGGCGGCCTCCACGGCCCGACGCGGCCGGCGAATGTGCCGGATGATTTCTCCTCGACTACGAACATGCCGGCGCCATGCAGCACCCAGTGCCCAGCCATCACGACGGCGTGCCGCCAGCCGGTCATCTCGTCGATCACAGGCTTGCCATCGACAGTGATGAAGCGCGCCGTACCGGGATCGGACAGCATTGCGGTATAGGGCGCCATGTCGCGGCTTTGCCATTGCCGCAGCAGCAGCCGTTCGGTCTCGATCACAGGACCGTTAGCTTGCGCAAGTGTGACACCTGGCCTGAGCGGAGCGATCATTGTTTCCTGCCCTGTTTATTTTATCAACATCTGCTTACCGCCGTCATTGCGAGGAGCGCAAGCGACGAAGCAATCCAGACTTTCTTCCTGGCCTTCTGGATTGCTTCGCTTGCGCTCGCAATGACGTGGAGAGTCTGGCCTGTAGGCGGCCCGTAATTCCTGCTATGATCACCGCAAAATACAAGGAGCACCCCATGAGTTGGCAACCCTCCAACGATCCCGTCCTCGGCGATCCCAAATCCTGCGATGCGCTCGACGTCGTCATCGTGCCGCGCACCCGCGATCTCGGCGATGGATTTGAGGTGCGGCGCGCGCTGCCGCATGGCAAGCGACAGATGGTCGGCCCCTTCATCTTCTTCGACCATTTCGGGCCGGTGCAGTTCGTCTCCGGCAAGGGTATGGACGTGCGCCCGCATCCGCATATCGGGCTCGCCACCGTCACCTATCTGTTCGACGGCACCATCATGCACCGCGACAGCGAGGGCAACATCCAGGAAATCCAGCCCGGCGCGATGAACTTGATGACCGCCGGCCGCGGCATCGCCCATTCCGAGCGGACACCCGACGCACAGCGCCGCGATGGCCAGAAGATGCTGGGCTTGCAGAGCTGGATCGCGCTGCCTGCAGGCTCCGAAGAGATCGCACCATCGTTCCAGCATTACGCCGCCGGCGATCTGCCAATGATTACCGAACGCGGTTTTACCGCGCGCGTCATTGCGGGCGGTTCGTTTGGCATATCGTCGCCGGTGACAATGGTTTCGCCATGGTTCTACACCGAAGTGAGTGCGGAAGCCGGCACCAGCGTGCCGCTCGACCCTGACCATGAGGAGCGCGCGATTTATCTTGTCGATGGCGAGGTCGAAATCGCGGGCGAACGCTATGAATCTCCGCGCCTGCTGATCTTCCGGCCCGGCGATCGCATCACGGTGAAGGCGGTCAAACCGACGCGGATGATGTTTCTCGGCGGCGACGCGCTGGAAGGCCCGCGCCATATCTGGTGGAATTTCGTCTCCTCCAGCAAGGAGCGGATCGAACAGGCCAAACAGGACTGGAAAACCGGCCGTTTTACCCAGGTTCCGCAGGAGCACGAGTTCATTCCACTGCCGGAGTGAGCTATCCCTGCGGCATCCACTCGCCACGGCGCGCCGACACGCGCGTCTCTTCCTTGAAAGCATGACCGAATGAACGCGATGCTCGCCAGCGATTTGCCCTTGCCACGGATCGGGCGCGGCAAGGTCCGCGATATCTATGCCGTCGGCGACGACCGCGTGCTGTTGCTCACCACCGACCGCATCAGCGCGTTCGACGTGGTGATGGCCGAGACCATTCCGATGAAGGGCGCGGTGCTGACCCAGATCAGCGCCTGGTGGTTCCGGCAACTCGAAAGCGTCGTGCCGCATCACATGATCAGCGCAGACGCCGATGAAATCATCCGCGAGGTGCCCGCGCTGAAGAACCATCGCGCCGACATTGCCGGCCGCGCGATGCTGTGCCGGCGCACCACGGTATTCCCGGTAGAATGCGTGATCCGCGGTTACATCTCGGGCTCGGCCTGGAAGGAATATGCCGCGTCGGGCACGCTGGCCGGCGAAAAACTTAGGACTGGCCTGGTCGAAAGCGAAAAGCTCGAACCTTCGATTTTCAGTCCCGCGACCAAGGCCGAGACCGGTCACGACGAGAACATCACCATCGCGCGCGTGCGCGAGATTCTTGGCGCCGACGTTGCGCAAACACTCGAGGGCATGGCGCGCGCAGTCTATACTTTCGGTGAAAACACCAGCCGCAAACAAGGTATCATCATCGCCGACACCAAGTTCGAATTCGGCCGCGACAAGGATGGCCGCATCATCCTGATCGACGAGGTGATGACACCAGATAGTTCGCGGTTCTGGGCGGTCGACGTCTACAAACCCGGCCAGCCGCAGCCGAGCTTCGACAAGCAGCCGCTGCGAGATTATCTCGACGCCGAACGCAAAGCGGGCCGCTGGAACGGCGACGCCCCGCCCCCGCCGCTGCCGGCAAGCGTGGTGGACGCGACGAGCAGGCGTTATCTGGAAGCCTACCGGCGGGTGACGGGGCACGAGCTGAAGATCTGATCTGTCATTTCTGCACCGTCATTGCGCGGAACGAAGTGCTCCCTCTCCCGCTTGCGGGGGAGGGTCGGGGTGGGGGTGCTTCCGCATACTCAGCTCGTCGAATGGAGAGATTCCCCCACCCGCCGCGCTCTTCGAGCGCGTCGACCTCCCCCGCAAGCGGGAGAGGTGCAGCGGAGTGCGCTGCGACCCCTCACTTCTGATTCTAGCATCGAAGCGCGAATGGCATGCGTCCGTCTTCTCGCGACGCGTTGCGCCCGGAGTTTTGCATCTGCATTGTCCCTCCAGAGACAGAGGGCGCAGGGATCGCCGGATGGCATTGTGCAAACGGTCGCGTTAGGCTCGCCTCATAAAAGCAGATCGGAGGACGCGTGACATGACCGAACCCGAAGCCGTGCTCGTGGAGCGTGACGGACCCGTCACCGTCATTTCCATCAACCGTCCACATTGTCGCAACGCCGTCGACGGCGCGACCGCGCGAAAACTCTACGACTCGTTTCTTGCCTTCGACGCCGATGACGCCGCCTCGGTCGCGGTGTTCACCGGCACCGGCGGTTATTTTTGCGCGGGCGCCGACCTCAAGGCGGTGGCGGCGGGCGATCCCAACAAGAAGCGCGAGATCGGTGGCCACAACTCGATCGCGCCGATGGGACCGAGCCGGCTGCGGCTGACGAAACCGGTGATCGCGGCGGTTGAAGGCTTTGCGGTCGCCGGCGGCATGGAGCTGGCGCTATGGGCGGATATGCGGGTCGTCGCCGAGGACGCCACCTTCGGCATCTTCTGCCGGCGCTTTGGCGTGCCGCTGATCGATCTCGGCACCATCCGCCTGCCGCGGCTGATCGGCCATTCGCAGGCCATCGACCTGATCCTCACCGGGCGTCCGGTCGGCGGCGCGGAGGCGTTGCGCATGGGCCTCGCCAATCGGCTGGTGCCGAAGGGCGAAACCCGCGCGCACGCCATCGCATTGGCCAAGGATATCGCGCGCTTCCCGCAAAATTGCATGCGGGCCGACCGGCTGTCGGCGCTGCGGCAATGGGACCTCGGCGAGGAAGAGGCCATCGCCAACGAGATGCGCGGCGGGCTCGAGGTGATCGCGTCAGGCGAAACGCTGTCCGGCGCGACGCGCTTTGCCTCCGGCATCGGCCGCCACGGCACGTTCGGCAGTGATGTGGGGAACGGCTGATGCGAAGCCGTTGCCGCGCGCGCCCTTTGCGTTTTGATCCTGAGCATGCTGAGATATTTCGTCCTTGCCAGGTGTGACGAGATGACGACAACAATTCCCGCGGCCGCCTTGAAATCCTTCTCCACCAGCGATTTCCGCTTGCGAAGCGGGACCGTCATGCCTGAGGTGACGATCTCCTACCGCACGCTGGGCCGTCTTTCGCCGAACCGCGACAACGTCGTGTTGATTACGCATGGCAACACCAGCGGTCCGCAGATGATCGATCCCGGCGGCTCGACCGGCGAAGGAAGCTGGAACGCGCTCGTCGGTCCCGGCAAGGCCGTCGATACCGACCGTTACTTCGCCATTTGCCCGAACATGCTGGGCTCATCCTACGGATCGACCAATGCGGAGAGCGTCGATCCCAGGACCAACAATCGTTACGGGCCGCGTTTTCCCGATATCACCGTCGGCGATATCGTCGGTTCGCAGCGCCTGCTGCTCGATAGTCTCGGCATCGAAAAACTGGTGGCGATCGTCGGCCCGTCCTATGGCGGGTTCCAGGCGTTTCAGTGGGCGGTCGACTATCCCGACGCGATGCGCGGGATTGCAGCCGTCGTCACCTCTCCGGTGGTGCCGCGCGAGCGATCCGAGGGAAATGTCGCACGCCTGCTGGCGACGCTGTCGAAAGATCCGAACTGGAACGGCGGCGACTATTACGATGTCGGCGGAGTGCTGGAGAGCATGATCCAGATTCGCGTTGGCACGCTCAAGACCTACGGCATCGAGGAGCGCTTGAGGGCCACGATGTCCGATCCCGTGAAAATCGAGGCGGCGATCCGCGATGAGGCAACGCGATGGGCCAGGGAGTTCGACGCCAACTCGCTCCTCATTCTGGCGAAGGCGTTGCGAGGTTTTGACGTGACGGCGCAGCTCGGCCGCATCAAGGCGAAAGTTCTTTACGTGCTGTCCCGGACCGACAGGCTGTTTCCACCCGAACTCGCGCCTGCCGTGATGGCCGGGCTGGAGGCCGCAGGCGTCGATGCGGATTATTTCCTGCTCGACAGCGAGCTAGGCCATTCGGCCTCCGGCCTCGACGCCGATAAATGGGCGCCGCGGCTGAAGCAGTTTATGGAGAGCTTGTAGACGCTGCTCTATCCACTCGTCGTCCCCGCCTGGTGCGCAATTGCACGGGGCGCGGGGACCCATAACCACGAATCCTTGTTGTTTAAAGACGCTGTGGCTCCGGCTTCGCGCAAAACGGAACCCCGTGGTTATGGGTCCCGGATCGCGCTTCGCTTGTCCGGGACGACGGATAGAGTTACACCCCCGCCATCATCACGTATTTGATCTCGACATATTCTTCCATGCCGTGATGCGAGCCTTCTCGGCCGAGGCCCGATTCCTTGACGCCGCCGAACGGGGCAACCTCTGTCGTGATCAGGCCGGTGTTGACGCCGACCATGCCGGACTCCAGCGCTTCCGCCACCCGCCAGACCCGTCCCAGATCGCGCGAATAGAAGTATGACGCGAGTCCGAACGGCGAGTTGTTGCACATCGCGATCACGTCGGCCTCGTCCTTGAAGCGGAACACCGGCGCCAACGGCCCGAAGGTTTCCTCGTGCGCAACGAGCGCGTCGGGCGCAACATTGGCGAGCACCGTCGGCTCGAAGAAACTGCCGCCGAGCGCGTGACGCTTGCCGCCGGTGACGATCTTGGCGCCGCCCTTGACCGCGTCCGCGATGTGCTTCTCGACCTTGTCGATCGCTTCCATGTTGATCAACGGGCCCTGCACCACGCCTTGCTCGGTGCCGTCGCCGATCTTCATCGCCGAAACCTTCTTCGAGAGTTTTTCGACGAACTGATCGTAGATCTTGTCCTGCGCGTAAATGCGGTTGGCGCATACGCAGGTCTGGCCCATGTTGCGATACTTCGAGACGATGGCGCCTTCGACGGCGGCGTCGATATCTGCGTCGTCGAACACCACGAACGGCGCGTTGCCGCCGAGCTCAAGGCCGAGCTTCTTCACGCCGACTGCTGCCTGCTGATAGAGAATCTTGCCGACTTCGGTCGATCCGGTAAAGCCGACGAAACGCACCGCCGGATGCTCGCACAACACCTTGCCGATCGCCGACGAATTGCCGGTGAGGATGTTGAACACGCCCTTGGGCACGCCGGCCTTTTCAGCCAGCGCCACCAGTGCCAGCGCCGTCAACGGCGTTTCATTGGCGGGCTTGAGCACGACGGTGCAACCGGCAGCGAGCGCCGGCGACACTTTTCGCGTGATCATCGAGCACGGGAAATTCCACGGCGTGATGGCGCCGCAAACGCCGATCGGCTGCTTGATCGCAAGCAGACGCGCGTCGGCGCGCTGGGTCGGGATGGTCTCGCCATAGACGCGCCGGGCCTCTTCGGCAAAGAATTCGACATAGGCGCCGCCGATATCGACTTCGCCGAGCGCTTCCGCCAGCGGCTTGCCCTGCTCTGAGGTCAGGATCAGCGCCAGATCCTCGCGGTTGGCGATGATCAGGTCGAACCATTTGCGCAGGATATTGGAGCGCTGCTTGGCGGTCAGTTTGGCCCAGGCCGGAAACGCGCGCTCGGCGGCTTCGACGGCTTGCTTGGTTTCCGCCGTACTCATCACGGGTATTTTTGCAAGTTCCACACCGTTGACCGGATTGGTCACGGCCCGGGATGCCGTGCCGACCCAGGCGCCGTCGATGTAACACTGCTCGCGCAACAGCGAAGCGTCCTTCAAACGGTCGCGCAGCGAAGGGGTGGAGGGTTGCGAAGCACGTGCGGCAACGGGCGGGTTCATGGCGTCACTCCTCAATTTTCTGGGGTATTGGTTGGAGTATAGGGCGAAACCGCCCACAATGCATCGGCCGCAAACGCGCGGCTGCTTCAAGCAATTTTGAGGGGCAGTGATTTCCCGACGCGAACCGGTCAGGCCGCGCCGCTCATATAGGTTTCGCGGCGGCCGATCATGCGTTCCGCGGCAGCCTTCGCGGCGGCCCTGGAGGAGGTTGCGCAGGTGCGATATTCGAGGTCCGGCAAGGCTTTCACCTCTTTGCGCCCGAACCAGGATTTGGAACCGACCGCCAACAGCGCCAGCGCCTGGGCAACGTTGTCGACCGCCCCGAAGGAATGCAGCGCGCCAGTGGCGGCGATGCGGACTTCGTAGATGCCGGGGCTGATCGGGGCTTCGATGTTCTCACCACGTCCGGGACGGGGGTATCGCTTCCACTCACTCCAGGTCGAAATCATCGCGCCCTCGCAACCTCAAAAATTACAACCATTTTCGTCAAAAACATCCAGCCCAAAGGTATTTTTGCGCTGCAATCTGAATATCTTACCGCAAGAAATCACTGGCTCAAATCGATACCGAGTCACGTTATCGTGGTTACTGCCGACGGTCACCGATGCAGCGCATCATCCACCGGCGATTGCCGCGAAGTGTTGCAGTTTTGTGTCGTCTCGCAGTCTGCGCAAAACCGCCCTACCCCAGACCATGCCGACTGCCCTTGCCCATCACGAGATCGCGACATCGGCGGCAAGCCGCCACTCGTGCTTGCCGGATCACGCAACCGGGAGGAAGATCAAATCACTCCATAAAAATAAATCGGGAGGTGACCCATGCAAAGTAAAGCTCAGATCGATCAGATTCTGCGTCAGAAAAGCGAGGCGAAGGAGATTCCCGGCGTGGTCGCAATGGCCGCGACCGGCAATGAAGTGATCTATCAGGGCGCGTTCGGCAAACGCGACCTGTCCAAGGACGATCCGATGACGGTAGACAGCGTGTTCTGGATCGCCTCCATGACCAAAGCCGTCACGACAGCGGCGGGCATGCAGCTCGTCGAGCAAGGCAAGCTCTCGCTGGATGAGCCGATCGGCAAGCTGCTGCCCGATCTAGCGAGCCCGCAGGTGCTGGAAGGTTTCGACGCCAAGGGCGAACCGAAACTGCGCGCGGCCAAGAAGCCGATCACGCTGCGTCATCTCATGACCCACACCGCCGGCTTCGCCTACGACATGTGGAACGGCGACATGGTGCAGTATCTGGAGAAGACGGGCACGCCCGGGATCACCACCTGCCAGAACGCCGCGCTGAAGACGCCGATCATGACCGATCCCGGCACGCGCTGGGAATACGGCACCAATATCGATTTCGTCGGCAAGGCGGTGGAAGCCGTGAGCGGCAAGCCGCTCGATGCTTATCTGCGCGACCACATGTTCACGCCGCTCGGCATGAGCGACACCGGCTTCAAGATCGGCGAGTCGCAGCGCAAGCGGCTGGTCGGCATGCATGCGCGCGGGGAGGATGGAACGCTGGCGGCTATCCCGTTCGAGCTCGAACAGGAACCGGAATTCCACATGGGCGGCGGCGGCCTTTACGGCACCGCGGCGGACTACATCAAGTTCACCCAGATGATCCTCAACAAGGGCCGCGGCAACGGCAACCAGTTGCTCAAGCCCGAGACGGTCGCGCTGATGGGCCAAAACCACATCGGCGATCTCACCATGGGGAAGATGACGACCGCCATCGGATGGGCGACCAACGATGTCGATCTCTATCCTGATATCGTGAAGAAGTGGGGCTTGAGCTTCCTGATCAACACCGCCAAGACGCCGGAAGGCCGCAGCGCCGGCAGCCTCGCCTGGGCGGGTCTCGCCAACACCTATTTCTGGATCGATCCGGCGCGTAACGCGGCCGGTGTGATCCTGATGCAGCTGTTGCCGTTTGCGGACAAGAAGTGTCTGGAAGCCTTTGCCGGCTTCGAACGCGGCGTCTATGCCGAGCTCGATGCGGGGCAGAAGGCGGCTTAGTACCGATACGCTTCCGGCGCGATCGATCCGGTCGCGCCGGAAGACACCTCGTCGGATTTAGCCCATAATGGGCCTGGCATGTACTTCGACGCATGGAGGAACAAGCTTGGCCGAAATAGCAGCGAGTTATGTTTGCGGTGTCGCCGATGCGCCGCTGTTGGGCGACACCATAGGGCGCAGCCTCGATCTGGCAGCTCAACGCTGGGCCGGCCGCGAAGCGCTGGTTTCGCCAAGCCATAATGTCAGGTGGGCGTGGACGGAATTCGCCGAACGTGTCGATGCGCTGGCCGCCGGTTTCATCGCGCTCGGGCTCGAACGCGGGGCGCGGATCGGCGTCTGGTCGCTCAACCGCCCGGAATGGGCGCTGACGCAGTTCGCCGCCGCCAAAGCCGGACTCATTCTCGTCACCATCAACCCCGCCTACCGCCTGAGCGAACTCGAATTTGCGCTCGCCAAGGTCGGCTGTGTCGCGATCGTCACGGCAACGGCGTTCAAGACCTCCAACTACATGGAGATGCTGAACACGCTGCTCCCTGAGCTGGCGAAATCCACGCCGGGCGAGTTACACGCAGCGCGGCTGCCGCAATTGCGCGCGGTGATCCAGATCGGCGGTCCGGCGTCAGCAGGCACGATCGCATTCGAAGACGTGACGCGCATGGGCGGCGCGCGCCACCGCGAACAGCTCGCCGCGCTGGCCAGGACGCTGCAGTTCGACGATCCCGTCAATATTCAGTTTACCAGCGGCACCACCGGATCGCCCAAGGGCGTCACGCTGACGCATCACAACATTCTCAATAACGGCTATTTCGTCGGACGCGCGATGCGCCTGACCGAACAGGACCGCATCTGCATTCCGGTTCCGCTCTATCACTGCTTCGGCATGGTGATGGGCAATCTCGCATCCGTCACGCTCGGCGCCACCATGGTCTATCCCGGCGAAGGTTTCGACCCGCTGGCGACGCTGCAAACGATCGAGCGGGAAAAATGCACGACGCTCTATGGCGTACCGACGATGTTCATCGCTGAACTCGACCACCCCGAATTTTCCAAATTCGACCTTTCGTCACTCCGCACCGGCATCATGGCCGGCGCACCCTGCCCGATCGAGGTGATGCGGCGCGTCAACGAATCGATGAACATGCGCGACATCACGATCGCCTACGGCATGACCGAAACAAGTCCCGTGAGCTTCCAGAGCGCCACCGACGATCCGCTGGAACGGCGGGTGTCCACTGTCGGGCGCATTCATCCGCATGTCGAGGTCAAGGTCGTCGACCTCGAGGGCCGCGTGGTGCCGCGCGGCGAACGCGGCGAACTCTGCACCCGCGGCTACAGCATCATGCTGGGCTATTGGGACGAAGCCGAAAAGACGGCCGACGTGCTCGATGCCAGCGGATGGATGCACACCGGCGACATCGCCATCATCGACGCGGAGGGTTACTGCAACATCGTCGGCCGCATCAAGGACATGGTGATCCGCGGCGGCGAAAATCTCTATCCGCGCGAGATCGAGGAATTTCTGTACCGGCATCCAAAAATCCAGGACGTGCAGATTTTTGGCGTCGCCGACGATCGTTACGGCGAGGAGCTCTGCGCATGGATCCGGACGCGCACGGGCGAAACGCTGACCGCCGACGAGGTGCGTGCCTTCTGTCATGGACAGATCGCCCACAACAAGATCCCGCGCTATGTCGAGTTCGTCGACGAATTTCCGATGACGGTCACCGGCAAGATCCAGAAATTCATGATGCGTGAGGCGGTCGAATTGCGGCTCGGATTGAAGACAGCAAAGACGGCGTGAGTCGCGGGCAGTCGTTTTCGCTCGGCGACGGTCTGTACGAATTTTTGCCAGAGGGAGCGCACGTCCTGATGATAACTAGCATCCACCGCTTGCACGAACGGGCGGCCGTCCAGGATCGCCTTCATCATGCCGTCAAAGGCAGACCCATCTGACTCCCGAAGATAGTTTACAAACAATCCGGCTTGTCGGTAGGCCAGCACGACCGGATACCAGGAAGGGGCGGTCTTTGCCGGTACTCTGTCGAAACGAATGCCACTCAGGCTTTGCAGGCTGCCAGCGTCGTCGATCGCTATTTGCTCTCCTCGTTGAATTGCAGTTCTCGCTTCCTCTTCGCTAACTAATTCTGCACCCCCGCCGCCCGACACCATAACGGCCAAGCCTTCGTTGAACCAACTTGGCAGGTGAAGAACCGCGTTCGTGCCGATCCAGCCCTGAAGATGAGCATGCGATAGCTCGCGTACCACCGGCAATGCCGCGGCCGTGCTCGCGGCCACGTTGATCAGTGCCAGAGGCAGCCCAACGATGATCCAGAAGGTGCGACGGCGCATTCCGCATATACTCCGGCGGTTTCACGGGACGTCACGGTAGAAACGGCGCTGTTGTCGCTTGTCAGCTGTTCTCGCCGTCTTCGTTCGCGGGTTTGATTCGAATGCCGCGGCGCGCCAGTGCCTCGCGAAGAAGAATCTCGATTTCGGCGTTGACGCTCCGCAAGTCCGCCCCGGCGCAACGCTTTACCGCATCCAGAATCGCTTTCTCTGCCCGGAGCGGAAAGGGGATGCGTTCGGGTCCGGGCGGCCGGCCTCGTTGAGCCATGATCGGTCACGAGTAGAGGGTGCCGGTATTGATCACGGGCGTGACCTCCCTGTCGCCGACCAGAACAACGAGCAGATTGGAGATCATCGCAGCCTTGCGTTCCGGATCGAGGGCGTCAGCGAGTTTCTTGCGGTCGAGCTCGTTGAGAGCGTCCTCAACGATGCTCACCGCCCCTTTCACAATCATGCGTCGGGCGGCAACCACGGCGCTGGCGGCCTGTCTCCGGAGCATGGCGCTCGCAATCTCGGACGAATAGGCGAGGTGGGAGATTCGTGCTTCGAGCACCGCGACACCGATCGGCTCCATGCGTGCGCGGAGCTGCTGCAGCAAGGCTTCGATGATCGCGTCGCCACCGTCGCGCAAACTGACCGTCGAGACCGAACTCATTCGGCTTCCCCGTTTCACCCGTCAGTGGTTCGCCTTGCCGTTCCGCTTCCTCGGTCTCGACCAGATCGTAAGGGTGAACGCTTACCATCCGTCGCAGCGCGGTTTCACTCTGCGACTTCACGTAGCTGGCGTAGGAGGCGACCTCCAGAAGCGCCTTTGCAGCGTCCTCCACACGCCAGACGATTACGGCACCAATATCGATCGGATTGCCGACGGCATCATTGACCTTGAGCGGTCCACTTTCCAGCGTCTCCAGGCGGCGCGAGACCTTGTTCTTGGAGTTGAAAGGATTGACCCACCAAAAACCCGGCCGGTGCTGGGTGCCGACGTAGCTTCCGAACAACAGGCAGACCAGGCTTTCGTTGGGCTGAAGCACGACGAGGCCCTTGAGGACGCCGATAGCGAGGAGGACGGCGATGATGATCGGTGACAGGGCGATCCATGCTCGAACGAGAGAGCCGTCGTGTGGGTCGAACCGGATGTAGGAAAGACAGCAAAGGAATGCGATCGAGGCCAGGCCGATCGCAAGCATCGCATACCCGTTGACGGCAAGGAGCTCCTTGTCGGCAAACGCGCTGCGAACTGACGGTACCGAACTGATCGTGGCCGACATAATGAGCCTCCATTCACAATTCCTGATATATTTATGATATCAAATAATCGACGCGTGTCAAGCCGCGTTCGCGCGCGCTCCAGGGTAAGGGCTGTTCGTGCCGCGAATGCCGCCAAGTAAAAAACGAACCCCTACACCGGCAAGCCGTTCTGCTTTGCCAATTCCTTCAGCGACACCTGCGGCCGCGCACCGATATGCTGGATGACTTCGGCCGCCGCCAGCGCACCCAGACGTCCGGCATTTTCATGGCCGGCATTGCGCACCAGACCGAACAGGAATCCGGCGGCGAACAGATCGCCGGCGCCGGTGGTGTCGACGAGCTTCGAAATCGGGAACGCCGGCACCGCGGTGACGCCGTCCTTTGAGGCAACCATGCAGCCCTTTTCGCTGCGGGTGACGACACCGAGCTTGGTGTCAAGGCGCAATTGCTTCAGCGCCGTGTCGAAATCCGAGGTCTGATACAGCGAATGCAGTTCGGCCTCGTTGGCGAACACCAGGTCGACCGTGCCCTTGCGCATCAGATCGAGAAACTCGTCGCGATAGCGATCGACGCAAAATGAATCCGACAAGGTCAGCGCGACCTGGCGGCCCGCGCCATGCGCGATCGTCGCTGCCTTGACGAAGGCTTCCTTGGCGCTCTGGGGATCCCAGAGATAGCCTTCGAGATATACGATGCTTGACGCTGTGATCTGGGCCGCGTCGATATCTGAGGGCATCAGTTCCTGCGCGGCACCGAGATAGGTGTTCATGGTGCGCTCGCCGTCCGGCGTCACCAGAATGTAGGAGCAGCCGGTAGCGGGACCGTCGGACGCAGCCTTGGTCTCGAACGCGACCCCGGCGGCGCGGATGTCGTGGCTGTAAAGCCGGCCGATCTGGTCGTCCTTGACCTTACCGACATAGGCGGCACGCGCCCCGAGATTGGCGACGCCTACGATGGTGTTGGCCGCCGAACCCCCGGACATCTCGGTCGCCGGGCCCATATCGCCGTAGATCGAGGTGGCGCGCGCCTCGTCGATCAGCGCCATGCCGCCCTTGGTCATGCCGTGGCGGCCAAGAAATCCCTCGTCGGTCTGCACCAGCACGTCAAAAATCGCATTGCCGATTCCGAGCACGTCGTATTTTGCGTCAGCCATTCGTCCGTCCTGTCTGCGGCAATTTGCGGGGAAGCCGATTTACCGGCAAAAGAAGGCTGCGGCCTATCACGATCCGCCCCGCGCCAGCAAGCGATCAAGCCGCTGTAGAGCTGTTATAGAGACGTCATGATCCGCTCCTTCCTCACGGTATCGACGGGAACGCTGGCCTCGCGGCTGCTGGGATTCGTGCGCGATTCCGCGATCGCGGCGCTGCTCGGCGCAGGTCCCATCGCGGACGCTTTCCTCGCCGCGTTTCAGCTGGTCAACGTCGTCAGGCGGCTGTTGACCGAAGGCGCGCTGAACGCCGCGCTGGTGCCGGCATGGCTGCGCGTGCGCGAAACTGACGGCGCAGCGGCGGCGGCAATATTCGCCGGTCGTGTGCTCGGCACCGTCACGGCGGCATTGATCGCAGCGTCGGTATTGCTGGGACTGCTGATGCCGCTGGTCATCGCCGTGCTGGCGCCGGGATTTTCCGGGCACGAAACGCTCGGGCTTGCCGTGGACAACGCCCGCCTGATGCTGCCGTATCTCGCCTTTGCCGGCCCGGTGACCGTCATGATGGCGCTGTTGAACGCGCAGGGCCGTTTTGCGTTGGCGGCGTTCTCGCCGCTGTTGTTCAACATCGCGCTGATATCGGTCATGGTCGTGCTGATGGCGTTGCCGCAGGGCGCGGTCCGGGCTGCGCAAATCATCGCGGCTACCGTCGGCATCGCCGGCCTGCTGCAATTGTCCATTCTGGTGCTGCGTCATGGCGGCGGCATCGCAACGCCGCTGCGGATTTCGTTCGACAAGGAAATGCGCGGCTTCGTCGCGAAGGCGATCCCGGGCATGATCGCCAGCAGTGGCCCGCAATTGCTTGTTATTGCCGGCGCGATCATCGCGTCATCGTCACCGTCGGCGGTGTCGTGGCTCTATTTCGCCAACCGTCTGGTCGAATTGCCGCTCGGCATCGTCGGCGTCGCCATGGGCACGGTGCTGATTCCCCAGATGACGCGAGCGGTACGCGGCGCCGATAAAAATGCAATTGCACATGCCGAATCGCGCGGCCTCGAACTTGCGGCGGGACTGGCGTTGCCGGCGACACTCGGCTTGATCGTGCTGAGCGAGCCGATCGTGGCGATCCTGTTCGAGCATGGCGCCTTCACATCAGCCGATACCAAGGCGACCGCGCACGCCTTGATGTGGCTGGCGCTCGCTCTACCCGCTCAGGTACTGGTCAAGGCGCTGTCGCCGGCGTTCTTTGCGCGCGAGGACACGCTGACGCCGCTGCTCGCAACGCTCAAGGGCGTCGTGTTCGCCATCGCCCTGGCGGTACTGCTTGGCCATTTCTTCGGCACCGGCGGCATCGCAGCCAGTATCGCGCTGGGGGCATGGAGCACGGCGCTCACCCTGATCCGCAGGGGCGCCGAGACATTCGGGTTTTCGATCGACGCAGCGGCGCGCCAGCGTCTGCCACGTATTCTCATAGCCGCGCTGGCGATGGGCGCGCTGTTGTGGCTTGCGGCGTCGCGGCTCACGCCCGCGCTAACCCCGAGCTCGCATGGCCTCGTCATTCTCCTGCCCATTCTGATTCTCGCCGGGATTGCGATTTACGGCCTGTTCCTGCGGCTTCTTGGCGTTGCCGGCTGGCGTGAGACGGTTAACGCGATCAGGCAAAACGCATCCGACGACTTGCACGACTAGGGCTTAAGTGGCAAACGACGGCGCGAAAACGCAATTCCAGGAAGCTAACCATGGCCATGGTGCAACGGGTTTTTTCGGGCGTCCAGCCGACGGGCAATTTGCATCTCGGCAATTACCTCGGCGCGATCGTCAATTTCGTCAAACTGCAAGAGACGCATAATTGCATCTATTGCGTCGTCGACATGCACGCGATCACGATGGGGATAGACGTCTGGGGCGGTCCGGCCGAACTCGCGCGCAATACCCGCGAAGTGACCGCGGCCTTCATTGCGTCCGGCATCGATCCGAAAAAGCATATCGTGTTCAATCAGAGCCAGGTCTCGGGGCATGCCGAGCTTGCCTGGATCTTCAATTGCGTGGCGCGGATCGGCTGGCTCAGCCGCATGACGCAGTTCAAGGATAAAGCCGGCAAGGATCGCGAGGCGGCGTCTGTCGGACTTTACGACTATCCCGTGCTGATGGCGGCCGACATTCTGGTCTATCGCGCCACCCACGTGCCGGTCGGCGAAGACCAGAAGCAGCATCTCGAACTGTCCCGCGACATCGCGCAGAAGTTCAACAATGACTTTGCCAACTCGATCCGCAGCCACGGCTTCAATGATGGATTGTTCTTCCCGCAGCCGGAGCCGCTGATCACGGGCCCCGCGACGCGCGTCATGAGCCTGCGCGACGGCACCAAGAAAATGTCGAAGTCGGATTCATCGGACAATTCACGAATCAATTTGACCGACGATGCCGACACCATTGCGCAAAAAATCCGCAAGGCGAAGACCGATCCGGAACCGTTGCCGTCGGAAGAGAAGGGGCTGGAGGCGCGGCCCGAGGCCGACAATCTCGTCGGCATCTATGCAGCGCTGGCAGGCCGCAGCAAGGCCGAGGTCCTCACCGAATTCGGCGGCGGGCAATTCTCCAGCTTCAAGAACGCGCTGGTGGAACTTTGCGTCGCCAAACTGTCGCCGATCGCCTCGGAGATGAAACGGCTGGTCGCCGATCCCGGCCATGTCGACTCCATCCTGATCGACGGCGCCCAGCGCGCGCAGGCGATTGCCGTGGAAACCATGAACGCCACCAAAGACATCGTCGGGTTCATTCGCAAAACCTGAAGATCGTCCCCCGGCAAGAAACGCGACGCCGCTTGTCGAAGACGGCTGCGTCGTGGCAGCATGCGTCGGTTTGGCGCAGCACCGGTACATGCATGACCACCCAGCGACGAAGCTACGAGACGGGTCACAAGCCAAAATGCCTGGTTATCGTTGACGACACCGCGGAGTGGGACCGGGCGGTCTACTATGCCAGCCGGTGGGCGATCCGGGTCGGCGGCGGCGTGGTGATGCTGCGTGTCATCGAAATCGAGGACCAGAACCAGCAATGGCTCGGGGTTGCCGACATCATGCGCGCCGAGGCGGAAGACACCGCCAATGAGGCGCTCGACCGCGCCTCCGGCCGCGCCAATGGCATCGCCGCGATCACGCCGGAGCGGGTGATTCGCGAGGGCGACCCGACCGAACAGATCCTCGACGTGATCGACAAGGACGTCGATATCTCGATGCTGGTGCTGGCGGCCAATCCGGGCGCCGAAGGCCCCGGCCCGCTGATTACCCTGATCGCCGGGGCCGCAGGCGCCTTCCCGATCCCCGTCACCATCGTTCCCGGCGATCTCAGCGACGCCGATATCGACGCCCTTTCGTAGGACCCCGTCGGTTCTTTTAGATCAGAACCGAGACAGCGCTCCGAGGGCATGCCTCGCCGGGAGACGCCCTGACAAAAAACCCAGCTAATACAACGGGAACTACAGCTCTGCGCCCCTTGACCGTGCACTGGCAGTCGCCATCTGCTATGGGAAACCCACGCGCCGGCCTTGAACCGGCGACGCCGGAGAAAGCCAATGTTCATCCAGACCGAAGCCACGCCCAATCCCGCCACCCTGAAGTTCATCCCCGGCCGCATTGTGCTCGATACCGGCACCATGGAATTCGCCAATCGCGAAGCCGCCGCGCGTTCGCCGCTCGCCGAACGGTTGTTCGCCGTGCCCGGCGTCACCAGCGTGTTTTACGGCTCCGATTTCGTCACCGTGACCAAGGACGACAGCGACTGGCAGCATCTGAAGCCCGCGATCCTCGGCGCCATCATGGAGCACTATATGTCCGGTGCGCCGTTGCTCGCCGACGGCAGCGCGGGAAATGACGAGGCGCTCGACGAGGAAGACGAATTCTTCGACGAGGCCGACGCCGAGACGGTCGAGACCATCAAGGATCTGATCGAGACGCGGGTTCGCCCGGCAGTGGCCAATGACGGCGGCGATATCACCTTCCGCGGCTTCAAGGACGGCATCGTCTATCTCAACATGAAGGGTTCGTGCGCGGGCTGCCCGTCATCGACGGCGACGCTGCAGCACGGCATCCAGAACCTGCTTAAGCATTTCGTGCCCGACGTGGTTGAAGTCCGGCCGATGTGATAGGGGAGCCGTAGGGTGGGCGCCACGCCAAGAGCGTTTTGCCCATTCCACGAAACCCGCCGGGGCATGACGAGACGATTGCGGGTTGCTATACCTGCTTCATGCTGATCCTCGCCATCGATACCGCGCTTGATGCTTGCGCCGCCGCCGTGCTCGACACCAGCGCGAACAAGATGCTCGCGCAGGAATCGCAAGCGATGAAGCGCGGCCATGCCGAAGCCTTGATGCCGCTGATCGCGCGCGTGATGAAGGAATCCGGCATCGCATTCGACGCGCTGGATCGCGTCGCGTCGACGACGGGTCCCGGCAGCTTCACCGGATTGCGTGTCGGCCTCTCCGCCGCGCGCGGCATTGCGCTTGGCCGCCGGAAAGCCGGTCGTCGGCCTGACCACGCTGACCGCTTACGCCGCTCCCGTCGTTGCCGAGAACGGCGAGTATCCGATCATCTCCGCAATCGATGCGCGGCACGATCACGTGTATTTTCAGGTGGTGAGCGGCAATGGCAGTCCGCTGATCAAGCCGCAAGTGGCGCCGATCGCCGAAGTCCTCGATGCGTCGCGTTTCGGCACGCCGCATCTGGTCGGCAATGCCGCCAGGATTTTGGCCGATCGCTGGCTGGCCGATACTCCGCCGCCGCTCACGATCGACCCGCAGCCGGCGCCCGATATTGCCTGGGTGGCGTGGCTCGCCGCCGCGGTCAGTCCCGGAGAGCTCGCCGGCAAAGCCGTATTATCTACGCGCGCCTGACGCCAAGCCGCCAAAGGACCCGCTCGCCAACGCTGCGCAGCCACCGGCGTCATGACGACATGGTTTTCGCAATGGTGGGGCGGCGGCACTGCTGTGGTGGAGCCGGCCAGCCAGCGCGACGCGGCGCGTCTGGCGCAGCTGCATGGCGCATCGTTTCACCGCGGCTGGGGCGAAGGCGAATTCGAGGCTATGATGAGCGAGCGCAATACGCTGGTTCATCGGCTCAGACTCGGGCGCAAGATCATCGGATTTGCGGTGTCGCGGATGGCCGCGGATGAAGCCGAAATATTATCTATTGCCATCGATGCCGGTCAGCGCGGCCGCGGACTGTCGCGCAATCTGTTGCTGACCCATCTCGGCCATCTCGCCGGCCGCGGCGTGCGCACCATATTTCTTGAAGTCGAGGAAAATAACCAACCGGCCCGAAGACTGTATGAATGGGCCGGATTCGGCGTCGTTGGCCGCCGCGAGCGCTACTACCAGCAAACCGGCGGGGAGCAATTGAATGCACTTCTGATGCGGCGCGACTTGTCGTAGTATGCGCTCGAAAACGCTATAAGGCCCGAGACCATGTCCGTACTAAAATCTCCGTCCGCGCACAAAAATACCGGAATCGAGGCCCGCTGCGCCGCTACAGGCATGCGCATGACCGAGCAGCGCCGCGTGATCGCGCGCGTGCTCGCGGATTCGGTGGATCATCCCGACGTCGAGGAACTGTACCGGCGTTGCGTCGCGGTCGACGACAAGATCTCGATCTCGACCGTGTATCGCACCGTCAAACTGTTCGAGGATGCAGGGATCATCGAGCGGCACGATTTCCGCGAGGGCCGTGCGCGCTACGAGCAGATGCCCGACAGCCACCACGACCATCTCATCAATCTGCGCGACGGCAAGGTGATCGAATTCACCTCCGAGGAGATCGAGAAATTGCAGGCCGAGATCGCTCGCAAGCTCGGCTACAAACTGGTCGACCACCGGCTGGAATTGTATTGCGTGCCGCTGGACGAAGACAAATAGCCTTCATGGTTTCCAGCCTCATCATTTTCGATTGCGACGGCGTGCTGGTCGACAGCGAAGTTATTTCATGCCGCGCGCATGCGGAGACCCTGACGCGTCACGGCTATCCGATCACATCGGATCAGGTGCTCAAGCGCTTCCTCGGCGTGTCAGATCGCGAAGCGCGCCAAACCATCGAAAACGAAATGGGCCGCAAGCTGCCCGAGGATTTCGAAGCGCAGATGAAACAAGCAGCGCTGCAGCGCTACGCGAGCGATTTGGGCGCTATTGCGTATGTCGGCGAAGCGATTGCCGCGATCGCGCTACCCAAATGCGTGGCATCGAGCGGCACGCCCGAGAAAATCCGTCACGGCCTGACCTGCGCCGGCCTCTATGACAAGTTGGCGCCGCATATTTTCTCGGCGGTACAGGTCGCGCGCGGCAAGCCCGCACCCGACCTGTTTCTGTTTGCAGCCGAACAGATGAAGGCCGAGCCTTCGCAATGCATCGTGATCGAGGACAGCGTTCCCGGCGTCACCGGCGCCCGCGCCGCCGGGATGACCGTGTTGGGCTTTCACGGCGGGAGCCATTGCCTGCCGGGGCATGCCGAACTGCTCCGCGCCGCCGGCGCAGCCGTAACATTCGACGATATGCGGCAATTGCCGGGGCTGATTGAGCAGATCGCAGCCGCGGTGGCAGCGAGTTAGGTCTCTTACTGCGTCATTTCGGGGCGATGCGTCAGCATCGAAGCCGGAATCTCGAGATTCCGGGCCTGGTCCTTGGCACCATCCCGGAATGACGGCCGTAACGCGCTGGATTTTCGGCCATTTACGCTATAATTGAGCCCCGGCGCCGCAATGGCGCCATTCCAACCAAGCATTCAGGTTCCATGAAGCCGCCGCGCAAGCTGCATATCAAGTCATATGGCTGCCAGATGAACGTCTACGATGCGCAACGCATGGTGGACACGCTGGCGCCGGAGGGCTTTGTCGAGACGGCCAGCGCCGATGACGCGGATCTGGTGATCCTCAATACCTGCCATATTCGCGAGAAGGCTTCCGAGAAGGTCTATTCCGAGCTCGGACGGCTGCGTGTCATCAAGGATGACGCCGCGCGAAATGGCCGCGAGATGAAGATCGCGGTCGCAGGCTGCGTCGCGCAGGCGGAAGGCGCGGAGATCATCCGCCGCGCTCCGACCGTCGATGTCGTGGTCGGTCCGCAGAGCTATCACCATCTGCCGCAACTATTGGCCCACGCGAAAACCCATGGCCGTGCGCTGGAGACCGAATTCCCGGTCGAGGACAAGTTCGGTTTCCTGGCCCCGCCAAAGCCCGCCGCGATCCGCGCGCGCGGCATTTCTTCGTTCGTCACCGTGCAGGAAGGTTGCGACAAATTCTGCACCTTCTGCGTGGTGCCCTATACGCGCGGCGCGGAAGTGTCGCGGCCATCAGCCAAGATCATCGACGACGTGATGCGGCTCGCCGACAATGGCGTGCGCGAAATCACGCTGATTGGGCAGAACGTCAACGCCTATCACGGCGAAGGTCCGGACGGGCGGAATTGGCCGCTCGGCAGACTGCTGCAGCGCCTCGCCGAAATCGAAGGCATCGTGCGCCTGCGCTACTCGACCAGCCATCCCCGCGACGTCGACGATTCGCTGATCGAGGCCCATCGCGACCTGCCCGCGCTGATGCCGTTCGTCCATTTGCCGGTGCAATCCGGTTCCGACAGGCTTCTCGCGGCCATGAACCGCAAGCATACCGCCGATGATTACCGCCGCGTCATCGACCGATTTCGTACCGCGCGCCAAGATATTGCATTTTCATCGGATTTTATCGTCGGCTTCCCCGGCGAAACCGAGGAAGAATTTGCTGCCACCCTCGCGCTTGTCATGCAAATCGGATACGCTGCGGCTTATTCGTTCAAATATTCGCCGCGGCCCGGCACGCCGGCGGCGGACATGCGGGAGACGGTGTCAGCGGCAGAGATGGACGAGCGATTGGTGCGGCTCCAGGAATTGATCGATAGCCAGCAATCGGCCTTCAACAAGGCGATGATTGGCAACACCGTCGATGTGCTGTTCGAACGCGAGGCCCGCAATCCCGGCCAGATCGTCGGCCGTACCGCTTATCTGCAGCCTGCGCATGTGTTCGCTTCATCAGACATCATCGGACAGGTGCTGCCGGTCACCATCGCAAGCCTGGAACGTTACAGCCTCCTCGGCGAACTAGCCGGGCATGCCGCACGGCCTGCCCCGTCCATGCCTGCCCCAATGACCGATTCTTCTCAAATGATCACGGGAGCCTGAACCCTTGCCAAAAAGCGCATCGGATTCAACTTCACTCGCTCCCAGCCGCAAATTTGATCGCGACATGCAAATTCCGCCCGAAACCCAGGTCGTCATCGACCTCGACGACAACCGTGCCGCTTCCGCGCTGGTCGGTCCCTATGGCCAGAATTTGGCGCTGATCGAACGGCGGCTCGGCGTGGTCGTCGATTCCAGAGGCAATCACATCACCATCGCCGGCTCCCGCGACGGCTGCGATGCCGCGCGGCGCGTGCTGGAGACGCTCTATGCGCAGGCGACCCAGGGCCACGATCTGGCGCAGGGCGACGTCGAGGGCGCCATCCGTGCCGTGATCGCGCAGGGCTCGCTGTTCGAATTCGACGCCAAGTCGGCCAAGACCTCGTTCGAGACCATCAACCTGCGCAAGCGCCCGGTGCGGGCGCGCACTGCCGCGCAGGATTCCTATATCCGCGCGCTGAAGCGCCACGAGTTGGTGTTCGGCGTCGGCCCCGCCGGCACCGGCAAGACCTGGCTGGCGGTGGCGCATGCCGCGCAATTGTTCGAGCGAAAGGAAGTCGATCGCATCATCCTGTCGCGGCCCGCGGTCGAAGCTGGCGAACGGCTCGGCTTCCTGCCCGGCGATTTGCGTGAAAAGGTCGATCCGTATCTCAGGCCGATCTACGACGCGCTGTATGATCTGATGGATGCGCGCGTCGTCGAACGCGCGCTGCAGGGCGGCGAAATCGAGATCGCGCCGCTCGCCTTCATGCGCGGCCGCACGCTGACCAACGCCGTCATCATCCTGGACGAAGCGCAAAACACCACCTCGATGCAGATGAAGATGTTTTTGACGCGGCTTGGCGAGAACAGCCGCATGATCATCACCGGCGATCCCTCGCAGGTCGACCTGCCGCACGGCCAGACGTCGGGACTTGCGGAAGCCGCAAGACTGCTCGATGGCGTCGAGGGCATCGCGCAGGTGAAATTCACCGCCGAGGACGTGATCCGACATGAACTGGTGGCGCGGATCGTCGCCGCCTATGAGGGATTGCCGCAAAAGCCGGCAACCGGCAAATCTTGAACCTGAATTATTCCGCCGGAAGCGCGCCGATGGCTGCTTCCGGTCATCCCAGAAATTCTGAAACAATGGCGTCTTCCATTCTTCCCATGACCGAGGTTCTCGTCGTCGCCGAATGCTGGCAGACCGAGCCCGACGCCGAAGCGGTGATCCAGCGCGCCATCGAGGCCGCGGCCGGGATCGCCGATGCCGATGTCGGCGATGCTGAATTGGCGATCATGCTGACCGACGACACCGGCATTCGCACGCTGAACAGCAACTGGCGCGGCATCGACAAACCGACCAACGTGCTGTCGTTCCCGGCGCTGCAGCCGGCCGCGGGGGCACCGGACGACGCGCCGCGCATGCTCGGCGATATCGCCATCGCCTACGAGACGACGCGCAAAGAGGCCGATGACGAACAAAAGCCGTTCGACCATCATCTCAGCCATCTTGCGGTCCACGGTTTCCTGCATCTGATCGGCTACGATCACGAAAAGGACGACGACGCCGAAACCATGGAAAGTCTCGAACAGGAGATTCTCGCGCAGCTCGGCATTCCCGACCCCTATGCGGACCGGGAGCGGATGGACTGATATGCCGGACTCCGATCCGATCCACGACAACCCGCGCAACACGCGCAATCTCCCGGCCGTGGTGCAGGAAGGCGAGGTGCTACGCCCGACAGCCGAGAACTGGCTGACGCGGGCGATCCGCACTTTGTTCGGCTGGAAGCCGGGATCGGTTCGCGACGACCTGCAGGTCGTGCTCGATGCCTCGACGCCGGACGAGGTCGGCTTTTCCGCCATCGAGCGCACCATGCTGCGCAACATCCTCGGCCTGCACGAGCGGCGCATCGCCGACGTGATGATCCATCGCGCCGACATCGTCGCGGTCAAGCGTGACATCCCGCTCGGCGAATTGATGAGCCTGTTCGAAAGCGCGGCGCATTCGCGGCTCGTCGTCTACAACGAAACCCTCGACGACCCCGAGGGCATCGTACACATCCGCGACCTGCTGGCGTTCATGACCGCAAGGGCGCGCATCGGCGAGCCTGGCAAGACGCGGCGCAAAAAGCCCTTCCCGGCTGGCCTCGACCTGCGTGCCGTCGATCTCGCACTGCCGCTCAGCGAAGCCAACATCATCCGCAAGCTGCTCTACGTGCCGCCATCGATGCGCGCGATCGACCTGCTGGCACAGATGCAGGCCTCGCGTATCCATCTGGCGCTGGTGGTCGACGAATATGGCGGGACCGACGGACTGGTGTCGATCGAAGACATCGTCGAACAGATCGTCGGCGAGATCGACGACGAGCACGACAGCGACGAGCCGCCGGCGATCGTGCGGCAGGCCGATAATTCCTTTATCGCCGACGCCCGCGCCAGTCTCGACGATGTCCGCGCCGTGATCGGCGAGGATTTCGTCACCGGCGAAGCCGGCGAGGAAGTCGCGACGCTGGGCGGCTATCTGGTGTCGCATGTCGGCCGGCTGCCGGTGCGCGGTGAAGTTATTTCGGGACCGGGCCATTTCGAGATCGAAGTGCTCGATGCCGATCCGCGCCGGGTCAAGCGCCTGCGCATCGCCACCCGCAAGGAACGGCCCGCGGCGCGCACGCAGCGCGAAAGCCGCCGCCGGGAAACCACGCCTGACGCCAACGCGCCGCAGGCCAATGACAACGCGCCGCCGTCACCGCCCGGCGATGGAGCCGGCTCGCAGTGATGAAATCCAGCAAACTCCGCGCCGCCGTTCTTTCCATCATCCTGGCCTGGGGATGGAAGCGCGCCGCTATCGCGCTGATCGCCGGCGCACTGTCGGCGCTGGCGATGGCGCCGTTCAATGCATGGCCGTTGCTGTTCCTGACCTTCCCGGTCGCGGTCTGGCTGATCGACGGTTCTGCGGCCGGGCGATGGCGCGGCGTGCCGGCGGCAGCGATGGCCGGCTTCTGGTTCGGGCTCGGCTATTTCGTGCCGGGACTTTACTGGATCGGCAACGCCTTTCTCGTGGACGCGCCGACCTTCGCGTGGCTGATGCCGTTCGCGGTGCTGGGCCTGCCCGCTTACCTCGCATTGTTCACCGCATTCGGCTTCGGCCTGGCGCGGCTAATCTGGACCCGCGATGCCTCGCGCGTGCTCGCGCTCGCGATCAGCCTGACCATCGGCGAGTGGTTGCGCGGCCATGTGCTGTCGGGGTTTCCGTGGAACGCATTCGGCTACGCGCTGACCGAGCCGCTGGCGCTGGCGCAAGCGGCCTCGCTGATCGGATTGTGGGGCATGACGTTCCTCGCCGTTGCGATCTTCGCGAGCCCTGCCGTGCTGATCGACGGAAGTTCGCGCGGCCGAAAGCCCTGGATTGCGCCGGTCACGGCGATCTCGGTACTCGCCGTGATGGGGATTTACGGCGCCGTTCGCCTGTCGCTGGAATCGACGGCATTTACCGGCGTCAAGCTGCGTATCATGCAGCCGAATTTGCAGCAGGACGTGAAATTCAACTACTCCGCCAAGGCGGAGGTGATGCAGAAATATCTGACGCTGTCGGACCGCGCATCCGGGCCGCAATCGACCGGCGTCAAAGATGCGCGCATTCTGATCTGGCCGGAATCGGCGTTCCCGTTCTTCCTGACCCGCGAAGCCGATGCGATGGCGCAGATCGCTGGTTTGCTGCCAAAGGGCACCGTGCTGATCACCGGCTCGGTGCGCGCGCCCGATGTGCCGCCCGGTGTCCGGATAACGCGGGCTTATAACTCCATTTATACCATCGACCACGACGGCAGCGTGCTGTCGGTCTACGACAAGCTGCATCTGGTGCCGTTCGGCGAGTATCTGCCGTTCCAGGATTTGATGGAGAAACTCGGCTTCGTGCAACTCACGAAGGTACAGGGCGGATTTATTCCGGGCACGCGCCGCCGCTCCATGGAGATACCGGATGCGCCGCGCGCGCTACCTCTGATTTGCTACGAGGCGATCTTTCCCGGCGATGTTGCGGCGGGCGACGATCGCCCCGGCTGGATCGTTAACCTAACCAATGACGGCTGGTTTGGAATCTCGACGGGCCCCCATCAACATCTGCAGCAGGCGCGCCTGCGCGCCGTCGAGGAAGGCTTGCCTGTCGTTCGCGCAGCTAATACAGGCATTTCCGCGGTTATTGATCCATCGGGACGTATTGTCGCGCAGCTCGGTCTTGGCCTTGAAGGCGTACTGGATGCCAATCTGCCGGCCGCTTTGCCGCCGACGGTTTATGCGCGTCTCGGCGATATTCCGGCCGCCGTGATTATGGCCGCCGCATTGCTGCTGGTGATCAGGCGCCGCGCTGCCAAGCGGCCCTCCCGATAGTCGGGGAAATAGGGCCTGTGCGAATCCACCCAGTTGACAGATCGGCCGTGCGCTTCGCATTCTACCGCCGGCTATCACAAGACCGAGCCAGTCAGTTCATTGCTCAAAATGTCCTCAATTCTACCCGATCCTCCGAGCAGGATTTGACGGTACCGGCGCCTGAGGCTTACTTTCGATTCGTCTCATCCACCGGCGCGCAATCCCGAGGAGTTGTTGGAGATGTCCATCAAAGCGCCCAACCCTGTTGACAAGTATGTCGGCAGCCGCGTTCGCATGCGCCGAATCATGCTGGGCATGAGCCAGGAGAAACTTGGCGAAGCGCTCGGCCTCACCTTCCAGCAAGTGCAGAAATACGAAAAGGGCACCAACCGGGTCGGCGCCAGCCGCCTGCAGCAGATCTCCGAAATCCTGCAGGTGCCGGTTTCATTTCTTTTCGACGGCGGCCCAAGCGGCGGCGCGACCGCCGGCGGCTTCAGCGAGGGCTCCTCACCGGCCTACGTGTCGGATTTTCTCGCGACCTCCGAAGGGCTGGCGCTGACGCGCGCTTTTACGCGCATCACCGACGCCAAACTGCGCCGCAGTATTGTCGAACTGGTCGAACAGATCGCGGCCCGCGAAGGCCCCGACAAACGCTGATATTGATCATATCAGTTTGAGGTATCTCGAAATCTAGAATATGCCGTCATTCCGGGATGCGCCTCTTGGCGCAGGCCCGGAATCCATACGCACGATCATGGTTATGGATTCCGGGCTCGCGACTTTGTCGCGCCCCGGAATGACGGCGCATGAGGTTCGAAAACGATGCCGACAACAACCAATCCTTTTGATCCCTACAAAATCCTCGATGGCATCCGCCGCTGGGTTGAGATCGAGACCCCGACCGAAGCGCCCGCGCAGGTCAACAAGCTCGCCGACCTCGTCACCGAGGGCTATCGCGACCTGCCTGCGACCGTCGAGCGTGTAGCCGGCCATTCGGGATGCGGCGATCATCTCGTCGCGCGCTCGTCATGGGGGCAGGACGCGCCGGGAATCCTGGTGCTGAGCCATCTCGATACGGTGCATCCGATGGGCTTCATCGAGCGGCTGCCGTTCAAGATCGACGGCGACAGCGCGTTCGGTCCCGGCATCTACGACATGAAGGGCGGCGCCTATCTCGCCTATCAGGCCTTTCGGCAAATCTGTGCGGAGGGCGCACGTTCCACGCTCGGCGTGACCCAGCTCTATGTCTCCGATGAGGAGATCGGCAGCCCGACGTCGCGGTCATTGATTGAGGCGGAGGGACGCAAGGCAAAATATGTACTGGTGACCGAGCCCGCGCGCGACGGCGGAAAAATCGTCACCGGGCGCAAGGGCGTCGCGCGCTTCGAGGTTTTCATCAAGGGCGTGCCGTCGCATGCCGGCACGCGGCCGGAGGATGGCCGCAGCGCCATCCGCGAGCTCGGCAATGTCATCGGGGCGCTCGAGGCAATGAACGACCTCAAGCGCGGCATTACCGTCAATGTCGGCGTCGTCCGCGGCGGCACCAAGCCGAACGTGATCGCGGAAGAGGCCTATGCCGAGGTCGACATGCGTGTGCCCAGCATTGCCGCCGCCGACGAGCTGGTGCCGAAAATCCTCAATCTGAAATCACGTACTGACGGTGTCAGCGTCAAAGTCGTCGGTGAATTGAACCGCCCGCCTTACGAAAAAGGCAATGCGGGCGCAGCACTCTACGAGCACGCAAAAACGCTCGCGGCCGAGATCGGTTTCGACCTGGTCGACACATCGACCGGCGGCGGCTCCGACGGCAATTTCACCGCACCACATACGGCGACGCTGGACGGCCTCGGCGTCGACGGCAAGGGCGCGCATACCCATTACGAGCAGATGTATATTTCGTCGATCGAGCCGAGGACGCGGCTGCTGCACCGGCTGTACCAGACGCTGCGATGACGGTCTCACCGCGCGATATCGGCGACCGCGATGCGCCGGACGACGGCGCCGCGCACACGCATGGTTCGTTCTTCGGCCGCCGCAAGGGCCACAAACTCCGCATCCACCAAGCCGATTTGATCGAAAACCTGCTGCCGCATCTGGCGATCGATATCGGCAGTCCCGCGCCGCCGGCTCTCGCCGATCTCTTCGATGTGCCGCCCGACGATGTCAGGCTCGAAATCGGTTTCGGCGGCGGCGAGCATCTGATCGCCGAAGCGCGCGCGTATCCCAATCTCGGGTTCATCGGCTGCGAGCCCTATGTCAACGGCATGGCAAAGATCCTGACGCAGATCGAGGCGCACAACATCGGCAACATCCGGCTGTTCGCGGGCGACGCCGCGGAATTGCTAGCATGGGCACCGCCGCGATCGATGGCGCGGATCGACCTGATCCATCCCGATCCCTGGCCGAAGCGCCGGCACTGGAAGCGTCGCTTCGTGCAGGACACCACGGTTGCGGCGATGGCACGCCTGCTCAAGCCTGGGTGCGAATTTCGTTTCGTCTGCGACATCGACGATTACGTCGCATGGACGCTGACGCATCTGATGCGTTCGCCGGATTTCCTCTGGACTGCGGAACGCGCAGCCGATTGGCAACAACCGTGGGACGGCTACACGATGACGCGCTACGGCCGCAAGGCCGAGCGTGAGGGCCGCAAGGCTGCGTATTTGAGGTTTCGGAGAACCTCATCCTGAGGAGGCCGCGAAGCGGCCGTCTCGAAGGATGGGCCACGGGCTCTCATGGTTCGCCCGGCGATGCGAAGCATCGTCCGGAGACGGCGCAAGTGCGCCTCCTCACCATGAGGAAGAAGCACCCGCACCGGGTTGAGACAATATTATTGATTATTGCCCACCCATCCGCGCCTTCTTCGCGTCGGTTGCTTCCCACACCATACGCTTTCCGCGCTCGCGGCCCAGCAGTTCGATCGGATCACGGTTATCGATGTGGCCGAACTGTCCCTTGTAGACGCTGTAGCCGCATAATTCCTGCAGGCGCCGGGGAAACCGTCTTGCGGTCTCATGGGGAATGCCAAGCTGCAGATTTTCCTGCTGCCGCATCCAGCCCCAGCAATAGGCGCAAGAGAACGCAAAGCGCCTGGCGTCGCTAGTGTTGGCGCCGCCGCCATGCCAGAGCGCGCTGTCGAACAGCATGACGCTGCCCGCGGGCATCGTCGCGGTCACCGCGTCGTAGTCTTTGCCGTATTCCGGCGAGCAATCATATTTGTGGCTGCCCGGCACGATCCGCGTCGCGCCATTGTCGGACCTGAAATCCGACAGCGCCCAGATCGCATTGATGGTGATCGGGATGTGCGGACGCGGCAAAGGTATCAACTGCGTGTCTTCATGGATCGGCTGCGCTTCCTGACCGGGGCCGAGCACCAGCGAGCAGAACGACGACAGCAGGCATTCCTTGTCCAGCACGCGCTCGACGACAGGCAGCACGTTGTCGTGCAGCGGCACTTCCCAGAACAGATCGTCATAGGTCAGGAGATTATTGATGCGGACGGTCTTGAAACCTTCGAACGAGGTCTTGGCATAACCCAGATTGTGATCGCGCTCGGTGCGCTCCAGCGCCTGCTTCAACCCTTCGACCAGTTCAGCGCTCGCCGCAAGCTCGATGACGGTGAAGCCATCGTCGCGGATCTTGTCGGCATGCGTTTGAATCTGGCCGTCCGTCAGCATGTTCGATCTCCCTGATAACCGCTGTACCGCGTCTTTGCCTGAGCATAACCGGGCGGTCGTAGATTTGGGAGGTATTTCGGTGACAGCCGTCATTGCGAGGAGCGTCAACGACGACTTGTCCGCCGTAGCTCAGCGAGCGAAGGCGGAAGCAATCCAGCGTTGCTCTGCCGCGCGATGGATTGCTTCGCTTACGATCGCAATGACGAGCAAAAAACGTCAACCCTGCGGGCGCGTCTTCCAGAAGCTGACGACTCGCTCGGCGGTCGATGGCATCAGCCGCGCGAAGTTCACGCGTGCGCTTTCGATATCGCCCTGCGAGGCCACCCGGTTCGGACCCAGCCGGAGCAGGATCAAAGCGCGCACCGTCGCCCATTCGAGGTTGACCGCCTTGCCGGCGATCAGAATCGGATCGTAGCGGTCGCCCGTGATCAGGCGATCGAGCGTTGCGATTTTTACACCGGTCATCGCCGACAGCGCAGCCACCGATTCCTCGTATTTGAAAGCTTTGGCAAAATTGAGCAGCGCGCTTTCGGTCAGTTCGCCGGCGCGATGCAAAGCGAGGACCGCGCGCTGGGCCGGCTCGAAGTCGCGGCTAGTCTCGACCCGCTCCGTCAGGCCGGAGATTTCGTTCATCGCCCGCTTGATCGCCATCTGCCTGGCCGGCTTGACCACATCGTACAGGCGGCGGCGGATTACATCGATCGAGCCGGCGAGAAGATCCTTCAAGTGATCGGCCGAGAGATCGTCACGCTGGCCGATCTTGAGCGTCAACACGCCGTCCTGGCCTGCGCGCTTGATCAGCGTCGAATAGCCGTCCTCCGAGAAGGCCGCGCCCGCATTGCCTGCGGTACGCCTGACGACGTCGCGATCGCCGCGGCGCACGATGACGTCGGTAAGATCGGGCGAGAGCACCGGCCGTTCTGCCATTGCCAGCAGATGGCCCTGTCCCTTCGCGCTGGCGATTTCGACCAGCATCTGTTCGTCGATAACGGGAGATCGGCGCAGCAGCGGTCCTGCGATGGCAATCTCGTCCTCATGCGCGAGTTGGCCAACCAGCCCGCGCGGTGCATTGGCGAGTAGCGACAACCGCTCGGCCAGATCGGCGCGTGCGGCAAGTTCGGCATGCGGGACCAGACTGGTCAGCACGCCGTCGAACAGATCGACGTGATCGGAGCGGAAGTGGGCTGCACCCTGCAGGAACAACTCGCTGATCCGGCGCGCGGCATCGGCGCGGCGTTTCGGGTCGCCACGACTGACAATGTCGTCAAGTTCCGGGATCAGCGAGGCCGCCGTTATCATAAACCTGTCCAAACCGGTCCGTATCGGCCGATTTTTCGGCAATCTAGGCGGCCTTCGTGAATGAAGGGTTAGGTTTTACCGCTCCCCGAAAGGCCGCTAAATCGTCCGAGAGCCACCGGCGGGCCTTGCCGGATTGCGGAAAAACCGCTATATCCCCGGCAACTTATGGTTCTCATACGATCGCGTATTGAGAGTGGGCCCCCCGGGACCCGCTCTTTTTTATTACCTGAACGAGCCAGCCCAGAACGGGCGATAGGGCGCGGTTCAGGGAACCGGCCGGATCGCGGCTAAGACCCGGCCCAACCCATGCAAGTAAGACGCTTTTGACCCTGGATATGACCGATCCAACTGTTGACGCCGTGGATATCGACCTGCTCGCCGAGCCGCGTCTCGTCGTCGAGCCGGGGATGGCCGCGCGCGTGTCCGCCGTTGCAGGCCCGGTGCTGCAGGGCATGGGTTACCGGCTGGTGCGGATCAAGATTTCCGCCGAGGCCGGCTGCACGGTCCAGATCATGGCGGAACGGCCGGACGGATCGATGCAGATCGAGGATTGCGAGGCGATTTCGCGGGCGCTATCTCCAGTGCTCGACGTCGCCGACCCTATCGACCGGGCCTATCGGCTTGAAATATCTTCGCCCGGCATCGATCGCCCGCTGGTGCGCCGTTCCGATTTCGAGCGCTATGCCGGCCATCTGGTGAAGGTGGAAATGGCGGTCGCCCATCAGGGCCGCAAGCGTTTTCGCGGGCTCCTCGGCGGCGTCGAAGGTAATGCCGTGCGGCTACATCGTGATGACACACGCGCGGACGAAGATGCGGAAGTCGTGCTGGTGATGGAAGACATCGCCGATGCAAGGCTGGTTCTGACCGACGAGCTGATCGCGGAATCGATGCGGCGCGGAAAGGCCGCGGAGCGCGAGCTCAAGCAAAATCTCGGGCTTGCGCCACCGCCCCCGCCGCACGCCAGGAAAAGCGACCCGGCCAAGAGCAACAAGCCGAAACCGAAACTTGATTTGAAGAAAAAGAACGCCGCTAAAAATACTCCGAAGAATACCAAAGAACATCGCCTTGCCGCAGAACGAGCGCGGCGCGGCGAAATCGATCCCACCGAAGGAGACTGAGCCATGGCAGCTGTCAGCGCCAACAAACTCGAACTGCTGCAGATCGCAGACGCCGTCGCCCGCGAAAAGTCGATCGACCGCGGAATCGTGATCGCCGCAATGGAGGACGCCATCGCCAAGGCGGCCCGCGCCCGCTACGGCAGCGAGACCGACGTTCACGCCGAGATCGATGCCAAGAAGGGCGAGCTGCGGCTGTCGCGCCACATGCTGGTGGTCGACGTGGTCGAGAATTCGTCGAACCAGATTTCGCTCGCCGACGCACAGCGCGCCAATCCGGGCGCCCAGGTCGGCGACACCATCGCCGACACGCTGCCGCCGCTGGAATATGGCCGCATCGCCGCGCAATCCGCCAAGCAGGTGATCGTGCAGAAGGTGCGCGAGGCCGAGCGCGATCGGCAATATCAGGAATTCAAGGATCGCATCGGCGACATCGTCAACGGCATCGTCAAGCGCGTCGAATATGGCAGCGTGATCGTCGATCTCGGCCGCGGTGAGGCCATCGTGCGCCGCGACGAGATGTTGCCGCGCGAAGTGTTCCGCAACGGCGACCGCGTCCGCGCCTATATTTTCGACGTCCGCCGTGAAACCCGCGGACCGCAGATCTTCCTGTCCCGCACTCATCCGCAATTCATGGCGAAGCTGTTCGCGCAGGAAGTGCCGGAAATCTATGACGGCATCGTCGAGATCAAGGCGGTGGCCCGCGATCCCGGCTCGCGCGCGAAAATCGGTGTGATTTCACGTGATTCCTCGGTCGATCCGGTCGGCGCCTGCGTCGGTATGCGTGGTTCGCGCGTGCAGGCGGTGGTCAATGAATTGCAGGGCGAGAAGATCGACATCATTCCGTGGTCGCCTGACATCGCGACCTTCGTCGTCAACGCGCTGGCGCCTGCCGAAGTCGCCAAGGTCGTGATCGACGAAGACCGCGAGCGGATCGAGGTCGTCGTCCCCGACACCAACAACCAGCTGTCGCTGGCGATCGGCCGCCGCGGACAGAATGTGCGCCTTGCCTCGCAGCTGACCGGCTGGGACATCGACATCCTCACCGAGCAGGAAGAATCCGAGCGCCGCCAGGCCGACTTCGAGAACTCCACGCGGGTGTTCATGGAAGCGCTGAATGTCGACGAAGTGGTCGGCCAATTGCTGGCATCGGAAGGCTTCACCTCGGTCGAGGAACTAGCGCTGGTCGACGTCAAGGAACTCGCCGGCATCGAAGGCTTCGACGAAGAAACTGCCACCGAGCTGCAGAGCCGGGCAAAAGAATATCTGGAACAGCTCGAGACCGAGCTGGAAAACAAGCGCAAGGAACTCGGTGTGGAAGACGCTTTGAAGACGGTGCCCGGTGTGACCTCGAAGATGCTGGTGAAGTTCGGCGAGAACGACATCAAGACCGTCGATGATCTGGCCGGCTGCGCCACGGACGATCTGGTCGGCTGGACCGAACGCAAGGAAGGCGGCGAGCCGACCAAGCATCCCGGCATTCTCGATGCCAACGAGACCTCGCGCGAAGATGCGGAAGCCATGATCATGCAGGCGCGCGTTATCGCCGGCTGGATCACCGAAGCCGATCTCGCCAAGCCGTCCGAGGCGGCGGAAGCCGCTGAAGACCAGACGGCGTAACGCGCGTGTTCCGCAAAAGTGGATACCGGTTTTGCGCTAAGAACTCGCGCAGATGATAAAGGAATTGCCCGACGCATGCTCGCCTTGGCTGACCCCGATCTCGACAATGGGCCGCGGACCGACAGGTCCGCGACCATGCGGATGTGTGCGGTCAGTCGCGAGGTGCGCCCGATCGGTGAACTGATCCGGTTCGTCGTTTCGCCCGAGGGCGAGGTGGTACCGGATTTGAAGCGCAAGCTTCCCGGCCGCGGCCTGTGGGTCTCGGCCTCGCGCCGGACCGTTGCGGAAGCCGTCCGCCGTAACCAATTTAGCAAGGGTTTCAAGCGCGACGTCCGCGCGGCCCCGACCCTTCCCGCCGATACCGAGACTTTGCTGGTTCGGAGCGCCACCGAGGCGCTGGCCATGGCCGCCAAGGCCGGTCAGGTCGTCTCCGGCTTCAGCAAGGTCGAGGGCGCCCTCCAGCAGGGGCAGGCCGAAGCCCTGATCCACGCTTCCGACGGCGCGGCGGACGGAATCCGCAAATTGGACGCGATCGTGCGGCAAAGGGGCGGGAATCATGGTGAATCGCAGGAAATGCCGATCGTTTCCGTTTTGACGTCGGCAGAATTGGATTTGGCACTGGGCCGGTCAAATGTGATACATGCAGCCCTGCTCGCGGGCCCGGCGAGCAAGACGTTCCTGTCGCGCTGCCAGATCCTGGTCCAATACCGGATGGCAGATGACGACAAGACCGAAGGTGGCGGCCAGAAATTCTGACTAACAAGACTTGTTCTAACAAGACTTGCTTTCGAGCTTCAACGACCTGTGCGAACGCGCACAACGCAACGAGATTAGGACTGCTGAATGGTTGATACCAAATCGCCTGGCGACAAGACTTTGAGTGTCCCGAGCAAAACCTTGACGCTCAAGCCACGCGTCGAGACGGGCACCGTCCGCCAGAGCTTCAGCCACGGCCGGACCAAGCAGGTCGTGGTCGAAAAGCGCGGCAAGCGCCGCGTCGGCGGCGACGGGCCCGCAACGGAGACGCATGCGCCCGAGCCGGTCGTCGCCAAGCCGGCCGCGCCTGCCGCAAAAGCACCGCCCGCGCGCCCTGCAGGAACGCCCGCTGCGCCACGCAGCGGCTCCGGCGTGGTGCTGCGCACGCTGACCGAGGATGAACGTTCCGCCCGCGCAAGCGCGCTGGCCGACGCCAAGGTCCGTGACATCGAGGAACGCCGGCTGGCCGAAGAAGAGGCCAAGCGCCGCTCCAGCCGCGAAGGCATCGAGCAGGCCGAACGCGAAGCCGCCGAAGCCCGCCGCAAGGCCGAGGAGGATCGTCACCGGCAGGAAGAGGAAGCCAAACGCAAGGCCGAACTCGAAGCCAAAAAGCGATTTGGCGAAGCCGAGGCCAAGACGGCGACAGCCCCCTCGACCGCCCGCCCCGCCGCAGCCCGCCCGGCCACCACGGCCGGCCGTCCTGCCGCAGCCGTGCCGGCCGCGCGAGCGCCCGGCGTCGCCTCCGACGGTTCCGACGACGATGAAGGTCCGCGCCAGATCCGCCGCGGCCCCGGCGGCGCCATGCGACCGGCCATGCCACCCAAGACGACCCACAAGCCGGGCCCGCAAAAGGAACGCGGCCGCCTGACGCTGGTCACCGCGCTCAATGCCGACGACGTGCGCGAGCGGTCGATCGCCTCGTTCCGCCGCCGCACCCAGCGCCTGAAGGGGCACGCCTCCAACGAACCAAAGGAAAAGCTCATCCGCGAAGTGGTGATCCCGGAAGCCATCAATATCCAGGAACTCGCCAACCGCATGTCGGAGCGCGCGGTCGACGTCATCCGCCTGCTGATGAAGCAGGGCGCGATGCACAAAATCACCGACGTGATCGACGCCGACACCGCGCAGCTGATCGCCGAGGAAATGGGCCACACCGTCAAGCGCGTGGCTGCCTCCGACGTCGAGGAAGGCCTGTTCGACGTCGTCGACGATTCCACCGATACCGAGCCGCGCTCGCCGGTCGTCACCGTGATGGGCCACGTCGATCACGGCAAGACCTCGCTGCTCGACGCGCTTCGCCATGCCAATGTGGTCTCGGGCGAAGCCGGCGGCATCACCCAGCATATCGGCGCCTATCAGGTAACCTCGCCGGAAAGCGGCAAGAAAATCACCTTCATCGATACGCCCGGCCACGCCGCGTTCACCGCGATGCGCGCGCGCGGCGCCAAGGTCACCGACATTGTGATCCTGGTGGTTGCGGCCGATGACGGCGTCATGCCGCAGACCATCGAGGCGATCAACCACGCCAAGGCGGCGAAGGTTCCGATGATCATCGCAATCAACAAGATCGACAAGCCCGATGCCAAGCCGGAGCGTGTGCGCACCGAGTTGCTCCAGCACGAGGTTCAGGTCGAATCGTTCGGCGGCGACGTCGTCGACGTCGAGGTATCCGCCAAGAACAAGACCAACCTCGACAAGCTCCTGGAGATGATCGCGCTGCAGGCCGAACTGCTCGACCTCAAGACCAACGCGGAACGTCCCGCCGAAGGTACCGTGATCGAAGCCAGGCTCGACCGCGGCCGCGGCCCGGTCGCCACCGTGCTGGTACAGCGCGGCACGCTGCGCGTCGGCGACATCATCGTGGCCGGCGCCGAAATGGGCCGCGTCCGCGCCCTTATCAACGATCAGGGCGTGACCATTGATGAAGCCGGCCCCTCGGTGCCGGTCGAAGTGCTCGGCTTCAACGGCCCGCCGGAAGCCGGCGATCGTCTCGCCGTGGTCGAGAACGAAGCCCGCGCCCGTCAGGTCACGAGCTATCGCGCCCATCAGAAGCGCGAAAACGCCGCCGCATCGATCTCCGGCATGCGCGGCTCGCTCGAGCAGATGATGTCGCAGCTCAAGACCTCGGGCCGCAAGGAATTCCCGCTGATCATCAAGGCCGACGTGCAGGGTTCGCTCGAAGCCATTCTGGGATCGCTGGAAAAGCTCGGCACCGACGAAGTCGCAGCGCGCATCCTGCATGCGGGTGTCGGCGGCATCTCCGAATCCGACGTGACGCTGGCGGAAGGTTTTAACGCCGCCATCATCGGGTTTTCCGTTCGCGCCAACAAGGAAGCGGCCGCCGCGGCCAAGCGCAACGGCATCGAGATCCGCTATTACAACATCATCTACGATCTCGTGGACGACATCAAAAAGGCGATGTCCGGCCTGCTCGCGCCGACGCTACGCGAAACCATGCTCGGCAACGCCCAGATCCTGGAAGTGTTCAACATTTCCAAGGTCGGCAAGGTCGCCGGCTGCCGCGTCACCGACGGCACCGTGGAGCGCGGCGCCAATGTTCGCCTCATTCGCGACAACGTCGTCGTACATGAGGGCAAGCTTTCGACGCTGAAGCGCTTCAAGGACGAAGTGAAAGAAGTTCAATCCGGCCAGGAATGCGGCATGGCGTTCGAGAATTACGGCGACATGCGTGTCGGCGACGTTATCGAGTGTTATCGCGTGGAGACGATCCAGCGCTCGCTGTAAGTCCAAATCTTACGGGCGTTGGATTCTTATTGACCTGTCATGCCCCGCGAAGGCGGGGCATCCAGTAGTCACCGAAAGCTAATTTTGGATACGGAATACTGCATCACCTGTTTTCGCGGGTGATGCCGAGAATTGGGATTTCGACAATGCCCCGCCACCACAGCAAGAGTTCCGCCCCCGGCGGTTCGCAACGTCAATTGCGCGTCGGCGAAACCGTTCGCCATGCGGTCGCCGATATTCTGTCACAGGGTAGCGTGCACGACCCGGATCTCGAAGGCCACATCATCACCGTTCCCGAGGTGCGAATGTCGCCGGACCTGAAACTCGCCACGATTTACGTCATGCCGCTTGGCGGACGCGACACCGAGACTGTGATCGCAGCACTCGATCGCAACAAAAAATTCCTGCGCGGCGAGATCGCGCACCGCGTTAACCTGAAATTTGCGCCTGATCTTCGCTTCCGCGTCGACGAACGATTCGATGAAGCGGAACGGATAGAGAAATTACTGAGAACACCTGCGGTGCAAAGAGACCTCGCACCCGATTCGGACGACAAGTGATGATTATGACCACTGCCAACAGCGTGATCGAGCAGGAAACCGCCGATTCGCACGCTGCTGAAAAAAATATTTTTCAGGAGACGCCCAGCGACGATCAGCGGCGCGGCGACGATACTCGTCGCGGCAACAACGATCCGCGCAACAACAAGCAGCCGCGGCAGAACAATCAGCCGCGCCGCGACAAGCGCGACGTCCATGGCTGGGTGATTCTCGACAAGCCGATCGGCATGACGTCGACGCATGCGGTCGCGATTCTCAAGCGCCTGTTCCAGGCCAAACGCGCCGGACATGCCGGCACGCTCGATCCGCTCGCTTCCGGCGGTCTGCCGATTGCGCTCGGCGAAGCCACCAAGACCGTTCCCTTCGTGATGGACGGCCGCAAGCGCTATCGTTTCACGGTCGCCTGGGGCGAGGAACGCGACACCGACGACACCGAGGGGCGGGTCACCCAGACCAGCGCGCTCAGGCCCTCCGCCGAGGCGATCCGGGAACTGCTGCCCCGCTTTACCGGCCTGATCGAGCAGATCCCGCCGCAATATTCGGCGATCAAGGTCCAGGGCGAGCGGGCCTATGATTTGGCGCGGGACGGCGAAACCGTGGAATTGAAGCCCCGACCGGTCGAGATTCACGAATTAACCCTTGTAGAACATGGAGATAACGGCCAATCCGTGTTCGAGGCCGAGTGCGGCAAGGGAACCTATGTCCGGGCGCTGGCCCGCGATATCGGCCGGATTCTGGGCTGTTTTGGCCATATTTGCGCTCTGCGGCGGACTTTGGTCGGTCCATTCCGCGAGGCGGACATGATTCCGCTGGAACAGTTGGAGGCTTTGTGCAATAGAGCCGCGTCGGGCGAGGGCAGCCTCGCCGACGCGCTTTTGCCCGTTGAGACCGCGCTGGACGACATCCCGGCACTGGCCGTCACACGGGCTGATGCGGCAAGGCTCCACCGGGGCCAGGCCGTTTTGTTGCGCGGACGGGATGCGCCCAATAGTAGCGGCACAGTCTATGTCACGGTGGCAGGCCGGCTTTTGGCCCTCGCCGAAATTGGCAATGGCGAACTCATCCCCAAGCGTGTGTTCAACCTGACCGGACTGACTGCCAGTTCGGCTCGCAACGATGGAAGTATTTGACGATGTCGATTACCGCCGAACGCAAAGCGGAAGTCATCAAGACGAATGCCAACAAAGCCGGCGACACCGGCTCGCCCGAGGTTCAGGTCGCGATCCTGTCGGAACGCATCAACAACCTCACCGGCCACTTCAAGACCCACGTGAAGGACAATCATTCACGCCGCGGCCTCTTGAAGCTCGTGTCGACGCGCCGCTCCCTTCTCGACTACATCAAGAAGAAGGACGAGGCGCGTTACAAGGCGCTGCTGGAGAAGCACAATATTCGTCGTTGATCAGTTCGCGCGCGCAACCGTTTGCGCGCGTTTTCGCATGATTTTCCGAGAACCGGACTTTCGAACTTTCGAAAGATGGTCATGCGCAAGAGCATGATCCGGGAGACCGGGTACCGGCTTTCCGGAAAGATCATGCTCAAAATAGACGTCCAGCAGCAATCCGGCCGCTGGGCGGGGCAAGATGCCCGACTTACTGAGAGGATGGACGCCATCCGAAATTTGAAGACCATGGCAGGATCGCCGGATGCTGATCGTCAATTGCGATCAGCGTCTCGCAATCTTGCGCATGGTCTTTGTGTTTCCAGGGTCCGCCCTCTCGTGAACCCATGAAAGAAGACCACTATGTTCAATACTCATTCAGTCGAGATCGACTGGGGTGGACGTCCCCTCAAGCTTGAAACCGGAAAGATCGCCCGTCAGGCCGATGGTGCCGTGATGGCGACCTATGGCGAGACCGTCGTGCTCGCCACCGTCGTTGCCGCGAAGTCGCCGCGCGAAGGCGTCGACTTCCTGCCGCTGACTGTCGACTATCAGGAAAAGACCTATGCCGCGGGCCGCATCCCCGGCGGTTATTTCAAGCGCGAGGGCCGGCCGACCGAAAAGGAGACGCTGGTCTCCCGCCTGATCGACCGCCCGATCCGTCCGCTGTTCGTCGACGGCTGGCGCAACGAGACTCAAGTCATCGTGACGACGCTGTCGCACGACATGGAAAACGATCCCGACATTCTGGCGCTGGTCGCCTCCTCGGCCGCGCTGACGATTTCGGGCGCACCCTTCAAGGGTCCGATCGGGGCTGCCCGCGTCGGCTTCATCAACGACGAATATGTGCTCAACCCGACGCTCGACGAAATGCTCGAGACCCAGCTTGATCTGGTCGTCGCCGGCACCGCCGACGCCGTGCTGATGGTGGAATCGGAAGCCAAGGAGCTCAACGAAGACATCATGCTCGGCGCCGTGATGTTCGGTCACCGGCACTTCCAGCCGGTCATCAACGCGATCATCGAACTCGCCGAGAAGGCCGCCAAGGAGCCGCGCGAAGTCAAGATCGTCGACGAAAGCGCACTGGAAAAGGAAATGCTCGGCCTGATCGAGCAGGACCTGCGCTCGGCCTATGCGATCCCGGTCAAGCAGGACCGCTATGCGGCGGTCGGCAAGGCCAAAGAAAAGGTAATGGCGCATTACTTCCCGGAAGGGCAGGAGCCGAAATACGACAAGCTGCGCATCGCCGCGGTGTTCAAGGAACTGGAGGCCAAGATCGTTCGCTGGAACATCCTCGACACCGGCAAGCGGATCGACGGCCGCGACTCCAAGACCGTGCGCAGCATCATCGCCGAAGTCGGCGTGCTGCCCCGGGCCCACGGTTCGGCGCTGTTCACCCGCGGTGAGACCCAGGCGATGGTCGTGACCACGCTCGGCACCGGCGAGGACGAGCAGTATATCGACGCGCTGTCGGGAACGTATAAAGAGACGTTCCTGCTGCACTACAATTTCCCTCCCTACTCGGTCGGCGAAACCGGACGGCTCGGCGGCACCAAGCGCCGTGAGATCGGCCACGGCAAGCTCGCCTGGCGCGCGATCCATCCGGTCCTGCCGCCGCACCACGAATTCCCCTACACGGTGCGCGTGGTTTCCGAGATCACCGAATCGAACGGATCGTCGTCGATGGCGTCGGTCTGCGGCGCTTCGCTGGCGCTGATGGATGCGGGCGTTCCCTTGAAGCGGCCGACCGCGGGTATCGCGATGGGTCTCATCCTGGAAGGTTCGCGCTTTGCGGTTCTGTCCGACATTCTCGGCGACGAGGATCATCTCGGCGACATGGACTTCAAGGTGGCCGGTACCGACCAGGGCATCACCTCGCTGCAGATGGACATCAAGATCGAGGGCATCACCGAGGAAATCATGAAGGTCGCGCTCGGCCAGGCCAAGGATGGGCGTATCCACATCCTCGGCGAAATGGCCAAGGCGCTGACCAATGCCCGCGCCGAGCTCGGCGAATACGCGCCGCGCATCGAGACCTTCAAGATCGCCACCGACAAGATCCGTGAAGTGATCGGCACCGGCGGCAAGGTGATCCGCGAGATCGTCGAGAAGACCGGCGCCAAGGTCAACATCGAGGACGACGGCACCGTGAAGGTCGCCTCCAACGACGGCGAGGCGATGAAGGCCGCGATCAAGTGGATCAAGTCGATCGCCTCCGATCCGGAGATCGGCCAGATCTACGAAGGCACCGTGGTCAAGGTGATGGAGTTCGGCGCGTTCGTGAACTTCTTCGGCGCCAAGGACGGCCTCGTCCACATCAGCCAGCTGGCTTCGGCCCGCGTGCAGAAGACCTCCGACGTCGTCAAGGAAGGCGACAAGGTCAAGGTCAAGCTGCTCGGCTTCGACGATCGCGGCAAGACGCGTCTGTCGATGAAGGTGGTCGATCAGGCCACCGGCGAAGACCTCGAGGCCAAGCAGAAGGCGGAAGCCCCCGCGCCGCGCGAAGCCGCCGGCGAGTAAGTTTGGCTTGAGAGCGAGAATAACGAAGGGCGGCCGAGAGGCCGCCCTTTTTGTTGCGCGGATTTTCTGTTCAATCCTGCCTAAAATCTATCAATCGCATGTGAGCGTCTCAACTCGAGCTTGCACAACAAGCCTGCTTTGTCATTATAAGCCAAGTTCCCAAGAGAAAGATTTGGTGACCCGTTTGGCGGGTATCGGGTCCAAGCTGTGTAGCTTTTCACAAGATCAAACGAGCAACGCTCGGGAGGGGACACATGAAAAAGCCTGCTGCAGAGTTTATCGGAACATTTGCGCTTGTTTTCTTCGGATGCGGCGCGGTGGTCATCGCAGGGATGGGGACCGGGTCGACAGCCATCGACGTGCTCGGAATTGCCTTCGCATTCGGATTGGCCATCGTCGCAATGGCTTATGGGATCGGACCGATTTCCGGTTGCCATGTCAATCCGGCGGTGAGCTTCGGAGTACTCGTCGCCGGCCGGATGACGGTCAGTGATTTTATTTCTTACGCCATTGCGCAGGTTCTGGGTGCACTCGCCGGAGCAATCGTCCTTTACGTTATCCTCTCCGGTAAGTCGGCGGGATGGGACGGAAGTCTTGGACAGAACGGCTGGGGAACGGGCTACCTTGGTCAGTACAATCTGCTCTCAGCGTTTGTCTTCGAGGTCGTTGCGACCTTTCTGTTTCTGGTCTGCATTCTCGGCGTGACGCAAAAGGGTAGTCCGACGCAATTCGCTGGCCTGGCCATCGGGTTGACGTTGGTCGCGATTCACATCGTCGGAATCAACGTGACCGGTGTTTCGGTCAACCCGGCTCGCTCTCTCGGCCCGGCGATTGTCGGAGTAGGTACGAATCCAGGCGCTCTCGGACAAGTGTGGCTGTTCATCATCGCGCCACTGATTGGAGCGGGGATCGCCGGATCTCTATTCAAGTCCGGTGGACTCCTCTCCGCTGAAAGCACCTGACGCAATTCGCGTTGCCGGCGAAACAATTGAATAGGGCGGCGTTTCAAAGTTGCTTTGAAACGCCGCCCTGATTTTTCGTCCGCTTCGCTGAGATCAGACGTCGAAGCGATCGAGGTTCATCACCTTGGTCCACGCCGCCACGAAATCCCTGACAAACTTCTCGTTCGAGTCCGCACACGCGTAAACTTCGGCAAAGGCGCGGAGCTGCGAGTGCGACCCGAAAATCAGGTCGACGCGGGTGGCCGTCCACTTGACCGCTTTGGTCTTGCGATCGCGACCCTCATACGCGTTGTCGCCTGACGGTTGCCATTCCGTGGCCATGCTGAGCAGATTGACGAAGAAATCGTTGGTCAATGTTCCGGTCTTCTCGGTGAAGACGCCCTGCTTGGAGCCGCCAGCATTTGCGCCGAGCACCCGCAAGCCACCAACCAGCACCGTCATCTCTGGCCCCGTCAGCCGAAGCAGCTGCGCGCGGTCCACCAGGGCCTCTTCCGGCGCCATGAACTGCAGCTTCTTGCCGCTGCGATAGTTGCGGAAGCCATCGGACCGCGGTTCGAGCGGCGCGAAGCTGTCGACGTCGGTTTGATCCTGCGAGGCATCCATGCGGCCCGGCGTAAAGGGAACCTTCACGTCGACGCCGACCGCCTTGGCGGCCTCTTCGACCGCGGCAGACCCGCCAAGAACGATCAGGTCAGCCAGCGAAACCTTCTTGCCGCCCTCGGCCGACTTGTTGAAATCGTTCTGAATGGCTTCCAGCTTCTTCAGAACTTTCGCCAGTTCGGCAGGATTGTTGACTTCCCAATCCTTCTGCGGGCTGAGACGAATGCGTGCGCCGTTAGCGCCGCCGCGCTTGTCCGAGCCGCGGAACGTCGATGCCGACGCCCAGGCCGTCGAAACCAGTTGCGCCACCGACAGGTCCGAGAGAATCTTCGCTTTCAGCGCACCTGCATCCTGGTCGGTGATCAGTGTGTGATCGACCGCCGGAATCGGGTCTTGCCAGATCAACGTTTCTTTCGGCACGAGCGGGCCCAGATAGCGCGCGCGCGGACCCATGTCACGGTGTGTGAGCTTGAACCAGGCGCGCGCGAAGGCATCCGCGAACTGGTCGGGATTTTCGTAGAAGCGCCGCGAGATTTTCTCGTAAGCCGGATCGAGCCGCAGCGAGAGGTCCGTCGTCAGCATCGTCGGCACATGCTGTTTCGACTTGTCGAAAGCGTCCGGAATGTCGGCCTGCGCCGATTTCGCCTTCCACTGTTTCGCGCCGGCCGGGCTCTTCGTAAGCTCCCATTCGTTCTCGAACAGGTTCTTGAAGAAAAGGTTGCTCCATTTCGTCGGCGTCTGCGTCCAGGTCACTTCCGGGCCGCCTGTGATGGCATCGGCCCCAATGCCCGTGCCGTGCTTGCTCTTCCAGCCGAGACCTTGATCCTCGATCGCGCCGCCCTCCGGCTCCGGCCCGATCAGCGAGGGGTCGCCAGCGCCGTGGGTCTTGCCGAAGCTGTGACCTCCAGCAATCAGCGCGACGGTCTCTTCGTCATTCATGGCCATGCGGAAGAACGTCTCCCGGATGTCCTTTGCCGCAGCGATCGGATCCGGGTTGCCGTTCGGGCCTTCCGGATTGACGTAGATCAGGCCCATCTGCACGGCGCCGAGCGGTTCGGCGAGCTGGCGTTCACCGCTGTAGCGCTCATCGCCGAGCCACGTACCCTCGGGACCCCAGAAGAGCTCTTCCGGCTCCCACACGTCGACGCGGCCTCCGGCGAACCCGAAGGTCTTGAAGTCCATCGATTCCAGCGCGACGTTGCCCGCGAGGATCATCAGGTCGGCCCATGAGATTTTTCGGCCGTATTTCTGCTTGATCGGCCACAACAGGCGGCGCGCCTTGTCGAGATTCGCATTGTCTGGCCAACTATTCAGCGGTGCGAAGCGCTGCTGGCCCTGTCCGGCGCCGCCGCGGCCGTCGGTGATGCGATAGGTGCCCGCGCTGTGCCAGGCCATGCGGATCATCAGGCCACCATAGTGACCAAAATCGGCCGGCCACCATTCCTGCGAATTCGTCATCAAGCTGCGGAGGTCTCCTACCACCGCCTCGAGGTCGAGGGTCTTGAACTCCTTGGCATAATCGAACGTCTTGCCCATTGGATCGGACAGATTCGAATTCCGATGGAGGAGCGAAACATCCAGCGATTCCGGCCACCAATCGCGGTTGCCGTGTCCCCCTGCGCCGCCCGAAAACGGGCATTTGGTTACATCATCCATGGTCGTCTCCTTGGGGGGTGGGTCAGATTGGAGTCAATCTAAGCTTCACCACTCATCAGGGGAAGTTGATTTTAATGATGATGCCGATAATATATTCTGATGCTCCAAATAACGCTTCGACAACTTCGCTATTTCGATGCGCTTATACGTCATGGCCACTTTGGACGCGCAGCCGAAGCATGTGCGATCTCGCAGCCGGCCCTGTCCATGCAAATCAAGGAATTGGAGGAAGCTCTCGGCGGCGTCCTGCTGGAGAGAAGTGCACGAAAGGTCGCGCTGACAAAATTCGGAGAAGAACTCGCCCAACGCGTCCGCGACATCCTGAACTCGATCGATGAACTTGGAGACTTCGCGCGGGCGTCGCGCGACCGGCTGGCGGGCCAGTTGCGCATCGGAATGATCCCGACGGTTGCGCCCTATCTGCTCCCCAGCGTCATGGTGAATCTCACGCGCACGCACCCGGAACTTGACATCCACGTCCGTGAAACGGTGACGCCAAAGCTGATAGAGGAGTTGACGGAAGGACGGCTTGACGCGGCCATCGTTGCCCTTCCGGTGTCCGAGCCCTCGCTCACCGAGGTAGCCCTGTTTGCGGAAAACTTCCTGCTGGTCCGGCCACGCGAGGATGAGGGAACGCCGGTACCCAGCAGCGAGGCGCTGCGCGAAATGCGACTGTTGCTGCTGGAGGAGGGACACTGTTTTCGCGATCAGGCCCTCTCGTTCTGTAACATGCAATCGTCGCGGCCAAAGGAGGTACTGGATGCGAGTTCTCTGTCCACGCTCGTCCAAATGGTCAGCGCCGGCATGGGTGTAACCTTGATTCCGGAAATGGCTGTGGCGGTGGAGACCCGCTCGGCGTCGGTGTCCCTCGCGCGCTTTAGGGATCCCCAACCCTCGCGGACCGTTGGCATGGTCTGGCGCAAGACAAGCCCTCTGGCCGGAAAGCTCCTGCAAATTTCTGAAGCGGTTTGTCATTCAGCCGATGCGTTGCGCAGGCAGCGCCATCTACCGACCTGAGCGGCCATGGAGCGAGATGGCTTTCTTCGATCGTCATCCTGCTTTACGGATTTGTGCCCAAAAGCTTCGCGTCTGTCGCACCGAAAACCCGTGCCTGCTTTCCGGATCAAGCCTTGGCTCGCAAGTCTTGGCTCGCAAGTCTTGGCTCGATTGAAGTGGCAGGAGTCCTCGCGATAGTATCTCGGGGATTTTTCGTTCCGAGGACCCGCGCGATGCCACCACCGATGATCCGCCCTGCCCGCGCCGACGAATATGACGAGGTCGCCCAGATCTGGATGGACAGCTGGGTATCGACCGGGCTCGAAGACGCCAGCAATTTCCTGCTGGCAAAATTGCGCGCGCGTGTCCCGATGGAGATCGAGAAGGGCTGGAGCCTCTATGTGGCCGACGACCAAGGGCGGCTCGCGGCCATGCTGGCGCTGCACTTGCAGGACAAATATCTCGATCAATTGTTCGTCGCACCCGAATATCAAGGCAAGAATGTCGGCCGGTTGTTGCTGACCTTCACGCGAAAGCATCTCACCGATGAAATCTGGCTGCGCTGCGTGCGCGAAAACGAAAAAGCGTGGCGCTGGTACGAACGCGAAGGATTTGTGTTCGAGAAGGAACAGGTCGAACCGATGACCGGGTTTGTGATGAAATATTACCGATGGAAGAAAGAAGGAATCGCCTGATGATGCAGCTTTACTGGTCGCCACGCTCGCGCTCGTTCTCCTCGCTATGGCTGATGGAGGAGACGGGAGAACCCTATGAGCGCGTGCTGACGGACATCACGACCGGCGCGCAGAAGAAGCTGGAGTATCTCGCCATCAATCCGATGGGCAAGGTGCCCGCATTGAAGGACGGCGAGGCGACGCTCGCCGAAGCCGCAGCCATCGCCGCCTATGTTGCCGAACGTTACCCAAAGGCGAAGCTCGCGCCGCCGCTCGGCGATCCCTTGCGCGCGAAATATCTCTACTGGCTGTTCTTCGGCCCCGGCTGCATCGAGCCGGCGATGGTGCAAATCGCGACCAAAATCGAGATGAACCCGGTCGCCGCCGGCTGGGGCGATTCGCAGCGGGTGATCGACGTGCTCGACAACGCACTGCAGAGAGGCCCGTGGATTCTCGGCGAACCTTTCTCGGCCGCGGACATCGTGATCGGCTCGGGCCTGAATTTTGCGGTACGGCTGTTCAAGATGATCCCCGCACGGCCGTCGTTCGACGCCTACATCGCGCGTTGCATGGCGCGCCCGGCGTTCCAGCGCGCGGAGAAGATTGCGGCGGGGTGAGGATGTCCACGGCGAGTTGTTGTTTCTGAATGGCGTCAAAAAAAATGGCCCCGTTAAGGGGCCATTTCCTTTAGTCATCCCAGTAACGGTGACGCTTGATGATCACCGTTCGGTCGCCATCCCGATACCAGCCGCGGTGCAGTCCGCGGTCATGTGCATAGAACTCGGCACGGGGGCGATAATAATCGCGGTCGCGATAGTAGTCCCGGTCGCCGCCGACCCGGAAGCTGAAGCTCTGGGCGCTGGCGACTGTAGGTGCCGCAACAGCGATGGTCGCTAACGCGGCGAGAACGTAAGAAAGTTTCTTCAAGTTCCGTCTCCTCTCGTTAGATACCCTGGGAGGAAAACGAACAGCGGGTGGGGGCCGTTCCGAGGAACAGTCAGGAACTTTCTTGAATGGATGTTCAGCAAAAATACCGGTTATTCCTGCGTGTCGCAGCGCCTAAGGCGGCAACATCCATCCTTGCAGGCAGGATCAAGCTAATTATTCCGCCTTCAGCTCATCCGGACGCGGCATCGAGATGACGCTATAGCCGGAATCGACGTAGTGCACCTCGCCGGTGACGCCGCCCGACAAATCCGACAGCAAATAAAGCGCGGAGCCGCCGAGTTCATCCAGCGTCACGCCGCGGCCGAGCGGTGAATGTTTCTGCATGAAAGCAAACATCGCACGGGCATCCCCGATGCCGGAGCCCGCCAGCGTGCGCACGGGACCTGCCGAGATCGCATTGATCCGGATGCCGCTGCGACCATAGTCGGAAGCGAGATAGCGCACCGAAGCCTCCAGCGCCGCTTTCGCCACCCCCATCACGTTATAGTTCGGCATCACGCGCGTTGAGCCGCCGAATGTCAGCGTAATCATTGAGCCGCCGGTTTCCGGCATCAGTTCGGCCGCGCGCTTGGCGAGCTCCGTGAACGAAAAGCAGGAGATCAGCATGGTGCGCGAGAAATTCTCCCGCGACGTGTCTGCATAGCGGCCCTTCAGCTCGTTCTTGTCCGAGAACGCGATGGCGTGGACGAGAAAATCGAGATGACCCCATTTCGCCTTCAGCGCGGCAAATACGGAATCGACGCTGGCAATGTCCTCGACGTCGCACGGCAATACCGTATCGACCCCGAGCGATTGCGCCAGCGGCTTGACGCGTTTGCCCAGCGCCTCGCCCTGATAGGTGAACGCGAGGTCGGCGCCCTGCGCGGCGAGGGTTTTAGCGATGCCCCAGGCGATCGAATGATCATTGGCGACGCCCATGATCAGGCCGCGCTTACCCTTCATCAGGTCTTGCATTACCGCTCCATTGATCTCTTCGACGTCATCACCCGCGAAGGCGGGTGATCCATTATTCCAGAGGCGTCAGTGATTGAATCGAAAGGCCGCGGCGTACTGGATGCCCCGCTTTCGCGGGGCATGACAATGGAAATCACGCATCCATCCGCTTGAACACCAGCGTGGCGTTGGTGCCGCCGAAGCCGAAGGAATTCGACAACACGGTTCCGAGCTTGGCGTTGTCGATGCGCTTGCGCACGATCGGCATGTCAGCAAACACCGGATCGAGCTCGATGATGTTGGCGCTCTCGCAGACAAAGCCGTTGTTCATCATCAACAGCGAATAGATAGCCTCCTGCACGCCGGTGGCGCCGAGCGAATGTCCGGTCAAGGCCTTGGTCGCCGAGATCGGCGGGCATTTGTCGCCGGTGCCGAATACCTTTCGGATCGCCTCGATCTCCGGCGGATCGCCGGCCGGCGTCGAGGTCGCATGCGGGTTGATGTAGTCGATCGGCGTCTTCACGGTCTCAAGCGCCATGCGCATGCAGCGCTCGGCGCCTTCGCCTGACGGTGCGACCATGTCGTAGCCGTCGGATGTCGCGCCATAGCCGACCACTTCGGCGTAAATGCGCGCGCCGCGCGCCTTGGCGTGTTCGAGCTCTTCCAGCACCACCACACCGGCGCCGCCAGCGATCACAAAACCGTCGCGGTTGACGTCGTAGGGGCGCGACGCGGTAGCCGGCGTGTCGTTGTATTTCGAGGACATCGCGCCCATGGCGTCGAACAGCACCGACAGCGACCAGTCGAGCTCTTCGCAGCCGCCGGCGAAGATGATGTCCTGCTTGCCGATCTGGATCGTCTCATAGGCATTGCCGATACAATGGTTCGAGGTCGCGCAGGCCGACGAGATCGAATAGTTCACGCCCTTGATCTTGAACCAGGTGGCAAGCGTCGCCGACGCGGTCGACGACATCGCCTTCGGCACCGCGAACGGTCCGACGCGCTTGGGGCCCTTGTTGCGTGTGATGTCGGCGGCTTCGACGATGGTGCGCGCCGACGGCCCGCCCGAACCCATGATGATCCCGGTGCGGACGTCGGAGACTTCCACAGGCGTCAGTCCGGCATCCTGGATCGCCTGCTCCATCGCGATGTGATTCCACGCCGCGCCCTCGGCGAGGAAGCGCATCGCGCGCCGGTCGATCACATCGGCCGGATTGAGCGTCGGGGCACCTTGCACCTGCGAACGGAAGCCCATCTCCGCGTATTTTTCCGCGCGGGTAATTCCGGACTTCGCCTCGTGAAGGCTCGCAAGCACTTCCTGGGTGTTATTTCCGATGGATGAGACGATGCCCATCCCCGTGATGACAACCCGCCTCATGATCGCCTCGCCCTGCCGTTATGATCTTGTATGTCGATGTGTTGTTCTGTGATCGGATTGTTCAAGCTGGAGCCGAGCCCTGCTTGAACAGCCCGACCTTCAGATCCTTCGCGCGATAGATAATCTCGCCATCCATGGAAAGCCAGCCGTCGGCAATACCCAACACCAGCTTTGAGCGCATCACGCGTTTCATGTCGATGTTGTACACAACCTTGCGAACATTCGGCAGCACCTGACCGGCGAATTTCAGTTCGCCCAGACCCAGCGCCCGGCCGCGCCCCTCGCCGCCGACCCAACCCAGATAGAAGCCGACCATCTGCCACATCGCATCGAGGCCGAGACAGCCCGGCATGACCGGATCGTTCTTGAAATGGCAGCCGAAGAACCAGAGGTCCGGCTTCACATCGAGTTCGGCGCGGATCAGCCCCTTGCCATATTCCCCGCCGGTCTCGTTGATGTCGCTGATCCGGTCGAACATCAGCATCGGCGGCAACGGCAATTGCGCGTTGCCCGGACCAAACAATTCGCCACGGCCGCAGGCCAGCAAATCCTCGTATTCGTAACCGCCGCGCCGATCCAGCATCGTATTCAGCCTCTCTTGCAAATGTCCCGATGGAGCGCTTTCGAGCTAACCGGACTCGTTTCCCTACGGGACAACGCCTGTTCCCGCAAATCGGCGCTATTGGGATATGCTATCGGCAATCGCCTCTGCCGAAATCGCATATGTGGTCCGCGGGACCTGTAACATAGGCCTCCGCAGGCGGCAAAGCACCGGAACGGGCTAAAATGCGACGCCGGCATGCATGTTCCGCCTTAACCTTGGGCCCGTTCTAGTTGCGAAAAACTTGCATCTGGAATATTTCCTACCTATATTGGGTAAGAATATTGCCAGAGTTAGCGAGTGCGGTGCCCGAAGTGGACATAAACGATCAGGTTTCACCCTCGAATGACGACGCCATGGTTCCGGCCGCCCGCGGCGCCGGACATCAGCCGGCGTTGACCGGCTGTCCTTGGCACGACGTCAATGAAATGCTGCAGGCGGCCGGCCTCCGGCCAACCCGCCAGCGCATGGCGCTCGGCTGGCTCCTGTTCGGCAAGGGCGCGCGCCATCTGACGGCGGAAATGCTCTACGAAGAAGCGACCCTGGCCAAGGTTCCGGTATCGCTCGCTACCGTCTACAACACGCTCAATCAGCTAACCGACGCGGGACTGCTGCGCCAGGTCAGCGTCGACGGCACCAAGACCTATTTCGACACCAATGTAACGGCGCATCACCATTTCTATCTCGAAAACAATCACGAGCTGGTCGACATTCCCGATCCGCATCTGATGCTCTCGAAGATGCCGGACGTGCCCGAAGGCTACGAGATCGCCCGCGTCGACATGGTCGTGCGGCTGCGCAAGAAGCGCTGAATAGCGACGAGTAACAGCTGTCCTACGCGGGCTTGACCCGCGTATCCATCAAACTTCATTGAAAACTTTTGGGCAGCGGATGGATTGCCGGGTCAAGCCCGGCAATGACGAGTTCGTCACTCCACCTTCTCATCCGCGTAAACGCCCCACAGCCGCTGCTGTTCGATCCAGCCGTCAAAGCCGTTGCCGGTGACGCGGCACCAATTGTTCGCGCATTTCTTGACCTGGGCGACGACGCCGGCCTGCAGGCGTGCGGCGACGGAGCTGGACGGATCGGCGCGATCGTACAGCGGCGCGAGTTCGTCCTTGGTCTTCATGGTGACGACGGCAGTGCGGCGGCCCGACAGCAGCGAATGATAGACCCAGCCTTCGGCGCCTTCGGAATCGCGCACGCGGCGCCAGTTTTCGAATTCGGCTGTGATTTCGACCGGCAGGCCCGAACGGGTGTAGACCCACGCGACGTCATTGTCCTTGGTCGGGCCGGCCCTCACATTCACATGATCGGATTTCAGGCTGACATAACGCGGCACCGGCAGACCGCTTGCGGGGGTGGCTGAATCCTTGGCCGAAAATCCTGTGCTGACCGATGCGCCCAGCCAGCATCCCGCCAGCACCGCCATCGAACAGAAACGCCCCAACGCCATCAACTCGTCTCCTGCCGAGATACTGCCAACTCGAATTCTTCGAGTTGAAACCGCCCCTAAGCACTTTGTTTGAGCATGATCTCCGCGCAAACGCTTCGCGTTTGTCGCGAGGAAAACCGGTGCCCACTTTTCCGGATCATGCTCTAACGTCCGAAAACCCCAATCCCCTGTACCCCGCCCCGATCGCGCCTCGGATTGCGATTCCGAGGGGTTCTTGTCTTGGCCCGGCCTTCTGCTAGAGAGGACGGAACGAGCAAGGGACCAGAACGCCCGAATTTTCCCTTGGAAACCCGAGGTATCGAGGGAACCCAAGGAAACTCCAAGGAAAACTCCGAGGAAACCCCAAAGACCGGGATCGCGCGGCAATCGCAGTGTCGAACAACCGGGTTAATGAGGCCTGAACGGCGAACCCTTTGACCAGGATTGGCCAGCCATAGCCTCATGAGAGCAGGACATGTCGGTTAAGAAAAAGCCTCTCGTCGTCGTCACCCGCAAGCTGCCGGACTCGATCGAGACCCGGATGCGCGAGCTGTTCGACGCGAGGTTAAATCTCGACGATACGCCGATGACGCCGGAACAGATCGCCGAGGCGGTTCGCACAGCCGACGTGCTGGTCCCGACCGTCACCGACATCGTCACCGAAGAGCTTCTCAAGCAGCCCGACTGCAAGCTCAAACTGATCGCCAATTTCGGCAACGGCGTCGACAATATCGACGTCACGGCGGCGCATGCGCGCGGCATCATGGTGACCAATACGCCGAAGGTTTTGACCGAAGACACCGCCGACATGACCATGGCACTGATCCTCGCGGTGCCGCGGCGCCTGATCGAGGGCGCTTCCATTCTCACGGAGGGCAAGCACTGGGCGGGCTGGTCGCCGACCTGGATGCTCGGCCATCGCATCGGCGGCAAGCGGCTCGGCATCATCGGCATGGGCCGCATCGGCCAGGCGGTGGCGCGCCGGGCGCGCGCCTTCGGCCTGCAGATCCACTATCACAACCGCCGCCCCGTCGCGCCGCGCATCGCCGACGAACTCGGCGCGACCTATTGGGAAAGCCTCGACCAGATGCTGGCGCGGATGGACATCATCTCGGTGAACTGCCCGCACACGCCGGCGACGTTCCATTTGCTCTCGGCACGGCGGCTGAAACTGATCCGAAAAGACGCCTATATCGTCAACACCGCGCGCGGCGAGGTGACCGACGAAGACACGCTGGTCAAGCTGATCGAAGCCGGCGAGATCGGCGGCGCCGGCCTCGACGTCTACGAGCACGAGCCGGCGGTCAATCCAAAGCTGGTGCGGCTCGCCAAGGCGGGTAAGGTGACGCTATTGCCGCACATGGGCTCGGCTACGATCGAAGGCCGTGTCGAGATGGGCGAGAAGGTGATCATCAACATCCGGACCTTCCTCGACAACCACAAGCCACCGGATCGCGTGCTGCCAAGCATGCTGTGATGCCGTCGCGCCGAGGAGTGAGCGCGCCGAGGAGTTGGCACTCTAGGCCGCGTATCCGCTCAAATCAGTAATCGTCGGCCGATCACCGTTAAGCGGATTCGCCGGATCGCGCGCGTAGCGCAGCGTCTCGAAGCGCATCGCACGGGCGTCGACCATCACCAGCCGACCCACCAAACTCTCGCCGAATCCTACGATTTCGCGGATTGCTTCCAGCGCCATCATCGAGCCCAACATGCCCGCGAGCGCGCCCATCACGCCGGCTTCGGCACAGGCCGGCACGGTGCCCGGCGGCGGCGGTTCGGGGAATAAACATCGATAGGTCGGATTGAATTGACCGTCGGCGCCGCGCTCGTGCGCGCGGATCGTGGTCAGCGATCCGTCGAACTGGCCTAGCGCCGCCGTGATCAGCGGCTTGCCGGCGAGGAAGCAGGCATCGGAAACGAGATAGCGGGTTTCGAAATTGTCGGAACCGTCGAGCACCAGGTCGTAGCCGCCGATCAGCGACATCACATTGCCAGCATCGAGACGCGTCGCATGCGCCTCGAAGTTCACATGCGGATTGAGCGCGTGGATTTGTTCGGCGGCGCTGTCGACCTTGCGCCGTCCGATATCCGGCGTGGCGTGAATGATCTGGCGCTGCAGATTGGAGAGCGAGACGATATCGTCATCGACCACGCCAAGCGTACCGACACCGGCAGCCGCAAGATACATCAGAACCGGCGCGCCGAGGCCGCCAGCGCCGATCACCAGCACCGAAGCTTCTTTCAACGCGGTCTGGCCGGGGCCGCCGACTTCGCGCAGCACAATGTGGCGGGCGTAGCGTTCGAGTTCGTTGGCCGTCAGCATGTTCGCATTCTATCCTCATTGTTCCTCATGGTGAGGAGCGCGTTTTCGCGCGTCTCCGGACGATGCTTCGCATCGCCGGGCGAACCATGAGGCCGTGGCCCATCCTTCGAGACGGCGCTGACGCGCCTCCTCAGGATGAGGAAGGAATCGATCGCGTCCCTGAACCGGGGCGTGGTTGTTGCCGACCAAGCAGATGTGCTTAATTGGCAGGACGTCAATGATCGCTCCAATATTCTCTCCACTCCCTGCAACGTTTCCTCCAAATTTTCCTTGGGATTTGTCATGAGATCGGCGCTTTCGGCAACATTGACGGTCGCCGCCTCCATTTTTGTGATTTTGGGGACATCCGCGCAGGCGCAGTCGACGCCGCCCGCCACGGCGGGGACCAAGCCGAAAACGGTCACGACGATACCGATCCGCCCTGCCCTGCAGAAGCCGGAGGAGACGGCGAACGCGATGGCGCAGGCCGAACGCCTGGCCTTGCAGTCGGACCTCGCCTGGATCGGCCAGTATAACGGCGCGATCACCGGCGACGTCAGCGAGCGCATGATCGCCGCTATCAAGGAATTCCAGAAATCCCGCGGCGGCAAGCAGACCGGCGTGCTCAATCCGCAGGAACGCGGCGTCCTCGCCGACACGGCGAAGCGGCGACAGGACAATGTCGGCTGGAAGATCGTCACCGATCCCGGCACCGGCGTGCGGCTCGGCATTCCCACCAAACTGACGCCGCAGCAGACCGGCGACGCCAGCGGCGCCAAATGGACGTCGTCCACCGGAACCATCCAGATCCAGTTGGCGCGGCGCAAGGAAGCCGGTCCCACCACCGCAAAGCTCGCCGAGCGCGAGAAGAAAGAACCCGGCCGCACCATCGACTACACAGTGGTCAAGCCGGATTTCTTCGTGCTGTCGGGCATGCAGGGCCTGAAGAAATTCTATCTCCGCGGCACCTTTAGGGGCGACGAGGTCCGTATCCTGACCATCCTCTACGATCAGGCGACCGAAAATACCGTCGAACCGGTGGTGATCGCGATGTCGAGCGCGTTCAACGCTTTTCCGAGCGGAGCCCAGATCGCCGGCCCGCCGCCGCGCAAAACGGTCGAATACGGCACCGGTGTTGTCGTCGGCGACGACGGTGCGATCATTGCCGACCGCCAGATCACCGATGGCTGCCTCGCGGTCGCGATTGCCGGTTTTGGCAATGCCGATCGCGTCGCCGAGGACAAGGAGCATGACCTCGCGCTGCTGCGCATCTACGGTGCGCGCGGCTTGAAGCCGCTCAATCTCGCCAACGGCGCTACAACGACGGCGCTCGATCTCACCGGAATATCCGATCCGCAGAACCAGGGCGGCGGCGGCGCCGTAAGCAGCGTCAAAGCCACAGTCGCCCAGATCGGCGGCGGCAGCGATGTCGCACTGTCGCCTGCGCCCGCGCTCGGCTTTTCCGGCGCGGCCGCGCTCGACAGCGACGGCAAGTTTGCCGGCATCGCCCTCTTGAAACCGGTGCTCGTGGCGGGGCCACTCAATGCGGCACCGGCGGCGCAAGCCGTGCTGGTGACTTCAGACACCGTGCGCGATTTCCTCAAGGTCAACGGCGTGAACGCGGGCAATGGATCAGCCGATGCCAAGGCATCGGTGGTGCGCGTGATTTGCGTGCGGAAGTAGATCGCTCCTTCACCTCTCCCCGCAAGGACGGGGCGAGGGGCACACCGAGGATGCCGCTCACGCCAGCCCGAACCTCACACCCGCGCGTGCGAGCCCGCCGGCCATGCCGATCGGCGTGCCGTCGGCGCGCCAGCACGCCGCGCCCGACATCCGGCCGTCATCATGGAACTGGATCCCGTTCATGCCGCCGGCCACCGTCGGCACCGCCAGCACCTTGTGGCCCAACGATGCCAAGCTGGCGCGGACAGCGTCTGGCACCGCAAGTTCGACCTCGAGCGCATTGCCTTCGGTCCAGACACGCGGTGCCTCGACGGCTTCCTGCAGACTCATGCCATGGTCGATCAGATTGATCAGCGCCTGCAGCGCGCTTGGAAAGATTCGCTTTCCGCCGGGCAGACCGAGCGCATAGACGAGCTTGCCGTTGCGCAGCGCCATCATCGGCGACATCGAGGTAGTGACGCGCTTGCCGGGCGCCAGCGACAGCGCATGGCCCGGCCGGGGATCGTAGAGGTTCATGTAATTGTTCGGCACGGCGCCAAGGCCGGGAATCATGATCTTCGCGCCGAACAAATTGTTGATGGTCTGCGTGGTCGCGATCACGTTGCCGAACGCATCCGCCGCCGTCATATGCGTGGTGTGTGCGCCCTCGAGCTGCGCGATGCCGGCGCCCCATTGCTGAGCGCGGCCTGAATCGATCGCACGGCGGCGCTCATCTGCATAGGCCTTCGAGGTCAATCGCTCGACCGGCACGTTGACGTAATCAGGATCGCCGCTTGCGGCCGCGCGATCGGCGAAGGCGATCTTCAGTGCCTCGGCAAGATAATGGATCGTCTCTGTAGTGCCGAAGCCGAGTGCTCCGATATCGTAACCTTCGAGAATGTTGAGCATCTGCGCGATGTGGACGCCGGACGCCGCCGGCGGCGGCGGCCCCAAAATTTCCCAACCGCGATAATCGGCTCGGATCGGCTGGCGCTCGACGGTCTTGTAGGTCGTGAGATCCTCACGGGCGATGAAACCGCCATTCTTCTTCATGTAGTCGACGAGGATATCGCCGAGCGGTCCGCGATACAGCGCCGCCTCGCCGTGCTGCGAGATATAGGTCAACGTCTGCGCATATTCGGACTGCACCACCCGCTCGCCGGCCTGCAACGGCACGCCTTTCGGCAGATAGATCGCCGAGATCGCCTTGTCCTTCAGCAGATCCCCGGCGCTGTCGGTGATGCATTCGTGCAAATAGGGCGTCGCCGCATAGCCGCGCTCGGCGTGCTTGATCGCGGGCTGCATGACATCGGCAAGGCTCATGGTACCGAACCGCCGCAGCGTCTCGCACCAGGCTTTCAGCGAACCCGGCACAGCCACGGCTTTCGGTCCGATGAGATTCTCGTCGCCAACGGTGTCGAACACGTCATGCGCCGAGCCCGGCTTCGAGGCGTAGGTGTCGGGACGAACCGCCAATGGCACGGCGCTCTGGCCATCGATGAAACGGTGGCTGCCGTCTGCCAGCCTGATATGCGCCATGCCGCCGCCGATGATGCCGACCATCATCGGCTCGACCACCGTCAGGGCGAACAGCGTCGCGATCGCCGCATCGATGGCGTTGCCGCCGGCGGCAAGCATTTCGGCGCCTGCGCTCGATGCCAGCGGATGGTTGCTGACCACCATGCCGCGGCTGGAAGACGCCGGCTGCTTCTGACATTGAAAGGTGGTGGCCGCGCGATCCCGCCAGTGTCCGGTCATGTTTTTCCTTGGTTTCTTGTTCTTGTTCTCGTTGTCGGACGGCAGGGAGTATTACAGCAGAACTACGCACGTATTCATCCGGAATATCCACAATTTTATAATCCGGCATCATTGCATTGTTACTGATTCGGACAACCGCGATCCCTGAAGACCTTTGGATCGGGCTGGGTAAGTCCTCCACGAGCATGGCTCGGCATCGCAGAATGCGACGCGACTGGTGTGGCGTAACCACAGTTCCCCCTGAAAGCTATCCAAAGGACCTGAAATGCAAACGATCGTATTGGCCACCCAAAAGGGTGGCTCAGGCAAGAGCACGCTTGCCATTGGCCTCGCACTTGCGGCCATTGAGGCCGGACACACCGTCCGCCTGATCGAGACCGACTCGCAGGGCACCCTCTCGAACTGGCAAAGCCGGCGCCCCTATGCCGAACCGACCGTCGAACCGGTCTACGCGGCCAGCGACGTCGAGGCGCGATTGCAGTCGCTGGACCGCGACGGCGTGACGTTGACCATCATCGACACATCAGGCGGTGTCAGCGCGGCAACCACCTCGGCCATCCGCCACGCCGATTTGTGCCTGATCCCGGCGCGCCCGAGCGTAGCGGACATCGAGGCCACCGCATCGACGCTCGATGTCGTCAGGGCCTGGAACAAGCCGTTCGCCTTCATCCTCAACCAGACGCCGATCCGCGGCCAACGCCTCAGCAACGCCGCGAACGCGCTCGCCGACGAAGCAGCCCTCGATCTCGCCGGTGTCATCGCCCAGCCCTTCATCGTCATGCGCAACGATCACCAGGATGCGTTGAGTGCAGGACTTCGCGGTCAACGAATACGCAACCAGCAGCAAATCGGCCGACGAAATCCGCGGCCTCTGGCAATGGGTCGAGGCGAAATTGAGGATTGCGGTTACCGACGACCAGGAGCTTGCCAACGACCTTTCGATCTCTCCACTGGCGACCGTCATCGTTGAGCCGTCCGAAACGGCTATATTTGCCTAGACCGCGGATCGTCGTCTCCGCCTGGTTGCGTACGGGAGCGGGGACGACGAACTGATCTGCGACCTCAATACGCGTCGTCACTTCTGGCACTTCGGGCACCAGAAGGTCGAACGGCCGTTCTGAACGAAGCGCCGCACGATGCCGCCGCAGCGTGCGGTCTGGCATTTCTCGCCCTCGCGGTCATAGACTTGGAACGAGTGCTGGAAATAGCCGAGTTCGCCCGAGGTCTGGCGATGATCGCTGATCGAGGAGCCGCCGGCCTTGATGGCCTGATTCAGGACGTCGTGGATCGAACCCACCAGCCGCTTGGCGTGGTCGGTCGGCTCCGCCTTCTTGGTGGCGAGCGTCGCCGCCAGCCGCCGCGGTGACAGTTGCGCGCGAAACAGCGCCTCGCAGACATAGATGTTGCCCAGCCCTGCGACCACGCGCTGGTCGAGCAGCGCGGCTTTCAGGCTGGTTTTCTTGTTGGCGCAGGAGCGCGCCAGCATGGCGGCATCGAACTCATTGCCGAGCGGTTCGGGGCCGAGGCCTTTCAGCAGCGGCTCCTCCTCCAGCGCGTTGCGGGCAATGATCTTCATGTAACCGAAGCGGCGCGGATCGTTGAAGATCACCGCGGAGCCCGATGACATGTGGAACACGACGTGGTCATGCGCGCGGTCTTCGCTGCGGGGATAATGGAATTCCCCCGGTGTCTTGTTGCCGCTGCCGTTGAGGACGCGGAACGAGCCGGACATGCCCAGATGCATCAGCAGCACGTCGCCGGAGGTGAGGTCCGCCATCAGGTATTTGGCGCGGCGGCCGAGGCCGGTCACGGTCTGGCCTTCGAGCCGCGCGATAAAATCTTTTTGAAAGGGAAACCGCAAATCCTTGCGCCGGGCTTCCGCTTTGAGGATTTTCGACCCCTCCATGGCGGGCTGCAGGCCGCGGCGGACGGTCTCAACTTCGGGCAATTCAGGCATGCAGGCATTCACCTTATGAAGGTGACGTGATAGCGCCATTGCGGCGGGCGCGCTATGGTCCGGACCTGGAGTATGCGTTGATGGATCGGCCGGACCAGACCACCCATTTTGGCTTCAAGGACGTGCCCCTGGGGGACAAGCAGACGCTGGTGAACGAGGTGTTTCACAGCGTAGCGTCCCGCTACGACCTGATGAACGATCTGATGTCGGCGGGCCTGCACCGGGTCTGGAAGGACATCATGATCAATGCGCTCAATCCGCCGAAGGGCGATGCGCCGTTTGCATTGCTCGACGTTGCCGGCGGGACCGGCGATATCGCCTTCCGCGCTGCCAAGGCGGCCGGTACCGGCTTCCGGGCCACCGTCTGCGACATCAACAAGGATATGCTCGATGTCGGCCGTAACCGTGCCGTCGCGCGCCATCTCGATGCGCAGGTTTCCTTCGTCGAGGGCAACGCAGAAGAGCTGGCCTTCGCCGATCGCACATTCGACGCCTACACCATCGCCTTCGGCATCCGCAACGTGCCGCGGATCGATGCCGCGCTCAGCGAGGCCTATCGGGTGCTGCGACCCGGCAGCAGATTTCTCTGCCTGGAATTCTCCACCGTCGACGTCCCCGGTCTTGACCGGCTGTACGACCTGTTTTCGTTCAAGGTGATCCCGCCGCTCGGCCGTGCGATCACGGGCGATGCCGAATCCTATCAATATCTCGTCGAATCGATCCGAAAGTTTCCCCGGCCCAATGCCTTTGCCGAGATGATCCGCGCCGCCGGATTTTCGCGGGTGAAGTGGGAAAGCCTTTCCGGTGGCATCGTGGCACTGCATTCGGGCTGGCGTTTGTGATCTCTGCGGCGACCCACATCGCGCGCCTTGTTCGCGCCGCTTACGTGTTCGCGCGCGAGGGCGTGTTCGGCGTCGTCGATCCGAGCCTGGTGCCGCCGCCCGGCCAACTCGCGCTCAAGCTGGCGCGGTTGATCGAGCGGCCGGGTGCCAAATCCGGTCCGCGACTGTCGCGCGCGCTGACGCGGCTCGGGCCCGCTTATCTCAAGCTCGGGCAATTTCTGGCGACCAGGCCCGACGTGGTCGGCGTCGCAATGGCGCGCGATCTCGAAGCGCTGCAGGACCGGCTGCCGCCGTTCTCGCAAGAAGAAGCCGAGACCGTTATCGCTCAGTCGCTGGAACGCCCTGTAGCGCAGGCCTTTGCGATCCTGGGACCGGCGGTTGCCGCGGCTTCGATTGCGCAGGTGCATCGCGGTGAAGTCGAGCGCGACGGCGTGCGCAAACCGGTCGCCGTCAAGGTGCTCCGGCCCCAGGTCGCCTCGCGCTTTCGCCGCGACCTCTCCGATTTCTTCTTTGTCGCACATAACGCCGAGGCCCATTCGGCCGAAGCGCGCCGGCTGCGGCTGATCGAGGTCATCAACACGATGTCGCGCTCGGTCGCGATGGAGATGGATTTGCGGCTCGAAGCGGCCGCGATGTCCGAGATGGCGGAGAACACCAGCGACGATCCGGATTTTCGCGTGCCGACGGTGGACTGGGACCGCACCACCCACAACGTGCTGACGATGGAGTGGATCGACGGCATCGCGCTGAACGACCATGCCCGGCTCGAACAATCGCATATCGACCTGCCCGATCTCGGGCGCAAGGTGATCCAGAGTTTTCTGCGCCACGCGCTGCGCGACGGCTTCTTCCATGCCGATATGCATCCCGGCAATCTGTTCCTCGACGACGCCGGCCGCCTCGTTGCCGTGGATTTCGGCATCATGGGCCGGCTTGGCCTGAAGGAGCGTCGCTTCCTCGCCGAAATTCTGCTCGGCTTCATCACGCGCGATTATCGCCGCGTGGCAGAAGTTCATTTCGAGGCCGGTTATGTGCCCGGCCATCACTCGGTTGAGAATTTTGCCCAGGCGATTCGCGCCATCGGCGAACCGATCCACAATCGTATCGCCGAAGATATCTCGATGGCGAAGCTACTGACGCTGCTGCTTGAGGTCACCGGCCTGTTCGACATGCAGACCCGGCCCGAATTGATCCTGCTGCAAAAGACCATGGTGGTGGTCGAGGGCGTGGCGCGCGGTTTCGATCCCAAGCTCGATATCTGGAAGGTTGCCGATCCCGTGGTGCGCGAATGGATCGAGCGCAATCTCGGCCCGATCGGGCGCATTCAGGGGGCGATGTCCGGGGCCGGCGAACTTGGCCGCGTCGTCGCCAGCCTGCCCGCGATCGCCAGCCGTACCGTGACGGTGCTGGAGCATCTCGAAACCATGGTCCGGGAGGGTGTCACGCTATCGCCGGAGACGATCGCAGCGTTTGGCCGGGCGGAGGTCCGCAAGAACCGCTGGCGCACCCTGGCGCTTTGGGTCATTGCCATCACATTCATCGGAATCTTGTTCGCTGTCCGGCAACTATGATTGCATTGCAGGCACATTGTGATAGCATTGATATCAATCTTTGCCGGAGTCCGCCATGGCAAGCCTGACCATCCGAAAACTCGACGAAGGCGTCAAAGTGTATCTGCGGCTGCGTTCGGCCGGAAATGGCCGCTCCGTTGAAGAAGAGGTCCGGGTCATCCTGGGTGAGCTCATCCAGGGGCGCCCTGAATTGCCCTCGGCATCCCCGCCGCCCGCAGCAGAGCCCCTCACGCAGGCTCCGCGGCCTGCCGGCAACCCCGGCGAACGGCGCGTCACCCTCATCATTGGCGGCGGCATCGCAGCCTACAAGGCGCTGGACCTGATCCGGCGGCTCAAGGATCGCCACATCCACGTCCGCTGCGTGCTGACACAGGCCGCGCAGCAATTCGTCACACCGCTTGCGGCCAGCGCCTTGTCGCATGAGCGCGTCTATACGGATTTGTTCGATGCCGAGAGCGAGTTCGACGCCGGCCACATTCGTCTTGCACGCGAGTGCGATCTGATCGTGGTGGCGCCAGCGACCGCGGATTTGATGGCGAAGATGGCGCAAGGCCATGCCGACGATCTCGCCAGCGCGATCCTGCTTGCGGCAAACCGGCCGATCCTGCTGGCGCCGGCGATGAACCCGCTAATGTGGAACAATGCCGCGACCCGCCGCAATGTGCTGCAGCTTCGGCGCGATGGCGTCACCATGATCGGACCCAATGCCGGCGAAATGGCTGAGGCCGGTGAAGCCGGCGTCGGACGGATGTCGGAACCTGTGGAAATCGCCGCGGCCGCCGCCGACATTCTGCACCCGCCGCGACCGCGGCCGCTGGCCGGCAAGCGCGTGCTGATCACGGCCGGACCTACGCATGAGCCGATCGATCCGGTGCGCTATATCGCCAACCGTTCTTCCGGCAAGCAAGGCTACGCCATCGCTATCGCCGCACAGGCCGCGGGCGCCGATGTCACGCTGGTCTCCGGCCCGGTCGAACTGCGCGATCCCGCAGGCGTCTCGGTGTTACGGGTGGAATCCGCACGCGACATGCTGCACCGGGTCGAAGCGGCCCTGCCGGTGGATATTGCGATCTTCGCCGCCGCTGTCGCCGACTGGCGCGTCGCCAATGAAGGTGAGCAGAAACTGAAAAAGACTTCCGCAGGGATGCCGCCGCTGCAACTCGTCGAAAATCCGGACATTCTCGCGACGATCTCGAAGCTGCAAGACAGGCGCCCGCCGCTGGTGATCGGCTTTGCCGCCGAGACCGAACATCTGATCGACAACGCCAAGGCCAAGATCGCGCGCAAGGGCTGCGACTGGATCGTCGCCAATGATGTGTCGCCGGCAACCGGCGTGATGGGCGGTGACCGCAATACCGTTCATCTGCTGACGCGCGAAGGCAGCGATATCGGCACTGGTAACATCCAGGTGGATTCCTGGCCCGTGATGACCAAGGAGCAGGTCGCGACCGAGCTGGTGGCGCGGATCGCAAAAACCATGGGGAAGACTTCGTGAGCGCAACCGTCAAGGTCGACATCAGGCAATTGCCGCACGCCGAGGGCTTGTCGCTCCCGGCCTATCAAACCGCCGATGCCGCCGGGCTCGATCTGCTGGCCGCGGTGCCGGCGGATGCTCCCTTGATTCTACCGCCGGGGAAATACGCAATGGTGCCGACCGGCCTGACCGTCGCGCTTCCCTCCGGTTATGAAGCGCAGGTACGGCCGCGCTCCGGCCTTGCCGCCAAGCATGGCGTCACCGTTTTGAATTCACCCGGCACGGTGGATGCGGATTATCGCGGCGAGATCAACGTGTTGCTGATCAACCATGGCGACGCGCCGTTTCCGATCAAGCGCGGCGAGCGCATCGCGCAGATGGTGATCGCGCCGGTCGTGCAAGCGCAACTGAACCCCGTGGTCACGCTGTCGGAAACCGGGCGCGGCAGCGGCGGTTTCGGTTCGACCGGGCGCTGAGCCCGTCCAACCACGGATTCATTTTCATTGAGTCCGCGCGGACAAAAAAATTTTAACCCGCATTTTTTCACAGCCTGATTCACGTTCACGGTCTGGACTCTTACCCCTCAACTCCCGAAGGGGATACTCTCAGCCGATTCGTGCACGGCGGGGGAAACGCGCCGCGCCTGAAGTCGTGCGTTCTTGGGGCAAATTATGTCGGGCGTAGTCGCGGCAATGCGTCGAACCCTGCTGTCGTGCACCTCACTGGCGCGCCACGGCCGGATCGCGCTCGCCACCCTCATATCCGCGGTGTCGGAACCCGCCTTTGCGGGTGATTTGTCGCTGACGCAGGCGATGTCAGTCTGGTTCGACCTCAATCATCAGGAATTCGCGGTACTAACGACGTCGCTGGCGTTGCTCGGTTTTTCCGTGGTGTCGGCGATCCTGTTGATGCGCACGCGGGTCAAGGCCACCCGCACCGAAGTCCAGCTGCGCTCCGACATCACCGATCTGCAAGCCCAGGCCGACCGGTTGCGGGCGCTGCTGTTCGCGGAACCGCAGGTTCTGATCTCATGGGCTGCCGGCGACAACCGTCCCCAGATCAGCGGCGACACTACGCTCTTGATCTCGACCAACGCGCAGCAAAACTCGCCGCAACGCATCCTGGCTTTTGGAACCTGGCTGCCGCCTGAACCGGCGTTGCAGATGGATCATGCGGTGGACGCCCTGCGTGAGGCCGGCGAAAGCTTTCTGCTCAATCTCTCCACCTCGAACGGCCGCGCCGTCGAAGCGATGGGCCGTGCCATCGGTGGCCAAGCCATTGTGCGGATTCGCGAACTCGGGGGATTGCGCCGGGAACTCGCCGAATCCAACCTGCGCTACAAGACGCTGCAGGAGGAAACCGAACTGCTGCGCGATTTTGCCGCCGCCGCTCCCTGGCCGATCTGGGCCAAAAGCGCGGAAGGCAATCTGCGCTATGCTAATGTTGCCTATGTGAAGGCGACCGAAGGCACCGGTGTCGCGGATGCCATCCATCGCAACCTCGAACTCTTGGAAAGCGACCAGCGCACCGAGATGAACCGGATGCTGAACGACAATTCGAACTTCTCCGCACGGCTGCCGATCGTGGTTGGCGGAAAACGTCGCATCTACGACGTGCAGGCGCTGAAACTCAACGCCGGCAGCGCCGGTATCGCGATCGACGCCAGCGAGGCAACCGCGTTGCGTGCCGCAATGGAGCGGATGGCGGAGGCGCATCGCCGCACCCTCGACCAATTGTCCTCGGGCGTCGCCGTGTTCGATGCCCAGCGCCGGCTCGCCTTCTACAATGAATCCTATCGGCGGCTATGGGGTCTCGATCAGGCCTTCCTCAACTCTAATCCCGACGATTCCAGCGTGCTCGACCGGCTGCGCGCCGCGCGCAAACTGCCGGAGCAGCCGGACTTCCGGGCCTGGAAGGCGAAGCTGCACGAGGCCTATCGTGCGGTGGAATCCGAGACCTACACCTGGTTCCTGCCCGACGGCCGCGCCGTCAGTGTCGTCACGACGCCGAACCTCGAAGGCGGCGTCACCTATCTGTTCGACAATGTCACCGAGAGCCTGGATCTGGCGCGGCGGTTCGACGGGCTGACGCGGGTGCAGCACGAAACGCTCGACAACCTCACCGAGGCGGTGGCCGTGTTCGGCAGCAACGGCCGGGTGCAATTGTTCAATCCCGCTTTCGCAAAAATGTGGAAGCTGCCGGCGGACGCGCTGCGGGAACAGCCTCACATCGAAACCGTGGAAGACTGGTGCAGGCCGCTGTTCGACGACGCGCTGACATGGCGAACGCTGCGCGAGGCGATCACTGCGATCGAGAACCGGGCGCAGGTCGCACTGAAGCTCGAGCGCAAGGACGGCAGCGTACTCGACTGCATGACCATGCCGCTGCCCGACGGCGCGACCATGCTGACCTTCCAGGACATCACCGACACCGAGAATGTCGAGCGGGCGCTGCGCGAACGCAACGAGGCGCTGGAAGCCGCCGACCAGATGAAGGTCGATTTCGTCCACCACGTGTCCTACGAACTGCGCGCGCCCCTAACCACCATCATCGGCTTCGCCCATTTCCTCAGCGATCCCTCGACCGGCCCGTTGACGGAAAAACAGGCCGAATATCTCGACTACGTCACCAAATCGACCAATGCGCTGCTGGCGCTCACCAATAACATTCTCGATCTCGCCACCATCGATGCCGGCGCGATGAAGCTCGAACTCGGCCCGGTCAATATCGAGAAAGCGATCGAGGCCGCTGCCGAAGGCATTCAGGATCGCCTGGCGACCGACCGCATCGAACTCAAGGTCGACATCGATCCGAATATCGGCGACTTCACCGGCGACGAGCGCCGCGTGGTGCAGGTGCTCTATAATCTGCTTGCCAACGCCGTCGGTTTCTCGCCGCATGACGCCGCCGTCACCATCAGCGCGCACCGGAACGAGCATCGCGTCATCTTCACGGTGACCGATTCCGGCCCCGGCATTCCGCCCGATGTGAAGGACAAGGTGTTCGACTGGTTCGAGAGCCATTCCCACGGCTCTCGGCACCGCGGCGCCGGCCTCGGCCTGTCGCTGGTGCGCTCCTTTGTCGAACTGCACGGCGGCAAGGTGCGGGTCGATTCCGTCGTCGGCAAGGGCACGACTGTCACCTGCGACTTTCCGATCGACCAGAACGCGCACCGCAACGCCGCCGAATGACCGAGCCTGCTACATTCTCGGTTGCGCTGGCGAACGAAACCGCAACCGCGCATTTGATGGCCGACCTCGCTCTGCTGGTCGGGCCCGGCGACGTGATCACGCTCTCGGGCGACCTCGGCGCCGGCAAGACCGCGGCAGCGCGAGCGATGATCCGCTATCTCGCCGCCGACGAAGCGCTGGAAGTGCCGAGCCCGACATTTACGCTGGCACAAAGCTACGATCTGCCGTTTCCACTTCTCCATGCCGACCTCTACCGCATCAATGATCCCAGCGAACTGGAAGAAATCGGGTTGTCGCCATTGCCGGAGGGGACGCTCGCGCTGATCGAATGGCCGGAACGCGCGCCGGATGCGCTGCCGCAAGACCGTATCGACATCGCTTTCAGCCATCGTCCCGCGCTCGGATCGACCGCGCGCGCAGCCGAGATTACCGGGCACGGCAAAGCGGCGGCGCAGGTCGAAAGGTTGAACGCGCTCCGGCAATTTCTCGATGGCGCAGGCTTGATCGAGACACAGCGCGAGCGGATGCCCGGCGACGCCTCGACGCGCTCCTATGCACGGCTGATCCACGACGGCGGCTCGTCGATCCTGATGAATTCTCCGCGGCGCCCGGATGGACCTGCGATCTATGACGGAAAATCCTATAGCGCGGCGGTTCATCTTGCCGAGGACGTCAAGCCGTTCGTCGCGATCGCCCACGGCCTGCGCGACCGCGGCTTTTCGGCGCCCGCGATCCGCCACGCCGACATCGAGCAGGGCTTTCTGATCACCGAGGACTTTGGCCACGCCGGTGTCGTCGAAGGCAATCCGCCGCAGCCGATTGCCGAGCGTTACGAAGCCGCGACCGACATGCTGGCGGCGTTGCATCGCGAGACCCTGCCCGAGAATTTGCCGCTGGCGCCGCAGCTCACCTACGACATTCCCGTATTCGATATCGACGCGTGGCAGGTCGAGATGGGATTGATGCTCGAATGGTACCTGCCGGACCGCGGCACCGAACCGAGCCATGAACTCCGAGAAGAGTTCATCACAATGTGGCGCAAGCTGTTGGAAAAGCCCGCCGCAGCGCCTCGGACCTGGGTGATCCGGGATTTTCATTCCCCCAACATCATCTGGCTCGGAGATCGCTCCGGAATATTGTCCGTCGGAATCATCGACTTTCAGGATGCCGTGCTGGGTCCTGCCGCCTACGATCTGGTGTCGCTGTTACAGGACGCGCGGATCGACGTCCCCGAAGCACTCGAACTGACGCTGCTGACCCGCTACATCAAGGCGCGGCGCACGGTCGACACCAGCTTCGATGCGGCCAGCTTTGCCGAGCTCTATGCCATCATGTCGGCGCAGCGAAACACCCGCCTGCTCGGCACCTTCGCCCGGCTCAACCGCCGCGACGGAAAACCGCAATATCTGCGTCACCAGCCCCGGATCTGGACCTATCTGAATCGTTCATTGGCCCACCCGGCATTGTCGGACTTTCGCGAATGGTACGCTGCTAACGTGCCGCCGCCGGTCCAGAATCCCTGATTTACCACTTGTTAGCCACCGCGCCTTTAATCTGGAACGGGCTGTGCTCCGTGCGTGGGACGCGGCTGTTTTAGAACCAGGAAATACGCCCCATGGCGACATCAGAGCGGCGCAGAGGTGAACGCGTCACGTTTGAGCGCGGCATTACGGCTCACATGATGGGCATCGACGGTACCTGGCGGCGCGACTGTGTGATGGAAGACGTTTCCGAGACCGGCGCCAAGCTTACGGTCGAAGGTTCCGTCGAGGGTTTGCATCTGAAGGAATTTTTTCTGCTGCTGTCGTCCACCGGTCTCGCCTACCGCCGCTGCGAACTGGCCTGGGTCAATGGCGACCAGATCGGTGTCAATTTCCTGAAGCAGGGCGACAAGAAGAAGAAATCGGCCAAACGTGGCGCGCCCGCCGAAGCCTGAGTTTGTAGCGTTACTGCCGTCGTACGGCCGTCATGTCCGATGACTAAGGCGTCAGACCAGCTGGTTCAGCCGAATCGCCGTGGTATGATCCGCAGCGCAAATTGATGTTCGAGAAATTCCGGAAAATGTCCGTTACCCCTACCAAAGCCATGGTCCTCGCCGCCGGTCTCGGCGTGCGGATGCGGCCCTTGACCGACCATATGCCGAAGCCGCTGATTCGCGTGGCCGGCCAGCCACTGCTCGATCATGTGCTGGATAAGCTCGCCGGCGCCGGCGTCAGCGAAGCCGTGGTCAATGTGCATTACCTGCCCGACCAGATCATCCAGCACACCGCGGCCCGCACCCGTCCTCGCGTGATCATCTCCGACGAGCGCGACCAGGTGCTCGGCACCGGCGGCGCCGTCGTCAAGGCGCTGCCTCTGCTGGGCAACGAACCGTTCTTCCATCTCAACGCCGACACCATGTGGATCGACGGCGTGCGGCCGAATCTGGCACGGCTTGCCGAAGCCTTCGATCCCGAACGTATGGACATCCTGCTGCTGATGGCGCCGACCACGAGCAGCATCGGCTATGCAGGCCGTGGCGATTACGGAATGCTGCCCGATGGCGCGCTGCGCAAACGCAGAGAGCATCAGGTGGTGCCGTTCGTCTATGCGGGCGCTGCGATCATGTCGCCGTCGCTATTTGCCGATGCGCCCGCGGGCGAGTTTTCGCTGACCAAGATGTTCGATCGCGCCAATGAGCAGGAGCGCCTGTTCGGCCTGCGGCTCGACGGCGTCTGGATGCATGTCGGAACCCCCGACGCGGTCCAGGCCGCGGAAGAGGCGTTTCTGGAAAGCGTGGCGTAGGTCTGGGTCCCGTAGGATGGAAGGCGCTCTTGCGCCGTGCCCACCATCTCTCACAACCGGAATTCGTCTGAAGTTGGTGGGCACGCTTCGCTTTGCCCGCCCTACGCATTTTTCACAGATGATGACGGTGAGTAACGGGGTTACCAGCGGCGCTCACCATGACCAATCCGAAATAGCTCCCTATATTGGCGCCTGATACTCGAATCAGGAATCCCATGCGTGTTTTCAGCGTCCCAGTATCCGTGCCGTTCCTGCGCACCGTCATCGCCGCATTGGTCGATGGCCGGCTGGTCGATGGATTCGAGGCGCGCAAGGATCCCCTGAACCTCGCGCGGGCGACACTCTATCTGCCGACCCGGCGCGCCGGGCGCTTGGCGCGGGAAATCTTCCTCGATGAGTTGAGGACGGATGCCGCGATCCTTCCGCGCATCGTAGCCCTTGGGGATATCGACGAAGATGAACTGGCGTTTTCGGAAGGCTCCGAACAATTCGGCGGTATCGCACCACTTGATATTCCACCGCGCCTTGGCGAACTCGAACGCCGGTTGACGCTCGCACGGCTGGTCGCGGCATGGGCGAAAAGCCCGGTATCCGCACCGTTGGTGGTCGGCGGGCCGGCATCGACGCTTGCGCTCGCAGGCGATCTGGCGCGGCTGATGGACGACATGGCCACGCGCGGCGTCGATTGGGCCGCACTCGACAGACTGGTGCCGGACCAGCTCGACAAATATTGGCAGCACTCGCTGGAGTTTTTGCGGATCGCGCGCAAGGCGTGGCCGGATCATCTGCAGGAAATCGGACGGATCGAACCGGCGGCGCGGCGCGATCGGTTGATCGACGCGGAAGCCGCGCGCCTGACCGCTCATCACGAGGGGCCGGTGATCGCGGCAGGTTCGACCGGCTCGATGCCGGCGACCGCAAAATTCCTGCATGTCGTCGCCAATCTAAAGCAAGGCGCGGTGGTGCTGCCGGGGCTCGACACCGATCTCGACGACGAGGCCTGGCAGACGATCGGCGGCTTCAGGGACGCGCAAGGCAAATTCACCACACCGCCATCATCGAACCACCCGCAATATGCGATGCAGGGATTGCTGGATCGGTTCGGCATCAAGCGCGGAGACGTCGAGATATTGGGCACGCCGGCACCACATGGGCGCGACGTGCTGGTTTCCGAGACGATGCGGCCATCGACCGCGACCGAAAAATGGCATGACCGGCTGGAGCAGCCCGAGATATCAGAAAAGATTTCGGGCGGCATGACAAACCTCGCCGTGGTCGAGGCGCCCAATCCCGAGATGGAAGCGCTGGCGATTGCAGTCGCGATGCGCGAGGCGCGGCATCTCGACAAGACGGCGGCACTGGTGACGCCGGACCGCGCTCTGGCGCGACGGGTGATGGCGGCACTCACGCGCTGGAATCTCGAATTCGACGATTCCGGCGGCGATGCGTTGATGGATACATCGGCCGGCATTTTTGCGCGGCTTGCCGCGGAAGCGGCCGCAAAGGGGCTGGAGCCGCCGACGCTGCTGGCGCTGCTGAAGCATCCGCTGTTTCGGCTTGGCGGCGCACATGGCGCATTGAAGCGCGCGATCGAAGTGCTCGAACTGGCACTGTTGCGCGGCACCCGGCCGCAAGCCGGATGCATCGGTCTCGCGCGCGATTTCGACCGCTTCCGTGACGAACTCCGAAAGCTCAGGAATAACGACACCTCCTCGCTTCACGCGTTGGAGCAACGAGCGAAGTTGAAAGACGACGAACTCGATCAGGCCCAAGCGTTGATCGCGGCCCTGCAGAAAGCGTTGTCGCCACTCGAAAGCGTGGCGTCGTCAAAACCGCATGATTTCACGGAACTGGCGCAACGCCACCGCAAGGCGTTAATGGCGCTGTCGAGCGATCAGCACGGCATCGCTGTTGTGTTCGAGGAAAGCCAGGGCTCGGCACTAACCTCGGCGTTCGACGATCTGCTTCGAAATGAACGACCAAGCGGACTGATGGTCCAGCTCGGCGATTACCCCGATGTGTTCCAGACCGCGTTCGCCGACCGTATGGTGCGGCGGCCGGAATCAGCGAGCGCGCAGCTACACATCTACGGGCAGCTCGAGGCGCGGCTGACGGAATCCGATCGCGTCATCCTGGGCGGGCTGGTCGAGGGCGTGTGGCCCCCGGCGCCGCGGATCGATCCCTGGCTGAGCCGGCCGATGCGGCACGAACTTGGCCTCGATCTGCCGGAGCGGCGCATCGGCCTCTCCGCGCACGACTTTGCGCAATTGCTGGGAGCCGGCGAGGTCATCCTCACGCATGCCGCAAAAGTCGGCGGCGCGCCGGCCGTGGCCTCGCGCTTCCTGCACCGGCTGGAAGCGGTCGCCGGCGAAGAGCGCTGGAAGGAAGCAAAGCGAGCGGGCGAAAACTATGTTCGCTTCGCGGACGAACTGGACCGGCCCGACAAGGTCGAGCCGATCCCGCAGCCTGCACCAAAGCCGCCGCGCGAAACGCGGCCGCTCAAATTGTCGGTGACGGCGATCGAGGACTGGCTGCGCGATCCCTACACGATCTATGCAAAATATATCTTGCAACTCGACCCGCTCGATCCCGTCGATATGCCGCTGTCGGCGGCCGATCGCGGCTCGGCGATCCACAATTCGCTCGGCGAATTCACGCAAACCTTCGCCACCGCACTTCCAGACAACATTGCGCTGACGTTGCGCGGCGTCGGCGAAAAATATTTCGCGCCGCTGATGGAGCGTCCCGAGGCCCGCGCACTGTGGTGGCCGCGCTTTCAGCGCATCGCCGCGTGGTTTGCGGAATGGGAAATTGCGCGGCGCGGCAACATCGCCGATATCAAGGCCGAGATCAGGGGCGAGATCGGAATTCCCCTGGACAATGCACGCACCTTTATCCTCTCCGCTCGCGCCGACCGGATCGAACGCCGTCACGACGGCACCTACGCCATTCTCGACTACAAGACCGGTCAGCCGCCGACCGGCAAGCAGGTGCGCATGGGCCTGTCGCCGCAACTCACGCTGGAGGCGGCGATCCTGCGCGAGGGCGGTTTCAAGGACATTGCGGCGGATTCCTCGGTCGGTGAACTCGTCTATGTCAGGCTCAGCGGCAACAACCCGCCCGGCGAGCAGCGATCGCTGGAGCTGAAGATCAAAAACAACGATACGCCGCAGTGCCCGGACGCCGCCGCCGATTACGCGCGGCAGGAGCTTGAGAAGCTGATCCGCAAATTCGATGACGAAGACCAGGCCTATACCTCGCTGAACCTGTCGATGTGGACCAATCGCTACGGTGCGTATGACGATCTCGCCCGCATCAAGGAATGGTCCGCGGCCGGCGGCCTGGAGCTACCGGAATGGTGAAAGCGCCCCGAATCATTCCGGATGCCGTGCGCGCGACACAAGCGCGCGCGTCCGACCCTGCGGCATCCGCTTTCGTGTCGGCCAACGCCGGCTCCGGCAAAACCCATGTGCTGGTACAGCGGGTGATCCGACTGCTGCTTGACGGCGTTCCTCCAGAGAAAATTCTCTGCATCACGTTCACGAAAGCCGCCGCCGCCAATATGGCGGAACGCGTGTTTTCCACCCTCGGCCATTGGGTCACGCTCGATGACGAGGCGCTGAACCAGGCGATTCGCGAAGCCGGTATTGCGCATCCCAACGCAAAACTGCGCAGGGACGCACGCAAGCTCTTTGCCTGCGCACTGGAAACGCCGGGCGGCCTGAAAGTGCAGACCATCCACGCGCTGTGCACGCGGCTGCTGCAGCAATTTCCGTTCGAGGCCAACGTGCCCGCACGCTTCGCCGTGCTCGACGACCGCGACCAGACCGAGATGATGGAACGCGCCAATCTCTCGGTGTTGCTGGAGGCCTCGCGCAATCCCGACAGCGCGACCGGGCGCGCGCTGACCATGGCGATGGCGAGCGCGGCCGATGTCACGTTCAAGGATGTGGTGCGCGAGGCGTGTTTGAGTCGCGATCACTTCATGGCGTGGACGGATGCCGCAGGTAGCGCCGACGCCGCTGCGGCGCAGATTTCCGCGGCGTTGGGCGTCAGCGCAAGCGATCGTATCGAAGATATCGAGCGCGAGATCGTGGATGGACCGAACCTGCCGCGAGCACGCTGGCAGGAATTCACTCGCGTTCTCGATACCGGCAACAAGTCCGATCAAGATCAGGCCGCGAGACTACGCGAGGCCCTGACACTCACCGGAAGCGCGCAGGTCGATGCATATCTCGGCGTGTTCCTCACTGAAACAGACCGCGCACCACGTAAGTCGGTGGTGACCAAGAAATTCACCGACAACAATCCTGCGATTGGCCGCCTGCTCGAGTCGGAGGCTCTTCGTGTAATACCCCTGATCGACCGCCGCCGAGCGGTAACGGCTCGCGACCGCACCGAGGCGCTCTTGCATATCGCAACCGCCGCCGCGGCAAACTACCGGCGCGAGAAGCAGGAACGCGGCTTGCTCGACTATGACGACCTGATCGACAAGACACTGGAAATGCTCGACCGCGTCTCGTCGGGCTGGGTGCATTACAAACTCGATCGCGGCGTCGACCACGTATTGATCGACGAGGCTCAGGACACCAGCCCTCGGCAATGGGACATCGTCGCGCATATCATTTCCGAATTCACCTCGGGCGCAGGCGCCCGCGACGGTGTGATGCGTACGGTGTTCGCGGTCGGCGACGAGAAGCAGTCGATCTTCTCGTTTCAGGGCGCGGCGCCGCGCGAATTCGACCTGCGCCGGCGCGAGTTGAAGAAGCGGTTCGAGGATGCCGGACTGAAATTCGATCCGGTATCCTTCACCTACTCGTTCCGCTCGGGGCCGGCGATCCTGCACGCGGTCGATCACGTGTTCCGCGAGCAGGATATCTACCGCAGCATCCACTCGGTCGAGACCGGATACCCGATCCACCATTCGCTGGCCGACGCAGGCCCGAGCCAGATCGATCTCTGGGAATTGGCCGAAGCCGACGACAAGCAGGATATCGAAGGCTGGCGCGCGCCGTTCGACGGCATCGCCGTGACAAGTCCGGAAGTGAAGCTGGCGAAACGCATCCAGGCCGAGATCAAGGCGCTGGTCGAAAGCGGCACCATGACCGGCAGCGCGGGTAACCGCCGCCCGCTGCGCTATGGCGACATGCTGGTGCTGGTGCGGCGGCGCGGCAACGCCTTCGACGCGGTGATTCAGGCGCTAAAACACGCCAACGTTCCTGTCGCCGGCGCCGACCGGCTCAAGCTGACCGAACACATCGCAATCATCGATCTGATGAACCTCGCCGACGCGCTGTTGCTGCCGCAGGACGATCTCGCGCTCGCGATCGCGCTGAAGAGCCCGCTGTTCGGCCTCACCGACGACGATCTGTTCAAGTTGGCGTGGCAGCGCAGGGGATCGTTGCGCTACGCCTTGACCGCTCACGCCATGACAGACAGCCGGTTCAAGAAGGCTCTCTTTCGCTTGGAACTTTGCGAGCGCCGTTTCGTCAGCGAAACGCCGTTCGCGTTCTTCGCCTGGCTGCTCGGCGGCGATGGCGGCCGCGCGCGCATTCTCAAGCGGCTCGGGCACGAGGCCAATGACGCACTCGACGAATTTCTGGAGCTGGCGCTGAATTACGAGCGCAAGGCGCCGGCCTCGCTGCAGGGCTTCATGGCGTGGCTGCGCGCGGCTGACACCGAGGTGAAGCGCGACATGGAAATCTCGCGCGACGAGGTTCGCGTCATGACCGTTCACGGCGCCAAGGGCCTGGAATCTTCCGTCGTGTTTCTGGTCGACACCACGACGTCGCCATCGGACACGCAGCGGCTGCGGCTGATCAATTTGCCGCAAGGCAATTCAGGTCCGCACGCGCACGGTGTGGTGGTCTGGGCCGGCAGAAAGGCCGAGGATCCCTCCGCGGTCATCGCGGCGCGCACGGCCATGATGGACGACACCGAAGATGAATACCGCCGCCTGCTCTATGTGGCGATGACGCGCGCGGCAGATCGGCTGATCGTCGGCGGTTGCATGCCCGGCAACAGGAATACGGTGCGCGAATCCTCCTGGTACGATCTGATCAGCAAAGGCCTCGCCAACTCCGGATTGCAGCTTCAGGAGTTGGACACGCCGAGTGGAAAGGTGAAACGCTTCTCGCGGCCTGAAGATGCTGCACCTTCGACCGGTGCTGTTGCGCCGGTAACGATCGCACCGGTCATGCTGCCATCATGGCTGCGGACACCGGCGCCATCGGAGACTCCCTCTGGCACGCTGCTGCGCCCTTCAGACCCCACCGATGATGACGGCCATCGAGTGCGAACGGGCGAATCCATCGCACTGCGTGCCCGGGCGCTACAGCGCGGCACGCTGGTGCACCGGCTGTTGCAGTCGCTGCCCGACATCGCAACCGAGCGCCGCCGCGAGGCCGCGCTTGGCTATCTCGCCCGCAATGCCGACCGCTGGACCGACGAGGAGCGCAAAATGCTTGCGGAAGGCGCGGTGGAGTTGATCGCAGATGCGCGGTTTGCGCCGGTGTTTGCACCCGGCAGCCGCGCGGAAGTGTCGATTGTCGGCCGGCTGGAGCAACCGGGCGGCACGCCGGCTCTGGTCTCCGGCCAGATCGACCGGCTGGTGGTGACGGCTTCGGAAGTTCTGATCGTCGATTTCAAGACCAACCACGCCCCGCCGAAGACCGCAGCCGAGGCGCCCCGAGGCTATGTCCGGCAGCTCGCGCTGTACCGGGCGGTGCTGGAGAAGCTTTATCCCCAGCGAACCGTCCGCGCAGCGCTATTGTGGACCGAAACCCCTGAATTGATGGAGATTTCTACCCCTGCGCTGGACGCGCAACTGGCCACCATTGTCCAAAGGGATGACCGAGCTTGACCCGGCAGGATCGCGTTCATAGGTTTGACGCATGATCCCGGGCGCGATTCTCAACCGCGCCCCTTTTCTTCTAACCGAACGAGGTATTCCCATGGCCGTTGGCAAGGTTTCTGACGCCGATTTCGAAGCCGAGGTGCTGAACGCGACCGGCCCGGTGGTTGTCGATTTCTGGGCCGAATGGTGCGGCCCCTGCCGCATGATCGCACCTGCGCTTGACGAGATTTCCGGCGCGATGGGCGACAAGGTCAAGATCGTAAAACTCAACGTCGACGAGAGCCCGAAGACGGCCTCGAAATACGGTGTGATGTCGATCCCGACCTTGATGATCTTCAAGGGCGGCGAGATGGCTTCGCGCCAGGTCGGCGCCGCGCCGAAGCAGAAGCTGCAGCAGTGGATATCGGCTGCGGTCTGATCCGTTTCGAATTAGGATTTTTTCTGAAAGCGGCCGGCGAAAAACCGGCCGCTTTGTTTTGAGCCAGATGGCTGCCGTCTCTCAGCCCGGCGGCGTGCCGTTAACGGCGAGCACATGGCCTGCGAGATAGAGCGAGCCCGTGATCAGGATGCGCGGCGGCACTTCGTAGGCGAGGCGCGACAGCGCGTGCAGCGCGGCTTCAACGCTTGCCGCATTCTCCACGCGCATGCCGAGCGAGCGCGCGGCATCGGCCAGCCGGTCCGGCGGCATCGCGTTCTCTCGATCGGGAATCTGGACCGCCATGATGTGACGCGTCAGCCCGGCGAAATTGGCGAGGAACGCGCCCGCGTCCTTGTTCGCCATCATGCCGACGATGACCACCAGCGGGCGCGACACCCGCTCCTCGAGATCGCCGAGCGCCGCTGCCGCAACGCGTCCGCCTTCGGCATTGTGGCCACCATCGAGCCAGATCTCGCAGCCCGGCGGGCCCTGATCGACCAGCGTCCCCGACACCAGACGTTGCATCCGCGCGGGCCATTCGGCGCTGATGATGCCGGCCTCGAACGCGGCGATGCCGATCTTGAACCTGTCCAACGCGCGCAGGGTGGCGATCGCAAGCCCGGCATTGTCGAACTGATGCCGCCCGAACAGCTTCGGCGCCGCCAGATCCATCAAGCCGCGCTCATCCTGATAGACCAACCGGCCGCGCTCGACGCTGACATGCCATTGCTGGCCTGAAGCATGCATCGGCGCGCGCATGCGGTTCGCCTGCGCTTCGATCACCGCCATCGCTTCCACCGCCTGCTCGGCGCAAACGACCGGTGTGTTGCGCTTGATGATGGCAGCCTTCTCACCGGCGATCGCGGTCAGCGAATTTCCCAAAAATTCAGTGTGATCCATGCTGACCGGCGCGATGACGCTCGCGAGCGGCGCTTCGATCACATTGGTGGCGTCCAGCCGTCCGCCGAGACCCACTTCCAGCAGCACGATATCGGCCGGGTGCCGCGCGAACAGGCACAATGCCGCCGCGGTCTCGATTTCGAAGATCGTGACCGGTTCGCCTTTGTTGGCGCGTTCGCAATGTTCGAGCGTTGCGCACAATTCGTCGTCGCCAACGAGCGTGCCGCCGCCCGCCCGGCCGATGCGAAAGCATTCGTTGAGCCGCACAAGGTAGGGCGAAGTAAAGACGTGGACGCGCAAGCCGGCGGCTTCGAGGATCGCGCGCAGATAGGCGATGGTCGAACCCTTGCCATTGGTGCCGGCGACATGAATCACCGGCGGCAGTTTTCGTTCGGGATGATCGAGCTGCTCCAGCAAGCTGTGCATGCGATCGAGGCTGAGATCGATTCGCTTCGGATGCAGCGAAGACAGCCGCGCGATCAATTCACCGAGCGGCGGCGGTTTGTCGGCCGGTGGATTCACGCGTGGGGTGCGGCCGGCACCGCATCCGGCGCCGACACGATCTGGGCCGGATCGGTAACCTGCGGCGCGGGCTTTGAGGCGGTCTCAAGCGCCGGCGATTTCGTCAGCAGGCGGCAAAGCCGGGCCAATGTCGGCCGCATCTCGTGGCGATGCACCACCATGTCAACCATGCCGTGGTCGCGCAGATATTCGGCGCGCTGGAAACCTTCCGGCAATTTCTCGCGGATGGTCTGTTCGATCACGCGCGCGCCGGCAAACCCGATGAGCGCGCCGGGCTCGGCGATCTGCACATCGCCCAGCATGGCATAGGACGCAGTGACGCCGCCGGTGGTGGGATTGGTCAGCACCACGATGTAGGGCTGCTTGGCTTCGCGCAGCATCTGCACACCGACTGTGGTGCGCGGCATCTGCATCAGCGACAAAATGCCTTCCTGCATCCGCGCGCCGCCGGAGGCTGCGAACACGATGAACGGCGATTTCTTTTCAACCGCGAGTTCAAGCCCGCGCACGATCGCTTCGCCCGCGGCCATGCCCAGCGAGCCGCCCATGAAATCGAAATCCTGCACCGCGATGACGACACCCGCGCCTTCGAGCTTGCCATAACCGACCTTGATGGCATCGTTCAGCCCGGTCTTGGCGCGGGCATCCTTGATGCGGTCGGCGTATTTACGCTCGTCGCGGAATTTCAGCGGATCGGCGGTCACATCGGGGAGCGCGATGTCGTACCAGGTCTGGTTGTCGAAGATCGATTTCAGCCGCGCCACCGCGCCCATCCGCATGTGATAGTTCGAGCCGGGAATCACGAACTGGTTGGCCTCGACATCCTTGTAGAACACGAGCTGTCCGGAATCCGGGCACTTGATCCACAAATTCTCCGGCGTCTCGCGGCGCAAGATGTTGCGGATCTTCGGCCGGACGACGTTGGTGAGCCAATTCATGTCTCGCTCCGAATGCGGTTGAACGCATCAACAGTTCTATCCTGACGCGTTTTCTTCACGCGAACCGGTACCCGCTTCGCTCGAAAACGCTACAATAAATATATGGCGGCCCGGTCTGAACCCGGCAAGCCGCGATTAACGGCTCATCCCACGCAATTGTGGCTTATTCTGCGGCCTGTTTTGCTCCCCGCACGCCCTGGGCCAGCGCTGCAACCAGGTCGGCGACGGCGCCGACGGTCTTGGGCGTGGCGCGGCCATCGGCATCGAGGCTGCCGCGCAAGGCGTCGACCAGCGCGGTGCCGACCACGGCACCATTGGCGCTTTCGGCAATCTTGCGCGCCGCATCCGGGGTGCGAATGCCGAAGCCGACGCATACCGGTAGTTTGGTGTGCCGCTTGATGCGGGCGACGGCTTCGCCGACCGCCGTGGAATCGGCGCTGGCGCTACCGGTGATACCGGTGATCGAGACGTAATAGACAAAGCCCGACGTGTTCGCGAGCACCGCGGGCAAGCGCTTGTCGTCGGTGGTCGGTGTCGCCAGCCGAATGAAATTCAGCCCCGCCTTCATTGCCGGCAGGCACAGTTCGGCGTCTTCCTCCGGCGGCAGATCGACGATGATCAAACCGTCGACACCAGCGGTCTTGGCATCGGCGAGGAATTTATCGACGCCGTAAATATAGATCGGATTGTAATAGCCCATCAGCACCAGCGGCGTGGTGTTGTCGTCCTTGCGGAAGCCGCGAACCATCTCAAGCGTCTTCTTCAGCGTCATGCCGGCCTTGAGCGCGCGCAAGCCCGCCGCCTGGATCGACGGCCCGTCCGCCATCGGATCGGTAAAGGGCATGCCGATCTCGATGATGTCGGCGCCGGCCTTCGGCAGCGCCTTGATGATGTCGAGCGAAGTTTTGGGATCGGGATCGCCGGCCATCAGGAAGGTGACGAAAGCCGAGCGGCCTTGTTTCGCGAGTTCGGCAAAGCGTGCGTCGATGCGGGTGGTCACTTCTTCTTGCCCTTCAAGATGTCGCCGACCTGCGGCACGTCCTTGTCGCCGCGGCCGGAGAGATTGACCACCATCAGATGATCTCTGGGCCGCTTCGGCGCGAGCTCCATCACTTTCGCAATAGCGTGCGCCGGCTCCAGCGCCGGGATGATGCCTTCCAGCCGCGACAGCAATTGAAACGCCGCCAGCGCCTCGTCATCGGTTGCCGATAGATAGGTGACGCGGCCGGTCTCGTGCAGCCACGAATGCTCGGGCCCGATGCCGGGATAATCCAGCCCCGCCGAGATCGAATGCGCGTCCTGGATCTGGCCGTCGTCGTCCATCAAGAGATAGGTACGGTTGCCGTGCAGCACGCCCGGCCGGCCACCGGCGATCGATGCCGCATGTAGCTGCGTCAGACCGTGGCCCGCCGCTTCGACGCCGAAGATTTCCACGCTGGGGTCGTCGAGGAACGGATGAAACAGTCCCATCGCGTTGGAGCCGCCGCCAATGCAGGCGATCAGCGAATCCGGCAAACGGCCTTCGGTCTCCTGCATCTGTTTGCGGGTCTCGATGCCGATGATCGACTGAAAGTCGCGCACCATCATCGGATAGGGATGGGGACCTGCGACCGTGCCGATGCAGTAAAACGTGTTGTGCACATTAGTGACCCAGTCGCGCAGCGCCTCGTTCATCGCGTCTTTCAGCGTGCGCGACCCTGACTGAACCGGGATCACCTTGGCGCCGAGCATTTCCATGCGGATGACGTTAGGCTGCTGCCGCTCGACGTCGACGGCGCCCATATAGACCACGCAGTCGAGCCCGAACCGCGCGCACAGGGTGGCCGTGGCAACGCCATGCTGGCCGGCGCCGGTTTCGGCGATAATGCGCTTCTTGCCCATGCGGCGGGCGACCATGATCTGGCCGAGCACATTGTTGACCTTGTGCGAGCCGGTGTGGTTGAGCTCCTCACGCTTGAAATAGATTTTCGCGCCACCGAGATGCTCGGTCAGGCGCTCGGCGAAATAAAGCGGCGATGGCCGGCCGACATAGTCCTTCAGATGGCCGTTCATCTCCGCCTGGAACGCCGGATCGTCCTTGGCGTCGGCATAGGCCTTTTCCAGATCGAGGATCAGCGGCATCAGGGTCTCGGCGACAAAGCGTCCGCCGAAATTGCCGAAATGCCCACGCTCGTCGGGACCGCTGCGGAAGGAGTTGGGCAAGCTTGGATTCATCGGACCATCAATTCTTCGCTTGAGCGCGCGGCGCGGATAAAGGCACGGATCATCTCGGGATCCTTGACGCCGGGCGAACGCTCCACGCCGGAGGACACGTCAACGCCGCCGGCGCGCGTGACGCGAACGGCCTCCGCGACATTGCCGACATGAAGCCCGCCCGAAACCATGAACGGCAGTTGGAGATCGAGTTTTTCCAGCAGATGCCAGTCGAATACCGCGCCAAGTCCCCCGGGACGGGTGGCTTCCTTTGGCGCGCGGGCATCGAACAGGATGCGATCGGCAACTGCCGCATAGCCTGCCAGCGGCGCGAGGTCGGCCGCGGTCTCGACCGGAAGTGCCTTCATGACCGGCAATCCGAATTTTTGCTTGATGTCGCGCAGCCGCGCGATGGTTTCCTTGCCGTGCAATTGCAGCAAGTCCGGCTGCAGGGTTTCGACGATATTGGCAAGCGTCGCGTCGTCGGCATCCACGGTCAGCGCCACCTTGGCGGCGCGGCCCTTGGCCTGTCTGCCGAGCTCACGCGCCGTCTCGAGCGAGAGATGCCGCGGCGACGGCGGAAAAAACACGAATCCCACCATGTCAGCGCCCGCCCCAAGCGCGACGTCGAGCGTCTCGCGCGTGGACAGGCCGCAAATTTTGACGAGCAGGGACATGGTCTCTCGGGCGCGGTTCTAGGCGCGATCACGGGTTAAAACGGAGCTGACGGGGCGGGTTCTACAACGTCGCGCCTTGCTTGTCTCGCCCGGCGGACCCGTAAATACCGCGCTGCACCGGCGCCGGGAGCCGCTGCGGTTCACCCCGCGAAACTGCCGCCGCGGCGCGCAGATCGGCGATTTCCGCCCGCGCCCGGCGGGCGTCGGCCTCGTGCTGGCGCGCCGCGCGGCGCCAGCGGCGCTGCCGGAACCAGGTCGCCATGCCCCCCGCCGCGACGCCCAGAATGGCGGCCGCAATGATCACAACGAACAGCGGCAGACTCACCGCCACCGACGGATCGGCAGAATTGAACGGATCGAACGACACCGTCACCAGATGACGGTTGGCGACCGCGAACACGACGAAGATAACGCCCAAGGGAATGACGACCAGCGCCGTTAAAAATTTTCGCATGACCATCTCTCGTATTGATGGAGATCGGCGGCCCGAAATCCCCTAACAAGGTCCCGCAACACGGCTACAGATCGTCAAAAGCCCGTCGGGTCTTTCGTTTTGACGCGTTTTCTTGACGCGAACCGGGTCCACTTCGCTTGAAAACGCTATGGCCTTACGCGCCGGCTTCAGGCGAACCGTCGTCGCGGTTCAGCCGTTCACGCATTTCCTTGCCCGTCTTGAAGAACGGAACGCTCTTCTGATCGACCGGCACATGAGCGCCGGTGCGCGGGTTGCGGCCGGCCCGGGCGGGACGGTGTTTCACCGAGAAAGCACCGAAACCACGCAGCTCGACACGGTCGCCGCGCGCTAGCGCCGCGACGATTTCATCGAGGATCGCGTTCACAATGTTCTCCACATCCCGCTGGTAGAGGTGCGGGTTGTGCTCGGCAATGCGCTGAACAAGTTCGGATTTGATCATCGAAACTGGGATCCGGGAGCGTGCGGATATCCATTTCCGTGAAAATACCTTGAACTGTCAAGACGCTAAATCAAATTTGGGTGCCGCGAAATGACGTGACAAATGGACCGGACGGGTTTGTGACAATACCCGCAATGCGGGAGAACCGCGAAAATCGCGCCCCCGCGCGGCTCAATTGGGCCCCGCGGGCCGCCACAATGCCAACATACCGTCGAGCCCGAAGTGATCGACGCCGGCCTGCTCGATCTGCCGCGCGATGCCACCCAGACCGAGTGCATCGAACGCGATCGAAGCCGCCGTTCGCAGGAAAGTCAGGTCGCTGAACCGCGGGGTGAGCTTGAAATCGCGCACCGGCAGCCCGCTCTTGATCTTCTTTTCGGAAACCAGCCAGGCGACCGCGGTTTTCTCGTCGCCGAGTTGATCGATCAGCTTCAGTTCGACCGCCTGACGGCCAGTGAAGACCCGTCCGTCGGCGACCTTTTCGAGCAACGCGTCGTCCATGCCGCGCCGCTCCTTCACAAGGCCGCGGAACCACGCGTAGGAATCTTTCACCAGCGCATCGAGCGCCGCGCGCGCCTCAGGGCTGGTCGGTTCAAACCCGTTCGGCGCAGCCTTCAGCGGCGAGGATTTCACTTCCTCGATCTTGACGCCCACGGTCTTCATGAGCTCGGTGACGTTCGGAATTTGAAACAGCACGCCGATGGAGCCGACCAGCGAGGTCTGCTTTGCGATGATGTGATCGGCTGCAATCGCCGTGATGTAGCCGCCCGATGCGGCAAGTCCTTCGACCACGACGACCAGCGGCTTCTTGGCCTTCAGCCGCACCAGCGCGTCGTAAAGCTGCTCGGAGCCGGCGGTGGTGCCGCCGGGCGAATTGATATGCAAGATAACAGCCTCAGCCTTGGATTTCTCCAGCCGCTCCAGCGCCTCGACACGTTCCTGATCGCTGCGAATCACGCCATCGATATTGACGCGCGCGATCGAACCGGACGTCGTCAGCGCGCCGCGTCCGCCAGGCGTCGCGATCACCCCGACGGTCGCGACCGCAGCGATCGCAACAATGACGGCCACCACGCGCCAGAAGGTCAGCTTGCGGCGGATCCTGCGGCGATCGACGATCACATCCGAATCGAGCGACATCGAATTTCTCCTGAAATGATCCGCGCGTTTTTGCCTTCGCAGCGTCAGCAACAACTTATCCAATTACATCAATTGCGATGCAATATGAAGAAAACAAGGCCCCCGCCGAACGCCATCATCATCGTCATGGCCGGGCTTGACCCGGCCATCCACGCCTTTGGTGCCGTAAGAAAGCAAGACGTGGATGCCCCGGGACAAGCCCGGGCATGACGAAGACAGTCCTGATCGGGGAAACAAAAAGGCCCCGGTCGAAACCGGGGCCTGATGCCTTGGACAAGCCAAGAGCTTACTTGTCGCGGTTCTTGAGCGCGGTGCCGAGAATGTCGCCCAGCGTTGCTCCCGAATCGGAGGAGCCGTATTGCGCGATGGCTTCCTTCTCTTCGGCAACTTCCAGCGCCTTGATCGAGACCTGCACCTTGCGGGCCTTCTTGTCGAACTGGATCACACGAGCATCGACCTTCTCGCCGACGGCGAAACGCTCGGCGCGCTGGTCGTTGCGGTCACGGGCGAGTTCGGAGCGCTTGATGAAGGTGGTGAAATCGGTGCCCGAGATCTTCACCTCGATACCGGCTTCCTTCACTTCCAGCACTTCGCAAGTCACGACCGCGCCCTTCTTGACGTCACCCGGCTCGGCGAAGGGGTCGCCTTCGAGCTGCTTGACGCCGAGCGAGATGCGCTCCTTTTCGACATCGACGTCGAGCACCACGGCCTTGACCATGTCGCCCTTCTTGAAGTTGTCGATCACCTGCTCGCCCGGAAGCTTCCAGTCGAGGTCGGAGAGATGGACCATGCCGTCGACGTCGCCCTCGAGACCGAGGAACAGACCGAACTCGGTCTTGTTCTTGACCTCGCCCTCGACAGTAGAGCCGACCGGGAATTTCTCGACGAAAACTTCCCAGGGGTTGCGCATGGTCTGCTTGAGGCCGAGCGAGATGCGGCGCTTGACCGAATCCACTTCGAGCACCTGCACTTCGACTTCCTGCGAGGTCGAAACGATCTTGCCGGGGTGCATGTTCTTCTTGGTCCACGACATTTCCGAGACGTGGATCAGGCCCTCGATGCCCGGCTCCAGTTCGACGAACGCGCCGTAGTCGGTGATGTTGGTGACGCGGCCGGTGAAGCGCGCGTTCAACGGGTACTTCGCCTCGATGCCCTGCCACGGATCGTCCAGCAACTGCTTCATGCCGAGCGAAATGCGGTGGGTCTCGTGGTTGATCTTGATGATCTTGACCTTCACGGTCTGGCCGATGGTGAGCACCTCGGTCGGGTGATTGACCCGGCGCCAGGCGATATCGGTGACGTGCAAGAGGCCGTCGATGCCGCCGAGATCAACGAACGCACCGTAATCGGTGATGTTCTTGACCACGCCGTCGATCACCTGACCCTCTTCGAGGTTCTGCACCAGCTCCTGGCGCTGCTCGGCGCGGGTCTCTTCGAGAACCGTGCGGCGCGACACCACGATGTTGCCGCGGCGGCGATCCATCTTCAGGATCTGGAACGGCTGCGAATTGTTCATCAACGGTGCGACGTCGCGGATCGGACGGATGTCGACCTGCGAGCGCGGCAGGAAGGCGACAGCGCCGTCGAGATCGACGGTGAAGCCACCCTTGACCTGGTTGAAGATAACGCCGTGGACCTTCTCGTTATTGTTGAAGGCCTTCTCCAGCTTGCCCCAGCTCTCCTCGCGGCGCGCCTTGTCGCGCGACAGCACGGCTTCGCCGAGCGCATTTTCGATCCTGTCGAGGAACACCTCGACCTCGTCGCCGACCTTGAGATCGCTTTCGCGGCCGGGTCCTGCGAATTCGCGCAGCGCCACGCGGCCTTCGGTCTTCAGGCCGACGTCGATGACGGCCATGTCCTTTTCAATTGCAACTACCTTGCCCTTGATGACGGAGCTTTCCTGCAAATTACCGCCGGCGAAAGACTCGTCCAGCATCGCAGCGAAATCGTCGCGGGTAGGATTATAAGAAGCAGCAGTCGAAGCCATTTGTTCTCCAGATGCGGGTATCGCCGGCCATTCGGGTTAAAGGGCGTCTCGCGCGTGAAGTGTCAGGGTTCCGCAAACCCTAACGACCGCTGTTTGCGGAGGACGCAAAAGCGGGCCGGCAGCATGCCTGCACGTTCGATACGTTGATTTATCCGAGCCCTGAAACGAAAGTATCGACTTCAAGAACCAGGAGCGGGCTTTCCTCCAATGACGGCAGGGGTTCAAACCTCCTGCCGGCCCGCTCGGACAGCCCTGATCTTATCGATGGCGGCCCGGATCGCTGGGGATATAGCCCTAGGCGTCATTTTCGGCAAGCTGGAAATGCCCGATTTACGGCCCATTAAGGCTGACAGGGACTGAACGCACGCATCGCAATTGGACCCTTCAACGGCTTGTTGACCGCCTCGCCTGAAAGACCACGGCCGGCGACTGCCCCGGAACCGGGCATTAAGCGCCTTTCCCCACATTCACGCCATTGCAAAAAACAGGGGGAATACCATCATGAAGAGCGTTATCGTTCTGACGGCCGTTGCCGTCCTGACCATCGGAAATGCCATTGCCGCGCTGCCCGGCACCGCCGGTTCCATGCGGACCATTTCGGCCGATTCCCCGCAGCCGGTCGTTTCGATGGCTGCGCATGAACTGCCGTTCGACCGCTACTGGTCGAAGAACTGATCGATTGCTCCGCGCTTAACGATTAGCGCGGACTGCCTCGACGATCGCGATGGCGGCGCGAACGCCGGCTTCGATGTCGAGACTCGAATTATCGAGAATGTGAGCGTCGGCGGCAGCCTTCAGGGGCGCCGCCGCGCGATTCTGGTCACGTTCGTCGCGCTTGAGAATATCAGCCAGCACCAGCGCCTCGTCCGCCGCTTCGCCGCGCGCACGCGCTTCCAGCGTCCGCCGGCGGGCCCGCACCTGCGGATCGGCGACGACGAAAATCTTCACATCGGCATTCGGACAGATCACCGTTCCGATGTCGCGTCCGTCAAGCACAGCACCGGGTGGATCGGCCGCGAACTGGCGCTGAAAACTGACCAGCGCTTCGCGTACTCTGGGAATCGCCGAGACAACCGACGCGGCATCGCCGATCCGCTGGGTCTTCAACTCGGGATGTCCGAATTTTTCGGGGTCGAGCTCCATTGCGACCGCCACCGCGCGCGCCTCATCGGTGAGCTCAAAACCCGCATCCAGCAGCGCCTTCGCCACCGCGCGATAGATCACGCCGGTGTCCAGGTGGCGGTAACCGTAATGATGGGCGAGCCGTTTGCCGAGCGTGCCCTTGCCGGATGCCGCCGGTCCGTCGATGGCGATAATCATGAAAACTCCGCGCCCAATGAGCGCATCATCGGGATGAAGTCCGGGAAGCTGGTGGCGATGAAGGCGGTGTCGTCGACCTTGACCGGCTTGTCAGCAGCCAATCCCATCACCAGCGCCGACATCGCGATGCGATGATCCATGTGGGTGGCGACGAGACCGGCGCCGGGGACGTGGCCCCTGCCTTCGACGATCAGGTCGTCGCCTGCGACTTCGACCTTGACGCCGTTGACGCGCAACATATCGGCGGTCGCCTCCAGCCGGTCGGATTCCTTGACGCGCAATTCCTTGAGGCCGCGCATGATCGTGGTGCCTTCGGCAAACGACGCCGCGACTGCCAGCACCAGATATTCGTCGATCATCGAAGGCGCGCGTTCGGGCGGTACTTCGACGCCGCGCAGTTTCGAGGCGCGGACGCGCAATTGCGCCATCGGCTCGCCGGCGTCGCCGCGCACTTCGCTTTCTTCGATGGAAGCGCCCATTTCGCGCAACGTCGTGAACAGCCCGGTGCGCAGCGGGTTGGTCATGACGTCGGAAAACGTGATGTCCGAGCCCTCGACGATCAGCGCCGCCACGATCGGAAACGCGGCAGAGGAGGGATCGGCGGGTACCACAACGTCTGCGCCGTGCAGTTCAGGCTGGCCGGTGAGTACGATCTTGCGGCCGTGGCTGCCTTCCCCGGTCGAGACGATCTGCGCGCCGAAATGCTTGAGCATCAACTCGGTATGGTCGCGGCTCGCCTCCTGCTCGATCACGGTGGTAACGCCGGGCGCAGCCAACCCTGCCAGCAGCACCGCCGATTTGATCTGGGCCGACGCGACCGGCGTCCGATAGAGGATCGGCACGGGATCGCGCGCGCCGTGCAGCGTCAGCGGCAGGCGGCCGCCTTCCCTGGCCTCGCCGGTTTTGGCGCCCATCAATTCCAGGGGATCGAGGATCCGCCGCATCGGACGGGACCGCAGCGAGGCGTCGCCATCGAAAACCGCCGTGATCGGGCAGCCGGCCACCGCCCCCATCACCAGCCGGCAGCCGGTGCCGGAGTTGCCAAAATCAAGCGGCGCGGACGGCTGGGCGAAGCCTGCCACCCCGACGCCCCGGACGGACCAGGCGAATGGGGCGGTCCGCTCGACCTTTGCACCCAGCGCCCGCATGGATTTTGCCGTATTGAGCACGTCTTCGCTCTCAAGCAGGCCGGAAATCCTGGTTTCGCCGACCGAAAGCCCCCCAAGGATGAGGGCCCGGTGCGAAATCGACTTATCGCCGGGAATGCGGACATTTCCGGTCAGGGGACCGCTGGCGCGGGCTTCCAGCGGGGTCGGTTGGTCAGAATGGGTCAAGATTGTGTCCTCTGCGGGCGCGGCAGTATCACATGGGCCACACGACGTCACGCGGCCGTCAGATGCCTGCAAAGCGCTATTGACAGCAGCCTCTCAACTAGCCAAGTGAAGCACCGTTTTTCAGAATTTCCCAGGATCCCACACGTGGCCAAATCCGATCTCGGAACCAAACGCATTTGCCCGACGACGGGTAAGAAATTCTATGACCTGAACAAGAACCCGGTGATCTCGCCCTATACCGGCGAGGTCGTACCGATTGCGCCGGTTGCCCCGCCGCGGGCCGCCCGTGGCGATGCAGCGCGCGCCGCTGCCGCAGCTTCGGCCACCGCCGCTGCCGATATGCCGGAACCCGCTGAGGCCGAAGAGTTGGTCCCGCTGGAAGAGGCCGACGCCGAGGAAAACACCGGCAAGGTCAAAGCCGTCGTTCCGGAATCGGAAGACGACATCGAGATCGACGAGACCATCGAAGACGATGACGACGACGATTCGACCTTCATTCCCGATGAGGAAGAGGGCGACGAAGACGTCACCGACATCATCGGCGACGTCGGCGGCGACGAAGAGACTTGAGATCGGCCCTGAACTGTGTTCAGGGTTTTTCCCCGCGAGTCACCTAGGGCACGCGGAGAGCATGATCTGAAGATTGGATACCGATCTTCCGAGAAGACCATGCTCAGAGGTAAAGTTACGGGGCCATAGCTCAGCTGGGAGAGCGCTTGCATGGCATGCAAGAGGTCGGCGGTTCGATCCCGCCTGGCTCCACCAGCCTTCGCTGGCTTCGCCAGCTTCGCGCTCGGCGAGCCCTCTGGCCGAAGAGCGAAGGCTGCCGCGGCGTAGCCCGAAGGGCGAAGACGGGCTGGCAAGTGAAATCCTGCGAACGCTTCCAGCAATGTCGCGTAAGCGGGGCTTCGATAAATACGTCTACAACCTCGAAAGTCTGGATTCCGAACATTTCTACATCGGCATCACCGACGATCTGCGCGCGCGATTGAATGAGCACAACGCCGGTGAGTCCGCGCATACGTCGAAATTCGGGCCTTGGCGGACTCGTTGACCTACGTCGCCTTCGCGACGAATACACAAGCGTTCGCATTCGAAAAATACCTGTCCGCATTCCGGCCGGGCCTTCGCCAAAAAGCGCCTCTGATCGGGTCCTACTCCCCCAACGCCGCATTCAGCTTGTCACGTAGCGCAATCAGATCGTTTTTCATCGCCGATAATTCCGCGACCGAGCAAGCCGAGCTCGCCAGAATCCCCAGCGGCACCGCGCGCGCTTTTTCCCGCAGCGCTTGGCCCTGCGGCGTCAGGGCGATCAACACCTGCCGCTCATCTTCCGTGCTGCGCCTGCGCTTGATCAGCTGCGCCGCTTCCAGCCGCTTGAGCAGCGGGGTGAGCGTGCCGGAATCGAGAAACAGCCGCTCGCCGATATCTTTCAGCGGCACGCCGTCGCGCTCCCACAACACCAGCATCACCAGATATTGCGGATAGGTCAGCCCAAGCCGCTCCAGCAGCGGCTTGTAGACGCGGTTGAAGGCGTGTCCAGTCGAATACACCGCAAAGCAGAGTTGATTGTCGAGCAGCAGTGGCAGATCCGCCGCCGGTTTTCTGGCCATCATAACCTCGCCAAGTCCGACCTCGCCAAGTTTTGGCGCCCGTGGTTCATTGTGGGTCCGGGCACGCCTGCAATCAATTGCAGACAATTAGATTGCGGGCTCACAATTATTTGTATTGCACACAATTGAATTGTGCGCAATACAATATCTATTGCTGAGATCGCAACCAAAGGAGACCGACATGTCCGTGAATGTGCTCTACAAGACCAGCGCCAAGGCAACCGGTGGCCGCGACGGCCACGCCGCGACCCTCGACGGCGCGCTCGACGTCAAGCTCACGACCCCCAAGGAACTCGGCGGTGGCGGTGGCGCCGGCAACAATCCAGAGCAGTTGTTCGCGGCGGGCTATGCCGCCTGCTTCATCGGCGCAATGAAATTCGTAGCTTCCCAGGGCGGCCCGAAGGTACCGGCAGACGCGTCGGTGACGTCCACGGTCGGTATCGGACCGCGCGCAGCCGGCGGCTTTGGCCTCGATATCGACCTCGCGGTATCCCTGCCCGGCGTTCCCAAGGCGGAGGCCGAGGCGCTGGTCGCAAAGGCCCATCAGGTGTGTCCCTATTCCAATGCCACCCGCGGCAATGTCGATGTCCGCCTGACGGTTGTGTAATCGCTTGGAGAAACGGCCCGCTGTGAAACCGGCGGGCCGTTTTCGCGCGACACCCATCCCGCATGCGGCTGTGCGCGAGAAACCATTGCTGCCGCGCCTGAAGACCGCTAGCTCAGGAATCCCATCTGGTTCCTATTGAGCGAAGGTTGTTTCCATGAGTTCAGAAGCGGCTCCCGGCGCGATGGCCGGCCTGCGCGTGATCGATCTCACGCGCGTGCTCGGCGGCCCCTATTGCACGCAGATCCTCGCCGACCACGGCGCCGACGTGATCAAGGTCGAGCCGCCCGCCGGCGACGAGGTGCGCGACTGGGGCCCTCCCTTCCACGAGGAAGACGCGGCGTATTTTGTCGGCATCAACCGCAACAAGCGCTCGATCGGGCTCGATCTCGCCTCCGAGGGCGGACGCATTGTGCTGATGAAGATGCTGGAGAGCGCCGACGTCCTGATCGAGAACTTCAAACCAGGCACGCTCGATAAATGGGGCATCGGCAACGACGTGCTGCGTGCGAAATTTCCAAGGCTCGTGCATTGCCGGATTTCCGGCTTCGGTGGCGACGGGCCGCGCGGCGGCAATCCCGGCTATGACGCGATCATTCAGGCCATGACCGGCATGATCGCCGCGACCGGTTCGCCGGAAAGCGGTCCGATGCGGATCGGCGTTCCCCTGGTCGATATCGGCACCGGGCTTTATGCGGCGATCGGCATCCTGATGGCGCTGTCGGAGCGCCAGCGCTCTGGCTTGGGCCAGTTCCTCGAGACCACGCTGTATGAAACCGGCCTTGCCATCATGCATCCGCACACCGCGAATTATTTCATGCATGGCAAACCGCCGGGCCTCACCGGCAACGAGCACCCCAATCTCGTGCCGTATGCGATCTTCCCGACCCGCACCGACAATATCTTTATCGGCGTCGGCAATGACGGCACTTTCAGGAAGCTCGCCAAGGAAATCGGCAAGCCCGAACTCGGCACCGATCCGCGCTTCGCCCGCAACAAGGATCGCATCGCCAACCGCGACGCATTGCGCGCCGAACTTGCCGCCGTGTTCAGCCAGCATGACGCCGAACCGCTCTGCAATCGCCTGCTTGCCGCAGGCCTGCCAGCAGGTCCGGTGCAGAAGATCGATCAGGCGCTGACCAATCCGCACACCATCCATCGCGGCGATATCATTGCGAAGGATTGGTACAAGGGTGTCGCTTCCCCGATCCGGCTTGAGCGAACCAAGCCAAGCCTGCGCCGCACACCACCAAAGTTCAGCCAACACTCCGCCGAGGTGCTGGGCGAGTTCGGCTATTCCAAAAGCGAGATCGAATCCCTGGTCGCGAAAGGCGCGGTCTGCGGCTCCGAGCGGAAGCGCTGAGGATTTGTCATCCCGGCCCGGTGCTCAATCGCGCACGGGCGCCGGGACATTTTTGCTCGCCCTTCGCCTATTTTCCGGCTTCCCCAGGCGCACGCTTCCCCAATAGCATCCTTTCGCTTATACGGTCATTTGCACGTCATCCGGCGCTGTTATCGCGCGAAACGAAGGTGACGGACCCAACCTGGAGGAATTTAATGGCATTTCGACAATTCGGCGCAGCAATGACAGTGACTGTTGCGCTCGCGCTCGCAACGCCTGCCCACGCTGTGACCGAAATCCAGTGGTGGCACGCCATGAGCGGCGGCAACAACGACATCGTCAACAAGCTCGCCGACGACTTCAACGCCAGCCAATCGGACTACAAGGTCGTCCCGACCTTCAAGGGAAGTTATCCCGACACCATGAATGCCGGCATCGCGGCATTCCGCGCCGGCACCGCGCCGCATATCATTCAGGTGTTCGAAGTGGGCACCGCGACCATGATGAGCGCCACCGGCGCCATCAAGCCGGTCTATCAGCTGATGAAGGATGCCGGCGAACCGTTCGATCCCAAGGCCTATCTGCCGGCCATCACCGGTTACTATTCGACGTCCAAGGGCGACATGCTGTCGTTCCCCTTCAACTCCTCCTCGATGGTGATGTGGATCAACAAGGACGAGCTGAAGAAGGCCGGCGTCGCGGAGATCCCGAAAACCTGGCCCGAAGTGTTCGACGCCGCCAAGAAGCTGAAAGCCGCCGGCCACGCCACCTGCGGCTTCTCCAACGCCTGGGCGACATGGGCTCATATCGAACAGTTTTCCGTCTGGCATAATGTGCCGATTGGAACCAAGGCAAACGGCCTCGACGGTTTCGACACCGTTCTGACATTCAACTCGCCTCTGCAAGTGAAGCATTTGCAGAACCTGATCGACCTGCAAAAGGACAAGACCTACGACTATGCCGGCCGCGCCAATGCGAGTGAGAACCGTTTCGCCTCCGGCGAATGCGCGATCTTCCTGACTTCGTCGGGCTATTACGCCACCGCCAAGAGCACCGCCAAGTTCGACTTCACCTCGGCGCCGATGCCCTATTACCCGGACGTCAAGGGCGCACCGCAAAACTCGATCATCGGCGGCGCATCGCTGTGGGTGATGGGCGGCAAGAAGCCTGAAGAGTACAAGGGCGTCGCCAAGTTCTTCACCTTCCTGTCCGACACCGACCGCCAGGCCAAGCTGCATCAGGAATCCGGCTATCTGCCGATCACCAAGGCGGCCTACGAAAAGACCGTGAGGGACGGTTTCTACGAGAAAAACCCGACGCTGCAGACGCCGCTAAAGGAACTCACCAACAAGGAGCCGACCGAAAATTCGCGCGGCCTGCGCTTCGGCAACATGGTGCAGATGCGCGACATCTGGGCCGAGGAGATGGAAGCGGCACTCGCCGGAAAGAAGACCGCCCAGGAAGCTCTCGACGCGGCCGTCGCCAAAGGCAATGCGATGTTGCGGACGTTTGAAAAGACGGCAAAGTAACTTCGGTCAAGGCTCCCTCTCCGCCCGGAGAGGGAGCATCTCTCGCATCACACAGCGGCCGGAATGGAAAAGTCTGTCGTCTTCAACAACAAGCTGCTGCCATACCTGCTGCTGGTGCCGCAGCTCATCATTACATTCGTATTTTTCTACTGGCCTGCAAGCCAGGCCCTCTTGCAATCCTTCAAACGCGAAGACGCGTTCGGACTGAATACCGAATTCGTCGGACTGGAAAACTACCAGTCGCTGTTCGCCGATCCCAGCTATTACAAATCGATGCTGACGACGATCGTGTTCTCGTCGCTGGTCGCCGCATTGTCGTTGTCGATTGCGCTGTTGTTCGCGACCCAGGCCGACAAAAACCTGAAAGCCGCCGGCGCCTACAAGACACTGATGATCTGGCCCTACGCCGTGGCGCCCGCGGTCGCCGGCGTATTGTGGATCTTCATGTTCCACCCCTCCCTCGGCACGCTGGCGCGGCCTTTGCGCTGGATGAATTTCGACTGGAATCCGCTGCTCAACGGCAACCATGCCATGACGCTGGTGGTGATGGCGGCGGTGTGGAAGCAGATATCCTATAATTTCCTGTTCTTCCTGGCCGGCCTGCAGTCGATCCCCAAAAGCGTCCTCGAAGCCGGCGCGATCGACGGCGCCGGCCCGATGCGGCGGTTCTGGACCATCACCTTTCCGCTGCTGTCGCCAACGACGTTCTTCCTGCTGGTCGTCAATGTCGTCTACGTCTTCTTCGATACGTTCGGCATTATCGACGCGGTGACCGGCGGCGGCCCGGCCGGCGCCACCACCACCATGGTCTACAAGGTCTTTGCCGATGGCCGGCTCGGCGGCGATCTCGGCGGCTCGGCCGCGCAGTCGGTGGTGCTGATGGTGATCGTGATCGCGCTCACCGCGATCCAGTTCCGCTATGTCGAACGCAAGGTGCAGTACTGATGGTCGAGCACCGCCCGCTCAACGATATCATCGCCTACGCCATCCTGACGCTGGGCGTCTTCATTGTCGCCTTTCCGGTCTATCTGGCGCTGATCGCATCGACCCATGACGCTGCAACCGTGGTCGGCGGCAGCATGCCGCTCTCGCCGGGCGACCACATGCTGGATAACTACTACCGCGCCGTTTTCATCGGGGGAGCGCGTGCCAGCCGCGTGCCGGTTGGCCAGATGTTGATGAATTCGTTCATCTCGGCGACCGGCATCGCACTCGGCAAGATCTTCATCTCGATCCTGTCCGCCTATGCGGTGGTGTATTTTCGCTTTCCGTTCCGGAAGACAGCGTTCTGGATCATCTTCGTCACGCTGATGCTGCCGGTCGAGGTGCGCATCTATCCGACCTATAAGGTGGTCGCCGACCTGCATATGCTCGACACCTATGCCGGATTGATCATGCCGCTGATTGCCTCCGCCACGGGCACGCTGTTGTTCCGGCAATTCTTCATGACGATTCCCGAGGAGTTGCTGGAAGCATCGCGCATCGATGGCGCCGGTCCGTTTCGGTTTTTTTGGGATACGTTGCTGCCATTGTCGGTCACGACGATCGCGGCCTTGTTCGTGATCCAGTTCATCTATGGCTGGAACCAGTATCTGTGGCCGCTGCTCATCACCACCCAGGATTCGATGCAGACCATCGTCACCGGCATCAAGAAGATGCTGTACACGACGGACGAACTCGCCGAATGGCAGCTCGCGATGGCCACTGCCATTCTCGCGATGCTGCCGCCGGTAGCCGTCGTCGTATTCATGCAGCGCCTGTTCGTGCGCGGATTGGTCGAGACGGAAAAATGAGGAAGCAAGTCGCCGGTGACCCAAAATGGCTAACGTAGCGCTACGCAACGTCCGCAAGACCTATGCCGGTGGCTTCGAGGCCATCAAGGGCATCGATTTCGACGTCGGTGACGGCCAGTTCTGCGTGCTGGTCGGCCCTTCCGGCTGCGGCAAGTCGACGCTCCTGCGTATGGTCGCGGGGCTGGAGACCATCACCGGCGGCGAGATCGATATCGGCGGACGCATCGTCAACCAGATCGAGCCGGCCGAACGCGACATCGCGATGGTGTTCCAGAATTACGCGCTCTACCCGCATATGAGCGTCTACAACAACATGGCCTATGGCCTGCGTAACCGCGGCATGGCCGAAGCCGAGATCAAGACCCGCGTCGAGGAAGCCGCGCGCATTCTCGAACTGGGCGCCATGCTGGAACGCAAACCGCGGCAATTGTCCGGCGGCCAGCGCCAGCGCGTCGCGATGGGACGTGCGATCGTGCGGCAGCCAAAGGTGTTTCTGTTCGACGAACCCTTGTCGAACCTCGACGCCAAGCTGCGAATCGCGATGCGCGTCGAAATCCGCAAGTTGCAGCGTCGGCTCAGCACGACCGCGATCTATGTCACGCACGATCAGCTCGAGGCGATGACGCTCGCCGATATTTTGGTCGTGATGAACGGCGGCCAGGTCGAGCAGATCGGCAATCCGCTCGACATCTATCAGAAGCCCGCCACCACCTTCGTCGCCTCCTTCATCGGCGCACCACCGATGAACCTGATGCCGCTGCGCTCGGATGAACTCAAATCGCAAGTGGCCGGCGACGCCCGTGCCGGTGAGGCCGGTATCCTGGGAATCCGGCCCGAGGATTTTGTCATTTCCAATGAGAACGTGGCCGGCGGCGTTGCCCTCGGCCTCACTGTCGAGGCCATCGAGCGCGTCGGTGCGGAAACCTTCATCTACGGCACAAGACAGCAGGAGGTGCAGGGTGTGGCCGCCAATCCCGGCGAACTGCCGCCCGGCGAAGTCATCGTGCGGATTCCCGGCGCCGTCGGCCCCGCCATCGGGGAGCGCATCAGGGCGATCGCCCCTCCGGACAAACTGCATCTGTTTACCGCCGACGGCCGCAAGCGGATTGGTTCCTAAGGGGGGGCGTTGCGGAGGGAAAACTGCCCGCGGCGGCGATTTGGGCAGCTTTCAGAGGTGCTTGAACGCTCCCCAAATCACCCCCATATTGTTCATTGACCGGTCGGCAAGACCGTCAGCCGGTCGAATGGGGTGCCGCAAGGGCCCCTCAAAGTCGCTTCGAGAGGACTTTGTAATGTCTCGTGTTCCATCGTTATCCAGTCCGTTCCTGCTTGGGTTCGACGAAATCGAGCGTGCGCTCGATCGCGTCGTCAAAGGCGCCGACGGCTATCCTCCCTACAACATCGAGCGGTGCGACCGCGCCAACGGGCAGCCTGAGCGCTTGCGCATCACGCTGGCAGTGGCGGGATTTACCCGTGACCAACTCGATGTAAGCACTGAGGAAAACCAGCTCGTGATCCGGGGCCGCCAGCAGGACGACAAGGCCCGGCAATACATCCATCGCGGCATCGCCGCGCGCCACTTCCAGCGCACTTTTGTGCTGGCGGAGGGGATGCTGGTGCTGGGGGCGGATCTGAAAAACGGGCTGTTGTCGATCGACCTGGCCAGGCCTGAGCCTGAAAGGGTCGTTAAGACAATTGCTATCAATGAACACGAATAATGGAACGAGTAGCGGACTCGACCGCTTAGACCCAGAAGGAGTCGAGACCATGAGTGAAGTGAGTATGACGTTGGAACCCGAAAAGGTTTCCCTTGAGGCGCTGGCCCATCTCGGTGAAGGCCATATCGCCTACGTGAAACAGGTCCGTTCCGAGGACGTACCGGGACTGTTCCCGCAGGCACCGAAAATCGCGCCGGGACTAAAGCTGTTCGCGCTGCATGCCGCCGACGGCACCCCGATCATGCTGACCGACAGCCGTGAAGCGGCGATCGCGAATGCATGGAGCAATGAATTGCAGGCCGTCAGCGTTCACTGACGCGAGACTTGTCGCTGTCACTGACGCGGCCGTTGCCGCTGTCACTGACGCGGCGCTTGCTGACGTTGGGGAACGCGGTGCCTGCCGGTGTTACCGGTGCAGCCGTTCGCGGCTGCGGGTGAGCCACACCAGAGTTTTTAAACCACGGGCGTCTGTCATCGGCTTTGCCGGAGACAGGCGCCCGTTTTTATGTGCCGAGATTGACGGTTTGGAAATTGCGGGTTTCACGCACGAACTGGCGCGCGGAAGCTGGATGTGTTTACCAACTTGATCGATTGTACGCGCGAGCATTGACCCTTCGGAAATGGCGAGATGCAGTACGCACCGAGCTTGGAAATCGAAGGCTGTGCCGCTGGACGAATCACATGACCGACGATGAGGTTCAATCCATCACGCGCGCGGATGCATTGCCGACGGCGCCGTTGGCTAAAACCCTGCTCGCCCTCAATAACGCCAATGCGCAGGAGTTGTCGTGGCTGGAGCCCGAGCGGCTGGCGCATCTCGTCGGACAAGCATTCCTCGCCCGCAGGATCGGAAATCTGGACGCCCTCGTGCTGGCGTTCGATCAGGACGCGCACTACGACAGCCCGAATTTCCTCTGGTTCCGCGCCCATTATCCGCGCTTCGTCTATGTGGACCGGATCGTGGTGGCATCGTCGGCGCGCGGGCGTGGCTGCGCGCGGCGGCTCTATGACGATCTGTTCGAGCATGCGGTTCTGGCCGGGCACGATCGCGTCGTCTGCGAAGTCAATTCGAAACCGCCGAATCCGGTGTCGGACGCTTTCCATGCTGAGTTGGGATTCGTCGAGGTCGGCACCGCCAACATCTATGATGACACCAAAACGGTCCGATATCTCATGCGTAGGCTGCCCGCGCCGGCGGCCGTCTCAAGACATCGCTGATCGAAAAATTACGCAGCGCTTGCCGGCGGCAGCGCGAGCACCGAATAGATCGCCTGGGCATCGCGCGAGGCACGCAGCTTCTTGGCGACGTCCTGATCGCGCAACAGCCGCGCGATGCGCGCCAGCGCCTTCAGGTGGTCCGCGCCGGCGCCCTCCGGCGCCAGCAGCAGGAAGATCAGGTCGACCGGCTGGCCGTCCATTGCCTCGAAATCGATCGGGCGCTCGAGACGGGCAAAAAATCCGAACAGCTTTTCAAGCTTGGGCAGCTTGCCGTGCGGAATGGCGACGCCATAGCCGACGGCGGTGGTTCCAAGCTTCTCGCGTTGCAACAGGACCTCGAACACCGAGCGCTCGTTCTGCCCGGTCTGGGTCGCAGCCCGGGCCGCCAGTTCCTGCAGTGCCTGCTTTTTGCTGATGACTTTCAGAGCCGGGAGTATCGCCTCGGGTGCGACCAGATCGGTAATCGTCATGGGGCGTTCCGAGGTGAATTAAACCGTCAGGGTGCGAAATAGGTTCTGGAATCGGGGCGTCAAGAAGATGAGACAGAAGACGGGCTTAGCACTGGCCCCTATGAGGGGCTTCTACTCCAACGCGTCCCCAGTGCCAACTCCCGCCGGCCAGTTCCTGCACCCCATCCCCTTAGGGCGGCGGACCATAAGCAGGTGCGGCTTTGGGCGTCAATGCTCCTCGGCATATATGTCAGGGGGTAACCGCCGGGGGGTCGATCCAGCCCACATTGCCGTCGGTACGCCGGTAAATAACGTTAACCCGGCCGCTGGAACCGTGCTGGAATACGATGCAGGCCGCGCCCGTCAGATCCAGTTCCATGACCGCCTCGCTGACCGAAAGCCGCTTCAGTGAGGTGGTCGCTTCCGCAATGATGACCGGACTATAGGCGGTGACCTCCTCATCGCCTTCCGCAGGCGCCTCGATCACATAGCTCGGCGCATTCATCAACTCCGCCATCGCGACAGAGGCTGCATAGGTCTTGCGGGCCGACCGATCCTTCAAGCGGCTCTTGTAGCGGCGCAGGCGTTTTTCGATCATCACCAGCGCCTGGTCGGCGCTCGCATAAGCATCGACGGCGTTCGAATCGGCTTCCAGCGTGATGCCGGAATCAAGGTGCAACGCGCAATCGGTACGGAAGCCGAAGCCATCCTTGCTCAGCGTGATGTGGCCGGAATAATTGCCATCGAAATATTTTCTCAAGACCTCATCGGTGCGCTCGCTGACACGCGAGCGAAGCGCTTCGCCGACATTGATGCTTTTTCCGGAGATTCGAAGGGTCATTTGATGCCTCGCTTGATGCCTCGACCACTCTCGTTTTTGTTGTTGGAGCACGATCTTTTCGGAAAAACCGGTAACTTTGCGCTAACACGGCCCTCCGGGTCCGGATCACGCTCTATCTTTTTGTTGGAGCATGATCCTTTTCGGAAAACCGGTAACCACTTTTCCGGATCATGCTCTCGGGGGAATCGAGACTATCGCGATTTGACGCGAACGCAATCAGGCCGGAGCCGTATCGCGGGATCGGTCGGAGGAAGTGGCAGGAGCTGAAAGGGCGTTACCGAGCATACTCTGTTTGTCACGGCGGCGCTGCACCGAGGAAGGAATCCGCATCGCTTCGCGATATTTCGCGACGGTGCGGCGGGCAATATCAATGCCGGAATCGCGCAATCGTTCCACGATCGTGTCGTCGGAGAGAATCGCCGACGGCGCTTCGGCATCGATCAGTTGCTTGATGTGGTGACGGACGGCCTCTGCCGAATGGGCCTCACCGCCATCGGCCGACGCAATGGAAGCCGTGAAGAAGTACTTCAATTCAAAGCTGCCGCGGTTGGTCGCCATATATTTGTTGGCTGTAACCCGCGACACCGTCGATTCATGCATCTGGATCGCGTCCGCCACCGCCTTGAGATTGAGCGGCCGCAGATGCGCAACACCATGGGTGAAGAAGCCGTCCTGCTGGCGTACGATTTCGGTTGCGACCTTCAGAATGGTGCGGGCGCGCTGATCGAGCGCGCGAACCAGCCAGGTCGCGTTCTGCAGGCAATCGGTAAAATAGGATTTGTCGCCGTCCTTGCGGATCGTCTTCGACAGTTCGGTGTAATAGACCTGATTGACCAGCACGCGCGGCAACGTGTCGCTGTTGAGTTCGACATGCCAGCCGCCATCCGGGCCGGGCCGGACATAAACGTCGGGCACCATGGTCTGCGTGCGCGCCGAACCGAACTTGAGGCCTGGCTTCGGATCGAGACGGCGGATTTCACCGATCATGTCGGTGATGTCTTCGTCGTCGACGCCACACAGTTTGCGCAGCGAGGCGATGTCGCGCTTGGCCAGCAGATCCAGATGTTCGACCAGCGCCTGCATCGCGGGGTCATAGCGGTTGAGTTCGCGGAGCTGAATAGCGAGGCACTCGCTCAGATTCCGCGCGCACACGCCGGGCGGATCGAATTTCTGCAGTACCGCAAGCACCGCATCGACATCCCCTTGCGATGCGCCAAGCCGCTCGGCGGCTTGTCCGAGATCGGCCGGCAAATATCCGGAATCGTCGACCAGATCGATCAGATATTGTCCGATCATGCGCTGCGCCGGCGCGGTGAAGGCGACCGCCAGTTGCTCGGCGAGATGACTGCCGAGCGTCACCTCGGCGGCGACAAAGGCTTCGAGATTGTAATCGTCGTCGTTCGACGCGCCGCCGCCCCATTCGGTGTAGGCGGTAGGGGCTGAGTCCTGGGCCACGCGAGCAGCCGCTTCCGCGGGCTCCTCGGTGAAGACGTTGTCGAGAGGGGTATCGAGCGTCTGCTCGATTTCGGTGCGCGTGCCGAGATCGCGGTTCAGCCACTCTTCCTGGCCGGGCTCGAAGGCATCGCCCGCCGAACCAGGGGCCATGTCGGCATGATCGCTGCCGGATTCGTCGCCATAGGCGGCCGAATCGCCGGATTCAGAAAATTCGCTGCGCTCGTGGGCTGATTCCTGAGCAGGTTCGCCGGCAACCGGCGCTTCCGGCCCGTCGCTGGCGCGCTCCAGCAGCGGATTTCGCTCCAGTTCCTCCTCGACGAAGGCCGAGAGGTCGAGATTCGACAGTTGCAGGAGCTTGATCGCCTGCATCAACTGCGGCGTCATTACCAGCGACTGCGACTGTCGGAATTCTAGTCTCTGCGTCAGCGCCATTAGGCTAAGAACCGATCCACTGAAAGTTGGTCCGATTCTTGCTTATCTTAGTCCAAAGCCGATGTACACGGCTTGACGTCTACGAAAAACGGACTACAGGCGGAATTCCTCGCCAAGGTAAAGACGGCGTACGTCCGGATCGTTAACGATCTCGTCCGGACTGCCCTCAGTCAAGATTTCCCCGGCATAGACGATATAGGCGCGATCGGTCAGGCCGAGCGTTTCACGCACATTGTGGTCGGTGATCAGGACGCCGATGCCCCGGTTGGTAAGGTGACGGACCAGGTCCTGAATGTCGCCGACCGCGATCGGATCGATGCCGGCAAAGGGTTCGTCGAGCAGCATGTAGTTCGGACGCGTGGCGAGTGCGCGCGCGATTTCGACGCGGCGGCGCTCACCGCCGGACAGCGCGATCGAGGGTGTTTTCCGCAGCCGCGCGATGTTGAATTCATCGAGCAGCGAATTCAGTTCGGCCTCGCGTTTCTTCTTTGAGGGCTCGACGACTTCGAGCACCGCGCGAATATTCTGCTCTACCGTGAGGCCGCGAAAGATCGAGGCTTCCTGCGGCAGATAGCCGATGCCGAGCCGCGCGCGCTGGTACATCGGCAGCTTCGTTACGTCATGACCATCGAGCTCGATGGCGCCGCGATCCGCCTTGATCAGCCCGGTGATCATGTAGAAGACCGTGGTCTTGCCGGCGCCGTTCGGACCGAGCAGACCCACCGCCTCGCCGCGGCGGACATAGATGCTGACGCCGCGCACGACGTGGCGGGTGCCAAAGCTCTTTTCCACGCTATGCACAGCCAGATAGCCCGGCCGCTTGATCAGGCGTGGTGCTACAGCGCCGTTGGTCCTGGCCGCGGGTCTGCCGGCTTGCTGATTTGCCTGATTTCCTTGGGGGCGGGCACGCGGTGTTTCCGCCCGTGGAGGTTCCGGATGCGGCTGGGGCAGTTCCAGGCCCGGTAGCGGCGCTGCGCGCGCCATCGGAGGCGCATCGCGCACCGGGCTCGTCAGCATGTCGCCGAAGGAATCACCGAGCGCGGTGATGTCCTCGTGCGAACGCGCAAATCCGGGCTGCCTGCGTTTCGCAGGGCGTCGACGGAACATGCCGAGTAAATCCACCATCCCGCTTCGCTTAAGCCTTTCACGGTTGTCCCGCGACACGTCCTCAGGCGATTCGCCTGCGAACCATGAATGAATGGATGTCCCCTGCCCAGCCGAAACACCCCGCTGCGCCGCCCAGTAGATACAGGCTCGCACCGCCTGCTTCAACCACGGGGCCCCTAAATAATGTTTAAAGCATTGATTATGTTATTTTTTTCCCGGGATCAGCGAGGGGATTGCCGGCTTTGCCCCCGGTGCTGCCGACGCACAGGGCTGTCCCGACGACCCCTGCTCGAAGATCCCCTGCACCTTGCCGCTGTCGGATTCCACCCTTGAAACACCCGTTGTCATGTCCACCAGCAGGCGGTCGCCGCGCAGCACGTTCTTGCACTGGGTCAGCACCACGCCACCCGCCATGGTGATGAGGTTGGCCTTGGTGTCGAATATCGCCGTCTCCCCGGTCACCACCTGATCCTTTTGCGTGACGACGACGGTACCCTTCGCTTCCAGCCGGCGGATCGATGAACTGCCGCCCGGGCCGGGCGTCGCCGACTGTATCGGCGCCGACTTCGCGGCCTTCGGATTGGCTGGCGGCGGCGTGGCTGGCGCCGAATTGGAATCGTAAAAAACCACCAACGTCTTCGACGTCATGGTGGTGTCGCCCTGCACAACCTTCACATTGCCTGCGAAGGTGGCTTCCTTTTTCTTGTCGCGCATCTCGAGCGAGGCCGCTTCGATCTGGATCGGCTGATCGCGGTTTTGCGAAAAACCCTGCATCGCATTGGGCACGCCCGTCATCGCACCTTGCGCGCAGGCACCGCCCGCCGCGATCAAGGCGAGCGCGAAGGTCGCTGTGGCGAAACTGCGCGAGGAAAGCTGCATCATGAACATCATTTCGTATTGGCTGACTTGGATCGCGTCTTCGGTGGCGGTGGCGCCGGTTCGGGCTCGGGGGCCGGAGGACTGTCCATGATCAAATTCATCACGACATTGCCTTCGAACCGCACCACCTCGCCGCTGTTGAGAATTCTAAGCTTGTCGGAGGTGAGCGTTCCGTTCAGCAATTTGACATCGACATGTTCGTCCGACGTCACTGTCCCCTTGTTGATATCGATATAGGCTTGCGAGAGTCTCTGCTTCGTAGCCGGTAGAAGATTGGAGAAAGATATCCTTCCGCAGGTCGAGCATTTGCTGCTTGCTGTCGTAATAGCCCGTACGGGCATCCATCGTCACGGTGCTCTTGTCCTCCATCACGACCTTGGCGCGCGGTACCATGAGTTCGAGGTGATCGGGGTCGGCGAGATCCTGGATCGCGGCCTTGGCCCAAACCTCGTAGGGCCGCTGATCGGTGGAGAAGCCGGATAGATGCGGCGACTCCATCGTGACCTTGGTGCCGGAAACTACCAGATTTCCCATGTCGACAGGCAATTTCGGCAGCAGCATACGGAACGGATTGAAGATCGAAACCGCGACGACGCCCATCATTGCCAGAATGACCGCCGCCGGAACCGCGATCCGCAGCGCCCGCACCATCCGGCTATGGCGCGCCGCAGCCGCAAAGCGCGCCTCCAGTCCGGCGAGATAGGCTGGGTTATGTATCGAGTTCACCGCGGCTCCAGGGCCCGAAACGGGCCCATCATTGTACCCGGGATTGCCGGGTTATGCAGCCCGGACCTCCTTTATCAGTGTGACCGAAACGGGGCGGAAATGACGCAGTAGCCGCTTCAAATAGTCTCGACTTGCGCAAATGGTCGCGACTTAGGAATGCGCAAAGATGTCTTCGGCTTGCCAGCCACCGAGATCGAGCTTTGCGCGGAACGGCAGGAAGTCGAAACAGGCCTGCGCCAATTCGGTGCGACCCTCGCGCACCAGCATCGCGTCGAGCCGTTCGCGCAGGCCATGCAGATGCAGCACGTCCGACGCCGCGTAGGCCAGTTGCGCTTCGGTCAGGCTTTGGGCGCCCCAATCGCTGGATTGCTGCTGCTTCGACAGGTCGATGTTGAGTACCTCGCGCACCAGATCTTTCAGGCCGTGCCGGTCGGTGTAAGTGCGTGTCAGCCGGGAGGCGATCTTGGTGCAATAAACCGGTTGCGGCATCACGCCGAAGGCATTGTAGAGCGCGGCAAGATCGAAGCGCGCAAAGTGAAAGATCTTTATGATCTTGGTATTGGCCAGCAACGCCTTCAGGTTCGGCGCGTCGCCGTGATCCTTGGGAATCTGGATGACGTCGGCGGTGCCGTCGCCATTCGACATCTGCACCACACAGAGCCGGTCGCGATGCGGATTGAGTCCCATGGTCTCGGTATCGATCGCCACCGAGTCCTTATAGCGGGAGAGATCGGGCAGATCGCCGCGATGCAGGCGGATTGTCATAAGTCCGGAACCTCGTCGAATTGATGCGGCCTAAACTAACGTTGAAATCGTCAACAAACGAGAGGCGTAACCTGCCAAATCGCGTACTTTAATAGCGACTTTTCCAGAATCGGCGGCCGCGCGTCAATATCCGCCGCCGCAGCCACAACCGAAGGCGCCCCGATGAAATCCGAACAGCAGCGACTGCCCCGTTTTGCCGTTCTCATCGACGCGGACAATACCTCGCCGCAAATCGCCGAGGGGCTGTTTGAGGAGGTGGCTAAATTCGGCGAGGCCAGTGTCCGCCGCATCTACGGGGATTTCTCCAACCAGCAACTCAGATCATGGTCTGAGATCCTGCAAAAGCACGCGATCGATCCGTACCAGCAGTTCGCCTACACCAAAGGCAAGAACGCGGCGGACATTGCGCTGGTGATCGACGCGATGGACCTTTTGCACAGCGGGCGGTTCGACGGCTTTTGTCTGGTGTCTTCCGATAGCGATTTCACACGCCTTGCCTCACGTCTGCGGGAGCAGGGCGCCGATGTCTACGGATTTGGTGCACAGAAGACGCCAGAAAGTTTCAGACAGGCTTGTCGCAGATTCATCTATACCGAGAATCTGGTGCCGCAAGCAGCGACGGCCAAAACGGACACCGCTTCCAAACCCAACCCCTTGCGCCCGCCGAGTTCGGCAATCCCGATTTTGAAGAAGGCCATGTCCCAGATCGAGAGCGAGGATGGGTGGGTGACGTTGAGCGCGGTCGGCAAGCAAGTTGCAAACCTGTTCTCGGATTTTGACGAACGTACCTACGGGCACGGAAAGCTGAGCGATCTCGTACGAAAAACCGGAGCCTTCGATCTGGAAAAGCTTGAAGGAAACAGCATGCGCATGAGGGCCAAACTGCCCGACAGTAGCGCAAAGAAGGGTAAGATCAGTTAGCAGTGCGGCGATCAAATATTCGGGTTTCGATCGTCTCACATCGCGAGTTCGGGCGTATCAAGCCGATTGCGCTTCCACGGATTTCGGTGGCTGCAACCCCGGACTATTGGCCCAACGCTCGAGATTTTCGATGACCTTGGCGTGGCTCGGCCGCCGGGGCGGCGGCGATTTCGGCTCTTCCGAAAGCTTGCGTGGCAGTCTGACGTTCTCTGTCATGGGCGCGCTCCAAGACAAAAATATGTGCCCGAACGTGGTCGAAATCAATACCTAACTTATTGATTTTATTGACGTATTATACTCATTTGGAGATTCAATCTCGTTTTACGGAACCTCTATCAAGGTCTCACGTTGAGTAAACTACTCAATGATCTAACTTTGGGTGTTTCCGATGAACGACGTCCGCGGCGAACGATTGCAAGTCATGCTCTCGCCTGAAGAGCTGACGGCGCTCGACGATTTTCGCTTCACGCACCGGATGCCGACACGTGCGGCGGCCGTGCGCGAGCTTTTGAAAATAGGTCTGACCGGTGTTGCGGCCGATGGCGGCAGCGGGATGAAATCCAGCAATTACGGTGTGTTCAGCCGCGGTCCGGACGGGCACACGCAGGGCGGCTCCGATTCCGAGCCGGCCGCCTAGCACGACTCCACGCCCGCGCATGATGCGCGTGGCGCGTCCTCCAAACGTCGCGAAGCCTGCTCTGCCCGACAGCCCAATTTTCGGGTTGGGCCCGGCTTACTTTCGGTCCATCCGGGCATCCGGACTGAGGGATCAAAGTCGCCCAAAAGTCGATGTCACTTGAATTGTATCTTTAAGTAGTTCGTAGTGAACTTTCATCTAATAGATGTAAGACATCAGCCTGCGCTCCGCATCTTTGGCGGACGCGAACGGAAGTCCCAATGTTCATTTTCGGGATACGTAATTGGCATGCATGAGCTACGAGACTTTCTGAGTAGTGGATGGCAGCTATGGTACAGCACGCGGAGCAGACGTGAGCTATTCGCCATTGTCGCACTCTCAATCGGGATTGTTTTCGCACAACCAATATATGCTGAAGAGCAGGCGTCGAGTTGGATCACGGACGAGAAGCTGGCGACGTTGAAAACGATTGGTACCGACCCGATCAACGATCTCGAAGTGAAAGGCAACTATCACTGGAGATATCGAGCCAAGAATTGGGGGTTGGCGGCATGACGACTCCTGCAGGTTCGACTTCCCGTGTTCTTGTCATTCTCGATCCCGAGTACGGTGAGCGACTGCAACCGGCGTGGGAAGGACAGCCGATCTGGGTCGAACTTAGTCCAATCAATGAGCCGGTTGTTCGAGAACTTTGGAGGGGCGTACCCGCACCGAACCATCTGACTGGAATCACGGGTCTAACGTTTGATCCGAGCTTAAGCGCCGAAGAACGACTCCTTGCAGAGTTGGACACGATCGACCTCCATCATGGACCGTCATCGACGAAAAGACCGTACACCGAACTTGAGGTGATCGGTTGCCCACTGAGTGATCGCATCCGCACCGCATTATCCGAGCTAGGTTTCACCAACTTCGAGGAAAAGAACCACGGATTCCTGGCCGATCGGACGCCCGAGGAGGCGGCTATCACACGATAAACCGCCTGAGAATTGAACCTTAAGTAGTCCGTAAGAGTCTCTGGAGGTTGAGACATGCCAATGATCGCTGGCACTATGTGTGGCAAGACGCGCTTGCGTTTGGCTAAGGCTTCGATGGGGTCGGACGCCGTGAGTGACGCAAGCGACTTTCGGAGAGCTTGGCGCCTGAGATGGTGGGGCTGTCTCAGTGACTTCGCCGATATCGATCTGCAGCGACGGCGGTGGCTCGATCCGGAAAACACGAACCCCCACTGGTCGTACGTCGAGTTCATGTGCAGCTACTTAGATGATCTCCTGCACGATCGGGGCTACCACTGGGCTAGCAACGAAGGTTTGATAACAGAAGAGGAGGTCCAGACCGTCGCGGCACTCCATGGTCTGCTTGATCGGCACGCAGCTCCCCAAGGCGACGATTATGACAACGAGAAAGTCCTGAATGATCCTGCTGGCACGAGGTCGTAAAAAGCGCCAAGGAAGCCCAAGCGAGCTTACTTGCTATACTTAACGATCCTGATGAGAAGAGGGCGCTTCTTTGCAGCGCCTGAACTGCAGCTCAATTCTGAGGTTTCGATGAGTCTTCGCTGAGCCCCTGCATGCCAATCACTGTTTATCTTAAGCTTCGAAACGAGGGTGTGGACGTATGGCGTCCGGTCGCGGCTGAACCTGTTGGCCCGAACCAATACCGAATCTTGAGCCAGCCCATTGAAGATGAAATCTGGCCCGTGGCGCAGGATGACATCGTTCAGTGCGAACGCCGAACACTTTCGGGCGAGGAATGCTTGGTCGTTAAAGCCGTTTAGCACGGGAAACGCAGTACGAAATCATCAAGCGCGCGCCGGAGGCGACCTTCGCTCACAGGAAGATAATCGGTGGCGCAGGAGATGATCGCTCAAGTTTTACCAGTCGGGTCAGAAAGGATTTAACCGGTCGGTAGGCATTAACTGAAGGCCGATCGGCCCCAAAACGTAGGGCTTACCCTTTGAACCTTACCAAGGATAAAAATGAAACAGACGCTCCGTGTGGGCGGCGAAGACGCGAGGCTAGGATGCCCCTAAAGCCAGCTGTCATTTTCGACGTCCCCGCTGATGCTCCTTCGATGAAGAAGGCAATCGGTCCTAGGTTGGTCAAGCAATTCTCAGCGAACCCGAAGGTGGCCAAATACGCATTCGTCCTCAAATTCCCTGACGGTGTCGTCACGGGGCGTGCGGTTTCCCATGCCCTGAGCAAACTCCCAACACCGCGCGGCCCAACAATTCTCGCAGGTGTGCACTTTACGGTCGAAGCAATGGAGGTTGCCAAGGCAGACGGCTGTGACGTGATTGCCGTTCACGAGTACTTCTGGACCGATGCTGGTTACGCAGCTATTCGCCAGATCATCTAACGTGAGCGGAAACGACAATGGCTCCTCGGATCACTCTCAATCTAACTGCCGATGGTGAACTTGAGATTTGGTTGAATCCTGAAGGCAGAGACGTTCTGGTCAAAGAACTACAGGGGCTTTCCGAGAGAAACGACCATTTCCACTTCGGGCCCAGTCCCAGCGGCGAGGTCGAGGTCTCCAGTCGTGCCTACCGACCTGACGACAAGCTCTTGGAGTATGGGAAAGTCCTCTTCCGACCAGACGGATGGGACGCCGAGCACTATCCGCATGTTATGGGCCAGTCGACGCGGTAGTCAGCAATGTCGCCTGGGAGTCCCAGGCCGAAGTCGTCAATAAGGCCACTTCCGGTGCAGGGCGGACGCCGATTCCGAATGTCACTTGATCTCACCTAACATGCGTCCGATTGCGGTCGCCGCAACGGCTCTGCTGCTCATTGGTCGCATGTGTCCGGTTTCGTGACCCGGCCAGCGGATCAAGAACCCGCATTTCAGCGATTTTGGGCATGGGCAAATGGTGCCCAGGAAAGGACTCGAACCTTCACGGCCGTTAAGCCACTGGCACCTGAAGCCAGCGCGTCTACCAATTCCGCCACCTGGGCCCGGGCGGGTTAGTAAGGATCGGTCGCGCGCTTGTCAAATTGCTTCAATGCCCGCCAAATACGCTGTACAGCGGCGGCGGGTTGGCGTATCGCGAATCCGCTAAATACGTCCAATATCTCTTGAATTCGACCGGCAGGAATTACCATGGCTTCGAACTTGGCATCTAACCAGGAAACGCTTGTCACGGTTTTTGGCGGCTCCGGCTTTCTGGGCCGAAACGTGGTTCGCGCGCTGGCCAAGCGCGATTACCGGATCCGGGTGGCGGTGCGGCAGCCGGAACTGGCCGGGCACCTGCAGCCGATCGGCAGGGTCGGCCAGATCCACGCCGTGCAGGCCAATCTGCGCTATCCGGCCTCGGTCGAGGCCGCGATGAGGGATTCGCAGATCGCCATCAATCTGGTCGGCATCCTGGCCGAGGGCGGCGCGCAATCTTTCGAGGCCGTTCAGGCCAAGGGCGCGGAAACGATCGCCAAGGCCGCAAGCGCGGTCTCCGCGCGGATGGTGCATGTCTCCGCGATCGGCGCCGATGAGAACTCGCTGTCAGGCTATGGCCGCTCCAAGGCAGCCGGCGAAAAGGCCGTTCTGGCGGCCGTGCCATCGGCCACGATCCTGCGTCCCTCCGTGGTGTTCGGCCCCGAAGATCAATTCACCAACCGTTTTGCTGCGCTGGCCCGGATCTCGCCGATGCTGCCGCTGATCGGCGGCGGCGTGACCAGGATGCAGCCCGTTTATGTGGGCGATGTCGCGACCGCGGTGGCCGATGCCGTGGACGGGAAAGCGAAGCCAGGCGCGACCTACGAACTCGGCGGACCGGAAGTGCTGACGCTGCGCGAGATCATGCAGATCATCCTCACCATCACCGAGCGTAACCGCATGCTGGTTCCACTGCCGTTCGGGCTGGCCAAACTTCAGGCGCTGTTCCTGCAATTTGCGCCGGGCGCGCTGAAACTGACGCCGGATCAGGTGGCGCTGCTGCGCTCCGACAATGTGGTGTCGGATGCGGCGAAAGCCGCGGGCCTCACTCTGGAAGGCCTCGGTATCGCCGCGGATTCGATGGAAGCGATCGCCCCGCAATATCTCTGGCGCTTCCGCGCCGCCGGCCAGTTCCAGCGCAAGAGCGTGTGAACTTTACTTCCCCAGCGCCAGCGCGATCAGGCCGAGCGTGCCGACGACGACGCGCCACCACGCGAAAAACGTAAAGCCGTTGCGCGTGACGTAGTTCAGGAATGTCTTCACCACGATCATCGCGGTGATGAACGACACCACGAATCCGATCGCAATGATGCCGACGTGATCGATCGTCATCTCCGCCCGATTCTTGTAGAAATCATAGGCGAAGGCGCCGATCATGGTCGGGATCGCCAGGAAGAACGAAAACTCCGCCGCCGCGCGCTTGTCCGCACCCAACAGCATCGCCGCCACGATACTGGCGCCGGAACGCGACACGCCCGGAATCATCGCAAGGCACTGCGCGATGCCGATCCACAGATACATCAGCAGCGGAAACCGCGTGGCATCGTCCTCGTGCGGATTGAGATCGAGCTGATCGACCCACATCAGGATCGCGCCGCCCACGATCAGCGAAAAACATACCACCCAAGGATTGAACAGGACTTCCTTGATATACTTGCCGGCGATCAGGCCGATGACAACGGCCGGCAGAAACGCCACCAGCACGCCGATGACGAATCGGCGGTCGTCGGGATTGGTGAACATGCCGAGCGCGACCGGCCACAATTTGGCGAAATAGAGCACGACGATCGCAAGAATTGCGCCGAGTTGAATCAGCACGACGAAGCTCTGCCAGAAGCTGCCCTCGCCGAGCCCGAAAAATTGTTGCGCCAGCAGCATATGGCCTGTCGAGGAAACCGGCAGAAATTCCGTGACGCCCTCGACGATGCCGAGAATCACCGCCCTCACTGCATCCGACATCATGATATGGTCCATTTTCGACTGGAAAAGCCGGGCTCTTCTCGCTTATTCGTCCCGTTGCTGCAATCGCAAAAAAACGGCAAACACCGGTTGTCTCGCTTGGCGGCTCAAGTACCCTGTTCCCTCTTTCGCGGTTGAGGCTTTCTTAAGCGCCGCGACACTACCAAGGACTTCATGTACACGCTGTTTCATCATCCGTTCTGTCCGCATTCGCGCTTCATTCGCCTGATCATCGGTGAACATGGCCTCGACCTGCGGCTGGTGGAGGAGCGGGCCTGGGAACGGCGCGAGGCGTATCTCGCGCTCAATCCCGCAGGCACCACGCCGGTCCTGATGGTCGAAGGCTGGCCCGCGATACCCGGCGCCGGCGTCATCGCCGAATACCTCGACGAGGTCCACGGGGCCGACGCAAACGAACGGCGGCTGCTGCCGACATCGATGAGCGAGCGCATCGAGGTGCGCCGGCTGATGGCGTGGTTCAACGACAAGTTCTTCGAGGAGGCCTCCAACCCGCTGGTGACCGAGCGCATCTACAAGCGCTTCATGAGCGAGGGAGATGGCGGCGGTGCGCCTGCGGCGGAAGTGATCCGCGCGGCGAAAGCCAATGTGCGCTATCATCTGGCCTATATCGGCTGGCTGGCGCAAACGCGGAATTTCCTCGCGGGCGACCGGCTCACCTACGCGGACCTCGCCGCCGCGGCGCATCTTTCGGCGATCGATTATCTGGGCGACGTGCCATGGAACGAGGACGACGCGGCAAAGGCGTGGTACGCGCGGGTGAAATCCCGCCCGTCGTTCCGCCCGCTGCTGAGCGAATGGCTGGCGGGCGTGCCGGCGTCGCGGACCTACGTGGACCTCGACTTCTGAATAAAGCCGTCAAGCTTTCCGCCACCGATCTCAAGGCCGCGCTCGCGCGCGAAGCCGCAGCTCTTGGATTCGATTGCGTCGGCGTGACCGATCCGGACGCAATCGCGCAGGCTGGAAAGCATTTTCGCGAATTCCTCGATGCCGGCGCGCATGGCGACATGGATTGGCTCGCCGCCAGCCCCGAACGCCGTACCGATCCGCGCGTGCTGTGGCCCGGCGTGCGCTCGATCATCATGCTCGGCGTCAATTACGGACCCGATGAAAATCCGCTGGAGATTTTGGGCAAGCGCACGCGCGGCGCGATCTCGGCCTATGCGCAGGGCGACGACTATCACGATCTGATCAAGAAACGCCTGAAAGCACTGGCGCGATGGCTGGTCGCAGCGTCAGGCGATGAAGTGAAAGTGTTCGTCGATACCGCCGCCGTGATGGAAAAACCCCTAAGTCAGGCAGCCGGACTGGGCTGGCAGGGCAAGCATACCAATCTCGTTTCGCGCGAGTTCGGCTCGTGGCTGTTTCTCGGCGCAATCTTCACCGCGTCCGATTTGCCGCGTGATGAGGCTGACGTCGATCATTGCGGCTCCTGCAGTGCGTGTCAGGACATCTGCCCGACCGCAGCGTTTCCGGCGCCCTACAAGCTCGATGCGCGGCGCTGCATCTCCTATCTCACGATCGAGAACAAGGGCCCGATCCCCCACGAATTCCGCAAGGCGATCGGCAACCGCATCTATGGCTGCGACGATTGCCTCGCGGTCTGTCCGTGGAACAAGTTTGCGCAAACCGGACGCGAGGCCAAACTTTCCGCTCGCGCCGAATTGCGCGCACCGTCACTCGCAGATCTCGCCGGGCTCGACGATGGCGCGTTCCGCGCGCTGTTTGCAAAATCGCCGGTCAAGCGCATCGGCCGCGACCGTTTCATTCGCAATGTGCTGATCGCGATCGGCAACTCCAACGATGCGTCGCTGGTGCAAGCGGCCGAGCGCTTGCTTGACGACGCAAGTCCGCTGGTGCGCGGTGCTGCGGTGTGGGCGCTCTCGCAATTGTTGCAACACCCGACGATTTCGCCGCATTGGCGAAGCGCGCCCGGGTCTCCGAGACCGACGCGGCCGTTCGCGCGGAATGGATGGATTGCGCGGCACACCCTTGATTTCGGCGCGCTGATTCCGCCATGGTCGCCGGCCATGACAAATCAGCCCTTCTTCGCCAGACGCGGCGACGCCTTCATCCCCAATCCCGTCTCGAACGGCCCGTGGGACCCGAACTCGATGCACGGCCGCGTCGTGATCGGCCTGCTGGCCCATGTGATCGAGGAGCGCCACGGCGCCGACGAATTCGTGCCGGCCCGGCTGACGGTGGACATGTTCCGACTGCCGAACATCCACACACCTGTCGAAGTGACCACGAAGCTGGTCCGCGACGGCATGCGGATCAAGGTCATCGAAGCCGAATTCTTTTCCGGCGGCACCAGCATGGCGCGCGCTTCCTGCCAGTTGTTGCGCCGGACGGAAAATGCGCCGGGTAACGTCTGGTCGCCGGCGAACTGGGACGCGCCGCTGCCCGACACGATCCCCGCGCCGACCGACCCCAGGCTCGGCATGAACGGCAAATGGACGACGCGGCCCATTGTCGGCGCGATGGGCTCACTCGGCCCGCGGCGGCTTTGGATGAGCGAGGTGCGCGAGTTGGTCGAGGGCGTGCCGATGTCACCCTTCGTCCATGTCGCAACCGGCGCGGATTTCGCGAGCCCGTTTGCCAATGCCGGCGACAAGGGGCTCGGCTACATCAACAGCGACGTCACGCTCTACCTGCACCGCCTGCCGGTGACGCGGTGGATCGGCTTCGACGTGGTGAATCATCACGCCAGCGACGGCATCGCAGTCGGCGAGTGCTGGCTCTATGACGAGAAAGGCCCGATCGGCACCTCGACGGTGGCAGCGCTGGCGCAGCGCAAGCCGATGACCGACGTGCCGCCGCCGTGAGGTGATGCTACGACACTCTCCAATCGTCATTCCCGGGCGCGCGGAAGCGCGAGCTTTGATGTGCAATTGCACATCTCAGAATGATGAAAGAGTTCACTCCACCAAATGCCGCGCCATCTCCGGCCGCGCCTTTAGCGCCGCGCCCTGCTTTGCGACGATCTTCGCAATCCGCTCGGGCGCAAAATTCATGTCGACGAAACCCGGCGCGGTGTTGGCGACCTCGTGATACTCCGCGATCCCTTCGTCGCGCAGCTTCATGATCGCAACGCCCTCGAACATCGCCCGCGCTCCCTTGGCCTCCGGCAGCGTCGAGCGATAGCTGAATGTGTAGCGCGCATAGAGCGTGTGGCCGTCGCTGACCGGTGCGTGCATGTCCCAGCGGAAATCGGTCGCGGTGCGATAGAACCAGTCGTCGATCATCTCGGCGATCTTGGCGCGGCCGGCGAAGGCACCGTAAAACACGTCGTGATAGACGCCGTCTTCCGTGAACAGATCGGCAAATGCCTTGCCATCATGTTGTTCGACGGCATCGCAGAAAGCGCGGAGCAGAGCTGTGGCGTTCATGGCGGTTTTCATTGGCGGTTCTCCCCGCGAGCAGTCTATCCGATCTCCGCCACGGCCGCGATGATGCGCGCGATGTCCTGCACCCGCGACAGGCGGTGATCGCCGTCCTGGATCATGGTCAACACCACGTCCTCGGCGGGCAACCGATGCGCCAGCGCGAAGGCGTGCTGCCAGGGCACATCCGGGTCCTGCGCGCCTTGCAGAATGCGCACCGGGCAACCGACCTCGATGGCGCTGCCGAGCAGCAAATGATTGCGGCCCTCCTCGATCAGCGCGCGCGTGATCGGATAGGGCGCACCGTCGTCATATTGCGACGGCCGCATCCACACGCCCTTGGTCTGGATCTCCTCGCGAACCTCCGGCGAAAAGCCGTTCCACATCAATTGCTCGGTAAAGTCGGGCGCGGGCGCGATCAGCACCAGCCCGGCCAGCGACGCTTGGTCGCTCGCTCGCCTGGCGATCTCGCGCGCCAGCAAAAGCGCCATCCAGCCACCCATCGAGGAACCGATCGCGACCTGCGGGCCGCGGCAAAACTGCTCGTAGACGGCGACACTCTCTTCCAGCCAGCGGCCGATGGTGCCGTCGATAAACGCGCCGCCGGATTCACCATGGCCGGAATAATCGAACCGGACGCAGCCGCGGCCATGCTCGGCGGCCCACGCATCCAGCGCCAGCGCCTTGGTACCTTTCATGTCGGAATTGAACCCACCGAGCCAGATCAGCCCGGGCGAGCCGCCTGCGCGGGCGCGCACGGCGATCCTGCGCCTGCCATCACCCTCGCCGACCCAAATGAAGGCCGGTTCCTGCTCGATTACAGCGGTTTCAGTCATGGATTCGTCACTCTTGCCCGCCGCTTTGTCGATGAGCGCGCAATATAGGTCAACGGACACGACCGACGGTCTGTCCTTGCGGAGCATGCCATTGCGCTATATTTGCCGTGCGTGACCAAAATGCCTCGCATTTGACGGTTTTCGCGTGCAGTTACCGAGTTCGCTTGCTCGCCGCCGCGTATTGCTTCAAAATATAGCCTTCCTTCACAACTTTGGAGAGTTACCCATTCGCCGTCCCAACAGAGCCCCGCCCGCCGCAACCAAAGACGGGCCGCGCACCAATGATGAAATCCGCAACGCGCAGATCCAGCTGATCGATCAGAACGGCACCAACCATGGAACGGTCGAGACCGTGGTGGCCGTCAAGATGGCCCTCGAAGCGGGCATGGATCTGGTCGAGATTTCGCCGAACAATAATCCTCCCGTTTGCAAGATCATGGACTACGGGAAGTTCAAATACTCCGCGCAGAAGAAAGCCGCCGAAGCCCGCAAGAAGCAGAAGGTCGTCGAGATCAAGGAGATCAAACTCCGGCCGATGATCGACGATCACGATTACGACGTGAAGATGCGCGCGATGCAGCGGTTCTTCGAGGAAGGCGACAAGGTCAAGATCACCTTGCGCTACCGTGGCCGCGAAATGGCGCACCAGGAGATCGGCACCAAGCTCCTGGACAAGGTCAAGGCCGACGTCGCCGAGTTCGCCAAGGTCGAGCAGGACGCCAGGTTCGAAGGACGTCAGGTGGTGATGGTGCTGGCGCCGCGCTAAATTGAATTAGCGAAATACAGAAATTGCGAACGGCCCGTCGAGTGACCTGGCGGGCCGGTTTCTTTTTTGCGCGATCAGCTTCGCGTGGCCCGCCAGATGCCGCTGCAGCGGTCGCCGGTGATGATGCCGCTCCACGAGCCCGCGCCGCTATTGCCGGCGAGCCGGCCGCCACCGCTTGCCCTGGAAGCTCCGACCGATACGGCGACGGCGACGCCGCCGGCACGACTGATGGAACCCGAAACCCTGCCGCCGCCTGCGGATGAAACCCGGCTGCCATGTACTGTGAACGGGACGCTATAGCCGGAACTGCAATTGCCCCGCTTGGTAGCGAAAACGACGTTCCAGGTGCCGTCATAGGCGCCGGTCCTTCTGGCCGCGTCGGCAGTACCTGGCGCCGCTACCGCGGCCAGGGCGGCGAACACAGGCAGCCAGCGCAGGGAGCGCAGGCGGGGAAAGGCGGCGAATGGGGCCATCGATCGATCAAAATTGCTCATCTTGCTTCCTATTCCGGGCTCGGGACTTTAGCGACAACAGCCTTACGTCACCGCACCCGGGTCTGCGGTTCATCGTTGCCAATTTGCTTTTCGTCTGTCATAAGCCCGACCTTCATCGCCCGGCTGATTAAGGGCTGCCGTGTCGATGTCCGTGCGGGTTGTTTCGTTTTCGAGAAAACCTGAGCACTATCAACGCTCTAACGAGCATTTTAAGCCGCAAAAGCGCCCCTCGGGCGCATTTTTCTGTGGCCACAGGAGAGCCAAATGCCCAAGCTGAAGACCAAGTCAGGCGCTAAAAAGCGCTTCAAGGTGACTGCCACCGGCAAAGTGATGCACGCCCAGCGCGGCAAGCGCCACGGCATGATCAAGCGGACGAAGAAGCAGATTCGTCAGCTCCGCGGCACCCGCGTGCTGTTCAAGACCGACGGCGACAACGTCAAGAAATACTTCTTGCCGAACGCCTGATCGCGTTCACGCCGTCACAGCCGAGCCGCGCCCGCGCGGCGATCCCGTCACCGATTTATAAATTCAAGGATTACAGTCATGTCTCGCGTCAAACGCGGTGTGACCTCTCACGCCAAGCACAAGAAAGTCTACAAGGCCGCCAAGGGTTTCTACGGCCGCCGCAAGAACACCATTCGCGCCGCCAAGGCCGCTGTTGAAAAGGCCGGGCAATATGCCTTCCGCGATCGCAAGCGGAAGAAGCGCACCTTCCGTGCGCTCTGGATCCAGCGCATCAACGCCGCGGTTCGCCCGTTCGGCATGACCTACAGCGTCTTTATCAACGGCCTCGCGAAGTCGGGCATCACGGTGGACCGCAAGGTGCTGTCGGATCTCGCCATCGCCGAGCCGGCGGCGTTCCAGGCGATCGCTGAAAAGGCCAAGGCTGCGCTCGCAGCCTGAGGCAGAGGCGTTAGCGGGCCTTTGATGGGCCCGCAGCCTTCAATGCCCGGCGAGAATAGCGTTGCGAGACTTCGGCACGGCAGAACGCTGAGAACGAGCGATACATGGTGCCGGACTGGTTCCGGTACTTGTAAATGCAGCGGCTCAACTGGTCTTGATAGGCGCGTTTCTGCGGCGCCTTCAGCCGACTGAGAAAGTCGCCTTCGCATTTCTTCTCGACGACAGCGCCAAGCCCGACATCGCCGCTGGCGCCGAACTCGCAGGCCGCGAAAATCTCCATGGCGCGGTCGCAGCTCGGAGCCTCGTTCAGCGCGACGATGATGTCATCCATCTGCATCGTCTTGGCCGGACAGTCTTCGGCCCGCGCGGAAACCGCGGCCAACCATAAAACGACAGCCAGAACGGCCGTCCAGGGTCCAAAACGCATCGCGTTCTCCTTCTCGAACTCACCTTGGTAGAACGCGCGAAATAAGGGTTCAAACGTAACGGGCCTGTTACAGGCTTTTTGCTTGACGTTTTGGCCCCCAAGCGGCGACAACCGGCGGCCTTTTGCGGAGAGATTTTGACCGTGTCCGACCTCGCAACCCTCGAACAGACCATCCTGAGCCAGATCGCCGCCGCCGGCGACGAGGCCGCCCTTGAAGCGGTGCGTGTCGCCTCGCTCGGCAAGAAGGGCTCGATCTCCGCGCTGCTCGCCACGCTCGGCAAGATGTCGCCGGACGAACGCAAGACGCAAGGTGCCGCGATCAACCTCGCCAAGGACACGGTCACGCAGGCGCTGACCGCGCGCCGCGACATCCTTAAATCGGCCGCGCTCGATGCCCGCCTCGCGTCGGAGACCATCGACGTCACGCTGCCGCTGCGCGACGCCGTTGCCGAAGCGGGCCGCATCCATCCGCTCAGCCAGGTGATGGACGAGCTCACGACGATCTTCGCCGACATGGGATTTGCGATCGCCGAAGGTCCGGATATCGAGACCGACGACTACAACTTCACCAAGCTGAATTTCCCCGAAGGCCATCCGGCGCGGGAGATGCACGACACGTTCTTCTTCAATCCGAAGGAAGACAATTCGCGCATGCTGTTGCGCACCCACACCTCGCCGGTGCAGGTGCGCACGATGCTCAGCCAAAAGCCGCCGATCCGCGTGGTCTGTCCCGGCCGGACCTATCGCATCGATTCCGATGCGACCCATACGCCGCAGTTCCACCAGGTCGAAGGCCTCGTGATCGACAAGGGTTCTCATCTCGGCCACCTCAAATGGATCTTGCACGAGTTCTGCAAGGCGTTCTTCGAGGTCGATCACATCAACATGCGATTCCGGCCGTCGTTCTTTCCTTTCACGGAGCCCTCGCTCGAGGTCGACATCCAGTGCCGGCGCGACAAGGGCGAAATTCGTTTCGGCGAGGGCGAGGACTGGCTGGAGATTCTCGGCTGCGGCATGGTGCATCCGAACGTGCTGCGCGCCTGCGGCATCGATCCCGACGTCTATCAGGGCTTTGCATGGGGCATGGGCATCGATCGCATCGCGATGCTGAAATACGGCATGTCCGATCTCAGGCAGCTGTTCGACAGCGACGTGCGCTGGCTCTCGCATTACGGCTTCAAGCCGCTCGACGTCCCGACCCTGGCGGGGGGATTGAGTACGTGAGTGCCGTGCCTGCAAAATATCAGGGACTGCGTTCGTTCGCGTTCGGCGACGGCCCGGCGCTTGCCGACGAGTTGCTCGACCTTGTCATGAAGGGCGTGAAGACCGCGACCTGCTCGACCGAAGACGAACCGAACACGTCCACGCCGGGCGAACGCTGGATCGTGCTCGACGGAAGCGGCGAACCGCGTTGCGTGATCGAGACCACCGAAGTGACCTACCGCCGATACACCGAGGTGGACGCCGCCTTTGCTTACGAAGAGGGCGAAGGCGACCGCAGCCTCGCCTACTGGCGATCGGCGCATCGCGATTATTTCGGACGGATGGGCAGATTCAGCGAAGACATGATGCTGATGTGCGAGCGTTTCAGGCTGGTTGACGTTTTTGCGCAAGCGGAACCAACGTCATGAACGACTCCGCTTTGCCCTATCTCGCGACTGCCGTTGCGGAGAGAGCCCCCACCCTAACCCTCCCCCGCAAGCGGGAGAGGGAACGGATCTTGTTCGGGGCAACGAACTTAGGTCACATGGGCAAGAACCCTCCATCCTGGCGATCGGTCGAACCCCCTCTCCCGCTTGCGGGGGAGGGTTGGGGTGGGGGTGTCTCCGCATCGGAGGTCTCAATGGATGAGAAAAAGCCAACATGGAAAATATCTTCCAGGCTCCGCTCAAACGCCCGTGCACTCCGGAAAAACTCCACCGACGCAGAGCGAATACTCTGGTCTGAGCTACGCGATCACCGGTTGAACGGCGCCAGCTTTCGGCGCCAGGTCCCCATCAAGAACTTTGTTGCCGACTTCGTGTGCCACGCCGCCAAGTTGGTGATCGAGCTGGACGGCGGCCAACATTTTTCTGATCAAGCAGAACAGGCCGACACCGCGCGCTCGGCCGTGATTGAAGCCCAAGGCTTCGTGGTTCTTCGCTTTGGCAATCACGACATCATGACCAATCGTGCCGGCGTCCTTGAAACAATAGTCGCTGCCGTCGCGGCGCGAGCCCCCACCCTGGCCCTCCCCCGCAAGCGGGAGAGGGAACAAGAGAAGCAACGATCATGAAATTCACGCTTTCCTGGCTGAAGGAACATCTCGACACCGACGAGCCGTTGGAAAAACTCACCGACAAGCTGACCATGATCGGGCTTGAGGTCGAGCACATCGAGGACAAGGCGAAGCAGCTTTCGCCGTTTTCGATTGCGCGGGTGATTTCGGCCGAGCAGCATCCGAATGCAGATCGGCTGCGTGTCTGCATGGTCGATACCGGCGACGGCGGCGCGCCGGTGCAGGTGGTCTGCGGTGCGCCCAATGCGCGCGCGGGCCTCGTCAGCGTATTTTCAGCCCCCGGCACTTACATTCCCGGCAAGAACATCACGCTGGGCGTCGGCACTATCCGCGGCGTCGAAAGCCGCGGCATGTTGTGCTCGGCGGCCGAACTGCAGATTTCCGAAGACCATGACGGCATCATGGAGCTGCCGGCCGATGCGCCGATCGGCGCTGGTTACGCGCAATGGGCCGGGCTCGGCGATCCCGTGATCGAAATCAATCTGACGCCCAATCGGCAGGATTGCACCGGCGTGCACGGCATCGCGCGCGATCTGTCCGCGGCCGACATGGGCAAGTTCAAGGACCCTGGAATCAAACCGATCAAGGGCGAATTCCCCTGCCCGGTGAAGGTGACGGTCGAAGATGCCAAGCTGTGCCCGGGCTTTGCGCTGCGGCTGGTGCGCGGCGTCAAGAACGGCCCGTCGCCGGAATGGCTGCAGAAGCGCCTGACCTCGATCGGCCTGCGGCCGATCAATACGCTGGTCGACATCACCAACTTCATGACCTACGACCGCGCCCGGCCGCTGCATGTGTTCGACGCGAAGAAAGTGACGGGCAATCTCACCGTACGCCGCGCCCGCGAAGGCGAGACCTTGCTGGCGCTCGACGGCCGGACCTACACGCTCGACAGCGGCGTCTGCGTCATCGCGGACGATCACGGTGTCGAATCGCTCGCCGGCATCATGGGCGGCGAGGCCTCCGGCTGCGATGAAAACACCACCGATGTGCTGATCGAATTGGCGCTGTGGAACGAGATCAATATCGCCCAGACCGGCCGCAAGCTCGGCATCAATTCGGACGCCCGCTATCGCTTCGAGCGCGGCGTCGATCCCGCCTTCATGGTGCCCGGGCTCGAACTCGCGACCAGACTCGTGATGGAGATGTGCGGCGGCACGCCGTCCGAGAATGTCGTCGTCGGCAATCCCTTCGGCGCGGATCGCGTGATCGATTTCCCGCTGTCCGAGGTCAAGCGTCTCGCCGCGATCGAGGTGCCGCTGGTCGAAATGCGGCGCATTCTCGGCCATCTCGGCTTCATGCTGGCGGGCAGCGGACCTGTGGTGAAGATCGCCGTGCCCTCCTGGCGTACCGACGTCGAGGGGAAGGCCGATATCGTCGAGGAGATCGTACGCATCGTCGGCGTCGACAAGGTGCCGATGACGCCGTTCGATCGCGGCGACGCTCCGCGCAAGCCGATCCTCACGCCGATCCAGCTCCGCACCCGCCGCGCCAAGCGCGCACTCGCCGCCCGCGGCATGGTGGAAGCGGTGACGTGGTCGTTCATTTCAAAACCCGCGGCCGAATTGTTCGGCGGCGGCCAGCCCGAGCTGGCGCTTGCCAACCCGATCGCATCGGATCTCTCGGACATGCGCCCGAGCCTGCTGCCCGGCCTCGTCGCGGCGGCGCAGGCGAATTTGAATCGTGGCTCGTCGGATGTCGCTTTGTTCGAGGTCGGTCAGGTGTTCAAAGGTGACAAGCCCGAGAACCAGCTGGTGGCGGCCGCGGGCGTTCGCCACGGCTTTGCCTCCACAAAAGGCATGGGACGGCATTGGTCCGGCTCGGCGATGACCGACGCGCTTGACGCCAAGGCCGATGCATTTGCGGTGCTCGCGGCGGCTGGCGCGCCGATGCAGGCGCTGCAGATCGTGTCCGGCGGAGCGAGCTGGCTGCATCCGGGCCGTTCCGGCACCATCCAGATCGGCCCGCAAAACGTGCTGGGATACTTCGGCGAACTGCATCCACGCACGCTGCGGGCGCTCGGCGCCGATGGCCCGCTGATCGCGTTCGAAGTAATTCTCGACCGCATTCCCGACGCCAAGGCGAAGCCGACCCGCGCCAAGCCGATGCTCGAACTCTCCGCCTTCCAGCCGGTGTCGCGCGACTTTGCCTTTATCGTCGATCGCGGCGTCAAGGCCGGCGATATCGTGCGCGCGGCGCAGGGTGTCGACAAGAAGCTGATCACTGCAGTGACCGTGTTCGACGTCTACGAAGGCAAGGGCATCGAGGACAACAAGAAGTCGGTCGCAATCGCCGTGACGATCCAGCCGCGCGAGAAGACGCTGACCGATCAGGAGATCGACGCGGTGGCGGCGAAGATCGTGGCCGAGGTGACGAAAAAGACCGGTGGCACATTGCGCGCTTGATCGAGCATGATGCCCGAAAAGTGTGAGCGGTTTTCGGGCAACATCATGCTCAAGAAATAAATCATGAGCTTGGCCGGCCTCATCCCGACGGATATCAGCCTCAATATCGCGATCGCGATCTGCGCGATCGCTTTTGTTTCGGGAACGGCGCGCGGGTTTTCCGGCTTCGGCTCCGCTCTCATTTTCATGCCGCTGGCAAGCAGCGTTGCGGGACCGCGGCTCGTTGCAGCCTTGCTGCTGATCATCGATTTCGTCGCTGCCGCGCCGCTGATTCCGAAAGCCTGGAAACAGGCCGACCGCAAGGCCACTGCGATCATCGTGTTCGGAGCCCTGATCGGCGTTCCCATCGGTACGTACTTTCTCAGCCGGCTCGAGCCGGTGACGACGCGCTGGATTATTTCCGTATTCGTATTTGCACTGTTGTTGCTGCTGCTCTCCGGCTGGCGCTATCGCGGCAAGGACCACACCGCGCTTTCGATCGGCATTGGCGGCCTGTCAGGTTTTTGCAGCGGTCTGGCGCAAACGGGCGGCCCACCGATTGTCGGCTATTGGCTGGGCCGTCCCATCGCTCCCGTCATTGCGCGCGCAAACATCCTGTTGTTTTTCGGCGCGTCAGATTTCTTTTCGGTCGTCAGCTATGCGCTGACCGGGTTGATCACCATGGATGCGATCAAATTCGCAATCGTGGTCGGTCCCGTCTATGCGGTGGGCGTCTGGTTCGGCGCGTCGCTGTTCGGCAAAGCCAGCGAGAAACTGTTCCGTACTATTTGCTATGCCCTGATCGCCACGGCGGTGGTCGTCGGCCTACCCGCACTGGATGGCGTGCTGCGCTAGGTTAGCATCAGATCGCAATACGCGTAGCCATCGCGCTCGACGCGCTCACCCGTGCTCACTGCGAGCCGGCGCGAAAACATCGGCCCGGCCACGACGCAGGTATGAAACTCGCCATTCTCACCGCAGGGATCGACGTCCGCGGGCAAATCGGCCAGCAACTGCGCATCGAATTTTCGGCCCGCGAATTCCGCCGGCAGCTTCTTCATATCGACGGTTGCGAGCCAGGCTTCCAGCCCGCTTGCGATCATCGCCTGCGCCAATTCCGGCGTTGGCCGATCCCACAACGGAAACACCGGTGTGATTCCGGTCCCAGAGAGCTTTTGCTCGCGATAGGCGCGGATATCCGCCAGGAACAGATCGCCAAAGATCATGTGGGTGACACCGTCCGCAACAGCTTGCGCCACCGCCTCGCCCATCCGCGCCTCATAGACCTCGTTCGGACAGGGATATGGGATCGGCACGATGTGCTGAGGCAAGTCAGCAGCTTCGCATTGCTTCTGCAGGATTTCCTGCCGCACGCCGTGGATCGACACCCGGCCGAACGTTTCGGTCACCGTGGTCAGCGCGCCCACGACGTCGAATTCGCCCGCGCGCCTGATCTCGTGCAACGCGAAGGCAGAGTCTTTGCCGCTCGACCAGGATATCAGCGCCTTGGGTAGTTCCTTGGGTAGTCCCTTGGGCCGTGACATCAATTGGTCCGCGAGCTCGCCGACGGTGCGCGCCGCTTCGGCGCCCGTGCCGGGGCCGGCGCCGGTTCGTTGTCTTTGAGAGCGCCGATCCGCCGCAACGCGGCTTCAGCCGCACGCTCGCCGCTCTCCCACGCACCGTCGATCGTCCCCCACAGCGTTTCGTGGGTGGCTTCGCCGGCGAGGTACATGCAGCCGATCGGCTCGGTCAGGATTTTTCGCGAAGCCTGCCCGCCCGGCCCGGCTGCCGACATTGCCCCCAGCGCAAAGGGCGCGGCGTCCCAGCGCGTCGCGCTCGATTTCTTCACGGCATTTGCGGCATCGCTGCCGAACAATTTTGTCAGCCACTCAGTTGCGAACGCGACCATCGCCCGCTCGCCCTGGGCTGAGAGATCGCGGCCGAACGAGCCCGCGACATCGATCGTGCACAGCGACGAACCACCCATGTTGGCATACATCAACGCCGTCCGCGTCGAATTGCTCTGCTCGATGACGACATCGTCGCGCGACAGCCCGAGCGGGTTGCCGGGCATCTGCAGCGCGATACGATCGTAGCTGCCGAGGGTCAGTCTGCCCGCCGCCTCGAGCGTTCGCTTGGGAATATCAGGCGTGAATTTGATATTGCCCGCCGCCAGCACATTGCTCGACACCGTGATGACAGCGGCGCGCGCGGCGATCTTGCCGGAGGGCGTTTCCACCGTGACGTCGCGGCTGCCCCAGGAAATGCGATTGGCCGGCGTCGACAGCGACAGCGGCACTTGTTCGCCGAGCTTTGCGATCAGCGTGCCCAATCCCTGGCGGCAGGCGATCGCGGTGTTGCGATCCTGCGCGCGCGCCTTGTCGCCGACCGAGAGATCTTTCAGATCCTTGCCCGCAAAATTGGCGCCGAGCACGAATTCCGCGGCACCCGCCCAGTCGCCGAGGTCTTTCGGCAACACCGAGGCGCAGGAGACATCGAGCCGGCGCGAGGCGTCGTCGATGGCTCGATTGGCGCGCACCAAGGCCGCGAGAAACTCTTCGGTTTCGCCAGGACGGGCGTTGCGGCGGCCGATGCGGATTTTCTGTCCCGACGGCGCGGTCGTGATCTCAAGACCCGCGGCGCGCGCAAGCTTGATCATCGGATTGGTGTCGGGATTGTGCATCCAGCGGGCGCCACGATCGAACGGCACCTCGAAGGTCGAACTGTCTGTCTGGCAGCGGCCGCCGATCTGGTTTGTGGCCTCGACCACGATCACCTTGCGGTTCGCCGCCATGATCCGCCGCGCCGCAGCAACACCGGCGGCGCCCGCGCCGATCACGACAATGTCAGCCTCGCGCGGAAGCGGCGCGGCCCCTGCGCGCCCGCCGAGCACCGGGGTTACCGCCAGTGCCGCCGACGCCGACAGGAAATCGCGGCGGGTCATTGTCATGTCATGGTTTCCGGGAGCTTGAAAGAAAGAGAACAGCTAGCGAACTGTGCCGTATCTCACGGTATGCAGCAACACTCATGGTAAATCATTCATGATTGAGGCGCTTCCCGCATGAACTAAATTGAAATGGCTTGCGACCATGCTAATGGAACACAAAGCGGTCATAGAACCGCGGGGGGATTTCATGGGCGTAATGCTCGATACCATCGGCCAAATGATCGCGGGCTACCTGCAGAAGGAAGTCCCGGGCTATGAGCCGTTCACGCCCAGCGATCCCGAGCATCTGCGCGGCGTGATCGAGCCCGGCGATGTGCTGCTGGTGGAGGGCAACAACCGGATTTCCGGCATCATCAAATACCTCACGCAGTCCACCTGGTCGCATGCCGCGCTCTATGTCGGCACCGTCGACGGTGCGATGGAACCCGACGGCGAACCCCACGTCCTGATCGAAGCCAATATCGGCGAAGGCGTGACCTCGGCGCCGCTGTCGAAATATTTTCCCTATCACACCCGCGTCTGCCGTCCGGTCGGCCTGTCCTACGAGGACCGCACCACGGTGTGCCGCTACGCCATCAACCGGATCGGCTTCGGCTACGACACCAAGAACATCGTCGATCTGATGCGCTTTCTGATCCCGCTGCCGATACCGCAGCGCTGGCGGCGGCGCATGATTGCCTTCGGTTCCGGCGATCCGACAAAAATCATCTGCTCGGCACTGATCGCACAGGCATTCGACGCCGTGCGCTATCCGATCCTGCCTAAAATCACCCGCGCGGCCTCCCGCAAGGCGCGGCGTGAAATCCTCCATATCCGCGATTCCTCGCTCTACATGCCGCGCGATTTCGACATCTCGCCCTATTTCGAAGTCGTCAAACCCACCATCGTGCACGGCTTCGACTACACAGCCCTGCACTGGGCCGACAAGCAGAAGCCGCTCCAGGAGGTAGCGGGCGAATTCGGCGTGTTTCCAGAAACGGTATCGCCGCCGCTTGCTCCTGAAAAGAATAACGAAGAGACGCCGCTTCCGGTTGCAGAAGTGACCGAGGTGATCGTGGAAACCACGATGGTCGAGCGCGTGACCGTGTCGGAACATTTCCTCGCCGTCGAATATGTCCCGGAGCGCCGCACCAGGCCGTGCGCGAAGACGCCGGAAATCGCGGCGTAAAACATAACACTAGAATCTCGCCGCCAGCGTCAGCCGCACCGCCAGCGGTTCGGCGGGATGAACATGGCGATCCGCGACGCCGCCGATCGGCTCGCCCGGCAATCGTGACAGATAATAATATTCGATCTGATTGGTCTGTGCGTTGAACAGATTGAGCACGTCAAGCTGCAACCGCATGCCATTGTCGAATTTGTAGCCGGCGCGCGCATTGAAGATCAGCGATTGCTGCGAGCGGACGCTGTCGTCCTCGATCAGCGGACGTGGACCGAAATAGCGCGCGCGCAACGCGCCGAACCAGCCGCTCTCGCCACCGAACGTCACTCCGCCGCTGGCGATCCACGCCGGCGCGCCGGGGATGAAATAACCGACGAGATCGAAATTGGTGAAGCGGGCGTGGGTATAGGCGAGGTCGAGATCCAGCGTCATCCACGGCAACGCCTTGTACTGGTTGGTCCACTCGACACCGACGCGACGGCTGGGCCGGCTCGGCTCGGTGGTGCCGGCGTCACCGACGAACAGCAATTCGGAGTCGAAATTCAGCACGAACAGCGCAAGCGAACTGGTGAGACCTTCGATCGCCTTGGTGCGGATGCCGATCTCAGCCCCCTTGGAGCGCACCAGCAGCGGCACACGATCGAGCGGCGTCACCTTGTCGTTGGGATCGACCGTGATCGTCGCACCCCTGATATCGTTGGAGTGCAGACCGTAACCGGCATTGCCGTAGAATTCAGTCTTGTACCAGGGACCCAACACAATTCCCGCCTTCGGACTCGTCATCGCCGCCTGCGCATGGCCGGAATTTTGCGGCGTGTCGCTGACAACGCGGCCGGCGAAATAGTCCTCTCGCAGGCCAATCGTGGTACGCAGCCAGTCGTTCCATCGCGCCGTCGTATCGGCCCACAGGCCGACATTGCCTTCCTTCACGCTGTCGTCGCGGACGGTCGAGAGTATCTCTCGCTGCAGCGTCTTGAATAATCCGACATGGATGTCGTCGCCGCGCGTCTGCAAGCCGAAGCGAGTTTGGGTCTCGATACCGGCGAGACGCATTTCGAAGGCGTGGCTGGCATTGAGCCCATAGACCGTGCGGCGGTCGGTCTGGCTGAACTGATCGCCATTGACGGGATCGTCGAGGAAGTAGGTGAAATTGTTGAACAGGTTTAGCGACGAACGGATCACATAGGCACTGACCTTGCTCTGGCCGTACTCGCTCGATTGCGCCCAATTGCTCGACAGCGAAAAGCGGCTTGAGATACCGCCATCGGTCGGGTCGAGCGAACCGAACCGGCCGATCACGCCTTGATCGATCGCGCGCTGCGCCACCTGATCGGTCGAATTCCAACCGTTGGAATAGGCCATCGCCGACAGCGTGAACCCGTCGGTCGCGGTGCCCTGGCTGTAGCGCAGCACACCGTTCAGCTTGCGGACGTTGTCAGGCACGTCCCACGGTCCGTTATATTTGTTGGCCTCGAAGGCTGCGAGCAGCGTGCCGTCGCCGACCGCCGTCGAACCCGCGGCCAGCGCACGCTGATAGCCGAAACTTCCAAAGGTCACCTCGGCGATGTTCTTCGGGAGCTTGGTGACATAGTCGATGTCGACGGTGCCCGCGGAAGCGAAATCGCCCTTATCGGCATAGTAAGGCCCTTTGCGGACATTGACGGACTGCACCAGCTCCGGAATCAGAAAGTTGATATCGGCATAACCTTGGCCGTGGCCATGCGTGGGCATATTGACCGGCATGCCGTCGACGGTGATGGCGAGGTCCGTGCCGTGGTCGAGATTGAAGCCGCGCAGAAAATATTGGTTGGCTTTGCCCTCGCCGGAATGCTGGGTCACGATCAGCCCCGGCACGATTTCGAGCAACTCGCCGACCCGCGACGCAGGCCGCGCGTTGAATTCCTGCCCGGTAAAGCGAATCTCGCTGGCCGCGGTGGGCTGAAGGTTGGCGGGCCCGGAAGCGGAGCCGGACGTAACACCGTTTGCCGCCGGAGTGACTGCCGGGTTTGCTTGAACGGTAGCCGCATTTCGGGCGCTGCGCGCCTGACGCCGCGGCGGCTTGATCCGCTGCTGCCGCGCCGTCTCCGGCGACGTTACGGTGACCGGGGGAAGCTGACCGGGTGCGACCGCTGCGACGATCTGCGCGTCCGCCGGTGGCGTCAATGCAAGCAGCGATGCGGCCGTGGAAAATATCCGCCAAGCGGCAACACGCAACGCCCATGCCCTCGCATGATAACTGCTACAATCGGCGCGCGACCGCACCAGTTCGACCTAACCCGGCCAGTCACGTTAGCAAGCCAAGTATGATGTTACAATAAAGATATCATACTGGCGAAAGACGGAAATCAGGATGCAACGGATCACCATCACGATCGAAGACGATTTGCTCGCCGAAATCGACGCGGCAGCCAGAGAACGCGGCTATCAGAACAGGTCGGAGGTTATCCGCGACCTCGCGCGGGCGGGGCTGCAGCAAAGCGCCGAGGCCGCGCCGTCAGGTCAATGCGTGGCGGCGCTGGTCTATGTCTACGATCACGCCGCGCGGGACCTCTCGAAACGCCTGGTGCAGAATTTCCACGGCCATCACGATCTGTCGCTCGCGACGCTACATGTCCATCTAGACGACGACAGTTGCATGGAGGTGACGGCGCTGAAGGGCTCATCCGGCGAGGTCCGGCATTTTGCCGATCATATCATCGCCGAACGCGGCGTGCGCTATGGCCGCGTGGTGATGATCCCGACCGCGGCGGAGAAGAAATCGCGAGCAAGGAAACGCGCCCACAAGCACGACTGACTCTTACCTCACCCCGCAATCGCGGGGCGAGGGAGAAGCAAGTCACGCCGCTTTCGCCGCCGTTCCGCACGGCAATCCCGCGCGCGCCATGCCGCCATAGAGCGTCTCATTCGGCATTTCCGATTTCAGGATTCCACGCACCGCGACCAGTTTTTCGATATCGATGCCGGTCGCGAATCCCTTGCTCTCGCACAGGAACACGAGGTCCTCGAACACGACATTGCCGGTCGCGCCGGGCGCGAATGGGCAGCCGCCGAGACCGCCCAGCGAGCCGTCGAGCACGCGCGCACCGGCATCGAGCGCAGCCGAGGCGTTCGCGATGCCCATGCCGCGCGTGTCGTGGAGATGAACGCAGACCGGCTTCGAGCCCGCGATCTTTACGACAGCCTTGGTGAGCTCGCCGACCTGTTTCGGCCCGGCATAACCGACGGTATCGGCAACGGCGACCATGTCGACGCCGGCCTCGAACAGTTTTTCCGCGATCCGGACCGCTTCCTTCGGATCGACAGGCCCCACGATCGAACAGCCCAGCGCCATCGAGATCGCGGCATTGACCACCGGCTTGTGGCTGCTCGCATCGCGCAATTCACAGAGACGCTTGACGTTGGCAATCGCCGATTCGCGGGAGCGGTTGGCATTGGCCTGGCTGTGCTCTTCGGTCGCCGAGACCACGGTCGCGACTTCAGCCACGCCTGACGCCAGCGCCTCATTGACGCCGCGCTCGTTGAGCGCCAGCGCGATGCCGTAGGCGCCCGGCAGCGAGGCGATGGTCGCGACGATATCCCGGACATCGGCGAATTGCGGAAAGGTCTTTGCAGGCAGGAACGAGCCGACCTCGAAATGCCGCACGCCCGCGGCATATTCGTCGCGGATCCAGCGTTGTTTGGCGGACGTCGACGGGAATGTCTTCACGAGCTGCAGGCCGTCGCGCAGGCCCACTTCACGCAGGATCACTTTGTTGTCGGGATAGACGTCCTGGACGCGGGTCATGGCAGCCTCATGCAGCGTTGTCGGTTGAAGAAAGCTTTTGGCCGTCGAGTTCGGCGCGAACGGATTCGGTGTCGGCGCCGAGCACCGGCACCTTCAACCCTTCGCCGATATTGCCGCCGTTCCATTCGACAGGCAACGCGGGAACGCGGAACGGCGCGCCATCGGCGTTGAAATTCTGCACCAGCCCGCCGGGCCGCAACACATGCGGGTCGTTAAGCAGATCTTCGGGGCGGTTGATCGGCGAGAAGCAGATGTTCAGCTCATCCAGCTTGGCCGACAGATCGGCGATGTTCCAGCTCCTGATTACTTCGGCCACGCGCGGAATAATCCGCGCCCGCGCCAGAATGCGGTCCGTGGTGTTGCGCAAGCTCGGATCGTCGGCAAATTCCTTCAAGCCGAATTCCTTGCAGAAGCTCCACCAATGGCCCTCGGTGACGACGCCGATGAAGATGCGGTCGCCGCCGGCGGTGTCGAAAATATCGTAGATCGGCCACGCATGCTCGCGCTCCGGCATCGAGCGGGGTTTCCTGCCGGTCATTTCATATTCGACCATATGCTGCGCAACCAGGAACAGGCAGTTCTCGAACAGGCCGATGCGGATATCGGCGCCGTCCTTTTTGCCGCCGCGCTTCTGGTAGAGCGCCGCCAGGATCGAGATCGCACCGAACATGCCGCCCATGATGTCGTTGGCGGACGAGCCGACCCTTTGCGGTTTCTCACGTGTGCCGGTCATGGCGGCGAGCCCCGACATCATCTGCACGACTTCATCGAGCGCCGGGCGATGCTCGTAGGGGCCGGACAAAAACCCCTTATGGCCCGCGACGATCAGATGCGGATGCTTGCGGCGCAATTCTTCGGGGCCGAGCCCCTGTTTGTCGAGCTGGCCATCGCGAAAATTTTCCAGGAACACGTCGGCACTTTCGAGCAGCCGATGCATGGTCTCGCGATCTTCGGCCTTGGCAAAATCGAGCACGACGCTTTTTTTGCCGCGGTTGAACAGCGGGAAGAAGGAGGTTCCCATGCCGCCGAGAGAGCGCGTCTTGTCGCCGACCGGCGGCTCCACCTTGATGACCTCGGCGCCGAGCTGCGCCAGGATCATGCCGCAGGTCGGACCCATCACCATGTGGGTCATCTCGACGACTCTCACGCCGTCAAGCGGCAGTCCCGTCCCGGTCATTATTTTCTCCCTTACGCGTCAAGTCTTTCGTCACCCAGATTAAGCCTTCGGGACCTCTGGGGAAAACATTATCTGCCGGACGGTGCATTCACTGTTGCATAACGCAAATGCATGGAGGCGGATGGCCAACGCTGCTAGCTTGAAAAGATAGCCGGGAAATGACATCGCACAAAAGCGGGTTGCCGGTTGGGGGGAGAACATCATGAGCGCGGCCGAAATCGACGCCGGAACCGGTTTTACTGCCGGTACCGGCGGTGTGGACGAGATATCGCGGCGGCTCGAAAGCCTGCCCGCGTCGTCCTATGTGTGGCGGCTGGTCATCCTGCTCTCGCTCGGTGGCTGCTTCGAAATCTATGATCTGTTCTTCACCGGCTATATCGCGCCGGGGTTGAACCACTCGGGATTGCTGACCACGACCACGCAAGCCTTTTTCGGCTTTTCCGGCATCGGCGCCTTCGTGGCGGCGACCTTTGCCGGATTGTTCGTCGGCACGTTCTTCCTGGGGTTTCTGGCCGACCGGTTTGGACGGCGCTCGATCTTCACCTTTGCGTTGCTGGGCTATACGGCAGCCTCCGTCGTGATGGCGTGCCAGACCACTTCCGGCGGTCTGCTGTTGTGGCGCTTCATCGCCGGCATCGGCATCGGCGTCGAGATCATTACCATCGACGCCTATATCACCGAACTGGTGCCAAGCTGGATGCGCGGCCGCGCCTTTGCGGTCAATCAGGCCGTGATGTTTATCGCCGTCCCGATCGTCGCGTTCTTGTCATGGTGGCTGGTGCCGCTATCGCCCTACGGCATCGATGGCTGGCGCTGGGTGGTTTTGATCGGCGCGGCCGGCAGCATGGTGATCTGGGTGCTGCGGCTTTACGTTCCGGAAAGTCCGCTCTGGCTGGCACGCCATGGCAGGGGCGACGAGGCAGACAAGATAATGCGAAGGCTGGAAGCTTCAGTGAGCGCTTCATCGTCGCGCCCCAAGGCGCCGCCCGCCGCGGCCCCTGCGCGGCCACCGAAAAAGGCCGATTTTTCCGCGCTTTTCAGGCCACCCTATCGATCGCTCGTCGTGCTGTTCATGGTGTTCAACTTCTGCCAGGCCTTTGGCTTCTACGGTTTTGCCAATTGGGTGCCGACGCTGCTGGTCGAAAAAGGCATCACCGTCACGAGGAGCCTGCAATATTCCTTCATCGTCGCGTTCGCCTATCCGATCGCGCCGCTGCTGGCCGCGAGCTTTGCGGACAAGCTCGAACGCAAATGGATCATCTGCGGCGCGTGCGCGGCGATCATCGTCTTCGGGATGGCATTCTCGCAATTGACCGAGCCTGCGCTGCTGATCCTGAGCGGCGTGCTGCTGACGGCGGCGAACATGACGATGTCCTACGCCTATCACGCCTACCAGACCGAGGTATTCCCGACCGCGATCCGCGCCCGCGCCGCGGGCCTCGTCTATTCGATGAGCCGGCTCAGCGCGATGTTCTCGGGCTTCATCGTCGCCTATGTGCTGCGCGAGGGCGGCGTCGGCGGCGTGTTCGGGCTGATCACGACGGCGATGGTCATCGTTATCGTCGCAATCGCGCTCTTTGGCCCGGCCGTTCGCGGCAAGCCGCTCGACGCCTGACACGGCAGGGTCTTGCCGAAGCCCGCCTGCATCTCTACCTCTCGCGAGAGTTTTCGTGAGAGGTGAGACCCCCATGCTGGACGCCGCCGTCAAGGCGATTTCGCAAATCCTGTCGCCGCCGATGCGTCACATTCTGTGGCGCTCGATTGGGCTGGCGCTCGTGCTGATCACGGTGCTGGCGGTCGGATTGCAACGGCTGTTGAGCTGGTTCGCCGAATATGGCGAAGGCTGGGCCGAAGGCATGCTCGGCCCGGGCTTTCATACGCCGCTCAATATCCTCGCCTGGATCGTCTCGATCGCAGCCGGGCTTGGCGTCGTGCTCGGCGGTATTTTCCTGATGCCCGCAATCACCTCGCTGGTCGCCAGCGTGTTCGTCGACGACGTCGCCGACCATGTCGAGCGCGAACATTATCCGGCGGAACGGCCCGGCACCGCGCTACCGCTGGGCGTCGCGATCCCCGAGGGCATCAAGACCGCGCTGCTGACGATGCTGGTCTATTTGGTCGCGCTACCCTTCGTGCTGTTCGCGGGCGCAGGCTTCCTGATCTTCTTCCTCGCCACTGCCTGGTTGCTCGGCCGTGAATATTTCGAGCTTGCCGCGATGCGTTTCCGCCCACCGGCGGAAGCCAAGGCGATGCGCAAGGAAAATGCCGCGACGGTATTCACCGCGGGGCTGTTCATCGCGGCCTTCGTGTCGATCCCGATCGTCAATCTGGCGACGCCTTTGTTCGGCATGGCCTTCATGGTCCACATGCACAAGCGGCTATCGGGTCCGCGGCCGGAACTGATCGAGCCTGCGCGCCGGACCAGCGTCCCTACGGCCTAACTTCAAAGCGGTCGCGCGCGAACGGCACCAGCAACAGTCCCACGATCGCCACGCAGGCTAGCATCGCCCAAGCGTCGTTGACGCTCAGTGCCAGCGAAGCCTTCTCGACGATCGGCCGCACCAGAGCGATGGTGGCGTCATCGGGCGGACCCGGCGGCCGGTTGGCGAGCAACGCCGGATCGAGCCCGATCGCCCTGGCTGCGCTGATGTCCCCCGACAACAGGCGCAGCCGAAACTCTTCGGCGTAGATCGGGCTACGGCCATACAGGATAGTATCGATCAGCGCGATGCCGATGGCGCCGCCGAGATTCCGCATCAAATTGAACAAACCGCTGGCGTCGGCGACCTCCGCTTCCGGCAACGTGCCCAGCGCGATACGCGTCGGCGGCAGCAGGCAGAACATGATGGCGACACCGCGTATGATTTGCGGCCAGAACATCTCGTCGAAGTCGGCGGTGCGCGGCTGCAGGCCGCTCCAGCCGAGCCCCAGCGCAAACAGGGCAAAGCCCATTCCGGTCAGCCAGCGCGCGCCGACCCGGCTTTCCAGGATCGCCGCAACAGGCGCTGCGATGAGCTGTGCTACGCCTGTCACCAGCATGATCGTGCCGATCTCGAAGGCATCGTGCCGGCGCACAAAGGCGAGGAACACCGGCATCAGATAGACCGAGCCGAACAGGCCGACGCCAAGGCAAAAGCTCAAAGCGCAGCCGGCCGCAAAGGAGCGCCGCTTCAGCGTCGAGAGCTGCACAACCGGATGCGCCGTGCGCAGCGAGCGGCGGATGAACAAAGTCATGACGACCGCGCTGCCCAACAGCAACGCGATGCAGGTCGGCGACATCCAGCCGCGATGCGGCGCTTCCTTCAATCCGATCTCGAGACCGGCTAGGCCCGCAGCCAATAGCGCGAGCGCGTGCAGATCCAGCTTGGCAAGTTCGCCCAGATTGATGTTCTGGCGCGGCAGCAGGAAGGGCGTCACCGAGGCCGCGATCAGCCCCGGGATGACGTTGATCAAGAACAACCACGGCCACGACCAATTGTCCGTGATCCAGCCGCCGACGATGGGACCGACGGTCGGCGCCAGCACCGCGACCACGCCGCCGACCGTGGTGGCAATCGCGTGAAGCCGGGACGGAAACAGCAGGAACACCGCCGAGAACACCGCAGGAATCAGCACGCCCCCGGAAAACCCCTGCACCACGCGAAACACAAGCAGCACGGCGAAATTGCCGCTGAAGGCGCAGCCGATCGATGCGGCGGTGAAGAGTGCGACGCCTAACGCGAACAGCCACCGCAACGTCAGAACGCGCGTGAACAGGCCGGTCAGCGGAATCGCGATCACCTCGGCGATCAGATAGGCCGTCTGGATCCAGCTCATCGCATCGGGAGAGATGGCGAGTTCGAGCTGGATCGTAGGCAGCGAAGTCACCACGACCTGAATGTCGAGGATGGCCATGAACATGCCGAGGCACATCAACAGGAAGCCAACCCAGGTCTTCGCCGCCGGGGCGTCCGGGTGTTCTTGCGGCTGTTCTTGCCGGCCGTTCATGAAGCCGTGCGCGCGGGCGTTCCGCCGACGACGGAAAGCCCGCGTGCTTCGGCGCGGACCCGGATCACGAGCACCGCAGCGTTCAGCGCCGTAAACACCAGCGCAAGCAGGGGCAGATGCAACGCGAGCGGAAGCAACGCGATCTCTCCGGCCACCACGGCATAGTTCGGATGCGACAGATATCTATAGGGACCCGATGCAACCAGCGGCTCGCCCGGCAGCACGATGATGCGCGTGGTCCATCGCGACCCCAGCGTTGCAAGGACCCATAGCCGCAAGCCCTGCAGCACGGCGAAGGCCGCTAACGCCACCAGATTGACGTCCTGATCGCGGCCCCAGATCCACAGCGCGATCAGCCACGCCGCGTGCACCAGCACGACCAACGGATAATGGTTTGCGCCAACCTCGATCGCGCCTCGACCCAGCAATTTTCTGGTGTTGGCGCGCGCGATGACGAGTTCGCCCAATCGCTGCAGCGTCACCAGCACGAGAATGATCGAGGCGAAGCTCACGCGGCGTGTCGCAGCGCGACGCAGCTTGCGGTGAAGCCGGGCCCGAGCGACGTCAACAACGACCGCGGCGCCAGGCCTCGCGCAAGCGCGCGTTCGAGCACGAAGAGCACCGTCGGTGCCGACATGTTGCCATAGTCGGCGATGACCTCGCGTTCGTGATCGAGCGTGCCCTGATCGAGCGACAGCGCATGCTCAAGGGCGATGATTACTTTTGTGCCGCCGGGATGACAGATGAAGCGGCCGATATCGTCCATCGAAAGCTCCATCCGGGAAAGCACCTCGGCAACCGCGGGTCCCATATGTTCGGCGACGAAGCTGGGAATCGTCCGCTGAAAGATGACGCCGAAGCCTTCGGGATCGACGCTCCATCCCATGATATCGAGCGTATCGGGCCAGAGTTTTTCGCCGCACGCCTCGATCCGGGTCGCGCCGCCGTCTCCGGCGCGTAGAATAACCGCCGCGGCGCCGTCGCCGAACAGGCTGGCGGCAACGACATTGGCCTTGGTCAATTCATCGTGGCGCACAGCGAGCGTGCAGAGTTCGAGCGCGACCAGCAGCACGTTGGTGCCGGGCCGCGCCTGCGCGAGCCGCGATGCGATCGACAGGCCTGACACGCCGCCAGCGCATCCCAAGCCGAACACCGGAACGCGCGACACATCCGCACGAAAGCCGAGCTTGCCGGCGACCCGCGCCTCGAGCGTCGGCGTGGCGATACCGGTCGAACACACCGTGACGACGGTGTCGATGTCCGCAGCCGAGAGATCGGCACGCGCCATCGCCTTGCGCGCGACATCCATAAACAGGATTTCCGCGCCTTCGAGGAAAGCCTGTGTGCGCTCGGGCCAGCCGCGTCGCTCGGTATACCATTCCATCGGTTTGACGCCGTAACGATGGCGGATCCCGGTGTTGGCAAACAGGCTGGAAAGCGATTCGAACTCCGGATAGCGCTCAGCCATCACACTGCGCGCTGTTTTGAGGATCTCCGCCTGGTGAAATTGATGTGGTGGCACCGAGGTCGCCAGCGAAACCAGCGCGGCCGTATCGATCATAATGCAGTCCCTGCCTCTAGAGCCTTATCGGTTCTGATTAAATCAGAACCGGGCTCTAGTCTTTGTTTTGACGCGTTTTCTTGACGCGAACCGGAATCCACTTCGCTCGAAAACGCTATGATGCCCCCAACAACATGAACCGCGGGACGATGCGAATATTTCGGTGAGAATCCGCCGCAGGTGAGGGCGACATTCACTATAAGTTGAACGCGACCACGCGATGTCGCGGCAGGAATTATCGCGCGTGAATTTGATGTCGGCTTTTTACGACACGGCCACGCCGCATCGCCGCAGCACGGCTTTGGCAAAGCCGAACGGCGCCGGCGTGAACGGGCCCGGCGGCGCCCGCGTGATCAGCGCCGTGACGCCGAGCGCTGTCATCGCCAGCCAGAAGCACAGCCAAAAGCCGTCGATATAAGCGAGTGTGTTGGCCTCGCGTTGAACGAGAGCCGCGAGTGTGCCAATCGCCCGTGCCGGGGCTGTTCCCGTACCGTGGCTGGCAAAGAAATCCGAGAGTTGCTTGAGCATGCGCACGACATTGTCGCTGCCGTTTTCGACGTGCTGTCCGAGATAGTTGGAATGGATCTGTTCGCGGACGCGGAGCCAGGTTCCCATCAGGGAGATACCGATCTCGGCGCCGCCGAGCCGCACGATCTGAATATAGGCAGCTAACGCAGTTGCGCGGGTAAAATCGGCGTTGGACAAAAGGGTAATGATGATCGGCAGCAGCGTGAACGCCTGTCCGATCGACGTCAGCACGACGATGCCGATGAAATCTTCCCGTGCCCAGTCGTGGGACAGTTGCGTTCCCCATAAATTGGCGGCCGCGAAGGCCGAGAATCCCACGACAAGCACCGTGCGGGGATCGAAATGCCTGAGCAGATAGATCGATATCGGCACCAGCACGAACATCGGCAGGGCGCCCCAGGTCAACAACAGCACGCCGGTTTGTTCGGGCCGCAATTCGGCGACCACGCTGAGGAAGTTCGGCACCAGCGATGAATTGGAGAGACTGGTCATCGTGTAGAGCCAGATGACGCCCAGCGCGAGCCCGACATTGCGCGAGAACAGCACGTTGACGTGGGCCCAGGGCTCGGGGACCAATGCCTCGTTGATCAGAAAGCCGATAAACAGCACGCCGCCGCCCAGCAACAGCGCCATGACCGTGCCCGATTCCAGCCAATCGAGCCGATTGCCCTGGTCGAGCCCGGCATAGATCATCGAGACCGCCGTGCCGAGCAGCAGCATCCCGCCCCAATCGGCATCGCACAGCAGAGTTCGATTGACCGGCTCGTTGGGCGTGCCGAGATAAACCATCAGGCCCATCAGCGGCGCGATGACGACGCCCTGCCAGTACAGCCACTGCCATCCCCAATGATCGACATAGAAGCCAACCAGCGAGGGACTGGTATCGAGCGCGAAGCCGACCCGGATCGCATAGATCGAGATCGCCGGCAGCCACCATTTGATCGGCAGGTTCCGAAAGACGATCATCAAGGTGGCGGGAACGAAGGTGCCTAGCAGCATGCCATGAACGACGCTCAGCACGATCAGCGTCGTGTAATCGTGAACGAACGGAATCACTAGCGAAACGAGGGCATAGACCAGGCTTGGAATGCCGAGCACACGGCGCAAGCCGAAAACCGTCGCAAGCCACGCGACCGCGGGTGCGATGAAAATCTGCGAACCTATTCCGGCCGTCGAGAGCCAGGCGCCTTCATCGAAGCCGAGCGAAAACGCGCCGCGCAAATCCGCCAATCCGACCGTGGTCAGGCGGCTGTCGAAGTTTGCCAGAAAAGAGCCCAGCAACACGGCGACAACTGCGAACAACGGCCGAGGCGCGATGCCGCCTTGCGAAAGCGGGCCACGGCCGCTGTCACTTTCCGCCGTCATTTTCCGCTAACCGCCGCCGCATCGGTGCGGATGTTGGTGACGACGGACATCCCCGGCAGCAACCGTTCGAGCAATGGCTGATCCTTGTCGAGCCGAATGCGCACCGGGATGCGCTGCACCACCTTGGTGAAATTGCCGGTGGCGTTGTCGGGCGGCAGCAGCGCAAATTGCGACCCGCTGGCCGGCGCGATTCGCTCGACGCGGCCCTGCAGTTTCTCGCCGGCGAAACTATCGACGGTGATGTCGACGGGCTGGCCGGGCCTCACCCGCGTCAGCTGGGTTTCCTTGTAATTGGCGATCACATAAACATTCGGCAGCGGCACGACATTGATGAGGTTGCTGCCGATATTGACGTAGTCGCCGGGCTGCACCTGTCGCTCGCCGACAACGCCGTCGAATGGTGCGACGATCTTGGTGTAACCGAGCTTCAGGCGCGCCGCGGAAAGCGCGGCCTGCGCACCAAGCACGTCAGCGGAACGCTGCTTCTTGGTTCCCGACAGCACTTCCAGCTGATGCTTTTGCGCGGCGATCACGGCGCGGCTGGCGCGAACATCGGCCTGCGCCTTGGCATAGGCCGCGGTCGCCTGCTCGAATTTCTGCCTTGTGCCGGCTTCGGTCTGCGACAACGACTGCTGGCGTTCCTGCTCCTGGTGCGCCTCGACTTCCTGCGCGAGCGCCGATACCTGCTGCGCCTCGGCCTGTGCGATGGTGGCGTATTGCAGTTCGACCTGATTGTTCAGATTGTCGAGGGCGGCCTGCGCAGCGGCAACGTTTGCCTCGGCTTGTGCGACCTGGGCCTGATAGTCGGCCGGATCGATCTGTACCAGCAGATCGCCGGCCTTGACGCGCTGAAAGTCATTGACGGCAACAACGAGAACTTCACCCGCAACCCGGCTGCTCAGCCGCGTCAGCTCGGCACGTACATAAGCATCGTTCGTGGTCTGGATCGCGGCGCTGCCGACCCAGGCGTCCCAACGCAATGTTGCCAGCGCAATGAAAACAAATGCCGCCAGCACCGCGAACAGCGGAAGCGCAAGCCGGCCCCACGCTTTGCGGGCTTGAGAGGATGGCTGATGCGCGGCTGCGCGAGCCGAGGCTACCGCCGCAGCGGTTTGGGACGGTGCCGCCGCAGTCTGGGCCGGTGGCGGGACGGTCGTTTGATCCTGCTGGCTCAAGGCGATCCCCTCATCGTTCCCGGATGCCGGACGGAACATGAGGGCGATCATGCCTCAGACCGGCTTTTCGGACCACCGGCAAAGATCACCGATCAGACATGCCGGCCGGGCCGCGCTTTCGGCGGGAGACGAGCAGCGTCAACGCGCCACCAGCGGGCAGCCGCCGTCCGCCAGCGAACGGAACGCCTGATCGCCCGGGATCGTCCCGAGTATCTTGTAATAGTCCCACGGCTTGGCGGACTCTGACGGCGTCTTCACCTGGGCAAAATACATGTCGTGCACCAGGCGGCCGTCTTCCCGCAAATGGCCGTTCGTCACGTAAAAATCATTCACGGGCATCGCGCGCATCCTGGCCAGCACGGCCTTGGCCTCGTCGGTGCCGGCAGCCGCGATCGCCGTCAGATAATGGCGTATCGCCGAATAGACGGCGGCCTGCGGCATGGTCGGCATCCGGCCATGCTTGGCAAAGAAACGCTTCGACCAGGCACGGGTTTCGTCGTTGCGATCCCAGTAGAAAGCCGTGACGAATTTCAGCCCTTGGGCCGCCTGAAGCTCCATGCTGTGAACGTCTGAGATAAAGATCAGCAGCGCGACCGTGGTCTGATTTTTGGTAAGCCCAAACTCGTTAGCCTGTTTGATGGCGTTGACCATGTCGCCGCCGCCATTGGCGAAGGCGATGACCTTCGCGCCGGACGCCTTCGCCTGCAGCAAGTAGGAGCTGAAATCAGACGTATTCAGGGGGTGACGCACGCTGCCGAGCACTTTGCCTCCGGCGGCCTGCACGGCGGCGGTCGCATCGGCCTCGAGCGAATGGCCGAACGCATAGTCGACCGTGATGAAGAACCAGGTGTCGCGTCCTTCAGCGACAGTTGCTTTCGCCAAACTCGTGGTGAGCGCATAGCTGTCATAGATCCAGGATGCTTCGTTCGCCGTGCACGACTTGCCGGTGAAGGCCGTGCTGCCGACGGCGCCTGCAATCGCGATCTTGTTGCGCTCGGCCGCGAGTTGCTCGACAGCAAGCGCCACGGCGGAGTGGTCGAAACCGATCGCCATATCGACCTTGCCGATATCGAACCATTGCCGCGCGATAGCCGCGCCGACATCGGATTTATTCTGGTGATCGGCGAACACGATCTCGACCGGCTTGCCGAGCACCGAACCGCCGGCATCCTCGACCGCCATGCGGGCGGCTACGACCGAACCCGGTCCGCCCAAATCAGCATAGAGACCGGACTGATCGTTGAGCACGCCGATCCTGACGACGTCGTCGGAGACTTGCGCATGCGCGGCAGTCGCGCCTGTGCAAGCGATGGCAAGAGCTGAAATGAGCGCAAGCTGCAATCGCACGATTTCCTCCCGGCATTATTTTCACGGCCCTTGGATTGCGGACCTTGTCATGCAGCCTATGCTCGGGTTTGCTCGTGTACAAGCACGCGCGAGAAGATCTCAGGGATGGGCATGCGCCCAAGCCAACCGCGTCCAAACAAAAATTAGACCGTCTTTTCTGGCCAGCGGCAGAGATCGTTGATCAGGCAGACCTCGCAGCGCGGCTTGCGTGCCAGACAGGTATAGCGGCCATGCAGGATCAGCCAGTGATGGGCGTGCAGCATGAACTCGGACGGGATCACCTTCTCTAATCCCAATTCGACCTCGATCGGCGTGTTGCCGGGCGCGAGCCCCGTGCGATTGCCCACGCGAAATACATGGGTATCGACGGCCATGGTGTGTTCGCCATAGGCCATGTTGAGCACGACGTTTGCCGTCTTGCGCCCGGCGCCAGGCAGCGTCTCGATCTCGGCGCGGGTGCGCGGCACCTCGCCGCCGAATTCGGCGATCAGTTTTTCCGACAGAGCGATGACGTTCCTGGCCTTGTTGCGATAGAGCCCGATGGTCTTGATGTAGTCGCGCACTTTATCCTCGCCGAGCGCCAGCATCTTTTCCGGCGTATCGGCGACCGCAAACAGCGCGCGGGTCGCGCGGTTGACGCCGGCGTCGGTCGCCTGCGCCGACAACACCACGGCCACCAGCAGCGTGTAGGGATTGAGATGTTCGAGCTCGCCCTTCGGCTCGGGATTGGCTTTGCGAAAACGGCTGAACGCTTCATGGACCTCGGCCGCGGTCCACGGTTTTGGCTTGGCTGATTTTTTCGCCAGGCGGCCGGAAGCCGGTTTGGCAGCCTTCTTCGCCGGTTTCTCTGCAGGCTTTTGGGGTGCAGGTCGAGCGGCGGATTTTTTGGCGCGGGTTTCTTTAGCGCGGGTTTCTTTAGCGCTCTTGGGGCGGATGATTTTGGCCATGATCCGGGTATACTGACACGCCATGACAGCAAGCAACGACTTTGATCCTGAACTTGATCAGCCAGAGCTGTTTTCGGCGCGGCTGACGCCGCATCGCTCGCTCAATCGCACCGGATTTCTGGTGCTGATGACGTTTATCACCGTGATAAGCTTTGCCGCTGGTGTTGTGTTCTGGTGGATCGGCGCCTGGCCGGTGTTCGGCTTTTTCGGGCTCGACGTGCTGGTGATCTACTGGGCATTCCGGATCAATTTCCGCAGCGCCAGAGCTTTCGAGGAAATCTCGGTGACACCATCGGAGTTGCGCGTGCGCCGGGTTAGCCACCGCGGCCATGTCATGGAATGGGTGCTCAATCCGCTCTGGGTGCAGCTCGACCAGAAGACGCACGCCGAATTCGGGATCGAGCGGCTTTATCTGGTCTCGAGGGGACGACGCGTCTCCATCGGCAGCTTTCTCGGACCGGACGAAAAAGCTAGCTTTGCCAAAGCCTTACTGGCCGCACTGCAGTCTGCCAAACGAGGCATAACCTACAATCCCCTGTAGTCGGGAATCGGGTGGTTTGAAGCTCGCATCCGCCCTACATCAGATGCCATGATGACACTCGCCATAAATGACCAGCGCCTGACCAAACCGGGCCCCCAGAACGCCGCGCTGCGCGATTATGACTCGGTGCGCCGCGCTATCGCCTTCATCTCGGAACACTGGCGCGCGCAGCCGACCATCGAAGCGATGGCGGAAGCCGCCAGCGTCACGCCGGATGAACTCCACCATCTGTTCCGCCGCTGGGCCGGGCTGACGCCAAAGGCTTTCATGCAGGCGCTCACCCTCGATCACGCCAAAGGCCTGCTGCGCGACTCTGCCAGCGTGCTCGATGCCGCGCTCGACTCCGGCCTCTCGGGTCCGGGCCGGCTGCACGATCTGTTCGTCACCCATGAGGCGATGTCGCCGGGCGAATGGAAGAACGGCGGCGCCGGCATGACCCTGCGTTACGGATTCCACCCCTCGCCATTCGGCACCGCGATCGTGATTGCGAGCGGCCGTGGGCTGGCCGGTCTCGCCTTCGCCGATCCCGGCGAGGAGCAAGCATCATTCGCCGACATGAAGCGGCGCTGGCCGAACGCGACCTATGTCGAAGACCGCGACGGCACCGCGGGTCTCGCGCAACGCATCTTCGACACGAAAATGTGGCGGGCGGACCAGCCGCTGCGCGTGGTCTTGATCGGCACCGATTTCGAAGTGCGGGTGTGGGAGACGCTGCTGAAAATTCCGATGGGCCGCGCGGTCTGCTACTCCGATATCGCCAACAAGATCAAAAACCCCAAGGCGTCGCGTGCGGTCGGCGCGGCCATCGGCCGCAATCCGGTATCGTTCGTGGTGCCCTGCCATCGCGCCCTCGGCAAAGGCGGCGCGCTGACCGGCTATCACTGGGGCATCACCCGGAAACAGGCGATGCTGGGCTGGGAAGCCGGACAGGTCGGGCTGCACTAACTCGTAAGCACGCCGGAAAATGCTCCGGCGCATGCAAGCTCACACGCTGCTCCCGAACCGGCTGCGCCCGAATGGCACGACCTTGTTGCCGGCGTCGTGCCCGATATCTGCACGGCCCAACCAGGGAATGCCGGATCGTTGGCACCAGTGGCGGGCGATCTCCTCTTCGTTCATGCCAAAATCCGGATCGTTCGGCGTGATGTCGCTGCAGCGGCCCAGCATGATGCCGGCCACCCGCCTGATCCCGGGATTGCCGGTGATGTGAAATAGCGACCTGTCGATCCGGTACATCGCCTCCGACACCTCCTCCAGCATGAGCACGTGACCGTCGAGGTCCGGCTGCAGCGGCGTTCCGAGCAAGTGGCTGAGGATCGTCATGTTGAATGCCGCCGTCTTGTTCGAGCGACGGACCGCTGGCTCCAACGCGTCGGGTGCACGATCGATGATCCAGGCGAGCGCCCGCCCGATCGCTGCGTCGCCGCCGTCCCGGACGATGTCCTGCACCACCGGACCATGCGCCACCGAATTGAAGCCGGTGCGATAGAGCGCCGCAAGCAACATACCCCCGTCGCTGTAGCCCAAATAGGTTTTCCGTCTGGACGGTCGCGTCAATCCGGACATGACGGCCTCCACCACGCGGCAGGAGCCGTAACCGCCGCGCGCGAACCACACCGCGTCGTAACTTTCGTCATTGGCGATGTCGAGGAAGGCCTGTGCGCGCGTTTCGTCGTCGCCGGCGAAATGTCCGTGCGAAGCAAAGCACTGGGGATGGAAGAAAATCTCAAGCCGCCCCTCCGGATACAGCGATCCGGCCAACGCCTGCACTCTTTCGGCGACCTCCACAGACATTCGCGAAGCCGGCGCGACAACGCCGATCCGACACTTCTCCTTGCTCATCCCTGCCGCCCCGCGCGCGTTGCACTTGATCGGCAACGCTTGTAGATTCTACCGATGTCCTTGCCTGGAGATTACTTTTTTTGCGGCGTTGGCGGTAGTGGCATGACCCCCCTCGCTCTGATCATCCAGGCCAAGGGCGGGCGGGTCGAGGGGTCCGACCGCGCGCTCGATCAGGGACGCAACACCGAAAGATTCGATTTTCTGCGTGAAAATGGCGTCTCGCTCCATCCGCAGGATGGCAGCGGCATCCGTCGCGCCGGTCAGATCCTGGTCACATCGGCGGCAGTCGAGGAAACGATCCCCGATGTGCAAGCCGCGCGGCGCGCCGGCGCCGCCGTTACCACCCGTGCGAGGCTTCTTGCCGACCTCTTCAATGCTGCCACCTTGGGCATTGGCGTCGCCGGCACCAGCGGAAAATCCACCACCGTCGGCATGATCGGCTGGATTCTGCATCGCGCCGGAAAGAGCCCAACGATCATGAACGGCGCCGACATGAATAATTTCGTCGCCGCGGACACCCCGTTCGCCAGCGCCAGGATCGGCGACGGCGAGACGTTCGTGAGTGAGGTGGACGAGAGCGACGGCTCGATTGCGTTTTTTGAACCGCGCATCGCGGTCGTGAACAACATCTCGTTAGACCATAAATCGATGGACGAACTGCGCAGCCTGTTCCGCGACTTCAGCGCCAACGCCGAGACGGTAGTGCTGAATCTCGACAATCCGGAAACCGCAGCGCTGGTGCCCGATCTGAAGCCGGGCCAGACCGTGACCTACAGCCTGAGCGATGCGCGAGCCGATCTCCTCGCCTCATCGCCGGTCCCTTCACCAACCGGGATCGCCTTCCGCGTCAAGGCGCGCGACACCGATGAAGTCGTCGAGGTTAAGCTGAAAGTGCCAGGGCTGCACAACGCTGCCAACGCGCTCGCCGCGCTCTGCGCCGCGAAAGCATGCGGCGTGACGCTCGCAGATGCCGCGCTCTATCTAGGTGAATTCAGCGGCATCCGCCGGCGGCTTGAGGTTGTTGGTACCGTCAACGGAATAACCGTCATCGACGACTTCGCGCACAATCCCGACAAGATATCGGCCACGTTGGAGACCATGCACGCGTTTCCCGGCCGCCTGCTGCTGATGTTCCAGCCGCATGGCTACGGCCCTATACGTTTGATGAAAGACGCGTTGGTAGACTGCTTTGCCAACGGCCTGCATGCTGACGATGTTCTGGTCATGCCCGAGCCGGTCTATTTCGGCGGCACGGTCGACCGCAGCGTCGGTAGCCGTGAACTCGTCGGCGAGATCGAGCGGCGCGGCCGAAATGCTCTGGCCTTTGCGGATCGCAGCGCTTGCGGCGACAGTCTGGTGAAGCTGGCCCGTCCCGGCGATCGCATCCTCGTGATGGGAGCCCGCGACGATTCGCTTTCGGTGTTTGCGCATGAACTCCTGCAACGGCTTGCGCCGTAAGCAGGAGGAATCACCGATCCAGCCGCTTCCAGAACAACGCGGTGTCGCACAGCCTTCCATCCGGAAACATCGCGTAATCCGGAATGATGCCGCTTTCGGTCCAACCTGCCCGCCGGTAGAGCCGGTAACCGTTTTCGCCGGGGACGGTGTCGAGCACCAATAACCAGCGGCCAAGCCGTCTCGCCTCGTCTTCCACCCGCGCCATCAACGCAGCTCCGATGCCGCGGCCGCGCGCCGAGCGATGCACCAGCATTTTCTTCAGGTCCGCGCGATGCGGCTGGTTGGGCGGCGTATCGAGCCCGAGCTGAACGGTGCCAACGATCTTGCCGTCGAGCTTTGCGGACAGCAGCACGGTATCGCCTGCCGCCACCGAGCTTGCGACCTTACGGAAGAAGACGACCGCCTCGTCATGCCCGAACGGCGACATGAAACTGACACTGGCGCCGCCTTCGACGCAGTCGACCAGCACGGAGGCGAGTTGATCGAGCGCGCTGTCCGAAACCGGCGCCTCGAGGATGGAGATTTCGATTTCGCCGCTCACGCCGCCAGATCGAGCTTCGATGCGACGGTGGAGTCCGCATTGAGCCGGTAGATCACGGGCGCGCCGGTCGCGAGTTCGCGCTTCAAGATCTGCTCCGGCGTCAACTTCTCCAGCACCATGATCAGCGCGCGCAGCGAATTGCCGTGGGCGGCAACCAGCGTGCGTTCGCCGCGCAACACGCCCGGCAAAATCTCCTGGACGTAATAAGGCAGCGCGCGCGCCAGCGTGTCCTTCAGGCTTTCGCCGCCGGGCGGCGGCACATCATAGGAGCGCCGCCAGATCAGCACCTGATCTTCGCCCCATTTCTTGCGGGCGTCGTCCTTGTTGAGGCCGGAGAGATCGCCATAATCGCGTTCATTGAGCGCGAGATCCTTTTTGGTCGGCAGCCCGCTCTGGCCGATCCCTGCGAGCATCAAATCGAGCGTGTGCTGCGCCCGTGTGAGCACCGAGGTGAAGGCGACATCGAACGACAAACCTTGCGCCTTGAGTTTGCGTCCGGCCTCCTTGGCCTCCGCGACGCCCTGCGGGGACAGGTCAGGATCCTTCCAGCCGGTGAAGAGATTTTTCAGGTTCCAATCGCTCTGGCCGTGACGCACAAGCACAAGAAGACGGTCGCTCATTCCCAAAATTCCGTTTTCGATTTCGATTGGTTGTTTAGAAGTCGGTCAAGCCCAGCACGTCGGTCATCGTGTAAAAACCCGGCTGCTTGCCGCGCGCCCACAATGCGGCTTTCACGGCACCTTGCGCGAACATGGTCCGATCTTCGGCCCGGTGCGTCAGTTCGATGCGCTCCATGGGACCCGCGAAAATCACGCTGTGATCGCCGGTGACTGAGCCGCCGCGCAGGGAAGCAAAACCGATATCGCCTGAACGCCGCGCGCCGGTCATACCGTCGCGGCCCCGCGCCGAGCGGGTGTGGAGGTCGACGCCGCGGCCGGCGGCGGCGGCTTCGCCAAGCAGGAACGCGGTTCCCGACGGCGCATCGATCTTGGCCCTGTGGTGCATTTCCACGATTTCAATATCGAAACTTTCGTCCAGCGACTGCGCGACCCGCTTCGCCAAAGCGGCGAGCAGATTGACGCCGAGACTCATATTGCCGGACTGCACGACGACCGCGCGGGACGTCACGCTCTTGATGACAGCCATGTCGGAGGCGGACAGCCCCGTCGTTCCGACGATGTGAACCAGGCCGCGTTCGGCGGCGATCGCGACATTGGCGATGGTCGCGCCGGGCACGGTGAAATCCAGAATGCCGTCCGCATTCGCCGACAGCGCCCATAAATCAGCCGAGAGCTGAACGCCGTTGGCGGGCAGGCCTGCGAGCACGCCGGCATCCTTGCCCAGCAGTTCCGAGCCGGGCGCTTCGAGCGCGCCGGTCACGACCGCCCCGGGCGTCTCCGAAATGACGCGCGTCAAGGCACGGCCCATCCGGCCGCCTGCCCCCGCAACGATCAATCGCATATCGGCCATGGCTCACCTCCTCACGCCCTATAGCGGGAGCAGGCCGTTCCGGCAACCGATGGACCTTCGGTTTCTACGGCTGCGGGCCGTCGTAGCCTTCCACGACGATAAGATCGGCGTTCGAATGCGGCAGCCGCAGCTTGATGTTGGCCTGGTATTCCGGTGACTGATAGCAGGCCAGCGCCTTCTCGTAGCTCTCGAATTCGATCACCACGTTGCGCGAGCGGCTTTGACCCTCGAGGCCAGTGACCTTGCCGCCGCGGGCGACATACTTCCCGCCAAATTTCTTGAAGATCGCCGGGTTGTTTGCCGCATAGGCCTTGTAGCCCTCCTCATCGTGAACGTCGACGCGTGCGATCCAGTAGCCTTTTGCCATCTTGCGTTCCTCCTTTTGTTAAGTAAGCGCCTGCGCGATTTCCGCCTGAACGGCATCCGCGGCTCCCTTGGGGTCGGCAGCTTCGGTGATCGGCCGTCCGACCACCAGATAATCCGCGCCGGCGGCAATCGCCCGTGCCGGCGTCATGATGCGCTTCTGGTCGCCGGTGGCAGAGCCCGCCGGCCGGATGCCCGGCGTCACCAGAACCATCTGGTGACCGACGATCTTGTGCAGGGCCGCCGCCTCTTGCGGCGAGCATACCAGGCCGTCGACGCCGAGCACCTGCGCCTGCTGGGCGCGCGCTTCCACCAGATCGGACACGTTGAGGCGATAGCCCGCGGCATGAAGATCGCCGTCGTCATAGGATGTCAGCACGGTGACCGCGAGAATCCTGAGGTTCGAGCCCTCGCGTCCTTCGACGGCAGCTTTCATGGTCTGCGGATAGGCATGGACCGTCAGGAAGGTGGCGCCGAGTGTGGCGACACTTTCGACGCCGCGCGCAACGGTATTGCCGATATCGTGCAGTTTGAGATCGACGAAAACCTTCTTTCCGGCGCTTGCGAGTTGACGGGCGAGCGGCAATCCGCCGGCATAAGCGAGCTGATAACCGATCTTGTAGAAACTTACGCTGTCGCCAAGCCTCACGATCATCGCCTCCGCGGCAGCGACACTCGGTAGATCGAGCGGCACAATCAGGCGGTCTTTCGGAGCGATCTTGGCTGGCTGCATGTCACCTCACATCATGCGTTGGGATAGGTCGATCAATTGCCGCGCCAGCGCTCTCAGCGCCTCGATGTCGGCGGGATGTTTCAGCCGTTCCATCTCGTCATAGGCGTCATCAGCGAATGACAGCGCGAGCTGGTTTGGAATGACGGTCGCGTGGCAGGCGGAAAGAATGAGCCGCAGCGCGGCCAGCGCCCGCGCGCCGCCGAGGCGCCCTCCCGATGCCGATGCGATCGCAAATATTCGTTCGCGAAACACCTGGCCGCGGCTCTCATGCGCATCCTGCACCCGGCTGACCCAGTCGATGGTGTTCTTGACCAGTGCCGGCACCGAGGAATTATATTCCGGCGTCACGATCAGCACGCCGTGATGACCCGACATCATGCGCTTGAGGTTCACCGCGTTTTTCGGCACGCCGGATTTGACCTGCAGGTCGCCGTCATAGATCGGCAGCGGAAAATCCGACAGCGAGATGCGGGTGACTTCGGCGCCGGATTCCGCCAACTCGTGTGCCGCCACGGCAGCCAGCCTCGCATTGAGCGAGCCTGAGCGAAGCGATCCCGGGATCACGAGGATTTTCAGCGCGGACATATCTTTTGAAATCGCACTCGGGGCAAATCCGCCACGCGAATGTGCGCGAGCGGCATCAGCCCTTGCGATACACCCAGACCCGGGCGGGCGGAAGGTTCATCCAGATCCGCTCGGAAGCTTCTGTGGACACGCCGGGCAGCGATTTCGGGATCGGCGGCGCGACCGAATAGGTGAACTGAACGAAGGGGGCGCCCGGCGCGAGCGCGGCAAAGGCGTCCCGAATCAGTTTCAGGCGCGTCAGCATCGGCTTCGTCACCAACGGCAGGCCGGAGACCACGGCCGAGGCGGGATCCTTGAGCACATCCCAGAGCGAGTCCCTGAGCTTATAGGCGTCGCCCTGCACTACTTTGGCGTGCGGATAGCGATCGCGCAGCAATGCGCAAAAACCCGGATTATATTCGACCAGCACGAGTCGCTTCTGATCGACGCCGCGATCGATCAATGCTTTGGTGATCGCACCGGTCCCGGGCCCAAGTTCGATGACGGGACCTTCGGAATCGACATCGACATATTGCGCCATGGTGCGGGCCAGGAGCCGGCTCGACGGCATCACCGCGCCCATATGCAGCGGCTTCTCGATCCATGAACGAAGAAAACGAACCTCATCGTCAAGACGGGGAGGCTTCTTCAACGCACGCACGGACGATTGCAAAGGCATGTCGCTACCAGGCGGGACCGCACGCGTGCGGGGATGTCAGAAAACAGTCACAAAGACGTATAGGGCCCAGCCGACACGGTCAAGCAAAACGGTTCTGCTGATCGCACTATGGGTTGCTGCGGTTGCCGAAGAAGTCCTTGACCTTAGTAAAGAAACCCGCCGCCTCCGGCTGGGTTGCACCGGACGACAGCTTTTCGAACTCGGTCAACAACTCCTGCTGCTTCTTGGTGAGATTCTGCGGCGTTTCGACCATCACCTGAACATACATGTCGCCGGTCTGGCGCGACCGCAGCACCGGCATGCCTTTTGATGCAATGCGGAAACGCCGGCCGGACTGCGTCCCCGACGGCACTTTCACTTTGGTCTTGCCCTTGTCGATGGTCGGCACCTCGAATTCGCCGCCCAGTGCTGCCGCCACCATCGAGATTGGAACCCGGCAATGCAGATCGGCGCCGTCGCGCTGGAAGAACTGATGCGCGGTCAGCGACAGGAAAATGTAGAGATCGCCCGGCGGCCCACCGCGGACACCGGCTTCGCCTTCGCCTGCCAGCCGGATGCGGGTGCCGTCTTCAACGCCTTGCGGAATATTGACCGACAGATTGCGATCGCGCGTCACCCGGCCCGAGCCGGAGCAGGAAGGACAGGCGTCCTCGATCATCTGGCCACGGCCCTGGCAGCCCGGACAGGTCCGCTCCAGCGTGAAGAAGCCCTGGGCTTGCCGGACGCGCCCCTGCCCGCCGCATGTCGAACAGGTCTTCGGCTTGGTGCCGGCCTTCGCGCCGGTACCCGAGCAGGGCTCGCAGGTGACGGAAACCGGAATCTCGATCTGGGCAGTCTTGCCCATGAAAGCTTCTTCCAGCGTGATTTCCATGTTGTAGCGCAGGTCGGCGCCACGCTCCCGGCCACCGCCGCGGCCGCCGCGCTGCCCGGCCATGCCGAACAGATCCTCGAAAATATCGGAAAATGACGAGGCGAAGCCTGCGCCGAATCCGGGGCCGCCACCGCCCATGCCCTGTTCGAACGCCGCATGGCCGTAGCGGTCATAGGCGGCGCGCTTGTCGCCGTCCTTCAGGACTTCGTAGGCTTCGTTGATTTCCTTGAACTTCACTTCGCTGGTGGCATCGCCCGGATTCTTGTCGGGATGCCATTTCATCGCGAGCTTGCGGAACGCCGCCTTGAGCTTGGACTCGTCCGCAGTCCGCTCGACTTCCAGGGTTTCGTAATAGCAACGCTTGGTGGACATCCGTCAAATCCGCCCGAAGTTCATACCGAAGGTGCGCATTGAAAGATGCAGCCTTCAGCTTAACGAAAAATGACCCCCACCCATCGAGACGCAAGAGGCGCTCTTTGGAATGAGGGTCATGATCGAAAGCCCGTTTAAGCCGACTTCTTGTTGTTCTTGTCGTCGTCGACCTCGGTGAACTCCGCGTCGACCACGTCGTCCTTCGCAGCATCCTTGGCGGCGTCGCTTTCGGCCTGCTGCTTGTACATGGCCTCGCCGAGCTTCATCGAAGCCTGCGCCAGCGTATTGGTCTTGGCCTTGATCGCCTCGGCATCCTCGCCCTTCAGCGCTTCCTTCAGATCGCTGACGGCGTCCTCGATGGCACGGCGCTCGCTTTCCTCGACCTTCGAACCGTGTTCGGCCAGCGCCTTCTCGGTGGAATGCACCAGGCTGTCGGCATGGTTCTTGGCATCGACCGCCTCACGGCGCTTCTTGTCCTCGGCCGCATTGGCCTCGGCGTCCTTGACCATCTTCTGGATGTCGGCGTCGGACAGACCGCCGGATGCCTGAATCCGGATCTGCTGTTCCTTGCCGGTCGCCTTGTCCTTGGCCGAGACGTTGACGATGCCATTGGCGTCGATGTCGAACGTCACCTCGATCTGCGGCATGCCGCGCGGGGACGGCGGAATGCCCATCAGGTCGAACTGGCCGAGCACCTTGTTGTCGGCCGCCATTTCGCGCTCACCCTGGAAGACGCGGATGGTGACGGCGTTCTGGTTGTCCTCGGCGGTCGAGAACACCTGGCTCTTCTTGGTCGGGATCGTGGTGTTACGATCGATGATGCGGGTGAACACGCCGCCCAGCGTCTCGATGCCGAGCGAAAGCGGCGTCACGTCGAGCAGCAGCACGTCCTTGACGTCGCCCTGCAGCACGCCGGCCTGGATTGCCGCACCGATCGCGACGACTTCATCCGGGTTGACGCCCTTGTGCGGCTCCTTGCCGAACAATTGCTTCACCACTTCCTGGACCTTCGGCATGCGGGTCATGCCGCCGACCAGCACCACTTCGCCGACTTCGGCGGCGGTGAGGCCCGCGTCCTTTAGCGCCTTGCGGCACGGCTCGATGGTCTTCTGGACGAGATCGTCGACCAGCGCCTCGAACTTGGCGCGCGTCAGCTTCATCGTCAGATGCTTCGGTCCGGTCTGGTCGGCCGTGATGAACGGCAGATTGATTTCGGTCTGCGTGGTCGACGACAACTCGATCTTGGCCTTTTCGGCGGCCTCTTTCAGGCGCTGCAAGGCAAGCTTGTCGTTGCGCAGGTTGATGCCCTGCTCCTTCTGGAACTCGTCGGCCAGATAGCTGACGAGGCGCATGTCGAAATCTTCACCGCCAAGGAAGGTGTCGCCGTTGGTGGACTTCACCTCGAACACGCCGTCGCCGATTTCAAGAATCGAAACGTCGAAGGTGCCGCCGCCGAGATCGTACACCGCGATGGTGCCGGACTTCGTCTTGTCGAGACCGTAAGCAAGTGCTGCCGCAGTCGGCTCGTTGATGATGCGCAGCACTTCGAGACCGGCGATCTTGCCGGCGTCCTTGGTGGCCTGACGTTGCGCGTCGTTGAAATAGGCGGGAACCGTGATGACGGCCTGCTCGACCTTCTGGCCGAGATGGGCTTCCGCGGTCTCTTTCATCTTCTGCAGAATGAAAGCGGAGACCTGCGAAGGCGAATAGGTTTTGCCGTCGGCTTCGACCCAGGCGTCGCCGTTGGAAGCCTTGACGATCTTGTAGGGGACGAGCTTCTTGTCCTTCTCGACCATCGGGTCGTCATAGCGGCGGCCGATGAGGCGCTTCACCGCAAAGAAAGTCCGCTCGGGATTGGTCACTGCCTGGCGCTTGGCCGGCTGGCCGACGAGGCGCTCGCCGTCATCGGTGACGGCTACGATCGAAGGCGTCGTGCGCATGCCCTCTGCGTTTTCGATGACTTTCGCTGTCTTGCCATCCATTACGGCGACGCACGAATTCGTGGTGCCGAGATCGATCCCAATGACCTTTCCCATGGTCCTGATGTCCTTCTTTTTGCGGCAGGTTGGCTGGGCCCTGACGGCGCACCTAACCGAACCCCCAACTATTCAACTATTCGCGATATTGCGACGGTGAGCCTCATATAGGAGGGGGGGTCCGCCCCGCAAGGACCGAACTCAACCTTAAGGCCTGAAAATGCTGACGTTTGAAAGATTGTGTCAGCGGGGGCAGGCCACCGCCTCTCAACAAGCATGACCGGTTCATGCCACCGGACCGGTAAACAAACAGGCAACGAAGCGTGATGCGACAAAAGGATCGGCCCAGATTAAGGGAACGGACGGGCGTCCCGGCCTGTTGCAAGGACATCAAAACCGTTAAAAGCGGGCCGACGAAAATAAGGCCTTTCGGGCCTAAGGTCCCTGAACTCAAGGCCCCTGAATTCGGGGATTCCTGAACTCCAAGCGCTGCGCCGGCCGACCATTGAACGGCCTCAATGCCAACCCGGTAGATCCTTTAACATGACGCCCATTCGCCTATTCACTGCGGTCGCCCTTCTTGTTGCCACCACATCTTCCGCGTTTGCGGCCGACCCGGTTTTCCCACCGGGGGCCCGAGTCGGCATGACGCCGCTGGTCGGGCTCGCCAAAGCCAAATCATTCGTCGGCTTCGAGACCGAGGACCAGGGCGTCAAGGTGTTGGTGACCGACCTGCCGGCCGAGGCCTATGGCGAAGTCGCCAACGCCTTCAAGGCCAATCCCGCCGGCGCCGGCGGGATCAAGCCGGAGAGCATCGAGACTTCGGCGGGGCTTGCCTACTATACCGTCGAAAGCGCCAAGGATGGCGCCACCAACGTGCGGCGCTATTCGATGATCCTGCCGGGTCCCACTTTTTCCGGCTATGTCGCCGTGCAGGTACCCGAAAACGCCTCCAGGATCTATACCGACGAGGCCGTGCGCCAAATGTTCGCCTCGGCCGTGATCCGCAACGAGGTTCCGGTCAGCGAGCAGCTCGGCCTGCTGCCGTTCAAGGTCGACGAACTCTCCGGTTTCAAGAATGTCCGCACCCTGGCACCGGGCGCCGCCCTCATTGTGGCCGACGGCGATGAAAAGACCGGCTTTGAAGTCGCGCCCTTCATGATCATCGGCATCATCGGTTCGGCACCTGCGCAACCGGACGACCGCGGCCGGTTTGCCCAGCAGATCGCGACCACGATTCCCGGCGTGCGCGACGCTCGCATCACGATGTCAGAACCGGTCCGCATCGACGGCCAGCCCGGCTACGAAACGCGCATCGACGCCACCAGTGGCAAGGACAATACCCCTGTCACCGTCGTGCAATGGCTGCGGTTCGGCGCCCAGACCTCGCTCCGCATCATCGGCAGCTCGCCGCGCGACGATTGGACGAAAGCGTTTCCACGTTTCCGCGCCGTGCGCGACGGATTGCATCCGCGCTGAATCTTTCTCGCCCCGCCTGCGGGGCGAGGGAGAAGTAGTCCGTTCCCCAAAGCTGCTTTATGCTCTTCCGTGGTGGCCCGGCTTGCCGGCGCGTTCTCGTGAGGGGAGATGATCATGTTGGATCGAAGGCAGATGATCGGAGGCTTGGGCATGACGACAATCGCAACCGTCGTTTCGGGGCCGCTTGGTGCCGCAAGTCAGATCAAGCCTGATAACGCATCGGCCTTGCTGGTGATCGACGTTCAGAACTGCTTCCTGCCCGGCGGCAGCCTCGCGGTCAAAGACGGCGACCAGGTCGTTCCCGTGATCAACCGCATCGCCAAGGGTTTTGCCAATGTGGTGATGACGCAGGACTGGCACACACCGGGGCACATCTCGTTTGCCTCAACGCATTCGGGCAAGAAGCCGTTCGAGGCGATCGATGTGGCTTATGGCAAGCAGGTGCTGTGGCCCGATCACTGCGTGCAGGGCACCGACGGCGCATCGCTGTCGAAGGATTTGTCGATCCCGCACGCAGGCCTCGTCGTACGCAAGGGATTCCACAGGGATGTCGACAGCTACTCGGCCTTCACCGAGGCCGACGGCAAGACCACGACCGGACTTGCGGCCTATCTGAAGGCGCGAAAGATCAAGCGCGTGTTCGTGGCCGGTCTCGCCACCGATTTCTGCGTGGCCTGGACCGCACTCGATGCCCGCAAGGCCGGCTTCGAGACCTACGTGGTCGAAGACGCCTGCCGCGGTATCGACAATCAGGGCTCGATGGCCAAGGCCTGGGCCGACATGACCAAAGCTGGCGTCAAGCGCATCCAGTCCGGCGATATCGCGGCTTAGGGCGCCGCCGCCGTCGGTGGCTTCATCCTTCGAGACGTGGCCTTCGGCCACTCCTCAGGATGAGGTCTCAGACCCTCATGGTGAGGAGCGCGGCAACGCCGCGCGTCTCGAACCACGAGGCCATCTGGCCACGTGGAATGCAGTTAGTTCTGTTCCGAAGCCGCAGTCGACGCCGCTTTGGCACCGCCCTTGGATACGCCGACCAGCGCCGGACGCAGTATGCGTTCGCCGATCATGTAGCCGGCCTGCACCACCTGCACCACCGTGCCTGCCGGCACCGATGGATCGGGAACCTCGTACATCGCCTGCTGGAAATTGGGATCGAATTTTTCGCCCGACGGATCGAATTTCTTGACGCCGTTTTTCTCCAGCGCGTTGAGCAGCGAGCGTTCGGTCAATTCGACGCCTTCGATCAGCGCCTTGAGGCCGGGATCGGCCGCTGCCTTCGCCTCGGCCGGAACCGCGTCGAGCGCGCGCTGCAGATTGTCGGCGATATCGAGAACGTCGCGCGCAAAGCCCGTGATGCCATAGACCCGCGCGTCGCTAACTTCCTTGGCGGTGCGCTTGCGTAGGTTTTCCATCTCCGCCAGCGTGCGCAGCATCTTGTCGCGCGCGTCGGCTGCTTCCTTTGTCAACGCCTCCACCGACCCCTCCTCGGGATCGTCGGGCATGATGTAGGGCTTGGAAACCACGGGCTCGCCGGTCTGCGCCGCATTCGCTGCGTCATCATTGGGCCGGTTCGGATCGGTCATAAGACTGCCTTCTCAAAAAACCGTCTGGTTAAATGGGGATTTGCTGGCCGGGATATCGTGCTTTAGGGGCAGAAAATCAAGCGTTCATCATCAAAACCGGGGTGGATCAGCCGCCCAGCATCCGGGTGACGATGCGGGCGGCGTAGTCCACCGTCGGGATAACCCTTGCATAATTAAGCCGTGTCGGCCCGATCACGCCGAGAACGCCGACAATTCGGCCCGCGGCGTCGCTATAGGGCGCGATGATGGTGGAGGAACCCGACAGCGAGAATAGCTTGTTCTCCGACCCGATGAAAATCCGCACCCCTTCGGCGCGCTCGGCCCGGCCCAACAGATCGATGACGCCGCGCTTGGTCTCGAGATCGTCGAACAGCGATTTGACACGCTCGAGATCTTCGAGCGCATGCAGATCTTCGAGCAGGTTGGCGTGGCCGCGCACGATCAGCTGGCGGTCCTCGCTTTCACCGCCGGACCAGCTTGCGATACCGGCCGCGATCACCTTCTGCGTCAACTGATCCAGTTCGGTGCGGCTTTGCGTCAGCGCGGTTTCCAGTTCGAGCCGCGCTTCGGCGAGCGTCCGCCCGCGAATGCGCGAATTGAGGAAATTGGTCGCTTCCGTCAGCGCCGATGAGGGAACGCCCGGCGGCAAGGCCAGCACGCGGTTCTCGACCTGGCCGTCTTCCCCGACCAGCACCACCAGCGCGCGTTCCGGCTCCAGCCGCACGAATTCGATGTGTTTGAGCCGCGAATTGGATTTCGCGGTCAGCACCACGGCGGCGGCGCGCGTCAGGCCGGACAGCCGCGTCAGTGCGTCACCGAGCGCGGCCTCGACCGATTGCGCCCGGCCGACGGAGGCGAGCTGGCTCTGGATCGACTGCCGTTCCGCTTCGGTGAGATCGCCGATCTGCATCAGGGCATCGACGAAGAACCGCAAGCCGAGTTCGGTGGGCAGCCGGCCGGCGGAGGTATGCGGCGCATAGATCAAGCCGAGCTGTTCCAGGTCCGACATCACGTTGCGGACCGAGGCCGGCGACAGCGGCACCGCGATCAGGCGCGAGATGTTGCGCGAGCCGACGGGTTCGCCGGTCGCGAGATAGCTCTCGACAATTTGACGAAAAATGTCGCGCGAACGCTCGTTGAGTTGGGCGAGCCCTGCATTCGGCGCGATCAAGCCAATCGGATCGTGGTGGGCCACAAAATACTCCTCACAACACCCCTAATGTGTCGATCCCGGGGGCCGGTGACAAGCACGCATTATAGCGTTTTCGAGCGAAGTGGCCGCCGGTTCGCGTGAAGAAAACGCGTCAAAACAAAAAGATGGAGCCCCGGTTCTGATTCCATCAGAATCGAGGCTCCAGGCCACAAAGAGAGGGCAAAAGTCCTTGCCGCTGCCCGCTCCCCCTCCTACAAGCACCGCGAACGATTTTGCTGAATTTTCTGGAGGATTTCCCCATGCGGCCAAGCCGCCGTGCGCCCGATGAGCTGCGTCCCGTGTCGCTGGAACGCGGCGTCGTCAAATATGCCGAGGGTTCCTGCATGGTGAAATTCGGCGACACCCATGTGCTGGTCACCGCCACGCTGGAAGAGCGGCTGCCGCCATGGCTGAAAGGCCAGGGCCGGGGCTGGGTTACCGCCGAATATGGCATGCTGCCGCGCGCCACATTGGAACGCACCCGCCGCGAGGCCGCGGCGGGCAAGCAGGGCGGCCGCACCGTTGAAATCCAGCGCCTGATCGGCCGTTCCCTGCGCGCGGCCATCGATCTCGAGGCGCTCGGCGAGCGCCAGATCACCGTCGACTGCGACGTGATCCAGGCCGATGGCGGCACCCGCACCGCTTCGATCACCGGTGCCTGGGTGGCGCTGGCCGACTGCATCGGCTGGATGAAGAACCGCAACATGATCAAGGCCAACGTGCTCCGCGACAATGTCGCGGCGATCTCCTGCGGTATCTATAACGGCACGCCGGTGCTGGACCTCGATTACGCCGAGGATTCCGCGGCCGACACCGACGCCAATTTTGTGATGACCGGCGACGGCCGCATCATCGAGGTGCAGGGCACGGCCGAAAAGACGCCGTTCTCGCAAGACGAGTTCCTGGCGCTGATGGCGCTGGCGCGCAAGGGTGTCGCGCGTCTGGTGGACTTGCAAAAAATGACCGTCGCGTAGTCAGATCGATCATGCACCGTCGAATCACAGGCAAGCTCGTGATCGCGACCCACAATCCCGGCAAGCTCGCCGAGATGCGCGAATTGCTGGCGCCGCACGGTGTCGAGGCGATATCTGCGGGCGAACTCGGTCTCGACGAGCCCGAGGAGACCGGCGACACGTTTCGCGCCAACGCCGCGATCAAGGCGATCGCCGCGGCGAAGGCTGCAAAACTTCCGGCGTTTGCCGATGATTCCGGCCTCGTGGTCGATGCGCTCGATGGTGCGCCCGGAATCTACTCGGCGCGCTGGGCTGGCGAGGGCAAAGACTTTACCGCGGCGATGACACGGATCGAACGACTGTTGCAGGAGCGCGGCGCCACCAAACCAGACCGGCGCAAGGCGCATTTCGTGTCCGCGCTGTGCGTTGCCTGGCCCGACGATCATCTCGAAGAGGTCGAGGCCCGCGCCGACGGAACTTTGGTTTGGCCGCCGCGCGGCACCGCCGGTTTTGGCTACGATCCGGCATTTCTGCCCGACGGACACACGCGCACCTTCGGCGAGATGACCAGCGTGGAAAAGCACGGCCTGCCGCCGTTGGGCCTGGGCCTCTCGCACCGCGCCCGCGCCTTCGTCAAACTGGCGGAGATCTGCCTTGACTGAACGAGAAGCGTTCGGCGTTTACGTTCACTGGCCGTTTTGCCTGTCGAAATGCCCGTATTGCGATTTCAACAGCCACGTCCGGCATGCACCGATTGATGAGGATCGTTTTTCACGCGCCTTTGCCCGTGAGATCGAAACCACCGCCGCGCGTGCGCCGGGCCGCGAAGTCACCTCGATCTTTCTCGGCGGCGGAACGCCGTCGCTGATGCAGCCGCAAACCGTTGGCTCCATTCTGGATGCGATCGGCAAACATTGGCGCGTCGCTTCCGATGTGGAAGTGACGCTGGAGGCGAATCCCACCAGCGTCGAGGCGACGCGTTTTCGCGGCTATCGCGCGGCCGGCGTGAATCGCGTTTCGCTCGGCGTGCAGGCGCTCGACGATGTGTCGTTGAAAGCGCTGGGACGGCTGCACAGCGCGCGCGAGGCGCTCGATGCGGTCGCCATCGCACGCACCGCGTTCGATCGTTACTCGTTCGACCTGATCTACGCCCGCCCCGACCAGACGCCGCAGATGTGGGCCGATGAATTGAAGCTCGCGATCTCGGAAGCTGCCGAACATCTGTCGCTCTATCAGCTCACGATCGAGGAAGGCACGCCGTTCTTCGGCCTGCATGCGGCGGGCAAACTGCAAACGCCGGATGAGGCGACTGCCCGCGCGCTCTATGACGTGACGCAGGATGTCTGCGCCAAGCATGGCCTTCCCGCCTACGAGATTTCCAACCACGCGCGCGCGGGCGCGGAGTGCAAGCACAATCTCGTCTATTGGCGCGGCGAGGAATATGCCGGCATCGGCCCCGGCGCGCATGGCCGGCTCGATATCGACGGTACGAGGCACGCCATCGCGACCGAAAAACGCCCCGAAGCCTGGCTGATGCGCGTCGAGGCCAACGGCCACGGTGTCGTCACCGACGACCGCCTCAACAGCGAGGAACGCGCCGACGAATTTCTGCTGATGGGATTGCGGCTCGCCGAGGGCATCGATCCCAGGCGCTATACGGCGCTGTCCGGCCGCATGCTCGATCCCGGCCGCATCGCCTTGCTGCGCGAGGAAGGCGCGATCGTCGTCGACACCGACGGCCGCCTGCGGGTGACGCAGGCCGGATTCCCGGTGCTCGATGCTGTAGTGGCGGATCTCGCGGCTTAATTCCTTACGCGCCAAAACTCTTCGGCGAACCCGCGACCGCGACGCCGCCGCCGGTGGCAACCTTCATCACCGCGAGCCCGCGCTCATTGCTGCCGTCGGCGCGGAATCTGAACAGCCCGTCGATCCCGGCGAAGCCGGACGGATTGGTCAGCGTCTCCGGCGCAAAACGTTGGGGGCCCTGGGTGCGCGACAGGGCGGCGACCAGCGCCACCGCGTCATAGGCCAGCGTCGCCGTGCGCACCGGCTCGGCGCCGTATTTGGTACGGTAGCGGCCGGAGAAGGCACGAAAACCCGACGGATCCGGCGCAGCGTAGAGACCGCCCTGCAACGCCGGGCTCGCGAAGACCCGCGGATTGTCCCATAAGCCAGTGCCGAGCAACTGGATGTTGCGCAAATTCGCACCCGCCGCCGTGAGCGCATCCGCCGTCGCCACCACCAATTCGCCATCGTCGGCGATCAGCAGCGCGTCGGCCGAACCGAGCGACTGCGCCACCGTGCGCGCCGCGGCCGAGCGGTCGGCGCCGTATTTTTCAAACGCGATGACGCGCCCGCCCTTGCGGCCGACCGCCTGCTTGAAGGCGGCCTCCACCACATTGCCATAGGCATTGTCGGGCAATAGTGCTGCGTACGAGCGCTTTCCGATGCCCGAGGCGTAATCGATGATCCGGTTGACATCGGACTCAGGCAGGAAACTGAGGAGATAGACGCCGTGTCCGGCGACGCTTGAATCGGTCGAGAACGCGATCACGGAGGTGCCCTTCGCGCGCGTCAGTTGCGCGGTGGCGGGAACCGAAACTGCGAACAGCGGCCCCAGGATGATCTCCGCACCTTCGGCGAGCGCCTGCTGCGTGCCTTGTTGGGCGCCCTGCGGGTTGCCGCCGTCATCCTTGATCAAAAGCTGGACGTTGGGATTCTGGAATTCCGCCAGCGCCATCTCGGCGGCGTTCTTCATCGATTGCGCGGCGACGCCGGCATTACCCGAGGCCGAGAGCGGCAGGATCAGGCCGACCTTGACCTGGCCGTTACCGACCGCGAGCGGCTGCTGTTGCGGCCCCGCGTCCTGCGATCCGCTTAAGCTTTGCTGCACGCTGGAGCAGGCGCCCAAGAGCGGCGCGCCGAGGATAAGGCCGACCGCCGTCCGCCGGGTTGCCACCCAATTCTGGGGGCGCGCAGGTTGAGGATCCGAAGATCCAGGCTTGCGATTGAGCGGGCCTACCATCGTATCTCTTCTCTTGACCGACCACGATCGGCCAGGACTCCATCCGCCGGAACGCCGGAGGATGGATTCAGGCATATTGTCGGCGAATAGTTAACCAAAACAAAAGGATTATGGCCTCGCTGCGTCATTGCCGGTTGCAGCATCCCGCCCCCTCAAACCCTATGCGCGCTAGCGGCTTTTGCCGCCCAGCCCACCGCGCTGTGGCGCTGGCGCCACGACCTCTTTAGATTGGTATTATGCGCGCAAAAGCCAGTTCCAACTACGGCTCTGAGGCCGAACCGGGTTCGGCCACAAAGACATTTTCGGTCGCCGGCCACGTCCTGACCGCCCCAAAACCGGTTCCCGGGCTGTATCTGGTGGCGACCCCCATCGGAAATCTCGGCGACATCACCCTGCGCGCGCTGGAAACGCTGGCAGGCGTCGACATCATCGCCTGCGAGGATACCCGCATCACCCGCCGCCTGACCGAGCGCTACGCAATCTCGGCGCAGCTCAAGCCGTATCACGAGCACAATGCGGCGATGGCGCGGCCGAAAATCCTCGAACGGCTGGCGCAGGGCGCTTCCATCGCTCTGGTCTCGGATGCCGGCACGCCGCTGATTTCCGATCCCGGCTTCAAACTGGTGCGCGAGGTCTGCGCCGCGGGCCATGCCGTGATCGCGCTGCCGGGAGCCTCCTCGGTGCTGACGGCGCTCTCGGTCGCAGCACTCCCCACCGACCGGTTTTTCTTCGAAGGATTTTTGCCGGCCAAGGAAGGCGCGCGCCGAAACCGGCTGGCCGAACTTGCAAAGATCGATGCCACGCTTGTGATGTTCGAATCCGGCAACCGCGTGCAGGACACGCTTGCCGATCTCGCCGGCATCATGGGCGGGCGCGACGCCGCGATCTGCCGCGAACTGACCAAGCTGCACGAGGACATCAAGCGCGCGCCGATCTCCGAACTGGCGCGCGATGCGGATACGCTGGAAACGCGCGGTGAATTCGTGCTTGTGATCGGCCCGCCCGCGGCCGATGCGCTCGTGATGACCGAGGACGACCTCGACGACCTGCTTCGATCGTCACTGGCGCGCGACAGCGTCAAGGACAGCGTGGCGCATGCCGTCGAATTGTCGGGCCGGCCGCGCCGCGAGGTCTATGCCCGCGCGCTTGAACTCGCCAAGGAATTACGAGGCAACGATGCCGAAGACTGACGGCGCATCGCCGCCCGATGTACCCGCAAGACTTGCCTCGCCCGAGCGCGTCGCCGCGTTCCGGACCGGCGTGTCGGCCGAAAGCCGTGCCGCAGCGCTGCTGATGGCCAAGGGCTATCGCATCCTGGCCAAGCGCTTTCGCACTCCCTATGGCGAGATCGATCTGGTGGCGAAGAAGCGCAATCTGCTTGTGTTCGTCGAGGTCAAGGCCCGCGCCCGTCTCGATGACGCCGCCTATGCGGTGACGCCGCGCCAGCAGGCGCGCATCATCGACGCCGCGCAGGGGTGGCTGATGGCGCATCCCGAGCATGCAGAATTTGACCTGCGTTTCGATGCCATTTTGATTGCGCCGCGGCATTTGCCACGCCATCTGTTAGCCGCGTTCGACGCCAGTACTTGAAAGCCTGCTATTTTTGACGCGTTTTCTTGACGCGAACCGGGACCCACTTCGCTTAACGCTATGTTCCCTCCCTCAAACGGACCTCCCCTATGCAATTGAATGTCGCCGTCCAGATGGACCCCATCGCGCGTATCAACATCCGCGGCGATTCGACCTTTGCCTTGTTGCTGGAAGCGCAGAAGCGCGGCCACGACATTTCCTACTACACGCCGGACAAGCTCTCGCTGCGCGGCGAAGAGCTTGTCGCGCCAGTCCAGCATTTGACCGTGCGCGATGAGGCCGACAATCATTTCACCCTCGGCGAACCCAGGCGCGAGCCGCTCAACGCGTTCGATGTGATCCTGCTGCGGCAGGATCCGCCGTTCGACCTCGCCTACATCACCTCGACGCATCTTCTCGAACGGATCCACCCCAAGACGCTGGTCGTGAATGATCCCTCGAGCGTCCGCAACGCGCCTGAAAAACTGTTCGTGCTGAACTTTCCGCAACTGATGCCGCCGACGCTGATCTCGCGCGATCTCGACGAGATCAATTCGTTCCGCGACCAGCATGGCGCCGTTGTCATGAAGCCGTTGCACGGCCATGGCGGCGCCGCGGTGTTTCGGGTGATGCCGCAGGACATGAATTTCGGCTCGCTGTTCGACATGTTCTCCGTCACCTTCCGCGAGCCCTGGGTGATCCAGCGCTTCCTCCCCGAGGTGAAGCACGGCGACAAACGCATCATTCTGGTCGACGGCGAATTCGCCGGCGCCGTCAACCGCGTGCCGGCGGCTGACGATCTGCGTTCCAACATGGTGCGCGGCGGCGCGGCGCAAGCCACCGACCTTTCCCCGCGGGAGCGCGAGATCTGCGCGACGCTTGCGCCCGCGCTGCGCGAGCGCGGATTGCTGTTCGTCGGCATCGACGTGATCGACGGCAACCTCACCGAGATCAACGTGACCTCACCGACGGGCATCCGCGCCATCGCGCGGCTCAACGGTCCCGACGTGGCGGCAAAGGTTTGGGACGCGATCGAGAAGAAGCGCCAAAAGAAAAGCTGAACGGCCAGCTCGTGACCTCGCCCTTCGAGACGACCGCTTCGCGGTCTCCTCAGGGTGAGGGTTGAGTCCTCTCCACGTCATTGCGAGCCACCGGGTCGCGCGAACGCGCGCCCGATGACAGGCTCCGCGAAGCAATCCATCGTGCCGGGCGCGTTATTCGCCGACGCGGCGGAACAGACTGAACTGGAACGATTGCTCCGATCTCCAAGGCGTCGCGTGGGCATCGGACCGGGTGGCGACCAGTTCGAACCTGTCACCGAGCGTTTTGCCGAGAACTCGCCGCGTCATATCGCACGACCGGCAGGCCGCTACAGCGCTCCGGCCCATCCAGCGCAAATGTTGCGATGATGGCGTGTCCCCCAACTTTCACAGCTCGGACGAGACGCGCGACATAGGCCGCACGGTCCGCTTCACGGTTAAGGAAGTGGAACGCCGCCCGGTCGTGCCAGATGTCATAGGTGTCTTGCGGCTCCCAGATCGTCACATCGGCAACAAGCCATTGGACCTGCGCGGCCCGCTCGCCAAGACGGGCTTTGGCGACTTCCAGCGCCGCTCCGGACAGATCGAGCACCGTGACGTTTCGAAAGTCTCTTTTGACCAGATGATCGACCAGACGCGAGGCGCCTCCACCAATGTCGATGATGGCCGAGCCAGGCGCGGCGCCGGTCTGCTCGATCATCGCAAGCGAAGGCGCCGGGTTTTCCTGAAACCAGCTTACTTCGCTCTCGCTTTTTTGGGTGTAGACGCTCTGCCAATGGTCCTGGCGGCTTTCCATCGGGCTGCTCCGCCGCTGATCCAGGAAATTCTCGGATATGTCGGTACAGCGTAATTCAAACGCGGCATGCTCGGCACCTATCAGCATGCAGCGAGAAGCATTTGCATCGTTACCCGGCTGAATTTGATTTCCGCCATAACAACCGCATCGCTTTGGGCGTAGACGACAAGGGCCGCGCTAATGAACTCGCCAAGGGTATCGGTGGCAAGCGCCTGACCTATCGACGGCCTGACCGCAAAAACGTTCAAGCTTAAGGCGCTGCGCCTCCTGCGCTGGCGCTCTGAGATTCCCAAGCCCAAACCGCGATTCGTCAAATACTGGCGAACGCGCTAAGTTGCGTGAGTTATATCCCTCAACTTCTTTGCGATACTTGGAACAATCTTGACAATCCACCATTATGGTGTATACGTAGATGACCGAAAAATGGATGCCGCACCACGACTTGGAAGCGATTAAGTTAGCATTTTCAAAGGGTAACGGTCTAGTTACACGGATCGCAACCCAAGATGCAGCAGGGTTGGGTTATGGTTCGGAAGAGATTACGGCCATTATCCAGACGATGGTCAAGGGTCATTTCTATAAGTCGATGACCTCGAACTACGACGCAAGCGTCTGGCAAGATGTTTACCATGTGCCTCATACCGGCGGGAACTCTCTACGTGAAGTTCACCGATAATGCGGGTAGCGAGTTCACCCTCCTATCGTTCAAGGAGAAGTAAAATGTCAAAAGCCCCTGTGTGCCCGGAAACCGGGAAATCAATGGTCCGCGATAAGCGCCCCATGGAACTTTCATACAAGGGGCAGTCCACTACGATCGACATGCCCGGATGGTATTGCCATGAGTTTGGCGAAAGCATTCATACTGCCGAGGATATGAAGGTCTCAGATGCCGCCCTGAAGGAGCTTCGCCTTGAAGTGGAGAACCTTCTAAAGCCGCAGGACGTGAAGCGCATTCGAACAATGATCGGGCTTACCCAACGCGAGGCTGGCACGATTTTGGGAGGCGGCCCGAACGCATTCCAGAAATACGAACAAGATACTGTGACCGTCAGCAAACCTATGAGCAATCTTCTACGTGTCTTAGAACGACACCCGGAAGAGGTCGAAGAACTTAAAAAACAAGCTTGAAATCAACCCCGCTTCGGCGGGGTTCATTTTTTCGAAGGCGCTTTCTTTGCTTTGGGCTTCTTCGCCACCCGATGCTGCGGCGGGCTTTTCGCAACCACCTTCACGGCGCGCTCAAAGCGCTGCATCGCGTCGGATAAAATTCAATGTCTTTCGAAGATGCGGATTTGGACATGGCACCTCAGCCCCTTTCGAGGGTAAGGGCGCCCTTTTGCTCGCTGATCCTGAATTTTTCACGGACATTGTCTTGGGTGCCAAGACAAAAATTGAAATCGAGCCAAGCGGCATCAAGTTCGCTGCATTCCCAAAACTAGACTATTCTAAGATAGAAGTTTGGACCGCTAAGGCTTTGCAAAAAGAAAATGAAGACGCTGACGAGACTCAAAAAATCATCATCGATCTGACGAAAGTCATCAACCGACGCGATGATGAGGAGGAAGCCGATCAATCGAGAAAATCGCTATTGTCTCGGCCTCTAATTTCACAAGCCCTTCAACGCCTGTCCCGTCAAAGTTCTCAATAAGTTCGGCCTTGATTGCCGCGATTAGGTCGTCGCGAGTAGTCAGAATTTCGGGCGCGCCATCCCCTTGCGGGGCGGGCTGAAGTCCCGCTTTGTCAAGTTTACCCTGTGCCCGCCGATCCCCGACAACAAGGCCGGGTCAATACCTCCGCGAGCCAGCCAATATCGTTCCCGTAATGTTCTTGACTTGCTACCGAGTTCCGCTACCCTTGATTGTGGAATGAGGGCGGCATGGTTCAGCGGGTTTCTACGGTAGCCTTTGAGGGGATCGAGGCCCGCGCGGTCGACGTGCAGGTGCAGGTGGCGCCCGGTTTGCCGGCGTTCGCGATCGTCGGCCTGCCCGACAAGGCGGTTTCCGAGGCCCGCGAGCGGGTCCGTTCGGCGCTGATCGCCTCCGGAGTGGCCCTCCCCGCGCGCCGGATCACCGTCAACCTCGCGCCGGCGGATTTGCCGAAAGAAGGCAGTCATTACGACCTGCCGATCGCGCTCGGCCTGATGGCGGCGATCGGGGCTATTCCGCCGGATGCGCTTTCCGGTTTCACGGTATTGGGCGAACTCGGGCTCGACGGATCGATCGCGCCGGTCGCGGGCGTGTTGCCCGCGGCGATCGGCGCCAATTCGCGCGAGGAGGGGCTGATATGTCCGGCGGCCTGCGGCACCGAAGCCGCCTGGGCGAGCCCGGATATCCAGATCATCGCGGCCAAATCGCTGATCCAGATCGCCAACCACTTCAAAGGCACGCAGGTGCTGTCGCGGCCGCAGCCGAAGGTGCATGAGCGCGAGGAAACGTTGCTCGATTTGCGCGACATCAAGGGCCAGGAAAGCGCAAAGCGCGCGCTCGAGATCGCAGCCGCCGGCGGACATCATCTGCTGATGATGGGTTCGCCCGGTGCCGGCAAATCGATGCTGGCGGCGCGGCTGCCTTCGATCCTGCCGCCGCTGTCGCCGTCGGAATTGCTGGAAGTGTCGATGATCGCTTCCGTCGCCGGCGAAATCCGCGACGGCGCGTTGACCGCGCGGCGGCCGTTCCGCAGCCCGCATCACTCCGCCAGCATGGCGGCGCTGACCGGCGGCGGCATGCGCGCCAAGCCCGGCGAAATCTCGCTGGCGCATCAGGGCGTGCTGTTCCTCGACGAATTGCCGGAGTTCGATCCGCGCGTGCTGGATTCGCTGCGCCAGCCGCTGGAGAACGGCGAGGTTTCGGTGTCCCGCGCCAATCATCGCGTCACCTATCCGGCGCGCTTCATGCTGGTCGCGGCGATGAATCCGTGCCGCTGCGGCCATGCTTTTGAGCCCGGCTTTTCCTGCAAGCGCGGCCGGATCGACCGCTGCACGTCGGATTATCAAATGCGCATTTCCGGCCCGCTGATGGACCGCATCGATTTGCGGATCGAAGTGCCGGCGGTGACCGCCGCCGACCTGATCCTGCCGCCGCCGAGCGAAGGTTCTGCCGAAGTCGCAGCGCGCGTGGCCGCCGCCCGCGACGTTCAGCTCGCGCGTTATGCGGCAGCCGGCATGCCGCATGTCCGCACCAACGCGGAAGCACCGGCCTCGCTCCTGGAAACCATCGCGCAGCCGGATTCGCACGGCCAAAAACTGCTGCGCGACGCCGCCGAGACCATGCACCTCACCGCGCGTGGCTATCACCGCGTGCTGCGTGTGGCCCGAACGCTCGCCGACCTCGACGGCGCGGAAAAGATCGGCCGGCTGCATCTGGCCGAAGCGCTGTCGTATCGCGCACTGGCCGAGGATTTGCGGCGGGCGGCGTAGCCATGAACACCCGTGATGCCAGCTCGATCCTGATGGCCGTTTTTGCATCGGCTGCCCTGTTTTTTTCGTTGACGGCCCAGTGCACGGGATCTTGAGGTTGACGATCAGTTCGCACTTGGTCGGAAGCTGAACTGGCATCACCGCCGGCTTATGTCCCTTTAGGATCAAATCGACATACGCGGCCGCACGGCGGAACAGGTCGCCGATATCGGCGCCATAGCTGAAAAGCGCACCGGCACGTGCGAACTCGCCCTGCTGACCGATCACGGCGACCTTAGTCTCGGTGCCGATGCGACAAATCTCGTTCTGCATCGCCGCGGTCATGTAATCGCGGATGACGATCACGGCGTTGCCACCGGCATCTGCGAGTACCTTGAATTGCTCGGCCACAGCGGCAGGCGAAGCGGCGGTGAGGCCGAGGCGTACCGGCTCGATGCCCGCCATCTGTGCTTCTTGCATAGTCTGCGCACCCCATGCGCTGAAGGTGGGGTCGGTGGCGTTATTCATTACGCCTAGCTTCTTGAGCCCGGGCATAACCTCCCGCAGCATCTCGATGCGCTTGGCCGACATTTCCTCGCCGAACGCCGCGAAGCCGGTCAGGCTGCCGCCTGGTCGCGCGAGGCTCTGAAACAAATCAGGATCGCTCTGCACGGCGGGCAGAGCCACCGCGACGACGGGGATGTTGGTCTTCTTGACAATGGCACGCGCCGCGGCCGGGCCCGGCGCGAGCAGCACATCCACAGGCTTGCCCACCAGCACTGCACATCCACAGGCTGCGACCTGCGTGTCAATCAGCGCAAGCCCGCGGCCGACATCGCCGCCGGTCGACTGCGCATCGATGATGATGGTGCGACCATCAACATAGCCGAGATCGGCCATCGCCTTACGGAAGGGGGCGAGTGTCGCGGCGTCAACCTCAGGCGTCGCAAAACCGACGAAACCTACGATTGGGATACGCGGCTGCTGGGCGAACGCGACCCGCGGCGAAGTCGCCGCTGCGCTCAAAATGCATAAAAATTCTCGTCGTCGTATTTGACTACTGGTCATCCGAAGCAATTTGATCATAACGACTGGCGCTGTGCCAGCCGAGTTGACACTTAAAAGTCCGCTTCGCGTCGGTCAAAGCCAACTCAACCCGCTTTTCCGGATCATGCTCCCGATGCCTGATGCCCGACGGGCAAATCACCAAAAACCTGTCCAGTCTTCTCCCGAAAAATATTCCGCTTTCGCCGTCGGGCAAATCAGCGCTACCAGCTCGCGCCATCCCGTCCCGATGAGAGGGGCGTTTCGCGATCGTCATGAACGCGGGATGGGATGCGGTGGACGCAGCGGTGCGCGTGACGAGCGCGCCAATGCGTACGGCGAAGCCGTGTGGTCCTGACGCCCCGACGCTGGCGTCAAGTTTCGCGGGAAGCTAACGCTTCTCGGGGATGACGGTGGCAAGAAAGCCCGGTCACCGGGGAGAGCACGATATAAGCCGTAAAACCATTGCGCAGGGAAGGCCGGAGTGTCTCCGCTGAACCTGTATGCTCGTGTGCGTTTTTTATGTGCAGTTTGCACACGAGACCGCGGGTGCAGCGCGCACCCGGTCTTCCCTGCGCCCTCTTGCTTCGGAGGGACGGAATTCATGCAAACCTCGGGCGTAATCGCGCCGCGAGATCGCGAACACATACTCAGTCGTCGTCACCCGCGAAAGCGGGTGACCCAGTATTCCAGAGGCATCAATGATAAATCGATGAGCCGCGGCGTACTGGCTACCCCGCATGCGCGGGGTATGACCAATACATGTTCGACAACACCATGCCTCGCGGAGCCTGCCATCAACCCGACGGTAACTAGTTTTCTTTACGCTCTGCCAACCATAAGCCGCGCGCCGCGGGGCTTGGGTGCAGCGAGTAGAGTGTCATGTTGCGTTTTGGGATTTTGGCCTCGGCATTGCCGCTGGCTGTTGCCGCCATGTTCGCGCGCGGCGAGCTGTTGCCGGGTCCGCGGCCCTGCATCGAGATATCGGGCGCGCCGGTTCAGATCGCCGTCCTCTCCTGGCAAGCGCAGCATCACGTCAGCTTCACCGGCGATCCGGCGCTGGCCACCGTCCGGGTCCAGATCTCCGACAGCGCCGAGGCGGCCGATTTCACCGTCATCGACGACATCGACAGCGCCGAGGCCGGAGCCTGCGAGAGCAATGCGCCGCCGCAACTGGTGGCGATCTCTTCGAGCCCCTCAGCGTCCGATCCCGTCATCTATCTTTCAAAGGACGGCCCGGCCGACTATCGCATCTTCGTGCGCTCGAAGAGTTTTTCGGCGCGTGATGCCGCCGCCCTGATCGTCGGCGCCCGCGGCGGACAGCATCGGCTCCAGGCGGCGGCGCTTTAGCGTCCAAAGGTACGCGTTAACGCTTCGTCAACCATGTTCGCAACGCCGCACGCAACCGCATCCGCCCTCAAGCACTTTGCAACATCGGCGACGCATCGTGCCTTCAAGCACAGGCAAGGCTAAGCCGCCTTCAATCGAACAAACAATCTTCACGGGGATCATTGGCGATGGGGCGGACTTTCCGGATCAAGCTAGCCTTCCGCCGCTTCAGCCGAAATCATCCCTGGATCAGCTTCAGCATTCGCTCGTTCATGATCTTCTCCGCCACGTTCGGCGGCGCCTACGGATTTGTCAGCGGAAGCCGCTCGGAAATATCGGGCTATGATCCGAACGCCTTTGCGGTCGGCGTCAGCTTTCTGTTCGCGATCGCCTGCCTCGCGCTCGCCACGCTGAGCATCCGGCTGCGCATGATGCGCAAGAAATTGCGCAAGATCGCCATGCACAATGAAGCGATGGCGGACCGGAACTGGGAATTGCAGGAAGCCGAGCAGCGCACCCGCCGCCTGTTCGAATCGCAGGGCGATCTGATCGTGCTGCGCGACGCCGACGGCCGCATCACCTATGTCAACGACGCCTATTGCGAACTGGCGCAGACGACACGCGACGCGCTGGTCGGCAGCCGCGCCACGCTCACCGTGCTCGAACAGGGCGACACCGCGCTCGAATCCACCGGCACCCGCGTCCATGACCAGAAGATCGACGGCCCGCTCGGACCGCGCTGGATCGCGTGGCGCGAAGGGCTCGTCCGCAACGACGCCGGCGAGGCGGCGGAAATGCAAAGCGTCGGCCGCGACGTCACCGACCGCACCGAAAGCGAACGCGCGCTCGCCGAAGCCCGCGACCAGGCCGATGCCGCGAACCGCGCCAAGTCGCGCTTCCTTGCGATGGCGAGCCACGAGATTCGCACGCCGCTCAACGGCATCATCGGCATGAGCGGCCTCTTGATGGACACGCCGCTGACACCGGAACAGGCGACCTACGCCAAGGCGGTGAAAACCTCCGGCGACGCCCTGCTCGCGTTGATCGAGGAACTGCTGGATTATTCCAAGATCGAGGCCGGCAAGATCGATCTCGAACATCGGCCGTTCGCGCTATCCGCGCTGATCGAGGACGTCACCGAATTGCTGGCGCCGCGCGCGCAGGCCAAGAAGATCGAGATCGCGGCCTATGTCGACGAACGGCTGCCGATGGAAGTGATCGGCGACGCGGCGCGGTTGCGCCAGGTGCTGCTCAACCTCGCCGGCAATGCCATCAAGTTCACCGCGACCGGCGGCGTCGCGCTGATCGTCGAGCCGGGCATCTGGCCCAATGAAATCAGCTTTCAGGTGCGCGACACCGGAATCGGCATCGCGCCGGAAGCACAACAGCGGATTTTCCGCGAGTTCGAACAGGCCGACGATCGCATCGCGCGAAGTTATGGCGGCACCGGCCTCGGCCTCAGTATCAGTGACCGCATCGTCAAGCGTATGGGCGGCCGCATCGCACTGGCGAGCACGCCGGGGGCCGGTTCGACCTTCGAAGTGTCGATCCCGCTCGCGGCTTCCGGGGGCACCGAGCAGAAAATTTTTGCCGCTCCCGATCTCTCCGGCCAGTCGATCATGCTGGTTTCGCCGCAGAGCATCGAGGCTTCATTGACGGCGCGGCGGCTGCAGCGCTGGGGCGGGCAGACCTGCATGGTGAGCGATGTCGAGGTCGCGCAGGCGCTACTGCCTGAGCGGTCCTGGCACGCGATCCTGATCGATCACGCGCTTGACATCGCCGGCATCGAGCAGCTCGCAGAAGCCGCCCGCATTCACGCAACCCAGCGGATCGTGATGTTCACGCCGGCAACGCGGCAGGAACTGCAGCCGTCCGCGAGCTCCGCCTTCACCGGTTACCTGGTCAAGCCGCTCCGCGCCGCCTCGCTCGCCGCGCGCCTCACGGCAGCACCCGAAATTGCCGCACCGAGCGTCGTCGGCGAAATGCACGTCGAAGCGGCTGAGCCGGTCGCAGCGCCGGCCACGGCGTTGAACGCGGGCCTGTCGATTTTGGTCGCCGAAGACAACGAGATCAACGCACTGCTGATGCGTTCGCTGTTGAGCCGGCTTGGGCATCATGCCGTCATCACCACCAATGGCGAAGAGGCGCTGGAATCCTGGCTGTCGGCGAAATCCGCAGGCAGTCCTTACGATTTGATCTTGATGGACATCCAGATGCCGCAACTCAACGGCATCGAGACCACCAAGCGGATGCGTAGCCTGGAAGCCGGTCAGGCCGGACGGCGGACGCCCGTGCTGGCGCTCACCGCCAACACATTGGTGGAGGATCGCTACGCCTGTTTCGAGGCGGGCATGGACGGCTTCCTGATCAAGCCACTCGATCGCGAAAAGCTGGCCGAGGCGTTGGCGGGACTCGCTGCCTCACGGCATCTCGCGGCGTGAGACGGCAGGCGATCCGTTACAGCCGGCGCAGGGCGACGGATTCGACCATGTGATCCACGCCCTTTTTCAGGATCAGCGTCGCGCGCGGCCTCGTCGGCAGGATGTTGTCCTCGAGATTGGCGCGGTTGGTGCGCTCCCAGATCGCGATCGCGGTCGCGGTGGCTTCATCGTCCGACAGCAGCGCATAGCGATGGAAGTAGGACCGGGGATCGGTGAACGCGGTGTCGCGCAGCGCAAGGAAGCGCCGCACATACCACTCGCGCAGCACCGGCTCGTCGGCGTCGATATAGACCGAGAAGTCGAAGAAGTCGGAGACCACAGGCACGGCCTTGCCGTCGCGCGGAAGGCGGCCGGTCTGCAGCACGTTGACGCCCTCGACGATCAGAATGTCGGGATGATCGACCTCGATCCATTCGTTCGCAACGATGTCGTAGGTCAAATGCGAATAGACCGGCGCGCGCACCGGTCGCCGGCCCGCCTTGATGTCGCTGAGGAACGACAGCAGCGTGGGCAAATCATAGCTCTCGGGAAAGCCCTTCTTCTGCATCAGGCCTTGCCGCTCGAGCACGGCATTGGGAAACAGAAAACCGTCGGTCGTCACCATCTCGACCTTGGGCCGCGGCGACCATCGCGCCAAAAGCGCCTGCAGCACGCGCGCTGTGGTGGACTTGCCGACCGCCACCGAACCGGCGACGCCGACGATGTAGGGCACCTTGCGATCGCGGATGCCGAGGAACTGGCGCTGCGCCTGATAGAGCCGCATCGTTGCGTCGACATAGATCGACAGCAACCGGGACAGCGGCAGGAAGATGTCCTCGACCTCCTTGAGGTCGAGGCGGTCGTGCATCGAACGCAGACGCTCGAACTCGCCCGGCTCCAGCGTCATCGGCGTATCGTCACGCAATCGCGCCCACTGCTCGCGCGTGAAAATCCGGTAGGGATTATACTGCTGTTCCGGTGCGCGGATATCCATGAGAAACCGTCCCGCTCAATCGCGCTTGCGCGCAGCCTTTTCTTCCAGTCCCGACATATTCGTACGCTGCCCAAGTGCGGCTTCGACGTCTTCGAGCTTCACGCCGCGCGATTTCAGCAGCACCAGCAAATGAAACAGCAGATCGGCGCTTTCGGCGATCAGGTGATCGCGATCGTTCTCAACGGCGGCGATCACGGTTTCCACCGCTTCCTCGCCCAGTTTTTTGGCGCAGTGCTCCGCGCCCTTGTCGAGCAGCTTTTTGGTGTAGGACGCCTCTCCTCCCGATGCGGCCCTTGCATCGATGGTGGCGGCCAGATCGTGGACCGTGAAACGCGACATCAATCGAACTCAACTTGGGCGGCGGGCTTGAGGCCCGGCGCTATCCTGAAACCGGGCTTAGCATTTTTGTGACAGGGAGTCCCAGAGCAATGATCCCGAAAAATGGGCACCGGTTTTCCGAAACAGATCATGCTCAAAACAAAAAGATAGAGCGGGATGACGGTTCGTCATTACGCTCTAGGGATCGAGCCGCATCGGCAGCCCGGCGCGCACCATGTGATCCTTGGCCTGACGTATGGTAAATTCGCCGAAGTGGAATATCGAGGCCGCCAGCACCGCGGTGGCGTGGCCCTCACGGATGCCGTCCACGAGATGGTCGAGATTGCCGACGCCGCCGGACGCAATTACCGGCACGGGGACGCTGTCGGCGATCGCCTGGGTCAGCGGCAGATCAAACCCCTGGCGGGTTCCGTCCCGGTCCATCGACGTCAGCAGGATTTCGCCGGCGCCGAGCGAGACCACTTCCTGGGCATATTCGATGGCGTCGATCCCGGTGGAATTGCGCCCGCCATGGGTAAAAATCTCCCATCGTTCGCCGCCGCCGCTACGCTTGACGCGCTTGGCGTCGATCGCGACCACGATGCATTGTTCGCCGAATTTTTCGGCACCCTGCTTGACGAATTCGCGGTTGCTGACGGCCGCGCTGTTGATCGAGACCTTGTCGGCGCCGGCGCGGAGCAAGGTCTTGATATCGTCGACAGTGCGCACCCCACCGCCGACCGTCAGCGGCATGAAGCAGGCCTCCGCCGTGCGCCGCACGACGTCGAGCATGGTGCCGCGGTTTTCATGGGTGGCGGTGATGTCGAGGAAACAAAGCTCGTCAGCCCCGGCCGCGTCATAGGCGATCGCCGCTTCCACGGGATCGCCGGCGTCGCGCAGATCGACGAAGTTGACGCCCTTGACCACGCGTCCGTCCTTGACGTCGAGACAGGGGATGACGCGGACCTTGAACATTCCTGTCTCCTAAGCCGCGGCGCGCGCGTTGCGGATCAGCGCCAGTGCCGCTCTGGGATCGAGCCGGCCGTCATAGAGCGCGCGTCCGGCGATGGCGCCGGCAAGCTTCTTGGCGCGCGGTTCCAGCAGCGCCTTGACGTCCTCGATCGAGGCAAATCCGCCGGAGGCGATTACGGGAATCGAAATGCGCTCGGCGAGCGCAATGGTCGCGTCGAGGTTGAGACCCTTCAGCAAGCCATCGCGTGCGATGTCGGTGAAGATGATCGCGGCGACGCCGGCATCCTCAAACCGCTGCGCGATTTCGAGCGCGGTGACCTGCGAGGTCTCGGCCCACCCTTCGACCGCGACCTTGCCGTCGCGTGCGTCGAGGCCGACTGCGACGCGGCCGGGAAATTTCTTGGCCGCGCTCTTGACCAGCTCGGGATCGCGCACGGCGGCCGTGCCGATGATGACGCGCGCAATGCCCTTGTCGAGCCAAGCTTCCATCGTCTTGAGATCGCGAATGCCGCCGCCGAGCTGCACCGGCATGGTGACCGCTTTCAGCATCGCCTCAACGGCCAGCGCATTCATCGGCTTGCCTGCAAAGGCGCCGTCGAGATCGACGACATGCAGATATTCGAACCCCTGGGCTGCAAAGGCACGGGCCTGCGCCGCCGGATCGAGGTTGAACACGGTCGCACGCGCCATGTCGCCCTGTTCAAGGCGTACGCATTGACCGTTTTTCAGGTCGACAGCGGGAAAGAGGATCACGGCTTCCACTTCAAAAAATTCGAAATCAAGGCCAGCCCGAAACGCTGGCTCTTTTCCGGGTGAAATTGCGTGCCGATGGCGGTGTCCTTGCCGACCATCGCCGTCACCGGCCCGCCGTAATCGGCGCGCGCCAGCACGTCCGCTTCGTTCGCGGCGTTGAGGTGATAGGAGTGGACGAAATAGGCGTGGCGGCCCTTCGGCCCGAGCGACAGGCGCTCCAGCACGGGGTGTTCGCGGATCATGTCGAGCGTGTTCCAGCCCATATGCGGGATCTTCAGGTTTTCCTCGCGCGGCGAGATCTTTTCGACGTCGCCGGCGATCCAGTCAAAACCGTCGGTGGTGACGTGCTCCTTGCCGCGCGTTGCCATCAACTGCATGCCGACGCAGATGCCGAAGAACGGCCGCGCCTTGCTTCGCACCGCTTCCGTCATTGCTTCCAGCATGCCATCGACTGCATCGAGACCCCTGCGGCAATCTGCGAAGGCGCCGACGCCGGGCAGCACGATGCGATCGGCGCGAAACACCGCCTCGGGATCGCGCGTCACCATGATCTTCTGTGGATTTTCCATGCTCCGCGCGGCGCGCTCGAACGCCTTCGCCGCCGAGTGAAGATTGCCAGACCCATAATCGATGATCGCAACACTCATCGCGATCCTCCCGGTTCGGGAAACAATCCGATGATGCCGCCCTGCGGCAACGGCGGCGGTTTTGAGAATGGCTGGCCCGGAATATTGCGAGTGGGCGGCGGAGCGCCGCGATCGACGGCCCATTGATCGTTGGTAAGGCCGCGCTGCTTCGCGGCCCAGCGGTCGAAGAAGCGCCGCTCGGCAGACTCCTCGTTATCAGCCACCACGATATCGAGTTGGCGCCACCGGCGCCGCGACAGCGTCCAGCGCTGCAGGCTCGCCGCTTCGAAACCCGTCAGGATCGCAATCAGAGCATCGGCGAAGAGAATCGCACCATTGCTGACGCCGAGCGCCACCAATCCGAACTGGATCGCAAGCGTCAAAGCAATCCAGCCGATCAGCGCCAGCCACAGCCGATGCCAGGCAAGCCAGATCACCGTCAGCGCGGCGGCCCAGAAATGAAAGCCGTCGCGCACGAATGTAAACTGGTCGGTCGCCGCGAGATCGGCGCCGTTACCTGCGGGGGCATGCACTGTGTAGACCGGCATCGGTAAATCTCCGCCGAGAACGCAAACAAGAAATCAGCCGCCGAGCTGACCCTTGGTGGATGGCACTTCGCCCGCGGCCTTCGGATCGATCGCGACCGCCGTACGGAGCGCCCTTGCCAGACCCTTGAAGCAGGATTCGGCAATATGATGGCTGTTCTCGCCATATAAGGTCTCGACGTGCAAAGTCACGCCGGCATTGATCGTGAACGCGTTGAACCATTCGCGCACCAGTTCGGTGTCGAACTGACCGACCTTGTCACGCGGGAAATCGACCTTGAACACCAGCACCGGCCGGCCCGAAATGTCGATCACGACGCGCGACAGCGTCTCGTCCATCGGCATGTGGATCGAGGCATAGCGGGTGATGCCGGCCATGGTGCCGAGCGCCTGCTTCACGGCCTGTCCCAGCGCGATCCCGACGTCCTCGGTGGTGTGGTGATGATCGACATGGAGATCGCCATCCGCCTTGACCGTGATGTCGATGCGCGAATGCCGGGCCAGCAGATCGAGCATATGGTCGAAGAAGCCGATACCGGTCGATACCTTGGATACGCCCGTGCCATCGAGGTTTACCGCTACCTCAATGTCGGTTTCCTTGGTCTTGCGCTTGATGGTCGCTGTGCGCATCGAAAACTACTTTCTCTGCCGAAAACGCGGCCCTTTTAACAGGCCGATGTCTCCTTCGCTACTGCGGGATGACGCCCAAAAGGCGCGAACTTCGGCCTATGGTGACCGAAATCGAGGGTGAAATGCCGCGATTGTAACCCTACGCGCAAATCCCTAAATCTGGCCGTACACGAGGACATTTCATGCAAGCTTCCCAGAATGAGCTGCCGGTCTGGCACGGCACCACGATTTTGACGGTCCGCAAGGGCGGCAAGGTGGTGATCGGCGGCGACGGCCAGGTCTCGATCGGCCAGACCGTCATCAAATCCAACGCCAAAAAGGTCCGCAAACTCGGCAAAGGCGACGTCATCGGCGGCTTTGCCGGCGCTACCGCCGACGCCTTCACCTTGTTCGAGCGGCTGGAGAGCAAGCTGGAGCAGTATCCGGGGCAATTGACGCGGGCTGCGGTCGAACTCGCCAAGGACTGGCGAACCGACCGCTATCTACGCCGGCTGGAGGCGATGATGATCGTCGCCGACAAGGACGTGTCGCTGGTCCTGACCGGCACCGGTGACGTGCTGGAGCCGGAGGCCGGCGTGATGGCGATCGGCTCCGGTGGCAATTACGCCCTGGCGGCCGCTCGTGCCCTGGTCGATAGCGACAAGGATGCCGAGACAATCGTGCGCCGGGCGCTGGATATCGCGGCCGATATTTGCGTCTATACCAACCGCAACGTGACGATCGAATCGTTGTGAGGAGAGCGGCCGGTCATGGCGCTGCCCTACGCCTTCCGCCCGATGACTTCGGCCGATCTCCCGCTGATCCGGCAGTGGCTGGCGCAGCCGCATGTCAGCGAATGGTGGGGCGATCCGGAGGAGCAATATGTCCTGGTCAGCGGCGATCTCGATGAGCCGGCGATGGATCAATATGTCGTTTCGACAAAGGGCGCCGATTTCGGTTACATCCAGTGTTACGACCTGACCGCGTGGAATTCAGGGTTCGGAACGCATCCGGAGGGCACGCGTGGCATCGATCTTTTCATTGGCGAGCCCGGCATGATCGAGCGTGGCCATGGCTCGGCAATGATCCGCAGCTTTGTCGACGAACGGCTGGCGAACGGCGCGCCGCGCATCGTCACCGATCCCAATCCCGCCAATCACCGCGCAGTGCGCGCCTATGCGAAAGCGGGCTTTGAAAGGGTGCGCATGGTGGATACGCCCGACGGCCCGGCCCTTCTGATGGTCTGCGACGCATGACTACCAACACCATCGAGAAATCTCCAATCGCGGCTCAGGTTTCAGCCTGGCACTGGTTCTTGATCGCGGCTGCGATTCTCGCCTTTCAAGCCATTACGCTCTATGCGATGGGTCGGCTGCCAATCTGCGCCTGCGGCTATGTCAAACTCTGGCACGGTGTCGTGCAGAGTTCGGAGAACTCGCAGCACGTCGCCGACTGGTATACGCTGTCGCATATCCTGCATGGTTTTCTGTTTTATGGCGCGGCCTACCTCGCCTTTCCGCGCCTCGCCTGGCCGGCCCGCCTGATCCTCGCGATGCTGGTCGAAGGCGCCTGGGAGCTGATGGAGAATTCCAACTGGATCATCAACCGCTACCGCGCAGGCACGATCTCGCTGGATTATTTCGGTGACACCATCGTCAATTCGGTCTCCGACACGCTTTCCATGATCGGAGGCTTCCTGCTGGCCAGAAAACTACCGGTCGCAATCACAGTCGCGCTTGCACTCATCTTTGAGATCGTGATGGCGCTCCACATTCGCGACAACTTGACTCTTAACATTATCATGCTGATCCACCCTTTCGAGGCGATCAGGCAATGGCAGGCGGGACCGCCGATCATTTGATGCATCGAAATGCGGCTTGTTCTCGTGACATTCGAACCTTAGTTAAAGGCCTATGACCGACTTTTCTCCCCGTGAAATCGTCTCCGAACTCGACCGCTTCATTGTCGGTCAGACCGACGCCAAGCGTGCCGTCTCGATCGCCTTGCGTAACCGCTGGCGGCGGCTGCAGCTCACCGGCTCCTTGCGCGAAGAAGTGCTGCCGAAGAATATCCTGATGATCGGGCCGACCGGCGTCGGCAAGACCGAGATCGCACGGCGGCTGGCAAAACTCGCGGGCGCGCCGTTCATCAAGGTCGAGGCGACCAAATTCACCGAAGTCGGGTATGTCGGCCGTGACGTCGAACAGATCATCCGCGATCTCGTCGAAGTCGCGATCGCGCAGACCCGTGAACGCAAGCGCAAGGACGTGCAGGCCCGCGCGCAGCTTGCCGCCGAGGATCGCGTGCTCGATGCGCTGGTTGGACCTGCCTCCAGCGCCGCGACCCGCGATTCCTTCCGCAAGAAATTGCGTGCCGGCGAACTCAACGACAAGGAAATCGAGATCGAGACGCAATCCTCGGGCGGCATGCCAATGTTCGAAATTCCGGGCATGCCGGGTGCGCAAATGGGCGCGATTTCGCTCGGCGATATCTTCGGCAAGATGGGCGGGCGCCCCAAAACCCGGCGCCTGACGGTGGAAGGCTCGCACGAAATCCTCATCAACGAGGAATCCGACAAGCTGCTCGACAGCGATCAACTGGTGCTGGAAGCGATCAACGCGGTCGAGAACAACGGCATCGTATTCCTCGACGAGATCGACAAGATCTGCGTGCGCGACGGCCGGACCGGCGGTGACGTCTCGCGCGAGGGCGTGCAGCGCGATCTGCTGCCGTTGATCGAAGGCACCACCGTCTCGACCAAGCACGGCGCGGTCAAGACCGACCATATCCTGTTCATCGCTTCCGGCGCGTTCCACATTGCAAAGCCGTCCGACCTGTTGCCGGAATTGCAGGGCCGCCTTCCTATCCGCGTCGAGCTGGATGCGCTGACCCGGGACGACATGCGCCGCATCCTGACCGAGCCGGAAGCCTCGCTGATCAAGCAATACATCGCGCTGATGCAGACCGAGGGCGTGACGCTCGATATTACCGATAGCGCCATCGACGCGCTGGCGGACGTCGCCGTTGCCGTGAACTCCACCGTGGAGAATATCGGCGCACGGCGCCTGCAGACAGTGATGGAGCGCGTGCTGGACGAGATTTCCTTTGCTGCGCCGGACCGCAACGGCGAGACCATCAAGGTCGATGCCGACTACGTGCAAAAGCATGTCGGCGATCTCGCCAAGAACGCGGATTTGAGCCGGTTTATTTGTGGTTTTGACGAACCAGCCTGCCCATCCATCGTCGTCCCGCCTGCGCAATTGCGCACGGGCGGGACCCATAACCACAAATGTTCGTTGTGTGCCCTGCTGGGGCCGCTATCCCGTTCTCAAAATCAGACCGGTGGTTATGGGTCCTGGCTCCGCTTCGTTTGACCGGGACGACGGCTGGGATAACGACGCGTTGCGCATCACGCGTTGGGCATGTGATAACGACGCTGATCGATCGTTCCAGAGCCAATGAATTCGCGGGTGTGGGAAAATCCCTGGCGCTTGATGCTTGCCGTCAATGCCGCCGTCATGGTCGGAGTTTTCCTCTACAAGCTCACGCTACCACCTTACATTCCCTACATCCATTTGCTGATCGACTATCATTTCGGCTTCACCAAGCGCGCGCTGATCGGCGCGGTCGTGTCGCTGTTCACCGACCGCGTACCGCTGTGGCTGGTCTACGCGCTCGGGAGCGTTGTTTGGCTGATCACGGCTGCCCTGTTCGTTCGGCTGTTCCGGCAGACGTTTGGTTTTGGCCGCGAGCATCTGCCGCTGTTCGTCCTGACGGCGGGCTCACCGTTCTTTCTCAAGAACTTCCTGTATACGCTCGGGCACTTCGACATCTACGGCTGCGCGGTCGCTATCAGCTTGCTGCTGTTGCCGGCGAGATCAATCGCCTTCGTCACCGTGGCGGCGCTGGCGTCGGCGGTGCTGGTTCTGATTCACCACATCCAGTTCCTGATGTACCTGCCGACGATCGCGGTGATCGTTGTGCTGCGTCATTACCTCGTCCAGGGTCTGACGCCACGCAATGCAGTAGTCGGCGTCGCCGCGGCGCTGGCTTTGGGTGTCTTGTTCGTAGCCACACAATTCTATGGGACGATGACGGTGCCGGCCGCGGAATTCGTCGCCCATCTCCAGAGCCGTATCGCCGACCCCTCGCGAGAGGATCTGCCGCGCTACACACATGCTTTTGCCCTTATCTGGTATCAGCCGCTTTCCCAGGAAATCCGCGATACCTGGGAGCGCATGCCCTCCAACCTCTTGGGCGTGCCGGTGTTTGCGCTGCTGATCTGGCTGCATGCACCGCTATGGCGGTATTTTCGGAACCTGGTTGCCGCGCTCGCGGTCGATGCTCACCGCCGTATCGTCGTCGCGGCGATCGTCCTTGTCAGTGCCGGCTATCTGGTCATGTTTGCGATGGTGTTCGATTATTCGCGGTGGATTTCGAACTGGGCGGTGTGCCTGTTCCTGATCCTGCTTGCGGTGAAGACCTTGCCCGCCTCGCGAGACGCACCGTTGATATCGGCGGATGATCGCATGACGACAATCTTCGGCTGGATCGTCACGGTGATCCCGCGCGTCGGGATCGTGCGGCCGTTCTGAGAAGTTACAACCTCAATCGCCGCACACGGACATATAACGCGCCCTCGCCGCCATGACCGATATGGGCTTCCTCGTACCCGACCACCAGCGAACGGAATTCCGGCAAGCTCAGCCATTGCGGTACCTGACGGCGCAACACGCCGCGCTCGGACTCCGCGCCACCGACTTTGCCTTTGCCGGTAATGACGAGCACAAATGTCAGGCCGTCATGATGCGCGCGCTGCAGGAAGGTGAGGAGCATCCGGTGCGCACGGGTCTGTGTCATGCCGTGCAGATCGAGCCGGGCGTCGATCTCCTTGCGACCACGTGAAAGCTGCGAACGTTCGCGACGCCCGATCGGCGCCAGCGGCGGCGGTTCTATCTTGGGCGGCGCAGCTATCCGCGGCGTTGCAGGCAGCTTTGGCGAGGCAACCGGTCGCGGCGCGACACTGGTTTCAGCCTCGGGCAAAGCGACCGGCGCCTTCACGGCACGATGCCGCTTGCGCAGCGGTTTGACGTGCTTGGCAACGCTCTCCCAGAGCACACGCTCTTCTTCGCTGAGGCCGCGCTTGCGCCGCGGCAGCGGCGTCAGTTCCGGGATCGAGTTCGAGGACCGGCGTTTCATGGACGGGTGCGATATCGGCGGAGGTGGCGGCGGTGGGGCTTTTCAGGAACCACCTCGATCCTGGGCCGGGCTTCCGGCAGCGGCACCGGCTTTGCGATGGCGGCCTGGGCGGTCGAAGGCTGCGTGGCGCGGGCCGCTTGCGGCGGCACCGGGGCCTCAGGCGGTTTCGCGCCGGTCTTCGGGTCTTTTGGCTGATCCTTCAGTGGATCGCCCTGCGGAAACAGTTTTGCGATTTTCTCCGACGGCCGCTCGTCCGGCACCGGCATCTTGCGGCCCCGCTCCACCGGATCGAGGCTCTTCGGCACCAGGATGACGAAGCGCATATTGTGGCGAAGGCGGCCGGAAACCTTGCCGGCATCGACCCCCGCGCCGAAATAAAGATCGGCGCGCGCCGGGCCAACAATGGCAGAACCGGTGTCTTGCGCGATCATCAGCCGCCCAAACGGCGTCTTCGACCGTTCCGATTCGATCGGCAACTCACCTTCGATGAAAAACGGCGTGCCATACACGTGTAGCGATTTGTCGACCGCGATCGACCGCCCCGGCGTCAGCGGCACGCCCTGCGCGCCGACCGCCTCGTCCTTGTCTGACAGCTGCACCTCGCGGAAGAAGATGTAGGACTTGTTCTGCCGCCGCAATTCGTTAGCGCCGTCCGGATTCTGCTCCATCCACTCCCGGATCTTCTGCATCGACATCTGATCTTTTGGGATGATGCCCCGATCGATCAGGATGCGACCGACCGGCGTGTAGGGATACCCATTATGCGCATCGTAATTGATGCGAACCGTGGAGCCGTCCTCCAGGCTGACGCGCGCCGAACCCTGGATCTGCGAAAATAACAGATCGGTCTGATCCCTCAGCCAGCAGATTTCGAGGCCGCGGCCGTCGATCGCACCGTCCTCGATCTCGGCGCGATCGTAGTAGGGCACCAGCTTGCGGCGGCCGATCTTGCGGAACACCTGTCCCTTGTTGGGCAATCCGACCGAACTCTGATTGGAGCCGCGGACAAACAGATTGGAGGGCCGGCGATAGACCGGCACGTTGTAGACCTCGTTCTGCGTCCGCGAGCCGTCGATCACGGGCTCGTAGTAACCTGTGACAAAGCCCTCGCCTTCGCCGAGCCGGGAAATGCGCAGGGGCAGAAATTGCTCCTCGAAGAAAGCCTTGGCTTTGGCGCCGTCGTTGAGCTCAAGACCCTTGGCGACACGACAGGGATCGCGCAGCGAGGTCCCCAGCGCTTTTGAATCCGCCGACAGGCCTGTCTGCGCGGCGATCGGCTTGCAGCTCACGCGAAACGCCTTGTAAGCGGCAAGATGATCGTCCTCGTTCCAGCCGGCGATATCGGACCAGGCCAGCGGCGCATATTGGCTGCCGCTGATCTGAAGCGGCCATTCAAGCTGCGGATATGGCAGCGAACGCGGGTGTGGCTGACGATGGGACGTCAGATGCGACCGCGCGTGGCGCGCCGCAAACGCATCCGAGGGAGCAATCGACAACGCGACAGCGATCACAGCAAACGCGAACCCAACGAGGCTGCGCGTGCTATTGAGCGCTTCCGGTGCCAACCAGCTTCCAGTTCGGATCGCGAGAAGTCGTATCGCGGGCGAATGTCCAGACATCGGTGATATCGGCAACCTTGTCCGGGTTGCCATCGACAATGGTGCCGGCCTTGTCGCGCGTGACCGAAATCATCTGGGACACGAAGCGAACCGTTAGCTGCGCCGCCCGGTCGCGGGCTTCGGCGCCCACCAGTTCGGCCTTGTCGATCGAAACAAACCGCGTTTCGGTTTTCTGCTCGTGCTTCTCGCGGTCCTTGATCACGGCATCGAAGCTCTCATAGACCTCGGACGACAACAGATCCTTCAGCGCGCGGCGATCGCCATTGGCGAAAGCAAGCACGATCATCTCATAGGCGCCGCGTGCACCGGAGATAAAGTGCCGCGGATCGAACGAGGAATTGTTGGCGGCAATACCATCGAGGCCGGCGGCCAGCGGCGTGCCCGGTTCGGCAATGCCCTTCCAGCGGTCAGTCGGCGGCGGCGCATCCGCAGTCGGCGCCAGCGGCGCTTGATCGATCACGGCGCCGGGCATCGGCACCACGTTGTTATCCTGCGTACGCTGCACGACGTTGGGGGCAGCCCGATCATAGGGCGGCCGCTCGCTCCCGGTGCGCTGTCCGAGGACGCTGCGCAGGCGCAGGAAGATAAAGACCGCCAACGCCAGGAAGATGATAGTGTAAATATCCACGTCGTATTCGCTTTCTGGTTCTAACGCCGGCAACGGGCCCGGCGGTCGAGCGTTCCATCAAGGGCTCTCTCTTACGAGAGTGTCCCTGGGAACGGCAGAGATTACATCATCGATTGAGACTGCAGCATGTAGGCATGAAACTGTGCCCGGCCAATGGCGCGTTTTGGCGCGGGTGAATTGTAGCGCGTTTTGGCGGCGAGGGGAAACCCGATCATGTCCGGAAATCACGCATATTCAATTATTTAGGATAGAAGTCGTGAGGTCCGCCGGGCCGTATTAGCCATATCCGCCACAAATCACCGCTGGCCACGGTCCGCCAGCCGCCCGTCGTCCTTGTGGAATGAGGCGGGGCTATGATAGCCACTCGCCCGACAAAGGTATTTCCCCTTCCGAGCGAATTAAGACGAAACCCCGGTCTCCGCTCGCCAGAGCTTCAGGAGTGAGTTTCATGACTAACGGCAACGGCGCGCCCCAAGAGCAGGCCCCTCCCCAGCTGAACGTGCTGGCGCAATACACCAAGGACCTGTCGTTCGAAAATCCGAACGCGCCGGGTTCGCTGGCGCCGCAGCAGCAGCAACCGGCGATCAATATCCAGATCAACGTTTCGGCCAATAATCTCTCCGAAAACGAGTTCGAAGTGACGCTTTCGGTCGAGGGCAAGGCTGAAAACGCCGGCAAGGTGATGTTCAGCTTCGATCTGGCCTATGCCGGCGTGTTCCGGATCGTCAACGTGCCGAAGGAAAACCTGCACCCGCTGGTCATGATCGAATGCCCGCGGCTGCTGTTCCCGTTCGCGCGCGAGATCATCGCGACCGCGGTCCGCGACGGTGGCTTCCCCCCGCTGATGCTGGATCCCGTCGATTTCGTCGGTCTGTACCGCAGCAACATGGAACGGCAGGCCGCAGCCCAGGCCGCTTCGGGCGCGAAGCCGAGCTAGGCAAAGATAAGCAAGCGGCTAAACGCCGCTAGCCGGTTCCCAGAAATTCGTTCCAGATCGGCTTGTCGCCCAAGGTGGCGATGAAGGCCCGGTGCGCTTCGCGGTCGGCATCGGTGATCCGTGGCGCCAGCGGCGTCTCGCGCTGCCGTCTCGGCATTTCGCCGGTCCGCCCTGCCCGCGCCTCGCGGGTCTCGGAAGCCAGGATCAATTGCGACTGCCGCGCCCCGATCAGGTCTATATAGACTTCAGCCAGAAGTTCGGCGTCGAGCAGCGCGCCGTGCTTGGTGCGGCGCGAATTGTCGATCGCGTAGCGCGAGCAGAGATCGTCAAGCTTGTTCGAGACGCCGGGATGCTTGCGGCGCGCCAGCAATAACGTATCGACCAGCCGTTCGCGTGAGATCGGCTGTCGCTTGATGCGGTCGAGCTCGGCATTGATAAAGCTGATGTCGAACGACGCGTTATGGATGACGAGCGGCGCATCCGCGACGAATTCCAGGAACGCGTCGACCACCTCGGTGAACAACGGCTTGGAGGCAAGGAACTCGGTCGACAGGCCGTGCACGTTAAATGCTTCGGCCGGCATGTCGCGTTCGGGATTGATATAGCAGTGATAGGTCTGGCCAGTCGGCATGCGGTTGAACATCTCGACGCAGCCGATTTCGACCAGCCGGTCGCCGCGTAGCGGATCGAGGCCCGTGGTTTCGGTATCGAGAACGATTTCACGCATGGATTTTCTTCGAACCGCTATCGCGGCGAATCAGGTTCGCCGCCGCGGCATCTTAGCAACCTCGGCCAGAATGTCCCGGATCCGGGCGCGCACAGGGTCCAGCCCATGCGAAGTATCCACGACGAAATCCGCACGCTTGCGCTTTTCGGCGTCGGGCAACTGCCGCGCCAGGATGGCGTCGAGCTTCTCGCCGGTCATGTTGTCGCGCGCCAGAATCCGTTCGCGCTGCGCTTCCGGCGATGTCGTAACCACCACCACGGCGTCAACGCGCTTCTCACCGCCGGTCTCGAACAGCAGCGGCACGTCGACGACAGCCACGGGCGCGCCGGATCGTTCGGCGTCATCGAGGAATTTTTGCCGGGAAGCGCCAAGCATCGGGTGAACGATCTGCTCGAGCTGCTTGATGGCGGCGGGATTGTGCAACACCTGTGCGGAAAGCTTTACGCGATCGACTTTGCCGCCCGCGGTCGTGCCGGGAAAAGCCGCTTCGATCGCCGGCGCCGCCTCGCCTTCATAGATTTTGTGAACGGCAGCGTCGGCGTCGTAAACGGGTACACCGGCCTCCGCAAACAGCTTTGCGGTGGTGGATTTTCCCATTCCGATCGAGCCGGTCAGGCCGAGGATCAGCATTTTGTCATCGCCATCATGTGTGATTTCAGACCGTTAGCAGCCGCTCGCTGCGCAGAAACGCCAGCAGCTGCAGCAGCGGCAGGCCGAGGATGGTGAAATGGTCGCCTTCGATGTGCTCGAACAAATGCACCCCCAACCCTTCCAGCTGATAGGCGCCGACACTGGTCGTAACGGCCGCTCCGGCCTGGTCCAGATAGGCCTCGATCTCGCTTTCGCCCAACCGCCGCATAGTCATTTTGGCAATACTGACATCGGCGATCAATATCTTGCCATCACGCGCCACCGCAAAAGCGGAATGTAGTTCATGTGTGTTGCCGGCAAGCGCGCGCAATTGCTCTGCGGCCTCCCCGCGCCCCGCAGGCTTGCTGAACAGCCGTTTACCCAGCGCCAGTGTCTGATCGGCGCCGACGACAAACCGGCCGGGCCTTTGCGATGACACCGACTGCGCCTTTTCGCGCGCCAGCAGGCCTGCGATCTCGCCGGGCACCGAAAGACCGGATTCCTTCTGCACGGCGCGCTCGTCGATGTCGGCAGGAATGGCTTCGAACTGGATGCCGGCATTCGACAACAGCATTTGCCGCGCATGGCTTTGCGAGGCCAGGATCAACGGGTCTTTTCCACGCCAGATGGTCATTGCAGGAAAATCATTCCGCAAGTCGCTGCCGCTGCCGGTCCGAAAACAGCTTCATGACCGCGGCCGCGGTCTCCTCGATCGAGCGCCGTGTCACATCGAGTTGCGCCCAACTAAATCTTGCGCTCAGGCGCCGCGCGAACGCAACTTCATCCGCCACCGACTGGCGGTCGATATAATCGTCGTTGCCGGAATTGGCGCCCATGCTCAACAACCGGTTTTGCCGGACCTGGATCAGCCGTTCCGGGGTTGCGTGGAGACTGACGACCAGCGGCTTTTTCAGGTTTTCCAGCTGGTGCGGCAGCGCAATGCCCGGCACCAGCGGCACGTTCGCGGTGCGGATGCCGCGGTTGGCGAGATAGATCGAGGTCGGCGTCTTCGAGGTGCGGGACACACCGACCAGCACCACGTCGGCATCCTCGAGGCCTTCGACATGCTGGCCGTCATCATGGATCATCGTATAGTTCAGCGCATCGATGCGTTTGAAATACTCGGCATTCAGCACGTGTTGCGCGCCGACGCGCCCGGTAGTCGCAGCGCCGAGATAGGCTTCGAATAATTGCATCACCGGCCCGATGATCGACAGGCTCGGAATATTGATATCCTTGCACTTGGCCTCAAGCCGGCCGACCAGATCCTTCTCGAGCAGCGTGAACAGCACGATGCCCGGCGCTTCCTCGATTTCATCCAGCACACGGTCGAGCTGCTTCTGGCTGCGCACCAGCGGATAGACATGTTCGACAGCCGTCACGTTGGCATATTGCGCGGCCACCGCGCGCGCCACGGTGATCAGCGTCTCGCCGGTCGAATTGGAGACCAGATGAAGATGAAAATAATTGCCGGTCGTAGGCACAAAAACCCCTGTGTATCCTGTGAATCCTTGTGGAGCTTAACCGAGATAATCGGCCTTGGGCCGCCGTCTCTGGGATAACCCGGTCTTTTCTTCACAGGGCCTCGATTAGGGAAAAGTCCGGAAGGCCCTCGCAATGATAGTGAGAATATGTGGATTTGTCCCTTCATAAGCTGGCCACAAAGCGGCGCAAGGGATTGAAGCAAGTCACGTTATTCGAACGATCGAATTCGTCGCCGGAATTGTTGAGCGATGTGAACAAGTCTGGGGAACCGCGGGATTGTTTTGTGTGAGTCCAATTCACCGCTACTTAGACTCAAACCTAAGATTCTAGAATTATTAGTTTAGAGAAGCGGTGCATTGAGGATATGTCTTCGTCCCACGCTGGCCGAGCATCTCCGCAACGCTGGAATGGTCGCTACGTTCCAAGAACTATCAAGGACCAGGCAATCGGCATGTACGAATGGATCAAGGCGCTGCACGTGATTGCCGTCATCTCGTGGATGGCCGGCATGCTCTATCTGCCGCGGCTGTTCGTCTATCACTGCGAAGCCGAAATTGGCTCGAAGCAGTCCGAGACCTTCAAAATCATGGAGCGGCGGCTGTTGAGGGCGATCATCAACCCAGCGATGATCCTGACGTGGCTTGCTGGATTGTATCTGGCGTGGAGCGGACATTTATTTTCGGCCGGTTGGCTGCACGGCAAATTGCTGCTGGTGATCATTCTGTCGGGCGTCCACGGCTTTTTTTCTCGTTGGGTTAAGGATTTTGCCAAAGACCAAAATACCCGAAGTCAGAGATTTTACCGTATTATCAACGAAGTACCGACCGTGCTCATGATCGGGATCGTCATCCTGGTAGTGGTGAAGCCGTTCTAGGTCATGTCTGTTGCACAGGAAGCGAGCTTCAGTTCTTCTTGCGGAGCGGTGACCAATTTTCTATATTAGTGAAATCCCACCCCACGCAGGCGGATGTGGTTGTGTTCCGGTTTCCTCCAAGGGGCCGGCCACCGCATCAGGTTTGAAGCCTCACCGGCACTTTCCTCGCTTAGACCTGCGGACCTTCCTTTTCGTGTCCGCTTTTTCCTAAAGCCACCTCGCATCCCTCCTCCAAGCTACTCCACAGGACCACCCCAATGCGGGAAATGAAACTCCAAGACCTTAAAGCCAAAACGCCGGCCGAGCTTGTCTCGTTCGCGGAAGAGAATGGGGTCGAAAACGCCAGCACCATGCGCAAGCAGGAGCTGATGTTCGCCATCCTCAAGCAACTCGCGATTCAGGAAACCGATATTATCGGCGAAGGCGTCGTCGAGGTTCTCTCCGACGGTTTCGGCTTTCTTCGCTCGCCCGATGCCAACTACCTGCCCGGCCCGGATGACATCTACGTCTCGCCGTCGCAGATCCGTCGCTTCGGCCTCCGCACCGGCGATACCATCGAAGGCCACATCCGCAGCCCGAAAGAAGGCGAACGCTATTTCGCACTGCTGAAGGTCAACACGCTCAATTTTGAAGACCCGGAAAAGTCCAAGCACAAGGTCAATTTCGATAATCTGACGCCGTTGTTTCCGGATCAGCGTTTCCGGCTCGAACTCGAAGACCCGACGCGAAAAGACCTTTCTGCAAGGGTTATCGACATCGTCGCCCCGATCGGCAAAGGCCAGCGCGCTTTGATCGTAGCGCCGCCGCGCACCGGCAAAACCGTGCTGATGCAGAACATCGCGCACTCGATCACAGCCAATCATCCCGAATGCTATCTGATCGTTCTTCTGATCGACGAGCGTCCGGAAGAAGTCACGGACATGCAGCGTTCGGTGAAAGGCGAGGTGGTCTCATCCACCTTCGACGAACCGGCAGTGCGTCACGTGCAGGTCGCCGAGATGGTGATCGAAAAAGCCAAGCGGCTGGTCGAACACGGCCGCGACGTCGTGATTCTCCTCAACTCGATCACGCGTCTGGGCCGCGCCTACAACACCGTGGTGCCGTCATCCGGCAAAGTGCTGACCGGCGGTGTCGACGCCAACGCGTTGCAGCGGCCGAAGCAATTCTTCGGTGCCGCGCGTAACATCGAGGAGGGCGGTTCGCTCACCATCATCGCGACCGCGCTGGTCGATACCGGCAGCCGAATGGACGAAGTGATCTTCGAAGAATTCAAGGGCACCGGTAACTCCGAACTGATCCTGGATCGCAAGGTCTCGGACAAGCGGACCTTCCCGGCGATCGACATCTCGCGTTCCGGCACCCGCAAGGAAGAGCTCATCACCGATCCGCAGCTACTCAAGAAAATGTACGTGCTGCGCCGGATCCTCAATCCGATGGGCACGATGGACGCGATCGACTTCCTGCTCGACAAGCTCCGGAATACCAAGAACAACTCGGAATTCTTCGATTCCATGAACACCTGAGCCGAGAGGCCGGGTTCGGAAGGGGCGCTCGTGCAAGCGGGCGCCCTTTTTCATGCTGCAATCGTTGCTGCAGCAAGGATGCAGCATGAGGAAACGATGCTACGCCAAGTTCAAGATCATTTAAGTAATTGAAATATATCAGATTTGTTGGAGAGCGCGAATCGCGTGAGGAGCATTTCCCGGATTGTTGCAGCAAAATTGCTGCGCAAATGCTGCAGCAAGTGGGGCTAATCATTGCCGGAAGCCGGAGTTGAGCAGGCAAACCTCGGATTGAAATTGCGTTGCCTTTTCAATGGCTCCGGCACAAATAGGCGATGCATCCACGCGATCAGACCATTTTTGCGCTGTCGTCGGGCCGGCCGCCAAGCGCGATCGCCATCGTGCGCATCTCGGGCCCACGGGCAGGGCAGGTGCTGACCGCGCTCGTCGGCAAAATCCCGCTTGCCCGAACCGCTACCCGGTCTCTGCTTCGCGATGTCGGCCAACGGCCGATCGACGATGCGGTCGTGCTCTGGTTTCCGGGTCCGGCCAGTGCGACCGGTGAGGACGTCGCTGAGTTGCACGTCCACGGTGGGCGCGCGGTGCTCGCTGCGCTGTTCGCGGCGCTCGCCGGATTCGAAAATGTGCGGGCGGCGGAGCCTGGCGAATTTACCCGCCGTGCATTTGAGAACGGCAAGCTGGATCTGACCGAAGCCGAAGGCCTCGACGACCTCATTCACGCCGACACCGATCGGCAACGCCGCCAGGCACTGCGGCAGTTGAAAGGCTTGCTCGGCGACAAAGCGCGCGACTGGCGCGCGCGGGTCATTGAGGCTTCGGCTTTGATCGAAGCCGGCATCGATTTTTCCGACGAGGGCGATGTGCCCTTGGAATTGATGGCGCCGGCACTTGCGAAGGTCAGAGCGCTGCTTGAGGAAATCGAAGAAGTGCTTGCGGCGCAGGGGCAAAGCGAACGGCTGCGCGACGGCCTGGTGGTTGCGATTGCCGGTCCGCCGAATGTCGGCAAGTCGACGCTGATGAATCAGCTGGCGCGGCGCGAGGTCGCCATCGTGTCGCCGCATGCTGGCACCACGCGCGACGTCATCGAGGTTCAGCTCGATCTCGACGGTTATCCCGTGACGGTGATCGACACCGCCGGGATTCGAGAGACCGACGATCCTGTGGAGCAGGAGGGCGTGCGTCGTGCGCTCGCTCGCGCGGCGGAGGCCGATCTCGTGCTGTGGCTCGCGGATACGGCGGGCGCTGAAATCGATCGCGAGGGCAGGGCGCCGGTCTGGCTGGTGCGCAACAAGACTGACCTCGATGCATCCGGTCGGCCAATGGCCCAGGAGCAAGGACAAGGGCAGCAGCATGGGCCGGCGGGTTTCAACATCTCGGCGAGCCGCGGGGACGGAATTCCCAAGTTGATTTCCGCTTTGGTCGGATTCGCCCAGGACTATTTTGGCTCTGGCGAAGCAGGCTTGATCGGCCGAACCCGGCAGCGCAAACTGCTGGGGGACGCGGCAGATTCGCTGCGTCGCAGTGTTGCGGTCGCGGGGCGGGGTGAGGAACTGGCCGCTGAAGAACTCCGGGCCGCGGCTCATTCCCTCGGCAAGCTATTGGGCCGCGTTGATGTGGAAGATGTGCTCGATGTCATCTTCCGGGAATTTTGTGTAGGGAAATAATATTTCTTCGTTCCTTTCATGAACAATTTGTTTCACGTGAAACAAGGGCTGTTCCGGGCGCCGGAACCGGCTGTTTCACGTGAAACAGCGTCCCCGCCCCAACTTCCTGCTTCCGGGTTTTGTCACTCCGCGATAGAAGTCCCGCATGATTTCGCGCCAGGATTCATTCGACGTCATCGTCATCGGCGGCGGCCATGCCGGCTGTGAAGCCGCGAGTGCGGCTGCCCGGATGGGGGCCAAGACGGCGCTGGTGACCCATCGATTTGCGACGGTCGGCGCAATGTCTTGCAATCCCGCCATCGGCGGTCTCGGCAAGGGCCATCTGGTCCGCGAGGTCGATGCGCTGGATGGCCTGATGGGTCGGGTCGCCGATGCCGGCGGCATCCAGTTTCGGATGCTGAACCGCCGCAAGGGTCCGGCGGTCCGGGGGCCCCGGGCCCAGGCTGATCGGAAGCTTTACGCGGCGGCGATGCAGGCCGCGATTGTCGAAACCGCCAATCTCAGCGTGATCGAAGGCGAGGCGGATGAGCTGCTGGTTTCCAACGGCAGCGTCACCGGCATCCGGCTGGGCGACGGCCGCGAACTGGCATCAGGTGCAGTGGTCATCACGACAGGTACCTTCCTGCGCGGTCTGATCCATCTGGGTGAGAAGAACTGGCCAGCCGGACGGGTTGGACGAGGCGCCAGCGATGGGGCTTTCGGCTTCGTTCGAACGTGTCTGGCTTTACTCTAGGACGATTGAAGACCGGTACGCCGCCGCGGCTCGATGGCACGACTATCGACTGGTCGGCGGTGGAAATGCAGCCCGGCGACGATCCGCCGGAGCCGTTTTCGGTCATGACCGACCGGATCACGACGCCACAGATCCAGTGCGGCATCACCCGAACCACCCCGACCACTCATGAAGTGATCCGGGCCAATGTGCATCGGTCGCCGATGTATTCGGGTCAGATCAAGAGCAGCGGGCCCCGATATTGTCCCTCGATCGAGGACAAGATCGTCAAGTTCGGCGACCGCGACGGACATCAGATCTTTCTGGAGCCGGAAGGGCTCGACGATTCCACGGTCTATCCGAACGGCATCTCGACTTCGCTGCCGGAGGAGGTCCAGTTGGCCATTCTGGCGACCATTCCCGGCCTTGAGCGGGTCAGGATGGTCCGGCCCGGCTACGCCATCGAGTATGACCACGTTGATCCCCGCGAGCTCGATCCGACCTTGCAGACCAAGCGCCTGCCGGGGCTTTTCCTGGCCGGACAGATCAACGGCACGACGGGCTATGAAGAGGCTGCGGCGCAAGGGATTGTCGCCGGCCTCAATGCGGCATTGTCGGCCAGCGGCGCCGCGCCGATCGTGTTCGACCGTGCCGATGGTTATCTCGGTGTGATGATCGACGACTTGGTGACACGCGGAATCACCGAGCCGTATCGGATGTTCACTTCAAGGGCGGAGTACCGCCTGACCTTGCGCGCCGACAACGCCGACCAGCGTCTGACCGACAAGGGCATTGCCTTGGGCTGCGTAGGGCAGGCGAGGTCGGAGCGGCATCGCGAGAAGATGGCCGCGCTCGATGCGGCGAAGTCGCTCGCCAAGGCCCTGACGATTACTCCCAATGAAGCGGCCAAGCACGGCCTGGCGCTCAACCGGGACGGCCATCGCCGCTCGGCTTTTGAATTGCTGGCCTACCCGGAGATCGAATGGACGGCGCTACGGGGCATCTGGCCGGAGCTATCGGCCATTGAGCCGTCGATCGCGGTCCATCTCGAGATCGACGCCAAGTATGATGTCTATCTCAAGCGCCAGACCGCTGATGTCGATGCCTTCCGGCGCGACGAGGGGCTGGTGCTGACCGATATCGATTATTCAGATGTGCCGGGGCTTTCCAACGAGGCGCGCGCAAAGCTTCAGGCGGCACGGCCGCGGACCGTAGGGCAGGCGGGCCGCCTCGATGGTTTGACGCCGGCGGCACTCGGCATCCTGGCTGCCTATCTGCGGCGCGAAGCGCGACGCAAGACCTCAAAGGCGACCGCGTAAAACGTTTCACGTGAAACGAGAGGCTCTGCCTTGAGTCAGTCCGCTCTTGCCTCCGATAAAGCCGCAGCCCTGGCCTTAACTCCTGTTTCACGTGAAACAGAGGGACGGCTGGATCGCTACGCTGCGCTGCTGGTCGAGTGGCAGGCCAAAACCAATCTCGTCGCGCCGTCGACGCTTCCGAATCTTTGGACCCGGCATATCGCCGATTCGCTGCAGCTTTTGAGTCTGGCGCCGTCCGCAAAGGTGTGGGTCGATCTCGGCAGCGGAGGAGGTTTTCCGGGCGTGGTGTTGGCCTGTGCGTTGGCGGATTTGCCGGGGGCAAATATCCACCTCGTCGAACGCAACGCCAAGAAGGCCGCATTCCTGCGCGAAGCGGTCCGCGTGACCTCGGCGGCAGGGACCGTGCACCTGGCTGGCATCGGGGATATTGTGGATAGAATCACCGGACCAGTCGATTGCGTCACTGCGCGCGCGTTGGCTCCGTTACATCAACTCATCGGCTTTGCGGAGCCGCTGGTGGTGGGAAAGGGCGCAAAGGCGCTATTTCTCAAGGGCCAAGATGTAGAGGCTGAATTGACCGAAGCCACTAAATATTGGAATATCAAGCCGCGACTCCATTCCAGCCGCACGGGCGGACACGGCTGGATCGTCGAACTCGACCGGATCGAGCGGCGCAACTCCTCCGCGATGGCACATGGTGGCCGGGCATGAGCGAAATTGATCAACTTTATCAAGAGGATAGGGTGCCCACTCCGCCGCCCCATCCGCGCATCTTGTCGCTTGCCAACCAAAAAGGCGGCGTCGGCAAAACCACCACGGCGATCAATCTTGGCACGGCACTGGCCGCGATCGGCGAGCGCGTGCTGATCGTCGATCTCGATCCGCAGGGCAACGCTTCGACCGGTCTCGGCATCGATCGCCGCAACCGCAATTGCTCGACCTATGACGTGCTGATCGGCGAAGCGCCGCTGCGCGAAGCGGTGGTCGCAACCGCTGTGCCTCGCCTGCACATCGCCGCTTCGACCATGGATCTGTCGGGCCTCGAACTCGAACTGGGAACGACGCCCGGCCGCGCATTTCGGCTGCGCGATGCGATCGCCGCGCTGAACACCAACACGGCGCCGGAGTCCGATTACACCTATGTGCTGATCGACTGCCCGCCTTCGCTCAATCTTCTCACCGTCAATGCGATGGCAGCGTCGGACGCGATCCTGGTGCCGCTGCAATGCGAGTTCTTCGCGCTCGAAGGCCTGTCGCAATTGCTGCAGACGGTGGAGCAGGTGCGCTCCACCCTCAATCCCAATCTGTCGATCCACGGCATCGTGCTGACCATGTTCAACTCGCGCAATAATTTGTCGAACCAGGTCGTCGCCGATGTGCGGCAGTTCATGGGAGCCAAGGTCTACGACACCATGATCCCGCGTAACGTGCGCATCTCCGAGGCGCCGTCCTACGGCAAGCCGGTGCTGGTTTACGATCTCAAATGCGTCGGCAGCGAAGCGTATCTGAAGCTCGCGACGGAAGTGATCCAGCGCGAGCGTGAACTGAGGGCGCACTGAAACCCATCACGGCTCGTGACAAAGCTGACGGGTTTCGCTGTGCTCAACCCATCCTACGAAACTCAAATTCTGATCTCGGAGTGATGCCAAGTGAATCCAAGGGAGTTGGCGATGGCCGACGAAGCGCGTTCGCGACTGGGCCGCGGTCTTGCAAGTCTGATCGGAGATGTCGGCGGTGAGGCTGCCCATGTCGAACGGCCGCGCAATCAGCGCAAGGTGCCGATCGAATTCTTGAAGCCCAATCCGCGTAACCCGCGCCGGGCTTTTTCCGACACCGAACTCGGCGAACTCGCTGCCTCCGTTAAACAGCATGGCGTGATTCAGCCGATCGTGGTGCGTCCGGTGAAGGGCGTTGCCGATCGTTACGAGATCATCGCCGGCGAACGCCGCTGGCGCGCTTCGCAGCTTGCCGGCCTTCACGAGGTGCCGATCGTTCCGGTCGATGTCAGCGATTCCGACGCGCTCGAGATCGCGATCATCGAAAACGTGCAGCGCGAAGACCTAAACGCGATGGAAGAGGCGCAGGGCTATCACGCGCTCGCGGACGAATTCAAACGCAGCCAGGAAGACATCGCAAAGATCGTCGGCAAGAGCCGCAGCCACGTCGCCAACATGATGCGGCTGACGAAACTGCCGGCGGAAGTGCAGGCCCTTATCGCCAGCGGCGATCTGTCGGCGGGTCATGCCCGCGCCCTGATCGGCGTGCCCGACCCGCTTGCCGCCGCGAAGCGGATTGTCGCCGAAGGGCTCAACGTGCGTCAGACGGAAGCGCTGGCGCATGTCGAAGGCGTGCCGGAGCGCAAGCCGCAGAAGGTGCGCGGCGCCAAGGAGAAGGACCCGGATACGGTCGCACTGGAAAAGCGGGTCAGCGATGCCTTGGGTCTCAACGTGACGGTCAGTCATCGCGATCCCGGCGGCTCCGTGCAGATCAGCTACCGCAACCTCGAACAGCTCGACGAAGTGATGCGGCGGCTGGCGAGGGGTGGCTAATGTTTCTTACCTCGCCCCGCTTGCGGGGAGAGGTCGGATCGCTCTTGCGATCCGGGCGAGGGGGCACCGGTCGTTCAGCGATCACAGTGCTCGCGGATAGAAATGCCCCCACCCCAACCCTCTCAGCGCGAGCTCACTCGTCGCGACCCCGCAAGAACGGGGCGAGGGAGTGGAGAGAGCACCCGCAACTCAGCCTCGCCGTTTCGCATTAGCCGCAATGGACAGCAGCGTCCGTTGCGCTATGGCTGACGCCAGCGAGGCCTGTTTGCGCATGTCGAGCGCGGCGGTGCCGAGCTGATCGATGATCCCGGCCAATCGTTGTGCGCTGAAATTCCGCAGCGCGATTTCGACGGCGCCCTTGCGGGAGAAATGCAGGCGCGGATATCCGCTTTCCAGCAAGGCCGCGACCGGCGTGCCCTCGGCCACCGCAAGCGCCGATTTATGCAGCCAGGCCGCCTGGCGCTGCGCGGCTGAAATGATGACGCCGGGATAGGTGCCGGCGACCATCGCCTTGGCAAATTCGCTTTCGACGGTCGCGGCATTTCCGGCAAAGGCGCTATCTACGATCGGGTCGAGCTTTAGTTCCGAGGCGTCGGACACGACGGTCATGACATCGTCGAGCGCGATCTCGCCCTTGCCGTGGGCGTACAACGCGAGCTTGCGCAACTCGTTGCGCGAGGCCTGGCGGTCGCCGCCGAGCAGCGACATCAAGACCGCGCGGGCATCCTGCGCGATTCGCAAATTCGAAACCCGCAATTCCTCGTCGATTAGTCTTGCCAGATCGCGTTCGCCGTCGGGATAGCAGGCGATGGCGACCGCGGTCTTGGCGCGTTCGCAGGCCTTGCGCAGCGGCGATTCCGGCCGCAACTCGCCGGCTTCGATGACGATGCGGCAATCCTTGATCGGTGAATCCGCAAGCGTGTCGATACCGCCAGCGAAACTGCGCGAACCGGCACGCACCCGGATAGCGCGGCGGCCGCCGAACAGCGGCACCGTCATGGCCTCATCGACCAGCCGCGACGGTTCGGCCGACAGTTCGTCGCCGTCCAGCCGCACCAGTGAAAAGGGATCGTTGGGATCGTCGACCGCGGAGGCCATCAACGCATCGGCACGCTCGCGCACGAGGCCGGCATCGGGACCGTAAAGCAGGATGATGGGGCGGCCGGGATCGGGCCGGGCGAGAAAAGCGTCGATTTCTTTTCCGCGGAGCGCGACCAAGAGGGTTCAGGTGCCGGCGGTGAAGAACGACGCCAGCCGGGTCTGGATATTTTCGGCGATCTCCTGGGCGGCGCGATCCTCGGCATCGCGGAAGGCGCGGGCGCGGGCGAAGCGCTGCAGCTGACCCGGAATGTCATAGGACACGCGGGAGAAGGTCGAGCCGGTCATGACCGATTTGTTGGTGGCGATCTCGACCAGATTGTACTGCGCGTCGATGCCGTAATTTTCGCTCGTCGGCAGCGCGGTGGTCTGGTCGATCATCAACGACGAACGGGTGGTGGTGAATTGCAGCACCAGCCGATGGGTCGGCGGCATGCCGGTGGCGGTACCGTAAAGCTTGAATGCCAGCGCGTTGCGTATCTCCACCTGGATACGCGCTTCGCGGGAAGCATTGTTCTTGTCGACCGGCGGGACTTCCACGCCCATCAGCTTCTCGCGCAAGCCGGGCGTGCCGTCGGCGTGTTCGGCATACATCGGCTGGAAGCAGCCGGCCGTCAGCGCGGCCAGCGCGGCCACGGCCAACAGCCGAGCGGCAATCCGGGTCCTAGCCAACAACATTCACGATCCTCATGGGAACTACGATCACCTTGCGGACGGCCTTGCCGCCGAGCGCGACTTTTACCGCATCAAGCGCCAAAACGGCAGCCTCAATTTCCTGATTTTGGGCGCCCCGTGGCACGGTAACATCACCCCGTTTCTTGCCGTTGACCTGGACCACCAGCGTCACCGTATCTTCAACCAGCAAATCGCGTTCGATTTGGGGCCAACTGGCCTCCGAAATCAGCCCCTGCTGGCCCAAAACCGTCCAGCACTCCTCGGCCAGATGCGGCATCATGGGCGCGAACAATTGAACAAGAATGACCGAGGCTTCCCGAACGGCCCAAGAAACATCTGGAGAAACATCTGGAGCAACATCTGGAGAAGCATGTGGAGACGGGTTCCCCTCGCGCCCCAGCACATCGGCCAGAGCGTTGGTGAACTCGCGGATATGGGCCAGGCAGACATTGAAATGCAGCCGTTCGATGCCGGCGGACACCTTGTCCAGCGCGCCATGGGCCGCCTTGCGCAGCGCTAGGGCGTCGGCTCCAAAGGATGCCGGCCGGGCGGCCGGGGCCGCCTTCGCGATCTCGGCGGATTCATTCACCAGCCGCCACAGCCGCTGCACGAAGCGCGAGGCGCCCTGCACGCGCTCGTCGCTCCAGATCACGTCGCGATCGGGCGGCGAGTCCGACAGCATGAACCACCGCGCGACGTCCGCACCATAGGTCGCGATGATGTCGTCGGGATCGACGGTATTGCGTTTCGACTTCGACATCTTCTCGATCGCGCCGATGGTGACGTCTTCGCCCGATGTCAGCAGAACCGCGCGCTTGCCATTGGCGCCGGTCTCGATCTTCACTTCCGCGGGTGTGACGTAGCTTCCGTCGGCCTTTTGGTAGGTCTCGTGCACCACCATGCCCTGGGTGAACATGCCGGCGAACGGTTCGTCCATGTCGATATGGCCGGTGGCCTTCATCGCACGGGTGAAGAAGCGGCTGTACAGCAAATGCAGGATCGCGTGCTCGATCCCGCCGATATATTGGTCGATCGGCAACATCCGGTTTGCGACCGGCAGTGTGGTCGGCGCCTTGTCGTTCCAGGGATCGGTGAAGCGCGCAAAATACCACGACGAATCCACAAAGGTGTCCATCGTGTCGGTTTCGCGCTGCGCCTTGCCTCCGCATTTCGGGCAGTTGACGTGCTTCCAGGTTGGATGGTGGTCGAGCGCGTTGCCGGGCTTGTCGAAGGTCGCGTCGTCCGGCAGCGTCACCGGCAGGTCCGCATCGGGCACCGGCACGACATCGCATTTCGGGCAGTGGATGACGGGGATCGGACAGCCCCAATAGCGTTGCCGTGAAATGCCCCAGTCGCGCAGGCGGAAATTCACCTGCCGCTCGCCGACCGGCATGTTGCCGCGCAGCTCGGCTTCCAGCCGCTTTGCGACCTCTTCCTTGGCCTGTTCGATGGTCATACCGTCGAGGAAACGCGAATTGATCATGCGGCCTTCACCGTCATAGGCGGTGTCGGTGATGACGAAGGTCTTCGGGTCCTGCCCCTCGGGGCACACGACGGGTATATTGCCGAGGCCATATTTGTTGACGAAATCGAGGTCGCGCTGGTCGTGTGCGGGACAGCCGAAGATCGCGCCGGTGCCGTATTCCATCAGCACGAAATTGGCGACATAGACCGGCAGCTTCCAGTTCGGGTCGAACGGATGGACCGCGCGGATGCCGGTGTCGAAACCCTGCTTCTCGGCGGTGTCGATGATTTCCTGCGCGGTGCCGATGCGTTTTACTTCGGCGATGAACTCGGCAAGTTTCGGATTTTTCGCTGCTGCTGCCTGGGCCAACGGATGGTCGGCCGCGATCGCCATGAATTTGGCGCCGAACAGCGTGTCATGCCGTGTCGTGAAAATCCGCAGTTCAGTCTCCCCGGCCGGCGTTGTGGCCGGATCGAGCGCGAACCGCACTAGCATGCCTTCGGAGCGGCCGATCCAGTTGCGCTGCATCAGCCGCACCTTGTCGGGCCAGCGGTCCAGCCCGTCCAAAGCGTCCAGCAATTCCTGCGAGTATTTCGTGATCTTGAAGACCCACTGGTTCATTTCGCGCTGTTCGACGACAGCGCCGGAACGCCAGCCGCGGCCGTCGATCACCTGCTCGTTGGCGAGCACGGTCATGTCGACCGGATCCCAGTTGATCTTGCGCTTCTCGCGTTCGGCCAAGCCTGCGCGCAGAAAATCCAGGAACATCTTTTGCTGATGCTTGTAGTAGCTGGGATCGCAGGTCGCGAATTCGCGTGACCAGTCGAGCGACAGTCCGATCGACTGCAACTGCTTTTTCATCGCGGCGATGTTGTCGTAGGTCCACGCCTTGGGCGCGACCTTGCGCTCGATCGCGGCGTTTTCCGCCGGCAGGCCGAACGCATCCCAGCCCATCGGGTGCAGGACGTTGAATCCTTTCGCACGCTTGAAGCGCGCCAGCACGTCGCCCAACGTATAGTTGCGGACATGACCGATATGGATGCGCCCGGACGGATAGGGGAACATCTCGAGCACGTAGTATTTCGGCCTCGGATCGTCGTTTTTGGAGGCGAAGATCGCCTTTTCGTCCCACTGGCGTTGCCAGCGCGGTTCGGATTCGCGGGCGTTGTAGCGTTCGGAGGTCATGGAATCGCTGGGCTTTTTTTGGAGTTCTAAGTCCCGGTCAAAAGACGGCGGACTAGGCCACAAAAGCGGCTGCGGGGTCAACGGGTTGGCGGCACGGCAAACCTTCCCGAAAGGCCGGCCTTGGACCCCGGTTTTTGCAGGAAAACCGCGGCTTTTCAAACGAAGCACCCCAGCATTCAATTACCATTGAGGGCCATTAACGTTTCCGTGGGAGGTTGCCCGTAGAAAACAAAGAAAAAGAACTCACCTCCCCGGCACCGGAGATCATCCCAATCGTGACCGAGACCGCGCTCGACGAGGTCGATTTCGAGTACGCGACGTCTGTCGCGGAAAAGGCCTTTCGTTCGATGGCGCAGCACCGCGTGCCACCGACGCCGAACAACTTTCATGTCTGGTTCAAATATTCGCTCGATACGTCGGTCGAACTCAAGCGTGCGATCGATATCCTGATCGGTAACAAGCGGAAGTTCGACGTCCAGACGAACCACGACCTGTTCGCGACCTATGTCGGATCGCAAGGTGTGGCCGACTCCACCGTCAACGAGGTCTCGAATCACCTTCATTCGGTGATGGCGTCGGCCAAGCAATTCCTCACCACGGCCATTGCCGACAACCGTTCGCAAATGCAGGCGATCAGCGAAGTCGCGGACCAGAACGAGGCTGGCGTCGATCCGAAATTGCTGGTCGAGAGCCTGGTGAAGGAACTAGCCGAAGCCACCACGCGGGCGACCAGGCTGGAAGCGAACTTCGTCGAAAAAACCCGCGAGCTCGATACGATCCGCGATTCGCTGAACAAATCCGAGGAACGAGCCAAGACCGATTTGCTCACGGGATTGCCGAACCGCCGGGCCCTCGAAGAGTTTTTCCGTACCGCCCAGATCGCGGCGATGGAAAGTGACGAGCCGCTCAGCGTGCTTTTGATCGACATCGACCATTTCAAGAACTTCAACGACAATTTTGGCCACGGCGTCGGCGATCAGGTGCTTCGTCTGGTAGCGAAGGTGTTGCGGGAACGGGTACGCGAAATCGATCTGCCGGCCCGATATGGCGGCGAGGAGATGATCGCCGTGCTTCCCGGCGCGGATCTCGACGCTTGCAGCGTGGTTGCCGAGCGTGTTCGCCGAACCATCGAGGAATGCCAGATTACCCGCCGCTCGACCGGCGAAGCGCTTCCGGGCATCACGGTGTCGGTCGGCGTCGGGCAGTTTCAGCTGGGCGAGTCGATGGCGGAGCTGGTCGATCGTTGTGACCGCGCGCTCTATCTGGCCAAGCGATCCGGCCGCAACCGGGTCATCACCGAAGTTGAACTCGATCGCGAGCGGGCCGCGAGTTAACGCGGTCTCGAGCGAAGTGGATTTCGGATCATGCTTTAGCTCGCCAGCGCGATCCCGGCTTCGTCCACCAGCTTCACAAAGCCATGCTCGACCACGGTGTTGCGGCCGCGGTGTTTGGCGGCGTAAAGGGCGGCGTCCGCGGCCTCGATCAGGTCGCCGGGCCGCTGTGTGTCGCTCGGCAGCGTAGCTGCGACACCGACGCTCACGGTGACCGTTCGATGGCTGCTGGTCGCATGCGGCACCCCGAGGTCCACAACTGCGGCGCGCACCATTTCGCCGATCTCCAGCGCCCTGATCGCGCCGGTGTTCGGCAGCAACAGGCAGAATTCCTCGCCACCATAGCGGCCGGCAAAACCCATCGTATCGGCGGCGATGCCGGCCAGCGTTTCGCCGATCCGGCTCAAGCAGGCATCGCCTTCCGGGTGGCCATAGGTGTCGTTGTAGAGCTTGAAATGATCGACATCGATCATCAACAGCGACAGCTCGCTGTTATATTGCTGCGCCCTCATCCATTCGAAATCGAGCCGGCTCTGGAAGCCGCGCCGGTTGGCGAGGCCCGACAACATGTCGATCGAAGCCATCACGGTAAGCCGGTCATTGGTAGCAACCAGTTCGCGCTCGCGCTGGCTGAGTTGGGCGGCCATCGCGTTGAAGGCGCGAGCGAGCGGGACGAACTCCGAAGGCAGGCGGCTGCGCGCGACACGGGCCGACGCGTCACCTTCGCCGAACCTTCTCGCCATGCCGGTCATGACTTCGATCGGGTTGATGATCAGCTTTTCCGCGCCGATCAGCGCGCCAAGCAGCACGAACAGGCAGACGAAGCCGAGTTGAAGATAAGCGGTTCGGATATCGCGGTCGATCGCTCCCGTGACCTTGGCTTCGTCGATGCTGACGATCAGGCGCGATTGCGTTCCGGGAATGCGGGCAAAGCTCACGGTGCGTTTCGAGCCGTCCGAGCCGGTGAATGAAATCGATCCTGTCGGAGTTTCGGAACTGAGGGCCTTGTCGGCGATGGACGCCAGCAGCGGCACACTGTCCAGCGACCGGCCAATCATGCTGGACTGATCGGCGGGTGCGGCCATCACGGTGCCGGAACTATCGACCAGCAACGCCGAAATGCCCGGCCGTCCGCCGAGATTGCTCATGATCTTCGACATCCAGTCGATATTGATGCCGGCGACCACCACGGCATCTTCCTCCAGATTGATCGCGGATACAGGATAGGCCGCCATCATGATCGGCCGGTTGTTCGATTTCGCCGACAGATAGTCGCTGAATACAAAATCGCCGCTCGCCTGCGCCTTCCTGAAATATTCGCGATCGCCGAGCTGCAGACCGACCAGTATGTTCATGGTCGCGCATTGCACCAGTCCGTCCTTGCTGACGAACATGATGGCGCGGATCCAGGGCAAATTGGTCGGCAGGCTGGCGCGCAGGATCTCGCAACTTCGTGCGACGCCGCCCGAGGCGCGGATATAAGCCGCCGATTTCAGCATCGTCTCAACCGAGGAAATCACCTCGCGCTGGGTATCGGCGCTATGCTTGGTGAGGTTGGCAAATTCCTCGGTCGCCTGCGCGATCTGCTTGGTGCGGGCACTCTCGAGAGAACGGGCGCGCTCCAGCATCAGGGGCGCGACCAGGATTACCGCCAGCAGCGCAAGCCGCGCGCGGATTCCCAGAAGCTTCTTGAGTTTCACTCTGTTGCGGCTGAAAATGACGCCAGACATCCTTGATCCCCTACCCCGTGGGCCAAGGTAGCGGGAAGGGTTCAAAAAGCCTTTCTCGAATTTGGTAAAATTCGAGATAAGGCCGTAAATCTACGAATGGCCGACATCATGGTGCGAGAGACAAACATTTTGCTAACTCAGCCTTTACCAAGCGGCCTCGCTACGGTGGAGCAGGACATTGCGCGCGCGTGCAAGGAAGCGCGCCGCGACCGCGCGTCGGTGTCGCTGATCGCGGTGTCGAAAACATTCGACGCGACCGCCATTTCGCCTGTAATCGACGCTGGACAGCGCGTGTTCGGCGAAAATCGCGTGCAGGAAGCCAAGGCGAAGTGGCCGGAGTTGATGTCGGCCTATCAGGGTATCGTCTTGCATCTGATCGGGCCGCTACAATCCAACAAGGCCAAGGAGGCCGTGGCGCTGTTCGACGCCATTCATTCCGTCGATCGCCCGAGCATTTGCGAAGCGTTAGCCAAGGAAATCAATTCGCAAAAAAAGCGGCCGGAACTGTTCGTTCAACTCAATACCGGCGAGGAACCGCAGAAGGCTGGCGTCGCGCCCGGCGACGCAGACGCCTTCATCGCCAATTGCCGCGAGAAGTATGGCCTGACTATCTCCGGGTTGATGTGCATCCCGCCGGTCAATGAGGCGCCGGCCCCTCATTTCGCGTTGACCGCCAAGATCGCCGCGCGCAACGGGCTGAAAAATCTGTCGATGGGCATGAGCGCCGATTTTGCGGTCGCGATCCAGCTGGGCGCCACGCATGTGCGCGTGGGATCGGCGATTTTCGGGCATCGGTGAAGGCTTGGGTTCGGTCCCTATTTTCGTCATTACGAGGAGCGTAAGCGACGACGTGTCCGCCGTAGCTCAGCGAGCGAAGGCGGAAGCAATCCATTCTTTCTTGCTGTGGCGAGATGGATTGCTTCGCGGAGCCTGTCGTCGGGCGCGTGTTCGCACGACCCGGTGGCTCGCAATGACGAAGGATAGACTAGTCGAACCCAACCGACACTTTGCCGAGCGAGCCGAAATCCGCAGCGAGAAAATCCCCCGATTGTATCGGCAGCGGCGGATGGCAGGTCCCTGTCGTGACAACGCGTCCTGCTTTCAGGGTGATGCCGAGCTGGCGTAATTCATTGGCGAGCCACAGCAGCGCGAGGCGGGGATCGCCAAGCACATTCTTTCCGTGACCGATGAATTGCTGACCGCGCAATGTGATGATCGGCCTTTCCTCGACGAGATCGAGGGCGCGCCAGTCCGAAGCCGCCGGCGGGCCGAGCACGAACAAATGCGCGCAGGCGTTGTCGGCAATGATCTGCGCGGCGCCGGCGCTGACGAAATCCGCGAATCGCGAATCCGGAATCTCGATCGCGGGATGAAGTGTGTCGACCGCATCGAGGACTTGCTGCAGCGTGTAGGGGGCCGATCGCGCCGGCAAGTCCTTACGCATCCGAAAGGCGAATTCGGGTTCGGCAACGCGCATTTCGTTGCCCGCCATGGAAGCGGTGCCGCCATCGGGAATGACAGTCTCGGCCAAAATGCGTCCGGCCATCGGGCCATCGACATTGATGTGCTTTTGCCCGGCTTCACTGGTGGCTGCGATCTTCCAGCCGAACAGACTTGCCGAGGAGTAACCCTCGATCCGGGCCTGGATCGCGTAACCTTCGACACGGTCGTGCGGCCGTAGCACAGCTTCGAGACCGGCGCATTTGGTGCCGGCGCGCCAATGGTCGTGCAGGGTTTTTGACGCAGCCGCAATCTGGTCCTTGTCGAGCATCGCCTTGATCCCCAAAAATACGTCTAGCCGATAATGATTTTGGTCTCCGGCCCCAGCCGTCGCAATAATCGTAGCATCGCCGATTTCGTCATCGAAATGCACCCCTCGGTCGGGGAATAATTGATGCGCGCCAGATGCAGGAACACCGCACTGCCGCGTCCTGCGATCCGCGGAGCGCTGTTGTGATCGATCTCGACGATGAAGTCATAGAGGTGATCGTCGCGCGTCAGCCGGTCGCCGGACTGGCCGCGGACCAGCCGAATCGGCTGGTTGTAATGGCGGTCCTGCGGATTCTCGCACCAGGCATCTTCGGGACGAATCGGGCGGATGGGAAGGAGGGTTCGCGGCCGCGGATGGCGGTCGGCCCGCCACCATAATTGCAAGGGCCGGAACGTCCCTTTGGGGGTTCCGCCGTCGCCCTCGCGTTTGTTGGCCAGGATTCCGCCGCGGCCAAGTGCCACCGGCAGGGTCCAGCCGTCGGCGGTCAGCCAGCCCCTGCGAGGATCGCCGGCGGCCCGTTGAACCCTGATCGCCGAAACCGGTCGATCACGCGCAAATTTCTTATAAGTGATTGAAAAATTGGGATTTCCCATCAGAATCGCTTAAATCTCCCGTTGCCTCCCCGGCTGCAATTGTTCTATTTGGCGCCATTACAGGACATTCATCCAAAACTCCCCTGAATTTGGGATACACTGCGGTTCGCCTTGTGAAACTGTAACAATCTCCTACCTGAATACGAATCAGTACCTGATGACTCTCCCAGGTTCGCCCCCGAGCCGGATTTATCAGTCACCAAGACCCCGGCTTGAGACGCTTCCGCTTGTGTCTGCCGCCTGCCTCAAGAGGATCGTACCTATGGCCAATGCCCGCAAGATCCTGATCGTGGATGACGATACCGATCTGCGCGATACGCTGGTCGAGCAATTATCGCTGCATGAGGAGTTCGAAGCTTCTGCGGTCGATACCGGTGCCAAAGGCGCCAGCGCCGCCAAAGCGAATTCCCCGGATCTCGTGCTGATGGATGTGGGTCTGCCGGATACCGACGGGCGCGAAGTCGTGCGCAGCTTACGCAAAGGCGGCTTCAAGGCGCCGATCATCATGTTGACCGGCCACGACACAGATTCCGACACGATTCTCGGGCTCGAATCCGGCGCCAACGACTATGTAGCAAAACCGTTCCGTTTTGCGGTGCTGCTGGCCCGGATCAGGGCGCAGCTGCGCCAGCACGAGGCCAGCGAGGACGCGGTGTTCTCGGTCGGTCCCTATAGCTTCCGCCCCGGCTCCAAGATGCTGACCGGCGCCAATGCCCGGAAAGTGCGGCTGACGGAGAAGGAAACCGCGATCCTGCGCTTCCTGTATCGGGCCGGCCAATTGCCGGTGTCGCGCGAGACGCTGCTGCAGGAGGTCTGGGGCTACAATTCGGGCGTCACCACGCACACGCTGGAAACCCACATTTACCGGCTGCGGCAGAAGATCGAAAAAGACGCGGCCAACCCGGAAATCCTGGTGACGGAAGCCGGTGGCTACAAGCTGGTGCCGTGATACGATTCGGGCCTACGATTCGTATTATCTGCGCATCCCGGTCCCCGGTCCCGTATGTCGATCGAAGATGATGTAGCCCTGCTCGAGCGCGTCCCGACACTGCGCCTGTTGGGGAATGCGGCGTTGCGCATGCTGGCGATCGGCTCCGAACAGCGCGATTTCGCCCGCGGCGATTTTCTGTTCAACACCGGTGACGAAGCGGACGCCGGCTATATCGTTCAGCGAGGCGCGTTCCGGGTCGAGGATAGTGGCGCTGAAATCATCGCTGGGCCCGGCTCCCTGATCGGAGAGCTCGCGCTGATCGTCGCGATGCGGCGGCCGTCCAGCGCGGTTGCGGTCGAACATTCCACGGTGATCAGGATCGCGCGCAGCCTGTTTCAGCGCGTGCTGGAAAGCGACCCTGCGGCTGCGCGGCGTCTCCGCGACGAACTAGCGACCCGCACCAGCCAGCTCGCCAGCGACATCCTGATGGCGGGCGCGAAGTTGAATACGTGAACTCCGTCGTCCCGGACAACGCGGGGATGACCGAGAGGCTCACACTTCCAGCGTCACCGTCACCGGCACATGATCTGACGGCCGTTCCCAGCCGCGGGCATCGCGCGTGATCCTGAAATCGCTGACGGCATCCTTGAGTGCGCGCGAGACCCAGATGTGATCGAGCCTCCGGCCGCGGTCGCCTACGGTCCAGTCCGCTGCGCGGTAGCTCCACCACGTATAGACTTTTTCCGAGAGCGGAATGCGCTCGCGCGCGACGTCGAACCACTCGCCATGGGTTTGCGCCGCCAGCAGCTTCTCCGTCTCGATCGGCGTATGCGACACGACCTTTAGAAGCTGCTTGTGCGACCACACGTCGTTCTCATGCGGTGCGACGTTGAGATCGCCGACCAGAATATGACGGTCGTCGCCGCGCGGATGCAGCGGCTCGCACGATTTCATCTCGTCGAGAAATTTCAGCTTGTGATCGAATTTCGGATTGAGCGCGGGATCGGGAATATCGCCGCCGGCCGGAACGTAGAAATTGTGCAGCACCAGCGGCTTTGCGAGCTGGGCTTTTTCGCCGAACGCCACCGAGATGTGACGCGAATCGATCTTGTCGCAGAAGGTGCGGATATCCGTGGTCTCGAACGGAATCTTTGAGACCACAGCGACGCCATGATAGCCCTTCTGCCCGTTGAGCGCGACGTGCTCATAGCCGAGGCGCTTGAAGCGCTTCAGCGGAAATGCATCGTCGATGCACTTGGTCTCCTGCAGGCACAGCACATCCGGCCGCGCCGATTTCAGGAATTTGGCGACGATGTCGATGCGCAGGCGCACCGAGTTGATATTCCACGTTGTCAGGGAAAAGCGCATGCGGGCTCGGCAATGAAAAGAACGTGCGATTGATGACGCACGTCCTTGCCTCGCAATCAAGAATGTTTAGCCCGGGGGGGTCGAATAATTTGTGAAATCGATCTTGAACAGGCCTGGATCGACCTTCTTGGACGAATCCAGATTATAAACTGCGATCGTGGTGTCGTAGCCCTGCGGATCGGTCACCGTCCACTGCTTGAGCTGGCCGTCCTTGGCGCCGACCATCAGCATCAGGCGGCTGGTGCCGATCAGCGCCTGCTTCTCCTCGATCGTGACGCTGATGAAGACATCATCGGCGGTTACGTTCACGACGTTGGTGTCCTTTAACAGATCGATGCGATCCGACAGCAGGAAGCGCAGCGGCGTTTGCGACAGCGGATAGATATCCTGGGTCGCAAGCTTCTTGTCGCGCACCGCGAGCGACGACCCGTCGGCGATAATCGCGATCGGCGTTGGCGCTTCATATTCGAAGCGCACCTTGCCGGGCTTCTGGATGTAGAAATCGCCTTTGGTCTTGGTGCCGTCAGGCCCGACCTGAACGAAATTCCCGACCAGCGTCTGCAATGACGACAGATAGGAGCTTACCTTGGCGGCCTGCGCCTTCTGGTTGGCGTCGAAGGTCGCGAAAATATTGGCAGGCAAATTGCGGTGCGGGTCGGGAATGACCGGATTCGGCGGCACCTGGGTTGCCCCGGTCGTCAGCGGCGCTTTGTCCTGCGCGCTCATTTGTACGCTGCCGTCGCGCGCTTTAGGCGCGGGCTTTGGAACCGGCACGGTTTGCGAGGAGGCCTTCGTTGCGAAGCCGGTGACGGAAGTGGCGATCAGCAGCGCCAGTCCGCAACGGATAACGCGATGGGCGAATTGTTGTGTCATTCGATATTTCGGATCTCTGTTTCGACGCGACTTGATCCAAGCATTCTTGATCCAAGCATTCTTGCCCCTGCCCGCCATTTTATCGCGCTTTCGGCCAAAGGAGATATCGTTTTTCCGTGAAACATGACGTCGGATTTAGACCATTAGCCGCACTCAGAATCGGCCTTCTTCTTCCTCGACCAAAATCTCGCGCTTGCCGGCGTGATTCGCCTGGCCAACGATGCCTTCGAGTTCCATGCGCTCCATCAGCGAAGCAGCGCGGTTATAGCCGATTTGCAGCCGGCGCTGAATGTAGCTGGTCGAGGCCTTGCGATCGCGTTTGACGATCGCGACCGCCTGTGTGAACAGGTCGCCGCCGCCATCGCCGCCCATGCCGGTGGAATCGAATACCGCTCCGTCTTCGTCGGTCGGCTCTTCCGCCGTGACCGCTTCGAGATATTCCGGCTGCCCCTGCGTCTTGAGATGACGCACGACCTTCTCGACTTCCTCGTCGGAAACGAACGGCCCGTGCACGCGGCTGATGCGTCCGCCGCCTGCCATGTAGAGCATGTCGCCCTGGCCAAGCAGTTGCTCGGCGCCCATTTCGCCGAGGATGGTGCGGCTGTCGATTTTCGAAGTGACCTGAAACGAGATGCGGGTCGGAAAGTTCGCCTTGATCGTGCCGGTGATGACGTCGACCGACGGACGCTGGGTAGCGAGGATCACATGCAGGCCGGCGGCGCGAGCCATTTGCGCGAGGCGCTGCACCGCGCCTTCGATGTCCTTGCCGGCGACCATCATCAGGTCGGCCATTTCGTCGACGATGATGACGATGTAGGGCAGCGGATCGAGGTCGAGCTTTTCTTCCTCGTAGATCGCCTTGCCGGTTTCCTTGTCGAACCCGGTATGCACCGTGCGAGTCAGGTCCTCGCCCTTGCCCCTGGCTTCGACGAGGCGCGCATTGTATCCGTCGATGTTACGCACGCCGAGCTTGGACATTTTCTTGTAGCGCTCTTCCATCTCGCGCACCGCCCATTTCAGTGCGACCACCGCCTTCTTCGGGTCGGTCACGACGGGCGTCAGCAAATGCGGGATGCCGTCATAGACGGAGAGTTCGAGCATCTTGGGATCGACCATGATCAGGCGGCACTGGTCCGGGCGCAGCCGGTAGACCAGGCTGAGGATCATGGTGTTGATGGCGACCGATTTACCGGAGCCGGTGGTGCCGGCGATCAGCATATGCGGCGTGCGCGCGAGATCGATGATGATGGATTCGCCGCCGATATTCTTGCCGAGGCAGAGCGGCAGCTTCGCGACCAACTCGTCCTTCACCGAAAGCAGTTCGCGCAGGTAAACTTTTTCGCGATGCGCGTTCGGCAGTTCGATGCCGATGGCGTTGCGGCCGGCAACGACGGCGACGCGGGCCGACAGTGCGCTCATCGAGCGGGCGATATCGTCGGCGAGGCCAATGACGCGGGAGGATTTGATACCGGGCGCGGGCTCGAGTTCGTACAGCGTCACCACGGGCCCCGGATTGGCCTTGACGATCTCGCCGCGGACGCCGAAATCCCCGAGCACGCCTTCCAGCGCGCGCGAATTGGCCTCAAGCTCGCTCTTGCTGAGCGGCTGGCGATCGGAGGCCTTCGGCGCCGTCAGCACCGAGACCGAAGGTAGTTCGAACCTGTCGGAGGATTTGCGCGCGGAGGCGCGCGGCGCGGCTTTCTTGCGCGGTGCCCGGGCAGCAGGGGCCTCTTCGTCTTCTTCCTCTTCGTCCTCAAATTCTTCCTCGTGCTGAGGAGCCAGGGACGGTGCGGAACGGCCGCTGAGATTAGGCTCCTGTCGTTCGAAGGCGGATGTGCGGGGTTGCGGCGTGCTCGCCACCAGCGAACGATAGGCCGTGCTCAACAGCCATCCGAGCCGCGCCTTCGCGCTCATGACGGCATGAAACACCCAGCCGAGCGAGACCGAGCTGCGATCGTCTTCTTCGACGAACGGCGTATCGTCGTCCTCGATCGGCGTCAGCTCTTCTTCGCGCGCGCGCGAGCCCCAGCCGCTCGCAAACAGGAAGGAAGCGGACATCGCAACGAACAGAATTATCCCGAGCACGAGTCGATAGATGAACCCGGGCGGGCCGAACACCACGGCCGGCGCACGCACCAGCGCATCGCCGACGACGCCGCCAAGTCCGGTCGGCAGCGGCCATGCGCCGCCATGGGGCCAGCAGCTCGCAAAGCCTGCTGATATCACGGTGCAGAGAATCCAGCAGCCGAGGCGCAGCGCTTCGCGGTCGAAGGTGCGATGGGTCAGCATGCGCCAGCCCCACACCGCGACGGGAAGGATCAGCATGATCGCGCCGAGGCCGAGAATCTGCATCAGCAGATCGGCGCCGATCGCGCCGGGATAGCCGACGATATTGCGGATGGCGCGCGACGTCGCATGGCTCAGGCTCGGATCCTGCACCGACCAGGTCGTCAGCGCGGCCGCCGCCACGCCGGACAGCGCGATCAGGCTCAGTCCTGCGACCTCGCGCAGGCGCCGTGCCAGCGCGTCGCGGATCGCGGCCGGCAGTTGGCCGACCAGGGGAATGACACGTTCGATCGCTGGCATGCTCATGGGGCCCTGCGACTAATCCAGAATTTCGACCAGCCGGTGCAATGCCTCGGCCGTTGATTCACTGTCTGAGACCAGCGCCAGGCGAATATAGCCGGCGCCGGGATTGCTGCCGTCGTTTTGCTGCCGCGATAGATAACTGCCGGGAATCACGCGCACGCCGGCATCACGGTAAAGCCTCACGGCTGCGGCCTCGTCGCCGCCGCGCTCCGACACATCGAGCCAGACACAGAAGCCGCCGGCGGGCCTGACATAGCCGTAGCGATTGCCGAGAATTTGGTCGGCGAGATCGAACTTGATCCGGTAGAGCCGCCGGTTTTCTTCGACATGGACCTCGTCGCTGTAGGCGGCGACCGCAACATGCTGCAGCGGTACCGGCACCTGGGGCGCCGCGACGTTGCGAAGCTCGTGAAACATCGCGAGGAATTTCTTGTCGCCGGCGGCGAAGCCGACGCGCATGCCCGGCAGGTTCGAACGCTTCGACAGCGATTGAAACGCAACCACATTGGTAAAGTCAGGCCCGGCATATTCCAGCGCGCTGCCGGGCGCCTGCTTGGTGTAGATTTCCGAATAGCATTCGTCGCTCAGGATCATGAAGCCGTAGCGATCCGCGAGCTTCTTCAAACGTGTGAAGTATTCGGCCGACGCGACTGCACCTTGCGGGTTGGCGGGCGAGGCGATGAAGATCGCAACGGTGCGGGCCAGCGTCGCATCATCGAGCGCGTCGAGATCCGGCAAGAATCCGTTGGCAAGGGTGGTCGGCAGATAGATCGTCTCGCAACCCGCCGCGCGAGCGCCGGCGCCGTACGCCGGATAGAAGGGGTTGGGCACCAGGATCGCGGGCCGCCCCCGGCGTTCTCCGACATAGCGCGCGGCAGTGATCGCAGCGAAGAACAGACCCTCGCGGCTGCCGTTCAGCACCAAAATTTCGCTCTCGGGATCGATCGGGCGGGGCAAATGGAACCGGGTCGAAAGCCAGTTCGCCGCCGCCCGCCGGAACGGCTCGATGCCCTTGGCGATGGGGTAGCGGCCGAAATCGGCAATATGCTTGGCCAGAACCGGTCCGACAAAGGCCGGAACTGGGTGCTGCGGTTCGCCCAATGACAGCGTAATCAAGGGCTTACCGGGTTGATAGGGGGCCAGGAGTTCGGCCGTCCGCGCAAATGGCGAGCGCTCGGCCTGACCGGCAGGAGGAACGCTGCCGGCGCCCTGCGCCACGCCGGAAGAGGCGGTCATTGCCATGTCTGAAACGCCAACACTTTCAAAAACGGCCGAGGGAGTTACGACCGAGCGGAAACCGATCAAATCACCATAGATACGGCGAGGTTAAGACGCGATTAACCATCGGTGCCAGCGGCAATTTTGATCGATTTTGCGGGTGGAGGCGCACTGAACATGACTCCGCGTTCTCGCGGCGCGATGCGCCCGAAGGGGTGTTGGAAATGTGCGCCCCTGAAAACAGAGGGCGCAGGGAAGACCGGGTGCGCGCTGCACCCGCGGTCTCGCGTGCAATTGCACAAAAGAAAACGCACACGAGCATACAGGTTCAGCGGAAGCATTCCGGCCTTCCCTGCGCGATGGTCTTACGGCTTATATCGTGCTCTCCTCGGTGAACGGGCTTTCTTGCCACCGTCGTCCCTGAGAAGCGTTTGCTTCTCAAGAACTTGACGCCAGCATCGCGGCGTCAGGACCACACGACTTCGCCGTACGCGTCACGCGCCGTTCGTCACAAGCGCATCAGCGTCCACCGCATCTCACCGCACGTTCGTGACGATCGCGAGCCGCCCCTCTTGTCGGGTGAGACGGGCGGATTCAAATCACTGATTTGCCCAAGGATGAAAGCAGAATATTTTTCGCGATGAGGCTGGACAGGATTTGGCTGATTTGCCCGTCGGGCACGGTTGGTATGTAGCCCGGATGAGCGACGCGATATCCGGGGTTTTGTGCCGATCCCGCATATCGCATACGCTCATGCGGGCCACGAAAATTATCCCTTCGACAAACTCTAACGCTGCGGCAGCCGCTCGAAACTCGGCATGCCCTCGGGAATGTGGTGGAAGGGCTGCTTGTCGACCGTGTAGATCGCGATCTGCGGTTTGATCTGGGCGGGGTTATCGAGCGTCCCGACCTTCACGACCACGATCGGCCGCTGCGGCCGCGTCACCATGTGCGTGCCGCATTCGGCGCAGAACTCGCGTGTCACCGGCTTCTCCAGATCCTTGCGCGAAAACTGTTTTGGCGCACCCTTGGTGTATTTGAAGCCATCGGGCGGCATCGCCACAAACATATTGGGTGATCCGCCGGTGACGTATTGGCATTCGCGGCAATGACATTGCGCCTGCAGCATCGGCTCGCCTTCGGCCACATAGCGCACAGCGCCGCAATAGCATCCGCCTTCGAGTTTCATGACGCCCTCCCTGTTCGATTTCCACCATTTCGATGGGAACGGGGACGCTTTGGCAATCCTTTTTCGGGCGTCGCATGAAAAAGAAAGGGGCTCCAACTTGCGCTGGAGCCCCTCAACGGTCAGGGCATTGCCGGGTATGTGCCCAAACCGGAGTTGTGGGCGCGACCCCTGTGAGATCGCGCCCCGGGAGAACTTACATGTTGTAGGCGCGCTCCGTGTGCTCGGTGACGTCGAGACCTTCGCGTTCGGTCTCCACGTTCACGCGCAGGCCGACGATCACGTCGACGACCTTGTAGAGGATCGCCGAACCGATGCCCGACCACACCAGCGTGGTGCAGACGCCCCAGGTTTGCGAAATCATCTGCGCAGCGAAGTCGTAGTCGGCGATCTTGCCGGTGGTGTAGTCCATGATGCCCGCGCCGCCGAGGGCCGGATTCACCAGGATGCCGGTGCCGAGCGCGCCGACGATGCCACCGATGCAGTGGACGCCGAACACGTCGAGCGAGTCGTCATAACCCAGCGCATTCTTCACCACGGTGCAGAAGAACAGGCAGACGACGCCAACCACGAGACCGAGCACGATCGCTCCCATCGGACCGGAGTAACCGGCCGCGGGCGTAACCGCCACCAGGCCTGCGACCGCGCCCGACAACGCGCCGAGCACGGAAGGATGACCCTTGATGATCCATTCGGCGAACATCCAGGCCAGCGCGGCCGCTGCGGTTGCAACGAAGGAGTTGGTCATGGCAAGCGCTGCGCCGCCATTGGCTTCGAGGTTCGATCCGGCGTTGAAGCCGAACCAGCCGACCCAGAGCAGCGAGGCGCCGATCATGGTCATGGTCAGCGAGTGCGGAGCCATCAGATCCTTGCCGTAACCGGTACGCTTGCCGATCAGGAGCGCACCAACCAGACCGGCGATGCCGGCGTTGATGTGCACCACGGTGCCGCCTGCGAAGTCGATCGCGCCCTTCTTGAAGATCCAGCCGGCGTCAGCGTTGACTTCATCGAGCTTGGCCTGCGCCGCAGTCTTCGCCGCCGCGTCACCCGCTGCAGCAAGCGCCTTGACCGCATCCGAAATCGCGTCCGGACCGGCCCAGTACCAGACCATGTGTGCGATCGGGAAGTAGATCAGCGTCACCCAGAGCGGGATGAACAGTGCGATCGCCGCGAACTTCATGCGTTCGGCGAAGGCGCCGACGATGAGGGCGGGGGTGATCGCCGCGAAGGTCATCTGGAAGCAGACGTATACGAGCTCGGAGATGTTGGCGTCGACGCTGAAGGTCGCCGCTTTCGAATCCGTCGTCACGCCCATCAGGAAGGCTTTGGAGAAGCCGCCGATGAAGTCGGAACCGCCGGTGAAGGCGAGGCTGTAGCCGTAGAGCGCCCAGAGAACGGTGACGATGCAGACGGTGTAGAAAACCTGCATCAAGACCGAGAGCATGTTCTTGGAGCGGACGAGACCGCCATAGAACAGGGCAAGGCCGGGGATCGTCATCAACAGCACCAGCACTGTCGATGTCAGCATCCAGGCATTGTCGCCCTTGTTGACGGTTGGCTCCGCGTAGGCAGCGGTCGCGGCGAACAGGCCGACGGCGAGGGCTGCCAATCCCGCGCTATAGGGACGTTTGAACGTCATTTGTTTTACTCCTGAGTGGTATGGTTGAGCGCGAAATCAGAGGGCCGCGGCATCCGCCTCACCCGTGCGGATGCGAACCGCGTGGTCGAGGTTGATGACGAAGATCTTGCCGTCGCCGATCTGGCCGGTCTTTGCAGCGGTCGTGATGGCTTCGATGGTCTTGTCGACCTGGTCCGAGGCGACAGCGACCTCGATCTTGATCTTGGGCAGGAAGCTCACGGCGTATTCAGCGCCGCGATAGATTTCCGTATGACCCTTCTGCCGGCCATACCCTTTGACTTCCGTCACCGTGAGACCATGAACGCCGATGGCGGTCAGGGCGTCACGGACTTCTTCGAGCTTGAATGGCTTGATGATCGCCATAACAATTTTCATGGGTCCTATCCCCGCTTGGGCCCGGTCCAGACACGACCGGGCGTTTCTCGACTGAGGTTCACCACGCGGAGAAGTTCACTACGCGGGCACAGCCAGGACCCTTAGAATCAAATGCCGTGCCAGATCGGCGGAATTCCCTAACGGTTTATGAATCCGGCCCTTTTCGGCCTTTTCGGCAAAAGCCTCGACCTGCGCCATTCGGTCGCGCCCAAAGCGTAATCACGTCTGCCCAAGACGTGAGCATGTCAAACTCCCGACATAATCCTGCCCACGGCTCGGGCAGGATGCCGGTATTTTGATGGGGTTTATTGCAGTGCTTCGCCGTGCTGGGTGATGTCGAGACCCTCCAGCTCCTGTTGCGGCGACACCCGGAGCGGCACGAACACGCTTACGAGCTTGAGCAGCACATAGGTGAGGCCGCCGGACCAGACCAAGGTGGCCGCAATCCCGTAGAGCTGGATCAGCACCTGCTGCGGATTGCCTTCGATCAGGCCAGCGGTTCCGCCGATGGCGCTGGCGGCAAAGACGCCGGCGAGCAGCGTGCCGGTCATGCCGCCGATGCCATGGACCCCGAACACGTCGAGGGAATCGTCATAGTTGAAGCGCTGCTTCAGCCAGGTGCAGGCCCAGAAGCACATCAGGCCCGCGACGATGCCGATAATGACGCCATGCCAGGGTGCGACGAATCCGGAAGCCGGCGTGATCGTGCCGAGACCCGCAACCGCCCCGGAAATCATGCCGAGCACCGACGGCTTGCGCCGTGTTACCCACTCGATGGCACCCCAGGTCAGCGCGCCGGCGCACGCAGCAAGATGAGTTGCCGTAATCGCCATCACGGCGCGCGAATTTGCGGCCAACGCGGATCCGCCATTGAAGCCGAACCAGCCGACCCACAACAATCCGGTGCCCATGACGGCAAGCGACAGGTCGAACGGCGCAAGATTCTCGCTGCCATAGCCGTGACGCCGGCCCATTACTTTTGCGGCAACGAGTCCGCCGATGCCGGCGGAAAGATGCACGACAAGACCGCCGGCAAAATCCAGCACGCCCATGGCGCCGAGGAAGCCGCCGCCCCACACCCAATGCGCAAGCGGCACATAGACGAACATGAACCAGCCGATCGCGAACAGAAGATAGGCTGAAAACCGCATCCGGTCGGCGACCGAGCCGGCCACCAGCGCCACCGTGATGATCGCGAACGTCATCTGGTACAGCATGAACAAGGCTTCCGGAATCGTCTTTGCCGCAGGGTTGACGCCGTCCATCGTCATTCCGGCGAGGAACCAGCGGTCGAGCGTACCGAGCCAGGGGCCATCGCCGACGAACGCCAGCGAATAGCCGAACGTCACCCAGAGGATCGAGATGGTCGCGACCGCAGCAAGACTCTGCGCCATCGTCGCGAGCACGTTCTTCTTGCGCACCATGCCGGCATAGAACAGCGCCAGCCCCGGTATCGTCATCATCAACACCAGCGCGGTCGCGACGATCATCCACGCGGTGTCGGCGGCGTTGATGGTCGAGGTTTCGGCGAAAGCCGGCGTCGCGCTCGCAAAAGAGATGAGCGCAGCGATCTTCGCTGCACGATACGATAGTGCCCCCATGGAATTTCCCCGGCGTGTTGTCGTCTGAAGGCGCGTCCGGCTTCGTTGCCGGAAGCGGTGATGCTTCCAGGGCCTTATCGGTTCTGATTGAATCAGAACCGGGCTCTGGTCTTTTGTTTTGACGCGTTTTCCTGACGCGAACCGGAATCCACTTCGCTCGAAAACGCCATGAATCTCAGAGCGCGTCGCTGTCGGTTTCGCCGGTGCGGATGCGCAAGGCGTGATCGATCGGTGTCACGAATATCTTGCCGTCGCCGATCTGGCCGGTGCGGGCATTCGAGGTGATGACCTCGACGGCCTTGTCGGCGATGTCGGAGGCGACGGCGATCTCGATTCTCAGCTTGGGCAGGAAGTTCACGACATATTCGGCGCCGCGATAGATTTCGGTGTGGCCCTTCTGGCGGCCGTAGCCTTTGACCTCAGTCACGGTCATGCCGTGGACGCCGATGGCGGTCAGCGCCTGGCGCACCTCGTCAAGCTTGAACGGTTTGATGATTGCGACGACGAGTTTCATGGTCAGGCCTTTATTCTCTCAAGTCTTTGAGGGCTTTGCGTATCGGGCCGGCATTCGCGCCCGCCCGAACTTGGCATCTTTCTAGGCAAATGGCACAAAAAAGTTGCAGTTTGAAGGGGAAAACATTCGGTCCTTGTCATCCCTGTCCCTGTACAGGGTGCGGCAGCGTCCGACACAATGCCGTTCTTTCGCTGGCCGCAGCCTGCGGCTTCCCCGTCTCCACGGCCAAAGGAACAAGAAGAAAATGTCGGAACGATCGTGGTTTTATGCAGCTAACGGCCAGCAGCAGGGGCCTTTTCCGGAAGCCCAATTCCGCGACCTCGTTACCCGAGGGACCATCAGGTCCGATACGCTGGTGTGGACCGAGGGGATGAGTGGCTGGCAGCGGGCAGGGGACATCCCCGGCCTGGCCTCCGGCGACGCCCCTTCCACGATCCCGCAATCTGGAGGCCCGGTGACGAGCAGCGGCGACTACGGCGGCGGGGCGCTGTCGATCGACTTCGGAATCTGGGATTTCACCTGGCGCAGTTTGGTGCTCGTCTTGAGCTTTCTGCTCATCATCCCGGTGCCGTGGGCGCTGTTGATGTACTGCCGATGGGGCGTTTCCTGCCTGCGTGTTCCGCAGCGACCAAACCTTGCCTTCACCGGCCGGGCGGTTGACCTGATGTGGTTCTACGCCTTCGCACTACTCGTTATCGTCGCATCGTTCGCCGAGTTCTGAGATTCTCAGCCTGGCGCTGAACATTGGCCAGTTGGTACTTTACTGGCTCATGATCAAATGGTTCATGATGAACCTCAGTTCGAACGGACAGCCGCTCGGGCTCCGCTTCTCCGGCTCTTTCTGGGTTTTCCTCGGCTACAACCTGCTGGCTCTCATCGCCATATTGACCATTATCGGCTGGGCGTGGGTATACGTAGCACTATTGCGTTGGATGTGCCGTCATATTGACGGCACGCGGCGCGAGGTCGTTTTCAACGGCACCGGGCTTGAGGTTCTTTGGCGCGCGATCGTGGCCGCACTCGCCTCCTTCTTCATCATCCCGCTTCCGTGGATGTATCGCTGGCTGACGGGCTGGCTGGCGTCGCAGACCGTATTGGCCGAGAGAGGCACGGTGACCAACGCCTGAACGCGTTTCACCGGCGCTGGCGCACCGACCCTTCCTGCGCCACCGACGCCACCAGCGTGCCGTCGGGCGTGAATATCTGGCCGCGGGTCAGGCCGCGGCCGCCTTGCGCGCTCGGCGAATCCTGCGCGTAAAGCAGCCATTCGTCGGCGCGGAACGGCCGGTGAAACCACATCGCGTGATCGAGGCTTGCCGGCATCATGCGCTTGTCGAACAGCGTGCGGCCGTAGCGCGCCATCACGGCGTCGAGCAGCGAAAAATCCGACGCATAGGCCAGCGCGCACATGTGCAGTGCCGGATCGTCGGGCAGTTTGGCGGCGGTGCGAATCCAGACATTGATCCGCCCGTCTTCGATCTTCTGGCCGAAATAGCGGCCGAGTTCGACCGGACGCAATTCGATCGGGCGGTCCGATTCGTAATAGCGACGGATGAAGTCCGGCATCTCGCGGAACATCGGCTGTTTGGCGACTTCCTCGGCAGTGAGTTTCTCCGGCGGCGGCACGTCGGGCATTTTCTCCTGATGATCGAACGCGCCTTCCTCCTCGACGTGAAACGACACCATGATCGAGAAGATCGCATTGCCGTGCTGGATCGCGGTGACGCGCCGGGTCGAGTAGCTCTTGCCGTCGCGCAGCCGCTCGACCTGGTAGATAATCGGAATCTGCGGGTCGCCGGGCAGGATGAAGTAGCAATGCAGCGAATGCGGCAGCCGGCCTTCGACGGTGCGGCAGGCTGCCACCATCGCCTGTCCAATCACTTGCCCGCCGAACACCCGCTGCCAGCTCGTCTTCGGGCTGTTGCCGCGAAACAGGTTCACCTCGATCGGCTCCAGATCGAGGATGGAAATCAGGTCAATCAGGCCATTGGACATTGGAAATGCTTTCGGTTTTGGGTCATTCCAGGGCACGCGTTTTCGCGTGAACCCGGTGAGATTCCGGGTTCGATACTGCGTATCGCCCCGGAATGACGGCCCAGCCTTGTTTTGTGAACCTGTTTCACCCAGCTATAGTCCGGTAGCAAGAGTATGAGTAAGGGACCGCATGCCGGCACAGCGAAGTATTGTGATTTGCGGGGGCGCATTTGCCGGCCTTGCGCTGGCGCTGGCGTTCCGTCAGGGGCTTGGCGCTGACGTTCCCGTCATTGTGGCCGATCCGGCGCTCGCCACGCGGCCGAGCCGCGACCCGCGCGCGACCGCCATTGTCGCCGCCTGCCGGCGGTTGTTCGAGGCGCTAGGCGTCTGGGACCAGGTCGCAGCCGGTGCGCAGCCGATCCTCGACATGGTCGTCACCGATTCCAAACTGGAAGACGCGACCCGTCCGGTATTCCTGACCTTTGCGGGCGATGTCGAACCCGGCGAGCCCTTCGCGCATATGGTCGAAAATCGTCATCTGATCGATGCGCTGGCTACGCGAGCGGAGGCCGACGGCATCGATCTCAGAGCAACAGCCGTCGCATCCTTTGATTCGCGCGCCGACGGCGTCAACGTAACGCTCGCGGACGGCCAAGTCATCGAGGCGAGTTTGCTGGTGGCTGCCGACGGCGCGCGTTCGCGCCTGCGCGAGCGTGCCGGGATCGCCACCCATGGCTGGGACTACGATCAATCCGGTATCGTCGTCACCGTCGGCCATGAGCGCGATCATCACGGCCGCGCCGAAGAGCATTTTTTGCCGGCCGGCCCGTTCGCGATCCTGCCGTTGACCGGCAAGCGCTCCTCGCTGGTGTGGACCGAAAATCGCGCAGAAGCCGCGCGCATCATTGCGCTGAGCGAGGACGAATTTCACACCGAGCTCGAGCAGCGCTTTGGGCTGCATCTCGGCGAGATCAAGGCGCTCGACAAGCCGCGGGCGTTTCCGCTGGGCTATTTCGTCGCGCGATCTTTCATCGGCGAGCGGCTGGCGCTGGTCGGCGACGCCGCGCATGTGATTCACCCGATCGCGGGGCAGGGGCTCAATATGGGCCTGAAGGATGTCGCGGCGCTGGCCGAAGTCGTCGTCGATGCCGCGCGGCTTGGCATGGATCTCGGCCAGGCCGACGTGCTCGATCGCTATCAGCGCTGGCGGCGGTTCGACACCATGGCGATGGGGCTCGCCACCAATTCGCTGAATTTTCTGTTCTCGAACGAATCGACCCTGCTGCGCACCGTGCGCGATATCGGCCTCGGCCTCGTCGATCGCGCGCCGCCGCTGAAAAGCCTGTTCATCCGCCAGGCTGCGGGATTGTCCGGCGAAGTGCCGCGGCTGTTGAAGGGCGAGGCGCTTTAAGAACGCTCGTTCTCCTCAATCGATCCTGTCAATCGATCTTGCGCGCCTCTTCCGGCAGCATGATCGGGATGCCGTCGCGGATCGGATAAGCGAGTTTTGCCGAGCGCGAGATCAGTTCCTGTCGGGCAGCATCGAATTCGAGCGGGCCCTTGGTGACGGGACACACCAGAATTTCCAGCAATTTCGGATCGACGGTGCTGTCGAGGCGGTCGGGCGAGGAATTCATCGGTTGTCTCCGGCTTGCGGTGGTCCCTTAGCATATTCGCCGGGAAGGTGTCAGGGCGCAGTTACCGGCGCAGCTACTTCAAGGCCATCCGCAACAACTCGTCGACTACGGCCTGTTGTCTTGCCTTCGGCAAATTCTGGTCCGATAGCGCAAAGCCGAAGAAGGCCCAATACAGTATTTGCGCGCGGTCGCGGGCCACTGCTGCCGACAATCCGGACTGTGTTAGAAGGCTTTCGACGTAGCTCAGCCTGCGCCGGTCGATGGCCTGTACCGCGGCACGGACGGTGGGGTCGACCGCCGCCCAGGCGCGGACCGCCTTCTCAAGCACCAGCTTCTCGCCAAATACCCGGCGCAACAAAAGCTGCAGCGGATTTTCGTCTTTCGCGGCCGCTTCGACATTGGCGATGATCTGCTCGGCAGCGACGTCGCGCCAATGGTTGAGGATGGCGGCATGGAACGCGCGGATATCGGCGAAATGCCAATAGAAGCTGCCGCGCGACACCCCCATCGCCTTCGCCAGCGGTTCCGCTTTCAACGCCGTGAAACCGTTTTTGGCCAGTGTTTTCAGGCCTTGATTGAGCCAGTCGGTGGCCGAGAGCTGATCGGTCATGTTCCCTTCCCCTGCGACATCGCACCATACACCACTGTATTGACATCCGCCAGATCGCCAGGCATACCATACAGTACTGTATGGAGGCTTTCGATGCGCGATATCATCTTGCAATGCGCGGGCGTCGCGGCAGTTGCGGTCGCCCTGATTCACGGCGTGCTTGGCGAAACCAAGGTCTTCGCCAGGGCGACGATCCAGCCGGAGAGCCTGCGAACCCTGATCCGTTTGGTCTGGCAGGCCGGCACGGTCGCGTGGATCGGCGGCGCGGTATTGCTGATAGCAGCCCCTTCGATGGGATCGGAGAACGCGCGGCACTGGATCGTTGCGACCGTCATCGCGGTCTACGGTTTTGCCGCCGTTGCCAATGCGTGGTGGTCACGTGGCCGCGCCTTTGGTTGGAAGGCGCTCGGCGTGGTGATGGCGCTCGCGGTGGCGGGGTACTAGCGGAAAGTGGATACCGGTTTTCCCTTTGCGCCGAGATCATGCTCAAGCAATAAGGGCCCTACTGCAGCCCGGTATCGCCGCTGGTGCGCTTCTTGGCGAGATCCATCTCGGTGACCGCGATCAGTATCTCGGCGCGGGTTTTCAGGTCGGGCGCTTCCAGCATCGCCTGTTTTTCCGCCGGCCCGTAAGGGGACATCATCGCGAGCGCGTTGACCAGCGCCTCGTTGGGCGCGCTCTCGATGCCTTCCCAATCCACTTTCAAATTGTTGGCTTTGAGAAAATCGGTCAGCACTTCGAGCAACGCCTCGCGATCCACCGCCTCTTCGCCTTTTCGCGCGGTGAAATCGTCGATGTAGGGAAAGAAATCCACCTTGCATTGCCGGTACGCGGTCAAGCCACTGATTTCCTCTACCACCTTGAAGCGGGAGACGCCGGTGAGTTCGAGGATGTAGCGGCCGTCACCGGATTCGGCGAGCTGCGTGATGCGGCCGACACAGCCGACCCGAAACAGCTCCGGTCGCGCTTCGTCGCGCGAGTGTGACATATCCGGCTGGATCATTCCGATCAGCCGGTGGCCGTCGCGCAGCGCATCGTCCACCATCGCCAGATAGCGCGGCTCGAAGATGTTGAGCGGCATCTGGCCGCGCGGCAGAAGAAGCGCACCTGGCAGCGGGAACACCGGGATCACTTGTGGAAGTTCGCCGGGTCCGAGGTATTCGGCATTGATCGGCATCGGCGGTCCCGGAGCTGGCTCGTTAAGTTGTCGCGTATTGTGACCACAAAACCGATGCCCGCCCTCGGATCAAGTCCGGGGGCAGGCTTTTGCGAACGAGTTACGAAAACAAAATCGTCGACAGCCGCTTGCGTCCCTCGACGGTGGCCTCATCGGCGCCACCCCAGGCTTCGAAGAACTGTATGAGCTGCTTGCGCGCGCCGTCGTCGTTCCATTTGCGGTCCCGCTTGACGATCTCCAGCAATTGCTCGGTCGCTTCAACGCGCTTGCCGGCGGCATTGAGCGCGGTCGCCAGATCGAATCGCGCCTGATGATCGAGCGGGTTTGCGGCGACTTTCTGTTCCAGCTCGGCGATCGGACCGACCGATTGCGCCTGCTCGGCCAGATCGATCGTGGCCTGGACCGCCTTGACGGCGGCGTCGTTGCGCTTCGATTCCGGCACCATGGCGATGGTCTGCTTGGCCTGTTCGACCGCGCCCGTGGTGACATAGCATTTCGCCAGTCCCGCCAAGGCAGCGATATTGGTGGAATCGACCGCGAGCACCTCGGCATAGATCTGCGCGGCAGCGGCGGGATCGCCTTCTGCCAGCACGGCTTCGGCCTCTTGCAGGATTTCGGCGATGTTCGGTTCACCCGGCGCCGCCACGCCCTTGGTCAGCTTTTCGATGAAGGCGTTGACCTGGCTCTCGGGCACCGCGCCCATAAAGCCGTCGGCGGGTTGGCCGTTCACGAACGCAATCACGGCCGGAATCGACTGAATCCCCATCTGGCCGGGGATCGCCGGATGCTCGTCGATGTTCATCTTGACCAGCTTGACCTTGCCCTTGGCGGCACGGACCGCCTTTTCGAGCGCCGGCGTGAGCTGGCGGCAAGGACCGCACCAGGGCGCCCAGAAGTCGATCAGCACCGGCTGGCGCTTCGATTCCTCGATGACGTCCTTTACGAAGGTCTGGGTGGTCGTTTCCTTGATCAGATCGGGTGCGGCCTGTGGCGTCGGGGCGCCGCCCTGCTCAACTATCGTCACGGTATCCTCGCCTGATGTCTCGAAATTATCTCTCGGAATTGGGCCCCTTCTAGCACGGCCGGGTACCAAGTTCTCATCCGCTAGATGGCGGTTTGGCCGCAAATTTCAATCCGGTCCGGGGCGGCCGGGCCTTTCGGCTTGTCGGGGATCGGGTGGGTCTCACCCGCCCGGCACCCCCATGATGGCCGATATCGAGGTCAGCCCTAGGGAACAGCGCGATGGCAAAGGCCTATTACAGCACCGTGTTCGAACAGCCCGCTGCCGAGGTTTGGAAAATCGTCCGCGATTTCAACAATTATCCGGTCTGGGTCGGCGGCGCCGGCGCGAGCGAGATCGAGGACGGCAAATCTGGCGACACCGTCGGCGCGGTCAGGAATGTGCTCTATCAGGAGCGGCGAATCCGTCAGCGGCTGCTGGCGCAATCCGACGTCGAACGGTCGCAAAGCTACGAATTCTGCGGCGCGCCGACCATGCCGGTGGCCGACTATCAGGCCACCCTGCGGATCACGCCAATTACCGATGGCGGCCGGGCGTTCGTCGAATGGTGGGCGACGTTCGACTGCGAACCCGCCCGGCGGGACGAATTGACCGGAACCCTTCAGGGCTCGTTTGAGAAATGGCTCGAATCGCTCCGCGACACGATGGCAGCTTGAGCCTTCTTTCTCACGCCGAAGTGTCACGACCTCGATAAACCCCGATTGGGCGTCGTTTCGGACCGATTTGCGTCCAATTGTTAAGGAAATCGGATTATTCCGGTGGTTCCAGGCCGTGTGCGGACTGTTGCATTCACGGTCGGCATTTGGCATAGGTCTGCCGTTGACGGCGAGCGATCGCCGCCATCTCGGATGCGGGTGTAGCTCAGTGGTAGAGCACGACCTTGCCAAGGTCGGGGTCGAGGGTTCGAGCCCCTTCGCCCGCTCCAGATTTCCACCAAAGTGCTGAAGTTTGACGAAGGCCCGCTGATCAGCGGGCTTTTCGTTTTCTCGGGTACTTTGTCGGGCGCTCCTCATGGTAACGCCGCCATTTCACTTTCAGGATCGAGGTGTTTCGCGCGGCCGTCGAGTTCGCGTTGCGCTTTCACGCCGCTCAAGCGCTGATCGAGCGCGAAGTCCTTCTCGCCCACTCCCCGAGTTCGGCGGCGATGATGCGTTCGAGATAATTTGCGATGCCTCGTGCTGCGTACGATCGTCTCGCGAAGGCGTGCGGCCTCTTGTTGTGGAGGCTTCTGATCGCGCCACGCCGAATATTTTGCCCGACAAAATCCTGCATCACGGCGGAGCCACTCGCGCCGATCCCAACGAGAACGAACACACGCCTCTTGTGTGGAAGCCCGCCCACCCGCTGCTGCGCTTCGCCATCATGGCAAGCGTTCGCTCCAAACGAATATTGCGGTGCAGCGCGGGGCCACAAAAACGTCTCAAACCAAACCAGCGGAAAGAAATTTCTTCTCAATTTGTTTTGTTCTGATTCAACCGCGCAGCGTGTGCTTCTCACGCGCAATGGATGTGCTACCATTTTGTCGTCTGATCCAACTCACCAGACCAGTTCGTCTCTCGAACGCTCAAAATAAAATAACAGGCGCAGCCGCCCGGCTGCATAGGGGAGTGACGCGATGAAATCGGCTTTCAATCGATCTATTCTTGCGCTCACGGCGATCCTCGTTGTCGCGGGGGCCAGCCAGGCCAACGCGCAACAGAAGCCGTTGAAGAAATACGAGTCCGGGACCAAGGAATTCTGGACCCACCCGCCGGACGACTGGTTCCTCGGCGACGAGACGGAGGCCCAGAAGGGTCTTGCTCCGCCGTCCGGTCCGCCGACCGGCTCGTCGGACGCCGAACTGGCGACAATGATGAAGAAGATCAAGCTGCCGGCAGGCTTCAAGATCGAGGTCTACGCTTCCAACGTGCTGGCCGCCCGGCAGATGGCGTGGGGCGACAAGGGCACGCTGTTCGTCGGCTCCTTCGGCCTCGGCAACGTCTATGCGATCAAGGACAATGGCGGCAAGAAGGAGGTCAAGACCATCCTCAAGGGCCTCAACATGCCCACGGGCCTCGCATTCCGCGACGGCGCGCTCTACGTCATCGCCGTCGACAAGCTGATCAAGTACGAAAACGCCGAAGCCAATCTCGACAATCTCGGCAGCGGCAAGGTGGTGTATGACGACATGCCGTCCTACGCCGCGCATGGCTGGAAATATATCGCGGTCGACAAAGAAGGCTGGTTCTACATCCCGTTCGGACCTCCCTTCAACGTCGGCATTCCCCCGACCAGCGTGTCGCAGATCCGCCGCGTCGATCCCAAGACCGGCAATGCCGAGATCTATGCGCTCGGCGTTCGCAACAGCGTCGGCGGCGACGTCGATCCGCGCACCGGAAAATTCTGGTTTACGGAGAATGCGCGCGACTGGATCAGCGATGATCTGCCCAGCGACAAGCTGAACATGATCAACAAGATCGGCGAGCATTTCGGTTATCCCTATTGCCACCAGGGCGACATGCCGGATCCGAAATTCGCGATGGGTCACAAATGCTCGGAGTTCACACCGCCCGTGCTCAATCTCGGGGCGCATGTGGCTCCGCTCGGCATGAAGTTCTATACCGGCAGCCAATTCCCTGCCGAGTACAAGAACAACATCCTGATCGCCGAGCATGGTTCGTGGAACCGGCATAAGTATCAGGGCGCGCGGATCATGCGCGTGATCGTTGGGCCGGACGGCAAGGGTGCCAAGCAGGAAGTGTTCGCCTCCGGTTGGCTCGAAGGCGACCAGGGCTATCTCGGCCGTCCTGCCGACATCGTCCTGGACAAGGACGGTTCGATCCTCGTCGCCGACGACTGGGCCGGTGCGATCTATCGCATCAGCTACAAGAAGTAAGCGGGATAGCGTTTTCGAGCGAAGCGGGTATCGGTTCGCGTGAAGAAAGCGCGGAAAAACACTTCATCAGCGGGGGCTGCGGGTGCTCGGGAACGAGTGGCCGCAGCCCCCGTTGTTTGGAATATGCTGTGATCAACCAGATCGTCATGTCCAGCAATGACGGCGGGAGAAGTTAGGCATGCGGAGTGCGTTGGTCGTAGCGTTACTCGCCCTCATCTGCGGCGGTTCGTACGCTCGCGCGGCCGATGTCGCTGCGGGCAAGGAGAAGGCAGAGCTGTGCATCGGCTGTCACGGCGAGAACGGCATTTCGCAAATGGAGAACATTCCCTCGCTCGCGGGTCAGCCCGATCAGTTCATCCAGTGGCAACTGGTTTATTTTCGCGCCGGCGCGCGCAAGAACGAGCAGATGCAGCCGATCGTCGAGCAGCTCACCAACGAAGATATCCGCAATCTCGCTGCCTATTTTACCTCGCTCGCGCCGCCGAAGGCGACAAAGCCCGACGACAATCCGGATCTATCGAAGAAGGGCGCGCAGGCCGCGGTCGGCCGGCGTTGCGCCTCATGCCACACCGATACTTACGCCGGCACCAAGGCGGTCGCGCGCGTCGCGGGCCAGCGCGAGGAATATCTGCTCAAGGCGCTGCACGATTACAAATCGGGCGTGCGTTCGGGCGGAGGCCAGGCGGCGATGGCCGACGTCGCCTATCCCCTCAGCGCGGAAGAGATCGAAGCGCTGGCGCATTATCTGGCGCATCTGTAGCTGTCGTCCCTGCGTTCGCAGGGACGACATGGAGTGTGAAGTCAGCCCCGTTGCTTCTCATAGGCCTTGAGGTGGGTGTAGGCGATGCGCAGCTTCGGCACCGGTATCTTTGCGGCATCGGCGCGCGCGATGAGATCGCCGATCACATGGTCGGCCTCGACCGGCAGGCCGGCCCTGACGTCGCGGAACATCGACGCGGTCATGGCTGAGCCTTCCGTGGTCAACAGCCCGCGGGTGCGCTGGAAGAATGGTCCGGTCGGTTCATGGCCGGCCGCCTTGGCGATCGCGCTGGTTTCGTCGAGCATGCCGAGCAGAAAATCCCTGCCGCCGGCGACTGCCAGAATGTTGCCGACGGAAGTACGCATCAGGCTGGTCGAGGCCGCGAGCGAAGAGAGAAACACCCATTTCTCCCACATGTCCTGCATGATGTGTTCGCTGGCCGCGGCGCCGAAATTGCCGCTGGTGAACACTTCCGAAATCGCGCGAATCCGGTCCGACATCCGGCCATCGCGTTCGCCGAAATTGAGCGAGTGCATCGGCCCCAGCTGAACCACCTCGCGCGCCTCGTTGAGCGTGGCCGCGATCGCGCAGAGCCCGCCGAGCACGCGTTCAGCGCCAAACTTCGCATCGAGCGCGTCAAGATGCAGCATGCCGTTGAGCAGGGGAATGATCGAAGTGTTCGGCCCGACGGCAGGAGCAAAGGATTTGATGGCATCCGCTAGATCGAACGCCTTGCAGCTCAGCAGCACCACGTCGAATTTTTCGGTGAGCTTGTCGGCCTGCACCGTCGGCGGATTTTTCAGCGTGACGTCGCCCGCCGGGCTCTTGATGACGAGGCCCGCGCTGGCGAGTTCGGATGCCCGCTTGGGGCGGACCAGGAACGTCACGTCGCGCCCGGCCTGCAGCAGCCTGCCGCCGAAATATCCGCCGATGGCGCCGGCGCCGACCACGAGAACACGCATGCTCAAATCCTTTTTGTTGTTGTTCTGACTCGCCCGGGAAGCTCATCATGCCCGGGCTTGTCCCCAGCATCCACGTTTTTCTCTACCCGGGAAAGATGACGAATGAGAGAGTGAGGCTACCACTTCTCCCCGAACGGGCGAATCTCAAGTTCAAACGTCCAGGCGCTGCGTGGCTGCTGGTAGAGCTGCCAATACGAGGCCGCAACCGAAGCCGGCGGCATCAGCAGATCAGGATTGTCCAGAGCTTCCTTGCCCCACAGCTTTTCGCGACGTTCGCGCACCCAGGCCGTATCGACGCCGGAATCGATGATCAGATGTGCGACATGGATATTTTTCGGTCCCAGCTCGCGCGCCATCGATTGCGCCACGGCGCGAAGTCCGAATTTCGCGCTCGCAAAGGCGGCATAGCCGCTGCCGCCGCGCAAACTTGCGGTCGCACCGGTGAAGAAGATATTGCCCTTGCCGCGCGGCTCCATCAGTCGCGCCGCCTCGCGCCCCGCCAGGAATCCGGAATAGCAGGCCATTTCCCAGACTTTGCGGAACACGCGTTCGGTGGTTTCGAGAATCGGAAAATTGACGTTGGCGCCGACATTGAAGATACAGACTTCCAGCGGCGCGTGCTTGTCGGCATCGTTGAGGAAGGCGGTGATTTCCTCCTCCTTGCGCGCATCGAGCGAACGTCCAAAAATCGTTCCGCCGGCGGCTTCGACTTCCTTCACCAGCGGTTCGAGCTTTTCACCGTTGCGCCGGCCGGCGAATACGGTGAAACCCTCGGCGGCGAACTTCTTGGCGATTTCGCCGCCGATGTAATCGCCGGCGCCAATCACCGCGACGGTTGCGTTTCGCTTTTCCATGTGAGGCTCTCCACCAGGTCGTTATTTCGCAGCGACCAGTTCCTCGACTTCGCGCAATTGCTCCTTGCCGAAGAACATTTCCTTGCCGACGAAGAAGGTCGGCGATCCGAAGGCGCCGCGCTCGACAGCAGATTGCGTGTTCTCGATCAGCTTTGCCTTGACCTCGGGCTCCTGCGAGCGGGCGAGCAGTTTTGCAGCATCGAGGCCGGATGATGCCAGCGCTTTCGCGGCGACTTCCGGGTCGTCCATCTTCTTCGGCTCAACCCACATGTGGTGGAACGCGGCTTCGACATATTTCTCGAACACGCCTTCCAACTGCGCCGCGACCGCCGCGCGCATCAGGTTCAGCGTATTCACCGGGAAAAACGGATTCCAGGTGTACGGCTTGACCCCAAAGCGCTTCACGAAGCGTTCGGTCTCCAGCGCCTGGAATTCGCGCTTGTTCTTGATGCCGGCCAGCGTTTCCGCCGGCGATTTGTTGTTGGTGGCCTTGAAGATGCCGCCGAGCAGGATCGGGACGTATTCGAACTTCGCGCCGGTCCGTTTTTCGATCGCCGGGATCGCTTCGTGGCTGAGGAACGCGTTCGGGCTGCCGAAATCGAACATGAATTGCGGGTTAGAGCTCACGGCGGTCTCCCTGGAGATGAGTTTCTTATATGATCTCTATCATTCCAACCAGCCTAGCGGTTCACGTTTGCGGGATCAACCGGCGCGGTCGCTGAAAGCGAGTTTGACGATATGATCGCGGATATCGCCAGGCCAGCCGGCAATGCGCGCGGCAAACTGCGGCTGATCGTCTGCGAACAGCGCCCGAGACGCTTCTTCAAAACCGGGCAGATTGCCGGCCATGGTCGACATGAAATGATAAGCGGCGTCTCGCGCGGCGCGGCGGCGATCGCGGTCGCCGTTGGTCCGGCGCGCCGCTTCGACAAGTTTTCGTAGCGCCACCGATGCGCCGCCCGGCTGGGTCGCAAGCCATTCCCAGTGCCGCGGCAACAGCGTGACCTCGCGGGCGACGACGCCGAGTTTCGGCCTTCCGCGCCCGCGGGGCTCCGGGGCAGGTACCTCATCGGTCGCGGCCTGCGAATCCGGCGTGGGTTGCGGCAGACGGGCAACGACGTCCCGCTCGGTGCCGCGCAGATCGAGGTCGATCGGCCGGCCGATGGCATCGTCAAAGATGATGATCGGCTGTGCGGCCGTCGTTTTGGAGGCCTTGAGGACGGCAATTGCCACCTCGGCCAATGGACCTGAGACCAGGCGTCGCTCGCCAAGGAAGGCGGTAAAGCACTGAAAACTGGCCTGATTCATCGCGGATCGCCTTGGCATCTGCTGGACTCTGATTTATACCCGGATAAATTATAATGTCAATATTGCCCGGGTAATATCATTCGAGCCGGGCCGCAGGTTCAATCGCCAACCCTCTCGTCCGCTGCTACGACGACAGCACGTCAATTGCTCGCAGCGCGCTGGGGATCGCCATGCTGACCGTTCATCATCTCAACAATTCTCGTTCGCAGCGCGTGCTGTGGCTGCTCGAGGAACTCGGTGTGGCCTACGAAATCGTCCGCTATCAGCGCCAGCCGGACATGCGAGCGCCCAAGGAATTGCGCGCCATTCATCCGCTCGGCAAATCGCCCGTCATCACCGACAATGGCCACACCATCGCGGAGTCCGGCGCGATCGCCGAATATCTCATCGCCACCTACGGCAACGGCCGTCTGATCCCGCCGTCCAACTCGCCGGAGCGGCTGCGCTACACCTATTGGCTGCATTATGCGGAAGGCTCCGCGATGTCGCCGCTATTGCTCAAGCTGTTGTTCACGCTGATGCCGAAACGTGCGCCGGCCTTGCTGCGGCCGCTGGTGCGCAAAGTTTCCAATCAGGCGCTGACCACGCTGGTCAATCCGCAGCTCAAGCAGCACATGGATTATTGGGAAGGCGAACTCGGAAAAAGCCAATGGTTTGCCGGCAATGAATTCACCGGCGCCGACATCCAGATGAGTTTTCCGCTGGAGGCCGCCGAGGCCCGTGGCGGGCTGGAGCAGGGCCATCCCAAGGCAATGGCATTTCTCGAACGCATTCACGCTCGCCCGGCCTATGCGCGTGCGCTGGAAAAAGGCGGGCCTTATACGGTCGGGCGTTAGAGCAATTGCTGAGATTGTCATTCCGGGGCGATGCGAAAGCATCGAGCCCGGAATCTCGAGATTCCGGGTCTCGTGCTCGCGCACCATCCCGGAATGACAATCTCAAGGCTGCGTCGCCGCGATCACTTCCTTCACCAGCCGGCCCAGTCCGCGGATGTCGCCGGTTGGATCGACACTGTCGCCGAGACGAACAATGACGAGACGCTGCGACGGCATGATCACGACGCGCTGGCCGAGATCGCCGGACGCAAAGAACGCATCGCGCGGAATGCCTAGCCGCACACGCGCTTTGGCGTTTTCGTGTTCGCTGCGATTGGTCCAGAACCCCGCGCCATAGTCGGTGTCGAGTGTGGCGGCGGCCGAGAAATCCACCCAGTCCTCGTGCAGGATGCGCTTTCCTCCGACGATACCGTCATTCAAATAGAGCAGCCCAAACCGCGCCCAGTCTCTGGCGCTCGCGAGCATGTAGCTCGATCCCTGCAGCGTACCAACCGCGTCGAACTCGAGTGTTACGTTGCGCATGCCCAGCGGATTGAATAATTCGCGCCACGCGAACGACAGCGTTTGCTCGGGCCCGCCCACGGCGTCGCGAACGATCCGCGCCAATAGCTGTGTTGTCGGGCTGGAATAGGCCCACCGCGTACCCGGCGGGACGATGGCCGCAGCGTTGACCGCGAAGGCGGCCATGTCGTTGTGCAGATACACCATCTGGCTGGACGGATCGAAGCCGGTATTGGTCTCATCGAGCGCCAGACCCGTGGTCATGCGCATGAGATGCTCGACCTCGATCTCACGCCTGAGATCGCCGCGCCATTCCGGAATCGGTGCCGGCATTGAGGGCGTGACCAGACCCTGCTGCGTCAAAACCCCGATCAACGCATTGACCACCGACTTGGTCAGGGAAAACCCGAGCAGCGGCGTGTCGACACCGATTCCGTCAGCATAGCGTTCAGCGATCACCTTGCCGTCGTGAACCACGACCACCGCCTTGGTACGCCGGAACGGCGGCTCGGCCGGTTCTTCGAACGCATGATCAAGCGCGGCCCTCAGTGCGGGATCGGACGACTGCACGATATCGGGGCCCGCAATTTCAGCCAACAGCGGTGGCGATTTCGGTACCTTCAGCGCGTCGATGTCGCTTCTGAGGACATAGGGCTCCCTGGACCCGTGCAGCAGCACACAGCCGAGCCCTTCGTGAAACACAGCGCGGCTGCCGAGCATCCCCGCCGCCGACGCTTCGACGCTCCTTGCGGTGCGATCGACGTGGAATCTCAGTACCCGGCGTAAGCGGCGAAGACCCTCGCGCTCGGTGGTTTCGGAAAATACCGTTTGCGGATCAAGGCCGGAGACGAACGTCTTGGAGCAGACATTATGTGCGACAACGCCGGTAGCGACTCGAACGGCCCGGTCGGGACGGAAGCCGATGCCGGCGGCCGCGAGCCCAGTCAGCACCAACGCGACAGCGACAAGTTTCCACCAGCCCACACGCTTCTCCAGCAGCCGCTCAAACGGCGAAGCCGTTCTAGCGCGCCTTCTGCGCCGCGCCAACCGAGGGCAGCGTCTGCACGGCGACGCCGGGCGGCGGTGTGTCGTCGTCGGGAACGAAGAAATCCGGCATTAGCGGCACCTTGGGATCGACGCGATAGCGCTCGAAGTCGCGGACGCCGCTCGCGAACAGCACCTTGTCGTCGATGCAGAATTGCCCGGTGAACTCGCGCGACGGCTTGGTGAAAATGACGTAGGCCGCGTCGGCCATGATCTCGGGCGTGCGGCTCGCGCGCATCATGGCGTCGCCGCCGAGGAGATTGCCGACCGCGGCGGTCGCGATCGTCGTGCGCGGCCACAGCGCGTTGACCGCAACGCCCGACGATTTCAGCTCGCCGGACAGGCCGAGTACACACATGCTCATGCCGAACTTCGCCATCGTATAGGCGGTGGATTGCTCGAACCATTTCGTCTTCATGTCGAGCGGCGGCGACAACATCAGAATGTGCGGGTTTTGCGCCTTCTTCAAATGTGGAATGCAATATTTCGACACCATGAAGGTGCCGCGGGTGTTGATGCCCATCATCAGGTCGAAACGCTTCATGTCGGTCATCTGCGAATTGGTCAGGCTTATGGCGCTGGCGTTGTTGACGCAGATATCGATGCCGCCGAATTCGGCGACGGTCTGATCGACCGCCGCCATCACCTGTGCCTCGTCCCTGATGTCGCAGAGCACAGGCAACGCCTTGCCGCCGGCGGCACGGATCTCGTCCGCGGCCGTGTAAATGGTGCCCTTGAGTTTCGGATGCGGCTCCGCGGTCTTCGCTGCAATCGCGACATTGGCCCCGTCACGCGCGGCACGCAGCGCGATCGCCAACCCGATGCCGCGGCTGCCGCCGGACACGAACATCGTCTTGCCTTTGAGGGATGTCATGGGAACGACTCCTGTGATGGACGCGCTAAACTATGGCTCCCTCCCGACAAGCGGGAGGGAGCAACGACGCAAGAAGCGATCACTCAAGCATCCGCATGCAGCACCCTTCCACGGGTTTCCGGCAGCGCGAAGGCGGCGATGAAAAACACGCAATAGGCGGCCACCGCGAAGATCGCGATGGCGTTGGCGAGCGACGTCGAGCCTGAGAGCCATCCGACCAGGAACGGAAACAGCGCGCCGATGCCGCGGCCGAAATTGTAGGAAAAGCCCTGGCCTGATCCGCGCAGCCTTGTCGGAAACAATTCAGTGAGGAACGCGCCGACGCCGGAGAAATAGCCTGAGGCGAAGAAGCCGAGCGGGAAGCCGAGCAGCCACAGAATTTCATTGGTCAATGGTAGTTGGGTGTAGAGCAGGACCACGGCGATGGCGCCGAGCGAGAACGTCAGGAACAGGTTTCGCCGCCCGATGCGGTCGGCGAGCCAGGCGCCGACGAGATACCCGACGAACGAGCCGATGATCAGCGCGGCGAGGTAGCCGGTTGAACTAACCACCGAGAGTTTGCGCTCGACCGTGAGAAAACGTGGCACCCAGAAGGTGATGGCGTAGTAGCCGCCCTGGCATCCCGTGACCATCAGCGACGCGAGTAGCGTGGTCTTGAGGATCGGGCCTGAGAAGATTTCCCACAGCGCCGGGCGATGGCCTGAGGCCGCCTGCTTGACGCGCGTCGCCGCTGATATCTCGGGTTCAGTGACATAACGCCTGAGATAGAACACCAGGAGCGCCGGCAGCGCACCGATCGCGAACATCCAGCGCCAGGCGACATCAGGCGGCAGCCAGGAGAAGAGAATCGCCTGCGACAGCACCGCGAGGCCCCAGCCGACCGCCCAGCCGGACTGCACCGAGCCAACCGCGCGGCCGCGATATTGCGGACGGATCGCTTCGCCCATCAGCACCGCGCCCGCAGCCCATTCGCCGCCGAAGCCGAGGCCGAGCAGGGCACGGGCGACGATCAACTGGTCGAAATTCTGCACAAAGGCCGAGACCAGCGAGAAAAACGAGAACCACAGGATCGTCAATTGCAACGTCTTCACGCGGCCGATGCGGTCCGCGAGATAGCCGCCGAGCCAGCCGCCGATCGCGGAGGCCAGCAACGTTACCGTGCCGGCAAGGCCGGCGCTGCCGGGATCGACTTTCCACATCGCGATGATGGTGCCGACCACCAGCGGATAGATCATGAAGTCCATGCCGTCGAGCGCCCAGCCCGCGGCGCAAGCCCAGAACGTCCGCCGTTCCGGCAGGTTCATGTCGCGATAAAAGGCGAGAAGGCTGGTATCCTCGATGGGTGCGATTTCCATCGCACCTGACGGCTCGGCTGAACTCATGGCGTTTCCCCCGGAAAATTCTTGGCCGGCCTTCGCGCCACCTCACGCCGGCCGGTTTGCGCGAGGTCGGACAAATCCTACGCCGATGCTGCCTTCAGGCAATCCCGATCGGCTTATTGTCCCGCCGCTGCGGCGCCCCTTGTACGCGGATCGGGGGCGCCGAGCAGGCCGCTCGGCTGTAGCGCCGATCGAATTGGCCGAAGTTTGGCCAAGCGGTTCGACCACCTCATGCCCTCTGGTCCTCAGGGCATCGAGCGTTTCCTGAGGGAACCCGCGTTCCACGCGCACTACATCCGGCATCCATTGATGGTGCAGGCGAGGAGCTGCGACGGCGGCCGCGACATCCATTTTGTAGTCGAGCACATCGATGACGATCTGCAGCACCGCCGAAATGATGCGGCTGCCGCCGGGCGTACCCGTCACCAGCACCGGCTTGTTGTCCTTCAGCACGATCGTCGGCGACATCGACGACAGCGGCCGTTTGCCAGGACCGGGCAGATTGGCCTCGAAACCCACCAGGCCAAACGCATTCGACGCACCGGGTGCTGCCGTGAAATCGTCAAGCTCATTGTTGAGCAACACGCCGGTTCCTTCCGCTACCAGACCGACACCGTATGGAAAGTTCAGCGTGTAGGTGTTGCTGACCGCGTTGCCGTGGCTGTCGACGATCGAATAATGCGTGGTGTTGCTGCCCTCGCGCGGCGCCGGCAACAAGGCAGCGGCCGCTGGTGTCGCGCGGGCAAGATCGATGCTGGCGCGTTGCTTGGCGGCGTAATCCTTGGCGAGCAGGGTCTGCGTCGGTGCGTTGACGAAATCGGGGTCGCCAAGATAGCGGGCCCGGTCGGCATACGCTCGCTTCATCGCCTCGATGATGACATGCAGCGATTCCGGGGAGCCCTGCTTCATGTCTGACATCGGAAAGCCTTCGAGGATGTTCAACGACTCCAGCAGGACGGTGCCGCCGGAAGAAGGCAGCGGCATCGAAACGATATCATATCCGCGATAGGTGCCGCGCACCGGCGCGCGGATCATGGCTTGATAGGATTTCAGATCGTCCGGCGTCATGAGGCCGCCCGCATCCTTGACGGCCTTTGCGAGCTTTTCGGCAACCGGCCCTTCGTAGAACCCGCGTGGCCCCTGTTCGGCAATCGCGGCAAGCGTTGCCGCTAGATCGGGCTGGATCAGCCTGTCGCCATCATGCAGCGGGGTGCCATCGGCGCGGGAAAAGCCTTTGGCCGAATTCGGCCAGCGCGCCATCCGGCGATACATGTCCGGCAAGGTATCGGCCGTATCGTCGGCGACGACAAAACCGTCCCGCGCCAGCTCGATCGCGGGCTGCAGGATCTGCGCGAGCGTGAATTGGCCGGAGCCATATTTTTCCAGCGCCAGCGCCAGTCCGGCGACCGTGCCGGGCACGCCGATACCGAGTGCGGAATTGCGGGATTTGTCTGCATCGGGTTTGCCGTCCGCGCCCAGAAAGATATCGCGCGTGATCGCTGACGGCGCGGTCTCGCGATAGTCGATGGCGATGTCTTCGTGGCGCTCGGCCGAATGAATCACCATGAAGCCGCCGCCGCCGATATTTCCCGCGCGCGGATAAGTCACGGCAAGCGCAAAGCCGGTAGCGACCGCGGCGTCCACGGCATTGCCGCCTTGTCGCAGAATATCGGCGCCGATTTGCGTCGCGAGTTTTTCCTGCGCCACCACCATGCCATGTTCGGCCGGGATGCCGTGAATGCCGTCAGCGGCGGGTGGCGTGTAAAGGCGGCGTTGTTCCTGTGCGCCGGCTGGCGCGCTGCACGCAACCACCAGCACGATCGCGGTAAATACCCTGCGCCATCCGCTTGAAAAGACTGCCATCAAAAAACCGCCGCAGTTAGAGCTGGTGTGACGCTTGGCACAGCGCAGGCGTCAATGACGCATGCTATATGGGTACAGACGACAGGCAAAACGCCTCCTCGTGATTACCAGGGATATTTCGGGTATGGCGGTGATCGCTTCGGAGGCAATTGGTGCGGAAATCCCGCAAAGATATCCGCGCCGCGCCGCCGTCATCAGCTGGATTTTTTTCGATTGGGCCGCGCAGCCTTATTTCACGCTGATCACAACTTTCGTGTTTGCGCCCTACTTCGCAAGCTTCGTGGCGCCAAATCCGGCGACCGGGCAGGCGCTGTGGGGATTTGCGACCGCGGCCGCCGGCCTGACGATTGCGTTGCTGTCGCCGGTGCTCGGTGCAATTGCCGATGCCAGCGGCCGCCGCAAGCCGTGGATCGCGGGTTTCGGGGCCCTGCTGGTGATCGGCTCCAGCCTGATGTGGATCGGCAAGCCGGGCGATCCCAGCATCATTCCGCCGCTGTTGCTCGCCTATGCGATCGCGAGCGTCGGCGTCGAATTCGCGACCGTCTTCAACAACGCCATGATGCCGACGCTGGTGCCGCCGGACAAGATTGGGCGGCTGTCCGGCACCGGCTGGGCCACCGGCTATATCGGCGGCATCTTCAGCCTGATCCTGGTGCTCGGTTTTCTCGCGGCCAATCCCGAGACCGGGCGCACGCTGTTCGGCTTTGCACCGCTGTTCGGCCTCGATCCGGTCACGCATCAGGGCGACCGCATCACCGGCCCGCTGACGGGAATCTGGTTCATCATCTTCGTGCTGCCGATGTTCTTGCTGACGCCCGATTATCCGGCAAAGCACCCGGTACGCGCTGCGCTGCGCGAGGGCTTGACCGAACTGAAGCAAACGCTCGGTGAACTGCCGAAGCAAAAATCGATGGCAACGTTCCTGCTCGCCAACATGATCTATACCGACGGCCTGGTGTCGCTGTTTGCATTCGGCGGCATCTACGCCGCCGGCACTTTTGGTTGGCACACGATCCAGATCGGCACCTTCGGAATCATCCTCGCCATCGCCGGCACCTTTGGCGCCTGGCTTGGCGGCAAGCTCGACGACAGGCTGGGGCCGAAGCGCGTCATCGCAGGCAGTATGTTGATCCTGTTGCTGGCTATCATCGCAATTTTGCTGGTCGACAAGGATTCGATCCTGTTCGTGAAGGTTGCGCCGCCCGCGCCAGGGGGCGCGCTGTTCGCCGGCGCGTCCGAGCGCGCCTATCTCGTACTCGGTTGTTTGATCGGCGCAGCCGGGGGTCCGCTGCAGGCGGCATCGCGATCGCTGCTGATTCGCCTCGCGCCAAAAGATCGCATCGCGCAATATTTCGGATTGTTCGCGCTGACCGGAAAAGTCACCTCCTTCATCGGCCCGCTACTGATCGGCGCCATCACGGCTTTCACCGCCAGCCAGAAAGCGGGCATGGCGGTGCTGGTGGTGTTCTTCGTTGCGGGATTGGCGCTGCTGGCAAAGGTGAGGGAAGTTTAGCGGCGCACCTGAACCAACCGTTGTCATTCCGGGCTCGCGCTTCGCGCCCCCCGGAATGACGGGGCAAATCTGTGCGGCTCAATGCCTGAAATGCCGCACGCCGGTGAACACCATGGCGATGCCGTGATCGTCGGCGGCCTTGATCACTTCATCGTCACGTACCGAACCGCCCGGTTGGATCACGGCGGTGGCGCCGGCCTCAATGCAGGCCAACATGCCATCGGCGAACGGAAAGAATGCATCCGACGCGACGACTGAGCCTTTGGTCAGCGGTTCAGCAAGTTTTAGTTCGGTGGCCGCGTCCTGTGCCTTGCGGGCGGCGATACGCGCGGAATCGATGCGAACTCATCTGGCCCGCACCGATACCGACGGTGGCGAGATCTTTCGCGTAGATGATCGTGTTCGACTTGACGTGCTTGGCGACGCGGAATGCAAATTTGAGGTCGCGCAGTTCGGCGTCCGACGGCGCACGCTTGGTAGCGATCTTCAACGTCATGTCGTCGACCACGGCATTGTCGCGGCTTTGCACGAGCATGCCGCCTGCGACGGTCTTTGCCGTCAGGCCCACGGTGCGCGGATCAGGTAGTCCGCCCGCCAGCAGCAGCCGGAGATTCCGCCGGCCGGCGACAATGGCCATGGCCTCTTCCGTCGCATCGGGTGCGATGATCACTTCGGTGAATATTTCGGTGATGGCGCGCGCCGCATCGGCGTCGAGCGTGCGGTTGAGCGCGACGATACCGCCATAGGCAGATGTCGAATCGCAAGCCAAGGCCTTGCGATAGGCGCTGAGGAGATCGGCGCCCTCGGCGACGCCGCAGGGGTTGGCGTGCTTGACGATGACGCAGGCCGCGGTGCGCTTGGCGTCAAACTCGCCAATGCACTCATAGGCAGCGTCGGTGTCGTTGATGTTGTTGTAGGAGAGTTCGCGGCCTTGCAATTGCCGCGCGGTGGCGACGCCCGGGCGTTTGTCGGGCGTCCGATAGAACGCCGCAGTCTGATGCGGATTCTCGCCATAGCGCAGCGACTGGATCAGCCGCCCGCCGAAGGCGCGGAAATCCGGTGCGTCGTTCTTGAGCTGAAGCGCAAACCAGTTCGAGATCGCAGCGTCGTAAGCGGCGGTGCGGGCATAGGCTTTTGCGGCCAGGCGGCGGCGTAGCGGGAGCGTGGTTGCGCCCTTGTTCGCCGCGAGTTCGTCGAGCACAGCCTGGTAATCTGCCGCTTCGACCACGACTGCGACGTCGTCGTGGTTCTTCGCTGCGGCCCGGATCATCGCCGGTCCGCCGATGTCGATATTTTCGATGCAGTCCTCGAACCCGGCGCCTTTATCGACCGTCGCCTCGAACGGATAGAGATTGACCACGAGCAGGTCGATCGGCGCGATGCCATGCACCTTCATCGCTTCTGCGTGTTCCCTGTTGTCGCGGATCGCGAGCAGGCCGCCATGTACCTTGGGATGCAAGGTCTTGACGCGGCCGTCCATCATTTCGGGAAAACCGGTGAGGTCGGAAACATCAGTGACCTTCAGCCCCTCGGCGGCGATGGCTTTGGCGGTGCCTCCGGTGGAGACGAGATCGACGCCGTGGCCGGCGAGCGCGCGAGCAAATTCGATCAGCCCCGTTTTGTCCGAAACAGACAAAAGAGCCCGGGTTACGCGGCGCGGATGGTCGGTCATGGGGAGGATCCTGGCTGGTAAGCCAGCCCGGTAGCATGGTTTTGCCGGTCATGAAACCGGCCAAAGCCATGTGTGGAAATCTCGCCTGCGCGGAGGGTTTAGAGCGGTAATTCCGGCTCCCGCCTTGCATTACGCCGGGCCGTCGTCGCTGCGACCGAGGTCGTCGAGCGCACAAAGCTCCAGCGGATCGAGGAGGCCTGCCGCGCATCCTGCCGGATCACGATCTGGGCGGTGCGGCGTGGGCCGTCATTGCCGGCAAGGAACACGCTGTCCTCGAGGTCGACCTTGTCGTCGAGCGCCTCGAAGGTCCAGACGTCGCGGTTCGGCAGCACCAGCATCACGCCGCGCGCGTCGCTGAGACGGCTCGCCTTCACCGATGGATGGAGGTGAAACCGCACGGCATAGTCCTGCTCGGCCCCCTTGATTCGGCCACCCGGCGTCGGCGACAGCGTGTCCTCGCCGTCGAGCCTTGCGCCATCATGGGCGATCATCAGCACCCGCCGATGCACGATGCCGAATCGCGGGAGATATCCGTCATGCGACGCGGTCAGGAGATCGCCATTCGCCACCGCTTCGCGATAGCTCTCCACATTGGTTGGACCGCTGACGACGGGGGCGCCCTGCAACAGCCGCTTCATTGCCGACAGTTCGACGAATTGGCACGACGATGTCGCGTGATAGGTCAGGGTCGAATGCGCGGCGGTGCCGCGCGCGAACGGTCGCCAATTGTCGCGGCCGGTCGAGGGCATTCCGCAATTGACGACGATCCGGCTCGGCCCGGAAGAAAGTTCGAACGCGAGGCAGCCGGCATGCGCGTCCTGGCTGACGTTCGGCGGCGGCGGCGGTCCGGTGTCGATGATGACGGTTGTGGTGCCGGCGTCGAGGCGCTGAAAGCCGGTATGCGGCATGTTCGACATCGGCACGCCGTGGGTATCGTCATAAGCGAGCAGTGTCGCCACCAGGTCGGATGGCGCGTTGCTCATGCCGTTGAACAGCGCAAAGCTGCCGTCGCCGTGACGGAAGAAACGCAGCATCGGCATCATGCGATCGATCGCATTCAACAGGGCCTGCGGCGGCGCGATGTTGCGGGCGGCAAAAGTCTGGCGCAGCGGCAGCATGTCGCTGAGCAGTTCGACCAGCGCGCCGGGATTACGCGAGATGTGCCCGCCATCGGGCAGGATTTGCCGCTGGAGTTCGTCCGAAAGCCGTCGCGTCGCGGTGCGAATATGCTTTGCCTGGTTGGCGAGGCACAGCGAGGCGTAACAAAGCGCGATCAAGACCTGCAGCCGCGGCACGCCGTCGGCGATATCGAGCATCGTATAGCGCAGATAGCGAATCTCGCGGGTCAGCCCACGCAAATATTTGCGATAGAATTTGCCGTCGGTATCGCCGAGCACCAGCGGCGCTTGCGACAACAGCGAGATCACGCGGCGCGCCAGCACGTCGGCGCGGCGTTCGAGCGGCCGCTTGCGCCCCGGATTTGAAATCCAGTCGTCGATCAGCGAACGCGCGTTGGCACGGGTCAGCGCGGTATCGGCCGCGCGCAGATGGCGCAACCATCCGAAGCCGAGCAGCGCCACTTCCCAATCTTCCGACGGCGGCTCGAGATCGAAGATCGAGCGCCCGTGGCAGGTCACGATCTTGCCGGCGAACACGAACCGCCCGGCATAGATTTCGGCCGCGCGGGTGGCATCCGCGGTGCGCAGATCATGCGGCGCGATGATCAGGCGATCGGCACGGCCGGGCCATAGCCGCGACAGCGCCACCGTCCCGCCGCTCGCACGCGCCGCCAGGCTGCGCGCAAAGCGGCCCGCGATCAGCGTCGAAATCCGTCTGCGTTGAGCGACCGACACGCCTAACCTTGATGGGAGGAGATCTTGTGACGAATCCTTTTAATCCGGAAACGCCGGCAAGACACCATCTTGAAACCGGGCGAATCACCCACGGTTTGCGAAATTCCAGTTTAAAATCAGGATTTAACCAGCCGCGCCGCGTAAAATCCATCCAGCCCGCCCAGCCGCGGGTCGTCATGGGGCAAATGGCAGGGCAGGGTGCGCAAATCGCCATCGGCCGTAACGATTTCGCTGAGACCGGCAACTTCGCTGGCCTCGATCGGCGTGCGTCGCACGTTCGAATCGGCCGCCAACAAGGCGGCTATCGCCTGTTCGCCTTCCTCAGGTTCCAGCGAACAGGTGCAATAGACCAGCGTTCCGCCCGGCTTCAGCAGCGCGACCGCCTTCTGCAGCAGTCGCTTCTGCAGCGCCGCCAGCGCCGCGATGTCGACTTCCTGCCGCAACCAGGCGACGTCGGGGTGGCGGCGGATGGTGCCGGTCGAAGTACAGGGCGCGTCCACCAGGACGCCGTCGAAGCCGCCGCCGTTCGGCCATTCGGCGGCGTCAGTCACCACGTCATCGGCCGCGAGCGATAGCCGCGCCAGATTGTCGCGCAGCCGCGCCATCCGCGCCGGCGAACGGTCGACGGCGGTAACGCGTGCGCCGCCTTGAGCGAGCTGTGCCGTTTTACCGCCTGGCGCGGCGCAGAGGTCGACAATGGTCTTGCCGTTGACGTCGCCGAACAGGCGCGCCGGCAATGCGGCGGCGGCGTCCTGCACCCACCATTGTCCCTCGGTGAATCCGGGCAGCATCGTTACCGATCCCTGCAGCAAGGTGCGCACGGTTCCGGTCGGCAGCGTTTCGCCGTGCAGACGCGTCGCCCATTGCGGCGCATCCGACTTCACGGTGATGTCGAGCGAGGGCTCATGACCGATGGCCAGCGCCATCTCTCTTGCCGTGGCCTCGCCATAGGCGGCGATCCAGCGCGCCAACATCCACGGCGGAATATCCAGCGTCTGCGATTTGACTTCGTCGATCAGCGGCTGCCCTTCGCGCGCGCAACGGCGCAGCACGGCGTTGACAAGCCCGGCATATTTCGCGGCCCGGCGGTCCGATTGTACCAACCGCACCGACAGATCGACGGCGGCGTGATCGGGCACATCCATCCAGAGAATCTGCGCGGCGCCGATCAACAACGCACTCTGCGCACGCGGTGCGTCGGTGGGAACACCACGATCAAGCAAACGCGAGAGCAAATGACCGAGTGTGCCGAGTCGTCGCAAAATCGTCGCCACCAGCCGCCGCATCAGCGCGCGGTCGCGATCGGCAAGGCTCTTCAATCCGGGATGAGCGGCGGCACCATCGAGTTGGTCGTCGAGAGTGCGATGCTTGTGCAGAACGCCGTCGAGAATATCCGCCGCGATCCGCCGCGCAGCGAGACCGGGCACTTCGGAGGGAACTGCAAATCTTGAAGAAGGCATGGAGCGGAAATATCTCGGAAGGTGCTAAGTAGGGTTCGGCTCATGCCATCGGAATCAAAAACACCTTTGGCATGCGAATATGCCAAATGTAAGAATCGCCGCGATGATTTCACGATTGTGATGTCATCTACTCACTTGATCTGAGATACGGATTGCTGCCGGAAAGTCTTGTTATGAGCGACGATCCCTCACAGCCGACTGCGCCGGACGCGACACGCAAGCCGCTGACGCCGGCGGCCCAGCGTGCGCTCGCCGAAGCGGAGGCGCGGCGGAAGCAGGCCGAGGCAAACGCCACCCCGCTGCAGAAGGAATTCCAGGGTCCGAAGGGCCCGGAACCGACCCGGTATGGCGACTGGGAGCGCAAAGGCATCGCTTCGGATTTTTGATGGCCCGATAGCCAAAATTACCTATCAAATGAATATCTTGAATGGGCGATCTTGGATGGCCCTGCGCCGGCGGACCAAATTGCGGGCCCCTACAGGTAGCGGCGCTCCTGCAGCCGCTGCTGCTTCAAGCTAGCCGGCACGGATTTGTCCGCGTCGAGCGTCTGCCATTAGATATTGGTAGCGGCGCGCAGGGAGAAATCGATCATGCCTGCTGCCGCCGTGCGGTGGCGGAGAGGGTCGATGAGAATGAAACTGCCGAGATCGCGGTTCTCGCGGTAGGTCTCGCCGACCAGCGGCCGGCCGATGAGCAGCGAGTTGATCCGAAACGAGCGGTGCGGCGCACGATGTCAGCACGTCGCCGCGCGACAGGGTGAAACGCTGCGCGGCGCGGGCTCAGCGCGTCACCGTCACTGTCGTGCCGACCGAAACGCGCTGATAGAGGTCCGTGATATCCGCGTTGAGCATACGGATGCAGCCGTATGACACGAAGCCGCCGACCGAACCCGGCACGTTGGTGCCGTGGATGGCGTATTCGCCACCGGCGAGCGTCATCGCGGCGACGCCCATCGGATTGCGCGGCGAACCGCCGGGAATGACATCGGGGATCCCGGGCTTGTCACGCTTGACTTCGGCGGGCGGCGCCCACGCCGGGTTGCGATATTTGCCGTCGATCGTTGTGGTGCCGGCCCACTGCTTGCCGGACTTGCCGACGCCGACCGGATAGCGCATGGCGTGGCCGGAATCGAGAATGAGATAAAGCCTGCGTTCGTTGGTCTTCACAACGATCGTGCCCGGCGAGTAGTCGCCACGAAGGTCGACCATTTCCGGCCGCGCTTCGGCCGCCGAGGACATCAGCACGCCCACCCCAATGGTGGCGGCCAGCGCCACCGCAATTCTCATCGACATCAATCTCTCCACTTTCGCCCGCTCGCCCCTGCCGAGGCTCTCAACTGCCCGCCGACCCCAGCGAAAAGCCGGGTCGCTGTTTCGCCCACGTATTTTTAACAGCGCGCCTTAACCGGATGGTTTGCACGCCGGGTGTGAGCCTCGTTTTGATGGGGCAAGAAAGGAAATGTTCGAAATAAAGTAAATGACCTGAAAACAACACTCGGACGGAACCATCCCGAGGCGGGGTGGTCACTCCTGACGATCGCGTGAGGGGAAGGCTACGTGCGGAGATAGCCGTATCGGTCGGCCTTGTTGCCGGAATTCTTTCTCGCGGGCCGTCGCCGCCGCCGGTCTTCCTCCCGGCGGCGTGTCGATGCACAGAAGAACTAGACCGCGGCGCCTTTTTTGTTCTGCCGGTTCTGCACGAGATCGTCGACCACGGCTGGGTCGGCCAGCGTCGACGTGTCGCCGAGGCTCGACGGTTCGTCTTCGGCGATCTTGCGCAGGATGCGGCGCATGATCTTGCCGGAGCGCGTCTTGGGCAAACCGGGTGCGAACTGGATCAGATCGGGCGAGGCGATCGGGCCGATGTCCTTGCGCACCCACGCCACCAATTCCTTGCGCAACGATTCGGTCGGCTCCTTGCCGGTCATCAGCGTCACGTAAGCGTAGATGCCCTGGCCCTTGATGTCGTGGGGGTAGCCGACCACGGCGGCTTCCGACACCGCTTCATGCGCCACCAGCGAGCTTTCGACTTCGGCGGTGCCCATGCGATGGCCTGACACGTTGATGACGTCATCGACGCGGCCGGTGATCCAGTAATAGCCGTCGGCGTCGCGGCGGCAGCCGTCGCCGGTGAAATATTTGCCCCTGTAGGTCGAGAAATAAGTCTGCTCGAATCGGGCATGGTCGCCATAGACCGTGCGCATCTGCCCCGGCCAGGATTTGGCGATGCAGAGATTGCCCGACGTCTCGCCTTCCAGCACCTTGCCGTCGGCATCGACGATTTCGGGCACCACGCCGAAGAACGGCCGCGTCGCCGAACCCGGCTTGAGTTTGGTCGCGCCGGGCAGCGGCGTGATCAAAATGCCGCCGGTCTCGGTCTGCCACCAGGTGTCGACGATCGGGCAACGCTCGTCGCCGACGACGCGGTGGTACCATTCCCACGCTTCCGGATTGATCGGCTCGCCGACCGAGCCGAGCAGACGAAGGCTCTTGCGCGAAGTCTTCTTCACGGGGTCGTCGCCGCCCTGCATCAGCGCGCGGATCGCGGTGGGCGCAGTGTAGAAGATGTTGACCTTGTGCTTGTCGACGACGTTCCAGAATCGCGAATTATCAGGATAATTCGGCACGCCCTCGAACATCAGCGTGGTCGCGCCGTTGGCGAGCGGACCATAGAGAATGTAGCTGTGACCGGTGACCCAGCCGACGTCGGCGGTGCACCAGTAGATGTCGCCATCGTGATAGTCGAACACGTATTGATGCGTCATCGCCGCGAACGTCAGATAGCCGCCCGAAGTATGCAGCACGCCTTTGGGCTGGCCGGTAGAACCCGACGTATAGAGGATGAACAGCGGATCTTCCGCGTGCATCGGCTCGCATGGACATTCCGTCGTCACCATTTTCGCGGCGTCGTGATACCAGAGGTCGCGTACCGGATTCATTTCGACGGGCGCACCCGTGCGCTTGACGACGACGACCCAATCGACGCCGCCGCTCTTGGCGATCGCGGCGTCGACATTGGCCTTCAGCGGCACTTTCTTGCCGCCGCGCAGCCCCTCGTCGGCCGTGATGACGATCTTGGATTGGCAGTCGGTGATGCGCTGGGCGAGGCTGTCGGGCGAGAAGCCCGCAAACACCACCGAATGGATCGCGCCGATCCGCGCACAGGCCAGCATGGCGTAGGCGGCCTCCGGAATCATCGGCAGGTAGATGGTGACGCGGTCGCCCTTCTTGACGTTACGGGTCCGCAGGATGTTCGCCATCCTGCAGACTTCGTCGTGCAGCTGGCGGTAGGTGATGTGCTTGGATTGCGAGGGATCGTCGCCCTCCCAGATGATCGCGGTCTGGTCGCCGCGCTTCTCCAGATGGCGGTCGATACAGTTCCACGCGACGTTGAGGACGCCATCCTCGAACCATTTGATCGAGATGTTGCCGGGGGCGAAGGAGACGTTCTCGACCTTGGTGAAGGGCTTGATCCAGCCGATGCGCTTGGCCTGTTCGGCCCAGAAGCCATTGGGATCGCTGACCGAGCGGGCATACATATCGCGGTATTTGGCGTCGTCGACATAGGCGCGCTTCGACCAATCCGTTGATACGTCGTAGATTTTTTCGGACATTTCTTCCTCCACTCGTTGCAGCGCGCCGTACAAAGGCGACCGCAAGCAGTCTTGATTGTTGCAATGATTATGCGTCGCCGGGCGATAGCCGGACAAGGCGGAAACGTCTGCAACCTTGGTCGGCTGGACCGCTTTCGGCCTTGTCCTCGATCAATCGGCTGTCACTTTCGCGTTTTCGCCGAGCCAAAAATCAACGTTATCGCGCGAATGGCTCCCATGACCGGTATTTAGTAACCGTCAATCGCGGAATCGGGACTCGCAAAGCCGGCCGTTAGCCCCTAAATGGCCAACCCGGGCCCAGACGGCCCTCCGGAACCAAGCCACAACAAACGGCATTACCGGAAAGCACAGGAACAGGCGGAGCAGGCGACAACGACCATGACGGATCAGCAGAATTACGAGGCTACGCGGCCCGTTTCCGCCGATCCTGCCGTGGCGCTGGCGGAAGCGCTCGGGCAATTGCCCCAGACGACGCTCAAGTCGCCCGCGATTGAGCCCAAATCCTCCCCGTCCAATACCTCCCTGCTCAAGACCACAGTCGAAGCCTTGGCCGGCGAACTCGGCCTCAAGCTCGGCGACCAGAACGAATTGACGATTCGCCGCATCAAGCGCGGCAAGGGCTATTCATTCATTCGCGCCAATGGCACGGCGATCCGTCACGTCGGCACCATCCGGCGCCTGAATTCAATGGCGGTGCCGCCGGCCTATCGGGACGTGCGCTACTCGCCCGATCCGGCCTCGCATCTGCAGGCCGTCGGCCTCGATGCCGCGGGCCGGCTGCAGTACCGCTACCATGCCGATTGGGAAAAGGTCCGCGAGCAGCGCAAGGCGCATCGCCTGGCGCGGCTTGTTGCCGCCTTGCCGAAGATTCGTCGCAACGTCTCGGCGCATCTGTCCGGCGACGAGCCGACGCGCGAATTCGCGCTCTCGGCCGTGATCGAACTGATCGCACGCACCGCGATCCGGCCCGGCAATGAATCCTATGCTCGCCTCAACGGCACCCGCGGCGCCACCACCTTGTTGAAGTCCAACGTCACGCTCGAAGACGATACCCTGGTCCTGACCTTCAAGGCCAAGGGCGGCAAGGCTGTCCGCAAGGAATGCGACGCTGCGAAACTCGTGCGTGCCATCGGCATTTTGCGCGGTGTGCCCGGCAAGCGGATGTTCCAGTACCGCGACAATTCCGGCACCGTCCGCACGGTCTCGACCACGACGGTGAACGGCTTCCTGCGCGAGATCGCCGGGATCAAGATTTCGCTGAAGGACTTCCGCACGCTGATGGCGTCAGCGGTCGTGCTGGAATCGCTGTCGCGGATTTCACCGGCAGCGAGCGCGCGCGGCCGCAAGAAGCAGGTGCTGGATGCGGTTCGCGCCGCCGCGGACGAACTGTCGAATACGCCTGCGATCTGCCGCAAGAGCTATGTCCACGACACCATCGTCACCGCCTTCGAGGACGGCATCCTCGAGCGCTTTGCCGCGACGATGAAGGGATATCGCTCGCAGTCGAAGCGCGAGGCGCTTCTGGCGCAGGTAGTGACGGCGGCTGCGGCGTAAGCGCTATAGCCCGCCCATCTTGCAAACCATCTTCCACTCTTCGGCCGTGACCGGCTGAACCGACAGCCGCGAATATTTCACCAGCGCCATGGCCGCGAGTTTCTTGTCGGCCTTGATCGCGGCCATCGTCACCGGCGTCTTCAGCGGTTTGTCCGCCTTGATGTCCACGCAGACGAACTTGCCGGTCTTGTCGGTCGGATCGGGATAGGCTTCCTTGATGATCTCGGCGATGCCGACGATCTCCTTGCCCTCGTTGGAGTGATAGAAGAAGGCGCGGTCGCCCTTCTTCATCTTCACGAGATTTTGCCGGGCGGTGAAATTGCGTACGCCGGTCCAGGCCTCGCCCTTGGCGCCTTTCGCGACTTGCTGATCCCATGACCAGGCCGAAGGTTCGGATTTCACCAGCCAGTACGCCATCTCAATTTCCTCTGCGCCTCGGCGGAAAACGTCCGCCAGCCCTTCGCGACGATATCGTTCCGCTTGCTTGATCGCAACGGGTGCAACCCGGAGCGAACGGCGCCGCCGAATATTCCCGGTCTGGGAACAAGATGTTTTTACTCGCGCGCTATTGAGCGAACGCGTGGCAAATGACATCCCTCGCTGAGGTTTGGAGGACACTCGATGTCAGCGCATCGCCGGGATTTTCTCAATCTGGTTGCCGGGAGTGTGGTTGCGGCGGTCGCCGCACCCGCCGTCCACGCACAGACAACCGATCGCAATAAGATCCGAGCCGTGGCGTTCGATGGTTTTCCGATCATCGATCCCCGCCCGGTGTTCGCCAAAGTCGAAGAGATGTTTCCCGGCAAAGGCGCGGAATTAAGTAACTCCTGGCGAACGAGACAATTCGAATACACCTGGCTGCGCACCATGAGCGGCCGCTATGCCGATTTCTGGCATGTCACCGAAGAGGCGTTGATCTTTGCAGCCAAGCTCATGAAACTTGAATTGTCCGGCACGCAACGCGATCAATTGATGCAGTCCTATCTCGGGCTGAAGGCCTGGCCCGACGTGGCGCCGGGTTTGAAGAAAATGAAGGACGCCGGCATTCGCATGGCCTTCCTGTCGAACTTTACGGCTGAAATGCTTGAGGCAGCGGTCCGGAATTCGGGCCTGCAGGGAATGTTCGAAGACCATCTCACAACCGACCGCGTCAAGGCGTTCAAGCCCGATCCGCGCGCGTATCAGATGGGTGTCGATGCCTTCGGGATGAAGAAGGAGGAAGTTGCCTTCGCGGCCTTTGCCGGCTGGGATGTGGCCGGCGCCAAATGGTACGGATACCCGACCTTCTGGGTCAATCGTGCCGGCGCGCCGCTGGAAGAACTTGGCGTCGTGCCCGACGGCATCGGCACGGGTCTGAACGATCTCGTGTCCTTTGTGGGATTGTAGCGGCAATCCCACTTTACCGACCGTCGATCATTCCTCTGCTTTGAAAGGCCGAGTCAGCAGACCCTCGATCGCAGCGTCGATGGTTACTTTGCCGCTCAATATGGCCGCGACGGCCTTTGATACCGGCATATCGACATTTTGCGAAGCCGCCAGTTCGATCAGGACAGGCGCGGTGAACTCACCCTCGGCGAGTTTGCCTTGCGGCTTCGGCTCGCCGCGCCCGAGCGCAATGCCGAGCGCAAAATTGCGCGACTGCAGGCTGGAGCAGCTCAGGACCAGATCGCCCAACCCCGATAGGCCCGCCAACGTTTCGCCGCGCGCGCCGCAGGCACGTCCCAACCGCGCCAGTTCAGAGAAGCCGCGCGTCGTCAGCGCGGCCAGCGCCGAAGCGCCCAATTTCCTTCCCTCGACGATGCCGGCCGCGATCGCCAGCACGTTTTTTGCGGCGCCGCCGATCTCGACGCCGCGGACATCTGACGTGTGATAGGGCCGGAATGTCGAGGAACCCAGCGCCTGTACCAGCGCGCTCGCCAGCGCCTCGTCCTTGGCAGCGAGCGTGACCGCGGTGGGAAGTCCGCGCGCGACGTCATCGGCAAAACTCGGGCCCGAGAGGATCGCGGGCGCAGCTTCAGGAGCGGCTTCCGCGATCACCTCGGTCATGAATCGATGCGTGCCGCGCTCGATGCCCTTGGCGGCGGCGACCACGGGCGTCGCAGGCCTCAGATGCGGCGCCAGCCTTGACACGGCATCGCGCAAGTTCTGCGCGGGCGTTGCGATCAGGATGATGTCGGCGCGGGCGGCAGCCGCGATGTCGCCTGATATCTCGATGCGTTCGTCGAGGCGCACGCCTGGCAGCCGCGGATTGGCGCGCGTCGATTGCATCTGCGCGGCGCTCTCTGCATTGCGCGCATAAAGCACGACCGCGCGCCCCGCCCGTGCGGCGACACCGGCGAGCGCCGTCCCCCACGCACCGGCGCCGATTACGCCAACAGATCTGTACGAGGGCATCGGCCGGCGCTCCCGTCAGTACGCGGCGCGGCTGTTGGCAAAGCCTGCCGGCGCGGTGGCATTGGCATCGAGCAGCCAGCGCGCCCGCGGCGGCGCATCCATCGTATCGGTCAACCCGAGCGCCATCCGTTCCGCGCCAGCCCATGCGATCATCGCGCCATTGTCGGTGCACAGCGCCGGCGGCGGGATGATGAGCGTGGTCTGCGCTTTGGCGGCGACATCCTGCAGCGCGCCGCGAATGGCATGATTGGCTGCGACGCCGCCGGCCGCAACCAGCGCCCGCGGCGGGCCGAATTGTTCGTGAAACAGTCGCAAGCCCACGCTCAGCCGGTCTGCCGTAGACTCCAACACCGCCGCCTGAAAGCTGGCGCAGAGATCGCTGACGTCCTGCGGCTCCAGCGGCGCCAGGCGGCTGGCCTCGTTGCGAACCGCCGTTTTCAATCCCGACAGCGAGAAATTCGCGTCCGGCCGCCCGAGCATCGGCCGCGGAAATGCAAATCGCTTGGCGTCGCCCCCGCCGGCCGCGCGCTCGACTTCCGGTCCACCGGGATAGGGCAGCGACAGCATCTTTGCGACCTTGTCGAAGGCCTCGCCCATGGCGTCGTCGACGGTGGTGCCGAGCCGCACATATTTGCCGACGCCCACCACCGCGACGATCTGGGTGTGACCGCCGGAAGCCAGAAACAGGCAATAGGGAAATGCCAACGCGCAAGTCAGCCGCGGCGTCAACGCATGTGCCTCGAGATGATTGACCGCGATCAGCGGCGTATCGTGCACCATCGCGATCGCCTTGGCGGTGGTGAGGCCGACGATCACGCCGCCGATCAGGCCCGGCCCCGCAGCGGCGGCCACCGCCGACAATTGTGCAAAGCCGACACCTGCTTCCTTCACGGCGCTATCGATGATGCCGTCGAGCAGGTCGACATGGGCGCGCGCGGCGATCTCCGGCACCACGCCGCCGAAGCGGGCATGCTCATCGGTTTGCGAGCGCACGATATTGGACAGGATTTTGCCGCTGCCATCGCTGGCGCGTTCAACCACGGCGGCCGCGGTTTCGTCGCAGGTGGTCTCAATGCCCAGCACCAGCATCGTCGTGTCGTTATCCAATTTGAGCCCTTGTGCTATCGCTTAAAACAACGCTTCCGTAACCGGGTAGCATTACGAGGTCTCAAGGTGCAATCGTCCGGTTGGGCCGAAATCGTTTTGGCGGAGATCTGAGGCATGGCGGTTCTCGTTACGCGCCCGCATCCGGATGACGAGGCTACCGCTGGCGCGCTTCGAGCCCGGGGGTTTGAGGTGTTGCGCGCGCCGATGCTGCGGTTCGAGCCGGTCCCGTTCTATGACGATGTGGAGGCGCGCTATGGCGCCGTCATCGTCACCAGTGCCAATGCGGTGCGGGCCGTCGTGCCTCATCTTGCCGGCAGCCGGCTGCTCAAGCTGCCGCTATTCGCGGTGGGAGAACATACGGCGTCGGAGGCCCGCAGCGCTGGATTCAGCGAGGTGATCGCGGCGAAGGGCGATGCCGGCGCCTTGCGGGATCTCGTGCTGGCCGGCGTCAAATCGAAGCAATTGAAGAAAGCCGCCACATTATTGTATCTGGCGGGCGCCGACCTCGCGCGCGATCTTGCCGGCGAACTCGGCGAAAAGGGCTTTACGGTGATGACGCACACCACCTACCGGATGGTCCCGGCGTCCAGCCTGCCGCGGGAGGTATGTGACGCTTTCGTGGCGCATCAGGTCGAGGCGGTGCTGCATTACTCGCGCCGCAGCGCCCGCGCTTTTCTGGATGCCGCGCGCTCAGGGGGTGTCGAAATATCGGCATTGGCGCTGCCGCAATGCTGCATCTCTGCAGCCGTTGCCTCAATCCTCCGCGACGCCGGCGCTACCCAAGTGACCGCGGCGGTCTCAGCCGATGAAAATGCCTTGTTCGAGGCATTGGGCCGTGCTTTGCGACCCCGATTGGCTTAATAGGGGCCGATTCTGGTAGGTTTCGGAACCTCACTGTTAAGGGAACCGCTGCATGGTCGATGACAGGCCCGAAGAAAACGGATCGTTGCCCGACCAGGAGCGGCCCAAACGCGCGCCGCCCACCATCGATCTCGAGGCGACTGAAGTCTCCAGCGCGCCGCCGCATGCGAGCGGCGATACGCCGAGCGAGCCTGCGCCCGAAGAACCTTCGGCGCCGCCGGTCTCCGAGCCGGCGCCGAAGCCGGTTTCTCCCTGGATCATTGCGCCGGTCTCCGGCGCCGTTGCCGCCGCGCTGGTGATCGGTGTCGGTTGGATGCTCGGCTGGCCCGCAATTCAGCCGGCCACGCCGGCCGCCCCCCAACTCAACGCTGCCGCCATCGACGGTCTCACCGCGCGCATCGCCGGGCTTGAACAGAAGCTAAGCAAGCCGGCGACACCGGTGGCCGACCCCGCCGCCGCTGCCCGCACGGAAGCCCTGGACAAATCGTTCGCCGCACTGCGCGGTGAACTCACGACGTTGCGTGCGCAAAGCGAGAAGCTTGCGGCTGCCGTCAACGAGGTGAAAGCCGCGCCACGCGACGGCGCCGTTGCCGCGGCACCGGATCTATCCGCCGTCGACGATCGCATTGCGAAGATCGAGAGTCTGCTGCGGGCGCAAGGTACCGAGATCGCGCAGCAAGGCAGCAAGATCGCCGATGCCAAAGCGGCCGAGGCAAAGCCGGCTGACGACGTTCAGCTTCGTCGCGTGGTAGCGGCAGCCCTGCTCGACGTTCTGGTTCGGACAGGCGATGCTTATCCCGCGGCGCTTGCGGCGGCGAAATCGCTGGCGCCGAATGCCGATGCCTTGAAGCCGCTCGATGAGTTTTCTGCCAAGGGCGTGCCGAACGCCGCCAAACTCAGTAGCGAATTGCTGACGCTGGTGCCGAAACTGACGCCGGCGGCGCCGCCGGACAATGCGACGACTGGTTCGGGCATCGTCGAGCGCCTGCAGGCGGGCGCGGCCAAACTGGTCCGCATCGAACGCACCGACACCGCCGGCAACGATCGCGGCGCCGTGGTAGCGCGGGTGACTGCGGCTGCGCTGCGAAATGATTCCAATGAAGCGCGGCGTGAGTTGAAGACGTTGCAGCCGGCCGATCGGGCGGTTGCGCAATCATGGCTGGAAAGAGCCGATGCACGCGATGCGGCGCTGGCAGCTTCCCGTCAATTTGCGAGTGATGCCATGGCTGCGTTCGCCAAACCGGCTCAATAAGGATTTCGATGGTCCGGATCATTCTGTTCCTGGTGTTGATCGCGCTCGCAGCAGTGGGCGCGACCTGGGTTGCCGAGCAGCCCGGCGATGTCGCGCTGTCATGGGGCGGCACGCGGATCGTGACCACGCTGCCGGTATTTGCCTTGGTGCTCGGCATCGTCGTCGTCGCGGCGATATTTGTGTGGGCGATCCTGCGCGGAGTGTGGCGCACGCCGGAACGTATGCGGCGTGGCCGGCGCGAACGGCGTCAGGCGCGCGGCCGGCATGCCGTCACGCAAGGATTGCTCGCGATCGGCCATGGCGATTCCGCGTCCGCGCGGGCGCACGCCGATGTCGCGCGGAAACATGCGGCGCACGATCCGCTGACGCTCTTGCTGCATGCGCAATCGGCGCAGCTCGACGGCGACCGCGAGGGCGCGCAGCGCGCTTTCCGCGCCATGGCGGAGCGTGAGGATACAAGGCTGCTCGGCCTGCGCGGCCTGTTCATCGAAGCGCAGCGTGCTGACGATCCCGTCGCCGCCGTTGTGATCGCCGAAGAGGCATTGAAACTTGCGCCCTCGTCGTCATGGGCCTCGCATGCCGTACTCGGCTTCTGCTGCGCCAAGGGCGACTGGACCGGCGCGCTGACCATCCTCGACAACAATCAATCCGCCGGGCTGATCGACAAGGCCACGTACCGGCGTCAGCGCGGCGTGCTACTGACGGCTCGCGCGCTGGAGCTGCAAAACGTCGATCGCGACCTGTCGCGCGACAGCGTGAGGGAAGCGGTCAAGCTGGCGCCGACGCTGGTGCCGGCTGCGGTACTCGCGAGCAAATACGAAAGCGAGGCGCATCAAATCCGGCGGTCGATGCGGATCGTCGAAACGGCGTGGCTGGCGCAGCCGCATCCGGATCTCGCCGATGCCTATGCGCATGTGAAGCTCGGCGATTCAGCGCGGCAGCGGCTGGTGCGGGTCGAGACGCTGGCGGCGAAAGCGCCCGGTCATATCGAGGGGGCGCTGGCGATTGCGCGGGCTGCGATCGACGCGTCTGAATTTACCAAAGCGCGCGAGGCGCTGGCGCCGTTCATCGCCGCGCCGACGCAGCGGGTGGCGATGTTGATGGCAGAGATCGAACGCACCGAGCATGGCGACACCGGCCGGGCGCGTGCGTGGACGTTGCGTGCAGTGCGCGCGCTGCACGATCCGGCCTGGACCGCGGACGGCTATGTCAGCGATCGCTGGCGGCCGGTGTCGCCGGTCACAGGCAGGCTCGATGCTTTCCAGTGGCAGACGCCGGTCGCGGCGCTGCCTTCCGACAAGGGCGAGGCAATCGAAACCTCGCCCTTCGAGGAAGCGATGCTGGCGACGCCGCACCGGGCCGTCGTGCTCGAGCCACCGGCGCCGATGGCGGCTGAGCCGGCCGCGACCCCGCCCGAGCCCGCGGTTCCTGCCGCCCAGGATAACGCCCCGCCACCCCCCGCTGCCAGTGAAGCGGCCGCCCCTGAAGCGGCTCCCGTTGAGGCCCCCGCGCCGGCACCAAGGCCGGCCGAAGCAGCCCCAGTCGCCGCCGCGCCCTTGTTCAGGGCACGCCAGGACATTCCGAAATCCGCCCCCGCCCCCATCCCTGCGGTGATTCCGATTCTTCGGGCGCCCGACGACCCCGGAATCGACGAGGAGGGCGCCCGCGACGAGTTTGCGGAACAAATCGGCCCGCCCAAGGCCCAGGCCGGTGGCTGGCGGGGATTTCTGTCGCGTTGGGGTGGGGAATCCTGACGTTTTCGAGCTAAGTCGCGTGAAGGAACGCGCCAAACCAAAGCTACGCCGTTTTTCTTGCCAATCGGGGCCGTGCCCGATATCAGGTGGCACGCGTTTTCGGCAATCGCCGGACGCCGCGTTTGGTCCGCCGCAATAGCTCAGTTGGTAGAGCACGTCATTCGTAATGACGGGGTCACAGGTTCGAGTCCTGTTTGCGGCACCAGTTTTCAGATTCCAACAGCATCGTCGGCCATCGCGTGACGCGCGCGCTTGCGTGACCTATCTCACATAACAATCCTTCCAATCCGCCTAGTTTCCCGCGTCAAACGGGAGACACCACCATGCGCAAATTCATTCTGATTGCAGGACTGGTTCTGGCATCTGCAGCCGCGCAGGCCACCGATCGCAGCCTGTCGGCGGTTGGCAGCGATGCGCTGACGGCCGCAGTGCCCGCCAAGGTCGCCGAGACGCAGAAGACCGCTGAAGCGCCGCAAGTCGCAGCAACGCAAGTCACCGAGGCGCCAAAGGCGGAAGCTCCGAAATATGTCGACCGGCCCGCGTTGGTCGAACCCAAAACCGAGACACCCAAGGCAGCACAGTCGAATACCGAACCGGATAAGCCGGTTGCGCAGACGGCGGCGTTAACGCCGAAAGCTGAGAAGCCCCGGCGCACGCGCTACTGGACCGAAGGGCGCATCATCAGCGAGCTGCATCGGCACGGCATCTATTGGTAATTCTCAAAACGATAACGCCCGCGGATCAAAATCCGCGGGCGCTATTAATTCACCAAACACCGTCGATAGTCGGCTTTCGATTCCTAGTCCCGAACCGTCTGCACCACGCTGCCGATCGGGCGGCTCGCAACGGTCGGCACCTTCAAATCCTTGACCAGCATCGCATCATATTCGGGCAAGGTTTCGAGCTGCTCCTTGGCTTTCATCTGAACAACCTTGTAGCCACCAGCCTTGAGGCGGCGCAGCAGCGTCGGCAGAGCGGCAGCGGTGTGCTTCTGCAAATCGTGCATCAGGATGACACCCTTGCCCTGCTTGTCGAGCTTGGTCATCACGTTCTGAATCACCTGCTCGGGACTGGAGGACTTGAAATCGAAGGAGTCGATGTCGCAGGAAAACATCGCGATGTTCCTGGAGCCGAGATAACCCAGGGTCGTCTGCGTATGAGCAAGCGCCGGAAAACGGAAGAACGGTGCCGGTGCTGCGCCCAGCGCCATCTTCACGGCGCTGAAGCCCTTCTCGATCTCGTCTCTCGCCTGCTGTTCCGTCAGCTTCTTGCTGTCGAGATGGGCATGCGACCAGGTGTGGGAGCCGATCGTGTGTCCTGCCGCTGCGACCTGCTTGAGAATTTCCGGATGATAGGTTGTGTGCAGGCCGATCGGGAAGAACACCGCCTTGGTGCATTCCTCCGCAAGCGCCTTCAGCACCGCAGGTGTCGTCGGCCATGGACCGTCGTCGAAGGTCAGCACGACCTCCTTGTCGGTCAAAAAGTCGAACTGCTTGTATTGCAGGAAGCCGAAACCCGGTCCGCCCGTGGTGTCGATCACGACGGTGCGGCTCACGCCCAGCGCATCGGGATTGGCGCAGGTCGATTTTGCGGGCGCCGGCGCGGGAACCGGCGGCGCCGGCTTCGACAGAGCAGCCGTGACCTCGACGTCATCCCTGGCCGCGGTTTTCGCCGCAGGCGCGGGCAACGGCTCAGCCTTGCGGGCCGCAACGGTTTGGGGAGCCGCATCGGCGCGCGGCGAAGAGGTCCAGAACCAAACTCCGGCGATCACGACCGCCGCAACAACACTGGCCAACATCAGGCCCAACGGATTACGCATCGCTATACTTTCCAGCTACTCAGGGGCACACACGCGACGGGCCATTAATGCGAACAAGGTCTTAACGCCTCACCAACACGATCCCGTTAGGTGAAGAAAATTGGACCCTTACCGCCTGAGTGATGGCGGTCACAGTCGGTGCGGCGCATTGGGCCCAGTGTGGGCCATCAGCGACCGGTTCTACTGAGCCGGTCCAATGGGAGCCGAAGATGACCGCTTTCTTCACCTCGACCGTTCGCAAGATCAGTTTGGCGCTGGCTTTCGCGGGTTCTTTCTCCGCGATTTCATCGACCCAAAGCTTTGCTTTCAGCGCCGAAGCGCAGCAAATGTGCTCGGGCGACGCATTCCGCCTGTGCAGTTCGGAAATTCCCAACATTCCGAAAATCACGGCCTGCATGATCAAACAGCGCGCCAATCTCTCCAGCGGTTGCCGCGTTGTTCTGGAGCGGGATCTGGCCGCGCAATCGCACAAGGTCGCAGCTCAATAGTCCGTCTCGGCCATGTTTCTGGAGCGGCTTGCGGCGATGGGACGCAGGCGGTTCGGCCGGGGAAGGCCGAGGGAAGGACAGGGAAGGACCGCGCGACGAAGGGAACCGCCCTGCCTGGAACCGGTTTCCTCTTCACCCGAAAACGCTATAGAACGCGTTCACCCGCGTTTATTGCTGAGTGAAGGCATAACAAAATGACCAGATTTCTTTTCGTCATTCCCCTGGTTCTGATCGCCTCGATCGCCCAGGCGCAGCAGGAGCGGCAGCAGGGAAAAGATGCCTGCGCGCGCGACGTCTCGCGCTTTTGCCGGGCCCAGATGAACGACGGAGACCAGATCGTACTGGCCTGCCTGAAGCAGAACCGCGCCCGGATCAGCAAGGCCTGCCAGCAGACGCTGGCGAGCCACGGGCAGTAAGTAGAGAGATCAGGTACTGCTGCCCGCGGCGGTCGCGACCGGCAAAACCTCGTTCGCGGCGATATCGGGCGTGTCTTCCTTCCACCGCACCGATCCGAACGGTCGCTCCAGCATGCGGCGGACCCGGATCGGATCAGGCCCGATGTGAAAATCGATCGCGCGCTGATGCAGCGCGCGTTCGGATTGCGTCGCGCGATTGCGCTGGCGCAAATAATCGAGCCAGGTCGGGCAGTGATAACGCTCGGTCCACAATTCGGGATCGGCGATGTCGCGTGCGATCGACCAACCATAGGCGCCGTTGCGCTGGCGGCTGAGTTGCACTTCCTGCATCACATTGTGGAACAGCCGGGCACTGTCCTGCGCCACGCGATATTCGATCTCGACCACGAGGGGTCCGCTGCGCCCGGTCAGCGACAGCTGCACGTGGGGATCGGCGAGCACCTCGGAAGCCGCCTCGTTGCGTGCCCCGACCGGCGGCATCCGCAGCCAGATCCCGAGCAGCGGCGAAAGCGCCATTAGACCGGCGGAAACCAGTAGTGCGGTTTCCACGCCGGCGGCGTCGGTGAGATGGCCCCAGCCCCAGCTTCCTATCGCAATGCCGCCGGCAATCGAAGCCTGGAAGGCCGCCAGCGAACGGCCCGCAACCCAGCGCGGCGCCGAGAGCTGCACACCGATATTGAACAGGGCGACCGCCAGCATCCACACGCCGCCGGCGAGCACCAGCGCGGCTGCGGTCAGAACAGCCTGTTCGCTTAGCGCTATCGCTGCGATTGCGCCCGCCATCGACAGCGCGCAGGCGCGCACCGCGGCTTCGCCACTCATCCGCTTGCGCACTTCGGCGATGTTCAGCGCGCCGATCACCGCGCCCATGCCGAACGCACCCAACATGATGCCGTAGGTCTGCGCTCCGCCGTGCAGCAAGTCGCGTGCGACCAAGGGCATCAGCGCCGAGACCGAGCCGCCGATCAGGCCGGTGACGAGTGTGCGCGCCAGCACGATGCGGATCGACGGCGAATTGGCGATGTAGCGCACGCCGGAAACGATGGCGCGGTTGAGACGTTCGCGCGGCAGCCGTGACGGTTCGCTGGTCCGGTTCCACAGGAACAGCACCACCATCAGCGGCAGATAAAGCAACGCATTGGTAGCAAACGCTGCCACTGCGCCTGCGGTCGCGACCACGATGCCGCCGATCGCCGGTCCAAAGCTTCGCGCGATGTTGTAGCTGATGCCGTTGAGCGCCACCGCCGACGGCAATGTTTCTGCGGGCACCTGTTCGCTGACCGAAGCTTGCCAGGCCGGTCCGAACAGCGCCATGCCGCTGCCGACCACAAAGCAAAGCGCCAGCAGGGTATTCGGGGTGACGAGGTTGAGCCAGGCCAGCACGGTCAACCCGGTCGCGCCCGCGAGCGCGATCGACAACGAGACCAGCGCCACAATGCGGCGGTCGTGCATGTCGGCGATGGCGCCCGCCGGCATCGCGATCAGCATGACCGGCAGCATCAGCGCGGTCTGCACCAGCGCGACCTTGTCGGCGGAGGAGGTCATCTGCGTCATCGCCCAGGCCGCGCCGACGCCTTGGATCAAGATTCCGAGATTAGAGACGAGGCTGGCGAGCCAGATGCGCCGGAAAACCGAATGCCGCAACGGCGCCGCGATGCTGTCGGGGGCAAAACGCGAGCGCTGTGGCTGGTCGGTCATGGGCCGTTCCGTTGTCTGTCTGTCATAGGCTTGATTGCGGTCGAATTTAAAGTGATGCCTGTGAAAACCCTGCTTTGTCCAGTAGTTACGCCGCCGTCAGGGGTGCTACAGCACAGCTAAAGTCGTGAAATGCAACGGAAGGAAATAAAAATGAGGCTGTCGCGGCGGTTAATCCTGAAAGGTGCTGGAACTCTGCCTTTGCTTGCGAGCCCATTCGGCTCCCCAAGTTTTCAGGCCTTGGCACAGACCGCGCCTGCTGCAGCGCCTGGAGTTGCAGAAATACCGCCGGTTCTGTTCCTGCACGGCAATGGCGATCACGCGGCGCTGTGGATCACCACGCTATGGCGAATGGAATCCAATGGCGTGGCGCGCGACCGGATGTTTGCGATCAATTTCACCGATCCGCTGGCGCGCACCGACGACAAGGTGGAACAAGCCGGTCGCTCCTCGACCGAGGACCAGCGCCGCGAACTCGGTGAGGCCATCAAGGAATTGAAGCGCCGCACCGGCGCGCCGCGGGTTGCTTTGGTGGGCAATTCGCGCGGCGGCAATTCGATCCGCAATTACGTGAAGAACGGCGGCGTTGCCGATGTCAGCCATGCCGTGCTGTGCGGTGTCCCCAATCACGGCGTCTATGATTGGGATGAAAACCTCGGCAACGAATTCAATAGCCGTGGTCCGTTCCTGCGCGGATTGAACGAGGGCGAAAGCGAGGTGACGCCGGGCACGGCGTTCCTGACGCTGCGCAGCGACGGCATCGACAAGTTTACGCAGGCCGATGGCCGTCTCGTCGGCAAGCCGGGCACGCCCACGGGCGTGACGGCGGAAGGCCCGGCGCTGAAGGGTGCCACCAATCTCGTGCTCGGCGCGGTCGATCATCGCGAGACCGCTTATTCCGCGCGTGCATTCCGCGAGATCTACAAATTCATTGCCGGCCGCGAACCGTCGCGGATGAAGATTGTGCCGGAAACGGAAGTCAAACTGAGCGGCGTGGTGACGGGTACGCCGGGCGGCGTTCAAACCAATCGCCCGGTGTCCGGCGCGTCGGTCGACATATACCGTGTGTCGCCCGAGACCGGCGAACGTTTGGGCGGACCGATCCACTCTTCGCAGACCGGCGCCGACGGCCGCTGGGGTCCGGCGCAGGTCGATCCGGCCTGGTATCTCGAAATCGTGCTGACCTCGGCCGGCTCGACCACCACGCATTTCTATCGATCGCCGTTCCCGCGCTCCTCCGACATCGTACATCTGCGCGCCGCCCGCCCGCTCGGAGTGGCTGACGCCGGAGCCGGCGCCGTGGTCCTGATGTCGCGGCCGCGGGGCTATTTAGGCTTGCCGCGCGACGTGGTGCTGATCGATGGCAAGGAGCCCTCGGACGTGAAACCAGGCGTGCCGACAGATGCGGTGACGACATTGCGGCTTCCGGCAGCAGAGGCCGGCCGCCCCGTGGTAGCATTGTTCAACCAGGAGCGGATTGTGGTGCGGGCGTGGCCTGCGTCGGAAAACCGGATTGCGGTTGCCGAGTTGACCTATTAGCTCTTATTGGAGGCGGCGCGCCTTCGTGGCGCCCGGATCGGGCGCGGTGACGGAGCCCGAGCGAGGGATGCATGAGCATAGCCGAAGCCCACGACATGCCGGTTGCGCGAAAGCGGCTCGTACCGCCCAGCCCACCGCGCGCGCCCGACAACATGACGGCCTTTGGGCGGATCAGGGCGATCCGCGTCAGCCCGATCGGTAGCTGGAGCCAGCGCGCCTATGAAGAAGATATCGTCCAGGGCCGCTTCTTCGGGCGCAGCACCTTCATCCTCAACAATCCGGGTGCGATCCGCCATGTGCTGGTCGACAATTACGAGAATTATACGCGTACGCCGGCCAGCTTCCGGGTGTTGCGTCCGGTGCTCGGCGAAGGTCTGCTGATCGCGGAAGGGCGCGCCTGGAAACACCAGCGGCGGACGCTGGCGCCGGCGTTTACGCCGCGCGCGGTGATGACGCTGGTTCCGCATATGGTGGCTGCGACCGACGAGACGATCGCCAAGCTCAAGGCCGCCAGCAATGCGCCGGTGAACCTGCGCGAGGCGATGCAGCGGATGACGCTCGAGATCGCCGGACGCACGATGTTCTCGTTCGGGATGGATCGCCACGGCGCGGCGCTGCGCGACTTCGTGATGGAATATGGCGAGCGGCTGGCGCGGCCGCATGTTCTCGATCTGCTGCTGCCACTCAGCTGGCCGAGCCCGCAGGATTTTGCCCGCGCCCGCTTCCGCAAGCGCTGGACGCAATTCGTGGGCATGCTGATGGCCGAGCGCCGCGCCGCAGGCAAGAACGAGGGCGCGCCGCTGAACGACTTGTTTGACCTGATGGACGCCGCGCGCGATCCGGAGACGGGCGCTGCGTTTACCGACGAACAACTCGGCGATCAGGTTGCGACCATGATCCTGGCCGGTCATGAGACGACAGCCACCGCCCTGTTCTGGTCACTCTATCTTCTGGCGCTCGACCCGGCGACCCAGGAAGAACTGGCGGCCGAGGTAAAGGGTGCGAGCGTCAATGGTGCGCTCGATCTTGATCGCTTGAAATTTACGCGCGCGGTGGTCGACGAAACCATGCGGCTTTATCCACCGGCGTTCCTGATCTTACGCGCGGCAGCCGCGCCGGATATGATCGCAGGTATTCCGGTCAAGAAGAACGACATCGTCCTGGTTGCGCCGTGGCTGCTGCACCGGCACGAAAAACTCTGGCAAGATCCGAACGCGTTCATACCGTCCCGCTTCATGACGGGTACGCCGCCCGATCGTTTTGCCTATCTGCCGTTCGGCGTCGGAGCGCGTGTCTGCATCGGCGCGCATTTTGCGCTGGTCGAGGCCACCTTGGCGCTGGCCAAGATGATCGGCGCGTTCCGCGTCGATCTGGTCGACAGGGAACCGGTCATGCCGGTCGGCGTGGTGACGACGCAGCCCGATCGCTCGCCGATGTTTGCGATCACGCCGCGCTAGCAGGGCGTTTACGAGCGGTAGAAAACGCGTCAAACAAGAAGACCGCCACCTTGCGGGGACGCTCGGGCAATCTCATCTAGGGTTCAGTCATGAGCGAGATCCAGGCACAATTTTCGGTATTGAGGCAGACCGCCGACCCGGCAGTGGCGGATGCGATCGCGCATCTGATCGAGAAGGGCGAGGATCACCAGCTCAATCGGATCAACGTGCTGGATTTCTCCAAACAAACCGGGCTCGACGAGGAGCGGTTGATTTCCGGTTTCCTCCATGCCTCGCGGCTCGGCCTGTTCGATTTGACCTGGAACGTGTTGTGCCCGGGCTGCGGCGGGGTGCTCGATGCGCACTCAACGCTGAAATCGCTGCGTCATGACGACTACAACTGCGCATTGTGTGCGGCGGGTTATGAGGCCTCGGTCGACGAGCAGGTCGAAGTTGCCTTCACCGTGAGCCCTCGGGTCCGGCGCATCGCCGCGCACGACCCCAATACGCTGCCGATCTGGGAATATTTCAAACAGGTCTTCTGGAGCTCGGGGATCGATCTCAACAAGGATTCGTTTGCGGCACTCACCGACGAGGTGGTGCTCGACGCGCTTGAATTGCCGGCGGGTGAGAAGGCGGTGTTGTCGCTGCAATTGCCGTCGCAATTCATCATCGTGTTCGAACCGGTGACGCATGCCGCGCAGTTCATCGATGTTCAGGGCGAACCGACCAGGGAACGTCAGCAGCTGTCACTGATTTATAACAACGTTCATGCGCCGACGGGCACCACGACCATGCGCCCCGGCCCACTGCGGTTGTCGCTCGATAATCAGACCAACATGCGGGTGTTGCCGTCGGTCTTTATCGCCGCCGACGGCCTCCATCAGCTGTTGGGCAAGCGCAAGCCGTTCCTCACCGCCAAGCGGATGCTGACCAACCAGACATTCCGCGACGTCTACAAGGCCGACAATCTCAATATCGATCAGCGTTTGAAGATCACCTCGCTGACGTTCCTGTTCACCGACCTCAAGGGCTCCACCGCATTGTATGAGCGGGTTGGCGATCTCGCCGCGTTCGACCTGGTCCGCGCGCATTTCCATGCGCTGCTGGAAATCATCTCGTCCGAAAAGGGCGCGGTGGTGAAGACCATCGGCGATGCCGTGATGGCGACCTTTATCAGGCCGGAACATGCACTCGCCGCGGGCTTGCGCATGCGCGCGGCGATGGCGGCGCTCAATGCGCAGCGCGGCACCGAGGACCTGATCGTCAAAATCGGAATTCACGAAGGCCCGTGTCTTGCCGTGATGCTCAACGAGCGGCAGGATTATTTCGGCCAGACCGTGAACATCGCGGCGCGGGTGCAGAGCCTGTCGACCTCGCAGGAGATCCACATCACCGGGCCGATCATCGAATCGCCTGCGGTCGCCACGATTCTGGAAAAAGAGGCGATCAAGCCGATCCAGAAACAGGCGGCGTTGCGCGGGATTGCCGACAAGATCGTGGTGTACGAGATACCTTGAGTTTTCCGTCATTCCGGGATGGTGCGTTAGCACCAGACCCGGAATGACGAAAGTTGACGACGAGATTGCCTAAACGTAATGCTCCAGATAACGCCCGCGCCGATTGCGCCGCCTGAATTTCCTCGCCATATCATGTGGTATCAAAACTTCATCGAGCAGAGACATTGATGTTAGACGGACTGCGCCAATTCATTGCCGACATCGTATCCCCCAATGCGGATCAGGATCGGGCGTTCGACGACACCGGCTATCGACTCGCCGCGACGGCGCTGCTGGTTCATGTCGTGTCGCTCGACGGCGAGCCGACCGAGGTTGAGAAGCGCAAGCTGCACAGCCTGATCGAAAGCAGCTTCAAGCTCGATCCCGGCACAGCCGACAGGCTGATTGCATCCGCAACGCGGGTCGAAGGCGAGGCGGTCGATCTATATCATTTCACCAGCGTCATCATGCGTTCGGTGAACGAGGAGGGCAGGCTCCGTATCGTCGAAATGATGTGGGAGCTCGTCTATGCCGACGGCCAGGTCAGCGAATTCGAAGACAACGTGGTCTGGCGCGCCTCAGACCTCCTGGGCATTTCCTCGCGCGACCGGATCGATCTCAAGCATCGTGTCGCGGAACGGCAATCCGTGCCGCCAAAAGCCGCATCAAAGCCCGCAGACGCGGCGATGTGACACGCCCCACAGCTTCCTCCGCCATTTATCGCCCGGTTGCAGATGACGAAACTTTAATGTGCAGCGCAACCTGACGTTATGGCGCGCGATCCGCCTGAAAATATTGCATTTCAATTCGTAAGGCCGCTTGCAACTGCATGGCGACATGCTCGGGGGTGGCTTGCATCCCACCACGGGGCTATGCTCTCGTCCCTGCCGCTAGCGGCGTATCCTCCAATTGATTTACGAGCATTCCATCGTGACTGAGCGTGTGACGCTGATTACCGGTGCATCGGCGGGCATAGGCACCGAGATGGCGCGTGTTTTTGCTGCCCATGGTCATCGCGTGGCACTTGTAGCGCGGCGCATGGATCGCCTCACCGCACTGGCGGCTGAAATCACGGCTGCTGGCCGTGCCGCGCCGATTGTCATTCCCTGCGATCTCACGCAGCCCGATGCAGGGGACCGAATTGCCGAAGCCCTGACTGCCGCCGGGGTGGAGGTCGAATACGTCGTCAATAATGCCGGCTTCGGTGTGTTCGGCAGGGCGATCCAGCGCGATCGCGCCGACCAACTGGATATCGTCGCGGTCAACATCCGAGCGCTCACCGATTTGTCGCTGCGGTTCGCCGATTCCCTGGTCCGCAATCGCGGCGGCATCCTCAATGTCGGCTCGATCGCCGGGTTTCTGCCGGGCCCGGGAATGGCGGTTTATTACGCATCCAAGGCCTATGTGTTGTCATTCTCCGAGGCGATGCGTGCCGAATTGGGACCGCTGGGCGTCCGGGTGACGGTGGTGTGTCCTGGCCCCGTGCCGTCGGAGTTTCAGGCGCGCGCAGGCTTTGCGCCCGGTTTTGACTCGGCGATTCTCAATGTCGTGCCGGCCGAAGTTGCGCGGCAGGCCTATGGCGGGTTGATGGCCAACAAGCGTGCGGTGCTGCCCGGCCTCGGCATCAAGATCGTACCGTTCCTGCTAAGGCTTTTCCCGCGCTCGTTCATTCTGGCCTCGGTTGCCCGTTTTCAGCTCCGGAAACGCTGAAACCCGTCGCGGGTAACCCTGGCCCGCGATTTGCTTACAAATATTTGTAAGTCCGAATGAACTCACCTGAAATTAACGACCACCTAGGTATGGTTTTAGGTCGAGCTAGCCAGAGCAATTTCGATGTCGTTCCGGTCGCGCAAAAATGGCGAGAACGTCCTGCCCTTTCCGGGCCATAGGACGTCGGCCGTGGCACCGGCTCCCGCTCTTGCGCCCCTTCTTGCACCTGTTCCTGGGCCCCTGCTGCCGGTTCTGATCGTCCTGCACCAGGAGACGTCAACGCCGGGCCGGGTCGGCAATGCGCTGCGCGCGCTCGGTTACCCCCTCGACATCAGGCGTCCGCGGTTCGGCGATCCCTTGCCGGAAACGCTGGATCGTCATGCCGGCGCGGTCATCTTCGGCGGCCCGATGAGCGCCAACGATGCCGATGAATACGTTCGCCGGGAAATCGACTGGATCGAGATTCCGTTACGGGAGCAACGGCCGTTTCTCGGCATCTGTCTGGGTGCCCAAATGCTCGCCAGGCAGTTGGGCGCGCAGGTCGCTCCGCATCCCGAGGGCCGGGTGGAAGTCGGTTACTATCCGATCCGTCCAACCGCCGCAGGTCATGCGCTCTGCCCTGACTGGCCGGAGCAGGTCTATCACTGGCATGGCGAGGGATTTCATCTTCCTGCGGGCGCTGAATTGCTCGCCGAAGGCGATGACTTTCCGGTGCAGGCGTTCCAGTCCGGCCATGCCTTCGGCTTCCAGTTTCATCCCGATGTGACCTACGCGATGATGCACCGCTGGACCACGCGCGGATGTGTGCGCATGGATTCGCCCGGCGCATTGCCGGGTCATCTTCATTTCGCCGATCGCGCAATGCATGATTTCGCCGAACGCGCCTGGTTGAAGCGATTCATCGATGGCTGGCTCACGCGCATGCCGCGCTCGATCATGTCGGAAGCCGCGGAATAGAGCATTATCCGGAAAAGTGGATACCGGTTTTCCCTCGCGACAAACGCGAAGCGTTTGCGCGGAGATCATGCTCAAACAAAAAATAGAGTCTCGCGGAATTACCTCCGCGCCTGTAGACGCCCTTCCAAATCGCCCGATGTGATAGTGTTTCCCCCATAAGCTTGCTGGAATCCAGGCAGCGATTGGGAGGCGGACATGACCGGCGACGAATTTGCGCGCCTGCTCGGCGATTTCACGCTGTCGGCGGAATCCGGCGACGGTGCACGTTTCGCCAATCATTTCACCGAAGACGCTGTCTATCATGACTACATCTACGGCCCTCACAAAGGCCGCGCCGATATCGCGCATATGATGCAAAACCTGTTTCACCGCGACGCGACCGATTACCGTTGGGAAATGTTTGATCCCGTGTTCGACGGTGCGATGGGCTATGCTTGGTCGTTGTCGAGCTTCACCTCGACAATTCCGCAATTCAAGGGCAAGCCGGTGGTGATCGACGGCATGAGCCGCTTCATCGTTCGCGACGGCCTGATCGCCGAATATCGCGAATCCGTCAACGGCGGTGTTGCGATGGCGCAGCTTGGCGTCGAGCCAGCGCGGATGGGAAAAGTATTCCAGCGTTGGAGCACGATGGCTCAAGGAGCGGCCGGAAACACAGGATTATCTGGCGCGGCCGAACGGGCTCGCGCGCGAAACGATAACAACAAGAGTAGGGAGATCGCAGTGAACTATCAGCATATTCTCTACGAGGTGAGCGACAAGATCGCGACCATCACGCTCAATCGCCCCGATCGCATGAACGCATGGACGGCGATCATGGAGCGCGACGTACGCCATGCGATGGAGGCGGCAACCGCCGACGACGATGTCCGTGTCATCGTGTTGACCGGCGCGGGCCGCGCGTTCTGCGCCGGCGCCGACATGGAGGGCCTGAAAGGGATCGATCCCAACGAGATCAGGCGTGCCGAGAGCACGCCGCCGTTCGACATGAACCGCCGGCCGGACTGGCAAACGCGTTACGCTTACTACCCGTCGATTCCCAAACCTGTCATCGGCATGCTGAACGGGGCCACCGCCGGCATTGGTCTGGTGCACGCGCTCTATTGCGATCTGCGCTTTGCTGCCGACAACACGGTATTCACCACCGCGTTCTCGCGCCGCGGTCTGATCGCCGAACATGGCATCAGCTGGATGCTGCCGCGCATTGTCGGCCACGCCAACGCGCTCGATCTCCTGATGTCGGCACGGCGCGTCTACAGCGACGAAGCGCTGCGCATTGGGCTGGTCAATCGGCTCTATCCGCCCGATCAGTTGCGCGAGCAGACCTATGCCTATGCGCGCGACCTCGCCGATTTCGTTTCCCCAAGCGCGATCTCGGTGATCAAGCGCCAACTTTACGACGTGCCGTTCCAGACGCTGGCGGAAGCCACCATCGACGCCAATCGTGAAATGCAGGTGGCGCTGAAGGGCAGCGATTTTCGGGAAGGTGTGGCGAGCTTTATGGAGAAGCGGCCGCCGCGGTTTACGGGGAAGTGAGGGGATTCAGACTACGCGGGAGCTTGTCCAGGCCCGTCTTCGCCCTGCGGGCTACGCCGAGGCAGCCTTCGCTACGATGGAGGCTTGCCTAGCCGAAGCAGGCGTAGCCTGCGAAGGCTGGTGGAGCCAGGCGGGATCGAACCGCCGACCTCGTCATTGCGAACGACGCGCTCTCCCAGCTGAGCTATGGCCCCGTCGCGACCGCCTCAAAAGTGACCAGAGGCGACCGACAATCGGCGCCATTTACAGTCCGCCCCAAGGTCAAGTCAAGAACGCTGAAAGTGCTGATTTAGGGACCAAATTGGCGGGAACTTCCCTTGTTTGCGGGGAGACGAACCGATATTTAGCTGGGTATCCTCTCCTCGCGAGCTCCCAGCATCATGCGCGCCGTCCTCGACATCATTATCATCGTCCTCGACCTCTATGTCTGGCTCTTGATCGCCGCAGCCATCCTGTCCTGGCTGATTGCCTTCAATGTCGTGAATACGCGTAACCAGTTCGTCTCGGCGGTGGCCGAATTCCTGTACCGGATCACGGAGCCGGTGCTGGCGCCGATTCGCAGGATCATGCCCAATCTGGGCGGCCTGGATATCTCGCCGATCATCCTGATCCTGATCATCATGTTCATCCAGCGGGTGATTGCCTACTACATCTATCCCAATGTGATCTGATCGCAGGTACCGGCAATTGATGGAGCCTTGGCGTTATTCCACCGAGGGCATCAGTGTCGCGCTGCGCGTGACGCCGCGTGGCGGCCGTGACGATATCGACGGGATCGAAACGCTCGCCAACGGCCGCTCCGTGGTCAAGGTGCGCGTCCGCGCCATCGCCGAAGGCGGCGAAGCCAATCGCGCGGTGATGGAGCTGTTGGCAAAAGCGCTCGGCGTACCCAAGGCCAGGGTAAAGATTCTGTCGGGCACGACATCGCGTCTCAAGCAGGTCGCCGTCGATGGCGATCCCAAACGACTTGGCGAGACGCTTCGAAAGGCCGTGGCAACCAGGCAAGAACCGAAGGATTGAGATGACGGCCCGCATCATCGATGGAAAAGTCATTGCCGCAGAGCTTCGCGCCCGCGTCGCGGAAGAAGTCGCGCGGGTCAAACGCGAGAGTGACCTGACGCCCGGTTTGGCGGTGGTGCTGGTCGGCAACGATCCCGCCAGCGAAGTCTATGTCCGCAGCAAGCATACGCAGACGCAGGCCGCCGGCATGGCCTCGTTCGAGCACAAGCTGCCCGCCGATGTCGCGCAGGCCGATCTCTTGGCGCTGATCGCTAAACTCAACCGCGATCCCGCGGTGCACGGCATTCTCGTGCAATTGCCGCTGCCGAAATCGCTGCATACCGAAACCATCATCAACGCCATCGATCCCGCCAAGGATGTCGACGGGCTGCATCCGAGCAATGCCGGGCGTCTCGCCGGCGGATTTGCCGCGCTGTCGCCCTGCACGCCGCTTGGCTGCATCATCCTGACCAAGAGCGTGCACGCCTCGCTCGAGGGCATGAACGCGATTGTCATCGGCCGATCCAATCTGGTCGGCCGTCCCCTCGTGCAATTGCTGCTCAACGAAAACGCTACCGTGACGATTGCGCATTCGCGCTCGCGCGATCTTGCGCAACTCTGCGCCCGCGCCGATCTGGTCTATGCCGCCGTCGGCAAGCCGGAGATGGTACGCGGCGACTGGATCAAGCCGGGCGCCACCGTGATCGATGTCGGCATCAACCGGCTGCCGGCTGCCGACGGAAAAACACGCCTGGTCGGCGACGTCGCGTTTGCCGAAGCGCTCGATGTCGCCGGCGCGATCACGCCGGTGCCGGGCGGCGTCGGGCAAATGACGGTGGCGTGCCTGCTGGTCAACACACTCCGCGCAGCCTGCGCGATTCACAAGCTTCCCGCGCCGGCGGTGTAAATTCGCTCCGTCGTCACTTCGTCTTGGCGCGGGCGACGCCTTCCATGATCAGCCGGTGTGCGTCGGCGGCATCGCCCCAGCGCAGCACCTTCACCCATTTGCCGGGCTCGAGATCCTTGTAGTGCTCGAAGAAATGCTGGATTTGCTGCAGCGTGATATCGGGGAGATCGTTGTAGTTCCTGACCTTGTCGTAGCGCTGCGTCAGTTTCGATGATGGCACCGCGATGATCTTTTCGTCACCGCCGGCCTCGTCTTCCATCAACAGCACGCCGACGGGTCGCACGCTCATGACGGCGCCGGGAACGATAGCTCGCGTGTTGGCCACCAGCACGTCGCAGGGGTCGCCGTCGCCCGACAGCGTGTGCGGGATGAAACCGTAATTGCCGGGATAGCGCATCGCCGTATAGAGAAAACGATCGACCACCAGCGTGCCGGCCTCCTTGTCCATTTCATATTTGATCGGCTCGCCGCCAACCGGCACTTCGATGATGACGTTGACGTCGTGCGGTGGATTGATTCCGGTGGAGATGGCGTCAATGCGCATGGATGGCTCCGTAGTCGAAAGAGCAGGACGCGATTGTCATACGCGTGCTTTGCCCGCGTATCCATCGCACTTTCCAAAAAAGATGGATTGCCGTGTCAAGTAGAAGACGCGCTCCGCGCTTTCGCCGGGCAATGACGGCGGAACCAGAAGCGAGGCGTCAGTTCGTCCAGGCGAACGCGACCTTGTCGAGCGACTTGGGCCCGAACTTCTCCGAGGAGCGCGCCACCATGCGGCCGCCGAGCGCGCGATAGAACTCCGTCGCCGGATCGTTGTCGGAGAGCGCCCAGATCACCATGCTCTTCAGCCCGCTCTGGATGAGATCGCGCCGGGCGGCGGTGAAGAGGCGGCGGCCAAAGCCGAGGCCCTGGAATTCCGGCCGTAGATACAGTTCGTAGATCTCGCCTTCGAAGTGCAGGCTGCGGGCGCGGTTGCGGCCGTAATTGGCGTAGCCCGCGACCTTGTCGCCGAACACCAGCACGCTGACGCGGCTGCCCTTGCGGATCGCGCTGTCCCACCATTGCGGGCCGCGGCGGTTGATCAGCTTTTCAAGTTCGGCGCCGGGGATGATGCCCTGATAGGCTGAACGCCAGGCTTCGTCATGGGTAGACGCCACCGCGGCTGCGTCTGCAGCCTTGGCCGGTCGGACCTCTATCAGGGTTGTGCTCATGACCTGATCAAAGCAAGTCAGCGCGCCGGCATCAAGGTCCATCGTTAATTATCGGTTAACCTGTGGATTTTCGGCATCAGTTTCAGGGGCCGGTTGTACCGAAAGAGGACAGAGAGCCGCGTTAACCGGCATTTCGCAGATGCGCGGGAGGGCAAACAATGCTGATGAACGCCTCCGGAAAATCCGGTTCACGGAAAAAATGCGCTCGATTTGATTCGTTCCCGGTATTCTGTTGGCAAATCCGCAATCCCTCCTTCGGCTGCGCCAGGCCAATTCATGCATCCGGTTAAAGCGTTTATCGCAGCTGCCGTCTTTGTCTCGCTCGGCGTGAGGGTGGGTGCGGCAGAACCCAACTTCGGGGCGCAAGGCGCCGAAGGCGAGCCGAACCGGCTGCAGCAATGGCTGGTGCCATCGCCCGATCCGGGCGCGCCGGCGCACGCCGTGATGTTTCGCCCGCCGGGCGACGGTCCGTTTCCGCTCGCGGTAATTGCGCATGCTTCCACCCAGAACGTGTTGCGTCGTGCGCAAATGCCGCAGCCGGAGTATCGCGCGCTGGCGGCGTGGCTGGTGGCGCGCGGTTTTGCAGTGCTGGTTCCGGAGCGTCCCGGCCATGGCGCCACCGGAGGCAGATACCTCGAAGACCAGGGCGGCTGCGACGAGGCCGACTATGCCAGGGCCGGGCGCGCCACCGCGGACGAGATCGCGGCGGCACTGGGCTTCGTGCGCAAGCAACCGTTCATCCGCCCCAACGGCATCGTCATCGTCGGGCACTCGGCCGGCGCCTGGGGCGCGCTGGCGCTGGCAGGCGAAAACCCAACGGATGTCTCGGCCATCATCGCCTTTGCACCGGGGCGCGGCGGCCGTGCCAATGATTTCCCCAATCAGGTCTGCGCGCCGCATACGCTGATGTCCGCAGCCGGCGAATTCGGCAAAGCCGCGCACGTGCCGGTGACCTGGCTGGTCGCCGGCAATGACAGCTATTTCTCGCCCGCGCTGTCGCGGCAACTAGCCGATGCGTTCCGCAATGCCGGCGGCAAGGTCGATTTTCATGTGCTGCCCGCCTACGGCAGCGAGGGCCATTGGCTGCCGGAAACCGAAGGTGGTGTAAAACTGGCTGGACCTGAACTGGATCGTGCGCTCAAGCCGCGATCGCCGACCACGGCCAAAAAACGATGACGCTGTATTTCTTCGTCAAATATCTGCATGTGCTCGGCGCCATCGTGATTCTCGGCACCGGCAGCGGGATAGCCTTCTTCATGCTGATGGCCCATCGAAGCGGCGATGCGGCCTTCATCGCCCGCACGGCGGCGACCGTGGTATTCGCCGACATGCTGTTCACGCTGACGGCGGTGCTGCTGCAGCCGGTCACCGGCGGTGTGCTGATGATGCTTTCATCCACCGGATTTACCGAGCGCTGGTTGATGGCCTCGCTTGGGCTCTATGCGGTCGCCGGGCTGTTCTGGGTGCCCGTGATCTTCATGCAAATCGAGATGCGCGATCTCGCACGCGTAGCCGCGGCCGAGAACCAGCCGCTGCCGCCACGTTATTTTGCACTGATCCGCCGCTGGATGTTGTTCGGCATTCCCGGTTTCGGTTCGGTCATGACCATCGTGTGGCTGATGATCGCAAAACCGTTATAGGGAAGCACATGAATATCAGTGCGCGGAAGATTCTCGTACTGGGCGCGTCCGGCCTGATCGGCCGGTTCGTCACCGACGATCTGCGTGAGCGAGGTTTTCAGGCGATCGGGATCGCGCGGCATTTTTCGTCTTCGCAGAAGGTGAGCGCCTCCGATCTGGAACTCCCCGTGATGTCGATGGACGCAGCATCGCTGGCGCGGCTGATCGGGGAGCACGAGGCCGATATCGTCGTTAATTGTCTCGGCGTGTTGCAGGATGGTCCCGGCAGCGACACAAATGCCGTTCACCGCGACTTTGTCGCGCGGTTGCTGGAGGCAATCGGCGGCAGCGGCCGTGCGGTCCGCCTTGTCCACATCTCCATTCCCGGCGCGGCCGATGAGGACCGCACCGCCTTCAGCCAGACCAAGCGCGAAGCCGAGCGGCTGATCGCCGCCTCCGGCGTTCCCTACGCGATCCTGCGGCCGGGTTTTGTGGTGGCGCCATCGGCCTATGGCGGCAGCGCGATGCTGCGTGCACTTGCGGCATTGCCGTTCCAATTGCCTGCGGGCGAGGCCGGAACGCCGTTTCAGCCGGTCGCGATCGAGGATGTCGCCACGACCATCGCCTGGCTCGCCGGCCGTGACATCGACGACCCAGCGTTCAATGCCGTGACGTGGGATTTGATGCAGCCGCAACCGGCCACGCTGGGCAATGTGATCGATCAATTCCGGTGGTCGTTCGGCACCTCACGCATGCCGCGCATTACACTACCGGCGTTCCTGCTCGATCTCGGCTCGGAACTTGGCGATCTCGCCAACCGGCTCGGCTGGATGCCGCCGATACGCTCGACCGCGATCGCCGAATTGCGGCGCGGCGTCACCGGCGATCCGCACGCATGGATGGTGGCCACCGGCATCGTGCCCAGGACCATTGCGCAAGCGGTGGGAATGCGCGCCGCCTCCATCCAGGACAAATGGTTCGCGCGGCTGTTTTTGGTCAAGGCGTTGGTGATCGTAAGCCTCGCCGGGTTCTGGATGATATCCGGCTTCATCTCGCTGGTGATTTCCTACGAGGCCGCCGCGGGAATTTTGCACTCCCACGGCTTTCCGCCATCGCTGGTCGCGCCGGTGACCATCCTCACCAGCCTGATGGACATGGCAATCGGGGTGTTGATCGCCTTCCGGCGCACCTGCGCGTTCGGATTGATCGCCGGGATCGTGGTGTCGCTGGGTTACATGGTGGGCGCGGCGATCCTGACGCCGGACCTCTGGATCGAACCGCTCGGCGCGCTGGTGAAGACCGGCCCCGCGATCGTGCTGATGCTGGTGGCACTGTTGACGCTGGATAACAGGTAGCGTTTTCAAGCGAAGTGGAAACCGGTTCGCGTGAAGAAAACGCGTCAAACAAAAAGCGCTTGGGATGACTGATCGCTGGCCCGACGACGACATGATCCTCTACGACGGCGTCTGCGTGTTCTGCTCGCGCTGGATCCGCTTCGTTGCCACGCGTGACGTGGCGCGCCGCTTTCGTTTCACCGCTATCCAGTCGCCTTACGGCACGCGGACTGGCGCAGGCGTTCGGCATCGATCCGCATGATCCCGACACCAACGCCGTCGTCCATGGCGGCGTCGCGTATTTCAAGTCCGATGCGGCGCTGACGGTGCTGAGTGCGCTACCCGGATGGGGATGGGCTCGTGCGTTGTTTCTGGTGCCCAAACCATTGCGTGATGCCGTCTACAGCCTCGTCGCACGGAATCGGTATCGGATTTTTGGAAAGTACGACGAGTGCTTTGTGCCGGATGCGGAGATGCGGGCGAGAGTGATGGAGTAAGGGCTTGGGTGCGAGTCGTAGTGACAAACTCGGCGATCACCCTTTCGTCGACGACGCCAAAACCTCCTCCGCCGCTCTCTCGCCTGAATCCCGCGCCCCATGTGCGGTGGAGAAAAATCCCGGCGACGTCGCTTCGCCCGCAAAGAACAAACGCCCATCGACCGGCGCTGCCAACACCGCACGATCTCCCGCATGGCCGGGGAGCGCGTGCGAATAGGAGCCGCGCGCAAACGGGTCGTGGGCCCAGCGCGATTCCGCGAGTGGTTTTAGCTTGCGGCGAAAGTCATTGCCGAGAAACGACACGATCTCGTCGATGCTTGCCGCAGCCAGCGCGCCGGGGCCGGCATCTTCCAGCGATTGCGCATAACGACCGCCGAAAAAGCCTTCGATGCAGGGTTGGCCGAAGGGGCGCAGATGGTAGGTGCCCATCTCGGTACGCATGGTGGCGCCGCGCAGATTGCCGTCTTTCGGCAATGCTTCAGGCTCGTCCAGCGCTACCACTACCTTGTCGGCGAGGCCGAGCGGCAGGCCGCGCGCGGCGTCGACCTTTGCGGGCAGAGGAGGGTGGAAGCGGATCGCTTCATCGGCGATCAGATTTGTCGGCACGGTGACGATTACCTTGTCAGCGGTCAACGTACCCCGCGAGGTCTCGATACGAACGCGCTTTTCCGAGTGATCGATCAGCGCGACGTTGCAATCGAACGCCAGCGGACATGACGCGCCATAGGCTGCGACCAGCGCGCCATAGCCGCGCCGCACCCGCCAATTGATGTTGGTATCCTCATAGGCGTCCATGTCGAGGAGCGACACCTGATCGAGCTCGCAGCCATTGATGTAGGTCGAGATCGCATCGATCATCGGGTTCCAGCGATTGCCGGGCTCGAGATAGAGATTGGCGGCGCTGTCGCGGCCGGCTTTCCGGACCATCTCTGCAGCCTGCTCGGCGCGATCGTAGAATTCCTCGAGCGCCTGGATGAACGCGTCGCGCTCGGCTTTCGGAAATGCGTTGCCGTAGGCGCGCTCCCGCCACGGCGGCAGCGTTTTGTCGATCTCGAAATTCAACTGTTCTGCGATTTTGACGAACGAATTCTGGTTGGCCGAGTGCAGCCAGCCACAGCCGAGGTCGAAGGTGACGTCGGCCGCCGCCATGATGGTGTGCGCCCGCCCGCCGACGCGGTCACGGGCTTCCAGCACGATGACGGAGAGGCCGGAATTCTTCAGCGCGTTCGCCGCGCCAAGGCCTGCGGCGCCCGCGCCGATGATGGCGACATCGACTGAGGAGGGGAGGGACATGCGACCGCCTCTAGCATGTTCCGTGGCCGGCCTAAAGCCACCGCAAGCATAGCTGTCATCATCCGCGAAAGCGGATGATCCAGTATTCCAGAGACGGCAATGTCTTAGCCGATAGGCCGCGGCGTACTGGATGCCCCGCATTCGCGGGGCATGACAGAAATGGGCTTACGCTACTTCCTGCTTGGCCTTTTCCGCGCGCTTGCGGTCGTTGGCGTCCAGGAACTTCTTGCGCAGGCGGATCGACTTCGGGGTCACTTCGACCAGCTCGTCGTCCTCGATATAGGCCAGTGCCTTTTCCAGCGTCATCTTGATCGGCGGGGTCAGGCGCACCGCCTCGTCCTTGGAGGTGGTGCGGATGTTGGTGAGCTGCTTGCCCTTGAGCACGTTGATCTCGAGATCGTTGTCGCGGGTGTGCTCGCCGACGATCATGCCCTTATAGACCTTCCAGCCCGGCTCGATCATCATCGGGCCGCGGTCTTCCAGCTTGAACATCGCGTAAGCCACCGCTTCACCCTGATCGTTGGAGATCAGCACGCCGTTGCGGCGGCCCTGGATGTCGCCCTTGTAGGTCGCGTAGCCATGGAACAGGCGGTTCATGATCGCGGTGCCGCGGGTATCGGTGAGAAGTTCGCCCTGATAACCGATCAGGCCGCGGGTCGGCGCGTAGAATACCAGGCGCAGCCGGTGGCCGCCGGAGGGCCGCATCTCGATCATCTCGGCCTTGCGCTCGCTCATTTTCTGCACGACGACGCCGGAATGCTCCTCGTCGACGTCGATCACGACTTCTTCGATCGGCTCCTGCCACTGGCCGGTGGCTTCGTCCTTTTTCAGCACGACGCGTGGGCGCGACACGGACACTTCAAATCCTTCGCGGCGCATGGTCTCGATCAGGATCGCGAGCTGCAATTCGCCGCGGCCGGACACTTCCATCGCATCCTTGTCGGAGGCTTCGACCACGCGCAGCGCGACATTGCCTTCGGCCTCGCGCAGCAGGCGGTCGCGGATCATGCGGCTGGTCACCTTGTCGCCTTCGGTACCGGCGAGCGGCGAGTTGTTGACGATGAACGACATCGACACGGTCGGCGGATCGATCGGCTGCGCCACCAGCGGCGTCTCGACGGAAGGATCGCAGAAGGTATCGGCGACAGTGCCCTTGCTGAGGCCGGCAATCGCGACGATGTCGCCGGCTTCGGCCTCTTCCAGCGGCGTGCGTTCGATGCCGCGGAAGGCGAGGATTTTTGTGATTCGTCCGTTCTCGATCAGCTTGCCGTCGCCGCCCAGCACCTTCACCGCCTGGTTCGGCTTGATCGAGCCCGAGGTGATGCGGCCGGTGATGATGCGGCCGAGATAGGGATTGGCTTCGAGGATGGTGCCGATCATGCGGAACGGACCTTCCTCGACGGTCGGCGGCGCAACGTGACGCAGGATCAGGTCGAACAGCGGCTGCATGCCGGCGTCCTTCGGACCCTCCGGGCTATCGGCCATCCAGCCCTGCTTGGCCGACCCATAGAGAATCGGAAAATCGAGCTGCTCCTCGCTGGCATCGAGTGCTGCGAAGAGATCGAACACTTCGTTGATGACTTCGGTCGGGCGCGCGTCGGGGCGGTCGACCTTGTTGATGACGACGATCGGCTTCAGGCCGACTTTCAGCGCCTTGGAGACCACGAATTTGGTTTGCGGCAGCGGACCTTCGGCCGCGTCCACCAGCACCAGCGCGCCGTCGACCATGTTGAGGATGCGCTCGACCTCACCGCCGAAATCGGCGTGGCCGGGGGTGTCGACGATGTTGATGCGGGTATCCTTCCACTGCACCGAGGCCGCCTTGGCCAAAATGGTGATGCCGCGCTCGCGCTCCAGGTCGTTGGAATCCATCGCGCGCTCGACGACGCGTTCGTTGTCGCGATAGGTACCGGATTGCTGCAGCAGGCGATCGACCAGCGTGGTTTTGCCGTGGTCGACGTGGGCGATGATGGCGACGTTACGAAGGTTCATGGCTCTTCTTCTGGTCGTGTAAGGCTTACGCGCGATCTCGCCGGAAAACCGGGACCCACTTTTCCGGATCGTGCTCAAAAACCTGGAATTCGACGGGGCACGCGGTGTCGAATTTTGGCCCCAAAAAGGAAGCCCGGCCAAAAGGACCGGGCACACCTTACGCGTTGCGGCGCAATATATTCAGAAAACGCCAAAAAACAATGGTTTGTTTGACATTTGGTTAGCCGATTTTGGGCATGGGAGAGACCTAATTGCCCTTTTGGGGGTCGGGATAGACCCCCCGCAAAACCTCCTCGAAATGGCCCTTCACCGCCTCATTGCACAGGCACGACCGGGTTCGCAGCCCACCGGGGTTGAGGACCAGGATCGAGCCGCGGCGGGTCTCCAGGATGCCTTCCGCCTTGAACGTCTGAATCACCCGGCTGGTATAGGAGCGGCCGACCCCGAGCAGGGTCGCCAGTTGTTCATGGGTCAGCGGCACGACTTCCTCGCCATCGGTGCGTTCCATCGCCGAAATGATCCATTTGGCGGTGCGTTGCTCGATCGAATGGATCGCGTTGCAGGCGGTGGACTGGAAGACCTGGGCCAGCATGCAATCGGCATAGCGCGCGAAGATATTGCTCAGCGTGCGCGATTTCGCTTTTGCCGCGTCGAGCTTTCCAACCGGCAGCCGCACGAACGGGCCTGCGAACTTGACCATGATGCGGGTATAGGCCGGCAAAAAGCCCTGGCTGACGATGCCGCCGACGGCGCCTTCACGGCCGATCAGGATGGTCTCGACGTCGCGGCCGTCTTCGTTGGGGACCATGTAGGACGCAAGACTCGGTCCGCAGGGAAAATGCACCGTCTCGACATCGTCGCCGGGGCTGTAGAGCAACTCACCGGGCTTGGCGTCTGCTGTGGAAAGATGCGGCGCGACCAATGCGAAATCGGCATCGTTCAGCCGCCGCAGCAAATTGTTGAACGGCCGCTCGCCCGCTTGAACGGTCGCGTCACGTCGCGTCAGCATGGCAAGTTCCCGGTTCGATGCCTCGGCACAATAATCAATCTGAACCCTTCGATATGTTCACAAGTGGACAGACGATAGAACGCCAACGTGGTGGTTTCAGTTCCGGAACCGGTTGACGCGCTTTTGGGCGTCTGCCGGATTCCGGCATCCCGGGGCTTCGGCCCGGGTCTCCGAATCAAAATTTTGAACCTCGAATGGGCGCCCACATGGAACCCGCCTCTTGTAACGGCATGCCCAACGACGTGCTGATCGTCGAGGACGACGCGATTATCGCGCTCGATTTCGAAGACACGATACTGGGCTTTGGGGTGAAAACCGTACGCACCGCGGCAAACGTCGCAAAGGCGCTCGATTTGATCGCCGACCGGGCACCGGATTTCGCGCTGCTCGATATCGGACTTGTCCGCGAAAAGAGCTTTGCGATCGCCGAACGGCTGGATGCGCTGAAGATCCCGTTCGTCTTTGTCACCGGCTACGGCGCCGATGCCAGGCTTCCGGCCGCATTCGTGGACAAGCCGCGGCTGCCGAAACCCTACTCGACCGAAGCGCTGCAAGCGGCGCTGCGCCGCCGTTCAATGGACGGCGGCAAAAAGTGCTGAAGCCTACACCGGTTTCGGATCGAGCGTCGTCGACCACAGCGCGACGTCGGCGCGGTCGCGCAGCGTCACGGTCATCTGTCCGGTCGCGCCCTCGATCTTGACGTGACCGAAGAATTGCATCCCGGCGGACGGCGGCAGGTTCTGTTTGTCGGCCCCCGGCGCCTTGATGAATTTCACTTCGGGCCCGAAGGTGTTGTCGAGTTCGTTCGGGCCGAACGTGCCGGCGTGCAATGGGCCGGAGACGAATTCCCAGAACGGATCGAACTCCTGGAATTGCGCCTTATCAGGGTTGTAGTAATGCGCCGCCGCGTAGTGCACGTCCGCGGTCAGCCACACCGTGTTGACGATGCCTGCGGTCTTGATGAAGCGCAGGATATCGGCGATCTCGAATTCGCGGCCGCGCGGCGGGCCATCGCCCTGCGCAAACGCCTCCGAGCCCTTTTTGTTGGCCGCATCGTCATAGACGATGATGCTCAGCGGCATGTCGGACGCGATCACCTTCCAGGTGGCGCGGGAGTTGAGAAGCGCGAGCTTCAGCCATGCGAGCTGGTCCGGTCCGATGAAATAACTGTCGGGGCCGTAAGAGGTCTGCAGGTTGGGGCCGTTCGGTCCGCGATAGCTGCGCTCGTCCAGCATGAACACATCGAGATGCGGGCCGTAATTGAGCGTGCGATAGATCCGGCCCGGCTCGACGATGCTTTCGCGCATCGGATACATTTCGTGGAAGGCACGGGCCGCGCGCGCAGCAAGCAGGGTGACGTCGCGCTCCTTGTAGGCGGCGGGCAATTGCTTCGACAGCGACCAGTTGTTGGTGACTTCGTGGTCGTCCCACTGCACGAAGATCGGAACCTCGGCGTTGAAGGCGCGCACATTGTCATCCATGAAATTGTACTTATGCGCGGCGCGGAATTCGTCGAGCGTCTCGGCGACCTTGGCCTTTTCGACGATCGTGATGTTCTTCCAGATCTTGCCGTCGGCGAGCTTGACCTCCGAAGGAATAACGCCGTCGGCATAGATGGTATCGCCGGAATGCAGCAGGAAATCCGGCTTATGCTTGCGCATGGTGGCGAAGGTGAACATGCCGCCATCGTCGGGATTGATGCCCCATCCTTGTCCGGCAACGTCGCCACCCCAGACGAAACTGACGTCGCGGCGATTGGCTGGCGCGGTGCGGAAACGCCCGACCACGGCCTCGCTCTGGATGTCCGTATGCGCGAGGTCGCGGAATTTGACGCGATAGAAAATGTCCTGCCCCGCCGGCAGGTTTTCCAGCAGCATTTTTGCGGTGAAGTCGCTCTCGGGCAGCGCGGCGATCGGCGGCAGCGCTTTCGCATTGGCAAACGACTCGGTCGTGGCGACTTCGACCATCATCTGCGAAGGCCGGTCCGCGCGCGCCCACACCATGCCGCCATCGGCGCCGACATCGCCGGATTGCACGCCATGGGTGATTTGCGGCCGGTCGGCGGCACGGCTGAGATAGGGCATTGCAAGAACGCCGGCGCCGGTCATGGCCGCGGAGGAGAGAAAACGCCGGCGGGAAAATTTAATCGTCATGCGGGCCTCCTGGTCGGTCTATCGCAGCGCCGAAGACTTCTGTCATTCCGGGATGGTGCGCAGCACCATACCCGGAATCTCGAGATTCTCGAATGTGCGGAGCACATCCCAGTTCGATGCTGTGCATCGCCCCGGAATGACGGCTTCGATGAATGAAACGCTATAGGAAAATTATATGACGGCGCGATAACGCTACGCCGTGCCGGCGGCCCGGAATTGCGCGCTTGCCCGCTGCAGATTTTGCGGCATGCTCGTCAGCAACGTCTTGCGGTCGGCCACCGCGTTGTGGAACTGCTCCAGCGCGATGTTGAAGGCGGTCAGACTGCCTTCCTCGATCGCGCCATGCTCGAAGCACCGCAGCGTGTCGCGCAGAATGTCGTCGGCTTCCGACTGCATCTGGTCGAGCTCTTCCGCAGAATCGCTGTGACGCGCGGCAGTGAGCATATCGAGCAGCCGCTCGCGCTGCGAGGAATTGCCGTCGCGCTCGTCTTTCTTGAGATAGCCCGCAAACCACGCACCGGCGGAGCCCATCGCCGACAACGCCATCAATCCCCACCAGATGTAATCGCTGTAGCGATCGAGAAAGGTCTTCTCTTCGCCGTCGACAAAGGCGGCGGCGCCGGGATGCACGGGGATCGTGGCATCCTTGTCGGTGTCCGGCGTCTCGATCTTCGCAGCCAGCGGAAATTCGTTCTTCAGCGTTTGCCGGATCGCGAACAACTGTCGGGTAAAGGCGGCAATAGTGGATTCAGACACGCCTTTGCGCGCCACGATGTGGTGCGAGAAGCTGATCGTCTTGACTTCCTCTTCGGGCTTGTCCGGCGCGCCGCCAAAGGTCCCGGCGGGAATTTCCGACGCCTCATAGGCCGGATGGTTCTGCGCAATCGCCTCGGCCGAGTCGATCGCGAGGAATTTCGGTGTGCCGCCGTCGCGGGTCGACGCCGCGATCGCATCTGCCGTGATCTTGCTGTTGACCGGACCTGCCGCAAGATACGCATCTGCCTTCTGGTTGCGGATCGCGTCCGCGGCCTCGTTGGCCGGGAACTGGATGATTTCGACCTTGGCGGGATCGACGCCATATTGCTGCAGGATTACTTTGAGCAGATTGACATTGGCCTGGGTGCGGCCGACGACGCCGATACGACGTCCCGCGAGCTGCGCAATCTTCGTGATCTTCGGCGCGGCCTTCTTGCCTCTGACCTTGGCGGCCGGAGGCACCCACAGCACCGCGACGTTCTTGCGGAGCGTTGCCACGGCCTGCGCGTTTTTCGGTACCTCGAGATCACCCCTGATAATGGCGAGGTCGGCCTTGCCTTCGGCGAGCAACGTAGAGCTTGCGGAGGCGCCATCGGTCGACACCGGACGCAACCGGACCTGACCGTGTTGCTGATTGTTGAGCGCCTGTGCCAGCGCCTGGACCACCCTGAGATCCTCACTGTTGCCCGGACCGACCGCGATCCGCAGGGTCACCGGCCGCATCGCGAAGTAATAGCCGGCCGCCAGCGCGCCGACGATTGCCAGCACCCCAGCCAGGATAACGAAGGTGGCACGCCGTCTCACCGAGCGCGGCGAGGACGGCTGTTCGACAGGATTCGGGCCGTCGGTCATCGATCCCTGAACAATCGTTTGAAGCTCAATTTGACATTGCCAACGCGCTAGCGATCACATTCTAGCAAATTTCTTGCCGAACCGAGGTTACATCTGCGTCATGGTTACCGGCGTCGTCAGGCGGCCATTGGACGCGCCTTGCGGCCTTATTTTGGGCATGGATCCCACGGGCGGCGTTCGGTGTTAGGGTAAAGCTCACGTGAAACGGGGAGGCGATCATGTTGGAACGGCTGACGGTGGAAGCGCGAAAAGCGGCGCTGACGGAACTCTCCGGCTGGTCCGAAACGCCGGGGCGCGAGGCGATCGCGCGGACCTTCACCTTCAAGGATTTCAACGAAGCCTTCGGGTTCATGTCCCGCGCCGCGCTGGTGGCGGAGAAGAACGACCATCACCCCGAATGGAAGAACGTTTACAAGACGGTAGAGGTGGTTCTGGCGACCCATGATGCCGGCGGTGTCACCAAGTTGGATATCCAGCTCGCCAAGGCCATGAACGGGATAGCCAGGCAACTCGGCGCCACCTGAACCGATGCCGCCGCTCTCTTGCGGCGGACACACGCCGTCCCCAATTCTGCATTTGGAATCCTGGATTGGCAAAATCTTGGATTAGCCTGACGCGGCGATCCGTCGCGCCGGCCTTGAGGGAGCGCCGTTATGACTTCGTCCGAACACACCGCGGGTTTTGAGCCGGCCGACCGGCTGGCGCAGGATCGTGAAAGCGTGCGCCGGCGTTTCTGGATCAAGTTGAAGCAGGTGGTCGCAAAACTTCCCTTCGCCGAGGATCTGCTCGCGGCTTACTACTGCGCGTTCGACAAACAGACGCCGCGCCATGTGCAGGCGTCGCTGCTTGGCGCGATCGCCTATTTCATCCTGCCGTTCGATTTCGTGCCCGACATGCTTCCAGTGCTCGGGTTCACGGACGATGCCGCGATCCTGGCAACTGCCATCCGCATGGTCGCAGGCCACATCACGCAGGAGCATCGCGACGCCGCCCGCGCCGCGTTGGAGCGCGGTGTCGACGGAACCAACGCGGAGTAGCTTGCGCCAACAACAGCCGTCATCGTCGGCGAAAGCGGGGGATCCAGTATGCCGCGGCTTCTCGGGGGACAACAGCGGCCACTGGAATAATTGATTCGCCCGGTCAAGCCGGGCGACGTCATCTCGGCTCTATTGTTTCGCAGGCGGACGAACTTGCGCCCGCGCATTCTTCTCCGCTTCCCAAGCCTGGAACTGCTTGAACAAAGCTTCCTTGTCGGCATCGCTCTTCATGTTTGACGCGGTGGAGGGGCTCTGTTTGAGGAATTCGTCGAACCGCCCCCGCACTGCTTCGACGTTGTGGGACTTGAGCCATTGTTCGGCTGCAGGAAAGCGTTGCCAGTCGGGCAGCGGTGCCGAAAGCGAGACTTCCTTCCACTTCGGATGGAAGGGCGGGTTCTGGAACGTCGGGAATTTGGTGAAGAACGCATCCACGAACAAAGCGAGCTTGCGGTATCGCTCGGTATTCGCAGGCCAATTATAGGCGGCGAGCACGGCCGGCACCGCGATGGTGTCGACGCGTTCCTCACCCGAAATCAGGTTGGGATAGTCCTTCGCGCTCAGGCTGGCCGGCAAATAGTCGTTCTGCAGCGGCTTTGCGTAATCGACCGGCACCAAATGGAAACGGTCGTCCTTAAACTGGCTGACGGCCCGAGAAGGCTTGCCCTGGACAGCGATGACCGCATCGATCTCGCCGGCTTTCATCTTCTCCAGGGCGATGCGTTGCTCGACATAGACGAAGTTCGGCTTGATGCCGAGCCGTTCGAACACGATCAGCGCGGTGACGAAAGTGCCGCCATTGGGAAGATCGACGCTGACTTTCTTGCCATTGAGTTCGCTGAGGCTGCGGATCGACTTCGATGCGATGACATGCATCTCTTCATTGTAAAGCTTGGTCACATAGGTGAACTGCTTCTTGATGTCCTTTGCAAAGCCCTTTTTCTCGAGATAGTCGAGCGTGTCGGAGCGCACGATGCCGAGGTCGACGCCCTGCAGGAACAGGATGTCGGCGACGCTCTGCACCGAGCCGCGCCCGATGATCGGAAGTACGCGTAACTTGTTTCCGTCATCGAGCACGGAGGCGAGGTCGGCACCGAACTGCACATAGGTGCCGCCGATCGTTCCTGAGATCAGCGTCACCGTGTTTGCGTTCAGTGCCTGTTTGGTGGCGACCGACCCGAATTGAAAGATGGCCTTCAGACCTTCGCTGACCTTGGCTGGATCGGTTTCCGTCTCTTCAGCCCTGGCCGTCAGCCCGTAACTCATCGTGATGGCAATCAATGCCATTGCTAACAGACGTCGCATGTGTTCCCCCGCGTGATGCCCGGTGTTGAGTGATGCGCAATAGTGATGCGTAATAGTGGTGCCTAGTTTTGACTCTGACTGAGACGCCGCTTCGCGTCGGCCGAGCCGAGCTGGGCGGCTTTCTGGTACCAAAGCCGCGCTGCCGCGGGATCGGGTGTGACGCTGCGCATGTCTCGGCTGCCCAACACCTGCGGGTCATAGGTCCCCGCCAGCATAAGGGCCGCCTCCGGCTCCTGTGCGTCCGCCGCGCGCTCGAGCAATAGTCGAGCGGCGGTGATGTCGCCGATCGCCAGCAGACCTTTCGCCCGCTTCAGCAGCGCTGCAAGCTCGTCCGGATCGATGCGCCTTGCTGAAGGCAGTTCGCGCGCCACCGGCGCCACCTGCGCTGCCGGCTCCACTGCGACAACCTTGCTCTTGAGCGCGCTTTGATAGGCCGCGGTGATTTCGTCGCGCGACGGCGAGGCGGAAGCCAATGCGGGGGGCGGGATGCGGCGGGTGGCTGCAGCATCGGGCGCTGCGGTCGGTTCGGTATTGGCCGGCTGTGCGGCGACTTGCTGCGGCGCTGCAGCTTCCGGCTGTGGTGCGCTGAATTGAGTTGGTGCTGCGTTGGCTAGCGAAGCCTTGGCGTTGAAGATCACGGCGCGCGTCGAGTTGATCGAGAACAGTGCGAATCCGGCGGCGATCGCGGACAGCGCAAGCACGCCCGTCACGATGCGCGATACCCACCGCTTCTTTTTCCTGCCGGCGGCGAAGGAATATTCGGGGACTTGTTGATAGTGCTCGTCTTGATAGCGCTCCTCCTCATAATCGGACAGGAAGAGCGGCACGCGGTCGTGCGGCAGCGGGGCGGGTTCGGGCAGGTCCGCCCGCGGATAATGATACGATTCATACAGCCGAGGATCGTTGACGGCTTCGTGGAACCTGTCGAACGGATCCTTTGATTGAAGCTGTCTCGAATTCTCCACCATGGCGATGCTCCCCGCTACTAGAACGCAACAATGGGCGCACCGGCTTGTGTTTCTTGCTTTTATTGGCGTCCGGGAACCCGTTTACTGGGGGGCAAATTCGCACGCGGATTGGGTTGAAAAAACGACGTTGGTTAGTGCGAATTGGGAGATATTTTGTTTTGATTGCGGCAAGTTCGCGTAATCCAACGATTTAACACCGCGTATTATTAGCGATTTATTATACGTTGTTGTTCCTTCCCGACACGCATTTTGCGGGAAAAAAGCGGTTATGCGGCAATCCAGCGGCCTGCGCCATTGATGCACCGACGCGCTGACATCTCATTCCGGCGGCGTTCGCCGCGTGTCTATCGCGCGGCGACGGCTCAAGACAAGCGCACCATTGAATGAAATGTGTTCGAAAATGTGACGCGCCTTAATGTGGCGCGTCTCACGGGTGCAGGATCACCTTGCCCATCGCCTTGCGGCCGGCCAGCACCTTGAGTGCCTCTGCGGTTTGCGCCAGCGGGAAGGTGCGGTCGACATGCGAGGAGATCTTGCCTTCCGCGGTCCACTTCACGAGCTTCTCCAGATTGGCGCGATTCTTCTCAGGATTGAGCCGCGCCCATGCGCCCCAGAACACCCCGCGGATATCGCAGCCTTTGAGCAGTGCCAGGTTGAGCGGCATTTTCGGAATCTCGCCCGCGGCAAAACCGATCACGAGGAAGCGGCCTTCCCAGGCGGTGGAACGAAGCGCTGCTTCGGCGTAGCTGCCGCCGACCGGATCGAAAACGATGTCCGCGCCTTTGCCGTTGGTCAGGCGCCGCAACCCGTCCTTGAGATCTTCCTTGGCGTAGTTCAGCGTCAGTTCGGCGCCGTGGGCCTTGGCGAATTCAAGCTTTTCGTCCGACGACGCGCAGGCAATGACCTTCAGGCCCATCAGCTTGCCGAGTTCGCAGGCCGCCAACCCTGTGCCACCGGCGGCTCCCAGCACTGCCATGGTCTCGCCCGGCTTCAAGCTGGCGCGATCTTCCAGCGCATGCAGCGCAGTGCCGTAGATGATGATGATTCCGGCCGCGCGATCGAAATCCAGATTGTCGGGAATTTTCACGATCGTGTTCGCAGGCAGCGCGATCTTTTCGCGCGCACCGTTGTGACCGCAGGAAGCCACTACGCGGTCGCCGACTTTCAGATCGGTCACGCCGGCGCCGACGCTTTCAATCACGCCGGCGACTTCGGCGGCCGGAGAAAACGGAAACGGCGGCTTGATCTGGTACTTGCCCTGGATCATCAGGATGTCAAAGAAATTCAGCGCCGCGGATTTGATCGCGATCACCGCTTCGCCGGGGCCGGCCACGGGATCGGGCACGTCCGCCAGCACGAGATCGTCGGGTTGGCAATATTGCGAGCAGAGAATGGCTTTCATGGACACACCTGAGTTTCGGACACACAAGGAAGGCAGGGACCGCTAAATGCTTCTTGCCGGATTTGAAGCCGGGCTACAATCCGTTTCGAATGCATGCCCTTATGGTGTGAGGTGAGAATGGCCGTGATTGAAAGGGATTCAAACGATGTTTGAAAAAGGCCTGCTGGCGGGAAAGCGGATATTGGTCACCGGCGGTGGCTCCGGGCTCGGGGCCGCGATGGGGCGCCGCTTCGTCGAACTCGGCGCGGAATTGATCATCTGCGGCCGGCGGCTTGAATTGCTGGAGGCGACCGCGACACAGATGCGCGGCGAATTCAGCGGCAAGGTCAGCACAGCGCGCTGCGATATCCGTGATGGCGCAGCGGTCGAGGCCATGATGGACGCGATCTGGCAGCAAGCGCCGATCGACGTGCTGGTCAACAATGCTGCCGCAACCTTCATCGCGCAGACAGAACATCTGTCGTTCCGCGCGGCGGACGCGATCCTCGCGCCCACGCTGCACGGCACGATGTATTGCACGCTGGCGGCCGGAAAGCGCTGGATCGAGGGCAAGCACAAGGGCGTTGTGTTGAGCATTCTTTCGACCTCGACCATCACCGGCCGCGCCTTCACGGTGCCGTCGGCGATGGCAAAGACCGCCATACTCGCGATGACGAAAAGCCTCGCGGTGGAGTGGGGACCAAAGGGCGTTCGTACCGTCGCGATCGCGCCCGGCGCGTTTCCGACTCCGGGCGCTTCGGGTCAGCTTCGCCCTGAGGGCCGCGATGAGAGCTGGGCGCACCGCAATCCGCTCCGCCGCGCCGGCGAACATGGTGAGCTCGCCAATCTCGCAAGCTTCCTGATTTCCGACCAGGCCGGCTACATCAATGGCGAGATGGTGGTGCAGGACGGCGGCTCGCATCTGCGCAGTTCCGGCGCCGAGGATTTGCTGCAATGGACCGATGCGCAGTGGGACAAGCAGCGCGCGACGCGTACGAAAGGATGAGGCCGCAGACGCGCCCGATGATGCGTGATGGGACCGCGGACGCGGTGGTGCACAAGGCGTAACTGCCTTTCCAAAAAAGCATTTCCCGGTTATCCATCACCCAGGGGACGATACGCCGGCGGGCCATCTTCCAGTCACAATGATGAGGGAACCAGTTGTCCGTGCGGCGAATACTGATCTCTTTGGTTGCGAGTGCGTTGCTGTGCGGGGGGACATCTCTGGCGCAAGCGCAGGGCGCTGCCCCCAAGGCTCCTACTCCCACAAAGGATGCTGCAACAAAGGACGCGGCGAAGCCCGCTCCAGCGGCAAAGCCTGCAGCAGTGCCCAAGCCCGCCGCCAAACCGGAGACGGCGGCAGCGGCCGCCGCGGGTGGCGCGGAGCCGACCCTGATCGGCCAGTTCGGCACATGGGGCGCCTACACGGCCATGCCTAACGGCAAGAAGGTGTGCTTCGCCCTGGCGAAGCCGTCGTCGTCGAAGACCAATCCGCCCAATCGCCCGCGCGATCCGGCCTATGCTTTCGTCTCGACGCGACCTGCGGAAAAAGTCGTCAACGAAGTCTCGATCATGATCGGCTACGCGCTGAAGCCCGGCTCGGAATCCTCGCTCGAGGTCGGTGGCTCGTCGTACGCGATGTACACCCAGGGCGACGGGCTCTGGATCAAGAACGCCGCCGAGGAAGACCGGATGGTCGATGCCATGCGCAAATCCGCTGACGTTACCGTCAAGGGCATGTCGGCCAAGGGTACCGAGACCACCGACGTCTTCTCGCTGAAGGGGCTGTCACAGGCACTCGACCGGCTGGCGCAGGACTGCAAGCGCTAACGTCTCTGGCGGCTTTTTAGCCTGAAATCGATGCATTTGATGGCTTTCCAGCGGGCGCTGGAAGGCCTATTTGATGGCCCATGACCGACACCATGACCAACGCGACCGAGGCTCGCTCCGAGGCAAACGCACCTTTGGAGAAGATCCCGCTCGAAACCTATGTGCCGCCGGCAAAGCCGTCGCTGATCGGGCTGTCGCGCGCCGAGATTTCCGACCGGCTGGGCGAGATCGGCGTGGCGCCGGGGCAGCGCAAGATGCGCACCCAACAGCTCTGGCACTGGATGTATGTGCGTGGCGCCCAAAACTTCGACGAGATGACCAGCATCTCCAAGGAAATGCGCGCGCAGCTCGATCAGCATTTTACCGTCGCGCGTCCCGAGGTGGTCGCCGAACAGATTTCCAACGACGGCACGCGCAAATGGTTGTTGCGCCTGCCGAGCGGTGACGAATTCCAGAAGGCGCATGAAGTCGAGTGCGTCTATATCCCCGAGACCGATCGCGGCACGCTGTGTGTTTCCTCGCAGGTCGGCTGCACGCTGAACTGTTCATTCTGCCACACCGGCACGCAGCGGCTGGTGCGCAATCTCACTGCAGGTGAAATCGTCGGCCAGATCATGGTGGCGCGCGACCGCCTCAACGACTGGGCCGATCGCGAGACGCCGACCGGCAGTCGCCTCGTCACCAATGTAGTAATGATGGGTATGGGCGAGCCGCTGTATAATTTCGACGCGGTGCGCGATGCCCTGCTGATCGTCGCGGATAACGAAGGCATCGGCATTTCTCGCCGCCGCATCACGCTGTCGACCTCAGGCGTGGTGCCGAACATCGTTCGCACCGGTGACGAGATCGGCGTCATGCTGGCGATCTCGCTGCATGCGGTGCGTGATGAATTGCGCAACGAGCTGGTGCCGCTCAACCGCAAATTTCCGATTGCCGAATTGCTGCAGGCTTGCCGCGACTATCCGGGTTCGTCGAACGCGCGGCGTATTACCTTCGAATATGTGATGCTCAAGGGCGTCAACGATTCCATGGATGACGCCAAGCTGCTGGTGAAGCTGCTCAAAGGCATTCCGGCCAAGATCAACCTTATTCCCTTCAATCCGTGGCCGGGCACGCGCTATGAATGCTCGGACTGGGAGCAGATCGAAAAATTCTCCGAATATATCTTCAACGCCGGCTATTCCTCCCCGGTGCGCACGCCGCGCGGTCGCGACATCCTCGCCGCCTGCGGCCAGTTGAAATCGGAGACAGAGAAATTGTCCGCGCGCGAGCGGCAGGCGCTGCGTGCGATGGCGATGACGGACTAACCCGGCGATGGCGCTGATCGGCCGCCTCTTCGTGATCCTGTTCGGATTCCTCGCCGCGTGTCTGGCGGCGGGGATGATCGTGGTCGGTGCGGTGCTGTACCCGGAATTCAGCGACCTCGCGACCGGACCGATCGACCAGAGCGCGATCAATATCGTGCTCGGCTTCGGCTTCATCTTTCTCTCCGGCTTCGCGCTGCTGCCGGCGCTGATCGTCGTATTGATCACCGAAGCCTTTTATGTCCGGAGCGTGCTCGCCTATGCCGTCGGCGGCGCCATCGTCGGCGCGGCCTGCTATCTCGGCTTGATTCCGTTTGATCCCGCGACGATGCATTTCGAGGGCATCGTCCGCCGTCATCTCGAGATCATGACCGGCGCAGGCATTGTCGCAGGCCTCGTCTACTGGATGGTCGCGGGTCGCAGCGCCGGCGCCTGGCGCGAACCGCCGCGCCCGTTGCGGCCGCCGCCACCGCTGCCGTCGCATTCGCGGCCGTTGCAGTGAGTCTTTCCATCCCTAATCCTCTCGGCTAAACCTCGCGCCATGAACCGGACCGGACTTTTCATCGCGCTGGGCTTGGCAGTTGTTATTGGATTGCTGTTCGGGATCTTCCCTGAACTCGATCTGAAGCTGGCGGCGGTGTTCTACGATCCCGCGACCAAAGCCTTTCCGCTCAAGCTCGACGCTGTGGCTTCGTTCGCGCGCGATGCCGCGATGTGGATCGTGTGGGCCTTTGCGCTGCCGGCAATCGTTGCGTTCGTCTTCAAGCTGGCGCGGCCGGATCGGCCGATGCTGATCCCGGGCCGTGCCGCTACTTTCCTGCTGGTCACGATCGTTCTTTCCGCAGTCGTTCTCACCAACCTGACCTTCAAGTCGTATTGGGGCCGGCCACGGCCGGTGGTGGTGACGGAGTTCAACGGACCCTGGGAATTCATGCCGTATTGGGACCCGCGCGGGGCTTGCGAGCGCAATTGCTCGTTCTTCTCCGGCGAAGGCGCCACTGCGTTCTGGACCTATGCACCCGCCGCGCTGACGCCACCGGCATGGCGGCCATTGGCCTATGCGACGGCCACCTTGTTCGGGATCACGACGAGCGTGCTGCGGATGGCGTTTGGCGGGCATTTCTTTACTGACGTCGCGGCTGCGGGCCTGGTGACCTTTCTGGTGATCTGGCTTGCCTATGCCTGGATTTACCGCTGGCCGTCGACCCGGATGTCGGATGAGGAGATCGACGCCGCGCTGACGCGATTTGCGTGGCCGGGCTACCGCCTGTTGCGACGCTGGTTGGGGCGCGAAACAGGCCCGGCACCGTCGGTTTGAGCCACGCCACCCGCCATTAAACGCGTGCCCCCCAGCGCGAAATTTGTTATTCGCGCATCCAGCCGCAAACGAAATCAGCTGGTACGATCGATTGGAAGTTTGATGAGTACGATTTTGAAGAGTTTGCCCAAAGGGGAAAAAGTCGGCATCGCTTTCTCGGGCGGCCTCGACACCAGCGCGGCGCTGCTGTGGATGAAGCAAAAGGGCGCCCGCGTCTTTGCCTATACCGCCAATCTCGGCCAGCCTGACGAAGCCGACTACGACGAGATTCCGCGCAAGGCCCTGGAGTTCGGCGGCGAAAAAGCCCGGCTCGTGGATTGCCGCACGCAACTGGTCCACGAAGGCATTGCCGCCATCCAGTCCGGCGCCTTCCACGTCTCTACCGGCGGCGCCACCTATTTCAACACCACGCCGCTGGGCCGTGCTGTGACCGGCACGATGCTGGTGTCGGCCATGAAAGAGGACGGCGTCAACATATGGGGCGATGGCTCCACCTACAAAGGCAACGATATCGAGCGGTTCTACCGTTACGGCCTGCTGACCAATCCGAACTTGCGGATCTACAAGCCCTGGCTCGACCAGCAGTTCATCGACGAACTGGGCGGGCGGGCGGAAATGTCGGCGTTCATGTCCGCCAACGGATTCGCCTACAAGATGAGCGCCGAGAAGGCGTATTCGACCGACAGCAATATCCTCGGTGCGACCCACGAGGCCAAGGATCTCGAGCACCTGGACAGCGGCATCAAGATCGTCAACCCCATCATGGGCGTGCCGTTCTGGCGCGACGACTGCGCGGTCAAGGCCGAAAAGGTCGCCGTGCGTTTTGAGGAGGGCCAGCCCGTTGCACTGAACGGCCAGAAATTCGCCGATCCGGTTGCTTTGTTTCTCGAGGCCAACGCCATCGGCGGCCGCCATGGCCTGGGCATGAGCGACCAGATCGAGAACCGCATCATCGAGGCGAAGAGCCGCGGCATTTACGAAGCGCCAGCCATGGCGCTGCTGCACATCGCTTACGAGCGCCTGGTCACCGGCATCCACAACGAAGACACCATCGAGCAATATCGGATCAGCGGCATGCGCCTTGGCCGACTGCTCTACCAGGGACGGTGGTTCGACTCGCAAGCCTTGATGCTGCGCGAAACCGCCCAGCGCTGGGTGGCTCGCGCCGTCACCGGCGAGGTGACGTTCGAGCTGCGCCGCGGCAACGACTACTCGATCCTGAACACCGAAAGCCCCAACCTGACCTATCAGCCGGAGCGGCTGAGCATGGAGAAGGTGGAAGATGCGGCCTTCACGCCGGCGGACCGTATCGGCCAGCTGACAATGCGCAACCTCGACATCGCCGACACCCGCGCCAAGCTTAATCTCTATGCAGATGCAGGCTTGCTCTCGAAGGGGGATGGCGCGCAGATCTTCAAACTCGACAGCGACAAGGATTAGAGCATGATCCGGAAAAGTGGGTACCGGTTTTCCCTCGCGACAAACGCGAAGCGTTTGCGCGGAGATCATGCTCAAACAAAGAAGATAGAGCGGGATGACGATTCGAAGAAAAGTCATCACGCTCTAGCGGTCGTCGTGCGCGACGGCCGGGAGAGAAGTCCCGGCCGTCCGATGAGCGAACGCCTCACCGTGGCGGCGCGGTGCCGGGCGGAGGCGGCGGCAGCGAGGCCGTGCCACCGTTGAGCAGCGGCGTGATGCGGCGGATGGTGACGCGGCGGTTGATCCGGCTCGGCCCGTCGGTCTGCTCCTTCAGGTACTGCTCGCCGTAACCTTGCGAGGTCAGGTTTTCCGCGGGCACGGCGAACTGCTGCGTCAGCAGTGTAGCGGCGGATTCGGCGCGACGGTCCGACAGCGACAGATTGTCGACGTCATTGCCGACCGCATCGGTGTGTCCCTCGATCAGGAACACCTCGCGCGGATTGGCCTGGATCGCCCGATTGAGTCCGTCCGCGATCGCCTGCAGCTTCGCCGCCTGATCCGGCGGGATTTCCCAGGATCCGAGTTCGAAGTTGATGGTGTCGACGTCGATGCTCGGCATCAACTGACGCACGTTCGGGCTGTAGCGGATTTCATCGAGCGAATAGCGCCGTTCGATCCGATCCACCGGCGGTGCAATCATGGTGTCGTAGAGCAGCTCCGGCGGCGCATCCTCGGAATCGACGATGTAGCGATTATAGGGAATGCGGATCACCGGCGGCGGCAGCGCGACATAGAACCCGCCGACCCCGCGCGGACCGCGGTAGCTGTTGTCGATGATGATGATCTCGCGGCCCCGGTTATCGCGGCGGATCCGGCGCAGTAACTGACCGTCGCGGCCGATCACGGTGATGATCTGCGTGCCGTCGGGCCTGCTCACGACGGTGCGGTTCTCGCCACCGACGATCTGTGTCTTGATGTCACGCGCACCGTAGCGGAAGCGATCGAGTTCGTTGTGACGGACGTATTGCTGCCCGCTCGGATCGCGAATGATGATCCTGCCGGGTTCGGTGATGACGGTCCGGCCGCCTTCCTGGACCTCGCGGCGCTGGCCGCGGAAGTCCTCGAGACGGCGCGGACCCGTAACCGCCGCACCGGGTGCGATCGGCGTCAGCGCTCCGGCGGCAGGCGGCGGCGCAGTTGGAAGCGGCGTGGTAATTTCAGGCGCGCGGCGGAAGGCCGGAGACACAGTAGGCGGCGCGTTTTGAGTTTGGCCGGCTGGTGGCGCAGCGTTCGGCGCACCCGGCACGGCAGTTGGCGCCGCGGGAGGAGCTGCACCTGGAGCTCCACCTGGAGGCGCGCCCGGACTTGCGCCGGGACCAGCACCCGGACCTGCACCTGGAGGCCGCCCGGCACGCCCCGGTTCGCCCGGCGCTGTCGGAGCTGCGCCTGCGGGAGGCGTCGCTGGTACCGTGCTTCCTGCCGCAGGAGGCGTGGCCCCCGGAGCTGGCGCAGGTGGTGCCGGTGGTGCGCCTGGCGGGCGCTGTGCACCTCCACCAGGCGGGATGCCTTTTTGGCGCGTATCCGCAGGCGGCGTCGGCGCGGTTGGGGCAGCCGGAGCAACAGGCGCGGTCGTCGCCGCCGGAGGTGTCGGCGGAGGCGTGCGTGCGGGTGGTGCCGCGGTCGGAGGAGTTGGCGGTGGCGCAGCCGTTGGTGGAGCGGCTGTGGGCGGTGCCGGCGTCGGACGCGGCGGCGGCGCGGCAGCAGGCGGCGGAGGTGGCGGCGTCGGACGCGGCGGTGGTGCCGCGGCAGGCGGCGGAGGTGGCGGTGTTGGTCGCGGCGGCGGGGCCGCAGCAGGCGGCGGAGGCGGCGGTGTTGGACGTGGCGGCGGAGCCGCAGCAGGCGGCGGAGGTGGCGGTGTTGGACGCGGCGGCGGGGCCGCAGCAGGTGGCGGTGGCGGCGGTGCCGGGCGTGGCGGCGGAGCCGCGGCCGGAGGCGGTGTTGGATGCGGCGGTGCTGCTGCCGGCGGCGCAGGGCGTGCAGGCGGCGGCGACGGCGGGGGTTTCCTCGGCTTTCCGTCGGGGCCGACATCTTCCTTGGCCTGCGCCACGACGAGCGGGGCGGTTTGCGCATGCGATGCGGAGACCGCAAATTGCGTCACCGTCAGAGCGGTCGTGGCAAGCAGCACGATGCGAAGGTTTGTCATGATGTTCTTGGTTCCCGGAAAATTCTTGGCAGCGAGGGAGTGGCTTTCACCGAGCATTCGGCAGGTCGATCAACGGCTAATCATTAGGCCGCATTGTGGCGGGTGTGCAAAACGAAAGCGCTTTTATTTCGTCGATGCAATGGGTTGGGCGCGCGAATATTCATTGCGCATTCAGGCAGTGCTTTCAAAGCCTAACTCACATAGTCCCCTGTCATATCGGTCCCCGCGTCATATCGACTGCAGGATTCGGCGTAGTCGGTCCGTTCGGCCCGCGCACCGGTAATTCGTCGGGAACCTTGCCCGGCAATTCCTGCGGCTGAGGCGGATGGCCGGGTTCGGTTATCGGCTGTGGTATCTCGGGCCGCGGATTGCCCGGCGGACTCTCCTGCGGCGGTTCGGTCGGTTGCCCGGGTGTCGCAGGCGGGATCTCTGGCGGTTCGATCGGCATCATCGGTAACGGCGTCGTCGCTTCCATGTTCCTTGCAATGCGATGTTGGAACTAACGGGAACTGCGCACCAGCAGCGTATTGCTGCGGGTCTTGCCGGTCTCGACATAACCGCGCGCGAGCATGTCGGCGACACAGTCCTGCTGCCATTCCTCACGCGACAAATGCTCGATCACCACCGCTCGCGGCCAAAGCGATTGCGGCGCCTCCTTGAAGAAGGGGATCAGTGCGCGGTCCTCGAAACCCTCGATGTCGATCTTGAGTGCGTCGACGCTCGCGACGCCGGCATCCCTCAGGATGCGCGCGAGCCGCAGCGATGGCACCTTGATGGCGCCCGCCGACGGCATGCCGGAGACGACATGGCTGGCGCCGAGGTTGTCGCCATCGGTCTCGATCATCAGTTCGCCATCCGCAGGGCCGGCAGCGGCTGCGACCAGCTTCACTTGCGTATAGCGTGAAGCTGCATTGTTGAACGCCAGCCGCGAATGGGTGACCGGATGCGGTTCGATCGCAATCACCTTGCCTTCAGCGCCGACATGACGGGCCAGCACCATGGCATAGGTGCCGACATTGGCGCCGACATCGACGAATACGCCGCTTGTGGGAGTATGCGCGCGCAGAAAATCCAGCTCTTCGAGATTGTAATCGGGATTGAACAGCGCGCCGCGCTCGGTGGCGCTGGCCTGATGGTAAAACCGAAACGGTGCGCCCTGATAGTGGACGTCGATCGGTCCCCCGCGCAGCAGATTGACCAGCCGCGACAACCAGGGACGAAACGCGCCGCGCTTCAGCCGCGAGCGATGCGCAAGGCGGATAATCGCAGCCTGCGCGGCATTCGGGGCGAACGCGCCGAACGGCGCGGGTATCGGATCGTTATCGGCTGTCAAACGATGGTCCTCGGCGGAAGCAGCGCATGCATAGTTGCTCTTTTTTGTCATTGCGAGCGCAGCGAAGCAATCCATGGCGCCAAAGAAAGAATGGATTGCTTCCGCCTTCGCTCGCTGAGCTACGGCGGACAAGTCGTCGCGAGTGCTCCTCGCAATGACGGAGGAGAGAGCGGTGTTCCACATACCGTCGTCATACCCGCGAAGGCGGGTATCCAGTACGCCGCGGCTTATCGGTTCAATCACTGCTGTCTCTGGAATACTGGTTCACCCGCCTTCGCGGGTGATGACAACTGAATATGGCTTCGCGATCTCGCGGCTCACTGCGCCCGAGTTTTGCAAATTCATTCGCCCTCAAAGAGAGGGCGCAGGGAAGACCGGGTGCACGCTGCACCCGCGGTCTCATGTGCAAGATGCACAAAGCAAAACGCACACGAGCATACAGGTTCAGCGGAGGCATTCCGGCCTTCCCTGCGCAATGGTTTTACGGCTTATATCGTGCTCTCCTCGGTGACCGGGCTTGATTGCCACCGTCGCCCCTGAGAAGGCGTTAGCCTCTCAAGAACTTGACGCCAGCGTCGGGGCGTCGGGACCACACGACTTCGCCGTCCGCATTGGCGCCGTTCGTCTTGCGCGCGCCAGCACGTCCACCGCATCCCGCGCCCTACGTCCGTGACGATCGCGATACGCCCCTCCTGTGGGCGCGAGACGGGCGAGCTGGTAGCGCTGATTTGCCCGACGGCGAAAGCGGAATATTTTTCTGGATGGGGCTGGACAGCTTTTGCTGATTTGCCCGTCGGGCACGGCCAGCGGCATGCGTGGCGCGGACGTGCGGCCGAAGTTTTCGCGGGCAGGTCACCTTCTCGCGGTCCCGGCAGTTCCTCACGCTCTCGGAAGGACTGACGACTGATCACCATTTGCTCGAAAAGAAAAAGGGCCACAAGACCCGCCACCACTTGGCATTGTCGATCATCGCCTTCAGGATTGCGAAGAGGATACTGATTAACGCGCCTTGTATAAAGCAGTCTCCGACTTTCGCGACGTAATCGTTGATGCCCTTGTTAGCGAAATAGTACAGAACGGCTCCCATTGCCATGAAGCCGACGATGGCGATGAAAGCAATCTTGAGGCCCTTCGCCGTCGGGATGTCCAAGAAGAAGTTTTTGCCGTTAGAGGTCATTTGCTCTTTCCTCCATTTTCTAGCGTTCGATGTGCTTTGTCCGTTCGTCACACAACCCCGCCGACCGATTGCAGAGGGACCGCCATCCTTCGGCGGTCCCTCGCCGCTAATGTCTAAAGACTTGGGAAGGTCTGCAAGGTTGCAGCCTGGGATTTGGGCGGTTTCGTCCTTGAGCGGAATTTGACGCGATAACGAGCGGTAAGGAAAAAGCAAAGGTCACGCCGCCTTCTTCGTTCCCTTGCGCTGGCGCAGGAAGCGGCCGAGCAGGCGGCGATTGCCCTTGCGCGGGATCAGGTCGACGTCGCTGACGAGTTTGGCGCCGCCCTTGCGCCGCTCCAGCACGATCTTGCGGCTGTGGAAGGCTTCCAGTTCGGCGCGATGGGCGACACTGACGATCGTGGCCTTGGGAAGCGCCTTCGTCACCATCTCCATCATCTTGTCCTGGCTCTTCTCGTCGAGCGCGGAGGTCGCTTCATCCAGCACGACGATGTCGGGGTTGTGCAGGAGCAATCGGGCAAACGCCAGTCGCTGCTTTTCACCGCCGGATAGCGTTTGATCCCACGGCGCTTCCTCCTCGATCTTCTCCTTGAGGTGATCGAGGCCGACCTTGTGCAGGGCGTCGTTGATCTCCTCGGCGCTCCAGTTCTCGGCGGCACCGGGATAGGCGATCGCGCGGCGTAGCGTGCCGGACGGGATGTAGGGCTTTTGCGGCAACATGAAGAGCCGCCGGTCGGGATGGAAGTTGACGCTGCCGCCGCCCCACGGCCACAACCCTGCGAGCGCGCGCACCAAGGTACTTTTGCCGGTGCCGGATTCGCCGGCGACGAGCAGGCGCTCGCCGGGCTGGATCACCACTTCGGTTTCGTCCACGACCGCGGTGCCGTCGTCGAGCGTCACCGAGAGATCGTTCAGGCTGAGCATCGCGTCACCCTCGGTCTCGCCGCGCTTGATCCGGCCGATGCCGTCGCCGCGCTCGGCGCGCTCCAGTCCGTCCAGCGACATCATCAGCGAGGCGATGCGGCGCGCGCACGCGTTCCAATCGGCGAGGCGGGGATAATTGTCGACCAGCCAGCCGAAGGCGGTCTGCACGATGGTGAAGGCGGAGGCCGCCTGCATCACCTGGCCGAGCGTCATGCTGCCGTCGAGGAATTTCGGCGCACACAGCAATAGCGGCACAACGGGCGCAATCAGGCCCGAGCCCTGCGACACCAGCGTGGTTCGCATGTGTTGGCCTGCGAGCCGAGCCCATTGCCGCAGCACTTTTGTAAATGTCTTTTCGATGCCGTCGCGCTCTTCCTCCTCGCCGCCGAGCAGCGCGATGCTCTCGCCGTTCTCGCGCACACGAGTAAGCGTATAGCGGTATTCAGCCTCGGCCTGATTCTTGTCTTCGGAGATCTGCACGAAGCGGCGTCCGATAACCATGATCGCACCCGAGGCGATTACGGCGTAGAGCACGGCTGCGATGACAAGGAAGCCGGGAATGGTGACGGTCGATCCGGCGATCGTCACCGTCAGCGCGCCGCCGATGGTCCAGAGTACGACGATGAAGGTCGCCGCGGACAGGAGCGCGGATGTCACGCCGGCGACAAAGTCCACCGGCGAGTTGGTTGCGATCCGAAGGTCCTCGGCGATGCGGTATTCCGGATTCTTGTGGTCGCCGCCGACGAGGTTGAGCTGGTAGTAGCGGCCGTTGGTCAGCCAGCGCGTCATCACGGAATTGGTCAACCATGCGCGCCAGCGGCGCTGGATGCCCATCCGCGCGAACACCTGCGCCACCCCCAGCAGCACGCTGCCGATCGCGAGCGGGAAAAACACTGCACTGAGATAGTATACGCTGGCGGAATCGCGCTTCTCGATGGCATCGAAGATCGCCCTGTTCCAGACATTGATGCCGTATTGAAAGCCGACATTGACGACGATCAGGATCAAGAGCCCGATGGTAAACAACCACGCCAGCCGGTCGCCGTTGCTGCCCCAATATCCGCGCGCGCTGATCCAGAAGCGCGTCAACAAATAATCCTTGCGGGCCTGCTCGGCTTCCTCCGGCGATAATTCCGGATCGGTCTCGACGACCTCCGGCGGCGGCGCTTCGACGTGATCGCCGTCTTCGGCGGTGACGTCGACGAATTCTGATTTCTGGTCGGAGTCCGCTTCTTTCGCGGAGGATCTCTTCGCGGAGGGTTTCTTCGCGGGCGGTTTGGACTTTACTTCGGATTTGGCCATGGCCGATAACGAGAGGGAAATCAGAAGGTTCCCGCGGAGTTCAGCGCGGGCCGTCATTCCGAGGCGATCGCAGCATCGAACTCAGATGCGCAATCGCACATCTGGGAATCTCGAGATTCCCGATGCGCAATTGCGCATCGTGAGGTCTGATCCTTCGCATCGCCCGGAATGACGGCACTCAACTCACTTCGCTTCCCCGCTTCACCTTCCGGCCGCGGCCGATCCTGTGCAGGACGCGCGAAAGCTGCTCGATCGAATAGGGCTTCTGCAACAGCTCAAAACCGTAACTGCCGTTTTCCGACAACACGTGGCTGTAGCCGCTGGCGAGCACGACCGGCAAACCGGCATAGTGTCGACGGATTTCCTGGGCGAGTTCGATGCCGGTCATTCCGGGCATCACGACATCGGTGAACACCACATCGAAACGATGGGCACCGATGGCCAGCTCTTCGAGCGCGTGGGCGGCATTCTCGACCAGTGTCGTACCGTAGCCGAGTTCGGCCAGCGCAACGGTGGCAAATTTTCCGACTTCGATATTGTCTTCGACCACGAGCACCGACATGCCCGTTCCGTCGATCGGCGGCGCGTCGTCCACCGACATCTGGGGGATGCTTGCGTTGCCGGCCGCACGCGGCAAATACAGCGTGAAGATACTGCCTTTGCCGATGTCGCTGGTCACGACCACTTCGCCGCCGGATTGCTTGGCGAAGCCGAATACCTGCGACAAACCGAGTCCGGTGCCCTGGCCTACCTGCTTGGTGGTGTAGAACGGTTCGAAGATGCGCTCGAACTGCTCTTGCGGAATTCCGACGCCGGTATCGGCGACCGACACCGCCACATAACCGTGCTTGGACGGCGCCGTGGCGGTGCGCAACTCGGTTGCCGTGCGTACGGTAATCGTGAGCTTGCCCTGGCCGTTCATGGCGTCGCGGGCGTTGACGGCCATGTTGATCATTGCGGTCTCGAACTGGCCGGCATCGGCATTGATGAAACACGGCTGGTCGGGCCCTTGCGTGATTACCTCGATGCGCGAGCCGATCAGCGTGCGAATCATTTCGCCGAGCATCTGGACGCTTTGGCCGACGTCGAACAGTTCCGGATTCAACGTCTGACGCCGTGCGAACGCCAGCAATTGGCCTGTCAATCGGGCAGCGCGCGTCACGGTGTCCGAGATCGCGTCGATGTAGCGCAGCCGCCGCGGCTCCGGCAGATCCGGCCGCCGCAACATATCGGTGGAGGCGCGGATCACCGTGAGCAAATTGTTGAAGTCATGCGCGACGCCGCCGGTGAGCTGCCCCAGCGCCTCCAGCCGTTGGCCATGTTTCAACGCTTCCTCCGCCTCGAGCCGCTTGTCGGCTTCGGCGTAGAGATGCCGCGTGCGCCGCAATGCCGATGCGAGCAGGACAAACAGCAGCGCGGTGGCGGGAGCGCCGAAAATCAGATGCTGGCTCACGGTGGAGAACCAGCGCGAGCGTATCGTCGATGTCTCCAGGCCGGCGCTGATGTAAATCGGATATTCGGCGAGCCGCTGATAACCGAGCCGGCGTTCGATGCCGTCGGCCGGCGACTTCAAGGTCATGAGGCCGGCAGTGGGGTTCGCCGCGATCTTTTGTCCGACCGGTCCATTGCGGTCGAGCCGGAGCTCGTGATCGACGCCCGGGAAGCGGGCCAGCACCGTGCCGTCGGTCAGGCCGAGCGCAAAGAAGCTGCCAGGCTCGCTGCCGATCCGGGCATAAAAATTCTCGAAATATTCCGGCAGCACCGAAGCCTGAATCACACCGGCGAAACTACCGTCCTCGTTCGAGCGGCGGCGGCTGACGCCGAAAAACGCCGCGCCCTGATAGGGCGGCCGCGGCTTCAGTGTATCGCCGATGTAAATCCCGACATCGCGGGAGATGTGGGCCTTGAAGTAATTACGGTCCGCGAAATCGATCTCGGGGGCCGGCACCACCAGGCTGTTGACCAGTGCATGTCCGTTGGCGTCGAAAACCCAGGCCGATTTCACCTGCGGCAGCGAATTGGCGAGCTGCTTCAGCCGCGCATGCAGCGTTTGCTCGCGGGAAACAATGTCGGCATCGGGGATGCCGCGAATGACTTCGGCGATCTCCGACAGGCTGCGATCGATGGTTTCGAACACCTTCAGCGCGTGTTCGTGGACGACGTCCAGCGTCCGCGCGATTTCACGATCCGCAGTCTCGTTTATCGAGACCCAGGAAATGGCTGAAGCGAAGGCGAACAGCGCCAGCGGGAGGGCCAGCGAAGCGACCATCATCCACTGCAGCATTCTTAGCGAATTACGTTGCGCAGTCTGCACGGGCGCTCCGAATCTTCGCCGACCTTACTGCAATACGGTGCGCCGAACAAAGTGGATGGGCGCAAGGGAACCTGAAGTCCCGCTCTAATTGAATCAGAGCCGGGCCCGAGCCTTTTGTTTTGACGCGTTTTCTTCGCGCGAACCGGTTTCCACTGCGCTCGAAAATGCTGGAATTCCGGCAGTTTTCATAAAATCGTCATGGATCGGTCCGGATCGCGGCGAACGGCGTGACGCCGCTTCCAGCCGGTGATCATCGAGCGCACCAGATTTTCCCGCTGCAGCACAGACATCAACAGCACCCCCAGCACATGCAGGAGGATCAGGATCATGACCGCATCGGACGAATAAGCGTGGCTGTCTTCCACCCACCCCACGCCGAAGAACCGCACCGTGACCTGCATCCAGCCGGTGATGGTCGATATCGCGAGCAGCAGCAGCACAGCCACCAGCATGGCTGCGCCCGCGGGGTTAAGGCCGAGATATCGCCCGGTCTTTCCATGCCGGAGATCCCGGAGATATTGCGGCATGGCGCGGAGCCGCCGCCTCAGCGTGCGGAATTGCGAATAGCGGGAGCCGAGAAAGCCCCAGCCCAATCTGAATACGATCAAGGCGAGCACGGTATAGCCGGCGAACCGGTGCAGACTGTCGTATTTATTGGGCGTGAACCAGGCGATCACAACGAAGATCACCAGCGCCCAATGATATGCGCGCAGCGGCCAGTCCCATACCAGTATCCTCTCCGGCACGCTTGAGCGCGCCGGAGATGGCGAAACTGCGGATTGCTTGGCTTCGGATTCGGGCAAGCGCGAGCGGGTTGCTTGGGCGTTACTTGTCTGGATTATTTGGCAATGGTGTGCTTCAGGCTGAGATCCTCGGGGCTGTAGAACAGCTCGAACAGCTTGCCTTCCTTGACCCCATAAACCTCGTAGCACGTGCCTTCGATCTTGGAACGGCGCACTTCGTAACCAAGCGCCTTGGCCTTGGCTTCGGCCTCGCTCGCCGGCTTCCACGATGCCTTGTCCAGCTTGGTGCAGTCCTTGTAGCCGTCGGCGAGCGCCGGTGCCGCAGCCGTCACGCCGAACGATATGGCCAACACGGCCGAAGCCTTGACGAACGCTTTCATAAAAATCTCCCTTGCAGATAGAGCAAACGCGATACCGATCGCGGTGTGCTCGCAAGCAATCAATACAGCGGGGATTGTCAATGAAAGCGTTGTGTTACCAATGCTTTAGAGCAATTCCAATGTCGATGAATCGCCTGTGATTCCGTGCATGTAGGCCGACCGGCGCGATTCTGCGGCCTTACGTCTCAGCATGGGTTACGGGAATGGCGGGAGATTAGATCTGCCGCTCGACCATCTTCATCTTGAGTTCGGCGATGGCTTCCGACGGGTTGAGGCCCTTCGGGCAGGCCTTGGCGCAGTTCATGATGGTGTGGCAGCGATAGAGCCGGAATGGATCTTCGAGATTGTCGAGCCGCTCGCCGGTGGCTTCGTCGCGAGAATCCTTGACCCAGCGCGTCGCCTGCAGCAGCGCCGCGGGGCCCAGAAAGCGCTCGCTATTCCACCAATAGCTCGGACATGAGGTCGAGCAGCAGGCGCAGAGGATGCATTCGTAGAGGCCGTCGAGCTTTTCGCGGTCCTCGTGGCTCTGCTTCCATTCCTTCTGCGGCGTCGGCGTGGTCGTCTTCAGCCACGGCTCGATCGAAGCATATTGCGCGTAGAAATTGGTGAGGTCGGGCACCAGGTCTTTTACGACAGGCTGATGCGGCAGCGGATTGATCTTCACCGCACCGTCCTTCACGTCGTGCATCGACTTGGTGCAGGCGAGCGTATTCTGGCCGTCGATGTTCATGGCGCAGGAACCGCAGACGCCTTCACGGCAGGAGCGGCGGAAGGTCAGCGTCGGGTCGATGTGGTTCTTGATCCAGATCAGGCCGTCCAGCACCATCGGTCCGCATTCGGCGGTGTCGATGTGATAGGTGTCGACGCTCGGATTTTTGCCGTCGTCCGGATTCCACCGATACACCCTGAACTCGCGCGTCTCGGCCGCACCAGCCGGCTTCGGCCAGGTCCTGCCGCCGGTGATCCTTGAATTTTTCGGGAGCGCAAATTCAGCCATTATTCTAACCTTTCGTCATTCCGGGGCGATGCGAAGCATCGAACTGGAATGTGCTCCGCACATTCGAGAATCTCGAGATTCCGGGTCTGGTCCTTCGGACCATCCCGGAATGACGGGTGTTTGTTTTGCTCAGTACACCCGCGCCTTCGGCGGGATGTACTGCACGTCATTGGTCATCGTGTAATCATGCACCGGGCGATAATCGATCGACGTCTTGCCGCCACCGTCGATCCACGCCAGCGTGTGCTTCATCCAGTTCTTGTCGTCGCGCGTGGAAAAATCCTCGCGCGCATGCGCGCCGCGGCTCTCGGTGCGGTTTGCCGCCGAGTCCATCGTCACCACCGCCTGCACGATCAGATTGTCGAACTCGAGCGTCTCGATCAGGTCGGAATTCCAGACCAGCGAGCGATCAGCGGTAGAGACGTCGCCGATGCCGCCGTGCACCTTGTGGATCAGGTTCTGGCCTTCGTGCAGGACGTCGCCGGTGCGGAACACCGCGCAATTGTTCTGCATCACATGCTGCATGCTGTCGCGCAGCTTCGCAGTCGGCGTGCCGCCGGAAGCGTAGCGATAGTGATCGAGCCGTCCGAGCGCCTTGTCGGCGGAGCCTTCCGGCAATTCCGGCTGTTTGCCGTTCGGCGTCAGCTTTTCCGCGCAACGCAGCGCTGCCGCGCGGCCGAACACCACGAGGTCGATCAGCGAATTGGAGCCGAGGCGGTTGGCGCCGTGCACGGAGACGCAGGCCGCTTCGCCAAGCGCCATCAGGCCCGGCACGGTGGCGTTGTCGTCGCCATTGGTCTTGGTCAGGACTTCGCCGTGATAATTGGTGGGAATGCCGCCCATGTTGTAGTGCACGGTCGGCAGGATCGGGATCGGCTCGCGGGTGACGTCGACATTGGCGAAAATCTTCGCCGATTCGGAAATGCCCGGCAGCCTTTCCTGCAGCACCTTGGGATCGAGATGATCGAGGTGCAGATAGATGTGGTCTTTCTTCTTGCCGACGCCGCGGCCTTCGCGGATTTCGATCGTCATCGCGCGCGAGACTACGTCGCGGGAGGCGAGATCCTTGGCGGAGGGCGCATAGCGCTCCATGAAACGCTCGCCCTCGGAATTGACGAGATAGCCGCCTTCGCCGCGGGCGCCTTCGGTGACGAGGCAGCCCGAGCCGTAGATGCCGGTCGGGTGGAACTGAACGAATTCCATGTCCTGCAGCGGCAGGCCGGCACGCAGCGCCATCGCGCCGCCGTCACCGGTGCAGGTATGCGCCGAGGTGCAGGAGGCATAGGCGCGGCCGTAGCCGCCGGTGGCCAGAATCGTGGTCTGGGCGCGGAATCGGTGCAGCGTGCCGTCGTCGAGCTTGAGCGCGATCACGCCGCGGCAGACACCCTGGTCGTCCATGATCAGGTCGATGGCGAAGAATTCGATGTAGAATTCGGCCGAGTGGCGCAGCGCCTGGCCGTACATCGTGTGCAGCATGGCATGGCCGGTGCGGTCGGCGGCGGCGCAGGTGCGTTGCGCCTGGCCCTTGCCGTAGTCCAGCGTCATGCCGCCGAACGGGCGCTGATAGATCTTGCCGTCCTCGGTGCGCGAGAACGGCACGCCCCAATGCTCCAGCTCGTAGACGGCTTCGGGCGCGTTGCGCACCATGTATTCGATGGCGTCCTGGTCGCCGAGCCAGTCCGACCCCTTGACGGTGTCGTACATGTGCCAGCGCCAGTCGTCCTGGTGCATGTTGCCGAGCGCTGCGGAAATGCCGCCTTGGGCGGCGACCGTGTGCGAGCGGGTCGGAAACACCTTTGTGATGCAGGCGGTGCGCAGGCCCGCTTCGCTGCAGCCGACCACGGCGCGCAAGCCGGCGCCGCCGGCGCCGACCACCACGACGTCGTAGGTGTGGTCTTCGATCGGATAGGCTTTTCCGTTGGTCGCAGGACCGCTTCCGATTCCGCCACTGCCGTTGCTGGCCTTGCCGTTACCATCACTGGCCATGGGTTATACTCCCGATGACAATTTCAGAATGGCGTAGATCGAGGCCAGCGCCACTGCGATACAAAAGAAGTTGTTGGCCATCACGCTGGCGAGTTTCACCTTCTCGTTATGCACGTAGTCCTCGATCACGACCTGCATGCCGATCTTCATGTGCCAGGCGCTGGCAATGATGAACAGCAACAGGATGATCGCGATCGGCGGCGAGCCGAGAATTTGCGCCGCACCGGCCTGGTTGCGGCCGATCAGCATCAGCACGATCACGATGACGGGCACGATCAGCAGCGTCATCGCCACCGCGGTGAGGCGCTGGCGCCAGAAATCCTTGGTACCGGAATGCGACGAGCCGAGATTGCGGACGCGCGCCAGCGGCGTGCGCATCGAGGGTGAGTTTGGCCCGCTCATCGGCCGCCTCCGATCGTATAGGCGACGATCCACACCAGCACCGTCAGTGAAATCCCGCCGATCAGCGCGCCCCAGGTCAGCCCCTCGCGCTCGTTGGCCTTGTAGCCGTAGCCGAGGTCCCAGACGAAATGCCTGAGACCGCTGAGCAGATGATGCAGCAGCGCCCATGTGTAGCCGAACACGATCAGCTTGCCGATGATGCTGCCGGTAAAGGCCTGCACATTGGCATAGGCGCCCGGGCCAGAGGCTGCAGCGATCAGCCACCAGGCCAGCAAAAGCGTGCCGAAATACAGCGCAACGCCGGTGGCGCGATGGACGATGGACAGCGCCATCGTCAGCGTCCAGCGATAGGTCTGCAGATGTGGGGATAGCGGTCGTTCGATCCTGGCGGTCATCGGCGGCTTTGACAGTTGGCGGGGCCCGGGTTGCGGCCCATCGGGGATCGCGGTGGAGTAATTCTATTTACGAAGTCGAAACAGCGAGCGCAACGACCAAAATCATCAATAGCGAATGGCCGTTCATACCTATGTGGGGAGCCTGCAATTGCAGGCATTGACAAAGCTATGCCGAGGCTAATTGGCTGGTATACCTGAAGCACGATTCATGAACGCGCGTAGGCTCGGCGCACCGGGGAAGGAAACCGCAGATGACAATCGCCGGGCTTAACTTCGCCGAGCTTGTCGAACTGGCGCTGATGCTGGTGGCGGTCGGCGCGCTGTCGGGGTTTTTCGCCGGCATTTTCGGGATCGGCGGCGGCGCGATCCTGGTGCCGGTGTTCTACGAGTGCTTCCGTCTCGCCGGCGTGCCGCTGGAGGTGCGGATGCCGCTCTGCATCGGCACCTCGCTTGCCATCATCATCCCGACCTCGATCAGCTCGTTCCGCGCCCATTACGCCCGCGGCGCGGTCGATATGGGCATCCTCAAGCTGTGGTGGCTGCCGATCGTGATCGGTGTCGCTGCTGGCAGTGTCACCGCGCGTTACGCGCCGGAGCGGCTGTTCAAGATCGTGTTCGTCTGCGTGGCATGGTCCGCTGCCGCCCGGCTGCTGCTGGCGCGGGATGGCTGGAAGTTCGGCGACGACGTTCCGAAGGGGCCGCTGATGCGGCTCTATGGTTTCTTCATCGGGCTGCTGTCGACGCTGATGGGGGTCGGCGGCGGCCTGTTCGCGAATTTGCTGATGACGTTCTACGGCCGGCCGATCCATCAGGCGGTCGCGACCTCCTCGGCGCTAGCCGTGCTGATCTCGATCCCCGGCGCGCTCGGCTACGTCTATGCCGGCTGGCCCGCGGCCGCGCGCTATCCGGACGTCGCGGCGCTGCAATTGCCGTTTGCGATCGGTTACGTGTCGCTGATCGGCGCGCTTCTGGTGATGCCGACCAGCCTTTTGGTGGCACCCCTCGGCGTGCGCGCCGCGCATGCGATGTCGAAGCGGATGCTGGAGATCTCGTTCGGCTCCTACCTGTTCATCGTCGGCAGCCGGTTTGTGATAAGTCTGATATAGCGGTCGTAATAGCTAATCCTTCAGGCGTACTTCGCTGTGACGCCATTTGCGAAGATCGCCGAACCCTTCGATGCGATCGGAATCCGCCAATATTTGCAGGCGTGCGGCGATTGCCTCGTCGCTAATCGGCAAGCCAAGCTCTTCGCAGCGTTTGATGGCCAGGAGGACGACGAGCGCCATCTTTTGCGGCCGCGGCTTCAGGAACGAAAAAATGATTCCGTCGAGATCGGATTCGGTTACGGATGGTCCAAGCTTAACCTCATCCCATCGGAGCCCGCTGCTGATCGCTGGAAACTCCTCAAACGGCATCAAGTCCGGAAACCGATCAAACATCAATCCCAGTAGTTCGGAATTCAGCCCAATGACGAGCGCTTTTAAAGAGGCGGCATCTTCATCCTGTTCTGCAAGAACGGCGGCGGCTGCTTTCGCCTCATCGAGTTCGTGGGCAGCCTCAAGCAAATGTTCGAGAATCTCCGTAGCCTGTTTTTGATCCATGACCGCTGCCTTCGGGATTGGCTACGCCGCACCTGCTATTTCGCGTAAATTTTCCCGTAGGTGTCGCGCAAAATATTCTTCTGCACCTTGCCCATGGCATTGCGCGGCAATTCGTCGACGACGAATACGCGCTTCGGCATCTTGAATTTCGCCAGTCTGCCGTCGAGCGCCTTCAGCACGCCCGCTTCGGTGACGTCGGCCCCCTTGTTGCAGACCACCACAGCGGTGACGCCTTCGCCGAAATCGGCATGCGGTACGCCGATCACGGCGGATTCGATCACGCCCGGCATGGCGTCGATCTCGCTCTCGATTTCCTTCGGATAGACGTTGAAGCCGCCGGAGATGACAAGATCCTTGCCGCGGCCGAGAATGTGCACATAGCCCTGATTATCGATCTTGCCGAGATCGCCGGTGATGAAGAAGCCATCGTCGCGGAATTCGGATTTGGTTTTTTCCGGCATCCGCCAATAGCCCTTGAAAACGTTCGGACCCTTGACCTCGATCATGCCGATGGTGTCGCGCGCCAGTTCCTTGCCGGTCTCGGGATCGGTGACGCGCACGGAGACGCCGGGCAGCGGATGGCCGACGGCGCCGGGCACGCGGTCGCCGTCGTAGGGGTTCGAGGTGTTCATGTTGGTTTCGGTCATGCCATAACGTTCGAGGATGGCAAAACCGGTGCGCGCCGACCATTCGCGGTGGGTATCGGCGAGCAGCGGCGCGGAGCCCGAAATGAACAGCCGCATGTGTTTGGTGGACTCCTTCGTCAGCGCCGGGCTCTGCAGCAGTCGCGTATAGAAGGTCGGTACGCCCATCATCACGGTGGCGCGCGCCATCAGCTTGATGATGAGGTCGGGGTCGAGTTTGGGCAGGAAGATCATCGAGGCGCGCGCGAACAGCGTCACGTTGCTCGCCACGAACAGGCCGTGGGTGTGATAGATCGGCAGCGCGTGGATCAGCACGTCCTTGTCGGTGAAGCGCCAATAATCGACGAGACTGAAGGAGTTCGATGCGAGATTGTCATGCGTCAGCATCGCGCCTTTGGAGCGGCCGGTGGTGCCGGACGTATAGAGGATCGCGGCGAGGTCGTCGTTCGCGCGGGCGACGGTTTTGAATTCCGCACTTGCCTTGGCGGCGGCATCCGTCAGCGATCCCTTGCCATTGGCATCGAGCGTTTCCACCTTGGCGCCGACTTTTGCCGCGATCGTGCCGATGCCCTCGGCCTTCGAGGGATCGCACACCACCAGCGACGGTTCGGCGTCGCCAATGAAGTAATCAAGCTCGTTCAGCGTGTAGGCGGTGTTGAGCGGCAGATAGACCGCGCCCGCACGCACGGTAGCGAGATAGAGCACGAGGCCCGGCACCGATTTTTCGGTCTGCGCGGCGACGCGGTCGCCGGGTTTGACGCCGCGGGAAACCAGCACATTCGCCATCTGGCCGGCGCGGGCGATCAGGTCGCCATAGCTGATGCGCGCGCCATCGAGCATCTCGATCGCGAGCCGGTTCGGATCGTCGAGATTGTCGAACAGGCGGGAAAACAGGTTGGCGTTGGCGGTCGTGTTCATGCAACATTCCCTAAGGGGGCGATAGCCGGGAAATTTCGCTGGCTGGATTAGCAAAAAGGCCCTTCACAAAGCAACGGAGACAGTTTGCATGTCAAATAGCGGGAAACGCGTGGCCTGGGTAACGGGCGGTGGTAGCGGGATTGGCGAGGCGGGCGCGGAGGCGCTGGCGGCGGACGGCTGGATCGTGGTGGTTTCGGGGCGCCGCAAGGAAGAACTCGATCGCGTGGTGGCGAACATCGCCAAAAAAGGCGGCACGGCCGAGGCCATCGCGCTCGATGTCAGCAACAAGGCCGTTGTGAACAAGGCGGCGGACCAGATTCTGGCGAAACACGGCCGGATCGACCTCCTGGTCAACAGCGCTGGCATCAACGTGCCGAAGCGAAGCTGGGCCGATATGGAGCTGGAAGGCTGGGACAAGCTGGTCGAGATCAATCTCAACGGCGTGCTCTATTGCATGCGTGCGGTGCTGCCCGCGATGCGCAAGCAAAAGGACGGCTGTATCATCAATGTCGCATCCTGGGCCGGCCGTCACGTATCCAAGATGCCGGGTCCGGCCTACACCACCACAAAGCATGCGGTGCTGGCGCTGACCCACTCCTTCAACATGGACGAATGCGTCAACGGTCTGCGCGCCTGCTGCCTGTCGCCCGGCGAAGTCGCGACCCCGATCCTGAAGCTGCGGCCGGTGGTGCCGTCGGAGGCGGAGCAGGCCAGGATGCTGCAGCCCGAAGATTGCGGCCGCACCATCGCCTTCGTCGCCAGCATGCCGCCGCGCGTTTGCATGAACGAGATCTTGATCAGCCCGACCCACAACAGGGGCTTTATCCAGACGCCGCATAGCCGGGATTAGGTTTGATTGCGTAGGGTGGGCAAAGCGAAAGCGTGCCCACCACCTTGCACGGTCAATCGTCATGGTGGGCACGGCGCAAGCGCGCCTTTGCCCCTTTCAATCGGAGACGGGCCGAGTTCCCGGGCTCGCCGTCGTGTTGGTCGGCAGCGATCCAGCCAGCGAAATTTATGTTCGCAACAAGGGTCGAAAAGCCCTCGAACTTGGAATGGAAAGTTTCCAGCATATCCTCCCGGAGAACACCACCCAGGAACATCTGCTCGAGCTTGTGGCAGAGCTGAACGCGAACGATGCCGTGGACGGCATTCTCGTCCAACTTCCCCTCCCCAAGCATATCGACGAGCTTGCCGTCGTCTCGGCGGTCGACCCCGGCAAGGATGTCGACGGGCTGCACGTCGTGAGCGCCGGTCGTCTCGTGGCGGGGCTTCCCTGCATGACTTCCTGCACGCCGCTCGGCTGCCTCATGCTCCTCAAGGATCAACTCGGCGATCTCTCCGGCCTCGACGCCATCGTGATCGGACGCTCCATTCTGGTCGGTAAGCCGATGGGACAATTGCTGCTTGGCGCGAACTGCACCGTTACGATGGCCCATTCCCGAACACGGAATCTCGCGCCTAAGCAAGCCGACATCGCTGGTCGCTGCATCCGGGCAAGGGGAGATGATCAAAGGTTCGATTGCTCAAAGACCGATATGACGGGGGCCGGGTATTTTGGATTTGCCATCGAGCCGACTGCAACACCGATCATCGAAGGCAAGTTAGTGACTTTCCAATAGACTGTTGATCCGCACTGTGGACAAAAGTAGTTATGCATTTCCCCGCCGCTTGCGGCGGCATGCGTGAACTCTTTTGAGGTTCCTGAAATGGTGACAACCTCTGCGGGGTAATAAGCGCCTACACCGAACGGCGCGCCGGTTCGGCGTTGACAGTCGATGCAGTGACAAGCAACGACTATCTTGGACGGTTCTTCCGGAAGCGAGAGCGTGACTGCACCGCAGTTGCACCTTGCGTAGCTCATAGTAAGAATTCCCCATCGTCTTCCGAGTCTCACTCGCAAAGCACTAGACTAGCAGGTTGTCTGAACGGGCGACAACAACTTGGCAAGATTTGTTGCAGGGATCTCAGTCCGTTTAGATAGCCGCCGCGTACCCTACTTCCACCCTCACACAATAATCTCGTTCAGCTCCTTGCCGGAATGTTCCGGCACCATCATCGTCACGCCGATGGCCATCGCGACCATCAGCACGGGGATGCAGAGGAAGGACAGCGCGAACGATCCGGTGTGCTGCTGAAGTGCTACGGTGACGAACGGAAACAGCACGAAGCCGACGAAATAGGCGATCGCCCACACCACGCCATTGGCCGCCCCCCGAATCCGAGTCGGGAACACTTCGGCCGTCAGCGTCGTGCTCGGTCCCCAGAAGCCGAGGAAGCCGAAGCTCCAGGCGAGGCCAAACACCCACAGCAGCAAATGGTTCTCGGTGTAAACCCATAGCGTCATGAAGATCGCGCCCTCGATCAGCGTCACCACGAAGGCCAGCCGCCGGCCGATCTTGTCGGCGAGCCAACCTGCGACGCAGAGGCCGAGGAATCCCGAAATGCCCCAGAACACGTAGAACATGCTGTATTCGGCGGTCGACCAGTGCTTTTCGGTCGCGAGATAAAGCGGCATCCAGCCGCCGACGGTGCCGAAAATGCAGGTGCTGCAGCACGCCACGAACAGCGCCACCAGCGTGTTGGGCAGCACGTCCGGCAAGAACACCTGACGGATGCCGACCGATTTCGCCTTTCCGAACCACGCGCTGTCTTCATCGCTGACCTGGCCGCCGCGCGACAAGGTTTCCGAGATGCGCTGCTTGCGATCCTGCGCGCGCACCCAATAGGGCGATTCCGGGCAGGTGGCGCGCACGTAAATCGCGAGCAGTGCGATCACGCCCGGTACCATCACGGCAATACGCCAGCCGTAATTGGCGGCGACGAGCCCGGTGATGCCGCCGGCGAGCGATGCGCCGAGGCACCAGGTCGAGCGCGTCATGCTGATGACGCGCCCCCGCAGCCGCGCCGGCCATGTCTCGGCCACCAGCATCGACCCAAGCGACCATTCGCCGTTCAGCGCGAAGCCGACCATCGAGCGCGCGATGACGAAGGTGGCGAAGGTCGGCGACATCGCGGCAACCGGCATCAACAGCGAAAACAGCGCGATGTTGACCGCGAGCAGCGTGCGCCGCCCGAGCCGGTCGGACAGCCATGGCCAGAAATACAATCCGGCGATGCCAAAGAACAACGCGATCTGCAGGCCGGAACGATATTCGGGAACGGTGAGCGCGAATTCCTTGATCACCAGCGGCGAGATCAGCGCAAAAATCACGCCGTCCATCCCGTCAAAGCCCCAGCCGAGCGCGTTGGCACTCGCGATATGCCAATGCGTCTTGGTGATCTCGCCGCTTCCGGCGACCGCGCGATAATTGGCGTATTGAAGATGCTTCTGTTCCAGCGGTCCAACTTCTCCGCCCGCAGGACTTGCCACAGGCGCGGCCAGTCCATCTGCCGTGATGCTGCTCATGTCGCCTCCCACACGCGCCGCACCTTTGTCGGCGCTTTTCTTGCCGGCATCCTTTTGCGCGCGGTGCCGGGATGCTTCAGGCTGGACTAACTCGGAGATTGCGGCAAGCAGATTGCTCGCGGCGGTGCACGCGTCATTTCCGTGGAGTGGAAATTAGATGTCGTCGAACTTTCCGTCGTCCCGGCATTCGCCGGGAGGACGTGAGATTTGTTCCGCAACGCCGCCCCACGATCCACGCGGAAAATAGTTTCAGACATCACGATAAATTATTTCCCGAAACCGCAGCAAAAACCTCCCGTAGCTCGGCCCAACGACGACGATCCCCCAATCAACCCCGTCGTTGTTTTTCACCGCCGGCGGATATCCCGCCGGCCAGCTCAATCATCGGGAGAAGATCCATGTCGAAGCGTATTGCATTTCTGTCCGCCGCCGCGCTCGGCGCGCTGGCTCTCACTGCCACCATCACCGCGCCGGTCAGCGCGCAGGAAAAGACCGTGATGGTCGGCGGCGCCGCGATGTTCCCGTCCAAGAACATCGTTCAGAACGCCGTCAACTCCAAGGACCACACCACGCTGGTTGCCGCGGTGAAGGCTGCCGGTCTGGTCGAAACGCTGGAAAGCAAGGGCCCGTTCACGGTGTTCGCGCCGACCAACACCGCGTTCGGCAAGTTGCCGGCCGGCACCGTCGACACGCTGGTCAAGCCTGAGAACAAGGCAACGCTGACCAAGATCCTGACCTACCACGTGGTGCCGGGCAAGCTTGAGGCGTCGGCCCTCACCGAGGGCAAGAAGCTCAAGACCGCCGAAGGCGAAGAACTGACAGTGAAGCACCAGGACGGCAAGATCTGGATCGTCGACGCCAAGGGCGGAACCTCGATGGTGACGATCTCGAACGTCAATCAGTCGAACGGCGTGATCCATGTGGTGGATACCGTGCTGATGCCGGCCTCGTGACACCGGACACGCCTGTTTAGTCCCGAACAGGGTGTATTCGCGGCGAGCCGGGGCAACCCGGCTCGCTTTTTTGTGACCGCAATGCACTCTAGGCATTGATCTGATAGAGCGAACGGCAGTAACGGAAACCCGGTTCCGCGCGTATAATACGGTAACGAATTTCGAGCCAGGAAATAGCCATGTCGGCGCTTACAGTCAGCGAAGAGCACGCCAGCCCCACTGCGGCGAAAGTCATTCAGCCGGCCTGGGTGCGGATTCTGCACTGGACCAACGCCGTCGCAATGGTCCTGATGATCATGTCGGGTTGGCAGATCTACAACGCCTCGCCGCTGTTCAACTTCCGCTTTGCGAGCAGTATCACGCTGGGCGGCTGGCTCGGCGGTGCGCTGCTTTGGCATTTCGCCGCGATGTGGTTGTTGATGGTCAACGGCCTGATCTATCTGGCGCTCGGATTTGCCACCGGCCGCTTCCGCAAGAAGCTGCTGCCGATTACGCCAACGGGTGTCATTGCCGATACCAAGGCGGCTCTTACAGGCAAATTATCCCACGAGGATCTGAGCAAGTATAATTACGTTCAGAAGCTGCTCTATGCCGGCATCATCGTCGTCGGTGTCGTCATCGTGCTCTCTGGCCTGTCGATCTGGAAGCCGGTGCAGTTGCAATGGCTGACCGCACTGTTCGGCGGCTACGACGCTGCGCGTTACGTCCACTTCATCTGCATGGCCGCCATCTGCGCTTTCCTGGTGGTGCATGTCGCGCTCGCGTTTCTGGTACCGAAGAGTCTGCGCGCCATGATCATCGGACGCTGATTAGGAGACTGACTATGGGCCGCATGCGCAAACTTCTGATCCCCGGCGTCGACAAGACGCTTCTGGTCAAGGACGCCATCAAGACGATGCCGGATCTCACGCGACGTCGCTTTATCTCCGGCGGCGCCAGCCTCGGCGCGCTGACGCTGCTGACCGGCTGCGACGTGTCGGACAGTTTCTCGGCCGAGGATATGCTGAAGAAGATTTCAAAGTTCAATGACGGCGTGCAGGCCTGGATGTTCAATCCCGATGCGCTGGCGCCGACCTTTCCGGAAAGCGCGATCACAAAGCCGTTTCCGTTCAACGCCTATTACGACATCGACGATGCGCCCGAGGTCGACGGCAAGACGTGGAAGCTCGAAGTGCGCGGCCTCGTCGAGAACAAGAAGCCGTGGACGCTGGAGGAACTCTACAAGTTGCCGCAGGTCAAGCAGGTGACCCGTCACATCTGCGTCGAGGGCTGGAGCGCGATCGGTAGCTGGACCGGAACGCCGCTGCGCGATTTCCTTAAAATAATCGGCGCCGACACCCGCGCCAAATATGTCTGGTTCCAGTGCGCCGACAAGGAAGGCTACAACTCACCGCTCGACATGCCCACCGCATTGCACGCGCAGACCCAGATGACATTCAAATTCGGCGATGAGATACTTCCCACGGCCTACGGTTTCCCGATGAAGATCAGGGTGCCGACAAAACTCGGCTTCAAAAATCCGAAATACGTGCTCTCGATGGAAGTCACCAACGACTACAAGGGCGGATTCTGGGAAGACCAGGGATATAATTCGTTTAGTGGGAATTGACGCGGAAGGTGGGCGGCCAGCGGCCGAGAGGATTACGGAACGCCCGCGTTAGATCATCCTGACCGTGTGCGTGAACAGCCCCCTCATCCAGATCGCCCCATCGTCGGCGACTGCGCGCATCGGCACAAAAAGGTTTTGCACGTCCACGCCGGGGTCGATCGGCGGTTTCACCAAAGCCAGATTCATCCCGGTCTTGTGCGCGGCGGCAAATCGCCTCGGAACGAAGGCGACGAGATCCGTGGCGGCGGCAATGCGTAGCGCAAGCAGATGGCTCGGCGCAGCGGCGACGACCGTTCGTTGCAAGCCAACCTTGTCGAGCCACTCATCAAGCTCATCGCGGGCTTCGCCGGCGCCGATCACGGATACATGCTGGTGCGCATGGAAGCCTTTCACTGTTGAAAGCAGGCGCTTGCCCGGGTGTCCCGCTCGGACGGCCAGGGTGTCTTTGTCCTCGTAAAGCGGCAACTGTGTAAACCCCGGATACTCGCGGTTCTGCGACGTGACGAAAAAATCTATCTCTTTTAGCGCCCGATCCGTCAACAATGCCGGCCCGCGCCAGGGGATGAGATCGACGCGGATGCCTGGCGCGGTCTTCGACAGGCGTTCGATCACCGATGGCATCAATAGATTGCAGACTAGATCGGGCAGCATGATGCGGAACCTGCGCCTACTGGTCTGCGGAACGAACTGTTCCATGCTCAGCACCGCCCTTGCGCTTCCCACGAAGTCAGCGAGCGGCTTGCGAAGGGCTTCGGCTTTTGGGGTGCGCGCCATCGTCGTCCCGATCCGAACAAGAAGTGGGTCGGCGAACAGATCGCGCAAGCGGGCCAGCGCGTGGCTTGCCGCAGGTTGAGAAAGACCGACGCGCTCTCCCGCGCGCCGTACATGCGCCTCGTCGAGCAGCGCCTCGAGCATTACCAGCAGGTTCATATCAACGGAGGCTAAATTCACAGTATGCATGGGTATGATGATATCAATCGATTGGACGAATTGAAAGGCCCCGGTCAGATGCTCGCAGCGCGCCGCTCCCCCGCGTTATCGAAACGGAGATAGTCAATGATTTCGAGCCTCTACACATCAATCCAGCAGGCCTTCCGCTGATTCCCCGGACGTCGCGGATCGCGGAAGCCAGCCTGATCTCGTGCTCGTAACCGGGCCAATGGTCGGTGCTTCAAGCTGGAGGCCGACGGCGGATCGGCTTCGGGCGTCGGGCTGGCGCGTCCACGTCCCGGATGTCCTCGCGATGTCTGGCACGCTGCCGCCGTGGAGGGAGTTGTCCTTGCATTATGCCAGGCTTGTGTCGCCCGAGGCGACGCCGATCCTTGTTGGCCATAGCCTCGCAACCACGGTAATCGCAGACATGGCGGCGAGAATGCCCGTGTGTGGTCTGATCATGGTGGACGGCGAAACTCCTGCCGAGAGCGGACCCGTCCCGCCCGGCAGGGATTCATTTCGCCAATTTGTAGCGAAGTCTCGCCGGCCGTGACGGGCGCTTGCCGCTATGGTCGGATTGGTGGCGAGATCATCCCCGGCGTCCCTTTACCGGCATCGATGAGCTTGCGCGTGACGCCGATGCCTTCGCAACGTTCGAGAAAGATCAGCCGCGCGTCTCGCGCGCGTGGTTCGAGGACACGATTGATCTTGCGCCCTGGGGCCACACTGCTGCTGGATATATCCAGACATCGGCTTTTTATGACCACGCTGCGGATGAAGCGCAACGGCGCCGTTGGCCGGTGATGCGAATCAAGGGCACGCATCTTCATGCTACATTGCAGCCTGACGAGACCGCAGCGGCAATTCAGAAGATGTGCGGGAGGCTCGTCAACGAGCGGTAGTTTAGTCGGGTCGCTGCACGAGCTTCCTCTGAAACGCTGACAGAATCGCGCCCACGGCCAGCATCGCGGCCGACACGTTTAGCGCAAACGACAGGCTTCCCATTGCGTCGGTGATGGCGCCGACCACGAGCGGGCCCAGCGTCTGGCCGATGCCGAAGGAAATGGTCATCGCCGCAATCGCGGTCGGCCAGGCCGATGGCGGGTAGTTGAAGCGCACAAAGGCGGTGGTCGATCCGACCACCGCGAAGAACGCGATGCCGAACACCAGTGCCGATATCGCCAGCAGGACCGGCGAATGCCCGAAGATCGGTAGCGCCGCGCCGATGGCGTTGACGCCAAGAATGATCGTGGTGGTGAGGCCACCGCGATCCAGCGCCAGTACCCGGCGCCATACCCACGGCGTGAAAAACGCACTGATGCCGATCAGGCTCCAGAACGTGCTTTGTGCTGCTGCACCGCCACCGCCATCGCGGACATAGGCGATCATGAAGGTCATGTAGGCGATGTAGCCGGCGCCGAACAGAAAGTAGCCGATGAGATAGATCAACACCGGCCGGATATGGAATTCGATCGGCGCCGCGCTCGCTATTCCGGCACTGGCGTCCAACGGTGTGAGCAGAAGCGGAAGGATCAGGACCGCCGAGAGCAGCGTCAGCGCCCACCACACGATCCACCACGATCCCGGCCCGAAGGCCTGCAGCACGAACGGCGCGACCAATCCCGATGACAGGATGCCGAGCCCGGGCCCCGCGTAAAACAGGCTCAACAGGAAATTCGCCCGCTCAGGACGAGACTGCGCGATGGTTGCCGCCAGCGCAGCGCCGCCGACGAATCCCCCTGCGGCGCCGAGTCCGGCCAGCAATCGCGCAACGCTCAGCACGATGAAATTGCCCGAGAGAGCGCACAGCGCCAGCGAGAGCACGGCGGCCAGCGTTCCCCAGCGGACGGTTTTGGGCAAGCCGAAGCGCCGGATCATCCGCGACGCCACCAGCGCGCCCGCGAGATACCCGACTGCGTTGACGGTATTCATGAAGCCGGCCGCCGAATACGACCACTGCAGGGAGTCGCGCATGTCCGGCAGGACGAGCGAATAGGCGAAGCGGCCAATACCAAGGCCGATCGTGGGCGCGAGCGACACGATCAGGATCAGCCATCCGGGATGCATGGTGGACGAAGGATGGTCGGCGGCTTTCACAGAATACTCCGGCAGGCACTGCATTGTGGCAGGCAAAGTCGCACTTGCACAGGCGCGCCGGTCGCAATGGTGTCTTGTTATTCCCGCAATGGCGCTTTCGTTTGACGCGTTTTCTTCGAAAGCGCTTTGCTTAGCCGATCAACACCAGCGCAACGCCCAGGACTGTCAACACCGCTCCCGCCACGATACGCGCGGTGATCCGCACATGCCGGAGCGCGATCGCGCTCAGGAGCAGCGTGACGAGCGGATAGATCGCGGCCAATGGCGCGACCAGCGTGATGGGCCCGTGGCGCACAGCGGCAAACAGGCTCAGCGCACTCAAGCCGTTCAGGACGCCGGTCGCGGAGAACCACAACCGTCCCGACCGGGATCCTTCCGCGACAAAACTTCCCTTGCGGATACGTTGCACCGTCAGCACGACGATCGACGACATGATGTAGCCGATCAGGCAGGCCCATAGCGGGCTCGGCCAAATCTCAAGCCCGAGCTTGACGACCGGCGGGATCACGCCGCGCACGAACGCGCCGCCGAGCGGCAGCAGCAATGCCCAGCTCCGCCAGTCGCCGAGATCGCGCGGGCGCGTCACGGTAATGATCACGGCGCCGATCACCGCGACGACGAGGCCTGCGAGCTGCAGGGATTGCAGCGGCTCATGCAGCAGCACGACCGCCAGCGCCACGGCGAACAACGGGGCGAGGTTGCCGAGCGTTGAGGTGACGACCGGCCCCAGTGCGCGGTTGGACGCAAAGGTCAGAAACGTCAGCATGGCCGGGAAGACGAGGCCGATGGCGGCGAAGATCGGCAAGCCCCGCCAGACCACGGGTTCGCCGGACAGCAATAGCGGCGACAACAGCAGGAACAGCAGGGTGAAAGTGGGAACGCTGATGGCGGCGCCCGAAAGCGGCTCGACTGTCCGCAATCCGAGCTGTGCTGCGACAACGCCGGAGCCCAGGAAGATTGCTGAAGCGAAGGCAAAGAGGGCGGCTGCGGTCATTGGGTGTTCTTTGGGATCCGTCTTCGTGCGGGCTTGATCGCGGATTGTCGCCTGTCCAAAGCGGGTTGCCAATCGTGCTTGGGCGTTTTAGCACTCCCGCGCGGATTTTCTTCTCGTCATGCCCGGGCTCGACCCGGGCATCCATCCTCTTCAAGAAAGCTGGATTGCCCGGTCGTCCAGTTCGAAGACGTGCTTCGCACTTTCGCCCCGGCAATGACGACAAAACCAGTCCTGAGGTAACAACCATGGCGACCCATAAACTGCTGCTTCTCCCCGGCGACGGCATCGGCCCCGAAGTGATGGGGGAGGTGAAACGCCTGATCGACTGGCTGAACGCGCAAGGTATCGCGCATTTCGAAACCGAGCAGGGGCTGGTCGGCGGTTCCGCCTATGACGCGCACAAGGTCTCGATCAGCGAAGGCGACATGGCGAAGGCGACGGCTGCCGACGCCGTGATCTTCGGCGCGGTCGGCGGGCCGAAGTGGGACGCAGTGCCCTACGAAATGCGACCGGAAGCGGGTCTGTTACGGCTGCGCAAGGATCTCGGCCTGTTCGCCAATCTACGCCCGGCCGTGTGCTATCCGGCGCTGGCGGATGCCTCCAGCCTGAAGCGCGAGGCGGTCGAAGGCCTCGACATCATGATCGTGCGCGAGCTTACCGGCGGCGTCTATTTCGGCGAACCGAAAACCATCACCGATCTCGGCAACGGCCAGAAGCGCGCCATCGACACGCAGGTTTACGACACCTACGAGATCGAGCGCATCGCCCGCGTTGCGTTCGATCTGGCGCGCAAGCGCCGCAACAAGCTGACCTCGATGGAAAAGCGCAACGTCATGAAATCAGGCGTGCTCTGGAACGAGGTCGTCACCCAGGTGCATGCGCGCGAATACAAGGACGTGACGCTGGAGCATCAGTTGGCCGATTCCGGCGGCATGAATCTGGTGAAGGCGCCAAAGCAGTTCGACGTCATCGTGACCGACAATCTGTTCGGCGACATGCTCTCGGATATCGCGGCGATGCTGACGGGTTCGCTCGGCATGCTGCCGTCGGCCTCGCTCGGCGAGATCGACGCCAAGACCAAAAAACGTCGCTCGCTGTTCGAGCCGGTGCATGGCTCGGCGCCCGATATCGCGGGTAAAGGCCTCGCCAATCCGATCGCGATGATTTCCTCGTTTGGCATGGCGCTGCGCTATTCGTTCGACATGGGCGCGCTCGCCGACAAGGTCGATGCGGCGATCGCCGCGGTGCTGGCGAGCGGGCTTCGTACCGCGGACATCAAGTCCGAGGGCACGACGGCGGCCAGCACGACGCAGATGGGCGAAGCGATTTTGAAAGAGTTGCAGAAGCTGCACGCGTAACCGCAGATGTCATAAAGGCCGCGTCATAAAAAATGCCCGGTCCAAGCCGGGCATTTTCTCAAGGCATCTTCGTAAAAGACGGTCGTCACCAATCGAGCAAGTTCCGCGGAAATCCACCCAAATCCGACGGCGGGTTGAGCGGCTGCCGATCGATCGGGCGGTTGTTGTTCTCGCGCGCGAACGTTGGGTACCCATACGGCGACGGGAACGCGTAGTCCTGGAATTTGCGGTCGCCCGGCAAGACTTCAGTGCCGGCGTCGAGCCAGGAACGCGTGGTGATGTAGACGCGGGTGTTTGGCCCCTGCTGGTAGGAGCGGTTCGGGCCGTTCGCACCGTAATAGGGACGGCCGTCCTTGTCGTATTGCTGACGCTTGGTCTGGGCGCTGGCGGAGGTCGCGCTGAGGGCGACGGCCGCGGCAAGCAACACCACGAGCTTGCTCGCAGCACGGAAATTCCAGGTCATCGCACCCTCGTCATTTCAGCCCGTCGCGGGCCAGCGTATCGTCACATCGATTGGCGTTCGATTGTAGCCTCGCCAGATATATCGTCGCTAGGTCAATTGAGCCACACCGCCCGACAATAATGTCGCGGGAATGCAAAAGTTGCATCAAACCAGCATCTTGGCCGGGTTGTCGCCATAATTGCAGGGCGCGGACCGGAGCCTCGCCTGGGCTCGAAAACTAGAGGGTACCGCGCAGGTGCGGATCACCGGCGCCGGTCAGCCAATCTGCCGGCGACGCGCTGGAATTCGGCGCGGGCGAAAAATGCCGCCAAATCCTGTAAGGCTCTGTTTTGTCTTGCAAATCAAACTGGCTGACCGGCGCCATCGCGATCGCATCGGGTAACTGGTTCCATGCGGCGATACAGCCAATGGCGATCAGGGCCAGCATCATTAAATAGGCAATGAGCCGGGCCAGCGTCCCGCCGATTTCGTCGGCGATGCTGGTCAGCATGGGGTGAATTCTGGTCGTATAATGAGAGTTGGCTGCAGCGGCCGGAAACGAATACATCAAACGCCCAAACGCTATGGTCTAACGTTGTCTTACGGGCGTTTCTCGCATAGAAGCGCTGCCTCTTCCCTTTCCGCTGCGAGCGGCGGGCAAGCATTTTTCTTCGGAGAGTGAACGATGGGTTACAAAGTCGCGGTGGTCGGTGCGACCGGCAATGTCGGGCGTGAAATGCTCAACATTCTCGACGAACGCAAATTCCCCGCCGACGAGGTCGTGGTGCTTGCGTCACGCCGCAGCGTGGGCGTCGAGGTGTCCTATGGCGACCGCACCCTGAAGGTCAAAGCACTCGAGCATTACGATTTCTCCGACGTCGACATCTGCCTGATGTCGGCAGGCGGTTCGGTGTCGAAGGAATGGTCGCCCAAGATCGGCGCCGCCGGCGCGGTCGTGATCGACAATTCGTCGGCGTGGCGGATGGATCCGGACGTGCCGCTGATCGTGCCGGAAGTGAACGCGGATGCGGTCGGGGGCTTCACCAAGAAGAACATCATCGCCAACCCGAACTGCTCGACCGCGCAGCTCGTGGTCGCGCTCAAGCCGCTGCATGACAAGGCCACCATCAAGCGCGTCGTGGTCTCGACCTATCAGTCGGTGTCGGGCGCCGGCAAGGATGCGATGGACGAATTGTTCTCGCAGACCAAGGCCGTCTACACCAACAGCGAACTGGTCAACAAGAAATTCCCGAAGCGTATCGCCTTCAACGTCATCCCCGAGATCGACGTGTTCATGGAGGACGGCTACACCAAGGAAGAGTGGAAGATGATGATGGAGACCAAGAAGATTCTTGATCCCAAAATCAAGCTGACCGCGACCTGCGTCCGCGTGCCCGTGTTCGTCGGCCACTCCGAAGCCGTCACCATCGAATTCGAAAATCCGATTTCGCCCGACGAAGCGCGCAACATCCTGCGCAACGCGCCGGGTTGTCTCGTGATCGACAAGCACGAGCCCGGCGGCTACGTCACGCCCTACGAGGCGGCCGGCGAAGACGCGACCTATATCAGCCGCATCCGCGCAGACCCGACGGTCGAGAACGGCCTGTCGCTGTGGTGCGTCTCCGACAACCTCCGCAAGGGCGCAGCGCTGAACGCCGTGCAGATCGCCGAGTGCCTGATCAACCGCAAGCTGATCAGCGCCAAGAAGAAGGCGGCGTAAGAACGCCGGCTTGGGTTAAGCATTAGGGAGCCGATCGCAAATGACGGAACAGCCAGCTCCTTATCGACCCAATCCAAAACTGAAGCGCATCGAGAACGGCTTCGAAAGCCTGATCTTCAACAGCCGCTGGCTGATGGCGCCGTTTTATTTCGGCCTCGTCGTCAGCCTTGCGGTGCTGTTGCTCAAATTCTGCATGGTGCTGTGGGAGTTCATCCTTCATGCGCCGGGTTCCAAGGAATCCGACATCATCCTCGGCGTACTCGCGCTGATCGACATCTCGCTGACCGGCAATCTGATCCTGATCGTGGTGTTTTCCGGCTACGAGAATTTCGTCTCCAAGATCGATCCCGGTAACCATCCGGACTGGCCGGACTGGATGACCAAGGTCAATTTCGGCGGACTGAAACAAAAACTGCTCGCCTCGATCGTCGCGATCTCGGCGATCCAGGTGCTGAAGGCCTTCATGAACATCGACACGGTGTTCGATCCGAGCAAGCTCGCGTGGCTCGTCGGCGTGCATCTGGTGTTCGTGGTGTCCGCGGCGGTGCTGGCGCTGTCCGACCGCTGGGGCGGCGGCGATCATGGCGGCGAGTAGCGTGCGCTATTCGCCTGTTTCCGCCTCTTCCCTGACACTGCGAAATTCCTTCGCTATCGGATCGAGCACGAACAGCGAGCCCTCGGCGACGCCGAAATAGGCGCCGTGCAAATTCATCTCGCCCTTTTCGACCTGGTTCCGCACGAACGGAAACGTCATCAAATTCTCGAGTGAGCGGAACACCGCGGCCTTTTCGATCCGGGTGGTGAAATCCTGCTTGCTCTCATGCTCGCGCTGGCTGACCTTCTCGCCCGGCTTGATGAACATCGCCATCCAGCGGCCGATGAAGTCGCCCGGCGACAGCGGGTCGATATCGTCGACAAAGGCGCGAATGCCGCCGCACTGGGCGTGGCCGAGTACGACGATGTGCTTTACGCGCAAAACCTGCACCGCGTATTCCAGCGCCGCCGAGACGCCATGCGCGCCGCCGTCCGGCTGGAACACCGGCACCAGATTGGCGACGTTGCGGACCACGAACAATTCACCGGGTCCGGCGTCGAAAATCACCTCCGGCGATACGCGGGAATCGCAGCAGCCGATCACCATCACCGCCGGCGACTGGCCACGCTCGGACAGTTCGCGGTAGCGGGTCTGTTCGGTCGGCAGCCGCTGCGAGGTAAAGGTCCGGTAGCCCTCGAGCAGATGTTGCGGAAACGATGTCATGGCTGATGTCACGGCTGCTATCATGGCTCTTGGCTAACCATAGACCGATGACAGGAACAAGGCTTTCGGGCGACGGCGCGAGATGGTATCGCGTGGGGTTCAAATCCCCTTGAGGAAACCAGCCCATGATCCGTCCGCGCCGCAGCCTGTTGTTCATGCCGGGGTCGAATGCGCGCGCGCTGGAAAAGGCCCGCAATCTACCCGCTGACGGCATCATCCTCGACCTCGAGGATTCGGTGGCGCCGGAGGCCAAGGCGCTGGCCCGCGACCAGATCGCGAAGGCGGTCGCCGATAAGGGTTTCGGCAAGCGCGAAATCCTGATCCGGGTCAATGCGCTGGATTCCCCGTGGTGGGTCGACGACGTCGGCATGGCTGGCAAGGCCCGGCCCGACGGTATTCTGGTTCCCAAGATATCCAGCGTCGATGATCTCAACGCCATCGCCGATCGCCTCAGCGATATCAGCGCGGATTTCTCGATCAAGGTCTGGGCCATGATCGAGACCTCGCGTGCGGTCCTGGACGTGGACAAACTGGCAGCCGCGTCAAAGGACTCGGAAGTGAGGCTCGCGGGCTTCGTGTTCGGGCCGAACGACATCTCGCGGGAGACGCGGATCCGCATGCAGCCGGGCCGGGCGGCGATGATTCCGATGATCATCCATTGCATTCTTGCGACGCGCGCGCATGGCCTCGAAATCCTCGACGGCCCCTATAGTGATATCAGCAATATCGACGGCTTTGCCGTCGAATGCGCGCAAGGCCGCGACCTCGGCTTTGACGGCAAGACGTTGATCCATCCGAGCCACATCGACGCCTGCAACGCCATCTTCACGCCGCCGGCCGAAGAGGTCGCCGAGGCGCGCAAGATCATCGCGGCGTTCGAGCGTCCGGAGAACGCCTCACGCGGCGCGATCCAGCTCGATGGACGAATGGTGGAACGGCTGCACGCCGATATGGCCAAGCGGACGATTGCGATTGCGGATGCGATTGCAGCGATGGGGCATTGAGGACAGGGAAGAGGGCTACGCTTCACGCGAATTTTTCGGTTGCCCACGCATATAGACTGCCGGGAATCGGCGCCTGGCTGCCGCGGCCTTTCGGCGAAATATGCAGCCCGATGATTTGGGGATTTTTCAACAGCCCCAGGAAATCCGTCGGCTCGAAAAACAATTTCGGGTCGGCATGCACCGCATAGAACGATTGCTTCGGCAACGCGTGCAGCAATTCGTTCGATCGTCGCGCCAGCGCGGTCAGCGAGGCCGGGCCATAGATCGCCACGCGAATGTCCGATAGGCGGTTCGACCCGCCGCGTAACTGACGGAGCATGAAGGTGAGCCGATGGCGCAACGCCAGCCAGTTCGGCGTCAACTCTTCCTGCTCCATCAAATCTTCGAACGCGAGAACGATCGGATCGTTTGGCGGCAGATACAAAACCGAATTGCCGAGCTGACGCGGCCGCTCCCAGGCGAAATAGGGTTTTGCCGGATCGATCTCGATCGGCTTCAGCAGCAGCACGTCCGCATCGAGCCACAGGCCGGCTTGCTCGGCCATCAACCGCATCCGGAAGAAATCGCTGAATTGCAGGATGGTCCAGTCGCGCCAGCTGCCGTCCGGTTGCGGTGGACGCAGCCGTTCGGAAAATGCATGCGGCAGGATCGCTTCGGCCTCGGCATTGCCGACGCCATCGGGCAGGCCGGTGAGCGGATCGAAACTATAGACGGTGACCTTGTGGCCCGCTCCGACCTGCGATCGCAGACATGTCAGCCGGAGCGCATCGAGCGGGCCGTGCCAGAAGGTGACGACGTCAGGCCGCATCGGCGTCGCCTCGCAAGAATTTTCGCGCGAGGCGCGCGGATAAGATCAAGCCCAGGCGCGCTCTTGCTTCGCCTTGGATTCGTAGCTGTCGATCGAAGACTTCTTCTCCATCGTCAACCCGATGTCGTCGAGGCCGTTGAGCAGGCAGTGCTTGCGGAACGCATCGATCTCGAACTTGACCATTCCGCCGTCAGGCCCGCGGATCTCCTGCTTGGCGAGATCGATGGACAGCGTCGCGTTGGCGCCGCGCTCGGCATCGTCGAACAATTTATCGAGGTCTTCCTGGCTGACGCGGATCGGCAGAATGCCGTTCTTGAAGCAGTTGTTGTAGAAGATGTCGCCGAACGAGGTCGAGATCACGCAGCGGATGCCGAAATCGAGCAGTGCCCACGGCGCGTGCTCGCGGCTCGAGCCGCAGCCGAAATTGTCGCCGGCGACCAGCACCTTGGCGTTGCGATAGGCCGGCTTGTTGAGAATGAAGTCCGGGTTCTCGCTGCCGTCATCCTTGTAACGCTGTTCGGAGAAAAGGCCCTTGCCAAGACCGGTGCGCTTGATGGTCTTCAGATACTGCTTCGGGATGATCATGTCGGTGTCGACATTGATGATCTTCAAGGGCGCCGCGACGCCTTCCAGTGTGGTGAACTTTTCCATCGAACGTACTTCCCGGCTTGAATTGAGGGATAGGGCCGTAGATTTATCGCGATTATGGCCCCGGCAAAAGGCCAAAAATACGCAAGGCTAGCCTGCACTTGCCTCGATCGCCTCCATATCGGCGTCGGACAGGCCAAAATGGTGGCCGATTTCGTGAATCAGGACGTGGCGGACGATGTGGCCCAGCGTCTCGTCGTGTTCGGCCCAGTAGTCGAGAATCGGCCGGCGGTAGAGCCAGATCATATTGGGCAGGCGGGCGATGTCGTCATTGCTTTGATGCGGCAGGCCCACGCCCTGGAACAGGCCGAGCAGGTCGAACTCGCTCTCGGCCTGCATCTGGTCCAGAACTTCGTCGGTCGGAAAATCGTCGACGCGGATGATCACACCCTCGCAAAGGGTACGAAAGCCCTTCGGCAGGCGTTCGAAAACCTCGTGGGCCATGGCCTCCATTTCGGCGAGCGACGGTGCTTTTGCTGCTGTCCACATTTCAGCTCCCTATAGCGTTTTCGAGCGAAGTGGACACCGGTTCGCGTAAAGAAAACGCGTCAAACAAAAGTCTAGCGCGTGTTCTATCGTCGCGCATACTGGTTTTGCGCAGTTGACCTTCTCCATGCAATCGGAGACCGTATGGGCGATACAGGTTCATGGTGGACATGATGAAGCGGATTGTGACGGTAGCGCTATTGGCGGCTTGTGCCGGGTTTTTGACGGGGTCGAACGCGCAGGCGCAGACGGCGGCCTCGGGGCTACGATCCGCGGAGGTTGCACCGCCCGTCACCGATGCCTCGGCACAGCGCCGGCGTCCGCTCCGGCGCGTGCCGATCTACGGGCCGGACCATTGGGAACCCGATGTCATCCCCCGTTACAATCCGGGGCCGAATGCGGTCCGGGACTGCACCGCGACCTATGTGCAGGAATATCGGCCGAGTGGCACCGTGATCACGCCGCGCATGAATTGCTATTGGCGGCCGGGCTAGGAAAGCGTTTTCCAGCGACGCATGCCCTCGGACTCCCATTCCACTGCTAGCATTTCCCTGCTGTAATCGGTCAGGTTCGGCGTGATGTCAGGGCTTGGGGGAGGGCAATGAGGCGACGCGAGTTCATATCGCTCCTCGGCGCGGCGGCCGTCTGGCCGCTCGCGGCGCGCGCGCAGCAGCCACACCAGATGCGACGGATCGGTGTCCTGATGGGCTTCGACGAGAGCGACCCCGAAGCGCAGTCCTGGGTCGCGGCATTTCGGGAAGAACTCGGCAAGCTCGGATGGACCGAGGGCCGCAACATCGAGATCAAGACTCGGTGGGCGAAAGCCGATCGCGAGTTGATGAAGCGATCCGCGAACGAACTCGTCATGCTTCAACCTGACTTCATTCTTACAGGCAGCACGCCCGCTGCCGAGGTGATGCTGCAACAAACTCGCACCATCCCGATTATTTTCCTGTTGGTTGCCGATCCCGTCGGTAGCCGCCTCGTTGCGAGCCTCCCGCGGCCGGGCGGCAACGCCACCGGTTTCGCCCCTATCGTTGGCTCGCTGGGCGGTAAATGGGCGGAGCTTCTGAAACAGATCGCCCCGCACGTCAGCAGGATCACCTTGATGTTCAACCCGCCGACGGCGACCTTTATCGATGGTTTTCTGGTCCCCTTCAAAGCCGCCACTGCGTCGCTCGGTGTGGAGTCGAACGTCGCACCCGTTCAGGACATGCAAGAGGTTGAAGCCCTCATTTCCGCCAGCGATACGAACAGCGGTCTCGTCGTGATACCGGATGCCTTCACCGTCGGCCATCGCGCAGAGATTACTTCGCTGGCCGATCGCTACCGTGTACCTGCGATCTATTGGTCCCGTTCAAACGCTGAACTGGGCGGCCTGATCTCTTACGGTCCTGTTCTCATCGATGAGTACCGGCGGGCGGCCTCCTATGCCGACCGCATCCTGAAAGGCGAGAAGCCAAGCGAACTTCCTGTCCAGACTCCAGTCAAATTCGAGATGGTGATCAACACGAAGACCGCCAAGGCACTCGGATTGACTGTGACGGACAAGCTGCGCGCGGTGGCGGACGACGTCATCGAGTAGGCGATGCACGACCTTTCCTGAATTGACGTGAACGCGTTCTGCATGGAACCGCAACGCGCGATCCGCATTCATGTCTGTGGCGCAGTCATTCACTCCACGTTCACGTCGCTCACTTCAGCTTATCGTCTGCGTCGCGACGATGCGGCTTCCTTGATTCGATCCGCTTCGGCGCCGGCGTGACATACCGAAGATCGAAGGAGACCATATATGCAGGTGACGAAAGTTCTGGGCCTTGCCGCCGTTGGCGCATTGCTCGCCCTTGCCGCTCCGAGCGAGCGCGCGCAAGCGCTGTCGCTCAGCAATCCCGGTGCGGCCGCAGCGGTTCAGCAGGACGTCCGGCCGGACGCGACAGAGGTTCGATGGGGGCACCATGGTTGGCATAGCGGATGGCATCGTCACCATGGCTGGCGTCATCACCGTCACTGGCGCCGTTGGTGAGCGCGGCGTTTCATCGCATCTAACGAACAGGCCCGTTCATCGCGGGTCTGTTTTTGCATTACGCTTCTTTCGTATTTCGTATGACGCGCTGTCATGAAACGGTCAGCGATTGCTACGCGTTACTCTTCCATCCGGAAAAGCATAAGGAGCTCGTCATGAAGAGGCTGATCGGCGCAGCGGTTGTCGCAAGCGCATTCGTGTTTGCCGGCCCGGCAGCGATCAATCCGGCTCTCGCGGCAGCGCCGCAGGTGAAAGCGCAAACCGCCGGCGTATCCGATGCGACCGACTTCAGCGCGCGCCGCTATTACCGGCACCATTATCGTCACGGCTACCGGCCGTATTATCGGCCCTATTATTACGCGCGGCCCTATTACTACCGGCCATATCCCTATTCCACCCCGGCGCCGTTCACGTTCGGCTTTGGATTTGGGCCGTTCTGGTGAGGCCTCGCAGAAGTGAAACAGGCGCCCACTGGGCGCCTGATTTTCTTCGATCGAAAGTATCGACGCTCTAGCTCCAGCCCCAGTCCTTGAACTTCCAGGACCTGATCTTCCAGGGCGTGAGGTTTTCCAGCCGCCACTGCTCAAGACGATCCGACCGATGACTGAGACGCGAGGTTTCCTTGACCGGTGCCGCCGCCGGGAGATCGACGATGCGCGACTTGGTGCGGCGCCACGATTGGGTCGTGGCCTCGCTGATCATATCGACGAATTCAGGTTTATCCGCCACGGCTGGCTCCCCGGAGTTTATCCCGCAAGCCGCCACTCTGCGCTTTGCCCGTTAACGAGGCGTTTCCAAAACGCCTCGCTATCTAGGCAACCCAGGGCCTTTTATTTTGACGCGTTTTCTTTACGCGAACCGGGGTCCACTTCGCTTGAAAACGCTTCAGCGCCACTCCCTTATATCGACGAAGTGCCCGGCGATCGCCGCGGCGGCCGCCATCGCCGGCGAGACCAGATGGGTGCGGCCCTTGAAGCCCTGGCGGCCTTCGAAATTGCGGTTCGAGGTCGAAGCGCAACGTTCCTCCGGCGCCAGCTTATCGGGGTTCATGGCCAGGCACATCGAGCAGCCCGGCTCGCGCCATTCGAAGCCGGCCTTGATGAAGATCTTGTCGAGGCCTTCGGCTTCCGCCTGTTCCTTCACGATGCCCGAGCCCGGCACGATCATCGCATTGACATGGCCGCTGACGGTTTTGCCGGCGGCGACTTTCGCTGCGGCGCGCAGATCCTCGATGCGGCCGTTGGTGCAGGAACCGATGAAGACGCGGTCGAGCTTGATGTCGGTGATCTTCGTGCCCGCCGTCAGGCCCATATATTTCAGCGCGCGATGCTTCGAGAGCCGCTTGGCCTCGTCCTCGATCTTGTCGGGATCCGGCACGAAGCCCGATATCGACACCACGTCCTCGGGCGAAGTGCCCCAGGTCACGATCGGCGGCAATTTTGCGGCGTCCAGCCTGATTTCGTGATCGAAATGCGCGCCTTCATCCGAGCGCAGCGTTTCCCAATAGCGCATCGCGGCGTCCCAGGCCTCGCCCTTCGGCGATTTCGGACGGCCGTTGAGGAACTCGAAGGCCTTCTCGTCCGGCGCAATCAGGCCGGCGCGGGCGCCGCCCTCGATCGACATGTTGCAGACCGTCATGCGGCCTTCCATCGAGAGCGCACGAATTGCCTCGCCGGCATATTCCAGCACATAGCCGGTGCCGCCGGCGGTGCCGATCTCGCCGATGATGGCCAGGATGATGTCCTTGCCGGTGACGCCGTCGGGCAATTTGCCGTCGACCACCGCGCGCATATTCTTGGCTTTCTTCTGGATCAGCGTTTGCGTCGCCAGCACATGCTCGACCTCCGAGGTACCGATGCCGTGTGCCAGCGCGCCGAACGCGCCATGCGTGGAGGTGTGGCTGTCGCCGCAGACGATGGTGGTGCCGGGCAGCGTAAAGCCCTGCTCGGGGCCGATCACGTGGACGATGCCCTGGCGCCTGTCGAATTCGTCATAATATTCGATGCCGAATTCCTTGGCGTTGTCAGCCATCACCCGCATCTGCTCGATGCTTTCCGGATCGGGGTTAGGCTTTGAGCGATCGGTGGTCGGGATGTTGTGGTCGACCACGGCCAGCGTTTTCTCGGGCGCGTGAACCTTGCGCCCGGTCGCGCGCAGGCCTTCGAACGCCTGCGGCGAGGTCACCTCGTGCACCAGATGGCGATCGATATAGAGCAAGCAGGTGCCGTCATCGGCTTCGTGCACCAGATGGTCGTTCCAGATTTTGTCGTACAGCGTAGTGGGGTTTGACATGAGCGTAAGCTCCAAGGATTCTGTGTGGGCGGTTGAGCTGCGATTACACGCGCGCAGAAGAGACGTCAGCGCCGATCAAAGCGCGCTTCCAAGCTCGGAAGTCGCCGAGGTCGCAAAGCGTCCGAAGAAGCGGCCGGGCAGCCGCGCGTGATCGTCGATCACGATCGGTGCGACGCGCCGGCTGGCAGTGCTGGTCTGATCTGGAACCATTTTAAATTTCTAACACAGCGCCCACGCCCGCGACAATCAATCGATGCGCAGGGGGTCTGCCCGGATAGAGATAGGTGCCGCCCAACAAAAAAGCGCGGGGTGAGCCCCGCGCTTTTCGTCACATCTCGTGAGAGACGAAATTACTCGCCGACGGCGGTGGCGCGATCCTGCTTCTCGGCGATGCGGGCCGACTTGCCACGCAGCTGGCGCAGGTAATAAAGCTTGGCGCGGCGCACCTTGCCGCGGCGCACCACCTTGATCGAGTCGATCATCGGCGACATCACGGGGAACACACGCTCCACGCCTTCGCCATAGGAGATCTTGCGGACGGTGAAGCTCTCGTTGAGCCCACCGCCGGAACGGCCGATGCAAACGCCTTCATAGGCCTGCACGCGGGTGCGTTCGCCTTCGACCACCTTGACGTTGACGATCACGGTGTCGCCGGGCGCGAACTCCGGAATGGGCTTGGTCGCGGACAGTTTTTCGAATTGCTCTTTTTCGAGCTGTTGAATGAGGTTCATTGAAATCTCCATCGGCGGCGCGCCCAGCCAGTCCAGCGCGGGCTCGCGCGAACGTCCATTTATCCTGCCATTGCGCGGATTTGGCGCCCGTATAAGGCAAAGGCAGGCGCTTGTCACCCGTCTGTCGTGCCTTTTGGCGGTTTTTGGCGAGCTTTAATCGCCCATAGATCCGGCCGTCGCGCCCGGGTCAGGGCCTCGGCCTCGGCTTTCCGCCAGGCGGACACCTTGGAGTGGTCGCCGGAGGTCAGGATTTCCGGGATCGGGCGGCCCTCGAACTCCTGCGGGCGGGTATATTGAGGGTATTCCAGTAGTCCTTCGGAGAAGCTCTCGTCCGCGCCGGAGGCCTGTTTTCCCATCACCCCCGGCAAAAGCCGAACACAGGCGTCGATCAGCGCCATCGCGGCAATTTCGCCGCCGGAAAGCACATAATCGCCAATCGAGACCTCCTCGAGTTTTCGGGCCGCGATGACCCGTTCGTCGATGCCCTCGAACCGGCCGCAGACGATCAGCGGCCCGGGTCCGGCGGCGAGTTCCATCACCCGCGACTGGGTCAATGGCCGACCCCGCGGGCTCATCAGCAGGCGCGGGCGGTCAATTTGGTTCGCATCGGCCGCATCGATGGCTGCCGCCAGTACGTCGGCGCGCAGCACCATGCCGGGTCCGCCACCCGCCGGGGTGTCGTCGACACTGCGGTGCCGGTCGGTGGCGGAGTCGCGGATATCACGCGCCTCCAGCGTCCACAGCCCGGAGGCCAGCGCCTTGCCGGCCAGGCTGACGCCGAGCGGCCCCGGAAACATGTCCGGAAACAGGGTGAGAATGGTGGCGCGCCAGGTCATCCCAGGATTCTACCAATAACCCATCACGTAAGCGTTGGAGCGTCGTCGCCTTCGATCACTTGGGGCAATTCGATCACCACGCGGCGGTTCGCAAGGTCGACCGTCGGCACCACCGCGTTGGTGAACGGCAGCAGCAGCGTCGGGCCGCTCGCGGGTGCAATCTCGATGATGTCGCCGGCGCCGAAATTGTGGATCGCGATGACGCGGCCGATCGCCTCGTTCGCCGCATTGACCGCGGCAAGCCCGATCAGGTCGGCGTGGTAATATTCGTCCTCATCGGTCTCAGGCAGTTTGTCGCGCGCGATGTAGAGTTCGATGCCGTTGAGCCGCTCGGCGTCTTCGCGGCTCGCAACGCCTTTCAGCGTCGCGACCAGATGGTCTTTGGCTTCGCGGACATGCGTCACTTCAAACTGACGCGCGCCGTCTTTGGTCGACAGCGGGCCGTAATGTTTCACGGCCAGCGGGTCTTCGGTGAACGTCCACAGTTTTACCGCGCCGCGCACGCCATGCGCGGCGCCGATACGGGCGACGCAAATTTGAGACGGCATCAGTGGGCCTCATCCTTCGAGACGTGCGCAAGCGCGCACTCCTCAGGATGAGGGGATAGTTCCTCATGCTGAGGAGCACGGCGAGAGCCGTGCGTCTCGAAGCACGAGGCCGGGATCGTCATCGAATCTTACGCCTTGGCGGCGGCTTCGGCGGCTGCCTTGCGCTCCTTGCGCGGCACGGCCTTTTCCGGATTGTTGCGCGCGGTGCGCTTGACGACGCCGGCGGCGTCGAGGAAGCGGGTCACGCGATCGGACGGCTGCGCGCCCTTGGCGAGCCAGGCCTTGACCTTGTCCATGTCGAGCTTCAGCCGCGCCTCGTTGTCCTTCGGCAGCAGCGGATTGAAATGGCCGAGACGCTCGATGAAGCGGCCGTCACGGGGAAAGCGCGAGTCGGCGACGACGACGTGATAGACCGGGCGCTTCTTGGTGCCTGCGCGAGCGAGGCGGATGACGACTGACATTTAGTTCTCCTGAGTGTGTTTGGTTTGATGTGATGAGAGTGATTTGATCGCGATTATTTCTTCTTGCCCGGAAAGCCGCCGAGGCCCGGCAAGGTCGGCTTGCCGCTTAAGCCGGTTAATCCCGGCAAATTCGGCAGGCCCTGACGCAGGCCGACCGGAATATCTTTTGGCAGCGCGGGCATGCCGCCTGGCCCGGCGCCGCCCGGCATCCTCTCCGCCAGCGCCTTCAACTGCTCGGGCGAGGGGGGCGCCATGCCGCCGCCAAATCCCATCGCCTGCGCGATGCCGGCGAGCGGTCCGCGCTTGCCCGAACCCATGGCCTTCATCATGTCGGCCATGTTCCGGTGCATCTTCAGGAGCTTGTTGACCTGTTCGACGTTCTGGCCGGCGCCAGCAGCGATGCGCTTCTTGCGGCTCGCTTTCAGGACGTCGGGGTTCTTTCGCTCCTGCCGCGTCATCGAATTGATGATCGCGACCTGACGCTTGATGATCTTGTCGTCGATCCCAGCGGCGGCGATCTGGTTCTTCATTTTCGCAATGCCGGGCATCATGCCCATCAGTCCGCTGATGCCGCCCATATTCGCCATCTGCAGCAATTGCTCGCGCATATCCGAAAGATCGAACTGGCCCTTGCGCATCCGCTCGGCGGTGCGTGCGGCTTTTTCGGCGTCGATATTGGCGGCGGCCTTTTCGACCAGCGACACCACGTCGCCCATGCCGAGAATGCGCCCCGCGATGCGGCTCGGGTGGAAATCTTCCAGCGCGTCGGTTTTTTCACCGGTGCCGATCAGCTTGATCGGCTTTCCCGTGACGGCGCGCATCGACAGTGCCGCGCCGCCGCGGCCATCGCCGTCGACGCGCGTCAGCACGATGCCGGTGAGGCCGACACGCTGATCGAACGAGCGCGCCAGATTGACCGCGTCCTGGCCGGTCAGCGAATCCGCGACCAGCAGCACTTCATGCGGATTGGCGGTGGTTTTGATCTCGGCGGCTTCCGCCATCATCTCTTCGTCGAGCGTGGTGCGGCCGGCGGTGTCGAGCAGCACCACGTCGTAGCCGCCGAGCTTGCCTGCCTCCAGCGCGCGGCGTGCGATCTGCGCCGGCTTCTGGCCGGCCACGATCGGCAGTGTCGGAATGTCGAGATCGCGGCCGAGCACGGCCAATTGCTCCATCGCCGCAGGGCGGTAGATGTCGAGCGAAGCCATCAGCACCTTGCGCTTGTCGCGCTGGGTCATGCGGCGGGCGAGTTTTGCGGTGGTGGTGGTTTTGCCGGAACCTTGCAGACCGACCATCATGATCGCGACCGGCGGCACCGCATTGAGGTCGATGGTCTGTCCGTCCGAGCCGAGCATGGCGACCAGCTCGTCATGGACGATCTTGACCACCATCTGGCCGGGCGTGACCGACTTGACGACGGTGGCGCCGACCGCCTGCTCGCGGACGCGATCGGTAAAGCTCCTGACGACGTCGAGCGAGACGTCGGCCTCAAGCAGCGCGCGGCGCACCTCGCGCATCGCGGCGTCGACATCGGCCTCGGTCAGCGAACCGCGCCCCGTCAGCCGATCGAGTATCCCACCAAGCTTTTCCGACAGATTGTCGAACAATGCCGTTGTCCTCTGTCCTGTCTCAGGACGGTTTTCCAAACACTTTCGCGCCCGAGGGCGCATCGCGCTGTCGGGCGTTGGCCTCCGGTCTCAAGGGCCGGGCGGCGGGTCGAAAAGAACGTCTTTCCGAGAAGTGCGGGGGTTAAACCCCTGTAGCCGGCGAAAGTCAAGGAAATTAGGCCGGAATGCCCTCGGCCTGTTCGAACAAGCCATTGGAACAACTTATCTTTTCTCTTCCGCGAATCTGAAAGGCGTGGCGAAAGCGCGTAAATTGCGCGGCTGGTTCCATGTTGGCGCGACGCACGCCATATAACGCCTCATGCGCTCCACCCTGTCCGCCCATTCGTGATCCCGCCGTGCCAATCACCCGCCGCCGTGTCTTTGGAATGCTCGCCGGAGCCGCCGTGGCGGTAGGCGTGCCGTCTGTCTGGATGTCCCGCATGAAAACCTATGACGGCCCCGTCTCCGATCATTTCGACGGCCTGCAGTTCTTCGATCCGGATGGCGTGCCGCCGAGATCGCTGGGGCAGGTGCTGCGCTGGCAGCTCGGCAGCGGCCGCGAGCGCGCGAACTGGCCGGATTGGGTGCCGAGCCCTTATGCCGACACACCGCCGCCGCGCGTCGACGGCGGCAAGGTGCGGCTATCCTATGTCGGACATGCGAGCTGGCTGATCCAGACCGCGGGGTTGAACATCCTGATTGACCCCGTGTGGTCGATGCGGGCCTCGCCATTCACCTGGGCCGGTCCGAAGCGGCACAACGATCCCGGCATTGCCTTCGAGGCGCTGCCGAAGATCGATGTCGTGCTGGTCTCGCACGGCCATTACGACCATCTCGACCTCGCGACGCTGTCGAAGCTCGCGGCAAATTTTTCGCCGCGCGTGATCACGCCGCTCGGCAATGACGTCACCATGCGCGACGCCGATGGCGCAATCAAAGCCGAAGCGTTCGACTGGCAGGGTCGCACCGCGCTTGGCAACGGCGTTGCTGTGACGCTGGTGCCGACGCGGCACTGGTCGGCGCGCGGGCTGTTCGACCGCAACAAGGCACTGTGGGCGAGTTTTGTGCTGGAGACGCCGGCCGGCAAACTCTACATCGTCTGCGATTCCGGCTATGGCGATGGCAAGCATTTCCGCCGCGTCGCGGAGACGCATGGCCCGTTCCGGCTGGCTATACTGCCGATCGGCGCCTATGAGCCGCGCTGGTTCATGCGCGACCAGCACATGAATCCATCTGACGCGGTCAAGGCACTGGCCGATTGCGGCGCGCAAACGGCGCTGGCGCATCATCACGGCACGTTTCAACTGACCGATGAAGCGATCGACGCGCCGGTGATCGCGCTTGGCGAGGCGTTGGATGTTGCGAAGATTCCGCGCGAGCGTTTTGCCGCGCTGAAGCCCGGGCAGGTGGTGGAGATCTAATCGAGACCCGCCCGCCGAAAACCTTCCAGATAATGCTCCCGGTCGGATTCGAGCTTGATCGGTACGTGATCCCTGATCCAGGCGAGCGAGATGTTGGGCTGGGCGCGGCGAAGCGCTTGCAGCGCGCCCGCGGCGACCTCGGGCGACGCCGTCATGCCGGTAGCGGCGGTCAGCACACGATGGGCGCCGGCGAAATCGCTGCGAAGACGAATGGCGGTGCGCGCCATCTGGATCGCCTCCTTGTAATTGCGTCCGATGTATTGGGCCAGACAGGCCGAGCCATAATAGAGCGCCAGGAACGGATCGCGCGGGCTTAGCCGGATCGCACGGCGCGCCGCCTCGATGCCTTCTTGCCAGCGGCCGCAAAAGCTCAATGCGGTGGCATAATAGTTCTGGGCTTGCGAGAAATTCGGATTGAGGCGCAGCGCCAGTTCGAATTCCGCCAGCGAATCGTCGAAGCGCCGCGTAATCAGATAAAAGGCGCCCAGCGAATAATGCGCCCAGGCGTCCTCGCTGTCGGCCTGGATCGCCGCCAGCGCCGTACGCTCGGCCATCGGCGCGACGTCTTCCAGTTCGTCCCATCCCATGTGAGCGCCGAACGTATAGCTGGCGGCAAGCACACCGAGCGCCTGGCAGTTGTTCGGGTCCATGGCAATCGCCTTCGTCAGCAGCTCCTGCGCGATGATGTGATCCTGTCGCGTCACGCGCCAGTAATAAGAGAGGCCCTGCATCGCCAGATCCCAGGCGTCGAGGTTGCCGGGCTTGCGCCGTGCGCGAAAATTCTCGGCCGCATAGAGCTGCGGTTCGATCGCAGCGACGATCGCCTCGGTGATTTCGTCCTGTACGGCGAAGATATCGGCAACGTCGCGATCGTAGCGTTCTGCCCAAACGTGGCTGCCATTGGTGACGTCGTTGAGCTGCGCGGTGATGCGCACGCGTCCGGCGTGTTTGCGCACGCTGCCCTCGAGCACATAACCGACGCCCAGATCCTCGCCGACCTGCCTGACATGGACGGCCTTGCCCTTGTACATGAACGACGAGTTGCGCGCGATGACGAAGAACCAGCGCAGTTTCGACAACGCCGTGATGATATCTTCGCTGATGCCGTCGGAAAAATATTCCTGCTCCGGATCGCCGCTCATGTTGCTGAAGGGGAGCACGGCAATGGCGGGACGGTCGGGCAGTGGCAGTACCCGTCGCGGGAGTTTGTCGATTATATCTACCGGCAGATCGGCCTGCGGTGTTTGGTCGCTGGCTTGCGCGCACACTTCCCCGATGAAGCGCATGCCTTTACGCGCGATCGTGCGAATCAGCTTCTGTTCCCGACCGCTGTCGCCGATCGCCCTTCGCGCCGCGTAGATGCGGCTTGTCAGCGTCGTGTCCGATACGATCCGTCCGCCCCAGACGGACGCAATGAGATCGTCCTTGCTGACGACCCGATCGCGATTCTGCATCAGGTAGATCAGCAGATCGAGGACTTGCGGCTCAACCTCGATTGATTCCGGTCCGCGTCGCAGCTCGCGACGGCCGGTGTCGAGGATGTGATCGGCAAAGAGAAAGAGCACGCGGTGCCTCTGCCGGCGCTGTGACCGGGCTGTGAACTATATCACATTCGAGAAAACAATCAGGAAATCTGGAGAAGAATTCAAGAAGGTCTGGAGCGCGGCTTCAAGTCTGTCAAGTGGGCTGTCTCTAACCACGAGACTAGGGGGTGGATCTTCAGAAGGACTTTTGAGAATGGCCATCAAGGCAACCTTTTCCCCCGGCTTCCTTTCAGTATCCGACGACAACGCCGACAACAGCATCATAATGAGCCGCGATGCGGCGGGCCGAATATTGGTTAACGGCGGTGCCGTCGCCGTCACGGGCGGAACTCCGACGGTCGCCAACACATCCCTGATCCAGGTGTTTGGAACCGGTGGCAACGACACGATCAGTCTCGATGAGACCAACGGCGCGCTGCCCGCTGCGCAATTGTTCGGTGGCGCGGGCAACGACATCCTCACCGGCGGCTCGGGCAATGACCTGCTGTTCGGCGGTTCCGGCAACGACATCCTGCTCGGCAAGGGCGGCAACGATATGCTGTTCGGAGGCGCCGGCAACGACACGCTCACCGGTGGAGTCGGCGACGACCAGATGTTCGGCGAAGCCGGCAATGACCGCATGATCTGGAATCCCGGTGAGGGAACCGATCTGATGGAAGGCGGCGACGGCAACGACACCGCCGAGGTCAATGGCGGCAACGGCGCCGAGGTGTTCACCATCACGGCCAATGGCACGCGCGTTCGCTTCGATCGCGTCAGCCCCGCTCCCTTCTCGCTCGATATCGGCACCACCGAGAATCTCGTGGTCAACGCCAATGGCGGCGATGACGTCATCACTGCGAGCAATGGCCTCGCCAGCCTCATCACGCTCACCCTCGACGGCGGCGCCGGCAACGACACCATCACTGGTGGTGACGGCGCCGATACGTTGATCGGCGGGGACGGCAATGATTTGATCAACGGCGGCCGCGGCAACGACAACGCTCAGCTCGGCACCGGCGACGACACCTTCGTCTGGAATCCCGGCGACGGCAGCGACACGGTCGACGGCGGCGACGGCAGCGACACGCTCCAGTTCAACGGTGCGAATATCAGCGAGAGGTTCGATATCTCGGCTAATGGACATCGCGCGCGGCTGACCCGTGACGTCGGCGCCGTTACCATGGACCTCAACAGCATCGAGCGTATCAATCTCGTGGCGCTCGGCGGTGCCGACAATATTACGGTCGGAGATCTGAGCAAGACCAGCATCACGCAGGTCAATATCGATCTGAGTGGGACACCCGGCAGCGGTGCCGGTGACGGTCTGGCGGACACCGTGACCGTTAGCGGCACCGGCGGCGGCGACCAGATCCAGATCGTATCCACCGGCAGTTCCGTCCAGGTCAGCGGGTTGGCCGAACAGGTCAATGTCACTGGCAGCGAGGCCAGCAACGACACGCTGGTCATCAATGGCGGCAATGGCAGCGACACCATCACCGCGAGCAATGGCCTCGCCAACCTGATCCACCTCACCATCGACGGTGGTGCGGGCAACGACACGATTACTGGCGGCGATGGCGCCGATATGCTGCTCGGCGGCGACGGCAACGACACCGTCAACGGTGGACGTGGCAACGATACGGCCTTGCTTGGTTCCGGTAACGATACCTTCGTCTGGAATCCCGGTGACGGCAGCGACACCGTCGAGGGCCAGGACGGCACCGACACGATGCAGTTCAACGGCTCCAACATCGGCGAGATTATGGACATCTCGGCCAATGGCGGCCGGGTGCGGCTGACCCGCGACGTCGGAGCCATCACCATGGACCTCAACGGTGTCGAGCGTATCAATGTTGCGGCTGTCGGAGGTGCCGATACGATCACGGTCAACGACCTGACCGGTACCGGCGTCACCCAGGTGGCCATCGACCTGTCGTCGCTCGGAGCGGGCGATGGTGCGGCGGACACCGTGAACGTCAACGGTACCGCCGGTGACGACAACATCAGCGTCACCAGTAACAACGGCACGGTGACGGTCAAGGGATTGGCCGCACAGGTGACGGTCAGTGGCGTCGAGGCTGCCAACGACACGCTCGTCGTCAATGGTCTCACCGGCAACGACACTATCGACGCGTCCTCGATCAAGGCCGGCCAGGTCAAGCTCACGCTCAATGGCGGCGACGGCGATGACGTCATCAAGGGCAGCGCCGGCGATGATCTCGTCAACGGTGGCCGCGGCAATGACACGGCACTTCTCGGCGCCGGCAACGACACCTTCGTCTGGAATCCCGGCGATGGCAGCGACACCGTCGAGGGGCAAAGCGGTACCGACACGCTCTTGTTCAACGGCGCGAACATCAACGAGAACATTAATATCTCGGCCAATGGCAGCCGCGCACAGTTTACGCGCGACGTTGCCAACATCACCATGGATCTCAATGGTGTCGAGAACATCCAGTTCAACGCCCTCGGCGGCGCTGACACCATCACGGTCAACGATCTGACCGGAACCAATGTCAGTCAGGTCAACCTCGACCTGGGCGGCAACGACGACGCGGCGGATACCGTCATCATCAACGGCACCGGCGCCAGTGACGTCATCCATATCACCGAGAGCAACGGCGTGGTCACTGTCACGGGTCTTGCCGAAACGGTGACGATCTCGCACTTCGATTCCAACGATCGCATCGTGATCAATGGCCTCGGTGGCGACGACGTAATCGAAGCGACAGGCCTCCAGCCCGGTATCTCCCTTACCGCCAATGGCGGCGACGGCGATGACATCCTCATCGGCGGTGCCGGCAATGACACCCTGACCGGTGGAGCCGGCGATGACGTCCTGATCGGCGGACCCGGGTTCGATGTGCTCGACGGCGGAACTGGCAACAACGTCCTCATTCAGGAGGGTGGTGGGGCTTTGGCATCCACGCCGGTCACGAGCCAGCCGGTGCCGGGTGGTGCCGCTTTGCTCACGCAGTTCATGGCATCGAGCTTCGTCACGGCGGGTGAGGGCCACGGTGCGGCGCCGATGGCCGATCCGCAGGCCGGCCAGACTCCATTGCTCGCGGTGTCACAGCACGCGTGATCGCAGCGACACCCTGGAGAACGAGCAATGAGTACGCAGGCCGACTGCAACGAAGTCGATTCGGGTCTGGAAGCCCTCGTGACGTTGCTGCATTTCCAGGGTGTCGCGGCCGATCGTGAGCAGATCCGGCATCGGCTCGGAACAAACAAGATTGGCGCATCGGAGATTCTCCGGTGCGCCAAGGATTTTGAACTCAAGGCGCGATCCTGCCGGACCAGCTGGCCGCGGCTCGCGAAGATGCCGTTGCCGGCAATCGCCGGTCTGCGTGACGGCAGGTTCATGGTGCTCGCCAAGGCCGGCGAAGACGAGGTCCTGGTGCAGTCGCCGCAGGATTCCCGGCCCGCAATGATGACGCGCGCCGAACTTCTCGAACTCTGGGACGGTGACCTGATCCTGATGACACGCCGGGTTGGATTATCCGACATTGGCCGCCGTTTCGACATCACCTGGTTTCTCGGCGCCATTCACAAATATCGCCGTCTCCTGAGCGAGGTGCTGTTCGCTTCATTCTTCCTGCAGATGTTTGCGCTGGTCTCACCGCTGTTCTTCCAGGTGGTGATCGACAAGGTGCTGGTGCACCGCTCCCTCAGCACGCTCGATGTGCTGGTGATCGGCCTGGTGGCGATCTCGATGTTCGAGACCGTTCTGGGAATTCTGCGGACCTATTTGTTTGCCCACACCACCAACCGCATCGACGTCGAGCTCGGCGCTCGACTGTTCAACCATCTGCTGGCGCTGCCGATGGCCTATTTTCAGGCTCGGCGGGTCGGCAATTCCGTGGCGAGGGTACGTGAGCTGGAGAACATTCGTAATTTTCTCACCAGTTCGGCGCTTACCCTTGCCATCGACCTGCTCTTCACCGTCGTGTTCCTGGCCGTGATGTTTGCCTATTCGCCGTTGCTGACCTGGATCGTACTCGGCTCGTTCCCGTTCTACATCGCGATCTCGGCGGGAATGACGCCATTGTTCCGGCGGCGGCTCGACGAAAAATTCCGGCGCGGCGCCGAAAACCAGGCCTTTCTGGTCGAAAGCGTAACCGGGATCGAGACAGTCAAGGCCATGGCGGTCGAACCGCAGATGCAGCGGCGCTGGGAAGAGCAGCTTGCGGGCTATGTATCGGCGAGTTTCCGGGTCTTGAGTCTCGGCAACACCGCGAGCCAGCTGGTGCAGTTCATCAGCAAGGTCGTGACCGCAGGCATCCTGTATTTCGGCGCGAGGCTCGTGATCGAAGGCGGCCTGTCGGTCGGCGAACTCGTGGCCTTCAACATCCTGGCCGGCCGGGTCAGCGCACCGGTGCTGCGTCTCGCGCAGATCTGGCAGGACTTTCACCAGGCGCGCCTGTCGGTGCAGCGGCTGGGCGATATCCTCAATACCACCGCGGAGCCGACCTTTACGCCCTCGCGGGCGAGACTGCCCGCGATCCGCGGCAATATCAGTTTCGACCACGTCACCTTCCGCTATCGCGTCAACGGACGAGAAGTGCTGCACGATGTCAGCTTCGATGTCCCGGCGGGCCAGGTGGTCGGCATCGTCGGGCCGTCGGGATCGGGCAAGAGCACATTCGCGAAACTCGTCCAACGCCTTTATGTGCCGGAAAGCGGGCGGGTGATGATCGACGGTGTCGATCTCGCCATGGCTGATCCCTGGTGGTTGCGCCGGCAGATCGGCGTCGTGCTGCAGGAAAATGTGCTGTTCAATCGTTCGGTCCGCGAAAATATCGCACTCGCCGATCCGGCGATGTCGATGGAACGTGTCATTGCGGCAGCGACGCTCGCCGGGGCGCACGAATTCATCCTCGAACTCGACGAGGGCTACGATACGATCGTCGGCGAACGCGGCTCGACCCTGTCGGGTGGCCAGCGCCAGCGCATCGCCATCGCCCGCGCACTGATCGCGGATCCGCGCATCCTGATCTTCGACGAGGCGACGAGTGCGCTCGATTATGAGAGCGAGCGGATCATCCAGCACAACATGAAGGAGATCGCCAAGGGACGAACCGTTCTCATCATCGCGCACCGGCTCTCGACCGTGCGGGCCGCGGATCGCATCGTCACGCTCGAGCACGGCCGCCTGGTCGAGGACGGCACCCATGACGCGCTGATCAAGACCGGTGGCCGCTATGCGGCGCTGCACCGGCTGCAGGGAGGCATCTATGAAGTCGGCTAGCGGCGCCCTGCCGGTCAAGCGGACCGAAACCGTCATTCCGTTCCGGCGCAAGCGTGACAGGCATGGCGAGGAGCTTGCTTTTCTTCCGGCCGCACTCGAGATCGTGGAGACGCCGCCGTCGCCGATCGGTCGCGCGATCGCGGCGACGATTGCGCTGCTGTTCTGCGTGGCGCTGGCCTGGTCCTGGTGGGGCACGGTCGACATCGTGGCTTCTGCCGCCGGCAAGATCGTGCCGAACGGCCGCACCAAGGTCATTCAGCCTTTCGAGACCGGTGTGGTGCGTGCGATCCACGTGCAGGACGGACAGGCCGTCAAAGCCGGCGATGTGTTGGTCGAGCTTGATCCGACCGTCAACGCGGCGGAACGTGATCACCTTCGCAACGACCTCCTTGCCGAGCAACTCAATGTCGCGCGGCTGCGCGCCGCGCTTGCGGCGAGCGACGACCAAACGGCCGACTTGACGCCGCCTCCCGGGGCGGACCCGATCCTGGTCGGCACCCAGCGTCAGCTGTTGCAGAACCAGGTCATCGAGCACCGCGCCAAGATCGCCGCACTTTCGCGCCAGCAGGCGCAAAAGGAAGCCGAGCAAGCGACGATCGGAGCGACGATCCACAAGCTCGAGTCGACGATTCCGGTGGTCCAGCAGCGCGTCGATATCCGCAAGACGCTGATGGAAAAGGAACTGAGTTCGAAGATCACCTATTTCGAAATCCTCCAGTTGCTGGTCGAACAGCAGGAGGAGCTCAATGTTCAGAAGAGCCATCTGCAGGAAGCGGAGGCTGCCGCTGCGGCGATTCGCGAGACGCGCGGCCAGGCGGTCGCCGAATACAGGCGCTCATTGTCGGACGACCTGACGAAGGCCGAGCAAAAGGCGAGCGGGCTCGCCCAGGACCTGATCAAGGCCGAGCGGAAGACCGGGCTGCAAAAACTTGCTGCGCCGGTGGACGGCGTCGTGCAGCAGCTCGCGATCCATACGGTCGGCGGCGTCGTCACGCCTGCGCAGGCCTTGCTGGTGGTCGTCCCCAGCTACGGCCGGCTGGAAATCGAAGCGATGGTGTCGAACCGCGACATCGGCTTTATCCATTCCGGACAGGAAGCCGAGATCAAGATCGATACCTTCAATTTCACCCGCTACGGCCTGCTGCGTGGCGAGGTGCTCAGCGTCTCGCAGGACGCCATCATCCGCGATCAGCCGCAGGACCGCTCCGGCGATCGCAAGCTGGGATCGCAGAACGACTCCAGCGAACCGAAGGGCCAGGAGCTGAACTACAGCGCGCGCATTTCTCTCGACCGCACCAGGATGCAGATCGACGAACGGACGGTCGATTTGTCGCCGGGCATGGCCGTGACGGTGGAGATCAAGACGGGATCGCGCACCATCCTGAGCTACCTGCTGTCGCCGCTGCTGCGATATCAGCAGGAGGTTTTGCACGAGCGGTAGCTCTTCGTCCCGGCGTTTGCCGGAACGACTGAGGTTGCAGAATGCGTAACCGTAATCCCTCATGCTGAGGATGCGCTTTAGCGCCGTCTCGAAGCACGAGGGCCCGTATTCATCCTTCGAGACGCGCGCCGGGCGCGCTCCTCATCAGGATGAGGTCTGCGCACGCGGCCTCAGTCGATCACTATTCCTTCGGCTTGATCGCCCAGGTGACGCTGACCGTCACCGACAGCGTCTCTTCGCCTTGCGCCACCTGCGCTCCGGCCGCCATGGGCGCTGCCATCTTGCCGCGATACAGCGGCACGGAAGAGCCTTCCTCGGAAATACTCAGCGGCTCGCCAAGCGTCACGCCGGCAGCCTTGGCGTAGATGTCGGCTTTGCGGCGCGCGTCGGCCACCGCCTTCTCGCGGGCATCGTCGAGCAGTTTCGAGGCCTGCGACACCATGAAATTGATGCCGCCGACTTCGTTGGCGCCGGCGCCTACCAGCACGTCGATCACATTGGCGACCTTAGTTATGTCGCGCACCCGAATCGTGACGCGATTGCTGGCGCGGTAACCGACGACGGGGGATGGCCCGGAACGGTTCGGGGCGTATTGCGGCTGCAGCGACAGCCGCGAGGTCTGATAATCCTTCTCATCGATACCGGCGCCCTTCAGCGCCAGCAGCACCTTGCCCATCGCGGCATTGTTGGTATCGGACGCCTCGCGTGCGGTCTTGCCGTCGGATGTTACGCCGCCATCGACCTGGGCCAGATCCGGCGGCACCGACACGCTGGCTTCGCCGGTCACGGAGATCGCGGCTGGCGGGACCGGTTGCGCCACAGCAGGTGTGGCCAGCAGCGCGGCGGTGGCGACGACCAATGCGAACGGGTGTTTCATGCGGCTTATTTCAGCGGCACATAGACGTTGATGACAAGCTTGTCTTCCGCCGTCTTCAGCGGGTCGGTGATGTATTCCTCGATGAACGTGTCCTTGGCTTCCAGCTTCTTGTCGTCGAGGTGATTGGTGATCGCCTCATAGGTGTTGTCCATATTGTCGTAGGAGCCGCGATGGACGAACTTCAGCGCCTTGCCCTCGGGCGATTTGCCGATGCTCATGTCCTTGGTCAGGTTCTTCGGATCCTGATCGACCGGAATTTCGGCAAGGAACGTGAAGCCGGTGTCGTCGGTCGAGGTGTAGACGATCATGGAATTGCCCGTGGCCTTGATGCCCTGCTTGTCGAGCAGCGCAGTCAGCGCCTTGAACGAATCCATCAGGGTGTCGAAGGCCGCATCCCAATTGGCGGTGCCTTTCATGAGCACCACTTTTTTGGGCTCCAGCGAAAACTGCTCGCCAAAGGGGTCGGCGGTCTGAACCGTGGCGGCAGGTGGGGGTACCGGTGCGGGCGTCTGGGCCGTTGAGGGCATGTCCGCCGGTGACCTGGTTTCCGCCGGCGGCGGGATGGGCACGGCGGATGGCGCCGGTGCCGGCGTCGCCGATGGGCTTGGGGTCGGAGAGGCCGCAGGCGCGGGCGATTGCGCCAGCGCGGTTCCGCCGAACGCGAGTGCAGCCATCGGGATCAGCGCGATCATGGCCGAGCGGAAAGTCCTGATACGGTTCATTTTAACTCTTCTCCATCCCATCCCGAGCGGTCGCAGCGTGTCCCGGTCATGCCCGCAGAGGTATTGCCATCCCTAACACGCAAGTCCTGCTTTCGTCCCATGACAGATGCGTCATGCGCCCCTGCGGGCTGGTCATCGCGCCATCATTGGCCATATAAGACAGGCATAAATTGGGAAATTCCATGAGCGCGCTGGCCAATCACGCATTTGCCAAGATGAACGGTATCGGCAACGAGATCGTCGTGGTGGACTTGCGCGACAAGCCGGCGGCGGTGACGGCCGAGGAAGCGCGCGCGGTCGCCTCGCCCGCGGGCGGCGTGCCGTATGACCAGCTGATGGTGCTGCAGCCGCCACGGCTGCAGGGCACCGAGGCCTTCATCCGCATCTATAACAATGACGGCTCGGAAGCGGGCGCCTGCGGCAACGGCATGCGCTGCGTCGTGCGCCGCCTGTTCGAGAAGACCGGCCAGACCGCCGTCACCTTCGAGACCAAGGCCGGGCTGTTGAATTGCTGGCAGGGACCGGCTCCCGATCTGTACACCGTCGACATGGGCGCGCCGAAATTCGGCTGGCAGGATATTCCGCTCGCCGAAGAATTTCGCGACACCCGCTACATCGAACTGCAGGTCGGGCCGATCGACGCACCCGTGCTGCATTCGCCCTCGGTCCTCAACATGGGCAATCCGCACGCGATCTTCTGGGTCGACGACGTCAACGCCTATGATCTCGGCCGCTTCGGGCCGCTACTGGAAAATCATCCGATCTTTCCCGAGCGCGCCAACATCACGCTCGCCCATATCGCCGATCGCGATCACATCACGATCCGCACCTGGGAGCGCGGCGCGGGCCTGACGAGGGCGTGCGGTTCGGCGGCTTGCGCGACCGCGGTTGCGGCGGCGCGGCTGAAGCGCGCCAATCGTGTTGTCGAAATCTCGCTGCCGGGCGGAAAGCTCGCGATCGAATGGCGCGAGCGTGACGATCACGTGCTGATGACGGGCACCGCCGATTTCGAATATGAGGGGCGATTCGATCCGGCGCTGTTCGCCAGCGTCGCCTGACGATGAGTGTCGACGTCATCACCTTTGGTTGCCGCCTCAACGCGTTTGAATCCGAGGTGATCGCTCGCGAGGCAGAGAATGCCGGGCTTTCCGACACCGTCGTCATCAATAGCTGCGCGGTCACCAATGAAGCAGTGGCGCAGGCGCGGCAATCGATCCGGCGGCTGAAGCGCGAGCGGCCAGGCTTGCGCATTGTCGTCACCGGCTGCGCGGCGCAGACCCAGCCCGAAATGTTCGCTGGGATGGTTGAGGTCGACCGCGTCGTCGGCAACGACGAAAAGATGCGCGGCGAGGCCTGGCGCGATGCGCGCGCGGCGTTCGATAGCGGTTTTGGTATCGCGACAAGCGAGAAAATTGCTGTCGCCGACATCATGGCGGTTACGGAGATGGCACCGCATCTGCTCGAAGGTTTTCAGAGCGGCCTGCCGCGGGTGTTCGTACAGGTGCAGAACGGCTGCGACCACCGCTGCACATTCTGCATCATCCCCTATGGCCGCGGCAATTCGCGTTCCGTCCCGATGGGCGCTGTGGTCGATCAGGTCCGCGCACTGGTCGAGCGCGGGCATGCCGAGATCGTACTGACCGGCGTCGATCTCACGAGTTACGGCGCCGACCTGCCGGGCACGCCGAAATTGGGACAACTGACCAAGCAGATTCTGCGGCATGTGCCGGAACTGAAACGCCTGCGGATTTCGTCGATCGACTCCATCGAAGCCGATCGCGACCTGCTCGATGTCATCGCCGACGACGAGCGGCTGATGCCGCATCTACATCTGTCGTTGCAGTCCGGCGACGACCTGATTCTGAAACGGATGAAGCGGCGGCATTCGCGCCGTGACGCGATCGAGTTCTGCGCGCAGGTGAGACGGCTGCGTCCGGACATCGCGCTTGGTGCCGACATCATCGCTGGCTTTCCGACCGAGACGGAAGAGATGTTCGCGCGCTCGCAGGATCTGGTGGCGGAGTGCGATCTAACCTTCCTGCATGTGTTTCCCTACTCGAAACGTCCGGGCACCCCGGCGGCACGGATGCCGCAGGTCGCCGGCGAGGCGATCAAGGAGCGTGCGAAGCGATTGCGCGCGACTGGTGAGGCTGCGTTGCAGAAGCGATTGGCGGCAGAGATTGGTTCAACGCGTCAAGTGCTGATCGAGAGCGGCAAGCAGGGACGCACCGAGCATTTTTTGCCGGTAGCGATTGAGAATGAGATGCCGGGCGCGGTGAGGGCGCTTGTTGTCGCCGGAAATGATGGTGCGCGGCTGACGGTGTGAACTCAGCTCGTCGTCGCCCGGCGTGACCGGGCGATCCAGTGCGTCGCGGCTTTCGATTCATCGCTCGACGTCTCTGGAATACTGGATCAGCCCGCCTTCGCGGGTGATGACGAGTTGGGCTACTCCCCGTTCCACCCGCACGCCTTCAGCCGCTCGCGCATATGCACCGGCGCCGGCGCTACCACGCGCACGGGATCCTTGTTCTTCGAAATCGGAATCACGATTTCGCGGGAATGCAGATGCAGGATCGGCTCACCAAATCGTGGCCCGTTACCATAGATATTGTCGCCGACGATCGGCCAGCCCGTGGCTGATGTGTGCACCCGCAATTGATGGGTGCGGCCGGTGACCGGCTCCAGCGCAAGCCAGGCGAGACCGTCGGCGCGCCCCAACACCTTCCAGTTTGTGACAGCCTTTTGACCGTCCGCATCCGGCTTTTGCCACCAGCCGCGCTCTTCGTTCAGCCGGCCGAGCGCCATGTCGATGGTGCCTTCATCCTCGGCAGGGCCGCCTTCCACCACCGCCCAATAGGTTTTTCCGATCTTGCCGTGCTTGAACAGCAGGCCGAGCGAGGCGGTGGCCTTGCGATGGCGTCCCAGCACGAGACAGCCGGACGTATCCTTGTCGAGCCGGTGGGCGAGCACGGGTGGCCGCGGCAGGCCGAATCGCAAGCCGTCGAAGGAGGCTTCCAGATTGGCGCCGCCCTTGGGGCCGCGATGCACGGGCAGGCCGGCGGGCTTGTCAATGACCAGCATCAGCCCGTCGCGGTGGAGCACGCGGGCCTGGATTTCCTCCGCTGTCAATTCGAGGGCATATGTCCCGGGAACATCGATGGGTTTGTTGTGACTTCCGCTCATGGCGCGAAACCGCTAACACGTCCCCAGCATGAACGATACCACTCCCGGAACTCCCAAATTAAGCTGGTGGCGGCGGCTTTCGAGCGGCCTGAAGCGAACCTCGAGTTCGCTCGGGACGGCCGTTGCCGATCTCGTCACCAAGCGCAAGCTCGACCGCGCCATGCTCGACGACATCGAGGATGTGCTGCTGCGCGCCGATCTCGGCACCGACGTGGCGGTCCGGATCGCGGATGCGGTGGGCGCCGGCCGCTACGACAAGGCGATCTCGGCCGATGACGTCAAGGCGGTGGTCGCGACCGAGGTCGAGAAGGTGCTGTCGCCGGTCGCAAAGCCGCTGGTCATCGATGCGGCGCTAAAGCCGTTCGTCGTTCTGGTGGTCGGCGTCAATGGCTCCGGCAAAACCACCACCATCGGCAAGCTTGCGGCGAAACTCAGCGCCGAAGGCCGCAAGGTGATGCTGGCGGCCGGCGATACGTTTCGCGCAGCCGCCATCGAGCAGTTGAAGGTCTGGGGCGAGCGGACGAAGTCGCCGGTGATCGCGGGCGCGCAGGGTTCGGATTCGGCAAGCCTTGCCTTCAATGCGCTGAGCGCGGCGAGGGAGCAAAAGCTCGACGTGCTGCTGATCGACACTGCCGGACGGCTGCAGAACAAGGCCGAGCTGATGAACGAACTCGAAAAGGTGGTTCGCGTCGTCAAGAAGGTCGATGCATCGGCCCCGCACGCGGTGCTGCTGGTGCTCGATGCCACGGTGGGACAAAATGCGTTGTCGCAGGTCGAGGCATTTCATCGTACCGCTGGCGTCACGGGGCTGGTGATGACCAAACTCGACGGCACCGCGCGCGGCGGCATCTTGGTCGCGCTGGCGGAGAAATTCAAACTGCCGGTGCATTTCATCGGCGTCGGTGAAGGCGTCGACGATCTCGCGCCGTTCACCGCACGCGATTTCGCCCAGGCTATTGCTGGAATAGAGAGTTAGAATGGACAAGACGCAGCCGCATCCGCTGTTCAAGCTCGCGACCGAACTCGGTCCGCTGCTTGTGTTCTTTGCCGCCAACGCCAAATATCATCTGTTCGTCGCGACCGGCGCTTTCATGGTGGCGATCGTGGCTGCGATGATCGCATCCTATGTGGTGACGCGGCACGTGCCTATCATGGCGATCGTCACCGGCGTCATCGTCATCGTGTTCGGTACGCTGACTTTGGTGCTGCACGACGAGACATTCATCAAGGTCAAGCCGACCATCATCTACAGCCTGTTCGCCGCGATCCTCGGCGGCGGGTTGCTGTTCGGCCGCTCCTTCATCGCCATCATGTTCGACCAGATGTTCAATCTGACGCCGCAGGGCTGGCGCATTCTCACCATGCGCTGGGCGCTGTTCTTCTTCGCGCTGGCGATTTTGAACGAGATCATCTGGCGCACCCAGTCGACTGATTTTTGGGTGAATTTCAAGGTGTTCGGCGTGACGCCGCTGACGATGATCTTTGCTATCGCGCAGATGCCGCTGACCAAGCGCTATCATTTGGAGCCGGCCTCACTCGAAGCGAGCGAAGCCAGCGAGGGCGATGTGAGGAAGTAGCGACCGGAAAGAAAAACGCACCGGCGCGAGGCGCCGATGCGTTCTCCGTCGTGAAGGTAAGCTCAGCTCTTCTGCTTGGCGATGATCTTGTCCTTGATCCCGTCATAGGTCTTTTGCGGGACGATTTCCCTGTTCACCAGATCATCCTTGCCCTTGTAGGGGCGTCCCGCGATGATCTTGGCCGAATAGGCCTTGCCGATGCCCGGCAGCGCATCGAGCTGGTCGGCGGTCGCCGAGTTGATATCGAGCAACTCCGCCTTCGGTGCCGGGGCCATCTTCAACTCCGAGGCCTTGGGCGCGGGAGCCATCATCTTGCTGTCGGATTTGGCGGCGGGCTGCGCGGTTTGGGCCATCGACGGGGTCGCCGTCAGCATGCCCAGGGTGAGCGCGGTTGCGAGTAGAGAAGCGAGCGTAAAATGACGCATAGGGTGTCCCTCCAAGGACGGTTTAAGTAACGCCATCAAGCTAGCTTCGAATTCGTGGCGGCGCCATGGCCGCGAAATGAACCGCAGATAAACGCGCGAAATATTTGCGCTCACGATCCTGTTTTCAACGCCTTCTCGATCTCGGCCTTGAGTACGCTGTCGATATTCTCAGGCGTCACCGGCCCGACCATCTTGTAGACGATGGTGCCTTCCCGGCCGACCACAAACGTCTCGGGCACGCCATAGACGCCCCATTCGATCGAGGCGCGGCCGTTGCCGTCGACGCCGACGATGCTGAACGGGTTGCCGTAACGGCCGAGGAAGCGACGGGCGTTGTCGGGGGAGTCCTTGTAGTTGATGCCGACGACCTGCAGCCGCTTGTCCTTGGCCAGTGCAGTCAGTAGCGGCGCCTCGTCGTGACATGGCACGCACCAGGATGCCCAGACATTGACGACGCTGACCTTGCCTTTGAAGACGGCCGGATCGAGCCCCGGCACCGCTGCGCCGTTACTGACGAGGCCTTCCAACGCCGGCAGCGCAGTCTGTGGCGCCGGGCGGCCGATCAGGGCGGAGGGGATTTTCGAGGGATCGCCGCCATGCAGTCTCGCCAGGAACAGTCCGGCCAGCGCGACGAAGCCGATCAGCGGCAGTGCCACCAGCCAGCGCCGGCCGCCCGGCGATCCGCTTGTTGCCGGCTCGCTCATGAGATATCCGCCGCGCCGCGGCCGGAGCGGCGGACCACGCCACTGGCCTCGAGTTCGCGTAACAGCTCCTTTTGGCGGCGATAGTCGATGGCGATCCAGGCAATGAGGATTGCGACCACGGCCGTCACCAGCGCATAGGCTGTCACGATGAAGGAGGCGTAGGGCCCGAGCGACATCGCGTCAGGCCGCCTGCCGGCTGGCTTGCATCATCTGCAACGCGCGCACGCGGCGGCGCAGGATCTCGTTACGCATCGCCGCCAAATGCAGCGTCACGAACAGCAGCGAAAATCCGATTGCCATCACGAGAAGCGGAATCAGGAAGGCGCGGTCGAGCGAAGGGCCGCCCATCCGCATCACCGAGGCCGGCTGATGCAGGGTGTTCCACCAATCGACCGAAAATTTGATGATGGGTATATTGATCGCGCCGACAAGAGTGAGGATCGCAGCGGCGCGAGCTGCGCGCGACGGATCTTCCACCGCGCGCCACAGCGCGATCAGGCCGAGATACATCAGAAACAAAATCAGCACCGAAGTGAGCCGCGCATCCCATTCCCAATAGGTGCCCCACATCGGCCGACCCCACAGCGAACCCGTCGCCAGGGCCAGGAAAGTAAAAGCGGCGCCGATCGGGGCGGCGGCCTTCGCCGCGACGTCGGCAAGCGGATGCCGCCATACCAAGGTGCCCAGCGCGGCAAGGCTCATCACGCCCCACACGAACATCGACAGCCACGCATTCGGCACGTGAATGAACATGAGTTTGACGGTCGCACCCTGCTGATAGTCGTCGGGCGCCATGGCGGACTGATAGAGCCCGATCAGCAGCAGGATCGCAGTCGCACCCGCCAGCCACGGCAGCACGCGCGCCGTCAGCGACAGGAATCTTGTGGGATTGGCGAGGTCGATCAGCGTCATGGCACCCTGATAGTCGCCGGTGGCGTCGCAGGCAATCTGCTTGGAAGCTCTCTTGGAACCTCTCGACGAAAGTTGATCGACATTGGATTAATCCAATCCATGTCGCAGGCTGGCCGCTGCCGCAAACGGCCCGATCACGAAACTTACCAGTGACAGCGCGCAGAGGATCGAAAACGGCGTTCCAAACGACAATGGCCCCGATATCGCCGCTTGAGAGGCCGCTACGCCGAAGATCAGCACCGGGATCGACAGCGGCAGCACCAGTACCGCGAGCAGCAATCCGCCGCGATGTAATGTTACGGCGAGTGCTGCGCCGATCATGCCCGTAAACGTCAGTGCCGGCGTGCCGACCAGGAGCGTCAGCGCCACCGCCGCCGTCGCGGTGCCGTCGAGGTTGAGCAACAGTCCGAGCGCCGGCGTGGCAATGATCAATGGCAGTCCGGCGGCGAGCCAATGCGCCAGCGCTTTGGCGGCGCAGGCCAGTTCCAGCGGCTCCCGACTCATCACGATCAGGTCGAGCGAGCCGTCCTCGTGATCGGCCGTGAACAGGCGATCGAGCGTGAGCAGGCTCGCCAGCAGCGCGCCGAGCCAGAGGATCGCAGGCCCCAGCCGGGTCAGCAGCGCCAGGTCCGGCCCGACCGCAAAAGGCATCAGCACGGTGACGGTGAGGAAAAACAGCACGCCGATCAGCGCACCGCCGCCGACCCGCAGCGCGATCTTGATGTCCCGTCGAATCAACGCGGCTAGCGCGGTCATGTGAGGTACTCGCCGTGAAGGCGCTCATCGCGCGGCGAGCACCAATCGCTACCTCCCCCCTTGTGGGGGAGGGCGGGGGAGAGGGGTGGCCCAGCAAAAGGTGCTTGAGGAAAGCGATCCGACACAAGCGGAGTGTAGCGGGGCAAATCGATGGAGCACGTCGTGGGGCACCCCTCTTCCTGCCCCTCCCCCGCAAGGGGGGAGGGAACGGAGAGAGCGGCTGTGCGTGGCGGGACTTCTTGCTGAGGCTGCAATCTCACTTCGCGCCTCCCATTCGCAATTCCCTGGTGTCGATTCCGAGCGGGGTGTGGGTGGCGGCGACGACGATGCCGCCGCTCTTGACGTGGTCGCGCATCAGACCTGCGAACAAATCCTGCCCGGCGGCATCGAGCGCCGAGGTCGGTTCGTCCAGCAGCCAGACCGGTCGCCGCACCGCGAGCAGGCGTGCGATTGAAAGCCGCCGTCGCTGGCCGGCCGACAGATAGGCCGCCGGCAAATGAGTGGCATGGTCGAGACCCACAACCGCGAGGCATTGGGTGATATCGCCGACAGCGCCCCCCAGAAAATCCCGCCAGAACGACAGGTTTTCCGCAACGCTCAGCGCCGGTTTCAGCGCATCGCGATGGCCGAGATAATGCGACTGTTCGGGCAAGGTCAGCTCGGTGTCGCCGCCTTCCAGGCCGACCGATCCCCCCGCCGGCACCAGAAGGCCCGCGATCAGGCGCAACAGTGAGGTTTTGCCCGCGCCATTGGGGCCGGTGACGGCCAGCACTTCTCCCGAGGCGGCCTCGAAATCGAGACCGGAAAACACCTCGCGGCCACCCCGCACACAATCGATCTGGCGTCCCGAGAGCCGCATTTTGCCCCTTCACAGCCCTCTGAAAACCTATGGGTACCGCAGCAGAATTTTTGGGTCGCGCAATCCTGCAGCCCGATTGTCGTTGTGGCGGCGCATCTAGAAAGATTCTATAAGCCCCGAGCTTGATGCAGCACACGATCGACGGCTGCAAGCCAATAGGCCAGTCTCGCTGGCGGTGTTTAAATACCCTTTCTGGGTATAACTAAGAATTGGGATTCCTCACATGACCTCGCTCGACAGCTTCAAATGCCGCAAGACCCTCAAGGTCGGCAGCAAGACCTACGTGTATTACAGCCTGCCCGCCGCCGAGAAGAACGGTCTGAAGGGAATTTCCAAGCTGCCCTACTCGATGAAGGTGCTGCTGGAAAACCTGTTGCGCAACGAGGACGATCGCACGGTCAAGAAGGCAGACATCGTCGCGGTGTCGAAATGGCTGAAGAAGCGCAAGCTCGAGCACGAAGTGGCGTTCCGTCCGGCGCGGGTGCTGATGCAGGATTTCACCGGCGTGCCGGCGGTGGTCGATCTCGCCGCCATGCGCAACGCGATGCAGGCACTGGGCGGCGATGCCGAGAAAATCAATCCGCTGGTGCCGGTCGATCTCGTCATCGACCACTCCGTGATCGTGAACTTCTTCGGTGACAACAAGGCGTTCGGCAAGAACGTGGTCGAGGAATACAAGCAGAATCAGGAGCGTTACGAATTCCTGAAATGGGGCCAGAAGGCGTTTTCGAATTTCTCCGTGGTGCCGCCCGGCACCGGCATCTGCCATCAGGTCAATCTCGAATATCTCGCGCAGACCGTGTGGACCAAGAAGGAGAAGATGACGGTCGGCAAGAAGACCGGCACGTTTGAGGTCGCCTATCCGGATTCACTCGTCGGCACCGACTCGCACACCACCATGGTCAACGGCCTTGCCGTGCTCGGCTGGGGCGTCGGCGGCATCGAGGCGGAAGCCTGCATGCTCGGCCAGCCGCTGTCGATGCTGCTGCCGGAAGTGATCGGCTTCAAGCTCAAGGGCCAGCTCAAGGAAGGTGTCACCGCGACCGACCTGGTGCTGACCGTGACCCAGATGCTGCGCAAGCAGGGCGTGGTCGGAAAATTCGTCGAATTCTACGGTCCCGGCCTCGATTATCTCTCGGTCGCGGACAAGGCGACCATCGGCAACATGGCGCCGGAATATGGCGCGACCTGCGGCTTCTTCCCGGTCGACGCCGCGACCATCGACTATCTCAAGACCTCGGGCCGCAAGGCTGACCGCGTCGCGCTGGTGACTGCCTATGCCAAGGCGCAGGGCCTGTTCCGCACCGCCAAATCGGTCGATCCGGTGTTCACGGAAACGCTGACACTCGATCTCGCCGACGTCGTTCCCTCGATGGCCGGACCGAAGCGGCCCGAAGGCCGCGTCGCGCTGCCCGCCATCGCGGAGGGATTCGGCACCGCACTCGCAGGTGAATACAAGAAGCCCGGCGAAGGCTCGAAACGCTTTGCCGTGGAAAATCACAATTTTGATCTCGGTCATGGCGACGTGGTGATCGCGGCGATCACTTCCTGCACCAACACCTCAAATCCAAGCGTGCTGATCGGTGCGGGTCTGCTGGCGCGTAACGCCGCCGCCAAGGGCCTCAAGGCCAAGCCCTGGGTCAAGACATCGCTGGCACCGGGGAGTCAGGTGGTCGCGGAATATCTCACCAATTCCGGACTGCAGGCCGAACTCGACAAGGTCGGCTTCAATCTGATCGGCTTCGGTTGCACCACCTGTATCGGCAATTCCGGTCCGCTGCAGGAAGACATTTCCAAATCCATCAACGACAACGGCATCGTTGCCGCCGCCGTGCTGTCGGGTAACCGCAATTTCGAAGGCCGCGTCAGCCCGGACGTACAGGCCAACTACCTCGCCTCGCCGCCGCTGGTGGTCGCCTATGCGCTCGCGGGAACGGTGACCAAGGATCTCGCGGTCGAGCCGATCGGTGAAGGCAAGGACGGCAAACCGGTATACCTCAGGGATATCTGGCCAACTACCAAGGAAATCAACGCCGTTATGAAGAAGTTCGTCACCGCGACGATCTTCAAGAAGCGCTATGCCGACGTGTTCAAGGGCGACACCAACTGGCGCAAGATCAAGACGGTCGAGAGCGAGACCTATCGCTGGAACATGAGTTCGACCTATGTGCAGAACCCGCCTTACTTCGAAGGCATGAAGAAGCAGCCGGACCCGATCGTCGACGTTGTCGATGCGCGGATTCTGGCGATGTTCGGCGACAAGATCACCACCGACCACATCTCGCCGGCCGGCTCGATCAAGCTGACCTCGCCTGCCGGAAAGTTCCTCAGCGAGCATCAGGTGCGCCCTGCGGACTTCAACCAATACGGCACACGGCGCGGTAACCATGAAATCATGATGCGCGGCACCTTCGCCAACATCCGCATCAAGAATTTCATGCTCAAGGGCGCCGACGGCAACATCCCCGAAGGCGGTCTCACCAGGCACTGGCCCGACGGCGAACAGATGTCGATCTACGATGCCGCGATGAAGTACCAGCAGGAGAGCGTGCCGCTGGTGGTATTCGCCGGTGCCGAATACGGCAACGGCTCGTCGCGCGACTGGGCTGCGAAGGGCACCCGGCTGCTCGGCGTCCGCGCCGTGATCTGCCAGAGCTTCGAGCGTATCCATCGCTCCAATCTGGTTGGCATGGGTGTGCTGCCGCTGACTTTCGAGGATGGCGCGTCATGGACGTCGATCGGCCTGAGGGGCGACGAGAAGGTGACGATTCGGGGCTTGCAGGGCGATCTGAAGCCGCGTCAGAAGCTGACGGCGGAAATCGTGTCCGGCGACGGTTCGTTGCAGCGCATTTCGCTGCTATGCCGCATCGATACGCTCGACGAGCTCGAGTACTACCGAAACGGCGGTATCCTGCACTACGTATTGCGCAAACTGGCCGCTTAACGCGGATTTGTGATCAATGGCTCACTGCTTAGTGAGTGGCAGGTGTTTCGAAGGCGGCCTATGAAAAAGGCCGCTTTCGCGCGTTCGGGGCGTGCTCTTTGGGATCAGAACATGACCCGTACAAATACGGATGGTAGTCGATACGACCGGTTCGCAGTATGACGGCGATGATGGCTTATCAATCTATTTCGCGGTGGTCCGGTGCGCTGAGCGTATGCGCGATCATCGCCATCATCCGCCCCGCTCATGCCGATCCGCGCGCCGTGGTTGAACTCTTCACCTCGCAAGGTTGTTCGGCCTGCCCGCCGGCCGACAAGATTCTCGGAGAACTCGCGAAGGATCCGAATGTCATCGCGCTGAGCATGCCGATCGACTATTGGGACTATCTCGGCTGGAAGGATACGCTGGCTGACTCGCGCTTCAGTGCGCGCCAGAAAGCCTATTCGCATATGCGCGGCGATCGCGACGTCTACACGCCGCAGGTGATCGTCAACGGTTCGGCACATGTGATCGGCAGCGATCGCGAGGGCATTGAAGGCGCGATCAATACCACCCACAATGCCAACGGCGTGATGTCGGTGCCGGTGACGATGACGTTGTCAGGCAAGCAGATCAATGTTTCGGTGGCGGCGAGCAAGGTGCCGGCCGCGACACATGGCGAGGTGTGGATCTGCTCGGTCTCGAAGGCGGTGCCGATCTCGATCGGACGCGGTGAAAATCGCGGCCGCGAACTCACCTACTACAATGTGGTGCGCAACATTCTCAAGGTCGGTGACTGGAACGGCAGTTCCGGAAGCTGGACCGTTCCGCTCGAAAATATTTCCCGCGACGGCGTCGATGCGGCGGTCGTTTACGTCCAGGACGGCAATCGCGAAAAGCCGGGCCCGATGCTCGGCGCGGCCTTCACGCCGCTGCGGTAATTATCCCTGCAAAGCAAGCAGTGCTCATCATTCCGGGATGCGCCGTTAGGCGCAGGCCCATACTCACGATGGTGGTGATGGATTTCGCTGATGTGCAACTGCACATCAAAGCTCGCGCTGCGCGCGCTGGGGAATGACGAGTGGTGTTGTCCGGAAACAGATCCCCAAAAAGAAAAAGGACCAACTCGCGTTGGCCCAGTTCTCGGGATTACTCCCCCTGCGAACAGACCCGATCCCGACGGCCCCGGGGGGCTGGGGGCTGAGGAATCCGGAACCGAAAGGACCGGGTCAACGCAGTGATTTGTTCTCGCAGTCCAGCGGGGCGGGCGATGGGCGGAAGTAGGGCAGCAATATGATTCTGCTAACGTTCCCGTGAGTCTGGCCCATATTGGACAATCCGCCGCGGGTTCCACGTATTTTCAAAGGCCCCTTGCGGCGCCCGGCGGTTAGCGCAATCATGTCGTTGAGATGACAGGAGGCGTTGCATGAGCTCGATGGAGGACACCGATCCAAGCGAGAATCGCGCAGTGGCGCGTGCCGCCGCTGCGAGCCCGTTGCCAAACCGAGTCACGTTCAGTCGTCTGGAACTCAATCGCATCCTGAATTTGTACGGCCGCATGGTCGCCGACGGCGAGTGGCGCGACTATGCCATCGACTTCCTCAAAGAACGTGCGGTGTTCTCGGTGTTCCGCCGCGCCTCAGAAGTCCCGATCTACCGCATCGAAAAAGACCCGCGGCTTGCGCGCAAGCAGGGCATGTACAGCGTGATCTCGGCGACCGGGCTGATCCTGCGCCGTGGCCACGAGCTGGAGCGCGTGCTGCTGGTGATCGACCGCAAGCTGGCGGTGGTTTAGCCTTCTGTTCGACGCGTTTTCTACCGCAGATAAGTCTACGCAATCTGCGTAAACTTGATTGCTATGCGAACCGGTATCCACTTCGCTCGAAAACGCTCTAACCCGCCTTCTCATCCGCCGGCAGCGTGGCGGCGCCTTCGCCAAGCGCTAGCTGCATCATCACGGTGTCGAGCCAGCGGCCGAATTTTAGGCCGACATTCGGGTGAGTTCCGATCATCGTAAAGCCGGTCCTGGTGTGGACGCCGATCGAGCCCGCATTGGCGGAATCGCCGATCACCGCGATCATCTGCCGATAACCGCGCGCCTCGCATTCGGCGATCAGCCGCTGCATCAACAATAGCCCGATGCCACGCCGGTGGATCGCCGGCTGCAGGTAGACCGAATTCTCCACCGTGAAGCGATACGCCGGCCGCGGCCGGTACGGGCCGGCATAGGCATATCCGATCACGCGGCCTTCGACTGCGGCGACGAAATACGGGAAGCCGCCGTCCATCAGCGCCCGGAATCGCCGGGTCATCTCGGCGAGGTCGGGCGGGATCAGCTCGAACGTCGCGGTGCCGTAGCGAACTGCGTGCTCATAGATTTCGGTGACGAAGGGGAGGTCGGCCTCGGTGGCGGGCCTGATTTCAGCTGATGACATACCGCCAGATTATTTTTGCTTCTCGCAAAAGAAAAGCCCCGGCCGTGAGGTCGGGGCTTCAAATTCACCAGCCAAGACTAAAACGTCAGAGGCTGGAATGTTAGAGGCTGGAGCGCTAGTCGCGCTGGCCGAGCAGCTGCAGCAGCAGCGTGAACAGGTTGATGAAGTTCAGGTAGAGCGAGAGTGCGCCGGTGATCGCCGCACGCTCCGCCACCACACCACCCTGCGAGGCGTAGCCGTAGATGTAATCGTTCTTCAGCCGCTGGGTATCCCAAGCGGTGAGGCCCGCGAACACCAGCACGCCGACCACGGAGACGATGAACTGCAACATCGAGCTCGCCAGGAACAGATTGACCAGGCTCGCGATGATGATGCCGATCAGGCCCATGAACAGGAACGACCCCATGCCGCTCATGTCACGCTTGGTGGTGTAGCCGTAGATGCTCAGCGCGCCGAAGGTGGCCGCGGTGATGAAGAACACCCGCACGATCGAGGTGTGCGTATACACCAGGAAGATCGACGACAGCGAAATGCCCATCAGCGCCGAGAACACCCAGAACAGCATCTGGGCGGCCGCGGGCTGCAGCCGGTTGATGCCGGCCGAGATCACGAACACCATGACGAGCGGCGCGAGGATGAACAGCCACTTCAGCGGGCTGACGTACATCGCATAGCCGAACGGCGTCAGGAAGGCGTTGCCGATCTTGGCTGCACCCGCCGACGGATCCGACGTCACCGCGGCCATATAAACGCCTAGCGCGGCGAGGCCGGTGATGGCGAGGCCGATGCTCATGTAATTGTAGATGCGCAGCATGTAGGCGCGCAGACCGGCGTCGACGGTCGCGGCGTCAACGCGCCCGGCGGCCCGGCCGAAAGGAGAAGCGTAGTTACGGTCTAGGTCCGACATGGTCGAATTCCCGTTGGTTGCCCGGCGGAGCGCAAGGGGTTTTGCGACGCCGGTTCGAAATCTAGCTCAGATAGCGCGGTTTGCTGACATTAATTTTACGTCATCAAGCCGGTTTTCTGCCCATCCCACATGTGGGAAACTAACACATTCACTGCAAGCTTCCACGCGCGGCCGAATGTCGCTCTAAGGCGCAACTTATATACAAAAGCAGCGTTAACTCCGGCTTTCCGGGCGCTACAAATTGTCACAAATTCCTTAGCACGGTGGCGGGCTTTTGGTTCAGCGCCAATAGCGTGCCGGCAAGCCCCAGCCCTACCGTGACGACCAGCGCGGCTATGACGACGCCCGCCGCGCTGCCCGCCTGCCAGATGAAACTCAACGTCATCAGCCGGGTCACGATCAGCCAGGCGGCGATCGAGCCCGCGATGACGCCAAATACGGCGGTAGCAAAGCCGATCATCAGATACTCCAGCGCGTAGGCCCCGAGCAGCCGCGCGCGGGTCGCACCCAACGTCTTCAGGATCACCGCGTCGTAGACCCGGTGGCGGTGGCCGGCGGCTAGCGCACCGCCCAGCACCAGGATGGCCGATATCAGCGTCACCGCGCTGGCGCCGCGGATGGCGAGCACGAGGTTGGTGACGACGCTGCCGATGGTTTCGAGCGCCTCGCGGACCCGCACGCTGGTCACCATCGGGAAGGCGTCGGCGACTTGCTTGATGATGCGGGCGTCGCCGGCGGCGTCCGGGTGGCTCTCGGTCAGGGTTGCGACATGGCTGTGTGGTGCACCGCGGAACGCATTGGGCGAGAATACCAGCACGAAATTGATGCCCAGCCCCTGCCAGTCGATGTTGCGCAGATTGCTGATTCGCGCCGGGATATCGCGGCCGAGCACGTTGACCACGATCTCGTCGCCTATTCCGAGCTTCAGCCCGTCGGCGATCTTCTTTTCCATCGAGACCAGTGGCGGCCCGTTGTAGTCGGCGCCCCACCATTCGCCCTCGACGACCTTCGAACCCTTTGGGATCTCGCCGGTATAGGTCAGGCCGCGATCGCTCTGCAGCACCCATTCGGAATCCCGCGACGCTCCAAGGTCTTCGGCCTTGACGCCGCGAGCGCCGACGATGCGCCCGCGCAGCATCGGGACATCTTCCACCGTCGAGTCCGGCGCGGTCTGCTTGAGAAAGGCGCTGAAGCGGCCGGCGTCGGAGGTCGGAATGTCGATGAAGTAGAATGACGGCGCGCGATCCGGCAGCGCCGCCAGAAATTGCCGACGCAGATTGCCGTCGATCTGGGTGATGGTGACCAGCACCGCGAGACCGAGGCCGAGCGACATCACGACCGAAGGCGTCAGCGCGCCGGGCCGGTAGATGTTGGCAATCGCCAGCCGCAGCATGGTGATGCGCGACCGCGGCAGGCGGCGCGCCAGTGCCATCAGGCCGGCGGCGACACCGCGCAGCAGCGCAAATACCGCAATCGAGGAGACCACGAACACCGCCGCGACGCGCTTGTCATAGGCTAGTCCGATCGCGACTGCGATCAGCAGGACAATGACGACAGCCATCATGGCAAGATAGCTCCAGCGCGGCCGATGCCATTCGCGGGCGACCTCTTCGCGGAATAACGCCGCTACCGGCACGTCGTGCACCCGGCCGAGCGGCCATAACCCGAAGGCGAGCGCAGTGAGCAGGCCATAGATAAATGACAACGCAAGTTCGTCGGGATGCAAAGCGGGGATCACCGGCAGCGGCAGCAGCTTGCCGAACACGCCGACGATGACGAACGGCAACGCCGCGCCGGCGGCAAGGCCGATCACCGAACCGATTCCGGCCAGCACGACTACCTGGGTGAGATAGATCGTGAAGACGTCGCGGCCGGTGGCGCCCAGCGCCTTGAACGAGGCGATGACGTCGCGGCGGCGATCGATGTGGCTTTTGACGGCATTGGCAACGCCGACGCCACCGACCAGAAGTGCGGCGAGGCCGACCAGCGTCAGGAATTGCGTAAACCGGCTGATGGTGCGTTCGAGTTGCGGCGAAGCGTTGCCGCGGCTGCGGATTTCCCAGCCGGCTTCCGGCAACGCGTTTCGCGCGCTCTCGATCAGTTGAGCCGCAGCGCGGTCGTCGGCGGCATTGTCCGGCAGTTTTAGCCGGTAGTTCCAGCGTACCAAGCTGCCAGGCTGCAACAATCCGGTCGCGCGCAGGCTCGCTTCGCTGATCAGGAAGCGCGGACCGAGCCCGACATTGCCGGCGAGCTTGTCCGGCTCGGCCTCGACGACGCTGCGGATCTGGAAGGCGGCATTGCCGATGGTGACGCGGTCGCCGAGCTTGAGGTCGAGCCGCGCCAGCAGCGTGGAATCGACCGCGGCACCGAACGCGCCGTCGCGCTCGGTTAGTAAATCCGCAACCGGCATGTTGGGATCGAGCGTCAGCCCCCCGAGCATCGGGTAGTTAGCGTCCACCGCCTTGAGTTCGACCAGCGCCAGCCTGCCGTCATCGGTGCGCGTCATGGCGCGCAGCGTCGCCGCTACCGAAACCTCGCCGCGTGTGCGCAGGAACGCGACTTCCTCGGGCTTGGCTTCGCGCTGGATCAGGGAGAAGGCGACGTCGCCGCCAAGCAGAGTACGGCCCTCGCGCGTCAGACCTTCGCTCAGGCTTGCAGCGACAGAACCGACGCCGGCAATCGCCATCACGCCGAGCGCGATGCAGGCGATGAAAACGTAGAAACCGCGCAAGCCGCTGCGCAGTTCACGCAGCGCGTAGCGCAGCGCCAGCGATGACGCGCGGCTATTGCGAGCGGCTTCGGACGCGATGCTCATGAAGCGGGATGTCCGTCGATCCGGCCCGAGCGCAGGCGCACCACGCGGTCGCAGCGTTGTGCCAGCGAGTTGTCGTGCGTCACCAGCACCAGCGTCATGCCGCGCTCGGCATGCTTGGTGAACAGCAGATCGACGATCTGCTTGCCGGTGGCTTCGTCGAGATTGCCGGTCGGCTCGTCCGCCACGAGAATGGCGGGGTCGGGCGCCAGCGCGCGGGCCAGTGCTACGCGCTGCTGTTCGCCACCGGACAATTGAGTCGGATAATGATGCAGACGATCGCCGAGGCCTACGGAATTCAATTCCTGCGCCGCGCGCTGCGCCGCATCGGGTTTGCCGGCGAGTTCGAGCGGTACCGCGACATTTTCCAATGCGGTCATGGTCGGGATCAGATGAAACGACTGGAACACGATGCCGACCTGCCGGCCGCGGAAACGCGCCAGAGCGTCCTCGTCGAGGGCATTGAACGGAGTGCCGTTGACCACCACCTCTCCGCTGTCAGGACGCTCCAACCCCGCCATCACCATCAGCAAGGTCGATTTGCCCGAGCCTGACGGTCCGATCAGTCCGATCGCCTCGCCCGGTGCCACACGAAGGCTGATATCTTTCAGGATATGAACGCGTGCGGCGCCTGTGCCGAGCGACAGATTGACGTTTTTGATGGAAATGGTGTCCGGCTCGAGGCCGGCCAGCGAAGAGGGTTCGATGAGACTGTCCATGGCTCGGTCATATGGCACTTCGGCTGGCGCGGTCGAGGGCCGGGTTGGCATCTTCGTGCACATACTCGTGTTGATTATGGCCTTGATGACATCGGAAACGGCTTTCGCTCAAACCCCGGCGCCCATGCCGGCCAAGCCGATCAAGATGGTCGTTTTGGGTGATTCCCTAAGCGCGGGCTTTGGCCTGCCGGCTTCGGCGGCTTTCCCGGCGCGTTTGAAAAAATCATTGGAAACCAAGGGGATAAAGGTCGACATGATCAATGCCGGGGTGTCGGGCGACACCACTTCGGGCGGGCGCGACCGGCTCGACTGGTCGGTGCCGGAGGGAACCCAGGCGGTGGTCCTCGAACTCGGCGCCAACGACGCCTTGCGCGGCACCGATCCCGCCGTCACCCGCGCCGCGCTGACCGATATCCTGACGCGGCTGAAGGCGCGGAAGATTGCGGTGCTCCTCTGCGGGATGGTCGCACCGCCGAATTACGGCAGCGACTATGCCGCCCGTTTCAACGCGATCTATCCGGAACTGGCGAAATCCTTCGGCGTGCCGCTCTATTCGTTCTTCCTGGAAGGGGTTGCAGCCGATCCGAAGCTCAATCAGCCGGACGGCCTGCATCCCACCGCTGAGGGCGTTGAAATGATCGTGAAAAATATCCTGCCCAGTGTGGAGGCATTGCTCGGCGCGATATGACGGCAACGCCGTTGAAAAAACGGGTAGCGGATAACCTTACCTTGCGTTTTCCACGTAGGTTACCGATCTGCGAACGCCGTATGCTTCGCAAAGTCACATAAGTCAGGTAGAAATTGTGGATCGGTGATTCGTCGCCGGGTTTGCTTTCAGGCGTAAGCTCTCCAAGGTTTGCGCCTTCGCATCGGGGATTTTGCGATGCCGCGTTTGTTTGCTGGACTGGAAATTCCGGCCGAGATCGGCCAGACCCTTTCCAATTTGCGTGGCGGCCTTCCGGGCGCACGCTGGATCGATCCCGAAAATTATCACGTCACCCTGCGCTTCATCGGCGACATCGACGGCGTTTCCGCGAATGAAATCGCCTCGATGCTGTTTCGCGTCAACCGCAGGCCGTTCGAGGTGAAACTGCAGGGCCTGTCGAGTTTCGGCGGCAAGAAACCGCGCGCGGTGGTCGCATCCGTGGAGCCGAGCCGGCCGCTGATCGAATTGCAGGCCGAACTCGAACGCATGATGCAGCGGATCGGGCTCGATCCCGAGGGACGCAAGTTCACCCCGCATGTCACGCTGGCGCGATTGCACGATGCGTCGTGCCAGGATGTCGCCGATTATCTTTCGGTGCGCGGTTATTTCCCAAGCCGCGTCTTCACGGCTTCGCGCTTCGTGCTGTTCTCGTCGCGCGCTTCCATCGGCGGCGGCCCCTATGTGGCGGAAAATTCCTACGCGCTGAGTGCGTAGCCGAGCTGCGCGCCACACTCACAACTGTCATCATCCGCGAACGCGGATGACCCAGTATTCCAGAGACGGTTGTGATCGACCGAGAAGTCGCGGTGTGCTGGATACCGGCTTTCGCGGGATATGACGACCGAACGTGGGCCGGCAGCCCACCCTTGCATACCCCCAACACCAATTCACGGCTTGCAATTTTCGCACGCTTGGGGCCGTAAGGTGGGCCATGCTGTCCACCCCGCCTGCCTCGTTCCGCGCACATTATCAAGCTCTGGTCGCCTCCGGCGCGATCGAGGCCGATCCGGCGCAGGCCCTCGCCGCGCAAGCCTTTGGCGCGCTCGAAGACCGGCTGTCGAGTTACAAGCCGTTGCGCAAGCAGGGCCTGTTCGGCCGGCTGTTCGCTGACAAGGACGAGCCGCCGCCGCGCGGGCTCTACGTGCATGGCGAGGTCGGCCGCGGCAAGACCATGCTGATGGATCTGTTCTTTCAGCAGAGTCATGTCGAGCACAAGCGCCGCGCCCATTTCCATGAATTCATGGCCGAAGTGCATGAGCGGATTTACGGCTATCGTCAGAACATCGCACGCGGCGAAATTGGCGATCGCGACGTGATCGCGCTGACGGCGAATGCGATCTTCGACCAGGCCTGGCTGCTGTGCTTCGATGAATTCCACGTTACCGATATCGCGGACGCGATGATCCTGGGGCGGCTGTTCTCGAAACTGTTCGAACTCGGCACCGTCGTGGTAGCGACATCGAACGTGGCGCCGGAAGATCTCTACAAAGGCGGCCTGAACCGCGCGCTGTTCCTGCCCTTCATCGCTCAGATCTCCGATCATATGGACGTGCTGCGGCTCGACGCGCGCACGGATTTCCGGCTGGAAAAACTCGCCGGCGTGAAGATGTGGCTGGTGCCGCCGGATGACGAAGCCGGCGCCGCGCTCGACAAGGCTTGGGCCAGGATGACCGGCAACGCGCCGTGCAAGGCGCGCGATATCACCATCAAGGGCCGGGTCCTGCGCGTGCCCTGTTCGTCGCATGGCGTCGCGCGATTTTCGTTTGCCGACATCTGCGAGAAGCCGCTCGCCGCGTCCGATTATCTGCGGCTGGCGCACGACTATCACACCATCCTGATCGATCGCATTCCGGTCATGGACTATGCCGACCGCAACGCAGCCAAGCGCTTCATCTCGCTGATCGACACGCTCTATGACAATGCCGTGAAACTGATGGCCTCGGCCGAGGCCGACCCGGTGTCGCTCTATCTGGCGACCGACGGCAATGAGGCGAACGAGTTCAAGCGCACCTCGTCACGGCTGATCGAAATGAGCTCGGAATCCTATCTGGCGCTGGCCCACGGCCGCAAGGATTCGGCGGCGAGCGGGTCGAGCACGGGGCTGGTGGAGACATAATCCCTCAGCCGTCATTGCGTGGAGCGCAGGGTCGCTGATCGAAATCGAGGCAGGGCCTATAATTGGGCATGCCGCGACTTGAACGTATCATTCGAAAGGGATAACCAGCCATCCGGCTTCCTTATCCACCCTCTTATAAGTCTCAGAAGGATAAATTTCCCATGGCGCGCGACAAGATTGCTTTGATTGGCTCCGGTCAGATCGGCGGAACGCTGGCTCACCTCATCGGCCTGAAGGAGCTCGGCGACGTCGTCATGTTCGATATCGCCGAGGGCGTGCCGCAGGGCAAAGCGCTGGACATTGCGCAGTCCTCTCCGGTCGACGGTTTCGACGCGCACATGACCGGCGCCAATTCCTATGAGGCGCTCGACAATGCCAAGGTCTGCATCGTCACCGCCGGTGTGCCGCGTAAGCCGGGCATGAGCCGCGACGATCTCCTGAGCATCAATCTCAAGGTGATGGAGCAGGTCGGCGCCGGCATCAAGAAATACGCCCCCGATGCTTTCGTGATCTGCATCACCAATCCGCTCGATGCGATGGTATGGGCGCTGCAGAAAGCCTCCGGCATGCCGCACAAGAAGGTGGTCGGCATGGCGGGCGTGCTGGATTCCTCGCGCTTCCGCTATTTCCTCGCCGACGAGTTCAATGTCTCGGTTGAGGACGTCACCGCCTTCGTGCTCGGCGGCCATGGCGACACCATGGTGCCGCTGGTGCGCTATTCCACCGTGGCCGGCATCCCGCTGCCCGATCTCGTCAAGATGGGCTGGACCTCGCAGGCGCGCATCGACGAGATCGTCGATCGCACCCGCAATGGCGGCGCCGAGATCGTCAACCTGTTGAAGACCGGTTCGGCCTTCTACGCGCCGGCTGCTTCCGCGATCGCGATGGCCGAGAGCTATCTCAAGGACAAGAAGCGCGTGCTGCCCTGCGCCGCCTATCTCAACGGCGAATATGGCGTGAAGGACATGTATGTCGGCGTGCCCGTCGTCATCGGCTCGAAGGGCGTCGAGCGCATCGTCGAAATCGAACTGGGTGGCAAGGATCGCGAAGCCTTCGACAAATCGGTCGGCGCGGTTCAGGGCTTGGTCGATGCCTGCAAAAAGATCGCGCCCGATCTTCTAGGCCGTTGATCTCGTTCGCCTATTAGCCGGATTTGGTTTGATTTGCAGTTTATCTGGTATATGGTATACCAGCCGCAAATCGAGGTGAATTTCGAATTCACCGCACAAGCGTTTGGGGAGCGTCCAGATGAATATCCACGAATACCAGGCCAAGGCGTTGCTGCATGAATTCGGGGTGCCGATTTCACGCGGCGTGCCGGTGTTGAAGGCCTCGGATTCGGATGCCGCTGCCAAGGCGCTTCCCGGTCCGATCTGGGTCGTGAAGAGCCAGATCCATGCCGGCGGTCGCGGCAAGGGCAAGTTCAAGGAAGCTTCTGCCGGAGACAAGGGCGGCGTCCGCATCGCCAAGTCGGTCGCAGAGGTCAATGAATTCGCCAAGCAGATGCTAGGTGCGACGCTGGTCACGGTGCAGACCGGCGAGCATGGCAAGCAGGTCAATCGCCTCTACATCGAAGAAGGCTCCGAGATCGACAAGGAGTTCTATCTCTCGATCCTGGTCAATCGCGAAACCTCCGAAGTGTCGTTCGTGGTCTCCACCGAAGGCGGCGTCAACATCGAGGACGTCGCGCATAATACGCCGGAAAAAATCGTCACCTTCTCGGTCGATCCCGCGACCGGCATCATGGGCCATCATGGCCGCACGGTCGCAAAGGCGCTCAATCTCACCGGCAATCTCGCCAAGCAGGCCGAAAAGCTGGTGACGCAGCTCTATAACGCCTTCACCGCCAAGGATATGGCGATGCTGGAAATCAATCCGCTGGTCGTCACCAAGCAGGGCGATCTGCGCGTACTCGACGCGAAAGTGTCGTTCGACGGCAACGCGCTCTATCGTCATCCCGACGTGGTGGCGCTGCGCGACGAGACCGAGGAAGACGCCAAGGAAATCGAGGCGTCGAAATACGATCTCAACTACGTCACGCTCGACGGCAATATCGGCTGCATGGTCAACGGCGCGGGTCTGGCGATGGCGACCATGGACATCATCAAGCTCTACGGCATGTCGCCGGCGAACTTCCTCGATGTCGGCGGCGGCGCCAGCAAGGAAAAGGTCGCGGCCGCGTTCAAGATCATCACCGCCGATCCCAATGTGAAGGGCATCCTGGTCAACATCTTCGGCGGCATCATGAAATGCGACATCATCGCCGAAGGTGTGGTAGCCGCGGTGAAGGAAGTCGGCTTGAAGGTGCCGCTCGTTGTTCGGCTCGAAGGCACCAATGTCGATGCCGGCAAGCAGATCATCCGCTCCTCCGGTCTTAACGTGGTGCCGGCGGACAATCTGGACGATGCTGCGCAGAAAATCGTGAAGGCTGTCAAAGGAGGCTAGCGATGGCTGACCATCTCGACGCACCGACATTGCTTGAGGAGCACCGCAAGCTCGCGGCGTTTGCGGGCGAATGGAACGGCGAAGAAATGGTCTATCCCTCGCGCTGGACCGCCGGCGGTCCAGCCACCGCGCATGTCATCGCGCGCATCGATCTCAACGGCTTTTATCTGATCCAGGACAGTCGTCAGTCGCGCGACGGCAAGGAGAGCTTCGCCACCCATGGCGTGTTCACCTACGATCGCGAGGACCGGCTCTACAAATTGTTCTGGCACGATTCACTCGGCTACTATCCGCCGTCGCCGGCGTCCGGCGGCTGGACCGGCAAGACGCTGATTCTTGTGCGCGGTTCGCTGCGCGGCAATGCGCGCCACGTCTACGAAGTCATCGACGACAACAACTACACCATGAAAATCCAGTTCTCGCCCGACGCCGAAGGATGGGCCGACGTGCTCACCGGCACGTATCGGCGGGTCCACTAAATCCCTTCACCGATCGTTCTCGCGAAAGTAAAAAACTCATGTCCGTTCTGATCGACAAGAATACGAAAGTCATGTGCCAGGGTTTTACTGGCAAGAACGGCACGTTCCATTCGGAAGCCGCGATCGCTTACGGCACAAAAATGGTCGGCGGCACCTCGCCCGGCAAAGGCGGCTCGACGCACCTCGGCCTGCCGGTGTTCGACACCGTCGCCGAAGCGCGCGAAAAGACCGGCGCCGACGCTAGCGTGATCTACGTGCCGCCGCCGGGTGCGGCGGACGCGATTTGCGAAGCGATCGATGCGGAAATCCCATTGATCGTCTGCATCACCGAGGGCATTCCGGTTTTGGACATGGTGCGCGTGAAGCGCTCGCTGTCGGGATCGAAGTCGCGCTTGATCGGGCCGAACTGCCCGGGCGTCATGACGGCGGGCGAATGCAAGATCGGCATCATGCCGGCCAATATCTTCAAACCGGGCAGCGTCGGCATCGTCTCGCGCTCGGGTACGCTGACCTATGAAGCCGTGTTCCAGACCACCCAGGAAGGTCTCGGCCAGACCACCGCGGTCGGCATCGGCGGCGACCCGGTCAAGGGCACCGAATTCATCGACGTGCTGGAGATGTTTTTGGCCGACCCCAAGACCACCTCGATCGTCATGATCGGCGAAATCGGCGGTTCCGCCGAGGAGGACGCCGCCCAGTTCCTGAAGGACGAGGCCAAGCGCGGTCGCAAAAAGCCGATGGTCGGCTTCATCGCCGGCGTTACAGCCCCTCCCGGCCGCCGCATGGGCCACGCCGGCGCGATCATCTCCGGCGGCAAAGGCGACGCCGGATCCAAGACCGCAGCGATGGAATTGGCCGGAATCACGGTTTCTCCGTCACCGGCGCGGCTCGGACACACCCTCGCCGAAAAATTGAAAGCCTAATTCAGTCCTTGGTTCTTTTCGGCGCGAAGATTCGTCCTAAATAGGGTAAAGCTTCTTTACCTCGCTGGTCCGGCTTCCGGATCGGCCTTGCGCCGTCTGCCACGCGCGAACCGAAAATTACCAGGACGCCATCATGTCTCGCCAGGACGCGAATGCCGCTTTTGCTCTGTCGTCATTTTTGCAGGGCACAAACGCCACCTATATCGACGATCTCTACGCCCGCTATGAACAGGACCCCGCCTCGGTCGATACCGATTGGCAGGAATTCTTCAAAAGCCTGAAAGACACCCCCGCCGACGTCCAGAAGAACGCCGACGGCGCCTCCTGGGGGCGGGACAACTGGCCAATTACACCCCGCGACGAGCTGACTTCCGCGCTCGACGGCAACTGGGCGACCGTCGAAAAGGCCGTCAGCACCAAGCTCGTGGCCAAAGCACAGGCCAAGGGCGTCGAACTATCGCCGGCCGACGTCAATCAGGCGACCCGCGATTCGGTTCGCGCGCTGATGCTGATCCGCGCCTACCGCATGCGCGGGCATTTCCACGCCAAGCTCGATCCGCTCGGCATCGAAGCGCCGCGCGATCGCGAAGAACTCGATCCGCGTTCCTATGGCTTTGTCGAAGCCGATTTCGACCGCAAGATCTTCCTCGATCACGTGCTCGGTCTCGAATACGGCACGCTTCGCGAAATCGTCGCGATCTGCGAGCGAACCTATTGCCAGACGCTCGGCGTCGAATTCATGCACATCAGCAACGCGGCGCAGAAGGCCTGGATCCAGGAGCGCATCGAGGGTCCGGACAAGGAAATCAGTTTCACCCGCGAAGGGCGGCGCGCGATCCTGAACAAGCTGGTCGAAGCCGAAGGTTTTGAAAAATTCTGCGATCTCAAATTCACCGGCACCAAGCGGTTCGGTCTCGACGGCGCTGAATCGCTGATCCCGGCGCTCGAGCAGATCATCAAGCGCGGCGGCAATCTCGGCGTAAAGGAAATCGTCTTCGGCATGCCGCATCGCGGCCGCCTCAACGTGCTGACGCAGGTGATGGGTAAGCCGCACCGCGCGCTGTTTCATGAATTCAAGGGCGGCTCGGCCAATCCCGACGCGGTCGAAGGCTCGGGCGACGTGAAATATCATCTCGGCGCGTCGTCCGACCGCGAGTTCGACAACAACAAGATCCATCTGTCGCTGACCGCCAACCCGTCGCATCTGGAGATCGTCGATCCCGTCGTGCTCGGCAAGGTGCGCGCCAAGCAGGACCAGCATGGCGATCCGCCGGACATGCGCATCTCCGTGCTGCCGCTGTTGATGCATGGCGATGCCGCCTTCGCCGGCCAGGGCGTGGTGGCGGAATGCTTCGGCCTGTCGGACCTGAAGGGCTACCGCACCGGCGGGTCGCTGCACTTCATCGTCAACAACCAGATCGGCTTCACCACCTATCCGCGCTATTCGCGCTCCTCGCCCTATCCGTCGGATGTGGCGAAGATGATCGACGCGCCGATCTTCCATGTGAACGGCGACGATCCGGAAGCCGTGGTGTTCGCGGCCAAGGTCGCGATCGAGTTCCGGCAGAAATTCCACAAGCCTGTCGTCATCGACATGTTCTGCTATCGCCGCCACGGCCACAACGAGGGTGACGAGCCCGCGTTCACCCAGCCGGTGATGTACAAGAAGATCGCGGCGCATCCCTCGACGCTGGAACTCTACGCCAAGCGGCTGATTGCCGACGGCGTGATGACCGAAGGCGAGGTCGAGAAGGCCAAGGCCGATTGGCGCGCGAGGCTCGATGCCGAGCTCGAAGCAGGTTCGGGCTACAAACCGAACAAGGCCGACTGGCTCGACGGCAAATGGGCCGGCTTCAAATCGGCCGACCAGGAAGAGGATCCGCGCCGCGGCGTTACCGGCGTCGATATCGCTGTGCTCAAGGATATCGGCCGCAAGATCACCAAGGTGCCCGACGGCTTCCGGGTTCACCGCACCATCCAGCGGTTTTTGGAAAACCGCGCCAAGGCGATCGACAATGGCGTCGGCATCGATTGGGCGACCGGCGAAGCGCTGGCGTTCTGCACGCTGCTGCAGGAAGGCCATCATGTTCGCCTTTCAGGGCAGGACAGCGAGCGCGGCACCTTCTCGCAGCGCCATTCGGTTCTGATCGATCAGGAAGACGAGAGCCGCTACACGCCGTTCAACCATCTCGGTGGCGACGATACCGGCCACTATGAGGTCATCAATTCGCTGCTGTCGGAAGAAGCGGTACTCGGCTTCGAATACGGTTATTCGCTGGCGGAGCCGAAAGCGCTGGCGATGTGGGAAGCCCAGTTCGGCGATTTCGCCAACGGCGCACAGGTGCTGTTCGATCAGTTCATCTCGTCGGGCGAGCGCAAATGGCTGCGCATGTCCGGCCTCGTCTGCCTGCTGCCGCATGGCTACGAAGGGCAGGGGCCGGAACATTCGTCGGCGCGTCTGGAGCGTTTCCTGCAGATGTGCGCCGAGGACAACATGCAGGTGGTCTATCCGACCACACCGGCCAATTACTTCCACGCGCTGCGGCGCCAGCTGCATCGCGAAATCCGTAAACCGCTGATCGTGATGACGCCGAAGTCGCTGCTACGCCACAAGCGGGCGGTGTCGCGGCTCGACGAACTCGGTGCGAACGCGACCTTCCATCGTATCCTCTACGATGACGCCCAGATGCTGCCGGACGAGAAGATCAAGCTGGTGCCGGACGACGAGATTCGCCGTGTCGTGCTGTGCTCGGGCAAGGTCTACTACGATCTCTACGAGGAGCGCGAAAAGCGCGGCATCGACGACATCTACCTCATGCGCGTCGAGCAGCTTTATCCGGTGCCGCTGAAGGCGCTGGTGCAGGAGCTCGGGCGCTTCAAGGGTGCCGAACTGGTCTGGTGCCAGGAAGAGCCGCGCAACATGGGCGCGTGGCACTTCATCGAGCCCTATCTCGAATGGGTGCTGAACCAGATCAACGCGCCGAACAAGCGTCCGCGTTACGCCGGTCGCGCGGCGGCGGCGGCAACCGCAACCGGTTTGATGTCGAAGCATCTGGCGCAGCTCAAGGCGCTGCTGGATGACGCGCTGAACTAGACTTCCAAGTCGTCATGCCCGGCGCAAAGCGCGGGCACCAGTACGTCGTGCCGTCCGTCTCGGCATCGCGACCGTCTCGAGAATACCGGACGTCCGCATTGCGGACGGTGACAGCAGAGACAAAGAGGAAACAGACCATGACTGAAATTCGCGTTCCGACGCTCGGTGAGTCCGTGACCGAGGCCACCATCGGCCGCTGGTTCAAGAAGGCCGGCGATGCTGTGGCGGTTGACGAGCCCTTGGTCGAGCTCGAGACCGACAAGGTTACCATCGAAGTCCCGGCGCCATCCGCGGGCGTGCTGGGCGAGATCACCGCCAAGGACGGCGAGACCGTCGCCGTCGGTGCGCTGCTTGGACAGATCAGTGAAGGCGCGACCGGCGCCAAGCCGGCGGCTGCGCCAGCCAAGGCTGCAGCTCCCGCTGCGCCGCCGCCCGCCGCCGCGCCTGCAGCGCCGCCGAAAATCGCACCGTCAGATGCGCCGCTGGCGCCTTCGGTTCGCAAACTCTCCGCCGAAAGCGGCGTCGATGCCGCCACTGTTCCCGGCTCCGGCAAGGATGGCCGGGTGACCAAGGGCGACATGCTGGCTGCGATCGAGAAGGCGGCCTCGGCGCCGACGCCGGTCAATCAACCGGCCGCCGCCGTCCAGGTTCGTGCACCGTCACCCGCCGACGACGCCGCGCGCGAAGAGCGCGTGAAGATGACGCGGCTGCGCCAGACCATCGCGCGCCGGCTGAAGGACGTGCAGAACACGGCGGCGATGCTCACGACTTTCAACGAGGTCGACATGACCCACATCATGGCGATGCGGGCGCAGTACAAGGACGTGTTCGAGAAGAAGCACGGCAGCAAGCTTGGATTTATGGGCTTCTTCACCAAGGCCTGCGTGCAGGCGCTGAAGGATATTCCGGCTGTCAACGCCGAGATCGACGGCACCGACCTGATCTACAAGAACTATTATCACATCGGCGTCGCCGTCGGCACCGACAAGGGCCTGGTCGTGCCTGTCGTGCGCGACTGCGACCACAAGACGATCTCCGACATTGAAAAATCGATCGCCGATTTCGGCCGCCGCGCGCGCGACGGCCAGCTCAAGATCGACGAGATGCAGGGCGGCACCTTCACCATCACCAATGGCGGCATCTATGGTTCGCTGATGTCGACGCCGATCCTGAACGCGCCGCAGTCCGCCATTTTGGGCATGCACAAGATCCAGGAGCGGCCGATGGTGGTCGCCGGCAAGGTCGAAATTCGCCCGATGATGTATCTGGCGCTGTCCTACGATCACCGCGTGATCGACGGCAAGGAAGCGGTGACGTTCCTGGTCCGCGTCAAGGAGAGCCTGGAAGATCCGGCGCGGCTGGTGCTCGATCTTTGATAAGGTGCAGCCATGGCGTTCGGACCCCATCCTCCTCCGATACAGGCCCATATCTGTGTCAAAGGCGGCCTTGAGGCGATCGACTTCTACAAGAAGGCGTTCGGTGCGGAGTGTCCGTTTCACCAACTCGCCGAAGATGGCAAACGCGTCATGCACGCCAATATCGAATTGTTCGGCAGCGAGGTGATGCTGCATGACGAGTTTCCGGAAATGGGAGGCGACGTGCTGTCGCCGTCGAGCCGTGGCGGCGCCAGCATGGCGATCAGACATCAATTTGCCGAAGCCTGCCGATGTCGATGCTGCCGTCAGCCGCGCGTCGTCGGCTGGCGCCGAGGTCGCGCTACAGGCACAGGATACGTTCTGGGGAGCACGCTACGGCCGCGTTCGCGATCCCTTCGGACATGTTTGGGCGTTCAACGCGCCGTTGGCGGGAAGTGCAGCCTAGGGCGGCTTTCTCGTTACGGCTTGGTATATCAGAATTGTGGGGGCTTACTTGACGGACAGGGTTGCGATTATCACCGGCGGAAGCCGCGGCATCGGCCGCGCTACCGCGCTTGGCGCTGCGGCGCGCGGCTTTCGGGTCGTGGTCGGTTACGCCAGCAATGAGACGGCGGCCAAAGAGGTCGTTGCCTCGATCGAGCGCAAGAACGGCAAGGCCATTGCCGTCAAATGCGACGTTGCGGACGAGAAGGATATTCTCGCGCTGTTCAAGGCCGCCGACGATTTTGGCACGCTGGGCGCGCTGATCAACAATGCCGGCATCGTCGGACCGTCGGCGCGGGTTGAGGAAATGTCGGCCGAGCGCATCCAGCGAATGATGGCGGTCAACGTCACCGGCAGCATCCTGTGTGCCCGCGAGGCGGTGAAGCGGATGTCGACGCGCAACGGCGGCAAGGGCGGCGTCATCGTCAATCTTTCCTCGGTCGCGGCGAAGCTTGGCGCGCCCAACACCTATGTCGACTACGCGGCATCCAAGGGCGCGGTGGATTCTTTTACCGTCGGCCTCGGCCATGAAGTCGCCGGCGAAGGCATTCGGGTGGCGGCGATCCGCCCCGGACTTATCGACACCGAGATTCACGCATCGGGCGGCGAGCCTGATCGCGCCCACCGGCTGGCACATATGGTGCCGATGAAGCGTGTCGGCACATCGGAAGAAATCGCCAACGCCATTGTCTGGCTGATGTCGGATGAAGCCTCCTACGTCACCAGCGCCATCCTTGATGTGTCGGGCGGGCGCTAATACCTGCCTGTCACATCTTTCAGCTACAGGACTTCGATCATGGCTAGCTACGATCTCGTTGTCATCGGCACCGGCCCCGGCGGTTATGTCTGCGCAGTGCGCGCGGCCCAGCTCGGCATGAAGGTCGCGGTGGTCGAGAAGAACGCGACGCTGGGCGGCACCTGCCTCAATGTCGGCTGCATGCCGTCGAAGGCGCTGTTGCATGCTTCCGAAATGTTCGAGGAAGCCGGGCATTCTTTCGCGAAGATGGGCGTCAGCGTTTCCGCGCCGAAGCTCGATCTGCCTGCGATGATGAACTTCAAGCAGCAGGGCATCGACGGCAACGTCAAAGGCGTCGACTTCCTGATGAAGAAGAACAAGATCGATGTCCTGAAAGGCGCGGGCAGGATTCTTGGCGCCGGCAAGGTCGAGGTAAGCGGCGCCGGCAAGACCGAGACGGTCGAGACGAAGAACATCGTCATCGCCACCGGCTCCGACATCGCGCGGCTGAAGGGTATCGAGATCGACGAGAAGCGCATCGTGTCGTCGACCGGTGCGCTGTCGCTCGACAAGGTGCCGTCCAGCCTGTTGATCGTCGGCGCCGGCGTGATCGGGCTCGAGCTCGGCTCGGTGTGGAACCGGTTAGGTGCGAAGGTCACCGTGGTGGAATTCCTGGACCGTATTTTACCGGGTATGGACGGCGAAATCGCAAAACAATTCCAACGCCTCCTCGAAAAGCAGGGCTTTGCATTCAAGCTCGGCGCCAAGGTCACGGCGGTCGACACCTCAGGCAAGACGCTGTCGGCCAAGGTCGAGCCGGCCGCGGGCGGCGCCGCGGAGACGCTGGAAGCCGATGTCGTGCTCGTCTGTATCGGCCGCGTGCCCTACACCGATGGCCTCGGTCTGAAGGAAGCCGGGATCGCGCTCGACAATCGCGGCCGCGTTCAGGTCGACGCGCATCTTTCGACCAACGTCAAAGGTATCTATGCGATCGGCGACGTGATTGCGGGGCCGATGTTGGCGCACAAGGCCGAAGACGAAGGCGTTGCGGTCGCGGAAATCATCTCCGGCCAGGCGGGACATGTGAACTACGACGTTATCCCAGGTGTTGTGTATACCACGCCGGAAGTTTCTTCCGTCGGCAAGACCGAGGAAGAGCTGAAGCAGGCGGGTGTGAATTATACGGTCGGCAAATTCCCCTTCACCGCCAATGGCCGCTCCAAAGTCAACCAGACCACCGACGGCTTCGTGAAGATTCTCGCAGATGCGAAGACAGATCGGGTGCTTGGTGTGCACATTATCGGTCGTGAAGCCGGCGAAATGATCCATGAAGCCGCGGTTCTGATGGAATTTGGCGGTTCCGCCGAGGATCTGGCGCGCACCTGCCACGCGCACCCCACCCGCTCGGAAGCCATCAAGGAAGCGGCGCTTGCGGTTGGCAAGCGGGCGATCCATATGTGATCGAACATCCGGCAGAACCCGGAGAGCGCGATTAGCGACTAACTTGAAGCGTTTGCGCGGAGATCGTGCTCAAACTAAAAGATGGAACGGGATGACTTTTCGAGCAAAAGTCATCTCGCTCTAGAGATGACCTTGATGATGCGCCGCATACTACAACCGCTCTGGGTTTTGCTCGCGGTCATCTTCCTGATCGAAGCATGGCTATGGGATCATCTCGAGCCGATCGTGGCGCGCATCGTTGCGCGGATCCCGCTACGTGCGTTCAAGCAATGGCTGTCCGATCGCGTCGATACGCTGTCGCCGGCGATGACGCTTATCGTGTTTATCGTGCCGGTGATTCCGTTGTTTCCGCTCAAGCTGGTCGGTCTGTGGCTGCTGGCCAACGAATATTGGGCCAGCGCCATCATCACCATCGTGTTCGCGAAGTTCTTGGGCGTCGGCGTGACGGCCTTCATCTTCGACGTGACGCGGACGAAGCTTTTGGAATTGCCGTGGTTCGAGAAGCTTTATGAATTCATCATAGAGTTGCGCGCCAAGGCGGCTGCGCTGGTCGCCCCGGTCAAGCAGCGAATCATCGAAGCCCTGCGCGGCGATGGCAGCGGCTGGTCGTCGCGCATGCTGCGGCTGATCCAGCGTTTTCGAAAGAGCGTGCACGAAGCGCGCTAAGTGGCGCCGTCGCTCATCGAGACGGCCGCGCTGCGGCCTCCTCTACCCTCAATGCAGATGCAGCAGATGCGGCGCGAAGAGGCCGAGCGCGGTAATCACGATGCCCGCCAACGTCAACACGCCCGATACTCCGGCCAGAACGATGATGCCGGTGATGATGGTCGCCGATGCCAGCACGATGCCGATCTGGAAGGCGGCCGAGGCGAGTTCGAAGTGATGATATTTTGCGGTGGCCTCGTCGCGCTTGCGCTCGGCCTGCTTGGCCCGTTCGGCCAGTTGTTCCGAACCTTCGCCGGTTTCCGGCTCCGAGCGATAGCGTGCCGCGGTCTTCTGCCATTCGTCGATCTGCTTCTGCAAGGCGGCCTTCGAGGCATCGTCGCCCGCGGTGCCGAGGCTGAGCTTGGCGTGTTCGGCGGTGGCCTGCACGACGGTGCGGCGGATGCTCTTGGCCTGGAAGAATGCCCAAAGATTCGAGGCCTCGACGTTTTTGCTGATGGCTTCGGTCTGGGCACCTTTGCCGAGGGTTTCCGACAGCGCGAGACACAAGGCGATCACGGCGATCAGCAACGCGATCTTCTTGTTCGAGCCTGACGCATGCTCTGCATTTTCTGCATGCTCCATGCTTTCATGGGCGCTCATGATTCTCTCCCCGGTAAATAGCCATCACCCGGCACCACGATTGACCGAACAATATGGCCGGCGCAAGAGGCAAGCACGGCCATAGCGTTTTCGAGCGAAGTGGGTACCGGTTCGCGCGAAGAAAACGCGTCAAGACAAGACTCTTGTCAATGGTGTGACGGAGCTGTGTCAGCTGCGCGGATGCGCGGTCCGATACACTTCCAGCAGCCGCTCGCTGTCGATGCCGGTGTAGATTTGCGTGGTCGAGAGCGAGGCGTGGCCGAGCAATTCCTGGATCGCGCGCAGGTCGCCGCCGCGGCTGAGCAGATGGGTTGCGAAAGAATGTCGCAGGGCGTGCGGCGTTGCGCTGTCAGGCAGGCCGAGCGCGCCGCGCAATCGTTCCATGGTGAGCTGGATGATTCGCGGACTGAGCGGCCCGCCGCGTGCGCCGACAAAGACCGGTCCTGCCGGCGGCAGAGGATGTGGACAAACCGCGGTGTAATCGGCGATCAGCTGCAATACGATTTGCAGCACCGGCACCATGCGGGTCTTGTTGCCTTTGCCGGTTACCACCAGCACGTCGCCCTCGCCGGGCAGCGGCACGTCGCGCCGTTTCAGCCCGAGCGCCTCCGAGATGCGCAAACCCGAACCGTAGAGCAGCGCCATCACAGCGGCATCGCGCGCCCAGATCCAGGGATCGCGTTCCTCGCCGGCGCGCTCGTCGGCATCGGCAAGACGTTTGGCGGCTGCCATCTGGATCGGCTTCGGCAGTGTCTTTGCAACCTTGGGCGCACGGATCGCCGACAGCGCGCCGACCTTGCCCTTACCCTCGCGCTCCAGAAACCGTCCGAACGAGCGCAGCCCCGCCAACGCCCGCATCAGCGAGCGACCGCCAATGTCGTCGGCGCGGCGCATCGCCATGAAGGCCCTGACGTCGCTCGCTTCCAGCGCCGCAAAGCTCTTCAAGGTGATCCGGGCGCCCCAGTGCTCGGCAAGAAACGTGAGACATTGACGAACGTCGCGGGCATAGGCTTCCGATGTCTTCGGTGACAGCCGCCGCTCGGCGCGCAGATGCGATAGCCAACGCGTCATTTGAAGCGCCAGGCTCTCGTCGGCGCAATCGAGTTCGATCGGTTGAGATGCGGCGGGTCCGGTCATCGCGCTTTTCATGGAGCTTTGGGCGCCTTGATTCTCCTGATTATATCGCACCTGTTTCGTTTACCGTTCGCTAACTTGCCGACGCCGGCCGGGTAAACACTGGCCCCAGCCCCGGCGCGACCTTAAGTTAGCTCGTTCTTTTCGGCCCCGAATCGGCATCCCATGGACCACGCCACGCGCGAAAACACCTCATCGGCATTGTCGGCGCGCGTCGTCGATGTGCTGGTGCCGGTTGCGCTCAATCAGGCCTATTCCTACCGCGTGCCGCGCGGCATGGAGTTGAAGCCGGGCGACGTCGTCTGTGTGCCGCTCGGCCCGCGCGAGGTCGTGGCGGTGGTATGGGCGGAGAATGCAAACCCCGATCCGCGGCTGCATAACCGCCTCAAGGATGTCGGCGAAAAACTCGACGTGCCGCCCTTGCGGGCGGAACTCCGCAGCCTCGTCGATTGGGTCGCCAATTACACGCTCTCCGCGCGCGGCATGGTTTTGCGGATGACCTTGCGCATGGGCGAAAATCTAGGGCCCGAGCGAATGCGGTTGGGCGTGCGGCTGGTCGGCGAACCGCCGCGGCGCCTGACGCCGGCGCGTCGCCGTGTGATCGAGGTGCTCTCGGACGGGTTGCTGCACGGCAAATCGGAAGCGGCGAGGGAAGCCGGCGTCAGCGCCGGCGTGATCGATGGCCTCGTCGATGAGGGCACGCTGACGATCGAGGCGATGCCGCCGCCATTGGCGCCGCCGGCACCCGACCCGTCATTCGCTCAGCCTGAGTTCTCGCGGCAGCAACGCACCGCGGTGGACGCCATGCGGGCGCTCGCTGCCAGCGGCAGCTTTCACACGGCGCTGCTCGACGGCGTCACCGGTTCGGGCAAAACCGAAGTCTATTTCGAGGCGATCGCCGAAATCATCCGCCGCGGAAAGCAGTCGCTGATCCTGATGCCGGAGATCGCGCTGACCGGACAATTCCTCGACCGCTTCGCGCAGCGGTTCGGCGTGCGCCCGTTGGAGTGGCATTCCGAACTGACGCCGCGCACCCGCGCCCGCAACTGGGCTGCGATATCGACCGGCCAGGCCCCCGTCGTGGTCGGCGCGCGTTCGGCCTTGTTTCTGCCGTACGCCGATCTCGGGCTGATCATTGTCGATGAAGAGCACGACCAGGCCTACAAGCAGGACGACGGCGCGCATTATCACGCCCGCGACATGGCGGTGGTGCGCGCGCATATCGCCAAAATCCCGATCATCCTGGCCTCTGCGACGCCGTCGATCGAGTCCGAGGTCAATGCTCGTAAGGGGCGCTATCAGCGCGTCGCGTTGCCGTCGCGTTTCGGCGGCCAGCACATGCCGCATATCGAGGCGATCGATCTGCGCCGCGCGCCGCCTCCGCGTGGCCGCTTCATCTCGCCGGTTCTTGCCGAGCAGATCGGGTTCGCGATCGAGAAACGTGAGCAGGCGCTATTGTTCCTCAATCGCCGTGGCTATGCGCCGCTAACGCTGTGCCGTGCCTGCGGGCACCGTTTCGCCTGCACGATCTGCGACGCATGGCTGGTGGATCACCGCTTTCGGCAGCGGCTGGTCTGTCACCATTGCGGTTTCTCGATGCCGCGCCCGAATATCTGCCCGCATTGTCAGGCCGAGGAATCGCTGGTTGCGGTCGGGCCCGGCGTCGAACGACTGCAGGAGGAAGCGGCGGCGTTGTTTCCGCAAGCGCGCACCATGGTGCTGTCGAGCGATTTGATCACCTCGATCGAGACCATGCGCAGCGAATTGAACGAAATCGCGGAGGGCCGCGTCGACATCATCATCGGCACGCAGCTGGTGGCGAAGGGCCATAATTTTCCGCGGCTCAATCTGGTCGGCGTGGTCGATGCCGATCTGGGGCTGGGCAATGGCGATCCGCGCGCCGCCGAGCGGACGTTTCAACTGCTAAACCAGGTGATCGGCCGCGCCGGGCGCGACCAGGGCCGCGGCGTCGGCTATCTGCAAACCCATCAGCCGGAACATCCCGTGATGAAGGCGCTGGTCGCGAGCGATCGCGAGGCGTTTTATGCCAGCGAGATCGAGGCGCGCGAACGCGCCGGCTATCCGCCGTTTGGCCGGCTTGCGAGCCTGATCATTTCCGCGGGCGATCGGCCGACGGCTGAGGGGTTTGCCCGCAAGCTTGCTGCGATCGCGCCGATCGATGAACGCATCCAGGTGCTCGGCCCCGCCGAAGCGCCGCTCGCGGTCATCAAGGGCCGCTATCGTTTCCGAATTCTGGTGAAGTCGCTGCGTAATGTCGATCTGTCGGAATATCTGCGCGAATGGTTGGCGGCTGGCCCGAAGACCAAGGGGAACCTGAAACTCGAAGTCGACGTCGATCCGCAGAGCTTTTTGTAGCGGAAGGCCTCTGACTGTCATTGCGAGGAGCGAAGCGACGAAGCAATCCAGGGCTAGGCAAGAAAGATGGATTGCTTCAGTCCAAACAAAAAAGCCTGCCGTCATTTGCGACGGCAGGCCCTTGTCGGCGCGCGGAAGGTTCCGCGGCCATTACTCTACGCAACGCTTACCAGAACTGATGGACCGGAAAACGGCGCGCGATACGCGCCTTATGAGACGACCTCGGCGGTGACACGGCCGACGCCGGCGCCGGTCAGGCCGACTGCACGGGCAGCGCCCGTCGAAAGGTCGAGAACCCGGCCGCGGATGAACGGGCCGCGATCGTTGATGGTGACGATGACGCTCCGGCCGCCATGGGTAACCCTGAGCTTGGTTCCGAAGGGCAGGGTACGGTGCGCGGCGGTCATGGCGTTCTGGTTGAAGCGCTGGCCGGAAGCAGTGCGGCTGCCGGATTCATTGCCGTAATAAGAGGCCATACCCGAGAAGCTGTGCCCGGAACCCACCGAAGCATTGGCGTCCCGCCAATTGCCGCCGGCGCGAGTTGCTGGCGTGGTGGGAATGGTGGTGGTGATGATGACGATGATGCCTGGATTTGGCTGATGCTTCGGTGACGCTGCCGCCGACCATGAGAGTTGCGGCGACAAGAGCGAACGCCGTGCGGGAGCGCGTTACATTTCTCCGCGCCCGATTTTTGGTATGCAACATTAACTAGTCCCTCAGACAGTATTGCCACGTGCGTGACAAGTGGAACCCCCGTCCCCAATTACTCGATTGGCCGTTTGGTTCCGCAATGAGGCATGAATTGGGCAGTAATGCTCCGAGCCGTCCGGCTGTAATATCTTGTTACTGAGAAGACTAATCGATCGATATTCCCGAATACTCTACGTTAACAGATTTTTAACCATATCTATACTGTGAATTACTGATGAATTAAGTCTTTGTTAGTCGCGATAGGCCCAGTCCAAGTAATGCCCAAGTGAACGCGATCGCCCTGGTTCCGGGGCTTGGTCATAGGGCCTATGCAATTGTGCTTGGAACAAATGGTCCGCCGGCCGGCTCTGCCGAGCGCGGGCCGACGTCCGAAAGCAGTTTCGCCGTACTCGACTTGCGGCAAATTTCGCCCGGCGGTGCCGAAAATTCACGTGCGACAAGGCACCACCGGTACGTGCGGTCATGTTGCACCTGCGCCCTTGCTATGTTAGCAAAGCCGCGATTTTAACGATCCCGGCACCTCCGCGCCGGTCGAAAATCGAAGTCCCGCTTGAATTACAAGGGCTTGGATCGCTAGGCGCCGCTTGGTGGCGACGGTTTTTCCCTTGCGAGTTTAACAGCTAAAAAGAGCGTCTCCGTGGCTGCTGAAGATCCGTCCGTTTCGGGAGTGTCAGGCCGTTATGCAACGGCCTTGTTCGAGTTGTCGCGCGACGAGAAATCGGTCGACGCGGTGAGAGCCGATCTCGACAAATTCGAGGCCTTGCTGACCGAGAGTGCTGATTTGATGCGCCTAGTTCGCAGCCCGGTTTTCTCGTCGGATGCCCAGTCGAGGGCGCTCGCGGCCGTGCTCGACAAGGCCGCAATAACGGGCACTTCTGCAAAATTCCTCAAAGTCCTGACCGCCAATCGCCGGCTATTTGCCGTCTCCGATGTGATCCGCGCCTTCCGCACGCTGGTGGCGAAATTCAAGGGCGAGGCGACCGCCGACATCACCGTCGCCGAACAGCTCAATGAAAAGAATCTCGACGCTCTCAAGACCGCACTGAAATCGGTGACGGGCAAGGACGTCGCGCTCAACGTGAAAGTCGATCCCTCCATCATTGGCGGCCTTGTGGTCAAGCTCGGCAGCCGCATGGTGGATAGTTCGCTTCGCACCAAACTCAATTCGATCAAGCACGCGATGAAAGAGGCAGGCTGATGGACATCCGCGCCGCGGAAATTTCCGCGATCCTGAAGGACCAGATCAAGAATTTCGGCCAGGAGGCTGAAGTTACCGAAGTCGGACAGGTGTTGTCCGTCGGCGACGGCATCGCCCGCGTCTACGGCCTCGACAACGTCCAGGCCGGTGAAATGGTCGAGTTCGAGAACGGCACCCGCGGCATGGCGCTGAACCTCGAAACCGACAACGTCGGTATCGTGATCTTCGGCGCCGACCGCGAGATCAAGGAAGGCCAGACCGTCAAGCGCACCCGCGCCATCGTCGACACGCCCGTCGGCAAGGGCCTGCTCGGTCGCGTCGTCGACGCGCTCGGCAATCCCATCGACGGCAAGGGTCCGATCCAGGCCGACAAGCGCATGCGCGTCGACGTCAAGGCGCCCGGCATCATTCCGCGTAAGTCGGTCAGCGAGCCGATGGCGACCGGTCTCAAGGCGATCGATGCGCTGATCCCGGTTGGCCGCGGCCAGCGCGAACTGATCATCGGCGACCGCCAGACCGGCAAGACCGCGATTGCGCTCGACACCATCCTGAACCAGAAGCCGCTCAACGCGCAGCCGGACGAGAACATCAAGCTGTATTGCGTCTATGTCGCGATCGGCCAGAAGCGCTCGACCGTCGCCCAATTCGTGAAGGTGCTGGAAGAGCAAGGCGCGCTGGAATATTCCATCATCGTCGCCGCCACCGCGTCCGATCCGGCGCCGATGCAGTACATCGCGCCGTTCACCGGCTGCACCATGGGCGAATATTTCCGCGACAACGGCATGCACGCCGTCATCATCTATGACGATTTGTCCAAGCAGGCCGTCGCCTACCGCCAGATGTCGCTGCTGCTGCGCCGTCCGCCGGGCCGCGAAGCCTATCCGGGCGACGTGTTCTATCTGCATTCGCGCCTGCTCGAGCGCGCCGCCAAGCTCAACAAGGATGAGGGTTCGGGCTCGCTGACGGCGCTGCCGATCATCGAAACCCAGGCCAACGACGTTTCGGCCTACATTCCGACCAACGTGATTTCGATTACCGACGGTCAGATCTTCCTCGAAACCGATTTGTTCTTCCAGGGCATCCGCCCGGCGGTGAACGTCGGTCTGTCGGTGTCGCGCGTCGGATCGTCGGCGCAGACCAAGGCGATGAAGAAGGTCGCCGGCAAGATCAAGGGCGAGCTCGCGCAGTACCGCGAAATGGCGGCGTTCGCGCAGTTCGGCTCCGACCTCGATGCCTCGACGCAGCGCCTGCTCAATCGCGGCTCGCGTCTGACCGAACTCCTGAAGCAGCCGCAGTTCTCGCCGCTGAAGATGGAAGAGCAGGTCTGCGTGATCTGGGCTGGTACCAACGGCTATCTCGACACGCTCCCGCTCAACAAGGTGCGCCCGTTCGAAGACGGCCTGCTGTCGCTGTTGCGCGGCAAGAACGTCGAGATTCTCAACAGCATCCGGGACAGTCGCGATCTCAGCGACGATATCGCCGGCAAGCTGAAGAATGTGGTCGAGGCTTACGCCAAGACGCTTGCTTGATAAGACGCTTGCTTGATTTGCCGTTGCGGCCCGGCAAATTGGCCGGGCCCGATGAAAGAGAGGTTTGCGGTCGGGTTCTCAAGGACCTGATCGCCGGGGTGAACGAAGAATGGCTTCACTGAAAGACATGAGGGTCCGCATCGCCTCCACCAAGGCGACGCAGAAGATCACCAAGGCCATGCAGATGGTCGCCGCGTCAAAACTGCGCCGTGCGCAGAGCGCCGCCGAAGCGGCGCGGCCCTACGCCGAAAAAATGGATGCGGTGATCTCCAACATTGCGACCGCTGCTGCAGCATCGCCCGGCGCGCCGGCGCTGTTGGCCGGCACCGGCAAGGATCAGGTGCATTTGTTGCTGGTCTGCACCGGTGAGCGCGGCCTGTCGGGCGCCTTCAACTCCTCGATCGTGCGTCTCGCCCGTGAGCGCGCGCTGGCCCTGATCAACCAGGGCAAAGAGGTCAAAATCTTCTGCGTCGGCCGCAAGGGCTACGAACAGCTGCGCCGTAACTTCGAGAAGCAGATTGTCGAGCATGTCGATCTGCGTTCGGTTCGCCAACTCGGTTTCGTCAATGCCGAGGGTATCGCCAAGAAGATTTTGGCGCGCTTCGAGGCTGGTGAATTCGACGTCTGCACGCTGTTCTATTCGCGCTTCAAATCCGTCATCTCGCAGATTCCGACCGCCCAGCAGGTGATCCCGCTGGTGGTGGATGAACCTGCGGCGAATGCCGGTCCGTCGACGTCCTACGAATATGAGCCGGAAGAAGACGAGATCATGACGCGCCTGTTGCCGCGCAATCTCGCAGTGCAGATCTTCCGCGCGCTCCTGGAAAACAACGCTTCGTTCTACGGCGCGCAGATGAGCGCGATGGATAACGCCACCCGCAACGCCGGCGACATGATCCGCAAGCAGACCCTGATTTACAACCGAACCCGTCAGGCCATGATCACCAAGGAGCTGATTGAAATCATCTCCGGCGCCGAGGCGATGTAACGGCGCCCGATCGTACTGACGAAGACCGAATTCGAAGGAGAGAGTTTATGGCCACACCCGCAAACCAGACCGGACGCATCACCCAGGTCATCGGCGCCGTCGTCGACGTCCAGTTCGAGGGACATCTGCCCGCCATTCTGAACGCGATCGAGACCAAGAACGGCGGCAACCGCCTGGTGCTCGAAGTGGCGCAGCATCTCGGCGAATCCACGGTGCGCACCATCGCGATGGACACCACCGAGGGCCTGGTCCGCGGTCAGGAAGTCACCGACACCGGCAACCCGATCATGGTGCCCGTCGGCGCAGGAACCCTCGGCCGCATCATCAACGTCATCGGCGAGCCGATCGATGAAGCAGGTCCGGTGGTTGCGGAAGGCCTGCGCGCCATCCACCAGGAAGCGCCGACCTATACCGACCAGTCCACCGAAGCTGAAATTCTCGTCACCGGCATCAAGGTCGTCGACCTCCTGGCGCCTTATGCCAAGGGCGGCAAGATCGGCCTGTTCGGCGGCGCCGGCGTCGGCAAGACCGTGCTGATTCAGGAATTGATCAACAACGTCGCCAAGGCCCACGGTGGCTATTCGGTGTTCGCCGGCGTCGGCGAGCGTACCCGCGAAGGCAACGACCTCTATCACGAGTTCATCGAATCGAAGGTCAACGCCGACCCGCACCATCCCGATCCGAACGTTAAGTCGAAATGCGCGCTGGTGTTCGGCCAGATGAACGAACCGCCGGGCGCTCGCGCCCGCGTCGGCCTCACCGGTCTGACGGTCGCCGAGCATTTCCGCGACCAGGGCCAGGACGTGCTGTTCTTCGTCGACAACATCTTCCGCTTTACGCAGGCAGGCTCCGAAGTGTCGGCGCTGCTGGGCCGTATTCCTTCGGCGGTGGGCTATCAGCCGACGCTTGCCACCGACATGGGCGCGCTGCAGGAACGCATCACCACGACGCATAAGGGCTCGATCACTTCGGTGCAGGCGATCTACGTGCCGGCGGACGACTTGACCGACCCGGCGCCCGCAACCTCGTTCGCGCATTTGGATGCGACCACCGTGCTGAGCCGCGCGATCTCGGAAAAGGGCATCTACCCGGCGGTGGATCCGCTCGACTCCACCTCGCGCATGCTGTCGCCGCTCGTCGTCGGCGAAGATCATTACAACACCGCGCGCATGGTTCAGCAGGTGCTGCAGAAGTACAAGTCGCTGCAGGACATCATCGCCATTCTGGGCATGGACGAGTTGTCGGAAGAGGACAAGATCGCCGTGGCGCGCGCCCGCAAGATCGAGCGCTTCCTGTCGCAGCCGTTCCACGTCGCCGAAGTCTTCACCGGCTCGCCCGGCAAGTTCGTCGATCTCGCCGACACCATCAAGGGCTTCCGCGCGATCTGCGAAGGCAAGTACGATCATCTGCCGGAAGCCGCCTTCTACATGGTCGGCACCATCGAAGAAGCCGTCGAGAAGGGCAAGAAGCTCGCGGCCGAAGCAGCCTAAGATGGGCGAATGGCGAATAGAGAGTAGCGAATAGCTGCTCCTTCTTCGCCACTCGCTATTCGCCACTCTCTATTCGCAGGTTTTCCATGGCCACCTTCCACTTCGATCTGGTTTCTCCCGAAAAGCTCGCCTTCTCCGGCGAAGTCGATCAGGTTGACGTCCCCGGCTGGGAAGGCGATTTCGGCGTGCTGGCCGGACATGCGCCGGTCGTCGCGGCAGTTCGCCCGGGTATCCTGACGATTACGGCCGGCGGCACCCAGCAGAAAATCATCGTGCTCGGCGGGCTCGCGGAAGTCGCGGATGACCGTCTCACCGTGCTTGCCGACGTCGCCACCTCGACGGCCGAGATCGACCGGGCGGAGTTCGCCGGGGCCATCGCCGAGATGGAAGCGAAGCTCTCCGAGAAGGAAGGCTACGAGCTCGATCTCGCGATCGCGCGGCTCGATCATTTCAAGAACGTCCAGCAGGAAATCAGCACAACGGCTATGCACTAAGCCCCGGTGCATCGCGCCGGGGCTCGCTGCAAATCCTGGATAAGGCCAGCGCTCGTCAGACCCTGACGGGCGCTGAAACATAGTTGCACCCGGGAACTTCTGGCGTCATTCTGCGCGCGCAGATGCTGGTCCGGGGCGGGCTTCATGAAACGCAAGATCGCGGCGATTTTTGCGGCCGATATTGCCGGCTACAGCCGTCTGGTTGCCGAGGACGAAGAAGAAACGCTGCGGCGTCTGGCGTCCTATCGACTGGTGACGGACGATTTCATCGCCAAAAGCGGCGGCCGTATCTTCAATACCGCAGGCGATGCCGTACTCGCGGAATTTCCAAGCGCCGTCGAAGCCGTTCGCTGCGCGATCGATATCCAGGAAAGCCTGCGCACCCGGAACATGGCGTATCCGCCGAGCCGGCAGATGAGTTTTCGCATCGGCATCACGATCGGCGACGTCGTCGAGCGTGACGGCGACTTGCTGGGCGATGGCGTCAACATCGCCGCACGTCTCGAGGGGCTGGCCGAAGTTGGCGGCATCTGCATCTCACGCGCGGTGCACGAACAGGTCGCCAACAAGCTGTCAGTGCAATTCGCCGATATCGGCGCGCAGGAAGTGAAGAACATCCCGACCCCGGTGCATGCCTATATGGTGGCGATGCGGCGCGAGGATGGGACTTACTCGACGCCACAGGTCAAGAAACCGGCCAAGCCAACAGCTTCATCTTCGCCGAATTGGCTCTGGCCCGTGGCCGTCACGTTGATCTTTCTGGCCGCGATCGGTGTCGGCGGCTTCCTCTATTTCACCAAGCTGGAGACGGCGGCGCCGAAGGTGGCCACCGCGAGCAACAATCCGGATCCCGTACCGTCGCAGGTTCCCGCGGCGACGACCGCGGCGCCCGCGCCTCTGCCGCCGTCTTCTCCGCCACCGATCCCGTCGAGCGAAAAATTTGCGGCGGACAGCGTGCCGTTCGTCAGCGAGCGTGCGCGGGCAACGCTGGCGACAGAGTATGTGCCGGCCGCCGACCACAAAGCCGTGGCCATCAACATCAACGGCTTCTCCGGCTCCGTCTTCGGTCAACCAAGCGAGGACACCGCAAAAACGATGGCGCTCGAACAATGCCAGAAGCGTGCGGACGCCGCGCAGTCACCGCGAAAATGCGAGATCTACGCCGTCGGCAACACGATGGTTTATCCGCATGGCAAGCCGCCGGTGCCGCCGCTGCCCTGGGTCAAGCACGATGCATTGACCGAAAAGCCCTTTGCGTCAAAGGACGTTCCCCTGCTGCGCGACCCCAGCAAGGTGAGGCTTGAGAACAATTATGGTCCGGCTCGGAAAATCAAATCGATCGCGATAGGTCCGGGCGGACAGATGTTTTTCAATACCGGTTTGGACTCGCTCGAGGAGTCGACGCGCCGAAACCTGCAAAGCTGCGGCGCGCTCGCCGGTGTTGCCTGCATCATCGTAGCTGTCGATGATGCGTTTGTCGTTCCGGTGCCGGTCACGCTGAAACCGCTTGGTTTCTTCAGGGCATCCGGCAGCGCCGTGATCACGCCTGACGCGCGGGAAGATGTCGCCCGCCGCTTGGCCGAGGCGTCGACCGGTTGGAGTGCCGTTGCCGTCGGTTCGGCGGGAAGGGCGGGATTGGGATTGAAAGCTGCCAACGAACAGGCCGCGGTCAATGAAGCGCTCGGCAATTGCGTCAAGCGCGACAGCAATTGCCATGTCATTGCGATCGGCCCATTCGAGGTCGGTCCGAACTAGGTTCGCGTGCCGGAGGTTCGAAGATGCCAACCCAGGAAACAACTCGATCGCGGAATTCGCCGGTTTTGACCGAGGATATGAAGCGGCTCATCCGGGAGCAGCCTCTCGGCTACGTGGCGACGATTGCGCCCGACGGCGGGCCGGCGGTCTCGCCGAAGGCGACCTTCGTCGTCATGGGCGATACGACGATCGCATATGGCGATGTCCGGTCGCCCGGAACCAGCCGCAACCTCAGAGCCGATCCGCGTGTCGAGGTAAACTTTGTCGATCCCTTTGTTCGCAAGGGATATCGTCTCTCTGGCACCGCGACGGTCACCGCGCGCGGCGACAGCGGATTTGACGAGCTGTATGCACATTTTCAGGAAAGCACGCTCGCGCCGCGGATGCATGTCATCGTGACAATTGAAGTGACGCGCGCGCTGCCGGTGGTATCGCCGATTTATGATGACGGACGGACTGAGGCGGAAGTCCGGCGAGGATGGACCGCGCGCTTCCGCAAGCTGCAACCGAGTGAGCGGTTTACGGAATGAGAGTCCGCAATTTGGGTGCGTGTCATCGCGCGTAGGCCGCAAATAGCCGCGCCACCGTCCGATACACGTCGCGCCGGAACGGCACCACGAGATCGGCGACGCGGTCGAGCCGCTCCCAGCGCCAGGAATCGAATTCGACCGGCTGCCCGTTACGTGGTGTCAGCGGGTCGATCTCGTCGTCGCGTCCGGTAAAGCGCAACGCGAACCATTTCTGCCGCTGGCCGCGGAATTTGGCGAGGCGGTGCGACGGCGGGCCGTCATAGGGCGGAAACTCGTACGTCATCCAGTCGGTTTCGCCGAGATGCTCGGCGCTGACCGCGCCGGTCTCCTCCCACAGCTCGCGCATGACGGCTTCGCGCGGATCCTCGTCGGCGTCGATGCCGCCCTGCGGCATCTGCCATTCGAGGCCGGGGAGAATGATTTCGGGGCCATCGTCCTTGAAGCGCCGGCCGATCAGCACCTGGCCGGACGTGTTGAACAGAGCGATCCCCACATTGGGGCGGTAGGGTTTGTCTGACATGGCTTTCGAGTGAGTGGCTGCCGGTTCGCAGCGGTCAAGTTCACGCAGATGGCGTAGACCTATCTGCGCAGAAAACGCGACAAAGATAATGGAGCTAGCTACCCGCGAGTTTGGAAAATTCCTTCACCACCCGCTCATAGACCGGGCGCTTGAACGGGACGATCAGGTTCGGAAGGTTCTTCATCGGCTCCCAGCGCCAGCTCACGAATTCGGCCTTGTGGCCGCCGCCCGGGCTCGCAACGTTGATCTCGGTGTCCTTGCCGGTAAAGCGAACCGCGTACCATTTCTGCCGTTGCCCACGATAGCGGCCCTTCCAGGTGCGTCCCGCAACGGTGCGTGGAATGTCGTAGATCAGCCAGTCCGCGACTTCGGCGAGCTTCTCAACCGATCGAACGCTGGTTTCTTCGTAGAGCTCGCGCTTGGCGGCTGCCCAGGTGTCCTCGCCGGGATCGACGCCGCCTTGCGGCATCTGCCAGACGTGGGTTTCGTCGACATGTTCGATGCCGCCGGCGCGGCGACCGATGAAGACCAGCCCCGCTGCGTTGATCAGCATCATGCCAACGCATGTCCGGTAGGGCAGGTCTTCGTAGCGCGCCATTCCGTCAGAGCCCCTTAATGCACAGTCAACCACGTGGCCGACGTCCGGATGTCCCGGATCGGCCATCGGGTGATCTCCAGGGCATGATCCAACGCGGTTGAATCATGCTCTTTCGTCTATCTTTTCGGGCACGAGTTTTTCGGAAAACCGGTTCCCACTTTTCCGGATCATGCCCTAGCCTGATTTTGATTTCAGCATCGCCGTTGTCAATGGGACTAGCATGATGCCGCTGCGGTCGAGGGTCTTGATCCAGGCGCCGAGCCGCTCGATCGAGATCGGCAAGGCGGAGGCTGTGCCGATGGCGAGCCCGCGTTCCTTGGCAAGGGTCTCAAGCCTGACCAGCGCCCGGTCGATTTCCGCCGACGTCGGCACCGCGTCGATCGCGAGATCGGCCTTGGCGAAGGGCATTGCCTCGCCGGCCGCCAATGCAGGCGCTGTGCTACGCGGCGTCGAGCCGTCGTCGAGATAGCCGAGGCCGCGTTTGGCCGCCTCGCGGATGATGGGCTGCATCACGGCATCGGTGGCCACAAAGCGCGCGCCCATGAAATTGGCGATGCCGGCATAGCCCTGAAACCGGCTCAGATGCCAATAGAGCCGGTCGATATTCTGCTCCGGCGCCAAGGTCGTAAGCAGGGTCTGCGGGCCCGGATCATTATCGGGATAGTCGAACGGCTCCATCGGGACCTGCAGCAGGATCTCGTGACGCTGCGCCCGCGCCCGTTCGGCGAGTTTTGAGGGGTCGGCCCCGTAGGGCGTGAACGCCAGCGTCACCGCCGGCGGCAGTTTCATGATGGCGTCGGTGGTCTTGGCGGCGCCGACGCCGAGGCCGCCGACGACAATGGCGACCACGGGCATTTTGGCGGCCTTGGCGCGGTCGGCGTCGGCCGCATAGGCCGTGAACGGCTTCAGGCCATCGGCAACAACCGGGATCAAGCCGTAGCGTGACTTTTCCAGCAGACGCTGGTCGATACCGGCCATCATCGTCGCAGGCGTTGCATCCGGACCGGCCTTGTCGGCAGCAGTGTCGCCTCCGATCAGGACGTCCTGCCGCTTGCCGCTGGAGCCGTCGATAATGGTGACGGTCTTGTTCTCGCCAGCGCCCTTGGGCGCGGCTTTCATGGCTTGATCGGCATGACCCGGACTCGCGGCGGCCGCCTTTTCATCCGCTTCCGTTGCCTTGCGGAGCGCAATATGCGCGACCGGCTCGCCGCCCAGAGGGTTGTTGGCGAAAAGCGCGATGCCGCCAAAGGCAACCAGGAACAGTCCGAGCAGCACGGCCAGCGCCTGCATCGCGGTGAACGGCAGCCGAAACCGGCGCTTTTTGGGCTCGGTTTTCTGTCCGAGCGGTGTGCTCAGTTCGTCGGCCGTCTCCGTCATGAAGCTCCCCGAATCAACCACGCCGACGATACCACGATGGGCCGGATTCGAGCGCCCTGCGGCGCAGGCAAAAGCGGCCGGTTCGGGCGTTCCCGGAACGGGCTGCGGGAAATCCGCAACAAAAAAGGGCGGCCCGAGGGCCGCCCTTTTCGCCATGGTGGTGGTTGTTCGGTTAGTTCGCGGCCTTGTTGGCGGGCTTGTCGATCGCCGTCCTGTCGCCGGTTACCGGCGCTACGGTGGCTGTCGACTTGATGCCATGCAGCAGGTCGGCGGCCGTCCTGAGCGCCTTGTCGTCCTTGGCGTCCGGCGGCACGTAGGATTGCGAGCCGGTCTTCTCGTCGCCTTCGGATTTCAGATGGCCGCGCAGCGAGGCCTCGCCCTTGGTGTCGGTCCGCGACTTCAGCTCATCCGGCACGTCCTGCAGCACCTCGATATCGGGAACGATGCCCTTGGCCTGGATCGACTTGCCCGACGGCGTGAAGTAGCGCGCCGTGGTCAGGCGCAGCGCGCCGTTGCCGCTGCCGAGCGGGATGATGGTCTGCACCGAGCCCTTGCCGAACGAGCGTGTGCCGACCAGCGTCGCGCGCTTGTGATCCTGCAGCGCGCCGGCGACGATTTCGGATGCCGATGCCGAGCCGCCGTTGATCAGCACGATCACCGGCTTGCCCTTGGTCAGGTCGCCCGGATGGGCGGCGCGGCGCTGGGTTTCCTCGGCATTGCGGCCGCGGGTGGAGACGATCTCGCCGCGCTCCAGGAAGGTGTCGGAAACGGTGACCGCTTCCTCCAGCAAGCCGCCCGGATTGTTTCTGAGGTCGATGATGTAGCCCTTCAGCTTGTCGCCGAGCTGGTTCGACAGACTGCCGATTTCACGCTTCAGGCCTTCGGTGGTCTGCTCGTTGAAGGTGGTGACGCGGATGTAGGCGATATCGTCGCTTTCGACGCGGGCGCGCACCGAACGGACGCGGATATTGTCGCGCACCAGCGTGACGTCGATCGGATTGTCCTGGCCCTTGCGGATGATCTTCAGCCGGATCTTGGTGTTGACCGGTCCGCGCATCTTCTCGACCGCTTGATTGAGCGTGAGGCCCTGCACGGCTTCGTCGTCGAGCGTGGTGATGATGTCGTTGGCCATGATGCCGGCCTTCGACGCCGGGGTATCGTCGATCGGCGAGACGACCTTGATCAGCCCATCTTCCATCGTGACTTCGATGCCGAGGCCGCCGAACTCACCGCGGGTCTGCACCTGCATGTCGCGGAAACTCTTGGCGTCCATGTAGCTCGAATGCGGATCGAGGCCGGCCAGCATGCCCGATATCGCGGACTCGACGAGCTTGCTGTCGTCGGGCTTCTCGACATAGTCGCTGCGCACCCGCTCGAACACATCGCCGAACAGGTTGAGCTGGCGGTAGGTATCCGAGGTCGCAGCACGCGCGCTCGATCCCATCAGCACAGAGCGAGGCTGGGTGACGAACAGCGTCAATGCTGCGCCGGTGGCGGCGCTGAGGAGAATTAAAGAAGTCTTGCGCATCATCCGCGAACCTTTTCGCCTTCATTTGCGGCCCACCATGGACCTGGATCGATTGGAGTGCCGTCCTTACGGAACTCGACATAGAGCACGGGTTGGCTCGCGCTGGTGGCGAGAATGGATGCAACCTGGGATGTCGACCCCATGGTCGCGACCGGCTCCCCCGTAAGTACAAACTGGCCGATGTTTACCGAAATGCGCTCCATCCCGGCGATCAGGACATGATACCCGCCACCGGCATTGAGGATCAAGAGTTGTCCGTAGCTGCGGAAGGGTCCAGCGTAAACTACCCAGCCGTCACACGGGGTTGTGACCTGAGCGCCGGCTCTGGCTGCCAAAGAAATGCCTTTTTGTACGCCACCTGCCCCGTCGGAACCGCCAAAATCGCGAATCCTGGTGCCATTAACCGGAAACGCCAATAATCCCTTGGCTGAGGCAAAGGCGATCGCCGGGCTGAGCCGGGCAGGGTCTTTCAGTGCCCCAACATTGGGTTTGCCATTTGGGGCAGCCGGGGCGCCCTGCAAACTGGCGGTTGCAGCCGCCTTTGCCGCGCTCTTCAGGTCCTGCTCCATTTTGGCGATCAGGCCCTGCAGGCTGTCGACTTGCCTGGACAGTGTGATGGCGCGCGCGCCCTCCGTCTCCATGTCCTTTTCGATTGTGCTCTGCTTGCGTTGCCGTTCATCGACCAGGGCTGCGAGCCGAATTTGATCGTCTTTCAGCTTGTCGCGATCCAGCGCCAGCGCGTCGCGCTCGGTTGCGATATTCTTGCGAAGCGCGACGAGTTCGCCGAGGTCGGCGGCGAGTTTTTCCGCGCGCCCACGCAGTTCGGGAACGACAGACCCGAGCAGCATCGCGGTGCGCAGCGATTGCAGCGCGTCTTCGGGGCGAACCAACAGCGCCGGTGGCGTACGCCGTCCGGCGCGTTGCAGCGCCGCCAGCACTTCGACGATCTCGGAACGACGTGAATCGAGCGAAGATCGAATCTGCTGCTCGCGGCTGTCGAGCGGCCGCAGCCGCGCCTCGGCGTCGCCGATTCTGGTTTCCACGCCGCGCACCTGGGCTGCGATATCGATCAGCTGCTGATTGAGCTTGGAGCGGTCCTGTCCGATCGTGGCGATATCGGCCTTCAGCTTCTGTTGCAGCTCGGTGGCTTTTCGCTGCTGCTCGCGCGCGGCTTCCAGCTCCTGTTCGCGCTGCTTGATATCGTCGGGTGAAACGGCGGTCGCTTGCTGCGTCGGCGCGGCCGTCTGCGCGGCTGCCGGCGAAAGCGATAGCGTTGCGAGGCTTGCGTACACTAGAGTTGCAGACACTAGGGCGATGGAAAGCGGAACGTGGGATATCAGCGCGAGACCGCGACTGGCGGTGTCAGGGTAAGATTGAATGTTCCGTGTCGGCTGCATCCGGCTTAATCAGCGCTCTCTATGTTTTTACGTCACCGGGCCTAGACGCGGTGATAAGGGTGGCCCGCCAGAATCGTCGCGGCCCGATAAATCTGTTCCAGAAGCATGACGCGAACCATTTGATGCGGCCAGGTCGCCGAGCCGAACGCAATGCGTAGTTTAGCCTTGCGCTGCAAATCGGGCGAAAGTCCGTCCGCGCCGCCGATTGTGAAAATTGTGTTGGCAACCGATTCATCCCGCCAGCGGCCGAGCTGGTGGGCAAAGGCTGTGCTGTCGACGTTCTTGCCGCGCTCGTCGAGCGCCACCAGCATGTATTTTTCCGGTATCAGCGCGGTCATCGCGGCCGCTTCCTCGGCGATCCGGGTTGCAGCGTCGCGGGCGCGGCTTTCCGGAATTTCATGAATCTCGAGGCCGCGAAAGCCGAGCTTGCGGCCGATATCGTCGAAGCGCTCGCGATAGCGTTCAGCCAGTTCTCGCTCCGGGCCCTGCTTCAGCCGGCCGATGGAAATGACGACGAGGCGCATACCGATGCGTTTTCCGGCAAAGTGGATACCGGTTTGCCGCAGAAATGGCGTCAAATCGATAGGTGCGCGCGCTCTGACGCGCGCATGCAAACTACATGCGCTGCAGCCGATTCGCATCGGCTTAAGACTCAGATCGCCTTCGCCGCCGCCGGGTTTTGCGTCCACAATCTTTCCAGATTGTAGAATTCGCGAACCTCAGGCCTGAATACGTGCACGATCACATCGCCGGAATCGATCAGCACCCAGTCGCAATTGGGCAAGCCCTCGACATGGATGCCTTTGATGCCGTTTTCCTTCAGGGCTTTCGTGACGTTTTCCGCGATCGCGCCGACATGCCGGTTGGCCCGGCCCGTCGTGACGATCATGTAGTCGGAAAATGCAGATTTGCCGCGAAGGTCGATGGTGACCGTTTCTTCCGCCTTCATATCGTCGAGGCGGGAGAGGATCATATTCAGCGTCTTGTCGGCGTCGGGTTGCGCCTTCAAGGCCGCAGCTTGTGTCGATGTTTTACGCGCGGTTTTAGCTTTACGGGGAACCTTGGGTAAAACAGACTTGGACAATACAGATGTGGCCAGGGACCATTCCTTTCACTGTATCGCGAACGCCGAATCCTTAGCGTCCACGGACTATACTACGCATGTGGGGTTAATGGTTTCAATATTCCATATTGCCCCAGTTCTCACTTCTTGCCTCACTTCGTCATCCAGCTCCCGTCCGGGTTCCGCAGGCCGGTCGATGACATCTTCAGTTTCATGCCGGTGAGGAAAACCCAGGCGGGCGGGTGCTGATCCGTTAGCCGGGTCGCCTGATTCTCGGGCAGACGGTAACGCGCTAGCGCTTGTGCGGCGGGCGCTGCGAGCGCGCGAAAACTTTGCGGCGGACGGTCGATCACAGCGATCGGCACCTCGGAGGCGATGCGCCGCCAATCCTTCCAGCGGTGGAACTGCGCAAGATTGTCAGCGCCCATGATCCAGACAAAGCGCACACCGGAAACGCGGCGGCGCAAATGAATAATCGTGTCGACAGTGTAGCGGACGCCAATGACAGCTTCGAGACAACTGATATCGATGCGGGGATCGTCGGCGGTTGTCCGCGCAGCTTCCGCGCGTTCGCTGAGGGCGTGCAATCCATCGTGGTTCTTGAGCGGATTGCCCGGCGTCAGCAGCCACCAGACCCGGTCGAGCTTCAGCCGCTTGATCGCGAACAGGCTGATGGCGCGGTGCGCCGCATGAGGCGGATTGAACGAGCCGCCGAGCAGGCCGATGCGCATGCCGTTGGTGTGGAAAGGGATCGCCTGAGTGGAGGGCGGTGACGCGACTGAGGGTGATTTCAACGCAATCACCACGCGCGCAAGGTTGAGTTCACGGCCGCGTCTGCCCGGTGCCGTGAACGCGATATTTGAAGCTCGTCAATTGCTCGGCGCCGACGGGACCGCGGGCGTGGAATTTGCCGGTGGCAATGCCGATCTCGGCGCCGAAGCCGAATTCGCCACCGTCGGCGAATTGCGTCGATGCGTTGTGCAGCACGATCGCCGAATCGACTTCGTTGAGGAATTTTTGCGCGGCATGAGCGTCTTCCGTCACGATCGCATCGGTGTGACGCGAGCCGTGATTGTGAATATGCGCGATCGCCTCGTCGAGCCCGTCAACGACGCGTGCTGCGATGATCGCGTCCTCATATTCGGTGTCCCAGTCTTCGTCGGACGCGGGCTTCACCCTGTTATCGACGCGCTGCACGGCATCGTCACCGCGCACCTCGCAGCCGGCATCGATCAGCATTTCGACCAGCGGCTTCAAACTGGTTGATGCGCCGGCACGATCGACGAGCAAGGTCTCGGCGGCCCCGCAGACGCCGGGGCGGCGCATTTTTGCGTTCAACACGATCGATTTCGCCATTTCGAGATTGGCGGCGTGATCGACATAGACGTGATTGACGCCTTCGAGATGCGCAAACACGGGAACACGCGCTTCGGACTCGACGCGCGCGACCAGGCTCTTGCCGCCGCGCGGCACGATGACGTCGACGCCGCCGTTCAAGCCGGTCAGCAGCAATCCCACCGCGGCGCGGTCGCGCGTCGGCACCAGCGTGATCGCGGCCTCGGGGAGGCCGGCTTCGCGAAGGCCCTGTACCAGGCAATCATGGATCGCGCGGCAGGAGCGGAAACTATCGGAGCCGCCGCGCAGGATCACGGCGTTGCCGGATTTCAGGCACAGCACGCCGGCGTCGGCTGCGACGTTGGGACGACTTTCGAAAATCACCGCGATGACGCCGAGCGGCACGCGGACGCGTTCGATGGTCATGCCGTTAGGACGCTGCCAGCTCTCGGTAACCGCGCCGATAGGATCGGCGATCTCTCGCACGGTGGCGACGCCGTCGGCCATCGCTTCGATGCGTGCGGGCGTCAGCGTGAGGCGATCGATGAAGGCCGAGGTCGCGCCCGAGCTACGAACTTCCGCGACGTCTTCGGCATTGGCGCCAAGGATCGCCGGCGCATTGGCGCGGATGGCGCGCGCGATCGCGTCGAGCGCCCGGTTCTTCTGCTCCGGCGAGGCAAGCGCCAACACCCGCGCTGCGGCGCGTGCGCGGCTGGCAAGTTCGGTCATCAGAGCGGGCAAATCGGCGTTGCCGTCGATAGCCTTTAGCGGCGCAGTCATGGGGTCCTGATCCCGGGGGTTAAGACCATGTCCTAGCACGGAAATCCCGCTTTTGCGAGATGCGGAACCGGCATGGCTGGTCGGCCGCGCGGGCGCCGGCGGCTCGGCCAATGGCCTAATTGAGGAAAAATCGGTCTGCCGTGGCCCACCCACCACCAGATCGTCGCGGTGGATCATTTCCGCCCGGCCGCTGATGCCGAGGATCGCCATCACGTCCGGTGAGGAACGGCCTTTGATCTTGTCGGCATCTTCGGCGTCATAGGCGACGAGGCCGCGGCCGATTTCATGGGTGTCGGGGCCGCGCACCACGACTGCATCGCCGCGGGCGAATTGGCCGTCGATCCGGATCACCCCGGCAGGCAACAGGCTTTTGCCCGCGCGCAGGGCGGCGACCGCGCCGGCGTCGATGGTCAGCGTGCCCTTCGGCTCCAGCGAACCCGCGATCCAGCGCTTGCGCGCGGTGACGGGATTTGCCGGCGTCAGGAACCAGGTGCAGCGGCCGCCGTTTGCGATCGCCTGCAGCGGGTGTTCGATCTTGCCCGACGCGATCAGCATATGCGTGCCGGCCGTGGTTGCGATCTTCGCCGCCTCGATCTTGGTGTACATGCCGCCGCGCGACAATTCGGATTCGGCCGCGCCCGCCATCGCTTCGATTTCCGATGTGACGGACTCGACGATCGGGATCAGCTTTGCGTTGGGGTTGGCATTGGGCGGCGCCTCATAGAGACCGTCGATGTCGGACAGCAGGATCAGCAAATCGGCGCTGGCCATGGTGGCGACGCGTGCGGCGAGGCGGTCGTTGTCGCCGTAACGGATCTCGTTGGTGGCCACCGTGTCGTTCTCGTTGATCACGGGCACCGCGCGCCATTCCAAAAGCTTTGCGATGGTCGAGCGGGCGTTGAGGTAGCGGCGGCGCTCTTCGGTATCCTGCAGCGTCACCAGAATCTGGCCGGCGCCGATCCCGTGAGCGCCGAGCACTTCCGACCAGATCCGCGCCAGCGCGATCTGCCCGACCGCCGCGGCGCCCTGGCTCTCCTCGAGTTTCAGCGGGCCGCGCGGCAATTTCAGGCGGCTGCGGCCGAGCGCGATCGAGCCCGAGGAGACCACCAGGACGTCGCGCCCTTCGCCATGCAATTTTGCAAGATCGGCAGCAAGCGCCGACAGCCACGACGCCCGGACCTCGCCCGCATCGGAATCGATCAGGAGCGACGAGCCGACCTTGACGACGATGCGGCGGAAATTTTTGAGCGCGGGGCGTTTCATGGGTTCGGTCGAATGAAGCGGATAACCAGGCAAGCAATACGCGCCACCTCCATGATTTGGAAGTGGCGCGGACTTAAACGAAGCCGAAGTTTGCGTCAGCCCATCACGAATGCGTTGAGCTTGTTGCCTTCGGGATCCCTGAAATAGGCTGCGTAGAACTTTTCACTGCGCTGGCCGGGAGGGCCTTCGCAGCTGCCGCCGAGCGACAAGACCAGCTTGTGGACGCGGTCGACCTGCGCCTTGTCCTTGGCGCCGAACGCCGCCATCACGCCGTTGCCGACGGTCATCGGCTTGCCGTCATGGGGCAGGGCAACGCCGAAACCCGCGCCGCCGCCGGGTCCGCCCCAGGCGATGAGCCGGTCGGTGGTCATGAAGCGTCCCATGCCGAATTCGCCGCACACCTTGTCGTAGAATTCGGCGGCTTTCTTGAGATCGTTAGTGCCGACCGTGATGTAACCGATCATGATTTCCTCCTTGCATCATTTTTGAGGGTTGGAGAATTGCAGGGGAATATAACACGCGCAAGTCAGCGCTGAGACTCGTTTTCTCTCTACGCGAATCTCGATCGAAAACGCCTTGGCGTCAGCCTTACGGCGTCGCCGGGGACCATGGCTCGGCCTGCGCCCCGCCCTTGGCCTTTAGCGACACCGGGGCTTCGCCGATCACCTCGACCAATGCCTTCAGCGCGTCCTGAACACCTTCGCCGGTCGCGGCCGAGACCAGAAGCGGCGTCTTCTTCGCGGCGCGTTTCAAGCGATCTCTCTGCTTCTTCAATTCATCCGGCGCGACCGCGTCGATCTTGTTGAGCGCGACGATCTCGATCTTGTCGGCGAGCTGGCCCTCATAGGCCTCAAGCTCGGTGCGAACCGTCTTGTAGGCCTTGCCGGCATGTTCGCAGGTGGCGTCGATCAGGTGCAGCAGCACGCGGCAGCGCTCGACATGGCCCAGAAACCGGTCGCCAAGGCCGGCGCCTTCATGCGCGCCCTCGATCAGCCCCGGAATATCCGCCAGCACGAATTCGCGGCCCTGCGCATTCACGACGCCAAGCTGCGGATGCAGTGTGGTGAAAGGATAGTCCGCGATCTTCGGCTTGGCGGCGCTGACGACGGAGAGGAAGGTAGACTTGCCTGCATTGGGCAGTCCGACGAGGCCGGCGTCCGCGATCAATTTCAGCCGCAGCCAGATCCAGCGCTCTTCGCCTTCCTGCCCGGGATTGGCGTTGCGGGGCGCGCGGTTGGTGGAGGATTTGAAATGCGCGTTGCCGAAGCCGCCATTGCCGCCTTCGGCGAGCACGAATTTTTCGCCGAGCGTGGTGAAGTCGTGGATCAGCGTCTCGCGATCCTCGTCGAAGATTTGCGTGCCGACCGGCACCTTGAGCACGATCGGTTTGCCATTGGCGCCATGGCGATCCTTGCCCATGCCATTGGTGCCCTTCTGCGCCTTGAAGTGCTGCTGGTAGCGATAATCGATCAGCGTGTTCAGCCCGTCGACGACTTCGATGACGACATCGCCGCCGCGTCCGCCATTGCCGCCCGAGGGGCCGCCGAACTCGATGAACTTCTCGCGGCGGAACGCCACGCAGCCGTTACCGCCGTCGCCGGAGCGGATATAGACCTTTGCCTCGTCAAGGAATTTCATGGGCTACAGGTAGGGCAGGGGTGCCCATGCGGCAACCCTTATGTCCGGGAAACGAGCAAAAAGCCTTAATTTTCGGGCCTTTTTCAGGCTCGGATCTATCCCGGTCGTCTTCGAACCAGAAACTTCTGCATGCCTTCCAGCACCAGTTCCTTGCGCTGGTTGAACACGGTCGAGCGCAGCGTCACCACGCCGGTGGTGCGGCCGGGCACCAGCTCGGTCACTTCCAGCGCGGGATAGATTGTGTCGCCGGCATAGACGGGCTTTAGGAACTTGCTCGATTGTTCGAGAAACCCGACCAGCGATTCCTCCACGATATAGGGAAACAGGCCTGCGCCCGGCGCGGTGTGGACCAGTGTCTGGAAGCCATGCGCGAGCAGGTCCGGCATGCCGCGGGCGCGGCAATATTCGACATCGTAGTGGATCGGGTGCGTATCGCCACTTGCGGTCTGGAACGCGGCGAACACGGCCGAAGTCTGGGTCCGGCTCGGAATCACAAAGCGCTCGCCGACGGTAAAATCTTCGAACCAGCGCTGTTCGCTCACCATGCGATGCTCTGCAGGGTCGAAGTCGGGCATGTCTCGGTTTCCGGGTTGGCGTTTCTTTGTGCGGATATCGACATACCGGTATCGCAGAGTGAGGGCTGCGACAATCGGCTCAATTCGTCATGCCCGGGCTTGTCCCGGGCATCCACGTCTTTAAAACAGCGCTGCACCAAGCGCGTGGATGGCCGGGTCAAGCCCGGCCAAGACGCTGAGCAATAACCAGTGTCGGACATCAATGAGTCTCTTCGCCAAAATCTCGACCTATGACGAGCGCTCCGCGCGCCTGGCCGGCATCGGCCTGATGCTGCTGTCGATCTTCATGTTCTCGTTCGGCGATGCGCTCGGAAAATACATGGTCGCGACCTATGCGGTCGGGCAATTGCTGTGGCTGCGCGCCTGCGCGGCGCTGTTGGTGCTGCTGCCGACGATCTGGAAGCAACGCGCTGCGTTTACGCACCTCGAACGGCCATGGCTGCAACTGCTTCGCGTTACGCTGTCTACGCTTGAAGTCGCCGCGTTCTTTCTCGCCACCGTCTATCTGCCTCTCGCCGATGTCATCACCTATTATCTGGCGGCGCCGATTTTCGTCACCGCATTGTCGGGGCTTGTGCTGGGCGAACGCGTCGGCTGGCGGCGCTGGTCGGCGATTGCGATCGGATTTTGCGGTGTGCTGATTGCACTGCGTCCGTCGGCGCAAACCGTAAGCTGGCCTGCGATGATCGCGCTCGGCGGCAGCCTGTCGTTTTCGCTGCTGATGCTGATCACGCGCTCGCTGCGCGCGACACCGGATATCGTGCTGGCATCGTCGCAATTCTGCGGCACGTTCCTGCTCGGCGCGCTGATGTCGCCGATCGGCTGGGTCACACCTACCCTTGGCAGCCTGTGCCTGTTCGCCGCGGCGGGAATCGTTTCGGTGGGCGCATTGCTGTGCGTCAACCGCTCGCTCAAGCTCGCACCGGCCAGCGTCGTGGTGCCGTATCAATATTCAATGATCGTCTGGGCGGTGATTTTCGGTTTCGTCGTGTTCGGCGACGTGCCGCAGATTTCAACCATTGTCGGCGCGGCCATCATTATCGCCGCAGGATTCTATATTTTCCTGCGCGAGCAGAAGCTAGGACGCGAGGAAGCGGTGGTCAGTCCGCCGGTGTAGCAGCAAATTCCGTCATTGCGAGCCACCGGGTCGCGCGAACGCGAGACCCGGTGGCTCCTCGCAATGACGTGAAGCGTTACCGCTCTCGCCTTGTCGAAGAACTCCAGTTCTTCAGCGACGACCACACGCCGCGCGCAAGCCTGAAGCGATCGACCGGGGTCGACGAACCCAGCGCCTCGAAGCGGTGCAGCTCGACGCCGCTCCACTGGAAGCCGCATTTCTCCAGAATGTTGCGCGACGACGGGTTGGCGACGCGCGCACCGGAGATCAGGTGCTCGTTGTCGAACTCTTCGAAGAAGAAATCGATCACGGCGCGTGCGGCCTCAGTGCCAAAGCCTTGGCCCCAATGCTCGACGCCGAGCCAGTAGCCGAGTTCAGGCGCATCCTGCTCGCGCCAATCGACGCCGACCATGCCAACCGGCGTGTGATTGTTTTCGATCAGAAACACCGTTTCGCTGCGATCATCTGCGATGGCGCGCACGAACTCGATGGCGTGATCCTGTGAATAGGGATGCGGCAGGCGGCGGGTATTTTCCGCGATGCGGCGATCGTTGGCGAGGCGCGCAATCGCCCTCACGTCCGCAAGCGTCGGCTTGCGCAATGTCAGTCGTTCGGTCTCCAGGACGCAGCTACTGGGCTTACGCAAACTCGGGGTCGGGATGTCCTGCAACATGTCGGGCTCCTCGAAGGCAGCTCTCGGATTATTGCGCGTGTCCAGACGGCACAGGCGCAATAGAAAAGGGGAGGCCGGTTTCCCGCCTCCCCTAGGAGCCTTCTGGAGCTCCGCCGGTTCAACAGGACCCGGCGGACTCAATTTGTCCACCGTCTATTCGGCCGCCTCCGCCATCGGCACCACCGATACGAAAGTGCGACCATTGGCTTTTGCGCGAAATTCGACATGACCTTCGACCTTGGCGAAAAGAGTATGGTCGGTGCCCATGCCGACATTAAGGCCGGGATGCCAGGTGGTGCCGCGCTGACGCGCGATAATGTTTCCGGGTATGACATGCTCGCCGCCATAGGCCTTGATCCCGAGGCGCTTGCCCGCTGAATCACGCCCGTTACGCGATGAACCGCCTGCTTTTTTGTGAGCCATAGCCCGTCTCCAACTTCGCCTTAATCTCTAGATCAATTCCTTGTCGGAATCATTTCACTTTTTGTCACGCTTCAAATTTTAGCGTTCCAAAATCACTTCTTATCGCTCTTGGCCTTCTTGGCCGGAGCCTTCTTTGCCGCGGGCTTCGCGGCGGCCTTCTTGGCAACAGCCTTTTTGGCGGGTGCCTTTTTCTTGGCCGCCTTCGGTGCCTCGTCGTCGCCCTCGGTTGGCGCGGGAGCCACCTTTTCCTTCTTCGGACGCGGGCCGATCGAAGGTTTGGCGTTATCGGTCAGGATCTCGGTGATGCGAAGCACCGTGATCTCGTCGCGATAGCCGCGCTTGCGGCGCGAATTCTTGCGGCGGCGTTTCTTGAACGCGATCACCTTCGGGCCGCGCTTGTGCTGCAGCACTTCGGCCGCAACGGTAGCGCCAGCAACCGTGGGTGCGCCCAGCACCGGCGTATCACCGCCGACAACCAGAACTTCGCCAAGCTGCACGATCGTACCGACATCGCCGGCGATCTTGCCTATCTCGAGCACATCATCCGGAACGACGCGGTATTGCCGGCCGCCGGTTTTGATGACTGCGAACATCGTTTAATTCCTTCGTGTTCGATCCCGGCCTCTGACATCTTCCCAAGGGGGGACATGTCCGGGTCGGCTTTTTGGTCAGTCGTTATGGGTACTTTTTTCGCGCGGACGGGGCGTAAACCCTCAAATTCGCGCAAAAACAAGCGGCGCGAGAAATCCCGCGCCGGATGCGGGGACTTATAGCCGCTGAGGGCCCCGAGTCAAGGCAAAGAGGGCCGAAAACCGGGCCAATATGAAGGATTTGGGCCAAAAAAGCGAATGATGAGAGCTCCATTCGCTACTCCCTCATTCGCCCTCATGAAACCAATGGGTTCCCCGCCCGTTGTCATCCGAATCCGGCTGGGCAGGGTAGAATGGCAGAAGACATCATCGCAACCACGGGCATCGCCCGACATGGCGCCACCCGCCTGCCATCCGTGGACGTCGACAGCTTCAATATCGAATTAAAGGACGACGACGGCTTTCTCGGCGACCGCGCCAGCAAGGGTGCATTTCGCAAGATCCTGGATACGCTCCGCGCGCCGCTGAAGAAAAACGGCGACGATCCTCTCGGCAAGAAAGCCGCCAAGGAAATCGCCAAGAGCGACCTCGATCAGGCGCTGACCGGCGACGACATCGGCGCCGCCGCCTTGGTGCATGGCGCCATCGAGGAGTTCGCCCAGGAACTCGCTTACGTGACGGGGCGATTTCTCAAGACCAAGGCCTGGGCCGATACCGAACGCATCGTGGTCGGCGGCGGCTTTCGGGAGAGCCGGGTCGGCGAGCTCGCCATCGCGCGCGCGGACATCATCCTCAAGGCCGAGGACTTTGACGTCGATCTGGTGCCGATCCGCTTTCATCCCGACGAGGCCGGCCTGATCGGCACGTTGCATCTGGCGCCATCGTGGATTTTCGAGGCCCATGACAGCATTCTGGCGGTCGATATCGGCGGCACCAACATCCGCTGCGGCGTGGTCGAGACGCGCTGGAAAAAGGCGCCCGATCTTTCCAAGGCTACCGTATGGAAATCCGAACTGTGGCGGCACGCCGACGATGAGCCGACGCGCGAAGGCGCGGTGAAACGGCTGGTGAAGATGCTGAAGGATCTGATCGCCGAGACCGAGACCGAAGGATTGAAGCTCGCGCCTTTCATCGGCATCGCCTGTCCCGGCGTCATCAACGGGGACGGTTCGATCGAAAAGGGCGCGCAGAATCTCCCGGGCAATTGGGAGAGCAGCAAATTCAATCTGCCGGCGAGCCTGATCGAAGGTATTCCGCAGATCGGCGATCACGACACCGCAGTCTTGATGCATAATGACGGCGTTGCCCAAGGCCTCTCCGAAGTCCCGTTCATGCAGGATGTCGAGCGATGGGGCGTGCTGACCATCGGCACCGGTCTCGGCAATGCGCGCTTCACCAACCGCAAGAAAGAAAACGGCAAGGACAAAGCGGAGAAGAAGGCGAAAGACAAAGACGACGACGAAAAAGACGAGAAGAAAGCGAAGAAAGCAAAGGCCTAGAGCATAATCCGGAAAAGTGGGAACCGGTTTTCCCTCGCGACAAACGCGAAGCGTTTGCGCGGAGATTATGCTCAAACAAGAAAAGAATGGATCACTCCGTATTTTTGCGGGGCGCGAGTGCGTCACGACAGCGAGGTAAGGTTGACCGGTTAGGTTAAAATCGGGATCGCGTTGCCGATTTCGCGCGTGTTGCTACCGTCGTTTCGTCGCTCCGGCTGACCGGTGAAGCCGCACTTCCCGGTCAGAATTTCAATGAAGCGACACGGGGCCGCCGGTGTTTTGTCGCGTCTGGCGGTCCCACTAATTTTCAAACCCATCAACGCCAGCCGATGCGTTCGAAGAACGCCGCGATCTCCGAGGCCGCGCGATCGGGATCCTCGCGATGCGCAAAGTGCCCCACGTCGGGAAACATCGCGAGATCGAGATTTGCAAAACTCTCAGCCAACCGATCGGTCCAGGCATAGGGAAACAGCGGATCATGCTCGGCCCATCTTACGCAAGTGGGCACGGCGATCGGCGATAGCTCGGGCGCTCCGCCTTTCAACATCCTGATCCGCCCTGCATGGGCGCCGCGGTAATATGCAAATCCGCCGGCGAGGTTTCCGGGTTTGAGAAAATTATCGGTAAAGGCTTCGATGGCGCCGTCGAACGCATCTTTCCGGTGCGACCAGTGCTTCAGGAAATAGCCGATGTAAGCGCGGCAGCTTTCACGCGTGGCGCCGATCACAGCCGGCGCGATCTCCAATTGGTTGAACGACTGATACCAGATGTTGTTCAGCCGGTCCGGCTCCGCCATCCGCGGTCCGATGCCGGGATAGAGGAAGTCGAAGAAGAATAATCCGGTGATGCGGTCCGGCGCGTTTCGCGCCAAGGGCTGCATCAGCCCGCCGCCGACGTCGTGTCCGACGATACCGGCCTGCTTCAGTCCGAGCGCGTCCATCAGCGCCAGCATGTCGGTGGCATGCTGCTCGGGGCCATGCGGCCCCTCGGGCTTGTCGCTGTCGCCAAAACCGCGCAGGTCGGGCGCGTACAGCGTGAAGCGATCGGCGAGCCGCGTCATGACCGGCTCCCAGGTCAGCCAGAATTCCGGCCAGCCGTGCAACAACAGCAATGGCTTGCCCTGGCCGGTCCGCGCGACATGGAACGCCGCGCCATTGGCCCTAACCGTCAAATGCTCCATTTTTGGCTCCTTTTTTTCCCGATTTGGCCCCCGCGGAATTCTTGGGCCCGCGCCTTGTCTGGCCCGCCATCCTCGCCTAGAACTCGCCCCGACCGCGGGTGAGGAATCACCCCAAATGGCGCCTGGAGAGGTGGCAGAGTGGTCGAATGCACCGCACTCGAAATGCGGCATAGGTGCAAGCCTATCGGGGGTTCGAATCCCTCCCTCTCCGCCACCCTTCGCCCTGTGGGCTACGGGTGGCAGGCCACCCGAAGACAACAGGGCGAAGGGTGTCTCCCGAAGCTCCGCAGGAGCGCAGGGAGACTGTAGCCCACGTGTGGTACGTCGATTTCCTCGAACTGAGCAATGGCGATATTTATGTTGGCTCGACCGACGATCTTCGACGTCGAGTTGCATCGCATCAGCAGCGGCATGTCGTTTCGACGAGCAAGTATACGCCGGTCGTGCTTCGCTCGTACGTGGCGGTGGCGGATGAACTGACGGCTCGCAGACTCGAGCGATATTTCAAATCGGGTTCTGGAAAGGCTTTTGCAAAAAAGCGTTTTTTGAAGGCAGCCGAATAGCGTCAGTTCGACTACAAGAATTCATTCGCAGTAGGGTGGGGAGAGGGCATGAATGAAATCATCTTTCGGGAAGTGAACCGTGAAACTTGGGCGGACTTCGCGGGTCTTTTCGAGAGCCGCGGTGGTCCGAAAAGCTGCTGGTGCATGGTTTGGCGAGCGGAGGGCAAGCAGCGCGATGGCGGAAGCCGCCGCGCAGCGATGAAATCCAGAGTCGACGCCGACGTGCCGATCGGGATTCTCGGCTATTGTGGCGGCGCGGCCATAGCCTGGTGTTCAATCGCTCCTCGACCCACATATCGCTCCCTCGGAGGCATTGAGCCTGTAACCGCCGAAGCCGTCTGGTCTCTCGCCTGCTTCTTCATCAAGCGCGAATTTCGTGGACAAGGGCTTATGGACCACGTGCTTCGCGCAGCGATTGACCATGCTACACGGAATGGCGCTACGGTCGTTGAGGCCTATCCTGTCGATGCGGACTCCCCGAGTTATCGCTTCATGGGATTTGTCGAAACCTTCAGCAAAGCTGGCTTTCAAGAGCTCGGCCGCGCCGGCCAGCGTCGCCACGTCATGCGTCTTACTATCGCTTCCGCCGCAACAGGCGGCCGCACCTTGCCGGGCCCCACACGCCACTCCTGACGGGCTAACATTGCGCCCGCGCGTTGGCGCGATTTTCTGAAATCATTTCATCGCAATTCGTCCCGTCCAGTCCCCCCTCTCAAAAATATTCCCCTTTCCCCGTCGGGCAAATCACGGCTACCAGCTCGCGCCATCCGATCCCGAATGAGGGGCGTATCGCGATCGTCACGGACGCGGGGTTGGATGCGGTGGACGCGGCAGCGTCGGGCGCGCATGGCGTCGCAGGGCGGGTTTCCCGTGAGCGAAAAGGCCGGCGCGCGGACGAACGGCGCTTTAACGCCTTCGCCGAAACTTCGACAGGGCGCACATGGCCGGTCGAAGCGTTTGGCTGAGGTCGCTGCGGACGGCGAAGTCGTGTGGTCCTGGCATCCGTTGCTGATGTCAAGTTGACGGAGGTGAAGTCATCCCGACCGGGACTGACAAACCTTAATCCGCCAACGACGGTGACAAAATGAATTCGTCGCCGGGGAGAGCACGGAGGAAACCGTTAAAACCATTGCGCAGGGAAGGCCGGATGTTTCCGGCGCACCTGTGGTGACTACCGTGTGCTTTCTACCAATGCACACGGGCTGCGGGTGTCTTGGGCATCCGGCTTTCCCTGCGCCCTCTATTTTTTGGAGGGACGAATTTCAGGCAAACCTCGGGCGCGTCGCGCCGCGGGACGCGCTCGCGCGTTCGCGAGAGTCAAAATGCAGCCAACGAAATGTGGCCCTAATGTTAGGCTCGTCATGCCCGGCCTTGTGCCGGGCATCCACGTCTTGGCTCCAAAGACGTGAATGGCCGGGACAAGCCCGGCCATGACGAAAAGTGAGTTTTCTGGCGTGGCTCTGAAGCGCTTCCGCCCGGAAATGCCGCGGCGGCGCCTTTGTTGAGATTGCAGTTTTGGATGGTAACATCCACAACGAACCGGCAGTGATCCCCGTGAACACCACGGCCTTGCGATCCGGGAATCATCGGATACACGATGATCAAAGGGAGTGAAGCATGATCAATCCAAAAACCACTCTGTCCACCTTGGCACTGGCGGCGGTGATGGCCGCTGCGTCCGTGACCGGCGCCTTCGCGCAAGGCAAAGGGACAGTCGGCATCGCCATGCCGACCAAGGCTTCTGCGCGCTGGATCGACGATGGCAACAATATCGTCAAGGTGTTGAAGCAGCGCGGTTACGGAACCGATCTGCAATATGCCGAGGACGACATTCCGAACCAGCTCTCGCAGGTCGAGAACATGTTGACCAAGGGCGCCAAGGTGCTGGTGATTGCGGCAATCGACGGCACCACGCTGTCGGACGTGCTGAAGCAGGCCAAGGCCAAGGGCATCACTGTTATCGCCTATGACCGGCTGATCCGTGACACGCCCAACGTCGACTATTACGCGACGTTCGACAATTTCCAGGTCGGCGCGCTGCAGGCGCAGTCGATCGAGCAGGCGCTCGGTCTGAAAGACGGCAAGGGCCCCTTCAATATCGAATTGTTCGGCGGCTCGCCGGACGACAATAACGCCTATTTCTTTTACAATGGCGCGATGTCGGTGCTGCAGCCCTATATCGACAAAGGTAAGTTGGTGGTCGGCAGCGGCCAGACCGGGATGGACAAGGTTTCGACCTTGCGCTGGGACGGCGCCACCGCGCAGGCGCGGATGGACAATCTGCTGAGCGCGTTCTATGGCCGCAAGCGGGTCGATGCTGTGTTGTCGCCCTATGATGGCCTCTCCATCGGCATTCTTTCTTCGCTCAGGGGCGTTGGCTATGGCAGCGGCAACACGCCGATGCCTGTTGTCACCGGCCAGGATGCCGAGGTGCCGTCGATCAAGTCGATGCTGCGTGGCGAGCAATATTCGACCATCTTCAAGGACACTCGCGATCTCGCCCGTGTCACCGTCGACATGGTCGACGCTGCGTTGAGCGGCAAGGAAGTCACGGTCAACGACACCAAGACCTACAACAACGGTGTCAAGATTGTGCCGTCCTATCTGCTGAAGCCGGTCGTCGTAGACAAGAGCAATTGGGAGAAGGTGTTGGTCGACAGCGGTTATTACAAGCGTACGCAATTCGACTGAACCATAGCGTTTTCGAGCGAAGTGGAGACCGGTTCGCATAGCAATCAAGTTTACGCAGATTGCGTAGACTTATCTGCGGTAGAAAACGCGTCAAAGCAAAAAAGCCGGCGTGTAGGACGGACCTGATGACGCAATGACGGCAATTCTCGAAATGCGGGGCGTGAGCAAGAGCTTCGCCGGGGTCCAGGCCCTGCGTGACGTGAATTTCACGGTGGAGGCAGGGCAGATCCATGCCCTCGTCGGCGAGAACGGCGCCGGCAAGTCGACCCTGATGAAGGTGCTGAGCGGCGTCTATCCCCACGGCTCTTACGAAGGCGGCATCGTGTTCGACGGCGAGGAGCGGCGCTTTCGCGACGTCAACGATTCCGAAGCCCTCGGCATCATCATCATCCACCAGGAGCTGGCGCTGATTCCGCAGATGTCGATCGCGGAGAACATCTTCCTGTCCCATCCGCCGTCGCGCCTTGGCGTGATCGATCGCGACATGGTCTACCGCCGCACCAGGGAACTGCTCGCGCAGGTCGGACTCGCCGAGATGCCTGATACACTGGTGACCGATCTCGGTGTCGGCAAGCAGCAATTGGTGGAGATCGCCAAGGCGCTTTCGAAACAAGTGAGGCTGTTGATTCTGGACGAACCAACCGCCAGCTTGAACGAGACCGACAGCGCCGCGCTGCTGGAGCGCCTGCTTTCTTTCCGCGCCCAGGGTATCGCCTCGATCCTTATCTCGCACAAACTGTCGGAGGTTGCGCGCGTGGCCGATCGGATCACGGTGCTGCGCGATGGCCGCACCGTCGACAGCATCGATTGCCATGCCGCCCCGGTTGAAGAAGACAGGATCATCCGCAGCATGGTCGACCGCGATTTGGCCCACCGTTTTCCGCAACGCACAGCCGCCATCGGCGCGCCGGCGCTCGCGGTCCGGGACTGGACCGTGCATCATCCGCAGCACAGGGAACGCAGGGTTATCAAGGGAATCAATTTCGAAGTCCGCCACGGCGAGGTGGTCGGAATCGCCGGGCTGATGGGAGCCGGTCGTACCGAATTCGCCATGAGCCTGTTCGGCCATGCGTGGGGCGAGCGGATCAGCGGCCGCGTCTGGCTTGATGGACGAGAGGTCAACCTGCCGAATGTAGCAGCGGCGATCGATGCCGGCCTCGCCTATGTCACCGAGGACCGCAAGCAGCTCGGCCTCATCCTTGCCAGCGATGTCCGCAAGAACATCACGCTGGCGAGTCTTGATCGCGTGTCGCGCCGACACGTGATCGATGATTTCAGAGAATTGCAGGTCGCCAACGATTACCGTACCCGGATGCGAATCCGCAGTTCCGACGTCTATCAGGAGACCGGCCAGCTCTCCGGCGGCAACCAGCAGAAGGTGGTGCTGTCGAAATGGCTGATGACCGATCCGCAGGTGCTGATCCTCGACGAGCCCACGCGCGGCATCGATGTCGGCGCAAAATACGAGATCTATTGTATCATCAATGAACTCGCCGAAGCGGGGAAGGGTGTCGTGGTGATCTCGTCGGAGATGCCCGAACTGCTTGGTATCTGCGACCGCATCTGCGTGATGAATGAAGGCGCCTTCGTAGGTCAATTCACTGCTGCCGAGGCAACCCAGGAAAAGATCATGCGTGCAATCATGCGCAACGAGGATATGCGCAACAAGAGTGTCGGCGGGAAGGAATTGCCGGAAGGGCTGCAGCCATGACCGACAAGACGGTTTCACTTCCGGGGCATGTCGGCTTCATCAAGAACAATTTGCGCAGTTACGGCATGTTGTTGTCGCTGTTCGCGATCATGCTGTTCTTCGAGGTCGTGACCGACGGCACGCTGCTGCAGCCGCTCAACCTCACCAATCTGGTGCTGCAGAACAGCTACATCGTGATCATGGCGCTCGGCATGCTGCTGGTCATCGTTACCGGTCATATCGACCTGTCGGTCGGATCGGTGGCGGGCTTCGTCGGCGCCGTCGCCGCGGTGTTGATGGTGCGCTATCATGTCGCCTATCCGCTTGCCTTTCTCGCCTGCCTCGTGGTCGGGGCGCTGATCGGCGCGGCGCAGGGCTATTGGGTCGCCTATTTCAAGATTCCGTCTTTCATCGTCACGCTGGCAGGCATGCTGGTGTTCAAGGGGCTTGCGCTCGCCATACTGCAGGGACAGTCGGTCGGGCCGTTTCCACCGGACTTCCAGAAGCTGTCATCGGGCTTCATCCCCGAGCTGTTCCCCGACGCCGGCACGCTCTATCCGACCTCGTTGCTGATCGGCGCCGTGCTGGCGCTGGCGCTGGTCTATGCCAGCGCCAAGGGCCGGGCGCGCCAGCAGTCCCACGGTATCGAGGTCGAGCCCTATGGTTTCTTCGTCGCCAAGTGCGCGCTGCTGTTCGGCGTGTCGATCTATTTCACCTATCTGATCGCCTCGCATCGCGGCCTGCCCAACGTGCTGGTGATCATGGTGGCGCTGATCGCGCTCTATGGCTTCGTCACCACACGCATGGTGGTCGGCCGCCAGATTTATGCGATCGGCGGCAACGCCAAGGCCGCAAGCTTGTCCGGCATCAAGACCGAGCGGCTCACATTCCTGACTTTCGTCAACATGGGCGTGCTCGCAGCCCTTGCCGGCCTCGTCTTTGCCGCCCGGCTCAATACGGCAACCCCGAAGGCCGGGCTCGGTTTCGAGCTGGACGTCATCGCCGCCTGCTTCATCGGCGGCGCGTCGGCCTATGGCGGCGTCGGCAGGGTCGGCGGCGCCGTCATAGGCGCGATGATCATGGGGGTCATGAACAACGGCATGTCCATCCTCGGCATCGGCATCGACTACCAGCAGGTGATCAAGGGGCTGGTGCTGCTTGGCGCCGTCTGCCTTGACGTCTACAACCAGCGGAGATAGCGCGATATCACGCCGCCCCGGCATTCCGCCGCAGATGTTTACCGGCAAACTCGAGATACCATTCAAGACACCCGGGATTGGCCATCGCGTCCTTGTTGATGACCTTCTCGACCGCGTGGCCGAGCAGCAGCTTCTTGATCGGCAGTTCCTGCTTCTTGCCGGACAGCGTGCGTGGAATCTCGGGCACGGCAAACATCTCGTTGGGAAGAAACCGGCGCGACAGTCCGGCTTCGATCGCATTGTTGATCCGCGCCTGCATCGCGCGGTCGAGCGTGAAACCTTCGCGCAAGACCACGAACAGCGGCATATAGCTTTCGCGCCCGAGATATTCGAGGTCGACGACCATCGAGTCCAGCACCTCCGGCAATGCCTCGATCGCGGAATAGAGTTCGCTGGTGCCCATTCGCAAGCCGTGCCGGTTGATGGTGGCGTCGCTGCGGCCGTAGATCACGCAGGATCCGTCGGCATTGATCTTGAGCCAATCGCCATGACGCCAGACCGCGCCGCGGCCGGTGCCGTCGAAATTGTCCGGATAGGTCTCGAAATAGCTGGCGCGATAACGCACGTCGCCTTCGTCGTTCCAGAAGTGCAGCGGCATCGAGGGCATCGGTTCGGTGCAGACGAGTTCGCCGACTTCCTCGATCACGGGACGGCCCTGTTCGTTGAACGCCTCGACGGCGGCGCCCAACAGGCGGCACTGCATCAGGCCCGGGGTTTGCGGCAATTCTCGGTTGGCGCCGATGAACGCGCCGGCGAAGTCGGTGCCGCCGGACATATTGGCCCACCACATGTCGGCCTGCGCTTCGCTTCCGTTGACCTCAGCGAGGCGGGCGAAGCGCTCGTTGAACCATTGCTGGGTGTCGGCCGAGAGTGGCGACCCCGTCGAGCCGAGCGCGCGGAGTTTCGAGAGGTCGCCGACGGCGGCGAGATCGATCCCGGCCTTGGTGACGCTTGCAAAGAAAGCCGCGCCCGCTCCGAAAAACGTTACGCCAGCTTTGGAGACGAAACGCCACAGCGTGGTCCAGTCCGGATTGTCCTTCGATCCGCCCGGGCTGCCGTCGAAGATGCAGATCGTGGTGCCGTTGAGCAGGCCGTTGACCTGGCTGTTCCACATGATCCAGCCGGTCGAGCTGTACCAATGGTACCGCTCGCCGAACGAATTGGGCAGGTAGCTGCAGCCGATATCGTTGTGCACGCCGTTCAGCGGCAGCGCCACGATGATGACGCCGCCATGCCCGTGCACGATCGGTTTGGGAAGCCCGGTCGTGCCGCTCGAATAGACGATCCAGAGTGGATGATCGAACGGCAGCCACGCCGGTTCGAACGCGTCGATCTCGGCCCCCGTTGCCGACAAGATCGTGGAGAGCAGCGCGTCAGAGGCAGGCACGCGCTCGGGCGTATCGCTATGGATGATCACATGCGCGACCGTCGGCAACGATCGGCGCAACTCCTCGATCACTTCGCCTCTCCCGTGCCTTCGCCCGGCATAGGTCACGCCGTCGCATGCGATCAGAACTTTTGGCTCGATCTGCTTGAACCGGTCGATCACGGCTGGTGCCGCCATATCGGGAGCACAGACGCTCCAGATCGCGCCGATGCTTGCGGTGGCGAGAAAGGCAATGATCGTCTCGGGGATATTCGGAAGGTAGGCGGCGACGCGATCGCCGGAACGGACGCCTTGTGCTTTCAGGTGGATCGCGAGCGCACCGACCTTGCGCCGCAGCTCGGGCCAGCTCGTCTCTTTCAGCACGCCGTCCTCACCGCTGCTGACGATCGCCGGCATCCCCGCAGCGTCCGCCGCCTCGACGTGCCGCAGCACCTGACGCGCATAGTTGACCTGCGCGCCCGAAAACCAGATCGCGCCCGGCATCCTGGGTTGTGCCAGGACGGCGCTGTGCGGCGTCGGCGATTGCAGGTCGAAATAGTCCCAGATGCTTTGCCAGAAAGCGTCGATCTCGCGGACCGACCATTGCCGCATCTGTTCGTAATCGGCGAAGGTAAAGCCGCGTTGTTCCTCGAGCCACCGGCGGTAGCGCGCCATTTGCGGGATGTAAGGTGCTGTCATGACTTCTCGTCGACTCTTGTTGTGCCGTTGCCGGCAGCTATTCAAGCGCCGGGTTTTAACATACAAGAATCCGCGCGGGAACATCAGCGCGGGTTGGCGAGGGGCTTGACGGAAGAGCGCAATGCAAATCGGCGAACTCTTCATCCTCGGTTTCTTCGGCAAGACCATCCCGGCATGGCTGACGGAGTTTGCGGCCCGTTATGGCCTCGGCGGCGTGATCCTGTTCGACTATTCCTGCCAGACCCGGAAATACGACAACAATATCGAATCGCCCGAACAGCTGCGCCATTTGTGCGCGGAGATCTCCCGCCTGCCATCGAGCCCGATGGTGTTCATCGATCAGGAAGGCGGATTGGTGCGGCGGCTCAAGGACGCGAAGGGATTCAAGCCGCTTCCCAGTCCAAAGGAATTCAATCATCTCGCTCGGGACGAAAAGCGGAACATTCTTGCGGCCAGTTTTGCCGAGATGCGGCAGCTCGGCATTCACTTCGACTTCGCGCCCGTGATCGACGTCGACTACAACCCCGACAATCCCAATATCGGCAAGATCAAGCGTTCCTACTCCGCCGATATCCGCGAAGTCGAGGCCAATGCGCTGCTGGTGAGCGAGGTCGCTCGCGAGGCTTGTATCGGCCTTTGCCTGAAGCATTTTCCTGGCATCGGTGGCGCGCTGGTGGATTCGCATCAGGAATTCATGGATATTTCGGAATCGCTTCGCCCCGAACAGGAGGAACTGTTCTATTCGCTGGCGCCGCAAATGTTCGGTGACGCGGTGCTGGTCAGCCACGCCATCGTGCGGCAATGGGACAAAGACAATCCGATGACGTTGTCGCCTGCCGGCCTTGGCCGGTTGCGCGCGCGGCTCCCCGATACGCTCCTGATCACCGACGATATCCAGATGCAGGGACTGCAGAAGGCGCTTGGAACAAAGGAAGCCAGCCTGCAATCGCTGAAGGCGGGCATCGACATGCTTTGTATCGGCAATAATCTGTTCGATCAGGAGCAGGAAATGGCAGGAATCGCCGAATACATCGCGCAGCGCTTGCAGGACAACACGCTGACCTGTACCGCCATCGAGAAATCGATCGCGCGGGTCGGGAACCGGAAGGCGCTTCTGACAGCCTAGAGTCTTTTGTTTTGGCGCGTTTTCTCATATCCGGCCAACGACGGGTTGCCTTACGAGGCCGTTGTGACTACAAGCATTTTTCAACGGGAAGGCAGAGATGGCCCACAATTACGCGATCAATGACGACGTTCATCATCAGCTGCAGGGGCCACAGGGCCGCGCTACGGTCAAGGAACGAGAGGTCTACACTATCGTGACCTGCCTGCCGATCGAAGCCGACGGACGTCCGCGCTACCGCATCAAGAGCAAGACCGAGAATGTCGAGCGCGTCGTGACCGAGGAACAGATATCAAGACTCGGCTGATCTGCGACGGCCACGGACGCAGCAAGCTCGCCTGCGCAAGCCTGCCGCCACAAACACAAATCAATTCGATTGTGCGCCGGATGTGACGACTACTGCGCCTTGTCGTGCGCGGCAATGCCGATCGCCTTGTAGTCGTAGGTTGGATAGAACTCGGTGCGATAGCTGCCCCAGGCGGTATTCTCCATAATGCGGTTGACTTCCCGCAGCCGTGACGCCGGCAGCCGCAGCGTCACCACCTGCCCGATTCCCATCATCACATACCAGCTGACGACTTCGACACCGGCCGGCGGGAATGCCTTGTAGTAACCTTGCCGATCGAGCTGTGCGTTGAGTTCGCCGAGGGGGCGCGACTGATCATGCTTCAGGAACACGGTGATCATCACGGCATTGTCGGCGGTAGGCGCCGCGTTCTCCGTTGGTGCAGGTGCCGGTGCCGTCTGGGCGGCGAGGCCTGAACTGAAAGTCAAAGCGCCGGCCAGCATGGCCATCGCCGTCAAATATCCCTTTCCTCGCGACATCTCCGTTTTCCCTTTTTGATTGTCGGATGATTTCAGGCGGCGATCATCGCGAGAGCAGCCAGGCTTGTAAATCGGAATCCTTGGCGACGGCTGTAGCGCTTTCGCGCAAAGCATGCCCTCGGGCTTGATCCGGCTGCGACGATTGGCGCTCGCTGATTGTGAAGCACATTACACGCGCACGCCGGCTCCGGCGTTATCGACGCTGTGCAGGCCGCCTTGGTCGCACGGATGAGAGCCATGAAAACGCGGCGTATGGCATATTGGTGGTTCAGGTTTGTGATCTCGGGACGCTTCCTCGAGAAGTTCCTGAGGTTGGGCCGCTCCTGACGTTCCTTCGCGGCGTTGTGCGCCCGCCGACGCGCTGCGTCGAACGACGTCAGCGAAATTTCTGTCTTGGGAACCGGCCCCTCGTGATGGTTTGCCGCGTGAGGCCGGCGTGCGCTCGAGGCAAACTTGCGCTCATAAACAATCGGAGGGTGATCATTAGGAAAGCAAATGCGACTCAACCGATCTCACAGGGAGACACGCAGGAGTGTCATGACCCGCAGAACCACGTTGGTTTGGTTGTATTTGTCGCCTTTAGCATAGTCTGGCTGGCAAATTCGGACGGCTTAGCCTCACTTCCTATGGTATCCCCGTATTCTTACTGGTTGCGAAATTAACCATGAAGCTTACTCAAACCGATAAGTTAGTTATATGTCGCAGCAAGACTATCGAGCCGGTGATTCGTACTTTTCAAAGTGGATGGCAACCATCACTCCCCTCGAAGACAATCTTGAAATCTTGCAACTGTCGGCCGCGCGCGCACGGGCGGCGGAAGAGGCAGGAGCTGCGATCGCTCGCGAACTGAACGGGCCGTTGACAGCGCTGCTGCTCTACATGAACGAGATCAAGCAATACAGCCATCAGTTTTCCCAAACATCCGGCAATCGCGTCTATCTGCAGCAGGTGGTGGAGAACGCGCTCCAGCAAACCGAACGCGTCTGCGCCGTGATGAAGCAGATATCGCACTCTCCCGGGTCGGCCGCCGAGTCCGATCACAAACCGGAACGCGAGAGCCAGGCCGGCCGAAGCAAGAATGGCGGTCGCGCCCCGGGGGTGATGTTCACGTCTGAGTCCGGGCAGAAGCCGCTGACGAAGCGCGAGCGCGAAGTGCTCAGCCTGATCAGCGAGGGATGCTCCAACAAACAAGGCGCCTTGCGGATGAACATCAGCCCAAGGACGTTCGAAAGCCATCGCGCCGAAGCCATGCGCAAGCTAGGTGCTCGCAACACCGCCGATCTCGTCCGCAAGGCGCTGTTGCAACCCGCCTGATATCGAGAAGCTACGGCGTACCGGATACTCGCGCTCGTGAGCTATGCCAGTCACGTCGGACGTGACGCCGGCATTTTTTTCGGATCTGGATGTTTTCAGGTATGTCGGAAGGATTGCGAGGGCCGTAGAGGCCGCACTGTCCGACAGCTCAGCAGAAGTCTCCTGCGAACGCGCGGATGCGGGCCCCATGCCGCGTTGCGGTGCCCGCCTTGGGTTCTTCCGGAACGATGGTGATGACCCAAGCGAGCGGAACGCTCGACTTGTTTTCGATGATCGACCGGACGTGACCGGTGACTGAAGCACCGGCCGAACGAAGGGTTGCGGTTCTACCGTTGAACTGGGCGATGCGAAAACGCCGTGCTTCTTTTGGATCGCTCGTTTCGAACGTGAACATGAGGTCGCTCCCTTTGTCCACGCAACTATCGCCACTCAATATTATCTGTGTGTGAAAATCGGCGACCGTAGAAGTACGGCCGGCGCGCGTGGCGCGAGACCAAACATCCGGATACTTTAAAGCAGATCGAGGCGGTGCCGGCGCTTGCCGATATCTGCTGCGAGGACGATTTGATGCGGACCCTCGACCTTGAGCGCGGGGATTAGTGCCCCCGCGTAATGTCATCCGGCCTATCCCGGAAACACGGCTTCCATTTTGGTCTTCAGCGTGGCCGCATTGAACGGCTTGACAATGTAATTGTTCACGCCGGCCTTTTTCGCGGCGATCACGTTTTCGGTCTTCGATTCCGCCGTGATCATGATGAAGGGCGTATTCGAGAATTCGGGACTCGCCCGCACTTCCTTGAGCAGGTCGTAGCCGGTCATCGGCTCCATGTTCCAGTCGGAAATCACCAGGCCGTATTTTTTGCCTTGCATCTTGGCGAGCGCGGACGAGCCATCGCTGGCGTCGTCCACATTCTCAAATCCGAGCTGTTTGAGGAGATTGCGGATGATGCGGATCATGGTGCCATAGTCATCGACCACCAAAATCGGCATCGACAAATCAAAAGCCATGTCTTCAACTCCGCGCAGGTAGGGAACCGCCGAACACGGGTGAACGCGCGTGGCACAGGATGAAAATCTCCAATGCTTTCCTCGAACCTGCACCCGTCAGCACCGTGACAATTATCAGGGGTCATTGAACGGCGCGTTAATTCCGGCATGGATAAATCTTTCGCAAACGTCGTGGTTGGCCGTAATTATACGGAGAATTCCGGCGCTGCACCGACCGGGCCGTAGTCGGCGATCACGTGGTCGCGCAATGAATGTGTGGGTCCAGCAACCGGGTGTACTGGGTTTTGACTGTTCCATAGCATTCGCAGGAGGTCTTGATCAGCCCGTCGAGATCAGTGATCTCGATATGTCCGCGGCTGTAGTGGATGAAATTCGCCTGCTGCAGGGTGTTGGCCACTAGCGATACGCTATTGCGTCGCGCGCCGATCATCTGCGCGATCGCTTCCTGCGTCAGGACCAGCTTGTTGCTGCCGGACAGATCGCGCGTTTGCAACAGGCACCGCGCCAGTCGGGACTCCACGGTATGTGACGCGTTGCAGCCGGCGGTTTGCTGGATCTGTGCGTAAACCGCCAGGCCATGCCGCACCAGCGTGGAACGGAGCGTCGCACTCCGGTCGGCCGCCGCGCGTAGCTGATCGAGATCGATGGTCGAGGCCACGCCGGGGACCAGCACAACCGCACTATTCAGCGCGATCGCGTCGCCGAGGGCGGAGAATGCGCCGAAGATGCTGTCGCGTCCGACCATCGCGATCTGGACGTGCTCACCGCGCGCAAGTTTGACGACGAGTGAGATCACGCCTCGGTGCGGGAGATAGGCGCGCCTGAGCGTTTCGTCGACTTCGACCAGCACCAGTGCCTGGGTGAGATCGGTGGTGCGTAAATGCGGACGGATCAATTCAAAATCGTCCGCGCTCAGCGAAGACAGGAATCCATTCGGCGAACGAGGGGCTGAATCCAAAGTAGTCTCCCGTCTCACGGGCAAGCCGATCTCTGGGCGCCGGGTAACTGATGCGTGCTATCTGAATTGCAGGGCGATCTTGGCATGGATTGGCAGCAAGAAAAATTGCCAAATAGCCGCACTTGATCAGCGGCTTGCAGCCGGGTCGCAATGGGTTGCGTGCCGTTCACCGATGATTGCAACGCCGCTAGCCCGTGGGGTTCAGCAACCGGTCGCATTGCGTCTGGACCGCCCGATAACACTCACAGGAGCTTTTCCGCAAACCCTCGATGTCGATGATTTCGATGTGCCCGCGGCTGTAGCTGACAAGGCCCGCCTGTTGAAATGCGTGAGCCACGATCGACACTGCGTTGCGCCGCACGCCGATCATTTGCGCCAGGAATTCCTGTGTCAGCGGCAATCCTTCGCTTCCACATAAATCCCGCGCACGCAGCAGCAGGCGCGACAACCGCAACTCGACCGAGTGAGAGGCGTTGCAGGCGGCGGATTGCAGCGCCTGTACGAGCAGGGCCTGCGTGTGGCGTGCCAGGAGTTTTCGAAATGTGCCGCTCCGCTCGGCAGCAGTGCGAAAATCCACCGCCTTCAAAACCGAAGCCGTGCCCGGCACAACGACGACGGCGTCCGTCAGTGACGGTCCGTCGTCCAGGGCGGCGGAGGCTCCGACCAGGCTGTCGCGGCCGATCATTGCGACCTCCACGGTCTGGCCTTCCGAAAGGCCGACCATCATTGAAACAACGCCGCTGTGGGGCAGGTAGACCTGTTGTATCGGTGCGCCGGCCCTGGTCAGAACGGCCCCCTTGGCCATTTCGACGCTTTCGAGATGCGGACGCAAGGAAAGAAATTCCGCCGGCGGCAGATCCTGCAACAGACGATTGGAAGTGTGCGTTACCGTTTGCATTCTTGCTCCTGCCGAAGGCGGGAACTTGAACGGTCTCGCATCAGCTTTTTTCGGCGTGTCGGATACCAACATAATTTACCCGCCAAATACCACAAGGGTTGCACGCGCGGTCTTATACACTGTGGAGGGCAGACAGGTTGCCCGATTTGCGGCGCTAGATACCATCAGCGCTGATTCGCAAGGCAAAAACCGCCGGCGATATGCCCTGACGAGCGTCTGATCCGGCAAGGGAGGCCGTGATGCGCCGCATTTTGGTTGTCGATGACGACCTGCATGGCCGTTTGGCGATGCGCGCCTGGCTGCAGCGGTGCGGCAGCGTGATCGATGAGTGCCTGGGGCCGAGCCGCACCGAAGATATGCCGCAACCCTTGCCGCTATAACAAGCACGCTGTGCGATCGGCGGGGTGGAACGACACCAACACACTTTTGGACGGAGAGAGTTTTCTCCAGGCTGAGGCACCAGGGAAGTTGTCATGGAACTTTCACATCGGATTCGTTGTCTTCGCTGGCGCAACGCACGCGGAAACGGGTGTTTTGGTGTCAGACCAGAAGATTGGATGGAGGCATGCTCATTCGCGTTGCGATCGGGAGTCATTGAACGATCGAAAATTCAAAATTGCCTCGGGGGGCTGGAATGACACGCGTTCTCGTTGTCGATGACGATCCGATGGTCTGCACGGCCATTGAGATCTATCTCGAACGCCACGGTTTTGAAGTGACGATAGCTGATGGCGGTGAAGTCGGGCTGCGGGCCCTCGAAGAGGCCAGTTTCGACCTGATGATCGTCGATATCTTCATGCCACACATGCGTGGCTTTGAATCGATCAGGATATTCCACGAGCGAGCGCCGACGGTTCCACTCATTGCAATGTCCGGATATGCTTTTGCGAACCTGGACTCGCCCGCCCCGGATTTCCTGCGAATGGCTCTCGAGCTCGGTGCGGCGCGCTGTTTGCGCAAGCCGTTCACGCCGACGGTGTTGCTGACGATCATCAACGAATGCCTTGCAGAACGCCGATCCCCCTTCACGGACGCCGTGCAGTCGAGATAGCCGTGGATACAACGCCATTGCCCGAGGCGTCACGTACCATGATGGGCGTCGCTGGTGCGGTGGAAAATTGCGATCAACGCCATCGATTTCGGCAATACTTTGTTCATCACAAACGACATTGCCAGGTCGCATTTCCCGGGCCCGCGTATTTGTACGGAGCAGCACGTTAACGAATGGGTAGCGCTGAGGGACCAGTGTGCCGCGGACGCCGAAATGAAATTTTGGCGTTGCGTCAATCGTGTTCATCCAGAAGGGTATGAGTTATGTCAGGTATTGTTCTTTCAGCTTCGGTTCGCCAGAACCTGCTCTCGCTTCAGTCGACGGCCGATCTGCTTTCGACCACTCAGAATCGTCTATCGACGGGCAAGAAGGTCAACACGGCCCTCGATAACCCCACCAACTTCTTCACCGCGGCCTCTCTCGACAATCGCTCGAGCGACATCAGCAATCTGCTGGATGGTATCGGCAACGGCGTGCAGGTCCTGCAGGCCGCCAACACCGGCATCTCCTCGTTGCAGAAGCTGGTCGACAGCGCCAAGTCGGTCGCCAATCAGGCGCTGCAGGCTGCCGTCGGCTATTCGAGCAAGTCGAGCGTCTCCACCGCCGCCATCACCGGCGCAACCGCCGACGACCTGCGTGGTACGCCTGCGGCTTTCACCAACAACACCGTGACCGGAGCTGCGATCCCAGGTGCTGCGGCGACGACCACCAAACTGAGCGCACTGACGACCGCGATCACGACCTCCGATAGCTTCACCGTCAACGGCAAGACCATCGCATTCGCGAGCTCTGGCGGTAACGTCGTCGCGGCTTCGGGAGCGACCCTCGACCTGACCAACGCCACGGTCGGCGACCTGCTCGGTGCCATCGACACCATCACCGGCGCAGCCACGGCCTCCACGCTCGGCGCTACCAAGCTGACCCTGAGCACCGGCACAGCCCAGGATCTCGTCATCGGCGGCACCGCCGGCACGCTAACAGCGCTCGGCTCTGACCGCCGGCACCACGGCGCGTAGCGGCGGCACCACCGCGCTTGGTGGGCTTGACGCTGACGATCCTCGCAACCGGAAACGGCACCGCGACTTCGATCACCTTCGGCGACGGCACCGGCGGTACGGTCAAATCCTTGAACGATCTCAACACCAAGCTGGCCGCCAACAACCTGCAGGCGTCGATCTCGTCGGCGGGCGCGATCACGATCACGACCACCAACGATGCAGCGTCGTCGACGATCGGCACCATCGGCGGTGCTGCGGCAGGCTTCCGGCAAGGCTTTCAACGGCCTGACGGGAGGAGCTCCGGTCAAGGATCCGGCGGCCCAGCTGGTTCGTTCCAACCTGGTGGCGCAGTACAACAACATCCTGGATCAGATCACCTCCACTTCCCAGGATGCGTCGTTCAACGGCATCAACCTGCTCAATGGCGATCAGCTCAAGCTGACCTTCAACGAGACGGGAACGTCGACCTTGAAGATCCAGGGCGTGCAGTTCAACGCGACCGGTCTCAGCCTTACCAAGCTGACAGCGGGAACCGACTTCCTGGACAACACCTCGGCCAACACGGCGATCAAGTCGCTCGACACCGCCAGCAGCACGCTGCGGACCGAAGCATCCGCGCTCGGTTCGAACTTGTCGATCGTGCAGATCCGTCAGGACTTCTCGAAGAACCTGATCAACGTGCTGCAGACCGGCTCGTCGAACCTGACGCTGGCCGACACCAACGAGGAAGCGGCCAACAGCCAGGCGCTGTCGACCCGCCAGTCGATCGCGGTGTCCGCGCTGTCGCTGGCCAACCAGTCCCAGCAGAGCGTGCTCCAGCTCCTGCGCTGAGCAAGGCTTCGACCTCAACGATCAAGGCGGCGGGGAATACCCCGCCGCCACCATCGCCTCAAATTCCTGAAGACCGGATGGCGGCCTGACTGCCGCGCAGTTGCAAGAACGATGTTTCGCAAAACGTCGTGGGCGATCGCGCTCGCGCGCATTTTCGAACGGGAGACGGTTGTGCCATTACGTGTTGAACTGAAACCATTTGAGCGGATCGTGATCGGCGAAACCGTGCTGATCAATTCGGGTACGCGAACTTCGTTTCTGATCGACGGTGACGCCCCGATACTTCGCGAGAAAGAAACCATCACCGCCGAGACCGCCAATACGCCGGCCAAGCGCCTCTATCTCTGCGTCCAGACGATGTATCTGAAGAACGATATCCCGAAATACCGCACCTCGTATCAGGTTCTCCTGAAGGACCTGCGCGATATCGACCCGAGTGCCCGCGTTGCGAGCGACGTCATCGACAATCACGTTTCCGGCGGAGCGCTCTACAAGGCGCTCAAGGAAATCCGGAAATTGATGAAGCGCGAAGACGAACTGCTGGCGGCCTGATCCGGCGCGGACTCTACCGCGCGCTCCCTGATGCGCGCCTCTCGTGTAAATCATCCACCTGATATCTGCTGCCGCCTGTCGCCGAGTTCCTGCTCGCGGCAAGCGCCGCTTCGTTGCGCGTCTTCGCACCGTCAACGCGACGGCTCCCAGCAATAATACTGATCCCATCCGTATTTGCACGGACCGCGAAATTAACGCCGTCGTGAAATCCGGAAGGTTATGCCTGACAGGTGACCGTTGCATAAAAATTCCGGAAGGCGCGCTCAGATGGACGATTTGTTACGGGAGTTTTTGACCGAGACGAGCGAGAGCCTGGACACGGTCGACAATCAGCTGGTGCGTTTCGAGCAGGACCCGAACAACGCCAAGATCCTGGATAACATCTTCCGCCTGGTGCACACCATCAAGGGCACCTGCGGCTTCCTCGGACTGCCGCGGCTGGAAGCGCTGGCCCATGCCGGCGAGACGTTGATGGGCAAATTCCGCGACGGCATGCCGGTCACCGCCGACGCGGTCTCGCTGATCCTGTCCTCGATCGATCGCATCAAGGAGATCCTGGCGGGCCTGGAAGCCACCGAAGCCGAACCCGAAGGCAGCGACGAAGATCTGATCGAAAAGCTGCACGACATGGTCGAGCGCGGCATGGCGGCAATGTCCGCGTCAGCGGTCGCGTCGCGTTGGCTCCGCCGATCGCGTCCGCGCACGCTGAAGCCGCGTCGGCTCCGGTGGTGGCGGCGCCCCCGCTGCAGCCCGCGGTAACCGCGGGCACGCTGGTGGAGCAGGTGCTGGAGCGACCCTTACGTCCCGGCGAGGTCTCGCTCGACGAACTGGAGCGCGCCTTCCGCGAGACCGCAACCGAAGCTGCGCCCGCGCCCGCTCTCGCTGCAAAACCACCCGCGCCGGAAGCCGCCCCCGCGGCCAAGGAACCCAACAAGCCAAAGTCGGCGCGGAAGACCGCCGCGCCCGAGGCCGACGTCCAGGAAGCCGACAAGATCGCCAACCAGTCGATCCGCGTCAACGTGGACACGCTGGAACATTTGATGACCATGGTCTCCGAACTGGTGCTGACCCGCAACCAGCTGCTTGGAGATCTCCCGCCGCAACGAGGACACCGAGTTCAAGGTGCCGCTGCAGCGGCTCTCCAACGTCACCGCCGAGCTGCAGGAAGGCGTCATGAAGACGCGGATGCAGCCGATCGGCAATGCCTGGCAGAAGCTGCCCAGGATCGTGCGCGACCTTTCCGGCGAACTCGGCAAGCAGATCGAACTGGAGATGCACGGCGCCGATACCGAACTCGACCGCCAGGTGCTCGACCTGATCAAGGACCCGCTCACCCATATGGTGCGCAACTCCGCCGATCATGGCCTGGAGACCCCGGCCGAGCGGCTCGCCGCCGGCAAGGGCGAGCAGGGCACCATCCGCCTGTCCGCCTATCACGAGGGCGGCCACATCATCATCTGCATCGCCGACAACGGCCGCGGGCTGAACACCGAGCGGATCAAGGCCAAAGCCATCTCCAACGGTCTCGTCACCGAGGCCGACCTGGAGAAGATGACGGAAGCCCAGATCCACAAGTTCATCTTCGCTCCCGGCTTCTCCACCGCCGCCGCCGTCACCTCGGTCTCCGGCCGCGGCGTCGGCATGGACGTGGTGCGCACCAATATCGACCAGATCGGCGGCACCATCGACATCAAGTCGGTGGCGGGCGAAGGCTCCAGCGTCACCATCAAGATCCCGCTGACGCTTGCCATCGTCTCGGCCCTGATCGTCGAAGCCGCCGGCGACCGCTTTGCGATCCCCCAATTGTCGGTCGTCGAACTGGTGCGGGCGAGAGCCAACTCCGAACACCGCATCGAGCGCATCAAGGACACCGCAGTGCTGCGACTGCGCAACAAGCTGTTGCCGCTGATGCACCTCAAGAAGCTCCTGAAGATCGACGACGGCTCCTCAAGCGATCCCGAGAACGGCTTCATCGTGGTCACCCAGGTCGGCAGCCAGACCTTTGGCATCGTGGTCGACGGCGTGTTCCACACCGAGGAGATCGTGGTCAAGCCGATGTCCACCAAGCTGCGGCACATCGACATGTTCTCCGGCAATACCATTTTGGGCGATGGCGCCGTGATCATGATCATCGACCCCAACGGCATCGCCAAGGCCTTGGGCGCCGCCGGTTCCGCCTCCCGCGAACTCGCCGACGAGAACGCGGCCTCCCATGCCTCGTCCGGCGAACAGTTGACCTCGCTCTTGGTGTTCCGCGCCGGCTCCAGCCAGCCCAAGGCGGTGCCGCTCGCCTTGGTGACCCGGCTGGAGGAGATCGCCACCGACAAGATCGAGCTCTCCAACGGCCGCTACATGGTGCAGTACCGCGAGCAGCTGATGCCGCTGGTGCAGATGAACGGGGTCAATGTCCAGACCGCAGGATCCCAGCCGATCCTGGTGTTCGCCGATGACGGCCGCTCGATGGGGCTCGTGGTCGACGAGATCATCGACATCGTCGAGGAGCGGCTGCACATCGAGGTGGCCGGCAGCCAGGACGGCATTTTGGGCTCGGCCGTGATCAAGGGCCAGGCCACCGAAGTGATCGACGTCGGCCACTTCCTGCCGATGGCGTTTGCCGACTGGTTCTCCCGCAAGGAGATGCGGCCCTCGGTCGTCGGCGCAATCGGTGCTGTTGGTCGACGATAGCGCCTTCTTCCGCAACATGCTGGCGCCGGTGCTCAAGGCCGCCGGCTACCGGGTGCGGGTCGCCCCCAATGCCCAGGAGGGCCTCACGGCGCTGCGCTCGGGACAGGCGTTCGACGTGGTGCTGACCGACATCGAGATGCCCGACATGAACGGGTTCGAGTTCGCCGAAGTGATCCGCGCCGACCAGCATCTGAACGCGCTGCCGATCATCGCGCTGTCCTCGATGGTGTCGCCGGCCGCGATCGAGCGCGGGCGGCAGGCCGGCTTCCACGATTACGTCGCCAAGTTCGACCGTCCCGGCCTGATCGCGGCGCTGAAGGAACAGACCGCCGAGATCGGGCGCGCGGCATGAACAAGTTCAGCCGGCCGGCATAAGGAACACATTCGATGACCACCAAGACCGAGACCATCGAGGGCACTGTCGCCGAATACGTCACCGCCGTGATCGGCGGACAGCTGTTCGGACTGCCGATCTCGCGCGTCCAGGACGTGTTCATGCCGGAGCGGCTGACGCGGGTTCCGCTGTCGTCGGCCGAGATCGCCGGCGTGCTCAATCTGCGCGGCCGCATCGTTACCGTCGTCGACATGCGCGCCCGCCTCGGCCTGCCGAAGAACGACGACGGCAAGCCGCCGATGGCGGTGGGCGTCGATTTGCGCGGCGAGTCCTACGGGCTCCTGATCGACCAGATCGGAGAGGTTCTCAGACTGCCCGACGACAGCCGCGAGGAAAACCCCGTCAACCTCGATCCCCGCATGGCCAAGCTCGCCGGCGGCGTCCATCGCCTCGACGGTCAGCTCATGGTCGTCCTCGACGTCGATCGCGTCCTCGAAATCGTGCCAACGACGATGCTCGCCGCATAACCTGATCGGTAAATGCGCGGCTCGCAGGAAAGAAGACCTGAAAATGAAAACATGTCTGGTTGTCGATGATTCCAGTGTCGTGCGGAAAATCGCCCGCCGCATTCTGGAGGAATTGGGGTTTGAGATCGTCGAAGCCGAGGACGGCGAGAAAGCGCTTGAAGCCTGCAAGTCCGCGATGCCCACGGCGATCCTGCTCGACTGGAACATGCCTGTCACGGACGGCTACGAGTTCCTCGGCAACCTGCGCCGCATGCCCGGTGGCGATGTCCCCAAGGTCGTGTTCTGCACCACCGAAAACGGCATGGACCACATTGCGCGTGCGCTGGATGCCGGCGCCAACGAATACATCATGAAGCCGTTCGACAAGGATATCGTTACGGCGAAGTTCCAGGAAGTCGGCCTGGTCGAACTGCAAGAACCGACCCTCATCTAAATCTTATCCGCTTGCCTATGAGAGGCCCTCGTGACCCCGCCAGACTATGAGTATCTGCGTAAGCTCCTGAAGGATCATTCCGGTCTCGACCTGTCCGCAGACAAGCAATATCTGATCGAAAGCCGCCTGTTGCCGCTGTCACGCAAATGCGGCTTGCCCGGCATCAGCGAACTCGTGCAAAAAATGAAAGGCGGGTCCGCCTCTCATATCGCCCAGGTGGTCGAAGCCATGACCACGAACGAGACCTTCTTCTTCCGCGACAAGGTGCCGTTCGATCACTTCCGCGATACGATCATGCCGGAAGTCCTGAAGGCCCGTGCCGGCCGCAAGAGCGTCCGGATCTGGTGTGCTGCCGGCTCGACCGGCCAGGAGCCGTATTCGCTGGCGATGTGCCTGAAGGAGATGAGCGCCGCACTCAGCGGGTGGCGCGTCGAAATCATCGCGACCGACCTCTCGCAGGAAGTGCTCGAGAAATCCAGGGCCGGCGTCTACAGCCAGTTCGAGGTTCAGCGCGGCCTTCCGATTCAATTGCTGGTGAAATATTTCAAACAGATCGGCGAGCTTTGGCAGATCAGTGCCGATATCCGCGCCATGGTTCAGCATCGGCAACTGAATCTGCTGCACGATTTTTCGCAGCTCGGGACCTTCGACGTCATCTTCTGCCGCAACGTCCTGATCTATTTCGACCAGGATACCAAGGTCAATGTTTTCGGCCGTCTTGCCAGGTCAATGGAGGCCGATGGCTTCCTGGCGTTGGGTGCGGCGGAAACGGTTGTCGGCTTGACCGATGTTTTCAAGCCGTTCCCGGATAAGCGCGGGCTCTATCGGCCGAGCGGGGCGCGCACGACATCTGCACCGGCAGCGATGCCAAAGATCGCGGCGATGGCGGGACGTTGAGAGATGTCGGCAGACGTCAAAGGTCCGGATAAGGTCACGTTCAGCCGGGGCTATGATGTCTGCATCATGGCGATCGACGGGACCTGGCGCCGGAATTGCCAGCTCAATGCGATCTCCGATACCGATGCCATGCTGACGGTGGAAGGCTCCATTCAGGGCCTCAATCTCAAGGAGTTCTTCCTGTTGCTGTCGTCGACGGGGCTGGCCTATCGCCGGTGCGAACTGGTTCGCGTCAACGGCACGGAAATGGACATACATTTTCTGAGGGGCAAGCACGCCAAGAAGCGGCCGGGCGCGTCGTCGAACGCCGATGAGATCGGCTGAGGGCCTGCCCTTCCCTGGGCGAAGCTCCCACAGGATGCCGCTGTCACGGCGCCGTGATCTTGCTCAGGCATGAATGGTGGAAAGCGCCGATTAGAGCATGATCCGGAAAAGTGGGAACCGGTTTTCCGAAAAGATCATGCTCGAACAAAAAGATAGAACGGGATGACGATTCGAAGAAAAGTCATCACGCTCGAGCGCATGACCCGGACCAGTAGGGCCGCGTTAGCGCAAAGTGCGGACCGGTTCTCCATCGCGACAAACGCGAAGCGTTTGCGCGGAGATCAGGCTCTAGCTCGCGGCCAACTCGCCGGTGCCGCGCCTCGACGTCCTGGATTCCTGCAGGGAGCGGAGGGCGATGCCGAGGTTTACGTCGCACACCGTCAACGCCGTCGTCGCCTTCATGTAGCGGGGTGTGACGTCATCCAGCACGATGACGCTGGCGCAAACCTCCTGATTGCCGAGCGATGCTTCCTGCGCGGTGGCGCGCTCGATCAGCTTCAGGCTCGCACGAACATGGTCGATCAGGGCGACGAGGTCGGACACGACCTCAAGGTAGGTGTCATTCCGGTTGCCGGGCTCGATCTCGACGCGGTCGCCTGCTGCGTTATGCATAGGAACACTCCTTACTCTACTTTTAGGGGTGTGTTGCTACTTGTGCGTTAAGCGATCGTCCCGTACAAATACGGGTGCGCTTTGCTCCTGTATCGAGCTTGGTATCGTTATTTGAGTGTGCGTCACGTTTCACTACGCATGGACGATGAAACATGGCTGAAAAGCCCCTCTCCCGTGGGGAGATTTTCGTAGTCGATGACGATCCCGCCGTTCGCGACACGCTCTCGTTAGTTTTGTCGGCAGGTGGCTATCAGGTCATCTGTTTCGCGGACGGTGCCGCTCTTCTGGCGGTTGCCAGAACCCGGACACCCGCGTGTATCCTGCTCGATGTCCATATCCCCGGTAAGTCCGGCCTCGACATTCTCAAGGAACTGCATGGCGAGGACTATCCTGCGCCGATCTTCATGATCTCCGGCCAGGGCGACATCGCCATGGCGGTCAGCGCCATCAAGAGCGGTGCGTTGGACTTCATCGAAAAGCCGTTCCGCGGCAGCGAAATCGTCGCCCGGCTCGACGAGGCAATCGAGGCGTATGCGCGCCGGCAGGCGGAAAATTCGGCATCGCGGATCGCGGCGCTTCATTTTCCCGGACGCGAACCGCTCACGCGGCGCGAACGCGAGGTGCTGGAGCAGTTCACCGCCGGTGCTTCCAACAAGGAAGCGGGCCGTCAACTCGGAATCAGCCCGCGAACGATCGAAGACCACCGCGCCAACATCATGAAGAAGCTCGGAGCACGGAACGCCGCCGATCTGGTCCGGATCGTGATGACCACTTCGTCATCGCGGCAAGCCTGATACCATAGCGGCTGATACCATAGCGCCTGATGCCTTGGTGTTTTCGAGCGGAGCACGCGCTCAATCGCCGAGCGCTTTGCGGATCATGACGGCCATGTCCGATTTGCGATACGGCTTGGCCAGCAGCAGCACGCCCTCATCGAGCCGGCCGTGATGGATGATTGCGTTTTCCGCATAGCCCGACGTGAACAGCACCTTTAATCCGGGCCTGACCTTCAGAATTTCGTCGGAGAGCTGGCGGCCGTTGAGGCCTGGCATGATCACGTCGGTGAACAGCAGGTCGAACGGATGGCCTGCATTGACGATCGCCAGCGCCTCCGCCGCGTTTGCCGCATCCAGCGTGACGTAGCCGAGCGAATGCAGTTGCGTCAGCACATAGTCACGCACCAGCTTGTCGTCCTCGACGACCAGGATCGTTTCGTGGCCGCCCTCGTGCGCTGGCACATGCGCCGGCTCGGCTGCAAGCGAAGCTCCGGTGGCCGGCGGCAGATACATCTTGATCGTCGTCCCGTGACCCTCCTCGCTGTAGATCATGATATGGCCGGCGGATTGCTTGACGAAGCCGTACACCATGCTCAGCCCGAGGCCGGTGCCCTCGCCGGGCCCTTTCGACGTGAAGAAGGGATTGAACACCTTGTCGAGCATGTCAGCGGGAATGCCGGTCCCGGTATCGCTGACCGCGATCATGACGTAGCGGCCCGGCCGGACGTCGCCGTGCATGCTGGCGTAATTCTCGTCGAGAATGACCGACCTGGTTTCGATGATGAGCTTGCCGCCATTGGGCATGGCGTCGCGGGCGTTGAGGGCGAGATTGAGGATAGCGGTGGCAAGCCGGTTCGGATCGACGATTGCCGGGCATGCCTCGCTTTCAAATACCGATTCGATCTCGACGTGCGCGCCGAGCGTGCGCTGCAGCAGCTTTGCAGTATCGACGATCAACGTATTGATGTCGGTTTCCCTGGGCTCGAGCGGCTGCTTGCGGGCGAACGCCAGCAACTGCTGGGTAAGGTCCGCGCCGCGCGTTGCGGCTTCGTCGATCATCCGCGTGATGGCGGCGAGTTGCGGCTCGCCCTTCACCGCATCGGCGAGGATTTCGATCGTTCCCGTGATGACGGTAAGGATGTTGTTGAAGTCATGGGCGATGCCGCCGGTGAGCTGGCCGACCGCTTCCATCTTTTCGGCCTGCCTGATCCGGTCCTCGGCCGCTATCTTGTCGGTGAGATCGCGAATGAATCCGTTGAAGACAAATCCGTCGCGGCGCCGCAATTCGGTAACGCTCAGTTCGACCTTGATCTCGGTGCCGTCGCGCCGCAGCGCGTCGAGTTCGATGCGGCGGCCGAGAATGGCGCCTTCTCCGGTGCGCAGGAAGCGCTCGATGCCTGACCTGTGCGCGTCGCGGTGGACGTAGGGGACGATCAGTTCGCTGAGTTTCGTTCCGACCGCTTCGGCGCGTGTCCACCCGAAGATCTTCTCGGCCTGCGAGTTCCAGTCGGTGACGGTGCCGTGTTCGTCCATCTGGATGAAGGCATCGAGTGCGGTATCGATGATGCCGCGCGCCAGCTGTTCGCTTTCGCGCAAGGTTTCCTGCGCCCGCCGGCTCTCGGTCATGTCGCGGCCGACGAAGAAATGCCGCTTGACCGGCTCGGACCATGCGCCCATCCACGACAGCGTTACCAGGCGTCCGTCCTTGTGGATGTTGCGGGAATCGAAACTCCTGGTCCTTCGGCCGCGTCGTGCGGCGCGCATTTCTTCGCGGGCGGTTTCGAGGTCGTCGGGATGGATGAACTTGACCCCGCTCTGGCCGATGATTTCCTCCGGCTCATAACCGAGGATCGCTTTCGAACTCGGACTGATCTGGACCGGAACCCCCTTGGGATCGGTCACCAGGATCAGATCCTGCGAAGTCTCGAAGATGCGGCGCAACTCCTCGGTCTGCTGCCGCAGCACCTGCCGGGTGATGTTGCTGTCGGTAATGTCGCGGGCAACCTTCGATATGCCGATGGTCGCGCCGTATGGCGCCTTGATCGGGGAAATGCTGAGCGAGACCTCGACCGGACTGCCGTTCTTGCGCAGACGCACCGTTTCGTTGTGCTCGATGCTTTCGCCCCAGCCGATCCGGCGTAAGGTGTCCTGGACCTCGGGCAGCCGGTCGGCGGGTACGAGCAGCGTGATGTTTTTGCCCGCCACCTCTGCCGCGGAATACCCGTACAGGCGTTCGGCAGCGGAATTCCAGCCGGTGATCGTGCCGTCGAGCGACATCGTGATGATGGCGTCATTGGAAGATTCGACCGCCGCGCTGAATAAGCGCTCACGCTCGGCATGATGGTCGCGTGCCGCGACGGTGCGGCGATGCTCGGCAACCTCGCGTTCGAGCGCGACGGTCTTGGCATTCGCTTCTTCCATCACCTGCGCAAACGCGCGCGCAAGCACGCCGGTCTCGCCGCTGGCCTCGACGGGAATGATCGCCTTGCCGCCGTGGCCGACGCCCTGTACGGCTTCGGTCAATCGGATAATCGGCCGGGTCAGCGATCTCGCGATCAGCAGTGCCAGCACCGCGGCGCAGAGCACCGCAATCAATCCGACCGTTATCGTGCTGTTTCGGATCGCTGCCGCGGGCGCCATGAAGGCGGAGTTTGGAACCTGTTCGATGATCGCGACCCATTCGCTGCCTGCCAGAATGGTGGGTGCGAACGCAACGCCGTTCGGCCGTCCGGCCTCGTCTGGCTCGGCGCGGGAGAAAACCTGTGTCGCGCCGAGCGATGCCGCCAAATCCGGGAAGTCGCTGCGCCAGTCGGTCGGTCGGCCCAGTTGCGAGCCGAATTCGAGGGCAGGATCGGGGTGAACGAGATAACCGCCCTTGCTATCGACCAGATAGACCTTTTCTCCGGGCCGCACCGCCGACCGGACCCGGTCGAGCGCACGCCGCATATCGACATTGATGACGACGATTCCGTATGGCTTGCCGTTGGGCGCCATCACGGGCATGGCGATCAGCATCGTCGGAACACGCGGCGTCTCGATGACACCGTTTTCTTCGTTCAAATGGACCGGCGAGACATAGGCCTCGTCGGCGGGCAATTTTATCGCGTCGCGGAAGTACGGCGCGTCGCCGACGCGCTTCAGTTCCGCATCCGGCACGATCCGTACGGCTCCGTTCGGTCCTGAGCGGTCGACGCGAACGATCTCCCTGTGGCCATCCTCTATTCCGATAAAGCGGAGCGAGCGGGCCGGCTTGAGAGCCATCTGGGCGGCCAGTCGACCGACCAGCCGTTCGCGCCACAACGCCTCCGTGGTGCCATCGACGATGTCGATCCCGCCATTGAGACGCGCGCGCATCAATCCCGTGATTGCGGCGAGCGATCGAAAGGTCGCAATGTCGCCACGTCCGTTGCGGACGGAGGACTCCAGGTCGGTCGCGACAAGCCGCGAATGGGTTTCGATCCGGTCAAGGACGCGTGGCAGGAGCGCCTGTTCCAGGTTGCGATAGCTCAGCCATCCGACCGCGGATACCGCGATCGCGACCAGCGCAATGATCGCGATGGCAAGCCTGGTTGTGAGCGTCATCTTTGCTTTCGCAAGCCCTCCCGTTCAGCCCTGAAATTTCGCCGGGCCAATCCGGCGATGCTATTTCGCATCACGGGCAGGAAGCAACTCCGCTGGCGGGTTGGGCTGGCTGCGACCGTCGTTTGGCAGCTTCCAGGCAACCGTCGACGGCGGCGAGCAGGGCAGCCGGCTTGAACGGTTTCTGCAAACTGGAGACGGCGCCAAGTTTGATGGCCATGGTCAGGAAGTCCGGCGCGTCGCCCGGCTCCGAAGATATTGGCCGGCCGGAGATCACGATGATCGGAACCAGCGGCCGTAGCTGCTGAACCATCCGCATGGTCTCAAACCCGTCCATCCCCGGCATGAAGATGTCGAGGAACAGCAGATCGAAATCCTCGCGCTCGATCAATCCGAGCCCCTTCCGGCCATCGCCGACGGTGACGACGCTGTGGCCGGCGCGCTCGAGCAACAGGCGGATGGTGACCTGCACCGCGTTGTCGTCGTCGACGATCAATATTCTTGCCAAATCAAGGTTCTCCGGACCCCGCGGGGGACTCGCATCAACGGCAGGTTGCAAGTCTTGCTGAAACCAGGCTCTCCTGCAACCGCTACTCTTGCATGAGGTTCCGCCAGAGCATGATCCGGAAAAGTGGGTACCGGTTTTCCCTCGCGACAAACGCGAAGCGTTTGCGCGGAGATCATGCTTAAACAAAAAGATGGACCATGATGACGATTCGAAGAAAAGTCATCACGCTCTAACGGTCACAACGTCCGCGGAACAGTTCCGTTTTCGTATGTTCCGGGGCAGGGTTGTCCGAGGCCGCGGCATCCATCATTCTGATTTGTTGGATAGCGCGATCGCTGCGATTAGTCGCTCAGATATTCCGGATACCGCGCGCGAATTTGCACGAGGTCGCTGAGCGTGCCCGACAGATGGGTCCGCAGATGCTTCTGGGCGTTATCTGGTTCGCCGGCCTCGATGGCTTTCACAATCAGCTTGTGATGCCGCACGATATCCTGCGCCTTGCCGGGCGAGGGAAGGTGCATCCGGCGCAGCCGGTCTATGTGCCCGCTGCGGCTCTTCACCAGCGACCAGATGTCCTGCTTGTCGGTGGCGGCATAGAGCTGGGCATGGAACTCGTTGTCGGCGGCCATGAATTTCTCGAAGTCGCCGGCCTTTGCGAATTGCTGCTGCCGCGCGATCGTCGCGTTGAGCCCGGCTATGAACGCCGCATCATGGCTGATCGCCAGCGCGCGCACGATTTCCAGCTCAACCGCCTGCCGCAGGAAATGCGCCTGCTGGGCCAGGCGCACATCGACCCGGCTGACAACAGTGGCATATTGCGGAAAGACGTCGACCAGGCCTTCTTCCTCCAGCCGCATCAACGCATCGCGGATCGGCGTCGAACTGACGCCGAATTGCCCGGCCAGCGCGGCGCGCGACAGCGGCGCTCCCGGCGGCAGATCAAGCGAGATGATCATGCTGCGCAGGCGCTCGAACACCTGGGGCGCCGCCTGACGATCGCGATCCAGCCGCTCGGCGGAACGCAGGCCGGCGCGGCGAGGAGCTATTTGCGATGGGCCCATCGAACCAATAGTCATTTCGAGAAAGGTGCTTGCCTCAGATGCACTAATACATTAGTGCATCTCCACAAGGGCGTCAATGCGATGAGATCGCCGGAGGAAATGTACGATGCGTAAAACGATGTGGCGCGCCTGTGCGGGCGCGGCGGTAGCGTTGGGACTGGCGTTGCCGGGTTTGCCGGCACTGGCACAGCAGAAGACCGAAATATCGCTGTCGCGGCAGCCGGGCATTTTTTACATGCCCTCGCACATCATGGAAAAGCAGAAGCTGATCGAGAAGCATGCGGCTGCCCTTGGCGTGCCCGGCGTCACCACCAAATGGATCAACTTGAGCGGTGGCGGTGCGCAGACCGACGCGCTGTTGGCCGGCGGCGTCGACATCCTCAATACCGGCACCGGCAATCTGCTGCTGCTGTGGGATCGTACCCGCGGCGGCGTCAAGGGCATCGTCGCCACCTCGGCGCAGCCGATGACGCTGATCAGCCGCGATGCCAATATCAAATCGCTGAAAGATTTCGGCCCGAACGACAAGATCGCGGTGCCGACGGTAAAGGTCTCGACGCAGGCGATCGTGCTGCAGATCGCGGCAGCCGAATTGTTCGGCGCCGACCAATGGTCGAAGCTCGACGCCAATACCGTGCAACTCGGCCATCCCGATGCCTATGTGGCGATGACCAACGCCCAGCACGAAGTCCGCAATCATTTTGCGATCCCGCCATTCACGTTCCTGGAATTGAAGAACGTGCCGGGCGCGCATGTGGTGCTGTCGTCGCCGGATGTGATGGGCGGGCCGCTGAGCCAGGCGCAGTTTTTCACCACCACCAAATTCGCCGACGCCAATCCGAAGATCATTCAAGCCGTGCGCGAAGCCACCAGGGAGGCGCATGATCTGATCCGCAGCGACACCAGGGCGGCGGTCGAAATCTACAAGGAGGTCACCGGCGACAAGACCAGTGTCGAGGATTTGCTGGCTTGGCTTAAGGAGCCCGGCATGATGGAGTGGAATCTGCAGCCGCAGGGCACCATGAAATTCGCCGCCCATCTGTTCAAGACCGGCACCTTGAAGACCCAGCCCAAGGCGTGGACGGACTATTATCTGCCGATCGCGCACGATCTGAAAGGCAGCTAAGCGAGATGGCCGCGCTCCTCGACGTCAGTGATGTGACGCTGCGCTACAAGACCTCGAGCGCAGTGGTGACCGCGACCGAGCGGGTCTCGTTCACGGTCGACCGTTCCGATCGTTTCGTGCTGCTCGGTCCCTCCGGTTGCGGCAAGTCGACATTGTTGAAAGCGGTCGGCGGCTACATGGCGCCGAGCGAAGGCAAGATGGCCATCAACGGCCGCGAGATATCAGAACCCGGCGCCGACCGGATGATGATCTTTCAGGAGTTCGACCAGCTGCTGCCGTGGAAGACGGTGCTGGAAAACGTGACGTTTCCGCTGCTGATGACGCGGCGGCTGCCACGCAAGGAAGCCGACGCGCGGGCGCGGGCCTATATCGAAAAGGTCAGCCTCACGCGCGTCGTCGATGCCTATCCGCACACGCTGTCCGGCGGCATGAAGCAGCGCGTCGCCATTGCGCGCGGCATGGCGATGGAGCCGGATATTTTGCTGATGGACGAGCCGTTCGCTGCACTCGACGCGCTGACCCGGCGCACCTGTCAGGACGAACTGCTGCAGCTCTGGGCGGAAACCAAATTCACGGTGCTGTTCGTCACCCATTCGATCGCGGAGGCGATCAAGATCGGCAACCGGATCCTGCTGCTGTCGCCGCATCCCGGCCGGGTCAAGGCCGAGATTGTCGACGTCGATCGGGTCTCGAGCGAAGACGGTAGCGCCGCCCGGCTGGAGAAGCAGATCCATGATCTGTTGTTCGCCGAGACGATAACCGCGCACTAGAGCGGGATGACTTTGTCATCCCACTCTATCTTTTTGTTTGAGCATGATCTTTATCGGAAAACCGGTAACCACTTTTCCGGATCATGCTTTGGGAGAACGCACGATGGGCGAGGCAAGAATCCTGCTGCGTGACGCCGCCGCGAGTGCGGCCGTTCCAACCGAGGTCGAGCGCAAGCTCTCCGTTCTGGAACTGTTGTGGAACGACGGTTTCGTCCGCAAGGCCGTGATCATCATTTTCCTTGCGGTGGTATGGGAGGCCTATGGCAGGTTCCTCGACAATCCGCTGCTGTTTCCGACCTTTCACGACACCATAGTCACGATGTTCGACAAGGTGCGCGACGGAACGATACCGCTGCGCGCCTGGGCGTCGTTGAAGGTGCTGTTCATGGGCTACAGCGCCGGCATCATCCTCGCTGCGATCTTCACCATCCTCGCGATCTCGACCCGCATCGGTACCGATTTCCTTGAGACCGTCACGGCGATGTTCAATCCGCTACCGGCGATCGCGCTGTTGCCGCTGGCGCTGATCTGGTTCGGGCTCGGCAATGGCAGCCTCGTGTTCGTGCTGATCCATTCGGTGCTGTGGCCGGTCGCGCTCAATACCCATTCCGGCTTCAAGAGTGTGTCGAACACGCTGCGCATGGTCGGCCGCAATTATGGCCTGCGCGGATTGCCTTACGTCGCGCGCATCCTGATCCCGGCCGCGTTCGGCTCGATCCTCACGGGCTTGAAGATCGGCTGGGCCTTTGCCTGGCGCACGCTGATCGCCGCCGAACTCGTGTTCGGCGTGTCGTCGGGGCAGGGCGGTCTCGGCTGGTTCATTTTCGAGAATTGCAATCTGCTGGATATTCCAGCCGTGTTCGCGGGGCTATTGACCGTGATCGTCATTGGTCTTGTCGTCGAGAACCTGATCTTCCGTACCATCGAGCGCAACACCGTTCAGAAATGGGGCACCCAATCATGATAACCAAAAACAAGAACCCCGCCGACCTCCGCAGCGCGCGCTGGTTCGCGCCAGACGATCTCCGCGCCTTCGGCCATCGCTCGCGCGCGATGCAGATGGGTTACGCGCCGGAGGAGTGGAAGGGCCGTCCGGTGATTGCGATCCTCAACACCTGGTCGGACGCGCAGCCCTGCCACATGCATTTCAAATCACGCGTCGACGACGTCAAGCGCGGCATCCTGATGGCGGGTGGTTTTCCGATGGAGCTACCGGCGCTGTCGTTATCGGAATCGTTTTTGAAGCCGACCACCATGCTCTATCGCAACATGCTGGCGATGGACGCCGAAGAGCTGTTGCGCGGCCATCCCGTTGACGGCGTGGTGCTGATGGGCGGTTGCGACAAGACCACGCCGGGCCTGCTGTTGGGGGCCACCAGCATGGGCCTGCCGGCGATCTATCTTCCGGCGGGGCCGATGCTGCGCGGCAACTGGAAGGGCAAGACGCTGGGTTCGGGGTCGGATGCCTGGAAATATTGGGACGAGCGGCGCGCGGGGAAAATCTCCGACAAGGATTGGGTCGATGTCGAGGCCGGCATCGCCCGCAGCTACGGCACCTGCATGACCATGGGCACCGCCTCGACCATGACGGCGATTGCGGAATTGATCGGGATGACCCTGCCGGGCGCGTCTTCGATCCCGGCTGCGGATGCCGGCCATATCCGCATGAGTTCGGAATCGGGCCGTCGCATCGTCGAGATGGTGTGGGAGGATCTCACACCGAACAAGATCCAGACCCGAAAGGCGTTCGAGAATGCGATCACCGTGGCGATGGCGATGGGCTGTTCGACCAATGCGATCATCCATCTGATCGCGCAGGCACGTCGCGCCGGCCAGGACATCGGCCTCGACGATTTCGAAAAGGCCAGCCGCAAGGTGCCTGTGATCGCCAATGTGCGGCCAAGCGGCGACACTTATCTGATGGAAGACTTTTTCTATGCCGGCGGCTTGCCCGCCCTGATGAGCCGCATCAAGGAGCATCTGCATCTCGATGTGATGACGGTCACCGGCCAGACGCTCGGCGAAAATATCGCGCGCGCCGAAGTCTATAATGACGACGTCATCCGCACGGTCAAAGACCCGATCTATGCCGAAGGCGCGCTCGCCGTGCTCAAGGGCAATCTCGCGCCGGACGGGTGCGTGATCAAGCCCAGCGCCTGCGAGCCGCGTTTCCTGAAACACACCGGCCCGGCGCTGGTGTTCGACGATTATCCCTCGATGAAGAAGGCGATCGACGATCCCAATCTCGACGTGTCGGCGGATCACGTGCTGATCCTGCGCAATGCGGGCCCGCAGGGCGGACCGGGCATGCCGGAATGGGGCATGTTGCCGATCCCGACCAAGCTGGTGAAGCAGGGCGTGCGCGACATGGTGCGGCTATCGGATGCGCGAATGAGCGGCACCAGCTATGGCGCCTGCATCCTGCATGTCTCGCCGGAATCCTATGTCGGCGGCCCGCTGGCCCTTGTGCGCAACGGCGACAAGATCACGCTTGATGTCGACGCACGCACCATCAATCTCGATGTTCCGGAGGCTGAGCTGGCAAAACGCCGGGCCGAATGGAAGCAGCCCGAGCGCCGCTTCGAGCGCGGCTATGGCTGGATGTTCACGCGTCATATCAAGCAGGCCAATGAAGGCTGCGATTTCGATTTCCTCGAAACCGGCTTTGGTGCGCCGGTGGATGAGCCGTCGATCTACTGAATTACGCCGTCATTCCGGGTTCGTGCTTCGCCCGACCCGGAATGACAAACCACAAGCCGCTACTCAAGAACCGGTATCAAACATAATCATAACAGGGAGGACTACCGATGAGCTTGTCTCGACGCAATTTGCTCGGCTTGGCCGGAGCGACCGCGGCATCTCACCTTCTATCCCGCGCCGCCGGCGCGCAATCATGGGGCGGTCTAACCACCTGTCATTCCGGGCTGTGCTTCGCGCATCCCGGAATGACGGAAAGTAGGATAAAAAACCAATGACAAAGCTCTCCGACGCCACCCGCGACAAACTGAAGACGGTCTCGACCGCTACCGTCGCCACCGCCTTGTTCAAGCGCGGCTTGCGCATCCAGATGATCCAGGACGTGCATCCGCTCGGCACCGACCAGCCGGTGCTGGTTGGCGAAGCCTTCACGCTGCGCTATATGCCGGCGCGCGAGGATCTCAACAAGATCGATGTATTCCGCGATCGCTCTCATCCGCAGCGCAAGGCGATTGAGGATTGCCCGCCCGGCGCGGTACTGGTCATGGACAGCCGCAAGGACGCGCGCGCCGCGTCCGCGGGCGCCATTTTGGTGACGCGGCTGATGCAGCGCGGTTGTGCCGGTGTCATTACCGATGGCGGGTTTCGTGACTCCGCCGAAATCGCAAGGCTCGGTTTCCCCGCCTATCACCACCGGCCGAGCGCGCCGACCAACCTGACGCTGCATCAGGCAATCGAGATCAACGTGCCGATCGGCTGCGGCGACGCGCCGGTGTTTCCGGGCGACGTCATTTTGGGCGACAGCGACGGCGTCATCGTGATCCCTGCGCATCTCGCCGACGAAATCGCAGATGAGACCGTCGAGATGACCGCGTTCGAGGATTTCGTCACCGAGGAAGTCCGCAAGGGCCGCGGCATTTTTGGACTCTATCCCGCGACCGATCCGCAAACGATGACCGATTTCGCCGCGTGGCGGAAGAAGACAGGGCGGTAGTTACGTTTCGCTCACACCTCCGCCCGATCCGCCATCCCGACCGCCCACAGTGCAAACGCATACGCAATCGCCACTTCGTCGAGCCGGTTGAACCGGCCGGATGCGCCGCCATGGCCCGCGCCCATGTTCGTGCGCAACAGCACGGGGCCGCCGCCGGTCATGGTCGCGCGCAGTTTGGCGATCCATTTTGCCGGCTCCCAATAGGTGACGCGCGGATCGGTCAGTCCGCCCATCGCGAGGATCGCCGGATAGTCTTTCGCCGCGACATTGTCGTAGGGCGAATAGGACAGGATGGTGCGGAAATCCTTCTCGCTCTCGATCGGGTTGCCCCATTCCGGCCATTCCGGCGGCGTCAGCGGCAGCGTGTCGTCGAGCATCGTATTCAGCACGTCGACGAACGGCACCTCAGCGACGATGCCGGCGAACAATTCGCCGGCGCGATTGGCGACTGCGCCCATCAGCATGCCGCCCGCGCTGCCGCCATGGCCGACGATACGTTTTGCACTCGTATACTTTGTCTCGATCAGCGCACGTCCCGCCGCGGCGAAATCATCGAACGAGTTCGTCTTCTTCTCGCGCTTGCCGTCGAGATACCAGCCCCAGCCCTTATCCGCACCACCGCGGATATGCGCGATGGCGTAGACAAAACCGCGATCGACCAGCGACAGCCGGTTGGCGGCGAATGAGGCCGGCATCGCCATGCCGTAGGAACCGTATCCATAGAGCAGCAACGGCGCAGTGCCGTCGCGCTTCAGGTCCTTGGCGTGCAGGATAGAAACCGGCACCTTTGCGCCGTCATGCGAGGTCGCCATGATGCGCGTGGTGACGTAGTCGGCCGGGTTGTGGCCGGAGGGAATCTCCTGCCGCTTGCGCAGCAGTCGTGTGCGCGTTGCCATGTCGTAGTCATAGACTTCCGACGGCGTCGTCATCGACGAATAGGAAAACCGCAGATTGGTGGTTTCGAATTCATAGCCGCCCATGGTGTCCAGCGAATAGGCCGCTTCGTCGAAGGCGATGGCGTGCTCCTCACCACTGTCGAGATCGCGGATGACGATGGCGGGGAGCGCGTTGGCGCGCTCCAGCCGCACCATGTGTCCGGCATAGAGCTCGACATCGAGAACGTAGATGCCCTCCCGATGCGGAATCAGATCCCGCCAATTGGCGCGCTCGGGCGCAGCGAGCGGCGCAGTGGCCACCTTGAAATCGATCGCGCCGCCTTCGTTGGTGAGAATGAAGAGTTGGTCGCCGCGGTCGGCGATCGAATATTGCACGCCTTCCTCGCGCGCCGCGACGAGACGCGGCGGGGCTTCCGGGTTGGCAAGATCGATCAGCCGCTGTTCTGACGTTTCGTGGTCGCCGCCGGCGATCACGCAAAAACGCCCGCTGGAGCTTTCGTGCAAATGCGTGAACCAGCCGGAATCCTTTTCCTCATAGACCAGCGTGTCGTCCGCCTGCCTGGTGCCGAGGCGGTGACGCCAGACCTGCATCGGGCGGTGGTTGTCGTCGAGCTTGACGTAGAAGAAGCTTTTTGCGTCCGTGCTCCAAACCACGCCGCCGTCGGTCTCCTCGACGAGATCGTCAAGGTCCGCGCCGGTTTCCCAGTCGCGCACGCGGATCGAAAAGTATTCCGAACCCTTGGTGTCGGCAGTCCAGGCCTGCAGCTTGTGGTCCGGCGAATGCCGCGCGCCGCCGAACTTGAAGTATTTGTGATCCGCCGCCAAGGCGTCGCCATCGAGTACGATGTTGACGTCGCCGCCGTCACGCGGAGTGCGGCCGAATAATTCATGCTGCCCGCCCTCGCGGAATTTTCGCAAGTAAGCGAACGGACCATCCGGCGCCGGCACGCTGGAATCGTCCTCCTTGATCCGCCCGCGCATTTCCGCGACCAGCTTTTTCTGCAAAGCGCCGGTATGGCCAAGCAAGCTTTCGGTGTAGTCGTTTTCTGCTTCCAGATAGATCCGGATATCCGCGTCCAGGATCGAGGGATCGCGCAGCACCTCCTGCCATTTGGCGTCCTTCAGCCAGGCATAGTCGTCAGTCACCGTAATGCCGTGATTGGTGAATGTATGCGGTCGCCGCGGTGCGCTGGGTGCGGCCTGCGAAGGTTTTTTGGTCAAAGCTTGTGTCACTCGATCCTCGTTCGGTTCCGCCGATGTCACGCGCGGTTGCTTCTATATCGGGTCGAAAACGTCAATTGCCAGAAGGCATCGGCCCGCAGGGTTGTTGACGGCCAAGTTGTATGGTTAGGCTTTTGGATGCGCTTGAGAAAGGCCTGATGCTCTTCAATTCCTATCTGTTTATCTTCCTGTTCCTGCCGGTCGCCCTGGCCGGCTATTTCGCGTTGGGCCGCGTCGGCAATCTGGCGCCGGTGGTCTGGTTGGCGCTGGCGTCGTTGGTCTTTTATTCCGTTGGCAATTGGCAATACGTGCCGTTGCTGGTCGCCTCCATCGCGTTCAATTATCTAATCGGTTATCTCCTGATCGCGCGGCAATTGCGCCCCTCGTCACGGTTTGCCGTGCTCACGGCAGGCGTCGCCGGTGATCTGCTGGTGCTCGGCATCTTCAAGTATGCGGGCTTCCTGGCGGTCAATTTCAATGCGATGTTTTCGACCGGATTCGTCGTCAACATTCTGCTGCCGGTCGGCATCTCCTTCTACACCTTTACCCAGATCGCGTTTCTGGTCGACGCCTATCGCGGCAAAGTCGCGCGCTATGCGCTGCCGCATTATGCGCTGTTCGTGACCTATTTTCCGCATCTGATCGCCGGACCCATCCTCCATCACAAGGACATGATCCCGCAATTCGAGCGCAAGGAGACCAAGCGTCCGGATCCGCATCTGATCCTTTGCGGCCTGATCATCTTCGCCATCGGCCTGTTCAAAAAGACCTGTCTGGCCGACAGCATCCAGCCGCTGGTGTCGCTCGCCTTCGGCCCCAGTGCGCCATCCTTCGATCAGGCATGGATCGGGGCGCTGGCCTACACGTTCCAGCTCTATTTCGATTTCTCCGGCTATTCCGACATGGCGATTGGAATTTCCCTGATGTTCGGCATTTTCCTGCCGCTGAATTTCAACTCGCCCTACAAGGCGACCTCCATCATCGATTTCTGGCGGCGCTGGCACATGACGTTGTCGCAGTTCCTGCGCGACTATCTCTACATCTCGCTCGGCGGCAACCGGCGCGGCCGCGTGCTGCGCTATGTCAATCTGATGATCACCATGCTGCTTGGCGGCCTCTGGCACGGCGCCGCCTGGACGTTCGTGGCCTGGGGCGCGCTCCACGGCGTCTATCTCTGCATCAATCACGCCTGGAACAATTACGGCCCAACGCTCTCGCCACGCCTTGCACCTCTGGCCAATATCGCCGGACTGATCCTGACATTTCTGGCGGTGGTCATCGCCTGGGTGTTCTTCCGCGCCGACAACATCGATTCAGCGTATTACGTGCTGTCGAAGATGGCCGATCCCACGAACATCGCCTTTGGCCGCGGCGAGATCGCCTATTCCGCCTTCATCATCGTCTACGCCGTGCTCGCCTGGTTCGCGCCGAACACGCAGGAGATCATGGGTTACGATCACGAGAGACGCCTCGTCGGCGAAAAGCTCGCCGCGTGGCGGCTGCGTCCGTTGTTTCTGTACGCAACCGCGGCCGTGCTTGCCTTCGGCATACTTGGAATTCAGCAGCACAGCGAATTCATTTATTTCAGGTTCTGATGAGACTGGCCTCGCGACATCTGGTGCTGTTTCTTGGTGCGGCGGTGGCGATCATGCTGATGGCCGTCGCGCTGAACTTCGTCGTCGATCCGCTGCAGTTGTTCCGGCCGGCGCGCTTCTATCATCCGATGTATTCCAACGACAGCCGCATGCAGAATGCCGGGCTGATCCGCAGCCAGGATTTCGACACGGTCTTCATGGGAACCTCGCTCGCGATCCATTTCCGGCAAAGTGACATCGATCGTCTTGTCGGCGGCCATTCCCTGAAGCTGGCAATGTCGGGCTCGACCTCGCACGAACAGAGCTTTGTGCTGGCGGCGGCGCTTGAGCGCCATCCCAAGCGCGTGATCTGGCAGATAGACGACTGGATTTTTCGCGCCGCGCCTGACGTCGATTCCAACCCGTTCCTTCCCGCCAATCTCTACCGCCGCAATGCCAGGGGCCTCGGCGAATATCTCTTCAGCGGCGCCATGGCCCGCGAATCCCTTTGGATGCTGGCGCGATCGGTCAAGCCGTTCGAAAAGACCGTCGCGCGGTTGACGACGGGCGTCTTGTTCAAATTTCCGATCGCCGATGCCGACGATATCAACATACTCGCGCCCAGCTTCGACGTGGCCGGATTCTATAACGCCCGGAAATCCATGGCAGCGTTCGTGCGCATCATCGACCCCGTCCGCAGCGCCTACCTCGCCGAAGGCTATGATTACGAGGCGATGGTGAGGATTTTTGAGAGCGATGCGATCGGCCTGATCGAGAAAAATCCGGATGTGAAGTTCGACATCTACTTCCCGCCTTATTCTATCCTGCAATTCGTGGCGATGCGCGATGCGTCGCCCGCGACGCTGAAGGTCGTTTACGATTTCACGGCTTATGCGTTTCCGCGCTTGACGAAGTTTCCCAATGTCAGCCTGCATGATTTCCGCGAGGCGAAGGAAATCACCCATGATCTCGGCAATTACGGCGATGTGATCCACCATTCACCGGCGATCGACCTGAAGGTCCTGTCGCTGATCGCGGAGCGGAAATATGTCGTCGATCCCAAAGCACCGCTGGCGTCGCTGGAGCGGCTCAAGGCGCAGATCGAGGTCTATCGGATGAGCCAGTAAACGACCTCATCCGGAGGAGCGGGCGAAGCCCGCGTCTCGAAGGATGAATGGCACGGTCGTGGCCTCATGGTTCGAGACGGCGCTTCGCGCCTCCTCACCATGATGGTTAAGCTGTTCCGCGATGAGGGTTCAGCTATTCCTCAACCTCGCCGTCGCGTTGCCGCCGAACATCGGAATCCGGTTGACGGCGAGCACCACCGCAAAGGTGATGATCAGCATTGCGATGCCCAACACCGCGATCGCGGCGAGATCGCCGCTCTCGTTGAGATCGTAGATCAGCACCGACAGCACCTTTGTCTGCGAGGTGAACAGCACGATCGCAGCCGACAGCTCTCGCATCACGCCGATGAAGATAAAGCACCAGGTCGCAATCACGCCGGTGCGGAGCAGCGGCGCGGTGATCTGCATCAGCGAACGCAGCCGGGTGGCGCCGAGGATGCGGCTGGCGTCTTCCAGCTCGGGATGAATGGTCGCAAACGCGGCCTGCAATTGCTGATAGGCCGACGGCAGATTGATGGTGAGAAACGCGATCAGCAGGATCCACAGCGTGCCGTAGAGCACGAAAGGCGGCCGCGTGTAGCTCAGGAACAGGCCGACGCCGAGCACGATGCCGGGCACAGCGATTGGCGCGGTGGCGAGGAAGCCGAGCACGCGGTGGCCTGAGATTACACGCCGGGTCGTGACATAGGCGACGACGAGCGCGAGGATGGTGCCGACGGTCGCGGTCGCGGCGCCGAGGATGACCGTGTTCTTGAGCGCGAGCTGGGTCGACGACAATTCGGTGAAGACGAATACGATGTTGTGCAGCGTCAGCGTCGACGGCGTCACCAGCGTCGTCGCATTCGGCGAGAACGCGGCGTTGAGCAAAGCGAGATAGGGCAGGAACACGGGGTTGAGCAGAACGATCAGGCAGAACGCCAGTGCAACCCAGCGCCACCGCCCCAGTTCGATCAGCCGCGGCGCGCCATATTTGCCGCCGACCACCGAAAAGCCGCGGCGGCCGAGCAGGAACTTTTGGCCCTGCAGCAGCAATATCGTCAGCACCAGCAGCGGCACCGCGGCAGCCGCTGCGAGCTCGAGCTTCGGCGGATATTGGAACAGGCTCCAGATTTTCGTGGTCATGGTGTGAAAGCCGGCGGGCAGCGCCAGGATCGCGGGCGATCCGAACAGTGTCATGGCCTGCAGGAAGGCGATCAGCGCGCCGGCGACCAGCGCCGGCAGCGCCAGCGGAATGGTGACGCGTCGCGCCGTGGTCCAGGCCTTGCCGCCAAGGATGGCGGAGGCGTCTTCGAGTTCGCCCGGCATGTTGTCGAGCGCGTTGGCGACCAGCACGAACACGAATGGAAACGTGTAGCAGGAGATGACGAAGATGATGCCGGTCAACGAATAGATATTGAACAGAGCCGAATCCGCTTCGGCGCCGGTCAGGTAACGATAGAGCTGGTTCAGCAACCCGCTGTTCGGCGCCGCCAGCAACTCCCAGGCCACGGCGCCTAGAAACGGCGGCGTCACGAACGAGGCCGTCACCAGCGCGCGGATGGTCTGCCGTCCCGGCATGTCGGTGCGCGACACCAGCCATCCGATCGGTGCGGCGACGATGCAGCAGATCACTGCCGAGGTGGTGGCGATAATCGCGGTAGTCAGCAGCGGGTCGAGGAAGTCGGGGTTGGTGAACAGCGTTACAAAATTCTGCAGCGTTGGATGCCGGTTCTTGTCCGTAAACGCATAAAGCGCCAGCCAGGACAGCGGCAGTACGATCAGCGCGATCATGAAGGCCGCAAACAGCCACAAGACCGGCTTGGTCCAGTCGATACGGGCTTTGGGGGTGTCGATCGGGGTGGTGAGGGTCATTTGTAAACTTTCTCCGTCATTCCGGGGCGCGCGTCAGCGCGAGCCCGGAATCCATAACCACCATCGTGCGTATGGATTCCGGGCCTGCGCCGAAGAGGGCGCATCCCGGAATGACGATGGTGGGAAGGGCGTACGGCATCTAAACTCTGAACAAGCGCGCGTAGCGCGTCTTGATTTCTTCCGTCATTGCCTCGACGCCGGCTGCGTCTTCCTTCATCAGCTTGATGTCGGAAATCTTCCGGCGTCCCGGCTTTGGCTGCACCTGCGTGTGAGCCGAATATTGCGCCGTGTAGTCGGTGAAGAATTGCTGGGTTTCGCGCGTATGCAGCCATGCCTGAAACAGCCGTGCCGCATTGGGATGCGGTGCTGTCGCAAAGATCCCCGTCGGGCCCGATACCGTCGGCGCACCTTCGGCCGGATACACCGGCTCGACCGGCTGTCCGGCTTCCTTCAGCAGCACGACGCCATATTCATTGCCGTCGGCCATCACGGCGCGCTCGCCGAGCGCCAATTTCTTCGGTGGATCGGTCGAAGACTGTACTTGCATGACGCGCTGCTTCGACAGCTTCTCCAGATACTCCCAGCCTAGTTCGCGGACTAACTGGAACGTCGCGGTCATGATGGTGCCGCTATAGGCCGGATGACCCTTGACCATCTTGCCCGCCCATTTGGGGTCGAGCAGGTCGGCGAAACTCTTTGGCGCGTCCTCAGGCTTCACGAGATTGGTGTTGTAAGCAATCGACGACAGATAGATCCGCGAGGTCGCAGACATGCCGTCGGGATCGCGAAAGCCTTCCGCAAAATATTTGGCGACATCTTCCGGGACGAAGGGTGCCAGCCAGTTGTTCTTCTTCCAGCTGATGAAATGCGAAGCATCCGATGAGTTGATGATATCGGCGGCGTGGATGTTGCTCGCAAACTCCTGGTCGATCCGTTGAAACAGCCGCTCCGAGCCGGAGCGTTCGATCTGCACGGATATGCCGGGATAGGCGGCCTCGAAAGCCTTGCCGAGCTTTTCGCCGACCGGCAGGTCCATCGAGGAATAGAGAATGACCTTGCCTTCCTTCTTCGCCGCCTCGACCAGCGCCGGCGTGATAGCTGTCGGCGGCGGTGTCGCCGCCTTCAACGGCGCAGCAAACACGGTGAGCCCCAGGGCGGCCGAGCCCTTGATGATATCGCGCCGGTTGACGGTCTTTTGCATTGCGCGGGCTTTCCCTGACTCTGGTTTCAGACGCGAAAAATCTTCTGATAACGCGCCTTGATCGCTTCGCTTTGCTCATCCGCGCTTGCGGCGTCTTCCTTCATCAATTTGATATCGGCGAGCGGCTTGCGGCCCGAATGCTCCTTCACCTGCGAATGCAGCGAACGCAGGCCGCCGGCATCGATGATGATTCGCTGCGCATCCGGCGTGAAGCAGTAATTCTGGAACAGCTTTGCCGCATTGGGATTGGGCGCCGCCTTGAAGATGCCGTTCGGTCCGACGATGAAGGGCGTGCCTTCCGAGGGATAGACCGCCTCGACCGGCTGGCCTGCTTCCTTGAGCAGGAAGATATTGTATTCGGTGCCGTCGGCCATCACGCTGCGCTCACCAAGCGAAAGCTTCTTCGGCGGATCTGTCGCCGACTGAACCTGCATGATGTTCTGCTTGGCGAGGTTCTCGTAATATTCCCAGCCGATGTCACGTACCATCTCGAAGGTCGCGGTCAGGATGGTGCCGCTATAGCCGGGATGCGCCTTGACGATCTTGCCCTTCCATTTGGGATCGAGCAGATCCTTGAAGCTCGTCGGCGCGTCTTCGGGCTTTACCAGTTTGGTGTTGTAGGCGATCGGGCTCAGCGTAGCGCGGAAGCCGGCAAAAAAGCCGTCGGGGTCGCGATGCTCGGGCTTGTAATATTTCGCGACGTCTTCCGGCACGTAAGGCAACAGGATGCCCTGCCGCTTCCACGCCAGCAGATGAGCTGCATCGGAGGAGTTCGCGATGTCGACGGCAAAGACGTTGCTGGCATATTCCTGGCCGATGCGCTGGAACACCCGCTCGGCGCCGGTGCGCTCGACACGCACGTCGATGCCGCCGAATTTCTCCTTGAACGAAGCCGCGATCTTCTCAGAGACCGAAAGATCGATCGAGGTGTACCAGACCACCTTGCCTTCTTTTTTCGCCGCTTCAATCAGCGCGGGCGTGATGGCTTCCGGCGGTGGTGCTTCGGCGCGCGCCGGCGATGCGAACACGGAGCCGAGCGCAAGCGCGCTAGAGCCTTTGAGGATATCGCGTCGGGAAAGCCTGTGCGTCATCGCGTCCTCCCTGTCTGTTCTTCTTGTTACCGGCTCAGCGCGCGGCAGCGGTCGGGCGGCAGCGTCAGCCAGACGTCGCTGCCCTTGGCGATGTTGGTTTCCGTCGGCGTGGTCACCCGCAACGCGGTGCCATCGGCTGCTTCGACCATGTAGTCGCGCGCTACGCCGAGATAGACCTGCCGCGTCACGACGGCCTTGACCGCATTCTCGGGCGAAACCGGCGCCTGTGTCGAAAGTCCGATATCGTGCTGGCGGATCGCGACAACGGCGCTTTGGTTCGCGGTGAGCGGCGCGCCGACTACCTTCAGAGTGGCTCCCGCAAAGTCGACATGGTTGCTGTCGCGGGCGGTGCCTTTGATGACATTGCTGGCGCCGATGAAACGCGCGACGAATTCGGATTCGGGGCGGGCGTAGATGTCTTCGGGCGAGCCGAGTTGGTCGATCTTGCCGGCATTCATCACCGCGATCAGGTCGGCGGTGGTCATGGCCTCCGACTGGTCGTGGGTGACGTAGACCGTGGTGTAGCGGTACTCGTCGTGCAGCCGGCGGATTTCGAACCGCATCTCCTCGCGCAAATTGGCGTCGAGATTGGACAGCGGCTCATCGAGCAACAGCGTCTCCGGTTCGACGATCAGCGCACGCGCCAGCGCCACGCGCTGTTGCTGTCCGCCGGAAAGTTCGCCGGGATAACGCTGCGCCAGCGCTTCGAGCTTGGTCGTCGCCAGGATCGCCGCGAGCTTTTTGGCGATGGTGTCGCGGTCCATTTTGCGCAGGCGCAGGCCGTAGACGATATTCTCGGTAACCGTCATATGCGGCCAGAGCGCGTAGCTCTGGAAAATCATCGACATTTTGCGCTGCTCGGGCGGCAGCGTCCTGTTCTTCGACGACACCAGCCGGTCGCCGACATGGATCTCGCCATCCGTTGGCTCCAGAAAGCCTGCGATCAGCCGCAGCGTCGTGGTCTTGCCGCAGCCCGACGGCCCCAGCAGGCAAACCAGCTGCCCATGATCGAACCGCAGCGAAACATCATCGACCACTGCCAGCGATCCAAAACGCTTGGTCAGATTACGCAAATCAACGGACGCCAATCGTCTCACTCCCCATGCCGCGCCCATTGTCGGCCGCTTATTTATCACTGGATCAATATAAGCACTAAAAATCCAGGTTCGGAAAGCCGTCCAAAGTGGAACATCGCAAGACGATCGGCCTGTCCGGGCTGCGCGCTCCCGTCCCTCCCACGAGGGAAGGGATTAAGTCTCACGCGCCAACACTTTCGCCGAGCCATTCGATGGCGGCTTCGGTTCCGCCCTTGCCGTGGGGAATATTGAGGGCGTTGAGGCCGACTTCGATGACGCCCAACGTACCCAAAATCATCGGCGCGTTGACGTGGCCCATATGGGCGATCCGAAACGCCTGACCGGCCAAATCGCCGATCCCGACGCCGAGCACCACGCCGCATTTGTCCTTGCAGTAGCGGTGCAGCGCAACTGGGTCGTAACCGCCGCCCATCACAACCGTGGTGACCGTATTCGACCGCTCGCTGGCATCGGCAATATTGAAACCGAGCACCTGGCCTTCGGACCAGATCGCGACCGCACGGCGCACCGCCTCGGCGAGCAGGCGATGGCGCTCAAACGTGTTTTCCAGCCCCTCTTCGAACAGCATGTTGATGGCCTGGCGCACCGCGAACAGCAGATGCACCGGCGCGGTGCCGGCATATTTGCGGTAATGCTCCGCCCCTTCGCGCTCGGTCCAGTCCCAATAGGGCGTGCGCAGATCGGCCTTCTTGTGCACCTCGCGGGCGCGGTCGTTGGCGGCGACGAAGCCGAGGCCCGGAGGCGCCATCAGGCCCTTCTGCGATCCCGACATCGCAACGTCGATGCCCCACGCGTCCATCTCGAACGGCATGCAGCCGAGCGAAGCCACGGTGTCCACCATGAACAAAGCGGGATGACCGGTCGCCTTGATGACCTTGCCGATCGCCTCGATGTCGTTATAGGCGCCTGAGGCCGTATCGACCTGTACCGCGAGGATCGCCTTGATCTTGTGATCCTTGTCTTGCTTGAGCCGCGCCTCGACCTCGGCGGGGCGGATCGCGCGGCGCCAATCGCCTTTCAGCACCTCGACATCCGCGCCCATGGCCGCGGCAGCATTGCCCCATCCGATCGCAAAGCGACCGCTTTCCAGCACCAGTACCTTGTCGCCACGCGACAGCACGTTGGAAAGGGTGGCTTCCCACGCGCCATGGCCGTTGGAGATGTAGATGTAAGATTGCCCCTTGGTCGCAAACAGTTTCGAGAGATCGCCGAGCAGGCCTTCGGTCAGCTCCACCATCTCGGTGGAATAGATGTCGAGGGCCGGGCGATGCATCGCCTGCAGTACAGCGTCGGGCATGGTGGTCGGCCCGGGGATGGCCAGAAATTCCCGGCCCGCGCGAACGGTCATCTGTTGGTTTTCCTTGTCGTAGAAAGCGCGGAATCGAGGCGCCTGAGGTGCTGAGCTGATAATATTGGATAGAAGCCGTCATTGCGAGCGCGGCGAAGCAATCCAGAGCCGCAAAAAAGACGGATTGCCACGGCGGACAGCTTACTCCTCGACGGCACTGCGGCTATTTTCCCATGCGGCTATTTTCCCATGGCTTGGGCGATCGCGTGCCAGATCTGATCTTTCAGCTCGGTCGCCGGCGGGCTCGGGATCGTCACCGCCGGGCCTTCACGCTTTTGGCAGGCCTCGACCAGCCGCAGCACCCAGATCTCGCCGTCGGTGTAATAAAGATCGCCGCCGCCATTATGGCCCGCAATCGTCGGGCCGATACCGGTGACCTGATATTTCGCGGTCACCATGCCAGCGTTCTCCAGATCGGCAGTGAGCACGAGGCGCTCGGCGTCCAGGTCGGGGCCGATGTGATGCGTCACCGCGGCCGTGTATTTGCTGACGCCGACGCCGCGATCTTCCGTTGCAGCACCGAGCCACACCGGGCGCTTTTCCTCGCCCTGGTCCAGCACCTTCCAATATCGCACATGATTGCGGCGATCGGCACTGGCGCCGATCGGCTTTTCATAGGCAAGGTCCTCGCGGCGGTCGAGATAATAGAGATTGCTGACGGGTGCGTCCCGGTAGGGGCGATCGAGCAGCACGCTACCGACGATCTCGATCGACGATTTCAGCGTGATCGGATCGGCGGGATACCAGCCGGCCGCGTGCATCGCGCAGACCACGTCGCGCTGGTCACCGATCAGCCCGACATTCATGGGATCGCCGGGAATGCCCTGTCCGGTGCGCGTCACCATCGGCAGATTGGCGAGGCCGCGCTGGTGCTCGTAATGGGTCCAGAGGCCGGGCAAGACGATATAGGCGAGCAGGCCGTAACCGCAGAGAATGAACAGCGTCAGCGTTGCGATACGCCGGAACCTTCCGCGTCGCGGCGGCGGCGATCGTTCGTCGATTTGATGATCGGTCACCGCTAGCGCTTGGTCTCGCGGCAGCCCGCGGCTTCGGCCTCATCCACCGAGCAGAACCAGCGCGTGCCTTTGCTGATCTTCATCTCGATCTTGGCGTACCAGCGGCTCGAAGGCTGGTGGTAGATGCATTCCCCGGAGCGGTTGACGTTGCCCTTGATGGTGCAGTCGGGCGACGGCGCGACCGGTCCGGAAGCTGATGCCAGCAGGATCGTCGAGGCATTCTCCGGCGGCTTCGCGGCGCCCAGAATGGTGGTCTTCTTGTTGCGGGCGCGCCAGTCCCACGGCGCGATGAACGCACCCTGCCACATCCCGGCCTTGGCCTCGCGCGCGGCTTTTTCATCGGCCTCGTAATCATGCGACACGCGCGTATAGGCCAGCGCCCAGCCATTCGATACCAGCCATTTCTGGATGTCCTGACCGTCTACCTCGCATCGCGCCACCGTGCGGCCGCGGCGGTCAGTGGTTCTGGTGTGACAGGTCCAGCTCTTGTTGCCGGCATGCTTGATCAGCTCGTCGCGCGCCGCGACGCCGCAAGTCCAGCGCTCGCCATTATTGTTGAGGCAAAGCTGGTCCACCGATGGCGCGTCGACACCGCCCAGGCGAATGCGGCTGTTGCCGATCACGATCTGATCGCCTTCGCGGATTTTCGGCACGCCGATAATCTCGGCCGCCTGCGCGATCGCGGGCACCAGCAGCAGCAAAATGGTTGAAAGCAGTATTCGAAATTTCATCGGCAATCCCGGCGGAGCAAAAGTGCTTAGCAAACGGGCGGATTGTGCGGACAATGCTGCCTCCTTGCCAGTGCTCAGCGGTCGCGTCAGGTTCAACTTCCTGTCATTCCAGCCGTCATTCCGGGTCTGGTCCTTCGGACCATCCCGGAATGACGGAGAATTCTACGTCTGGCTACCGCCCGATCATCACCCGCCGCGCCAGCGCCAGCGCCATCAACACGAACGCCGACGTCACCTCGGGACCGCCGACCAGAATTCGCGTCGGCGTCTTCATCTTGTTCCACTCATAGGCTTTGTACGGGCCGCGCCTTCCGCCTTCGCCGAGGCTGGTCACGATACAATGCAACGCCGGTGTGAAGGTTGCAGGTGCGGCGCCGAGATGCGCCAGCGCCATCAGGGCCAGCGCCGCGTCGAATGCGTTCATTTCATGCGTGATCAGTTCGGTCTGCACATAGGCCAGCACCCGCGTCCGGATGAAGGCGAACGTTCCGTCGGGATCGATCGCCTGCTGCGCAGCCGGCGGCAACGCGGTGAATGCGGCATAGCAACGGCCGAAATAGGCGGAGTAAAGCTCCGGCAAATAATAGATGTGCGAGCGCGGATTGGTGAACGCGCCGCTTGCGACCAACCGCCTCTGGAAGCCGATGATGCGATGCACGGTCTCCAGCCGCTGCGGCGTCTCGATGATCTTCCAGCGCGAAAGATTGCGAAAGCTGACTTCGAGGATGTCGAGATTGAGCGTCGGATCGAGGTCGTTGCCATAGGGCCGGTCGCCCGAGAGATTGTCGATCCAGGTGACGACGCCGCCCTCGTAATCGATGTGGTCGTTCAGCGCCACGGTGACGCGCGGCTCGTTGGCGCCCTCACGCACCTGCAAACCAGCATAGAAGTCCAATAACGGCTGATCGAGGATCGGATCGGTGGAGCCGGCTTGTGTGGCGGCCGAGAACGAACACGCGGTGGTGTCGCAGTCCGGCACGTAGATGCCGAAGCCGAGATCCTGCTTGATTTGCGCAAAGAACCGCGAGAAGCGCGGATGCGGCAGCGGCGCCAGCGCGGTGATGACGCGGACGGTCGAGCCGTCATGCGACGGCACTTCCTCGGCGGAAGTCTTCAGGCAAAAATCCACCATGTCCGAAATCGCACGGCGCGAGGCTGCGGTCTCGTCCGATGACGCGAGGCCGGTTTCGATAAAGCTCAAAAGCCCTTCGGTGAAGAACGCGTCGTAATAGGCGGAGCGATGGCGGATCTGCATCGGCTCCCACATCGGCTCGGCGATGCCCGTCCACGGCGGATTGATCAGCGCGCGTGCCGGCGAATGCGCGATGAAGATGCGCGCCAGACTGAACAGCAGGGTCGAATTCTTGTAGCCGCGCGCGTTCAGCCCTGTCAGCGCCATCAGCATTTCGCGCCCGCCCATGTCGGGGTCGCCGAGCAGGTTGAACGCGGCATAGGTCGGGATGAAGCCGTTCTTCGCGAACGAATCCAACAGATGCATGCCGCACGTTCGGATCGCGCGCTCGATCTCGGCCAAGTCAGGCGCGTGGCCGTTCGGCGCCGCCGCCGCTGGCTGGGGATGACGGACGTTGATATCGGCCATCAGTTCGGCGACGGGCTGACCGATCGCCGCCCAGTCCGGCTGATCGTCGTCACGTGCCCGGATCAGCGCCTCGCGCAGCCGTTCCAGCCGTCGCGCGTCCTTCAGTTCCGGCAGCCCGGTCCGGCGCAGCAGCGGCCGCAAGGCCGGATTGGCGAGCGCCGTCCGGTAGAATTTCCCGAGATGGGGATCGCCGCCGCGGTATTTTTGGAGCACGGGATCGCAGACGTCGTAGAGCGACGGGCCGTCCTTTTGGGCGGTCAGGGCGCGAAAGGCGGCGCCGGCGAAATGGTTAAAGCCCATGCAGTTTCTTTCCGCCGGTACTGTAAATGCCGCGATCCCCTTGGCCGCTCGATGCCCTCGGCGGCCGCCAGCGGCCTAAACGGGGCCCGCAAGCCTTTGAAAACTAAACGAATCCGCAGGAAACACAAACGGAACCGTAATGTGATGCCGGTCACGTAGTTTGTCAAAAAGCACGTCAATAGCCGCGGCGATCGGGTCCATGCGCCAAAGGTGGTTGCCCGGAACGGCCGTGCGGGTTAAGGGTTTGTTTGTTGCGGTGCCGCAAATTGCGCGCAATTGGACGGCACACCGATTGGCAACCCCACAAACCTAACCGGCACTGGCGCGACTAACTGGCGCGCGGCCCAAGACAGTGTGCCTGGTCAACGATTGGGAATGGAACGTGATGGATGTAAGGCAGCTCCGCATCTCCCGACGCCCGGTGACTATTGGTGTCGCCCTGCTCGGCTTGGTTTCGCTGGCGATCGGCGCCCATGCGGCGCTCAACAAGCGTCCGCCCGATGCCGTCAAGACGGTTGCGACCGAGCAGAACAGCGACACTGCGAAGATGGCTTCCCGCGTCGCCCTCGTCATCGGCAACGGCCATTATCCCGACGCCTCCGCGCCATTGGCCCAGCCGATCAACGACGCCCGCGGCCTCACGGCTGCGCTGCGCGGCAACGGTTTTGACGTCGACGTGGTGGAAGACGCCACCAGGGACGACATGCTCCGCGCCATCGGCCGCATGAAGGCCAAGATCAAGCCGGACACCGTCGTCATGCTGTTCTTCGGCGGTTATGGCGTCCAGGTCGGCCGCGAGAGCTACATGATCCCGGTCGATGCCACGATCTGGAAGGAATCCGACGTTCGCCGCGTTGGCGTCAGCATCGAGCAGGTGCTGGATGCGATGAACGAGCAGGGCGCGAAAGCCAAACTGGTCGTGGTCGACGCCTCCCGCCGCAACCCCTATGAGCGCCGCTTCCGTTCCTTCTCGCATGGGTTGGCCCCGATCTCCGCGCCCGAAAACGCGCTGATCCTGAGCTCGGCAACGCCTGGCAAAGTAGCGGATGACTCGAAGGGCCAGTACAGCGTGCTGGTGACCGAGCTCTTGAATAATCTCAACGCCCAGACCGGCGCCCAGACCGCCTTCAACAAGACCCGCGTCGCCGTCTCCCGCGCTTCCGAAGGCGAGCAGGTGCCGTCGGTGTCGTCGTCGTTGCTCGAAGACATCCGCATCGGCGGCTGATAAGGGCGAATCTCCCGACACGCCGTCCCGGCCCCCGTGCGCAATTGCGCACTAGGCGACGGCAAAATAGAGCCTCTACTTCACATCCGCGGCCGCCGTCACCGGCCGCACCGGATCGCCCTCGCGCAGCAGCGCGCCGGCGCGCGCCACGACGATCTCGCCTTCCTCGATGCCCCTGCGGATCTCGACCTGGCCGGCCGACATCAATCCGGTTTCCACCTGCCGCGTCTCGACGCGGTCGCGCCGTATCACCTGAACCACGGTGCCGGCGGTGGTGTAGAGGATGGCGGTGAGCGGCACCGATACGCCGCAGCTCTGCCCGGTCTTGATCTTCGCCCGCCCGGACGAATACACCAGAAGGCGGCGGTTGGTGGTGATGCCGACGAACACCTGACCGAGTTGGCTGTTGGGCTCGACGGTGGTCGACAGCCGCCGCACCCGCCCGTCGACGTCGCCGGCGCCGATCACCTTGATCGCAGCGGTCTGGTTGACCGCGAGTTTGGCGATGTCGCGCGTCGGCACCAGGCCGACCAGGTCGAATTCGCTGCGCGCAATAATAGAGAATAGCGCCTCGCCCTTGCCAGACGCCGTCGCGCCGATCGCCGCGTTCGAAACCGAAACCAGCCCCGCCACCGGCGCCTGCACCACCACCTGGCCGCCCTCGGGCAGGTTCAGTCGCGCCAGCGTCTGCCCGGCGGTGACGGTATCGCCGGCATCCACCATCACATCGGCGACCTTCAGCCCCATCCGCTCCGGCCGCACCTGCGTCTCATCGCGCGGAATGATGGTGCCGGATACCTCGACCGTATTGGAAAAACAGGTTTTTGCGGCTTTGAGCACGGTGACCGCGGCGCCCTTGGGGGCGGCCTCGGTATCGTCGGCGGCGATGGTAGGCTGGGAGGCGAGGGAGAGCAGGCCGGCCACGAGCAAGGCGGGCAGTTTTGGCGGAAGGTCGCGCGCAGCGAATTTGCTCATCGGCGTTTCGTTCCCGGTTTCACCGTCTTGGATTAGCAGACGGTTGGCAGGGGAGCCAAGCGGGAAGAGCACCTATATGCCTGCGTTATTGCGCGTCATTGCAAGGAGCCATCGGGCGCGCGTTCGCGCGACCCGGTGGCTCGCAATGACGGTTGGGCTGCTTGACATCGCCAGAACCGAACTCACTCCCGCGCGAACGTCACCACATCCGACGGCAGTTCGTCGGCCGCGAGGGTCACGTCGGCGAGTTCGTCGGCGCGCGCGATATGTCTGATGATCTCGGGATTGGCGGTCGACGCATGCGTCAGCGGAAGCATGTGGCCGGCCGCCGGCAGATGTTTCAATTGCGCGCCGCCGATGATGGATGCGAGCCGCCCGGTGATGCGCTGGGTGAGATAAGGCGACAGTCCGCCTGAAAATAGTAGCGTCGGCACACGCAAGCCGGCCGCAGCAGCCGAGACACCTTCTTCGGCGAGCGCCGCGGTGAAATCGAAGGCCAGCTTGTCGGCGCGCTCGATCATGCGAAGCCGCGCGTTCGACGCCAGCGGCTCGTGCGGGCCGGAGCCGTTCCAGAAATCGGTGAACTTGTCGATCGCCTCCAGCACCGATCCGTTCCAGAGGTCGGCGGAAACCTCGAGCGAGAGCCGCTGGAAACGATCGTGCAGCCGCCGGTCCGCCTCGCTCTCGCGCAGCAGCGTCGGCAGCACCGGCTCGATCAGCGTCAGGCTGCGGATTCGATGGGCGAATGGCGAAGCGGTCGCGATCTTGAACGCGATCGCGCCGCCATAGGAATGGCCGATGAGGTGGATCGGACCGGTGGCGTCGTTGAGGTGGCCGCTCAGGCATCGGACTTCTTCCGCCAGCGTCAGCGGCAGCTCCAACGCGCAGCTATTGGCGCCATAGCCGGAAATATCGGGGGTGATGACCTGGTAATGGCGCCCGATTTCCTCGGCGAGCTTCGTCCATTGCCGCCCCGAACCGAGCGAGCAATGCAGCGCGACGACGCTGGCTTCACTGCGCCTTGCGAACGGAGCCTTGACCAAATTATTCATCGAACCATTCCTTGTTGTACTTCAGCATTGACGAAGGCGTCGCAGCACGCCGACAGATGGATCGGCATTTCCCATCAGATATTCCCGCTTGTGTTCACCTCTCCCCGCAAGAGCGGGGAGAGGAAGCAACGCTTCTCGCCGTCAGCGCTTGGTGATGACAACCTCGAGATATTCGCTGGGCACGATCATGCTGCCGTCGGTCGCGCGGTTCATCCGCACGATCAGTGCATGCAGGTCGTTGTAGAGCTCCACCTGTTTGGCCTGATCGAGTGCCGCGAACGCCTTCAGCACCGGGCCGTAGAACGTCTTGAACACGTCGAGGAAGTGCTCCGGCGAGCGATAGCGGAAGTTGAACAGGCGTGACTCAGCCTTGATGGAGGCTGCGCCCGCGTCGAACATTTCGGTCAGCCGCGCACGTGTGCCCCACAGCGCCGGCGATTTGGCGCCTGCGGGCGGCGGCAGATATTTGCCGAGCGTCTTGAAGACCTGTCCGATAAATCCTTCGGGCGTCCAGTTCGCCAGACCGATCTTGCCTTTCGGCCGGCAGACGCGCAAAAGCTCGGCGGCCGCTTGGTCCTGGTTCGGCGTGAACATCACACCGAAGGTGGAAAGAACCGTATCGAAATTGTTATCGCTGAAAGGCAGGTTTTCGGCGTCGGCCTCCTTGAATTCGATTGCCATGCCTTCGGCTTCCGCGCGGGCGCGGCCGTGCTCCAGCAACGCGGGTACGTAGTCGGTCGAGGTGACGTCGCACCAGCGCCGCGCGGCAGCGAGCGTCGCCATGCCGTTGCCGGCGGCGACATCGAGCACTCTCGAGCCGGCGTGGAGATCGAGCGCTTCGCAGAGCTCCTCGCCGACGATCTGCAGCGTCGAGCCGACGATGGCGTAGTTGCCGGACGACCATGCGGCCTGTTGTCGCGTTTTGAGGGCGGCAAGATCGGGGGGTGCCGTGGGGACGGCAGATAGGGTGGGCTTCGGGGCGCTCGCTGTGCTGGCCATCGGTATCTCCTTCGGGACGGCGCGGCCACAGGGTGCGACCGCGATGAACCGAAACTGCGCTCGGGCGCACCAAAAGACTCTGACGGCGGACTGATTTTGCCTTGAGGGCATCCTGATTTTCTTGTGAGATATCCCACAGAAAGGCAGGTCGAAGTGAGGTAAACGCCGGTCCGTGCTGGGAAGATCTTTAGAACCAACCCTGGGACATCTAGTGCAATTTCACTTCTCCAATCATGTGCTTGACGTCGGCCTCCGCGAGCTGACTCGCAGCGGCGAGAACATCGCGGTCGAGCCGCAGGTCTTCGATTTGCTGATTTATCTGGTCGAAAATCGCGAGCGCGTCGTCACCAAGGACGATCTGATCGAAAATATCTGGGATGGCCGGATCGTTTCGGAATCGACCCTGACCAGCCGGATCAACGCGGCGCGAAAGGCGGTCGGCGACAGCGGCCGGGATCAGGCCATCATCCGCACCATCGCGCGGAAAGGTTTTCGCTTTGTCGGCGAGGTGGAAGCACCCCAAAAAGCGCCGGTACCGGCGCCGCGTGCCGCCACTGAGCCGCACGACAAATTGTTTCAATCGCCGGGCGCGGCCGCGGAGCCGCGGCGAGATCAACTTCCGGTGCTCGATCGCACCGCCATTGCGGTGTTGCCGTTCATCAATCTGAGCGGCGAGGCCGAGCAGGAATATTTTTCCGAAGGCATCAGCGAGGACATCATCACCGCGCTGTCGAAGCTGCGCTGGTTCTATGTGATCGCCCGCAACTCCTCGTTCGCTTACAAGGGCAAATCGGTCCATTTGAAGCAGATCGGCGAAGAACTCGGCGTCGGCTACGTCGTCGAAGGCAGCGTGCGCAAGGATGGCGATCACGTGCGCATCACCGCCCAGCTCAACGATGTCGTTACCGGCGGCCACATCTGGGCAGAGCGCTACGATCGCGGCCTTGCCGACGTCTTCGCTGTGCAGGACGAAATCACCCAGGCCGTCGTCGCGGCGATCGAGCCGCAATTATATTCGGCCGAGGATTTTCGCGCCCGGCGCAAGGCGCCCGACAATATGGACGCCTGGGATCTGGTGATGCGCGCGCTGTCGCATTACTGGCGGGTGACGCGGCAGGATAATCTGGTGGCGCAGGCGCTGCTGGAAAAAGCGATCACGGTCGATCCCGGTTACGGCCAGGCGCTCAGCCTGCTGGCGGCCTGCCACACTTTCTCCGCTCATATGGGCTGGGAGGAGATGCCGAAAGCTGTCCCCGTCGCGGAACACGCGGCGCTGGCGGCGATCCGCGCCGACAGCGAGGATGCGTGGGCGCATTATGCGCTCGCCAGCGTCTATCTGTTCAATCGCCGTTTTGACGATTGCATCGCCGAGTTCGAGCTGGCGCTTCGGCTCAATCCGAATTTCTCGCCCGCGCGCGGTCTTTATGGTGTCGCGCTGTCGTATCGCGGGCGCTGGGAGGAGGGCGATCGCGCCGCGCGCCAGGCCTTGCGGTTCTCGCCGCGCGATCCCTTTGCCGCGGTCTATTACGGTGTCGCCGCCTATTGCCAATATGTCGGCCGCAACTACGAGGAAGCGATCAGCCTGTCGCGCGAGGCGCTCCGCCAGCGCAGCGATTTCGTCGGCGCCCACCGCGTGATGACCGCCGCATTGAGCATGGCCGGCCAGGACGGGCTGGCGAAGGCGGCGTTGCAGGAGCTGCGCCGGACCCAGCCCAGCATCTCACTGGCCTGGCTCGCAGGCGAATTGCCGTTCGAGCAAGAGGCGGATCGGGAGCATTATCTGGAGGGGTTTCGGAGAGCGGGGTTGGGGTAGGGAGAAGGCCGCGCGTGCGCGGTGAAACTAATTTCCCCAGTCCAACCAACGCGATTCCATCCGTCCAGTCCGTCGCGCAAAAATAATCCGCTTCGCGATTACCCCAAATCACCTTCATAACCCCGCCATCCCGTCCCTCAGAGGGGCGTATCGCGATCGTCACGGACGTTGGGCACGGGAGGCGGTGGACGCAGCAGCGTCGTGCGCGAGATGGCGTCGCAGGGCAGGCCTTTCGGCCTGTGAGCGATCGGGCCGCGCGTGGACGAACGGCGCTTCAACGCCTTCAGCAAAGTTTCGGTCTGTCGCACATGGCGGGCGGAAGCGATGGTGGAGGTTGCTGCGTACGGCCAAGTCGTGTGGTCCTGGCACCCGTTGCTGGTGTCAAGCCGGCGGAGGTGAAGCGAGCCCAACCGGGTTTGCGCGCACCTTAATCCGCCGACGACGGTGACAAGAGGAATTCGTCGCCGGGGAGAGTACGAAGTAAGCCGTTAAAACCATTGCGCAGGAAACGCCGGACGTTCGGGGTGCCTGTGGTGACTACCGTGTGCTTACTACCATTGCACACGGGCTGCGGGTGCCAAGCGCGCCCGGCGTTTCCTGCGCCCTCTTTTTTGGGCAAACGATTGGAAAAGCTCGGGTGCTTCGCGCCGCGATGATGCCGAGTTCGCGTCCAAACTCTTTCCGTGTCATTGCGAGGAGCGCAAGCGACGATTCGTCCGCCGTAGCTCAGCGAGCGAAGGCGGAAGCAATCCATTCTTCCTTTGTGTCCTGAGATGGATTGCTTGGCAATGAAGGGCGGGGCGGCTGTTTGAAATTCCAGTAAGCAGGTAGAGTGCAGCGGTCGGCGCGGCGCAGATTGATCATGTTGAAGTAGGCGCGTCCCCCTGGAGAGTTGCTGCTCCAGCTCTGCCATCGATTGATCGATATGCCTGGCGGTCGCTTCCGCCTTCTCCGACATGCCGTCGTTGAGCGAGGCCTTTGATGCCGCGGTAGCTGATCCAGATTTCCATGGCGCCATTGACCCGCCAGCACGAATTGCGGGCCGAGGTCGGGGCTCCCACGGCATGGTTAGCCCGGATTACGGGCAGCTATCCCGCCAGCAAATGACTTCAACGGTTAAAGAGCTGCCGCAAGACCTCGTTCATGGGCTGGCTGTCCGCTTGCGGTGTTGCGTCGTTCTGCGCTGGCGCCGAGGGGGCGTTGGGCGTCGCTGGTGCCGGCGATGCCGGGCTCGGGATGCTGCGGCCCTGGCTCACGCCGCCTTGACCCGATCCACCGCTCAATCCCTGCTGCAGCAAATTGCCGATAGTCGCTCCAAGCTGGCCGCCGAGCGGATCGGACGGCTTGCCGCCTTGTCCGTTGGCGGCACCTTGTCCGCCCCCGAGCAAACCGCCGAGCGCGCCGAGATTGTTGAGCCCCGCGCCGTTGGGGCCGAACAGGCCCTTGCCCATCTCCTTGAGCTTTGCGTAGGCGGCATCGGGATTGTCGAGGATGCCCTGCATGTCCGGATAGATGCGCGGCTCGGCCCATGGCCCTTCGATCATGACGGGAATGCCGAGCCCGACCGGATCGGCGGCGCGGCCCTGGCCTTCCGTGGTCATCACGAGTTTCGGCTCAACCCTGAATCCTATTTGTTTGGTGTTGAGATCGATGGTGCCGACGCCGGTCATCTTCACCAGCGGACCGACCAGATTGAGGTCGGTAGTCTGCGCCTGCCCCTTGTCGATCTTGAACGACGCCGACAATTGCGTGAGGTCGGTCGCCTGTTCCTTGTTCTCCTGCCATCCCGACAGCGTACTTGCGGTGAGCGAGCGGACCATCTGCGCGACGTTGAGCCCCTTGATGGCGCCATCCTGGAACACGGCGAACACCGTACCCGAGAGATTAGCGATGATGGTGCGCTGGCTATTGCCAAGGGAGCGCACGCTGATCTTGGCCTGCATCTTGCCGTCGAGCTTGTCGAAATCGGCGAGACTGCGCAGCAGCGGAAGCGCGCGCACGCCGGTGAGATCGGCCCGCAGCGCGAACGCCGGATTGGCGGTCGACACATCGATGCTCACATCGCCATTGGCGTTGCCGTCATAGGCGCCGAGATTGGAGATCTGCGCCTTCAGCACGCCGCTCGCCAGCGTGGCGTCGAATGCCGCCGGCGCAAAACGCCCGTCGCCGATATTGAGTTCGGCCGCCGAAATGCGCGCCTGCGCGTCAACATAGTTCAGGCCGTTCAGATCGATCGTCGCGTTGCTCCAGGGCTGCGTCGCCGAACCGGTTTGGCCGGGCGACATCGCCAGCGAGAGCCGCTGAAAATCGAGATCGAGCTTTACCAGCGGCTTGCTCGCCAGATCGACCGAAGCCCATCCGTTGAAGGCGCCGTCACCGAGTGTGCCGGTCAGCCCGTTGATCATCACCACCGAGCCGTTGAGCCGGACTTCCGCCTTGGCCAACAGCGGTGCCTGAAACAGGCCGGGTGCGTCGAGTTTCAGTTCGGTCGGGATGTTCCGCCGCTCGATCGGCGCGGCCGGGGCTGCGGCCTTGATCTCGAACTTCAGCGGGCTATCGCCGCTGCGCGCATTGCCGGACACTCTGATCTTGCGATCGCTATCGACGGTCATTTCGGCGTTGATGGTCTCGATCCTGTTCTCGACCCGGTCGCGCAGATTGGAAAATACGACGGTGCCGCCGGTGATGCTGATGTGCTCGACCGAAAAAGAATCGCCGGTGCTGCCGGCAGCAGGCCTTGCCGTGGGGTTGGAGTCCTTGAGGCGTTCGCGCCGCAGCGGCACGTTCATGACCGGACGGACGACGACGAGCTCAGTGATCTGCGGCCGGCCGGCCCATACGCTCGACAACGTCACATCCGCCTGGATGCTGCTGGCGGTGAGGCGATTGTTGATGTCGCGCTCTTTGGGATCCTGCAGCGTGACATCGTGCAACGTGATGTTGAGCGACGGCCACAGGCCGATCTTGGTTCCACCGTTTATGGCGAGCTTGTAGCCGGTTACGCGCTCGACCCGCTCCTGGATTTGCGACGTCAGAAAGCCCGAGGGGATGCCGATCACCAGCAGCAGCGCGACGATGACGACCACGGCAGCAACAGCGGCCCCGGCAATTTTCAATGCTCTCATATCGACATTCCAGACCGGGCAAACCGTATCGGATTCGGCCGAACCACAGGCGCATGCGGCCGACCACATGAGCTTATCCCGGAAAGGGGATGGGGCTCAAAGGAGCCAAAAATAATCCGGGGGTGCTGCAAAGTTATGTGACTTATGACACACTTCCTGCCGGGGGGATTCTTGCTGGTGGTCTGCGATGGGTTCGGGCCCGATCTGGAAAGTAATACAATGAGTAAACAGGCCGAATTTGCGGTCATTATGAAAATGAACGCGATGTTCGCGGACCTTGGCCCCGACGAACTGCAGCGGATCTCCGGCCTCTGCCACACCCAGCAGCTGGCGTCCGGCGAAATGCTGTTCCAAAAGGGCGATGCAGGCGATGCGCTCTACGGGGTCCGCCGTGGCCAGATCCGGATCGAGACCGGCGCCTCAGACGGCAGCCGCCTGACCCTGAATTTCATGGGCCCCGGCGACCTGTTCGGCGAAGTGGCGGTGCTCGACGGCCAAAGCCGCACCGCGGACGCCACCGCCGGCGAGCCCTCGGAACTGTTCGTGCTGCGGCGCGAGGATTTCCTGGGCCATCTCGAACGCGAACCGAAGGTGGCGATCAAGATCATCATGCTGCTGTGCCAGCGCATCCGCTGGCAGAGCGAGCGCATGGAAGAATCCGTGCTGCAGCCGCTGCCGGTTCGCCTGGCGCGAAGGCTGTGCGCGCTGGCGTCGGATTTCGGATCGGAGGTCCACATCTCGCAAGAGCAACTCGGCGTCTTCGTCGGCGCCGCCCGCGAAAGCGTCAACCGTCAACTACAGCTCTGGCGCAAGGACGGCATCCTGGACCTGCAGCGCGGAAGGATTTTGCTGCAGAACATGACCAAGCTGACGGCGGTGGCAAGGAACGAGTGAGGGCCGGGGCTTGAGTCCCGCTAAATCACTCCGCGGCGGGCGACATCGCGGGCGGCGCTGCGGGCGGGCCTTTGGCCGGGGGCTGGTTGTGATGGTCGGACGGCGGGTGCTCGTTCTCGGCATGGGAAGCGAGCAGCAGTTTGCCGTAGCGCCAGATCAGGGCACCGAGATCGTCCATCATCATGAACATCGCCGGCACGAATACCAGCGACAGCACGGTCGAGAACACCAGGCCGCCGATCACGGCGAGCGCCATCGGCGAGCGGAATTCGCCGCCGGCGCCGAATGCCAGTGCTGACGGCATCATGCCTGCCGCCATCGCGACGGTGGTCATCACGATCGGACGCGCGCGTTTCATGCCGGCGTCGATGATCGCCTCATGCCGCGGCTTGCCTTCGCGGATCGCCTCGACCGCGAACTCCACCAGCATGATGGCGTTCTTGGTGACGATGCCCATCAGCATCAGGATGCCGATCCACACCGGCGTGGTGAGTTGCTTGCCGGTGAGCAGCAAGGCCGCGATTGCGCCGCCGATCGAAAGCGGCAGCGAGAACAGGATGGTGATCGGTTGCAGGAACGTGCCGAACAGCAGCACGAGCACGGCATAGACCATCATCAGGCCGGCGGTGATCGCGGTGGCAAAACCTTCCGACAATTCGTTCAGGCTTTCGGCGTCACCTGATGGGCTTACCCTCACGCCCTTCGGCAGGCTCTTCATGACCGGCAGGTCGTAGATCTTCTTGGTGGCGTCACCGAGCGCCGCATTGCCAACCAGATCGGCCGCAACAGTAGCCTGCCGCTCCCGGTCGTAACGATTGATGCTGGTCGGTCCCTGATCGAGCTGGATGTCGGCGACGACGGATAGCGGCACGCCGCCGCGTTCGCCGCGCGCGCCGAGCGGCACCCGCAATTGCTGCAACATCTGCAGGTCGCTGCGCGCACTGTCTTCGAGCTGAACGCGGATCGGCACCTGGCGGTCGCCGGCGTCGAATTTTGCCAATGCCGGGCCGACGTCGCCGATGGTGGCGACACGGATCGTCTGCGACAAACTCTCGGTGGAGACGCCGAGCCGCGCCGCCAGTTCAGCCCGCGGCCGGATACGAAGCTCGGGCCGATCGAGTGCGGTTTCCGAGATCACGTTGGCGATAATCGGAATCCGCTTCATCTGCGTCGCCAGTTCGCTGGCAACATTGTTGACGATATTGCTGTCGACGCCGGTCACGACGAGTGAAATCGCGCGCAGGCCGTTTTCGTCGAGGAACCAAAAGCGGATATCGGGAACGTTTTCGAGTTCCCGGCTGATCTCGAGTTCGAGCTGCCGCTGGGTAATGCTGCGGGCGGTCTTCGGCGTGTAATTGATGATCAGCGCGGCGCGACGCACTTCCAGCGTGCCCGGCGGCACCCGGCCGCCATCGACGAAGATGCTCTTGATCTCGGGCCGCTTGCGCAGGCGAGCAACGATCTCCTCCGTCACCTTCTCTGTGTAGGCGAGCTGCGAACCCGGCGGCAGCTCCATTGCGAGCAGCGAGCGTGCGGTGTCCTGTGCGGGCAAGAAACCCTGCGGGAGCAGCGTGATGCTCCAGATCGAGGCGGCGAAGATGCCGAAACCGATCAGCACGGTGATGAAGTAATGGTTCACCGACCAGGTCACGAGCCTGGTGTAGCTCTGCAGCACGCGCCCGGGCGGCGGGTCGTCGTGCGGATGATCCTTGAGGAAGTAGGCGGCCAGCACCGGCGTGACGAAGCGCGCAGCGAGCAGCGAGAAGAACACCTGCACCGATACCGTGATGCCAAACTGTTTGAAGAACTGTCCGGCGATGCCTGACATGAAGCTGGCGGGTGCGAAGATCGCGATGATGGTCAGCGAGATCGCGATCACGGCAAGGCCGATTTCGTCGGCGGCTTCCAGCGCCGCGCGATAGGGCGACTTGCCCATCCGCATATGGCGCACGATGTTCTCGATCTCGACGATGGCGTCGTCGACCAGAATACCCGTCGACAGCGTGATGGCGAGGAAGCTGACCAGGTTCAGCGAGAATCCCAAAAGATCCATCGCCCAGAACGCCGGGAAGATCGACAGCGGCAGCGAGATCGCGGCGATGATGGTTGCGCGGATGTCGCGCAGGAACAGCATGACGACGACGACGGCGAGGATAGCGCCCTCGAACAAGGTCGAAATCGCCGCTTCATAATTGCCCTTGGTGAATTCGACTGAGGTATCGATCAGCTTCAGGTCGACCTCGGGATAGGCGACCTTCAGCGCATCGATCCGCTTTTGCACGGCGGCGGCAACCACGACGTCGCTGGCGCCCTTGGAGCGTTTGATGCCGAGCGCCACCACGGGCTCGCCGTTGAAGCGGGCAAACGTGCGGCGGTCGGCGATGGTATCCGTGACGGTGCCGAGATCGTCGAGCCGGACTTCGCCGCCACCGAACAGCGGGATCATGGTGCCGGCGAGCTCATTGAGTGTCTTGGCGCCAGCGAGCGTGCGGATCGCCTGATCGTTCTTGCCGATCTCAGCGCGTCCGCCGGCGAGGTCGACATTTGTGCCGCGCAGGATCTGGCTGACATTGACGGCGGTCAACCCAGCGGCCTGCAGCCGGTCGGGATCGAGCGACACCAGAATCTCGCGCTCGACACCGCCGATACGCTCGACCTGGGCGACGCCGCGCACGCCCTGCAGCGCGCGTTTGACGACGTCGTCGACGAAATAGGACAGTTGCTCGGGCGTCTTGCCGGGCGAGATCGCAGCATAGGTGACGATCGGCAGGCCGATGACGTCGACGCGCTGGATCAGCGGCTCGGTGACGTTTTGCGGCAGGTTGGCGCGCACGCGCGTGACGGCGTCCTTGATGTCGTTCAGCGCGCGGTCGGTGTTGGTCTCAAGCGCGAACTGGATCGTCGTCAGCGACAATCCGTCGGTGATCGACGATGAAATGTGCCGCACGCCCTCGACGCCGGACACGCCGTCCTCGATCGTCTTGGTGACCTGCGACTCCAGTTCGGATGGGGCCGCGCCGAACTGCGAGACCGCGACCGAGATCACGGGAATGTCGGCGCTCGGCAGCCGCGTCACCGCGAGCTTGGTGAAGGAGACCCAGCCCAACACAAGCAGGATGATAGAAAAGACGACGGAGGGAAGCGGGTTCCGGATCGACCATGCCGAGATGTTCAAAGCCATTAGCGTGTCCGCGTGCGCTCGAGTTCATCGGCAAACATGGTCTTGATCTGGTCGCCGTCATGCAGCGAGGTGCCAGCGTCGGCCACGACGGTTTCGCCGACGTCGAGGCCTTCAAGAATTTCCGTCGAGGTGTCGGAGGTCAGTCCGACCCGTACCCTTCGCGTCTCCACCGTATTGCCCTTGACCACCTGCAGGGTCAGGCGGTCGATGGCGGTGCGCGGAACGGCGACGCCGCAACTACGCTTGGCGTCGATATTGGCGCGGGCGAACATGCCGACCTTAAGGGACGGATTGTTGGTCAGTGAAATCCGGACCTTGCCGAGCTGGTTGGTGCGGTCGATCTGCGGCGAGATCTGCCGCACCTTGCCGACGAGATCGGGCGCATCGTCACGGCTGATCCGCACGGTCGCACCCGGATTGAGCTTGAGCAGATGGACGCTCGGCACTTCGGCCTCAAGCTCGATCTCGTTGTTAATGGAGATCCGGAACATCGGCCCGGCCTGCGGCGAGGCGGGGGCTCCGACCGCGGTCCTGACTTCGGTGACGAGGCCGGCGGCTGGCGCGCGGAGCGATATCGGTCCGCTGGGCCGGCCGCCACCCTGTTGCTGCGGCGGTGCGGTCAACTTCGCCAGCTCCTGATTGTCGGTGACCATGTCACCTTCGCGGACGAAGAGATCGGTGACCTTGGAACCTTCCTGATCGACGCCGACCTGCGCTTCGCGGCGCGGCACGATGAATCCGGTAACACGCACCATGTCGGAGAAGCAGGCATTGGTGGATTTGGTCACGATTACCAGCGCTTGGCTTGCGGCTTCCTTTGGCTCGGGATGGGAGCGGTGTTCGAACCAGTAATAGCCGACGCCGAGAACAGCAAAGAACGCCACTCCGAGCGCAGGCTTGAGGTATTCGGAGAGATTCATCGCCGGATCAATCCAGACCTAAACATCGGGTGAAGCGGACCGCTTCGAATCGTCGAGGGGTTTGCCCAAAAACAAATGCGTCCCGCTGGGGTGCGAGACGCATTTAACCGCAAAACATCACACGGCGCCACGCCCCATTACTTGGAGGCGGTGGCCTTGTTTTCCATGTTCACGACCTGGACGCGGCGGTTGGCTTCCGCCATCGGCTGGTTCGGGTCCTTGAGCTTGCTCTTGCCGTATCCAACGGTGACCAGGTCGGAACCGTTGATGCCGTATTTGTCGACGAGGTAGCGCTTGATGGCGTCGGCGCGACGCTCGGACAGATCCTGATTGTAGCCTTCGCCGCCGGCCGCATCGGTATGGCCCGCGACCACGAACGTCGAGCCCTTCAGATCGGCATTGGAGAGCGCGCGGCCGAGCGCCTGCACCGAGGGCAGCGACTTCGCGCTGATGTCGGCCGAGTTGTATTCGAAGTTGATTTCGAGATCGATCTTCGGTTTGTCCTTGACGATGGCGGCGATCTCTTCGCGCTCGCTAACCGACAGCGAACGGGTGGTGCGCCCACGGACGGTCTGCACGAACTTGCCTTCGGCGGCGCTCGCGGCCGGGCTGGTTTGCGGGCCAGCCGAGAGTCCGCGGGTAAGCGGCGGCTTCTTCTCGGGCGTGAGCGCGCGGACGATTTCATCTTCCGTGACATTGTTGTCGCCGGCGCGGGCGGTTCCCGTGCCAAGACCAAGTGCAGCGCCGATCGTCGCGATCGAAAGGATCGCAGTCAGGGTTTTCATTGGAAATCTCTTCGACATTGCCAGTCTCTCCTGCGCGCGTTCTGCGCGGTTCCAAACGTGATGCAAATGAACTGCCGGACCAAATAGACCGTGATTTAAGGCTTTCCTGTTAGTCTGGACGCCCGCTCCATGGTTCGAGGAGGGCGCCGGTCCGCTCAAATAATCGTCACTGTACCCCGTAATCCGCGAATTCCTTGGCAATGTTGGGGTCCATCGCCTTGGCGTTGTTTATATCCAGATCGCCTTCCGAAATCGAGCCGTTGCGCTTCTTGGCAAGGCCGCGCCCGTACAGCGACGACGTCAATCTCGGGTTGATCTTGAGGGCAGCATCGAAATCAGCAATTGCATTCTTGGTCTGGCCGCTCTTCAAATTGACCAAGCCCCGGCTATCCAGCGCATCGACGAAATTCGGGCGCAGCCGCAGTGCCTCGTTGCAATCCTTCAGTGCTGCCTGCAGGTCACCGATCACGGTGCGGGCCCAGCAGCGGTTGTTGTAGGCCTCGACGTCCTTTGGATTGACCCGCAGCGAATTGTTGAAATCCTTGATTGCGAGGTCGTAAGCACCCTTGCTGGCATAGACCTGCCCGCGCCGGTATAGCGCCGCCGCATCGTCGGGATTGTCGTTGAGCTTGGCGGTCAGGCTCTTGATGGTCGGATCGTCGGCCAGCGCCACCACCGTGTTGCTCTCGGCCGGCTTGGCCGGCGGAGCCGGGGGAGGAATCGCGACTTCAACCTGTTTCGGCGGCGGCGGTAAGGGTGGCGGCGGAGGGGCCGGTGGCGCGACCGCGACCTGCGGCGCGGGGGTAACCACGGCCGGAGGAGGTGGTGGGCTCGCAGGCCTTGGACCTGAGCCGCCCGGGATGAAGGAGAAATCCTCGGCCAGCGACGATGAAATCCACGGCACCTGCTCGCTACGCGAGGCACGGGTGACGCCGACGCGAGTGCGGTTCAGCGTCTCTTCGGCCATCAGATCGGGGGTGCGGATTTCCTTGAGCAGTTCCTTCACGAACAGGCTGTGGTCGCTGCCATTGTCCGAGATAACCGACGACAGCGCCGCCGAATACATCACCAGTGTACCGTTCGGCGCGATCACCGGCGCGAGCCCGGCCGAAAAGCTGCGGAAACGGCGTTCGAACGGGTTGCGCCGGGAGGCATCGATCAGGGCGATCTTGACGCCGGCGCCGCGGCTGTTGATCTCGCCCAGCACGGTTTCGAGGCTGATACCGTCGCGGCGGACGTCCGCCTCGGTCCAGATCTGCGCATCGACCGGAATCATGTAGCTTTGGCGGCTCGACTGCACGCCGAAGCCCGAAAAGAAAACCAGCGCGACCGAACCCGGTTTGATCTTGCCGTACAGGCGATCGAAGGCGCGGCGCATGGTCTCGCCGGTCAGGTTTTCACCGATATCGACACTGAATCCGTCGCGCTTTAGCTCGTCGGCGACTTCGCGCGCATCGTTGATCGGCTCCTTCAGCGGCGCCTCGGCGTCCGGGTATTTCGCGTTGCCGATCACCAGCGCATAGCGATCGCCGGCTCCAAACGATGGAGCAATCGATGCGGCCGAAAAAATCATTGCGAGAAGCAATGCAAGACGGGTTTTCATAATCGCGGCAGTCCAGCCCACAAGGCGCCGTCCCAGCATGCGCCGCGGCGACCTTACTCTACGGATTCCGCATTATCAAACCACGCCCGCAGGCCGTCAACCGCTTGCGAACTCGTCGTTAATTGCGACAATTGATCGCGATAAAATTTGTCTCGGCGTGGCGGAATAAATCGCAGGCGCTATGGGCTGCACGGCGCTGATCGTCCCGTGCGGGCGCGAGCGCTTTCGGCTGCGCCGCAACCTGGCAATGTGACCCGTCTCACATAGCCTGCGGCTGTCACGCGGCTGTCATTCGCCGGGCGGGTTTGACCTTTGCGGATGACAATGGCTTGTTGCCGGGATCGGCCAACCGCAACACAAAACAAAAGTGACACCGATGGGAAATGCCTACGAAATCTACGCGCTGCGCTATGCGACGATGTCGCCGCGCACCCCTCACTTGAATTTCCTGGTGCCGGATCCGCATGAGACCACAGCGCAGGACCTCGATTATTTCGTCTGGCTGATCCGGGGGGGCGGCCGCGACATCCTGGTCGATACCGGATTCAATGCCGAGGAAGCGAAGGCGCGCGCCCGCAAGCTCACGCTCAATCCGGTCGATGCGCTGGCGAATTTCGGCGTCAAGGCCGACTCTATCAAGGACGTCATCGTCACGCATTTGCACTACGACCACGCCGGCAATCTCGATCGCTTCCCCAACGCGCGGTTCCATCTGCAGGACCGCGAGATGAGCTATGCGACCGGGCGCTGCATGTGCAATGGCATGTTGCGGCATCCCTTTTCGGTCGAGCATGTCACGACGATGGTGCGCCACGTCTATGGCGAGCGCGTCACCTTCCATTCCGGCGACGGCGAAATCGCGCCGGGTGTGACGGTGCATCGCGTCGGCGGCCATTCCGACGGCTTGCAGGTGGTGCGGGTCGAGACCGCGCGCGGGCCGGTGGTGCTCGCCTCGGACGCCGCGCATTACTACGCCAATCTGCAAAAGCGCAGCCCGTTCCCGATCGTCTACAACGTCGGCGATATGGCGCAGGGTTGGGAAATCGTCGAGCGGCTCGCCGGCCACCCCGATCGCTTCATTCCCGGCCACGATCCGATCGTGAGCGAGATCTATCCGCGCGCCAGCGACAAGGTCGATGCGTTCGCATTGCATCTGGCACCGTCGCGTTCGTTCGTGAAGTAGGTCCACAAACAAGATGTCAGACCACAAGACCGTCGGCTTCATCGGCCTTGGCGTGATGGGCGAACCGATCTGCCGCAATCTCGTGAAGAAGAGTGGCAAGCGCGTGATGGCGTTCGACCTTGCGCCGGAGCCCTTGGCGCGCCTGCGCGCGGAAGGCGCCGAGATCGCGGGCTCCGTCGCTGATGTCGTGAAGCAGAGCGATCTGTTGTTCCTGTGCCTTCCCAGCGCAAAACATGTGCGCGCGGTGTTCGAGGGCGAGGGCATCCTGAAGAACGTCCGAAACGGCCAGGTCGTGGTCGATCTCGGGACGTCCTCCGTCAGCCAGACCCGTGATTTCGCCAAACAATTGCAAGCCAAGGGCGCGTCATGGGCGGACGCCCCGATCGCGCGCACGCGACAGGCGGCGCAAGACGGTACGCTCAGCGTCATGGTCGGGGCTGTGCCCGCGCTCTACACCGCGATCGAGCCGCTGATCCGCTGCTTTGCCACCGACGTCACCAATTGCGGTGAGGTCGGCGCCGGGCAAGTGACGAAAATCCTCAACAACATGGTGCTGTTCGAAACCGTCAATGCGCTCGCCGAAGCCGTTGCGGTCGCGAAGCATAATGGCGTCGATCCGAAGCTGTTGCTCGACACGCTATCGAAGGGCTCGGCGGACAGTTTTGCGCTGCGCAATCACGGCATGAAGGCGATCGTGCCGGGTGTTTTTCCCGAGCGCGCGTTCTCGACCGAATATGCGCTGAAGGACCTTTCCTATGCGCTGGAACTGGCTGGAGAAGCCGGGATCAGGATTCGCGGGGCGGAATTGATAAGCAAGGTGTTGCAGGAAGCGATCGATGCCGGTTCGGGAGATAATTATTTTCCCGTGATCGCGACGCATATTGATCGGGCGTAGCCATCTCCGTCATTCCGGGGCGCGCGTAGCGCGAGCTTTGATGTGCAATTGCACATCAGAGAATCCATAACCATGATAATGCGTATGGATTCCGGGCCTGCGCCAAGAGGCGCATCCACGATGCGCAATTGCGCATCGGGGAATGACGATTGGAGCGGCTAATACGCCTCTTTCGCATCCGCCTCCTGGCTGGTCTGCACCAGATCAAGACTCTTTTCGACCTTTCCGAGCAGCAGCGCGAGTTGCTTTCGTTCTGGCGCTGAGAGGCAGGACAGAATCTCCTGCTCCTTGCGAAGGAGGCGCGGGATCAGCTCCTCGTAAAGCGCTTTGCCCTTGCGGGTCAGGCGCAGGCGGAACTCGCGGCGGTCGTCAGCGTTCTCGACGCGTTCGACCATCTGCCGTTTCATCAGTGCGGTGACCGCGCGGCTGATGGTCGATTTATGCGTGCGGGTGCAATGGGCGATGTATTGCGCGCTGCAGGCGTCGTTGCGGAAACCGAGCGTCGCCAGGACGCGCCATTCGGGAATGTCGAGCCCGTAACGCTCCTGGTACTCCACCGAGAGCGCAGAGCTGACCTCGGCCGCCAGCCGGTTCAGGCGGAACGGCACGAACTTGAACAGGTCGAGCCGCTTTCCGGCCGCACTTTCCTTGCGCGGACCGGTCGCCACCCCCGGATCAAGTCCGGGCGCATGCCTCGAAAGTGCGTTTGCCAAAAATCGCTCCAATTTGAGTTGACGGCGCGGCTCGCACGAGGTTTAAGATAGTTGCAGATGCGACTAATTTAGCAAGATCGCAATCCCTTGGCTAGCGGCAAAACATGACGCAGACCAAAACCCAGTTCGGCTATCGCAGGCATCCGGACCAGGATCGTTCGGGCGCGAATGCGGCCGAATATCCGGTCGTCGTGGTTGGCGCTGGGCCCGTGGGTTTGTCGCTGGCGATCGATCTGGCGCAGCGCGGCCAAAGTGTCGTGCTGCTCGACGACGCCGACCGGATCGGTGAGGGCTCTCGCGCGATCTGTTTCTCAAAACGCTCGCTGGAATTCTGGGATCGGCTCGGCATCGGCCAGCGCATGGTCGACAAGGGCGTGGTGTGGAGCGTCGGCAAGATCTTTCATGGCGCCACGCAGCTTTACCAGTTCAACCTGTTGCCGGAAGAAGGCCACAAGCGGCCTGCCTTCATCAACCTGCAGCAATTTTATGCCGAAGCCTATCTCGTCGATCGCGTCGAGGAGCTTGCCGCCATCGACCTGCGCTGGCGCAACAAGGTGATCGGGCTGAAGCAACGCAACGATCACGTGCTGCTGACGATAGAGACGCCGGACGGTCCGTATCGGCTGCACGCGAATTTTGTCGTCGCCTGCGACGGCGCGCGCTCCTCGCTGAGGCAGATGGTGGGTGCGGAATTCGCAGGGCAAGTGTTCGAGGACCAGTTCCTGATCGCCGACGTCAAGATGACCGCGGCGTTTCCGACCGAGCGCTGGTTCTGGTTCGATCCGCCTTTCCATGCCGGGCGGTCGGCGCTGTTGCACAAGCAGCCGGACGATATCTGGCGCATCGACCTGCAGCTTCACCCGGACGCCGACCCCGTGGTCGAGAAGCGTCCTGAGAATGTGCGGCCCCGGATCGCACGTATGCTCGGCCACGACAAGTTCGATTTCGAATGGATCTCGCTCTACAAATTCCAGTGCCGGCGGATGGATAGATTTTTGCACGGTCGCGTGATCTTTGCCGGCGACGCCGCGCATCAGGTCTCGCCGTTCGGCGCACGGGGCGCGAACTCCGGCCTGGAAGACGCCGAGAATATCGCTTGGAAACTCGATCGCGTGCTGCGCGGGAGTTCGCCGGAGGCGCTGCTCGAAAGCTATCACACCGAGCGTAGTGCGGCCGCGGACGAGAACATCCGCGAATCCACCCGCTCGACCGATTTCATGGCGCCGAGCTCCAACCAGGAGGCGCGGCTGCGCAAGGCGGTGCTGTCGCTGGCGAAGGAAACCGAATTCGGCAAGCGCATGGTCAATGCCGGACGCCTGTCGGTGCCGTCGATCTACCACTCGCCGCTATCGACCGCGGACGCCGACAAATGGCGCGGCGGCCCGCGACCGGGCGCATCGATGCCCGATGCGCCGATTGCCGAGCGATCAGGCCGATCGATGTTCCTGACCGAAGCCTTCATCGGCAAGGGAACGCGGTTCACGCTGCTGGCGTTTGGCAATGGTGTATCTTCCGAAGTGCCCGACGGTGTAAGCACGCTTCGCATTGGCGGCGATGACGGGTTCGTCGACGCCGCAGGTCTGGCCACTCAGCGCTACGACGCCGAGCCCGGCACGGCCTATCTGCTGCGGCCCGATGGCTATGTCGCGGCGCGGTTCCGGCACCCGAGCCGTCCGTCGCTGGATGCAGCATTGGCGCGCGCCGCTGGTCACAATTGAGGTCTGTCATGGCGTTGTCCACCAGTTCGAACTTTGCCAAGCCCGATGACGCCTTCCGCGCCATCGTCGAGGCGCATCGCGGATTGAGTGACGCGCAGAGTGCGGACCTCGATGCGGCGCTGGTTCTGGTGCTCGCCAATCATATCGGCGATCTCGATGTGCTGACTGAAGCCATCGCGCTGGCCAAGCGACGTATGCTCGACGCCAGTCAACAGCAGCAACAACAGCAATGATTTACGGCTCAAACGAAGTCAGGGAATGAATTGATGGCCAAAGGTTTCGCGTCCACGTCAGATATGTCGGAGAAGAAGGTCACCTTCTCCGAGATCGGTACCGATCTCTACGCTTTCACCGCCGAGGGCGATCCGAACTCCGCGATCATCGTCGGCGACGACGGCTGCCTCGTGTTCGACGCGCAGGCTACGCCAGCGATGGCCAACAAGGTGATCGAGCGGGTGCGCACCGTCACCGACAAGCCGATCAAATATGTCGTGCTATCGCATTACCACGCGGTTCGTGTGCTGGGCGCTTCCGCCTACAAGGCGCAGGGGATTATCGCTTCGGCGGAAACCTATCGCCTCGTCGAGGAGCGCGGACAGCAGGATTGGGATTCCGAATATGGCCGCTTTCCCCGCCTGTTCCAGGATGCCCAGAGCATTCCCGGCCTGACCTGGCCGACGCTGACATTTGAAGGCGAGATGTCGATCTATCTCGGCAAACGCGAGGTCCAGCTGATGCAGCTTGGCGCCGGACACACGTCCGGCGATATCGTGGCGTGGGTTCCGGACGCGGAAGTGATGTTCTCCGGCGACCTCATCGAGTATCATTCGGCCTGTTATTGCGGCGATGCGCATTTGCGCGAATGGCCGATGACGCTGAATGAAATACGCGCGTTCAATCCCAAGGCCATTGCGCCCGGTCGCGGCGACGCGCTGAAGGGGCTGGCGACCGCGCGCGATGCGATCGCGATGACGCGCGATTTCGTTACGACGCTCTATGGCGCGGCCGAAACCTCGGTAGCCAAGGGGCGCAATCTCAAAGAATCGATGGCAGCAACGCGCGAAGTTATGGATCCGAAATTCTCGAGCTTTGCGATCTACGAGCACTGCTTGCCGTTCAATGTCTCGCGCGCGTTCGACGAAGCATCCGGAATCGACGATCCCGTGATCTGGACCGATCAGCGCGATCAGGAAATGTGGGCCGCTTTGCAAGGAGGAGGATGACCATGAATATCAACACCTCGCCCGACGCGATCAACCGAGCTTCCGCCCAAGTCACGCCGGGCTATATGTCCGGCTTCGGCAACAGCTTTGAGACCGAGGCGCTGCCCGGTGCGCTGCCGATCGGGCGCAACTCGCCGCAGCGTTGCGCTTACGGGCTCTATGCCGAGCAACTCTCGGGCTCGCCGTTTACCGCGCCGCGCGGCGCTAATGAGCGCTCGTGGCTCTATCGCATCCGGCCGTCGGTGAGGCATTCGGGGCGTTTCGCCAAAGTCGATGCCGGGCTGTGGCGCACCGCGCCGTGCCACGAATATGAACTGCCGATCGCGCAGCTGCGCTGGGATCCGGCGCCGATCCCGAAGGACGACAAAACCTTCCTGCAGGGCGTGCAGACCATGACGACCGCAGGCGATGCCAATACCCAGGCCGGCATGGCCGCGCATGTCTATCTCATCACCAAATCGATGGTCGACCAGAATTTCTACAATGCTGACGGTGAATTGATGTTTGTGCTGCAGCAGGGCAATCTTCGCCTCGTCACCGAGTTCGGCCGCATCGATGCGGAGCCGGGCGAGATTGTCGTGATTCCACGCGGGGTGAAATTCCGCGTCGAGATCACGGGCGGGCCCGCGCGCGGTTATCTCTGCGAAAATTACGGCGGCGCCTTCACGCTGCCGGAGCGCGGCCCGATCGGCGCCAATTGCCTTGCCAACTCGCGCGATTTCCTCACCCCCGTTGCGGCTTACGAGGACAAGGATACGCCGACCGACCTGTTCGTGAAATGGGGTGGCTCGCTGTTCAAGACGACCCTGCCGCATTCGCCGATCGACGTGGTGGCGTGGCACGGCAATTACGCGCCGTACAAATATGATCTGCGTACCTTCTCGCCGGTTGGCGCGATCGGGTTCGACCATCCCGATCCATCGATCTTCACGGTGCTTACTTCGCCTTCGGAAACTGCGGGCACCGCCAACATTGACTTCGTGATTTTCCCGGAGCGCTGGATGGTGGCGGAAAACACCTTCCGTCCCCCCTGGTATCACATGAACATCATGTCGGAGTTCATGGGACTGATCTACGGCGTCTACGACGCCAGGCCGCAAGGTTTTACACCCGGCGGCGTCAGCCTGCACAATCAGATGTTGCCGCACGGCCCCGCGCTCGACGCCTTCGATCATGCCAGCAACAGCGAATTGAAGCCGGTCAAGCTGACCGGCACCATGGCCTTCATGTTCGAAACCCGCTATCCGCAACGTGTCACCGAATACGCGGCGAAGTCGTCGACCTTGCAGGATGATTACGCCGATTGCTGGAAGGGACTTGATAAGCGGTTCGATCCGGGCAAGCCGTGATGTGAATGCCACTCGCAGAACGATACGTCGTTATGCCCGGGCACGTCTTGCGGCAGTAAGAGAGAAGTCGTGGATGGCCGGGTCAAGCCCGGTCATGACGGCGGTTGATGGAGAGTTACGTGACCCACCCCAACGATCCCAAACTCCGCTCCTTCATTCCCGTCGACGCTACCTCCGACTTCCCGATCCAGAATCTCCCCTATGGCGTCTTCTCCGCCAAGGACGGTCTGGCTCCACGCGTCGGCGTGGCGATCGGCGACTATGTGCTCGATCTCTGGGAGCTCGAACAGGACTCCAGGCTCGATGTCGGTGCGCTCGGTGTGTTCTCGGCGTCGTCGCTCAATCCGTTCATGGCGTTGGGGCCAAAGGTCTGGTCGAAGACCCGCGCGCGGATCAGCGAGCTGTTGCGTCACGACAATCCGGAGCTTCGTGACAATCCCGAGCTTCGTCAACGCGCGCTGGTGCCGATGGCGGATGTCAAAATGCATCTGCCGATCGCGGTCGCGGGTTACACGGATTTCTATTCGTCGAAGGAACACGCCACCAATGTCGGCGTCATGTTCCGCGGCAAGGACAATGCGTTGCAGCCGAATTGGCTGCATATGCCGATCGGCTACAACGGCCGTGCATCCACCGTCGTTGTCAGCGGCACCAAGGTGCGGCGGCCGCGCGGGCAATTGAAACCGCCGACGGCGGAGGTGCCGAGCTTTGGGCCGTGCAAGCGGCTCGATTTCGAACTCGAAATGGGCGTCGTGGTCGGGCAGTCGTCGCCGATCGGCGAGATGCTCACCGAGAAGCAGGCGGAAGAGATGATCTTCGGCTTCGTGATCCTGAACGACTGGAGTGCACGCGATATCCAGCAGTGGGAATATGTGCCGCTCGGGCCGTTCCAGGCAAAAGCCTTTGCGACCTCGATCAGCCCGTGGATCGTGACGCGCGAGGCGCTCGAGCCGTTCCGGGTTCATGGCCCGGCGCAGGATCCGGCGCCGCTGCCCTATCTGCGGCAAGCGCTGCCGAACAATTACGACATGCGGCTCGACGTCGCCTTGCGCGCGGCGCCAATGAACGAGGCGCAAAACATCTGCCGCACCAATTTCAAATACATGTACTGGTCGTCGGTGCAACAACTCGTGCACCACGCTTCATCCGGTTGCGCGATGAACGTCGGCGATCTCCTGGGAAGTGGCACGATCAGCGGTCCGGAGAAGGATCAGCGCGGCAGTCTGCTTGGAAATTAGCTGGAACGGCACCGAGCCGGTCGAACTGTCAGGCGGCGTCAAGCGCACATTTCTGGAAGACGGCGATTCGCTGGTCATGCGAGGTTGGTGCCAGGGCGACGGCTATCGCGTCGGTTTTGGCGAGGTCGAGGGCACGATTTTGACGGCGGGTTAGCGATCCTGCGGCGGAACATCCCGCCACCGTGCACAATGCGCCGCAACGTCATCAAGACTGTATTTGAGATGCACGCGCTTGTCCGACGGTGGATGCTTGGCGACCGACACGCCGGGCCGCCGCTCCGTCGCGGGCCTGATCGGCCGTGGTACAAAGCCGCCGCCGCAGTTCGGGCAGACATTGTGCAGTTTGTTCTCGGCGCAGTCTGCGCAGAACGTGCATTCATAGGAACAGATACGCGCGTCGGTCGCGTTCGGCGGAAGGTCATTGTCGCAATATTCGCAGTTTGGTCGGAGTTGCAGCGCCATGGCGGTCTCGTTGGTTCGGTTGACCCAGATCATCGCAAATCGAGTCGCGAAAACGAATGGCGAATTTCCCTCGATTTGGGCCATGCTAACCCCTCACTTCCCTGAGCGGCAGTTTTGAGCTCTCCTTTAGCCGGTCGAGCACGATCGACGAGCGGACGTGAGCCACGCTTTGGTGCGGCATCAGCACGTTGTTGACGATATCCGACAGGCTCTTCAGATCTCGCAGCACGGCCTTCAGCAGATAATCGGCGTCGCCGGTGAGCGAATAGGCCTCCTGAATATCGTCAACGCGGTTGACCAGCGCACGGAATTTCTTGGCGTTGTCAGGTGAGTGCGTTGCCAGCGTGATGTGGATGAAGGCGATCAAATTGAAGCCGAGCGCCTCGCCGGCGAGGTCGGCGTGATAGCCGGCTATCACCTTCTCCTCTTCCAACCGCATCCGCCGCCGCGAGCATTGCGAGGCGGACAGGCCGATGCGATCGGCCAGTTGCTGGTTGGTCAACCGGCCGTCCTCCTGCAGCGCAGCCAACATTTTGAGGTCGAACGCGTCTACCGATATCATGCGCATAATGCCTATCTGATGCACGGATCGTGCACCATAATAGCCGAAGGAAGGTCCGTTTGCATGCACTTTGCGCCCGATGTGGCGGAAAATCCGAACAGCTAAATCAGGGAGATTCCGCGATGGGTCCATTTCCGCACGACGCGCCGGCCGCCGTCATCAGCGCCGACAATCCGATGGGCACCGATGGGTTCGAATTCGTCGAATATGCACACCCGAATCCCGCGGAACTCCACGCGCTGTTCAGGCTGATGGGTTATGTGCCGGTCGCCCGCCACAAGACCAAAAAGATCACGGTCTATCGCCAGGGCGACATCAATTACCTCGTCAACGAGGAGCCCGGTACTCACGGATTCAATTTCGTGGCCGCGCATGGGCCCTGCGCGCCGTCGATGGCGTTTCGCGTGGTTGATGCGAAGCAAGCCCATGAGCGCGCGCTGTCGCTGGGCGCGGAACCGGCCGACGTTTCATCTGGGCAGAAGACGCTCGACGTTCCCGCGATTAAAGGCATCGGCGGCAGTCTGCTTTATTTCGTCGACCGCTACGGCGCCAAGGGGTCGGCGTATGATCTCGAGTTCGAATGGTTCGGCGTGAACAATCCTCGTCCCGCCGGTGCGGGGCTGTTTTACATCGATCACCTCACGCACAACGTCCATCGCGGCCGCATGGATGTCTGGACCGGCTTCTACGAAAAACTGTTCAATTTCCGCCAGATCCGTTTCTTCGACATTGAAGGCCGTGCGTCGGGCCTGTTCTCTCGCGCGCTGACTAGCCCGGACGGCAAGATCCGGATTCCGATCAACGAGGACGCCGGCGATTCCGGCCAGATCGAGGAATATCTCAACATCTATCGCGGCGAAGGGATCCAGCACATCGCCTGCGGCGCGAAGGATATCTATCGTACCGTCGAGACGTTGCGCGCAGATGGTTTGCCGTTCATGCCGTCACCGCCCGACACCTATTTCGAGAAGATCGATGCACGCTTGCACCAACACGGCGAGGACGTAGCCCGCCTGCAGCGCGACGGCATTTTGATCGACGGCGAGGGTGTTGTCGATGGAGGGCAGACAAAGGTGCTGTTGCAGATTTTTTCGGCCAACGCGATCGGGCCGATCTTCTTCGAATTCATCCAGCGCAAGGGCGACGACGGCTTTGGCGAAGGCAATTTCAAGGCGCTGTTCGAATCGATTGAGGAAGATCAGATTCGCAGAGGTGTGCTGAAGGTGGATAACGCGGCGTAGGAAGCCGGGCGATATTTCACCGTCATGCCCGGGCTTGTCCCGGGACATCCACGTTCTTGGCTGTCGCTGTAAAGAAGGCGTGGATGGCCGGGACAAGCCCGGCCATGACGAGACGGCTCTATCGCTTCGCCTTCCACGCGCTCGTTAGTTCGCCGATATCCGCCGTCTCCGCGTCCCTGATCGCCGATGGCGTGCGCGAAAATCGCGGCGCGGGGGCGGGTTGCGTTACGCCGTGACGCTCGACGAAAATCTCGCGTGCCGCATTGTGCGGATGCTTTGGTGCTTCCGCCATGGTCAGGATTGGCGCGAAGCAGATATCGGTGCCTTCCATGATCTTGCACCAGTCTTCGCGGGTCTTGCTCTTGAATATCTTTGTCAGCTTGTCCTTCAGGGACGGCCAAGCTTTGCGGTCCATCTGGGCATCGAAGTCGGCGTCGGTCAGGTCAGCGTGCTGGCGCAGCAGGGCGTAGAACTGCGGCTCGATCGAGCCGATCGAAACGAAGTTGCCGCAGGAGCATTCGTAGATGCCGTAGAAATGCGCGCCACCATCGAGGAAATTCTGCTCGCGCCCTTCGACCCATCGCCCCATCGCCGTCATGTCGAAGAACATCGACATCAGCGAGGCCGCGCCGTCGCACATTGCGGCATCGACCACCTGGCCTTTGCCGGATTTCGACGCTTCCAGGAGGGCGGCGAGCACGCCGACCACGAGATAGAGCGCGCCACCGCCGAAATCGCCGACCAGGTTGAGCGGCGGCACCGGCTTTTCCTTGGTGCCGATCGCAGCAAGCGCGCCGGTCACCGAGATGTAATTGATGTCATGGCCGGCGGCCTGCGCCAGCGGACCTTCCTGGCCCCAGCCGGTCATGCGGCCGAACACAAGGCGTGGGTTACGCGCCAGCACAATGTCGGGCCCGAGACCGAGGCGTTCCATCACGCCGGGACGAAAACCCTCGATCAGCGCATCGGCATTGGCGAGCAGATCGAGAACCTGCGCGACCGCGGCCTTGTCCTTCAAGTCGAGTTCGACGACCTTGCGTCCGCGCCCCGCCACCGATTTCAAATTCTTTTTGGCGCCGACGCGATCCAGCGTGACGACTTCGGCGCCCATGTCGGCCAGCATCATGCAGGCGAACGGGCCCGGGCCGATGCCGGCGAATTCGACGATGCGGTAACCGGCGAGCGGACCGGAAGTGCGAACAGCGGATTGGGGGGCTGGTTTGTCGAGCACGTTGGTTTCTCTCCCGGAGAGGCATCTTAATTAGCCCATTAGCTAAATTGTCTCGCCGAAGCGAGGGCGTGGCAAGCATCTTTTGGAGAGAATCTGACCAAATGCAGTGCGGCGCGCATTGCTGCGCGCCGCTGCGTATAACTTCGCGTTTTGACGCTAACTAGCCCGCAGCGGTAACCGCGCGCTGCGCCATCACCTTGATCAGATTGGCACGATAGGCGGCCGATCCATGGATGTCGGTCAGCATGCCGTCGGCAGGGATCGTAACGCCGTCCACAGCGCCGGCCGACCAGTTTGCCTTCAGCGCGGCTTCGATCGCCGGTACTCGCATAACGCCGTTTTGTGATGCGCCCGTCGCGGCGACACGGACATCTCCCGCCTTGGTCTTGGTGACGAACACGCCGGTCAACGCGAACCGCGAGGCCGGGTGTCGCATTTTCGCGTAGCCAGCCTTGGCCGGAACGGGGAAGGAGACAGCGGTGATGATCTCGCCATCCTCAAGCGCTGTCGTGAACAAGCCTTTGAAAAAATCGTCGGCCGAAATCGAGCGCTTGTTGGTCTTTACCGTCGCCCCCAGCGAAACTAGCGCGGCGGGAAAATCCGCCGCGGGATCGTTGTTGGCGATCGAGCCGCCGATCGTGCCGCGGTAGCGTACCGCGGGATCGCCGAGCACGGAGGTGAGGTAGGCGATCGCCGGGATCGATTTTTTCACATCGGCGCTTTGCATAATATCGAAATAGGTCGTGGCGGCCTTGATCGTCAGTGTGTCGCCGGAAACTTCAATCCCGACCAACTCCTTGATCTTTCCGAGATCGATGACATCGGATGGCGAGGCCAGCCGCTGCTTCATCACCGGGATCAGCGTGTGGCCGCCGGCGAGATATTTTGACTCCGAACCCTTGGCGAACAGCGCTACGGCGTCGTCGACGGAGGAGGGGCGATGATAGATGGTCTCGTACATGGCTCTACTCCCTCAACCGTGAATGGCGTGCCAGACGCGATCAGGCGTCGCCGGCATTTCAAGCTTGTTGTTGCCGATCGCGTCCGTGATCGCGTTGATCACGGCAGCCGATGCACCGATCGCGCCGGCCTCGCCGCAGCCCTTGACACCGAGCGGATTGCCCGGACAAAGCGTCGTGGTGTGCGAAAGCTTGAACGACGGCAAATCGTCCGCGCGCGGCATGGTGTAATCCATGAACGACGCGGTCAGAAGCTGGCCGCTGGAGTCGTACACGGCGCCTTCGAGCAACGCCTGGCCGATGCCCTGGGCCAGTCCGCCATGGACCTGGCCTTCGACGATCATCGGGTTGATGAGCCGGCCGAAATCGTCCGCCGCCACGAAGTTGACGAAGGATGTTTTGCCGGTGCCGGAATCGACTTCCATTTCGCAGATATAGGCCCCGGCCGGGAACGTGAAGTTGGTCGGGTCGTAGAACGCGGTCTCCTTCAGGCCCGGCTCCATGCCGTCAGGCAGATTGTGCGCGGTGTAGGCCGCGAGCGCGACCATCGGCAGCGCGATCGACTTGTCGGTGCCGGTGACCTTGAACTCACCATTCTCGATGACGATGTCGTTCTCGGACGCCTCGAGCGCATGGGCTGCGATCTTTTTCGCCTTGGCCTCGACCTTTTCCATCGCCTTTACGATGGCGGTGCCGCCGACCGCGAGCGAGCGTGAGCCATAAGTGCCCATGCCGAACTGCACTTTGTCCGTGTCGCCATGGACGATCTGCACCTGGCTGATGGGAACGCCGAGGCGCTCGGCGACCAACTGACAGAACGTCGTCTCATGGCCCTGGCCGTGGCTGTGCGAACCGGTCAGGACTTCGATGGTGCCGACCGGGTTGACGCGGACCTCGGCGGATTCCCACAGTCCGACGCCGGCGCCCAGGCTGCCGACCGCTTTCGACGGCGCGATGCCGCAGGCCTCGATGTAGCAGGAGACGCCGATGCCGCGCAGTTTGCCTTCACTCTTCGCCTTTGCCTTGCGCGCGGGGAAACCGGCGTAGTCGATCGCCTTCATCGCGGCGTCGAGCGAGGCGCCGAAATCGCCGATATCATAAGCCATGATGACAGGCGTCTGATGTGGGAACTGGGTGATGAAATTCTTGCGGCGCAGTTCGGTCGGATCGACCTTCAACTGCCGCGCCGCGGTCTCCATCAACCGTTCCACTACGAAACTGGCTTCAGGCCGGCCCGCGCCGCGATAGGCGTCGACCGGCACCGTGTTGGTGTAGACGCTGATCACCTCGGCGAAGATGTTGGGGATGTTGTACTGGCCCGACAGCAGCGTCGCGTAGAGGTAGGTCGGCACCGAGGAGGAGAACAGCGACATATAGGCGCCGAGATTGGCGTAGGTCTTCACGCGTATCGCTGTGATCTTGTTGTCCTTGTCGAACGCCATCTCCGCCTTGGTGACGTGATCGCGGCCATGCGCGTCGGTCAGGAAGGCTTCCGTGCGATCGCCGGTCCACTTCACCGGACGCCCTACTTTCTTGGAGGCCCACAGCGCCACCATCTCTTCGGGATAGATGAAGATCTTGGAGCCAAAGCCGCCGCCGACGTCCGGCGCCACCACCCGCAGCTTGTGTTCCTGCGCGATGTTATAGAACGCCGACAGCACGAGGCGGGCGACATGCGGATTTTGCGACGTAGTATAGAGCGTAAAATGCTCTTCGGCTTCATCATATTCAGCGATTGCCGCGCGGGGCTCCATCGCGTTCGGAACCAGGCGGTTGTTGGTGATATCGAGCGCGACGACATTGGCGGCTGATTTGAACGCGGCGTCTGTTGCGGCTTCTTCGCCGATGGTCCAGTCGTAAATCACATTGCCCGGGGCTTCCGGATGCAGCTGCTGTGCGCCTGCCTTGATCGCAGCGCGAATGTCCGGGACAGCCGGCAGTTCCTCGTAATTGACGACCACGGCTTCCGCGGCATCGCGAGCCTGGTTCTTGGTCTCGGCGATCACTACCGCGACAGCCTGGCCGACGAAACGCACGGTTTCCGGCGCCATCGCCGGCCATGCGCCCATCTTCATGCCGGTGCCATCTTTGGAAGTAATTGCCCAGCCGCAGATGAGATTACCGATCTTGTCATCGACGATCTGCTGGCCGGTGAGGACGCCAACGACGCCGGGCATCTTCATCGCGGCGGATGAATCGATACTCTTTACTTTGGCATGGGCGTGCGGGCTGCGGATGAAGTGGGCGTGGGTCAAGCCCACCAGTTTGATGTCGTCGACGTAGCGGCCTTTGCCGGTAATGAAACGGCGGTCTTCCTTGCGCACGACGCTTGCGCCAATGCCTTCAACGCCCATGTCCTGTCCTCCCAAACGGAGTTATTGTTTCCGCCGTTTCCATCGAAACGTGGCGGTCTTGTATTCGGGGTGGCCTGCCGGGGCTACTCCGCCGCCTGCGAGACCTTCATGCGGCCGGCCGCGTCGAGCACCGATTTGACAATGTTGTGGTATCCGGTGCAGCGGCAGATGTTGCCTTCCAGCTCGTGCCGGACGGTCGCCTCGTCGAGCTTGCCGCCATAGCGGTGCACGATATCGATCGCCGACATGATCATGCCGGGCGTGCAATAGCCGCACTGCAGTCCGTGATTGTCGCGGAACGCCGCCTGCATCGGGTGCAACTCGTCTCCCTTGGAGATGCCCTCGATGGTGGTGACATTGGAGCCTGCGGCCTGACCCGCCAGCACGGTGCAGGATTTGACCGCGCGCCCGTCGATATGGACGACGCAAGCGCCGCATTGGCTGGTGTCGCAGCCGACATGAGTGCCGGTCAGGTTCAGATTTTCGCGCAGGAGATGAACAAGGAGGGTCCGGTCCTCGACATCGGCTGAGACCGCCTTGCCGTTCACCGTCAATTTGACTGTAGACACGCGTGATACCTCCCGATGTTTTCTAATTATTCCAATTAGAAACAGGGCGGCGGGAACTTGCAACTAGGATTTTGGTCGCGAGCGAGTTGTGATTGCGAAGCGCGGAGGAAATCCTCAGCCGCCGGGGGAAGGTGAGGAAAAACGCGCCGCTTGCCCGGCAAGCCGAGGGAATCCCTCCGTAAATTTACGTAGCCTTATCCATTCTGCCCTAGTTTTGCGCTCCGGGTCTGGGGCCAACGCCCCGGACGCCGATCAGTTTTCAGAATGAAAACGGGGGGTCGAGGTGGGACTATCAAAGCGCGCAGGATCGTTTCCAATCAAACTCCCAACCCTCCGGTTCCGCGCCAAGATCATGCTCGGCTTTGCTGTGACGCTGGCGATCTCAGCCGCCAGCATGGGCATTGCCTATCTCGGCTTTGAGCGGGTTTCCGCCAGCGTAAATTCGTACCGGCGCAGCGTCACAGAAGCCGATCTGGCGCGCAATATCGACCGCGAGCTGATCTCCTACCGGTCGCTGGCGCGCTATTTCGTCGCCACCGGCAAGGAGGAGGACGGCAAGGCGGCACTGGCGGCTGAAGCGAGCCTGAAGGAAGCCATCATTGCTTCGATGAAGGGCACCACCAACCCGGCGCGGCTCGATCAGGTCACGAAACTGGAGCGGGAGTTCCGTGCCTTCACCAAGATCTTTGCCGACATTCTCAAGGTCAAGGAAGAGAGCACGCGGATCGCGCAGAACCAGCTTATGCGCTCCGGCAACTCGCTGCGATACAAGCTCGACGACCTTCCCAGCAACGCCGACGATACGGAACTCCAACTGATCACGCTCGGCTCAAAGAAAGTCGCGGAGCAATTTCAGGCAACGACGGCGCTCGTCAATACGTTCATTGTCAACTCGGACAAGACGGTCGCGACCAGCGCCATGGCGCGTCTGAAATTCGTCGACAATTCGCTGAAGGCGATCTCGTCGAACAATGAAAAGATTCAGCAAAGTATCAAGGAAGTTGCGGCGTTGCTGGACGAATACCGTCAGTCGCTGACCAAACTGATCGATAATTCGAAAGAGATCGATGAATTGACCATCGAGATGACGGAATCGGCCGCCGCGATCAACAAGGGCTCGGGCGCGATGAAATCGGACCTGCTGGCCGATCAGAATCGGCTTGAAGCGGAGTCGGATGCGACCATCGGCGAGACCGAACGCCTGATCCTGATTCTGGCCGCCGGCGGCTTCGTGCTCGGCTGCGTTTGGGCCTTCTTCCTCGGCAAGGGCATTTCTCGCCCGATTGCGGCGATGTGCAATGCGATGCGCGAACTCGCTGCCGGCAATTTCGACGTCGTGCTTCCCGGTCTCGGACGTAAGGACGAACTCGGCGAGATGGCGGGCGCGGTCGAGGAGTTCAAGATGCAGGCCGTCGCCAAGGCCGAACGCGATGCCGCGACGCAAGAGGCGCAGAACAAGGCGAGCAGCGCCGCGCGACGTGCCGAACTCATCCGCTTTGCCGACGAATTCGAAACGGCGGTCGGCGCTATCGTCTCCAACGTCTCGGCATCGGCCGTGCAGCTTGAAGCGGCGGCGGGAACGTTGACTCGGACGGCGGAAACCACCCAGGGCCTGTCGAGCCAGGTTGCCGGCGCCTCGGAAGAGGCCTCCAGCAACATGCAATCGGTGGCGTCCGCGACCGAAGAGCTGTCCGCCTCGGTTGACGAAATCGGCCGGCGCGTGAAGGAATCGAGCCAGATCGCCGGAGCCGCCGTACGTCAGGCCGAGCAAACCGATGGCCGTATCGGCAAGCTGTCGCGCGCGGCGCAGGAGATCGGCGACGTGGTCAAGCTGATCACGGCGATTGCCGAGCAAACCAATCTGCTTGCGCTGAACGCGACCATCGAGGCGGCTCGCGCAGGCGATGCCGGCCGTGGATTTGCCGTGGTCGCGTCTGAAGTGAAATCGCTGGCCAGCCAGACCGCGAGAGCGACCGACGAGATTTCCAATCACATCATGGGCATGCAGGGCGCGACGCAGGAATCGGTCGCTGCGATCAAGGAGATCGGCGGCACCATCGGCAAGATCTCGGATATCGCCAATACGATCGCCAATGCGGTCGAGCAGCAGAGCGCGGCGACGCAAGAGATCGCGCGCAGCGTCCAGAACGTCGCGCAAGGTACCCAGGAAGCCGCCGCCAGCGTCATGCAGGTCAATCGAGGCGCGACTGAAACTGGCGCGGCTTCGGAGGAGGTGCTGAATTCCGCGCGTACGCTGTCGAGCGAAAGCACCCGCCTGCGTGAAGAGCTCGACCGCTTCATGGCAAATATTCGCGCGGCTTAGGGCGCTGAAGAGAAGCCGCGGACGCCCTGCTTCGCCGGGACGACGTCAGTCGCGGTGAAACTGATGCTTCAGTTCGACCTTCGCGCGCTCCAATCGCGTGCGTTGTGCTTTCGGCAAAGTTTTGCCGGCGCGGTTGATGTAGAAGGTCAGCATCGACAGCGCCGAGCGATAGGCGCCGGTCTTGCGGCGTGAACTTTGTTCTGCCGATCGTTTGAGGGACGTCGCGATTTTCTTCGCGCTTGTCAGTTTGAAGACGCCGCGCTTGAGATCGAGCGCGTCGCTTTCCCGTGTGACTCGCTGCGACCACCGTTTGCTCGACGTTTTCTTCGCCGTTGATGTTCTGCGGGCACTCTTGCGTGTCGCGGTTTTGCGCGGACCTCTGGCTTTTCGACGTTCGGCCATTTTCAACTCCAATCAATGTCACCGGAAAACGGCACCAAATCCGTCCGGTTCCGTTGCCGCGATGCGGGAACCGTGACACCGTTGGGGCGTTGTCTTGGCGTGGCGGGCATCAGTTTGCCGCAAGTTTTGGCCAGAGAACCTTGGGGCTGGGTGTTCCGAGGCGTTTTCTCGTTGGTTCAATCCGATGAATGTGCAGCCGATACGGGGTGGTTTCGCAGTGGACGATAATGCCTCCGTTCCTTCACCCGCAAAGCAGAACAATGATCGCGTTATCGAGACCAGCATTCCGGCGCGGCTCGATAATCTGCGCTGGAGCGGCTTTCATACCCGTGTCGTGCTCGCGCTCGGGATCACCTGGATTCTCGATGGGTTGGAAGTCACACTGGCGGGCGCCTTGTCCGGCGCATTGAAGGAAAGTCCGACACTCCGCTTTTCGAATTTCGATGTCGGCTTTGCCAATAGCGCGTATCTCGCCGGAGCCGTACTCGGAGCGCTTGGTTTCGGCTGGTTGACGGACCGCATCGGGCGCAAGAAACTGTTCTTCATTACGCTTGCGGTCTATCTGACGGCGACCGCTGCGACGGCGTTATCCTGGAGTGTAGCAAGTTACGCGCTATTTCGATTTCTGACCGGTGCCGGGATCGGCGGCGAATATACCGCGATCAATTCGACGATCCAGGAATTGGTGCCGGCGCGCTACCGCGGCTGGACCGATCTGGTGATCAACGGCAGTTTCTGGATCGGAGCTGCGATCGGTGCCGTCAGCTCTATCGTTCTACTCGACCCCGCGCTTATTGGTCCGGATCTTGGCTGGCGGCTGGCCTATCTCACCGGGGCCTGTCTTGGCCTGGTCGTGTTCGTGATGCGGATGTGGATTCCGGAAAGCCCGCGCTGGCTGATGATTCATGGCCGTCCGGACGAAGCGCATGCGATCGTCGACGAGATCGAGAGATCGTCAACAGGGCAGGTGCAGGATCAACAGGAGTTCCCGAAGATCAGATTGCGGATGCGCAGTCACACCCCGCTCGGCGAAGTGGCGCGGACGCTCTTCTCGGTCTATCGCCAGCGATCGCTGGTCGGCTTGGTTCTGATGGTCTCGCAGGCGTTTTTCTATAACGCGATCTTCTTTACCTTCGCGCTGGTGCTGACGGACTTCTTCGCCATCCCGGCCAGTCATGTCGGCTGGTACATCCTGCCGTTTGCGGCCGGCAATTTTCTGGGGCCGCTGTTGCTCGGCCGACTGTTCGACACACTCGGCCGCCGTGTCATGATAACGCTGACCTATGGCGTTTCGGGCATTCTGCTCGCGCTATCGGGCTATCTGTTCTCGATCGGCGCCTTGAGCGCGCAGACCCAGACGATCGCGTGGATGGTGATCTTCTTCTTTGCCTCGCCGGCGGCAAGTGCTGCCTATCTCACCGTCAGCGAGACCTTTCCGCTGGAAGTCCGTGCGCTCGCGATCGCGCTGTTCTACGCGATCGGGACCGGCATCGGCGGTGTGGCCGGGCCCGCTTTGTTCGGTGCGTTGATCGATACGGGATCGCGCAACAGTGTTTTCGCCGGCTACCTTTTGGGGTCGGTATTGATGGTTGCGGCCGCGGCGGTCGCGTGGCGTTACGCTATCGCGGCCGAGCGCAAATCGCTCGAATCTGTCGCACGGCCGCTAGCCTTTGTGGAGTAGGATAGGATGAATCAGGAACTGGCCGAAATGGCAATGGAAGACGATATCGCTGACGATGAAGGTGCGCCGGAAGTCGTTCCGGTGCCGCGCTCGCTGGTACCGCATTTGAGCGAGACCGCCGTGCTGCTCGACATCGACGGCACGCTGCTCGATTTCGCGCCGACGCCGCGTGAGGTCTGGGTGCCGCCAGGGCTCGCCAAGACACTCCATCGCCTGCATCAGCGAACCAACGGCGCGCTGGCACTGGTCAGCGGCCGTTCGCTCAATGATATCGATCTGATTTTTGCGCCGGATCAGTTTCCCGCCGTTGGCGGCCACGGTGCGGAAATGCGCCTGCAGGCTGACAGTGAAGCAGTCGCTGCCCATGCTCCGCCGCTGGACAAGGAATTGAAGCGCCGGCTCGCGGCTATCGCACGGCTGAGCCCCGGAATACTGCTGGAAGACAAGGGATATTCGCTTGCGCTGCATTTTCGTCTCGCGCCGCACGCGGAGAAGGCGATCTACGAAGCGGTTTCTCTGATCAGGGCGGATCTGCCGAATGCGCCGATCGAAGTGCTGCCGGGCAAATCGGTCTGCGAAATCAAGCATTCCGGTTTCACCAAAGCGAGTGGCGTGTTGGAGTTGATGACACACGAGCCGTTCAAAGGCCGCCGTCCGTTCTTCATCGGCGACGACGTCACCGACGAGTCGGTGTTTGCCATCATGCCGGATCTCGATGGTCTTGCATTTTCCGTCGGCCGCCGCGCCAAGGGCGTGGCTGGACATTTCGATGCACCAAGCGACGTCAGGGAATTTCTCTCGCATCTGCTCGACGACGAAAGGGACGCAGCGCTGCCATAAATCGGTACTGAATTTGGCGGCGCGGCCGATTTTCGAACACGCTTTCTTCGCGCATCACACAACTTCTCTCGGATTCTCCCGGAAAATTTTCTTTTTCGCGAGCTTTCGTGAGTTCCTCTCGTTCCAGCCCGAATTTGGTTTCAATTCGTTGAAAGGTTGGCCGGGAACCATATTGATGAATGGTTGTTAATTCGCGGGTGGCAAAACAGGAGGGGACCTGTGAACCTCGTCGTCGTTTCTAATCGTGTTGCGCGGGGCAAACCCAACGAACCCATGACAGGCGGGCTCGCAGCGGCTTTGTTGCCTGTTGTAGAGAAATCCGGAGCAATTTGGGTCGGTTCCAGTGGGCGCGTGCGCGACGGGAACTCGAAGGAACCGTTCGCGGAGGTTGAAGCTTTGGGCGCCGGCGCGCTGGCGATGCTCGATCTGCCGGCTGCGCATTACGGCGGCTATTACGAAGGGTTTGCGAATTCTGCGTTGTGGCCGGCGCTGCATTCGCGCGCCGATCTGATCCGAGCTTCCCAGGACGATTACACCAGTTATCGCGAAGTGAACGCGTTCATGGCGCGTGCGCTGCTGCGATTCAGGAAAGCCGATTCAGCGTTCTGGATTCAGGACTATCATTTCCTCGCGCTCGGAGCGGAATTGCGCGATCTCGGTGTCGCGCAGCCGGTCGGTTTCTTCCTGCATACGCCGTGGCCAACACGCGACGTCATCGGTGGCGTGCCGCATCACCGCGAACTGATCGAGGCGATGCTCGCCTATGACCTCATCGGTTTTCAAACCGAGGACGATTGCGAGAACTTTCTGTCTTACGTTCAGTCCGATCTCGGGCTCGTAGCCCACGATGGCGTCGTGACCTCGAAATACGGCAGGACGCGCGCCGCGGTATTTCCGATCGGCATCGATCCGGAAAAATTTGCCCAACTGGCAGCCAAGGCATCCACCCATCCGGACGTCTCACGGCTGCGCCGCAGCCTGAATGGCGAGAAGCTCGCGATCGGCGTCGACCGGCTGGATTATTCCAAGGGCCTGGTCAACCGCATCAAGGCATTCGACTGTATGTGGAACTTATATCCGTCGCTGGCGCGCACCGTGTCGCTGCTGCAGATCGCGACCCCGTCGCGCGGCGCGATCGAGGCGTATGGCAACCTGCAGAGCGAGGTAGCGAAACTCGTCACCGACGTCAACGGCATCCATGGCGAAGCCGACTGGACGCCGATCCGTTATCTCAACAAGGGCTATAGCCAGGCCGTGCTCGCCGGCCTCTATCGCACCGCGCAGGTCGGCGTGGTGACGCCGCTACAGGACGGGATGAATCTGGTCGCCAAGGAATATGTCGCTGCACAAAATGCCGCCGATCCCGGCGTGCTCGTATTGTCGAAATTCGCCGGCGCCGCCAACGAGCTCGATACGGCGCTACTGGTGAACCCGCACGATATCGACGGCATGGCGCGCACTATTGCGACCGCGCTGTCGATGCCGCTGACCGAACGGCGGCTGCGTTGGGAAGCGATGATGACGAAATTGCGTGACCATACGATCCAGCAATGGTTTGCCGATTTCATCGAAGCGCTGCAGGACACCCGGTTCGACAGGAGCGAGATCGGGCCGATCGTGACGGATCAGCCGGAGCTTTTGCCGCTCCGCTCCGCCAATGGCGGCGCGCGGTATCACTAATAGCAATAAGACACGCCATCCAGAACCGGGCAACGCGCCTTGCTGGGCGCGCTCGGATTTTCCATCGGAACGACGCCCTTGCCTTGGCCGACGAATACGCCGGGTCCGACGATGACCGACGATTTGTTGCCGACGATGACGCTCGGATGCGGTGAGGCCAGCCTCGATCGCGTGCCGTCGGCCCATACGATGGCATCGCCAGCAAAGATTCCGCGCCGGCCGTCGTCACAGCTCACATCCACGCCCTGTTTGGTGCACGCCTGCGCCGTCGCCGGCCCTGCTGCGCCGGCGGCGAATGCCGATATCAGGATGGAGCACAAGAGCGCTCGCGTGATCGTCATGCCGTCCTCTGCCGGTTGGTTGCCGTTACGGTCGTCGGCGATACCCCGATTTCGGTTCAAGGCATAGACACGCTCCCAATGCCGGCCACGGCAAGCCGTCAAATTATCAAATAAATTCAAACAATTGAGGAAATTTCGACCATGACGCCCGGCGTCCCTTGCAAAATCGTTCCTGCCCCTTCAAGAGAGGGCCTCCGGAGAGATGGCCGAGTGGCTTAAGGCGCACGCTTGGAAAGCGTGTGTGCGGGAAACCGTACCGTGGGTTCGAATCCCACTCTCTCCGCCACCGATCGGGGCGGTCAGCCATTGAGCCTGGTCAACCTGGCGCAAAATGCCCAACAAACTGAGACCTTCTAGCATAAGGACCGTACTGGAGATTGCCGAAGAGACGGCAATTTGCTGTTGGAGACGGCATTTTTCTCCAGAGCTTCGTACTACGTTATTTTAGTATAGTTCAGGAAAGTGAAGCGAGAGAGCCGCATCTCACGACGAATCTTTCGTCAGGTTTGAATCCCTTTCGGAGGAGCGAGAGAGGCTGAAGCGTAGATTCGATGCCCGCTTACTGGATCAAGCGGTCGTAGGAAGTCACGATTTTTACGTCTGCTAGTGACGACCCATATTGGAAGTTGGCACCGGGGCGGGCCTGATCCTGTCAATTCCGACCATCTCAACCGGTGCCGATATCAGATATTCGTCGAAAGGATCGGATGCCTCGCGGGTCGATACCTCGGTTCGACGACGTGACCGATCTCGCCGCGTGAAGTACCGACATCCATTAGCTCCCTGTCGCCTAGGTCACACAACGTGGCCCACGACGTCTCGCATCTGAAACACGTCGCGTCGATGCGGCGGTCTGTTCCTGTCGCACCGCGGACTACATCCGTGCGTTTCCTGTGAACCGAATCGGTGCGGCGAACTCTGCGTGCTTTCTTGAGGCTCTGTCTCGATGCTGCCAGCCCGGTTAACGGCGTGGCGCGGGAAAACGCGAAAGTGGACGATATCTCAAGAAATTCTGGGTGCTCGCTTCAAGCATGCGCCTTCGCGGACGCGTATATCGATACTCACATTAGATGGGCGCTCAAGTCCCAACAAGAACAGACAAAGTCAGCGAGATACGAGCATGACCTCAGCAGATCTGCCTGACGGCAGGAAGACGCAGTTCGCCCGGCTGGCGGACCATATTGCACATCATCTCTGGATCTTAATCGAGGAACCGACGTCACTGGCCGCGTACGCAGGCATCGACATGCCGACGCTGATCCTGTGCGCTACGCATTCGCCGGGACGATCGCGCACCATCGTTAGGCTTCTGGCCGAGGCGCTGCCTCGTGCGCGCCACTGTTCGATTCCGATGCGGGGTACATGTGGCTGATCACGCATCCGCCGAAGTGAACCGATTCATCCTTGAGCACCTATCGAAGAATGGTGCTCAGATCGACGCGCGTGGGCAGGAAGAAAATTCGGCCGCTACTTCCGGCGGTCACTTCCTCGCTCCTGCGTGAAGCTTCCGTCGATCCGCGGTCCCTTGGAGCAGTTCAACAACCAGGAGAGAGAGAATGACCAATACGACAGATTCGAACGCCGCGAAGGTCAACAACGGCGTAAACGTCGATGCGCTGTTGGGTGCGCGCGAGGCGCTCGAGCAGGCGCCCGAGGCCGCCCAGTTCAAGTGGCGCGCAAGCTGTGAATGGGTGACCGGAACGCACAGCCGCTCCGTGATCGGCGGCTTCTTCGGCCTCGGCGCCGAGCAGTCCCGCGGACAAGACTTTCTGCGTGGAAGCCGATCATCCGAAGGTCTTCGCGTCCGAGGACAGCGCGCCCACTCCGGTCGAGATAGTTCTCACAGGGCTCGCGAGCTGCCTCACTGCCGGTGTTGCCGCGGTCGCCCAGCGCCGCGGCATCCAGCTTCACTCGGTCAAGGCCACACTCGAGGGTGACATGGACATCCAGGGCATCCTCGGCATGGATGACGACATTCGCAACGGCTTTGGCGGCATCCGCGTCCACTTCGACATTCACGCCGATGCAAGCCCGGATGACATCAAGTCGCTGGTTGCCCAGTCGCAGAAGCGGTCGGCGGTGTTCGACATCATCACCAACCCGACGAATGTCTTCGTCACCGTCAACTGACGGCGAGCGGAGAGGCGAGCGTCGTGCGGCACGTAACGACCGTCATCATCGGCGCCGGCCAGTCCGGACTTGCCACGAGCAAGCACCTCACCGACCGCTCGATCGACCATGTGTTGATCGAGCGGGGCGAGGTCGCCAACTCGTGGCAGACGGAGCGGTGGGACTCGCTTCGCCTTCTCACGCCAAACTGGCAGAGCCGCCTTCCCGGATACACCTATGACGGTGACGATCCAGACGGCTACATGAGCGTGACTGAGGTCGTCGGCTATCTGAAGAGATATGCCGGCGCCTCGGGTGCCCCGGTCCAGGCGCGCACGACGGTCACGCGTGTGCGCCAAGTGGACGGCGGCTACGAGGTGGCAACCGACCAGGGTCCATGGCGATGTCGGACGCTGGTTCTTGCAAGCGGCGCCTGTAACATTGCGACGGTCCCGGCTGTCGCGGCGGGCCTGCCGCCGGAGATCGCCAGCCTCACGCCGATGCAGTACCGCAGACCGGAAGAATTGCCGGATGGCGGCGTCATGGTCGTCGGAGCCTCGGCGACCGGCGTGCAGCTTGCACGCGAGATCAGGGCCTCGGGCCGAAGCGTCATTCTCGCGGCCGGTGAGCATGTCCGGGTACCCCGCATCTACCGCGACCGGGATATCAAATGGTGGATGGATGAGATCGGCGCCATGGATCTTCGCTACGACGCGGTCAGACGACATCGATCGGGCAAGACGTCTGCCATCGCTTCAACTCATTGGCACACCCGGGCGCGAAACCATCGATTTGAACAGCCTGCGCAAGGCCGGCGTCGAGATCGTCGGGCGGCTTGCGGGTATGCATGACGGAAATGCGCAGTTCTCTGCGTCGCTCCCAAATTACTGCGCGCTTGCGGACCTTAAGATGAACCGGCTGCTGGCGAACATCGACGCTTGGATTTTCGCGAGCGGGCAGGAGGATCGCTTCCCCGCGCCGCATCGCTTCGATCCGACAGAGATTGACCCGCAGACCAGGCCCGGATTGGACCTGAATGACGGAAGCATCAGAACCGTGATTTGGGCTACCGGATATCGTGCCGACTACTCGTGGCTCGATGTACCCGTCCTCGATCGCAAGGGGCGCATTCGTCACGATGGTGGCGTCGTGGCGGCACCGGGAATGTACGTGATGGGTCTGCCGTTCATGCGCCGGCGCAAATCATCTTTCATCGACGGGGCCGGCGATGATGCCGCGGACCTTGCCGCGCACCTGAATCTCGGCCTGCGTCGCTCGGCTGCCTAATGCGGCAGTTCAGACACCGCACGATAGGATAACCCGATGAGCGCCAAGGAAATCGAGAAGCCGGCCGCGGTCCGGTTCGCTACCACCCGCCATCGCGGCACGCTGGTGGTACTTGCTGCTACGCTCGTGATGGCGATGGGATTTGGTGGCCTCGGCCTCGTCTCCGTCTTCATGACCCCGATGGAAGCAGATCTCGGTTGGACCCGGTCCAATACCAGTCTCGGCTATTCACTCGCCGCGACCGGCATGGCGATCGGTGGCCTGCTCTGGGGCCGGGTCTCGGATCGAGTCGATATCAGGCTGCCGCTAGCAATCGGTGCGACCGGCATGGTCTCGTCGTTGTTCGCGATGGCCATGCTGCAGTCGCTGACGACTTTCTACATCGCCAGCCTGATCTATGGCGGCTTTGGCTTCTCGGTGCTCTATGCGCCTCTCGTTTCAACGAGCGGCGAGTGGTTCCCGCAGCAGCGCGGGTTCGTTACGGGCGTGGTCACCGCGGGAGGTGCGCTCGGACAAGGATTGTTGCCGTTCGCAGGGAGGTTTCTGATCGAGGGGTTCGGCTGGCGCCTGGCCTTTGCCGGAATTGGCGGCGTCATGCTGGCAGCACTTGCGCTGAGCCTGCCGATCCTCAGATGGCCGCAAGGAACCATGGCGCCTCCTGCTTCCACCACCGACTCGGGCGAAGCGGGCGCGGCCGAATACAAGACGGTGGCCCTGCTGGCGCTCGCTGCCTATTTGTGCTGCGCGTGCATGGGCGGACCCTTGGTGCATATGGCAAGCTTCGTCGGCTCCGTATGCAGCTCTCCGGTCATCGGCGCGACCAGCCTTCTGATCGCTATGATCTTCGGCGCGATCGGGCGAGTTTGCTTCGGAGCGGCGGCTGACAGGCTGGGCGCGCTGACCAGCTATGCGATGGCGTCCGCGACACAAACTGCGTCCGTGCTTGTATTTCCGGCCCTCGGAGACAGCCTGTCGTTTATGGCCCTGTCCGCCGTGTTCGGCTTCGGATTTGCCGGCAACATGACATGCCTTTCGCTGTGTGTACGCGATGCGGTGCCGGCACACCGTTTCGGCGGCGCGCTCGGAGCAGTCATGATGGTCGGATGGGCCGGAATGGCGTCCAGCAGCTATGTCGGGGGGCGGCTGTTCGACGCCACCCTCAGCTACAATCTTTCCTTCGCTCTGGCAGGCGTTGCCGGTGCACTCAATCTCGCGGTGCTGGCCCTGCTCAGCTTCAGGCAACGAACCGTCTTGCAGCCGTCAATCGGGTCGTTGTCGACCTCGCTCTAGGTCGCCTCTCAGGTTGGGCTTTTTGCGCTTTCGAGAGCCGGACAAACATCAAATGTTGAGCTTGAGATCGCCGATCTTCAGCGCCCGGAAATCCGCTTTAGGAGGTAAAGCAAACTCGTCGTTCAGTTCTCGGCCAGTGTGGCGAGTTGCTTGTCCCATTCGATTGGGAATTGCTTGAGAAGATCGTCGAGCTCCAGGCTCACCGGCTGCTTTCCATCCAAGATAGCTTCGACGATTTTGGGTGCCAGCAAGGTGAGACGCAGGACGCGACCGAGATAGAACTCGTTGATGGCTTCGGCTTTGGCGAGGTCGCGCAGGGTTCCGTAGTCGCCGCACTCCAGCATCTTGCGCCACCGATGGGCGCGGACGATCGCTTTCACCAGCGTGTTGTCGATCCGCGGCGGGGTTGGGATCCATGGAGTAGCGCCCGCCGGCGTCATGACCTGTTTACGGCCACCCTGAAGGCGCAAGGTGATAGGAATATGCACCGTGATCGTGCGGCCATCTTGGCTCAAGGTGGGACGGCCGAATTGACCAACCCGCATGGTAGCCGTGCCGGTCATGCGGCCTCCTGGTGCTTGTCGGTGTTGCCACGGAGCTCGCTGCACAGCGAGGTGAGCCCTTCGACCCGCAGCCGGAGGTCAATGGCGTCGCGCTGCAGGTCTACGCGTTCGACCAGCAGCTCGACGATACGGGCCTGCTCTGCCGGGAATAGTTCGTTCCACAGCGGTTCGAACTCGTGCAAGGGCGGTGCGGACTTCGCTCTCAGTGAGAACCTTGTCGGTCTTGCGAGCCGCTCGCCAGGTCTGGACGATGACCTCGGGGGTCTGGAGCAGTGACCGAATCTGATCGATGACAATGCGTTCGATTTCGGCCGCGGGCACCTGTTTGATGGGACAGGCCTCGGTACCGCGCTTCATGACGCTCTGACTGATGTAGTACCGATAGAGCCGCCCCCCTTTGCGGGTATGGGTCGGCGACATGGCGGCGCCATCGGGTCCAAACAATAAGCCCTTCAGCAAGGCCGGGGTCTGGGTCCGTGTGCTGGCCGCTCGCTTGCGGGGACTCTCCTTGAGAATGGCATGGGCCTGATCCCAGAGCTTGCGGTCGATAATGGCCGCGTGCTCGCCGGGGTAGGAGACGCCCTTGTGCACGGCTTCTCCAATGTAAACCCGGTTGTTCAGGAGCTTGTAGAGCACACCCTTATCCAGCAGGTGGCCGTAGCGGTTGGTGGCGCGCGCCGCGACCAGCTCGCGCGCCAGCAGCGTCGCCGACTTCAGCTGCACGAACCTCCGAAATATCGACCGCACCCGTTCAGCGTCAGCTTCATCGACGATGAGCTTGCGGTCGCGCACCTGGTAGCCCAACGGGGTCCAGCCGCCCATCCACATGCCTTTCTTCCGGGAGGCGGCGACTTTGTCGCGGATACGTTCGCCGATGACCTCCCGCTCGTACTGGGCAAAGGTCAGCATGATGTTCAGGTGCATCCGTCCCATGGCGTCGGTGGTGTTGAACGACTGGGTAATGGAGACGAACGTCGTTTGATGCCGCTCGAACAGCTCGATCAGCTTGTGAAAATCCAGCAACGAGCGGGAAAGCCGGTCGACCTTGTAGACGACCACGATGTCGATCTTGCCGGCTTGAATGTCGGCCAGGAGGCGTTTCAGGGCAGGGCGGTCGAGGGTGCCGCCGGACACGCCGCCGTCGTCATATCGGTCGTTGACCTGGACCCAACCTTCGCCTCGCTGGCTGGCGATATAGGCCTGGCAGGACTCCCGCTGGGCGTCCAGCGAGTTGAATTCCATCTCGAGACCTTCCTCACTCGACTTGCGGGTGTAGACCGCGCAGCGCAGTTTGCGGGTCACTCCATGAAGGTTCGATTCGGCCAAATCCCGGTTGTTCGGCGCGACCACGACTCCTGCCACGCGATAAGATTCTTGAGCGAGGGAGCGTCATTTTTTTAGCCCGGATGGCGCTTGAGGCCAAAGAACACCAGCCCATTCCATTTGGTACCGGTGATCTCGCGAGCGATCGAGGAAAGTGACCTATACGGTCGGCCCAAATATTCGAAATCGTCGGCGCGCACCGTGACGCAGTATTCGAACGCCCTGATATTCCCGGATCAATTTGCGTGCCGGCGATCGGCCTTTGTACGGGGCGCGCTTTGCGTTCGTCAGCGTCCCGACTGGCGTACTGCTTGGCCATGGCGCGCAGCCGCTCCAAGGTCTGCCGGGAAAGGCCGCCATAGGCCAACTCCTGGATGCGGTAGGTCAGGCGGCTCTCGAGGAATTTCCGGTTGTATGCCGGCGGCTCGGTGTCAAACAGTTCGCGCCAGCGCGCCTTTAGCTCGTCCGCTGGGGCACCCTTTCAGGGCTGCTATCTGCGCAAAAACGGTCTGTTTCACGGGGCTACATCCTTGGTCATTTCTCGGACATGACCCCCTGCCACCGGGTCACAGTCGAGCGGAGTTTCTGCTGCTCCGCGCGATATTTGACTGGACTTCCGGTCTGAAAGACGCAGAAGGCCGGCTGCTAAAATGGCCGATATTTCCCCAAGCGGGGCATGAGGCTGATGCGAATCAGAGGGTGGAATGGCAAGCATGGCGGAAGCTTGGTCAGCCACCCTGAGGCTGTCACGCAATGTACCTGACCCTCCCGACGCGGGTTCGCTTCCCTCGCCTTTCTCAGGAGCCCCATGAATGAACAGCGACGTTGGTCTAGGTTGAAACACCTAGGACGGAGCGACCCAAAGGGTGATCGAGACGCTCTCGTGCGGGCTAAGAAAGTGCTCGGTCTCGCGACCATCTCTCGCATTTATGTCCTTGCGAGAGATGCGTCGAGGAAAGCATTGTCGACATTGCAACCAAGTTTAATGCGCGGGCCCTCTTGATCGAGGACGCTCCGCGCAAGAAGACGGTAGCTAAAGATTTGAAGCGTGTTTTAGAAGCTGCATCGAGTTTAGCGAAAGCACTTGTTGGCCTCGACGATTATTCGCGCGAATACCTGACGAGACTTGATGCCCTAGGCAAGATTGATCCCATGATTAAAGCGTATGAAGCGGCTGCAGCAAACACATTGCCTCAGCCGGAAACCGAGGAGCTTGCCTCGGACGGACGCTTTGTGGAAACCGTCCGGGCCCTGGAACACCATGTCACTATGCGGTTGGAGTGGCTCACCGGTGATGACCAATCTGAAACAGAGGATAAGGGTGGCAATACGAACCTCTTGAAAGAGCAATTTGGCCCTCAGGCCTGGTACATCGTTCGGCGGTGCTGGATCGTATTTGAAAATTGTAGGCCTGGAGAAGCGACCGCGAGCGAGAGTGGAGCTTTCGCCGCCTTCGTCAACGCAGTTTATGAATATGCAACTGGCAAGACCGAAGAGAATTCTACCCTGCTGAATTGGACCAAGAAATTGGCCAAGCTGTTGCGACGACACGACACTCTGCTTGAAAAGCTCGGGACGCATGAAGCTGAGCTAGAGAGGTGGTAGACGCGCTTCTCGCAACAAGTGCCAAGCTCGACCGGCTTTCGCGTGACGTGGCTTTTGTGGCCGGTCTGATGGCCCAACGCGTACCGTTCATCGTCGCAGAGCTTGGCCGGGATGCCGATCCATTCATGCTGCATCTCTACGCGGCTTTGGCCGAGAAAGAACGCAGGCTCATATCCGAACGAACAAAGGCCGCACTGGCGGCAAAAAAGGCAGCCGGAGCAGCATTAGGGAATCCGGTTAACTTGGTTGAAGCGGGTTCGCTGGGAAGGGTCACGTTGGTCGAAAGCGCCAACGATTTCGCTCATCTTCTGGCGCCTGCTTTGCGTGCGATCCGCACCGAAGGTGCCACAACCCTTAGATCAATTGCTCAGGCACTCAATCGCCGGGCCATCAAATCTCCACGCGGCGGGACATGGTATCCCTCATCAGTTGCCAACCTCTTATCCCGGTCTGACAGCTTTTTATAGGCGGGAAATATACGGTCGCCCGGTGCATTCAAGCGACGACTTCGATGATGCCCATCATGCCCTTGTCTTCGTGATCGACTGCATGACAATGGTACACAAATCGACCGACGATTGCTGGATCGGTGAACGGAATGACGACCTTGAGCACGCCAGGCCCTTGGTCCGTTGCCGGCGGTTCGGCGCTGAAGCCTGATGTTAGGGCAGCTATTAGGGCACGATCGGAGAGATGCAAAAAAGCCCGTGAAAAGCGCTTGATTTGGCGGAGACGAGGTCCGCCAACGCAAATGGCAACCGATAAGAATCACCCGTTACTGCAGTCGCCCCCGCAGCTTCGCTACATCCTCGGGCCGGACCGCCGATGCAGCATTGCCCCACGTATTGCGAACGTAGGTCAGGACGTCGGCAATTTCCGTGTCATCGAGATTCCAGCCGAAGGCGGGCATGGCGGGCGCGGTCGGCGCAGCTGACGTGGCAACGGCGCGGCTACCGATCAGAACGACCCGGATCAGCGATGTGGGATCCGCCGACTGGACCAGGGGCGCGCTCGCCAGCCGCGGGAACAGGGTCGGAACGCCCGCACCACTTTGACTGTGGCATGCCGCGCACCGGTCTGCGTATATGGCCTTGCCTGCGACGATGCGCGGATCGGCTGTGGCCAGCGCGATGGCCGGCCTTTCGCTCCGGGGCGCGCGGTCTTTCAGATAGGTCGCGATCGCCAGGAGATCGGCATCGGTCATTTGAGAGGTCGAGTTGGAGACCGCTTCGGCCATCGGCCCCGACGCGATATCGTAGGAGTTGGCACCGGTCTTGAGATAGCGGACGATCTCATCGATGGACCAGCTGCCGATGCCGGCACGGGGATCCTGCGTCAGGTCGGGCGCGTACCAGTCCTGCAACAGAGCCCCCTGCAGGGCTTCGCTGCCGCGATCGCCGCCGGTGATGTTCTTCGGCGTATGACAGGTCCCGCAATGACCGAGACCTTCGACCAGATAGGCGCCGCGGTTCCACACATCCGACTTTGCCGGATCGGGTTGAAACACGCCGGGCCTGAAATTGATCAGATCCCAGGTGGACGTAGCGGGGCGGCGGACGTTGAACGGAAACCTCAGCTGGTTTGGCTGAACCTCGTTGCGCACCGGATCCAAGCGTGCGCAGATAGGCCCAGATCGCCGACACATCGTCGCGAGTGACCTTGGTGTAGGCGGGATAGGGCATCGCCGGATAGAGACGCGCGCCATCCTTGCCGATGCCCTCATGCATGGCCCGGCGAAAATCCTCCTCCGACCAGGCGCCGACGCCGGTCGCAACATCCGGGGTGATGTTCGGGCCGATCAACGCTCCGAATGGCGTCTCCAGCGCGGCGCCGCCGGCAAATGGCTTGCCGCCCGGTGCCGTGTGGCAGCTGACGCAATCCCCCAGCACAGCGAGGTAGCGGCCGCGTTCGATCTTCTCGTACGCCTGGCTGTCTTCCGCAGCCCGCGCAGCCATTGTGCCGGTCATGCAGGCGGCGAGCGCCAGAGTCATCAGATTGCACCTATTCATGCCGATACCTCGCCGGCATTCGCTGTCAGATCTGTACGAGTGGGCCGGGACTCTTCAGGTACCGGTTCATGATGGCGTCCGCCGACCAATACGCGAGCGCGCCGACCGTATCAGTGGGGTTATAGCCGGCGTTTTGCGGGAAGGCGGTGGCCCCCATTACGAAAAGGTTCGATACATCCCAGCTCTGCAGATAGCGATTCAACGCGCTGGTCTTGGGATCAGCGCCCATGATCGCACCGCCGCAGGTATGCGTCGTCTGGTAGATCCTGACTGTCATAGGGGCCCGTGCGCGGCTTCTTCTCGAACTGCCGCGGCCCCATTTTCTGGACGACCTCCGCCAGGCGGTCCGTCAGGTATTGCGACATCTTGAGTTCGTTCTCGTGGAAATCGAACGTCATCCGCATGAGCTTGCGGCCGAACCTGTCGGTGTAAGTCGGATCGAGGTCACAGTAGGCGTCACGGTAACTGCAGCAGCCGCCATGGGTGACCGCCTGGTAACTGCTTAAATAGTTCTTCGCCACCGCCTGCTTCCACTCAAGACCCCATCGCGGCGTTCCCTTCGGTGTCCTCGTGGTCTGGAGCGGTCGGCCGTTGGTCTGCACCGCGCCCAGGTAGCCGCCACCGACGAAGCCATGCGGCCCGTGATCGAAATTGTCGCCGTTGAACTCATCGATGCACATCCCGATGGAGCCCGAGGCGATAAACGGGTTGAAGATCTTGTTGTCGAAAAAGGCGTCGACGCTGGACGTGACCTGATAGGAATAATTGCGCCCGATCACGCCCTCGTTCGCGCGCGGATCGTATGGCTTGCCGATTCCGGAAATGCAGAAGCAGATGCACGTTGAACAGCTGGAAGGCGCAGAGCAGCACGAGGTCGGCCGGCTGCTCCCATTCGTTGCCACTGGTATCGACATAGGTGACGCCGGTGGCGCGTTTTCCCGAGCTGTCCAGGTTGATCTTCAACACCTCGCACTGAGTACGCGCCTCGAAGTTGGGTTGGCGGATGAGTGCCGGCAGGATCGTGGTCTGCGGGCTGGCTTTCGAGTAGTTGCCGCAACCGAACCATTCGCAAAAACCGCAATAGGTACAGGGCCCGAGAGTGACTCCGAGCGGGTTGGTGTATGCCTGCGACAGATTTCCGGATGGCTGCGGGAATGGCTTGTAACCCATCGTCCTTGGCTGCCTGCGCGAACAGCGTAGGTCCGTAGGGCTGCTTCTGCGGCGGTGTCGGATACTCGCGTGAGCGGGCACCCTCGAAGGGATTGCCGCCCGCCTGTATCTGGCCCTTGATGTTGCCGGCCTTGCCCGATGTGCCGCAGAGATACTCGAACTTGTCGTAGTAGGGCTCGAGCTCGTCGTAGGTGATGCCCCAGTCCTGGATCGTCATGTCCGCGGGCAGGAATTTTTCGCCGTAGCGCTCGGTGAGATGCGTTTTCATCTGGAAATCGCTCGGCAGAAAGCGCCAGGTCTCCGCGTTCCAGTGTACGCCCCCGCCACCGACGCCATTCGGCGGCATGAACGACCCCCAGCTGCGGATCGGCAGGGCCGTCTCGCTGACGCTATTGCGGAAAGTCATCGTCACCTGTGCCGGTCGAAGGAACAGGTCGTGGCGGATGTGGTAGCGCAACTCGTCCTGGGCATAGGCGGGCGGGAAATCGGTGGCGGTGTCGCGCCAGGGACCACGCTCGATCGCCACGATGTTCAGCCCGCTTGCGGCCAGCTCATGTGCCAGGATCGAACCGGTCCAGCCCAGTCCCACAATCACGACATCGGTTGCCGGCAGCTTGCGTGCCATTGTCGGGCCCTGTGTCACGAAGTTCAATCTGCTTTCCGAACCCATTCCGGTCGGCCGCTGATGCCGACCGGAGGCAGAGGATAGCGTTCGTTATGCCGCTCGACCCAGTCCCGGTAGTCGTAGCGCGCGCCGGGAAATCCGATCATCTTCCAGCCGACCATGTTGCGATTGCCGCCGTAGACGGGGTCGGCGAAAAATCCTTCCTGCGTGTTCTGCAGCAGCAGCTCGAAGAACGCCCGGCCATTCGTGCCTTCCAGTTGCACTTGGCCCTTTTCCAGCCCCGAGAGCAATTTGTCCTTCTCATTGTCGGGAATCTGCGTGAAGGACTTTCCGGCGTACGTGGCGCGGCAATACTTGTCGAGCGCAGCCAGCGCCTGCCGATACCGTGCCGCCGGGGTCAGTGGAGACTGATCGCCCTGTTGCGGCGTACCGTCGGTGAAGGGCCCGCGCATGTACAGCCGCTTCGGCGGAGCCATACGGGCCCGCAAGTTGTCGGTCGATGAAGACGGCACAGCCGGCATCCTTGCCGCCCGGCGTCTGCGGGTCCGGCGGGATCAATCGATCGACGAGCGCTTCGACGGCGGCGCCCTCGTCCGCCGTAAAGTAGACCCATGTTCCGGAGGTCGCTGGTTCCGGCGGGGCGCCGGCATTTGGCGTCCAGGGCAAACTGCCTTTTATGACGCGCGCGTTGGCAGACGTCACCCAGGACAGCAGAATTACAGCGGTTGTGGCCAGCAGCTCACGACGGCGAACCGTTGACTTCGGCGCTACCGAGCCTGGCTGGAGTTTTGCATCGCGATCAGCGCCAAACAGCGGGCGAGCGGGAGCATCAAGGCCCAGCTGATCTTTTTTCGCTGCCATAGAGTGCCCCCGCTTTTTCACAGAGACCCATGCCGCACTGGAAGCCTATTCGGCAGCGACCATGCTGTAAAGCGGTGAAGAGTGGCCGCGTTGCGTCAGCCAGCCTTACTCAGTCGCTTTGGCTTTCCGCGACAATCCGCCAATCACCCCAGACCGTGGTGAGGCTATCTTATCGATTTGCGGCGATGACCTAAGTCGATCGACACACTCATTCTGCTTGTTTCTGCTTGTCGATATAGGGAACCACGCGGCTATTGCTCCAACTTGCGGCGACGTCTTGCTTTTCGACCCTCCCCCTGCGCAATCTTCCTCACCGCCGCGAGAACCAACAGCGCGGAACCGATCGCGAAATCCATCAGGTTTGAGCGAGCGCGTTGGTCGAGATGTGCGGCGACAGTCGGATTCTCTCAAGCTTACCGCCGCGCTCGAACTGCCATGCATTCGGGACCCGCGTCGCGGGACCGCCGACGATCCGATGATCAGACAAATCACTCGGTTTGGCGGGATATCCCGCGCGCTCCAGATAAGCGGGAGCAGCGATGATCACGCGTGGAATATTGATGATGAGCCTTGCGGTCGCGCTGGAGTCGGTGAGCTGCCCAAGCCGGATCGAGACGTCAATCGCCTGCGGCCATCTCGATGTTAGGGCATGAGTTAGGGCAGATATCGCCCTACCCGAGATTTTCCGCTGAAATTTGATGGTTATTGGCGGACGAAGGTTCCGCCAAGCCCCATGCTTCACCGGATGGAATATGCCCGATTGAAAACCAATCAGCCACCGGTGCCATTCTTCGCGAGACGGTCAGCGGAGGGTCGTGGGGATTGCCGGATGGAAAATTGCGATCCGCTGCTGCGTTGCCCGTTGCTGTGCCCGCGCGGCGAGCGGCGATACGGCCGCGCCGCCGATGAGACCGATGAACTCGCGCCGCTTCATTGCGCTGTCCTCATGCCGACGGACGGAACATGATATAATTCCCGCTTACAATGCGGCCAGATGTCCGAGCTGGGTCATTTTCGGACGTCGGCGCCGGCAACCGCGAGGTGTGTTGGCGCGTTCCAGCACTTTGCCACAGGGCTGCGCACGGGCGGCGCAGGATTGCAGCTATTTCTTGAGGTAGGCGTTTGAAGTGGGCCCGATACCGGATTCTTGGTAGGTGACCTCGCCATCTTTTGCCCAAGAATAATGTATGTGTCCGGCCGGCACGATGAAGAAACTTCCTGCTGGATATCGCTTCGACGTTGCTTCATTAACCGTGTCGCCCATGCCAGCATACACCTCTCCTGATAGCACCGTTACATAGCGCGGATCTGGGTGCGTATGGGGAGTAACCATGCCTCCTTTTTCCAGGTGGACACGAAGCGTGTAGTGAACTGGCTTGTCGAGCGGGCCAACGAGCATCATCCATGCCGCGCCAGACGTTACATCGGGCGGTAAGGCGGTCCATTTGATTTGATCGGGCAGCAGTTGAATTGCACCGTCCTGTGCGTAGACAGTAACTACTGCCGCCATAGCGGCCGATAGTGCGATGAATGTAGCGCATAATTTTTTCATGACACCTCTCTCCTAGATGGACCGCTTCATCCGCTTTGCCCTCAGCAACGGACATCGTTAGGTCGGCCCGGCATGTCAAACGTGCCACTTCCGGACTCATGCATCGCAGCAGACTGCGCCTCATTCGATCACCTCGTCGGCGCGGGCGAGTACCGTTGCTGCGATATCGATCCCAAACGCCTTCGCAGTTCTGAGGTTGATGACCAGCTCGAACTTTGTGGGCAGCTCGACGGGAAGGTCTGCGGGGCCCTCTCCACTGAGAATGCGACCCACGTAGTTGCCTGCGCGCCGGAACAAGGTTGGATAATCCGACCCATAGGACATCAGCCCACCGAACTCCACAAACTCTCGTGCGCCGAACAGCGCGGGGATCGAATTCTTGTTGGCGAATCCTACGATCAACTCTCTGTTGCCAAATGTCAGCGGATCCGGAAATACGAACAGTGCGTCGGCGTGTTCTCGCAAGATGGCCGCGAATACCTCCGCGAACCCGGGCGGTCCCGACACTTCCACGAATTGCAAGTCGACTCCTAGCAAGGGTGCAGCGGCGCGCAGCTCCCTCAAGGCCACTTCCGCGGGCGGGATGGCGGAATTCCAGAGAACCGCAACGCGCGTGGCCTTGGGAAATGCCTCTTTGAGCAATGCAAGGCGCTTGGTCGCCAGTTCCGGGGCAAGCGAGGTCACGCCAGTGATATTGCCCCCGGGGCGTGCAAGGCTGGCAACAAGCCCGAGCTGCACCGCATCACCGGGGTCGGCCATCACGATCGCGATCCTGCTGGTCGCGTTCTGCGCGGCCTTGGCTGCCGGGGTGGCCGCCGCCAGTATCACGTCTACGTTGAGGGCAACGAGTTCGGCGGCAAGAGCAGGGAGCCGATCTGCGTGGCCTGCCGCAAACCGTCGCTCAATAGTTACATTCTGTCCCTCGACCCAGCCACGTTCCCGCAATCCCTCCAGGAAGGGCCTGCGCCGATAGGTGTCATGGAAAGGTGCAAAGCCGCCGCTGGGCGATATACCACCTCCATAGTCGAGATACCCGATGAGCCGGATTTTGGCTGGCTGCTGAGCATGCGCCGGGAGCGGCCAGACCACTGCAGCACCGAAAAGAGCTATGAATTCGCGCCGTCTCATGCCGAACACTCCTTCTTGCTAGGAGCGGGTGCCACCTGTCGCGGCCGCCGGCTGGCGACGGAGCCGTTGCAGGCAGTCTCTCGGGTTCAGCCTGCCTTAAGGGCCGACAGGTCCTTTGCGGCCCCGAATTGTTCTGAATGAGACGGGCGCCGCAGCTCCTGTGCTCGACCCAAAGATTAGCACATCACAGCGCGTTAGCAGAGGGCTGCTACAATGCGAATTCGACCCCGCCACCCCTCGCTTCCAGCGATCCCATAACTCCGTCTTCTCTGCCGCCGTAAACTCTCTGTGAAATCTTTCCCCCATCACAGCACACTCCATCTCTCCTTTAAGATAAAGTGTTGCGTCGACCGGTTGAGACCACCGTGGCAAAGCGGACATCGGAGTGGCGAACACTGTAGTCCGCTTGTGGCACTTTTCGGACCTGAGCAGTCGGGCCGACGATGTCCGCTAACAGGGGTTAAGCCGACATCACCTGAACGCAGGCCGACGTCCGAAAATGACCCCAAGCCGACATAGACCGGATCGAAATTGCGCACGCAGCGAGCCCCTGACTTGATGCTTCCCATTCTGCTATGCTGCTAGCGTGCAGGTATCAGCGCATGCGACTAAGACGACGTGATTTCACCTTTCTTGTGGGCGGCACATTGGCATCGTGGCCGCTGGCGGCGCGCGCACAAAAACCGGCGATGCCGGTGATCGGTGCTCTCAACAGCGGGTCTGCTGCACCCTTCGCCGCGTTACTGGCCGCTTTTCGACGTGGGCTTGGCGAAGCGGGATATATGGATGGCCAAAACCTTGCGATCGAATACCGCTTTGCAGAGGGTCAATATGATCGCCTGCCAGGCTTGGTTGCTGATTTGGTTCACCGTCGTGTAGCTGTGATTGCAACAGGTGGTGGCACTGTGTCCGCTCTGGCAGCGAAAAATGCAACAACGACGATTCCGTAGTTTTTGTCTGCGACGACGACCCGGTGAAGATCGGCTTGGTTAGTAGCATCAGCCGGCCGGGAGGCAACGTAACAGGCATCTACCAACTCACAACTGGGTTAGAGGCCAAGCGTCTGGGATTACTGCATGAGATGGTCCCAAGCGTGACAATTATGGCCATGCTCGTGAACCCGGACTATCCGGACGCCGGAATCCAAACCAATGAAGTTCAAGAGGCGGCACGTTCTCTCGGGCTGCAAATCCACATCCTGAAAGCTCGTATTGAAGTTGATTTCGAGATTGCGTTCGCAGCGTTAGCGCAACAGCGCGCCGGCGCACTATTGGTCGCTTCCGATCCCTTCCTGTTTAGCAGGCGCGAACAACTAGTTGCATTGGCGGCTCGCCATGCGGTACCCGCGATCTATCAGTTTCGGGAGAGCGCCGTCATTGGAGGGTTGATGAGTTATGGGACCCGTATCACAGATTCTTATCATCAGGTTGGCGTTTACACGGGCCGCATTCTTCGAGGGGAGCGGCCCGAAGACCTGCCGGTTGTATTGTCTAGTCGGTTCGAGTTCGTGATCAATCTCAAGACCGCCAAGGCATTGGGAATAGAAGTTCCTCCGGGCCTGTCTGCCCGCGCTGATGAGGCGATCGAATAGATTGGGCTGATGACTGCTGTTGGCACATTTGAGACATGCCGACCGGCTCTGAGAATGTCCGCTGATTGGGGCAGACCGGAAGTAACCGGCTGATGGTCAAACCGACGCTTTTGACCCGGACCGGACATTCGGGCGCTTGGAACAAGGCCTAAAATTGCCTACGCTTGGATCGACCGCATCGGGGTGTGATCGGCAATGAGACGGCGTGATTTTATAAAGTTGGTAGTTGTCTCTGGAAGCGCATGGCCTCTTTCGGTTAGCGCGCAACAGTCAAAGAGTTGGCGTGTCGGCTTTCTCCATCCGGGACAATCGGCCCTTGTCAGCAATCGGATCGTTGCCTTTCGGGAGGGCCTCAGTGCGTCAACTCCCAGAGGTGCAGCCGATGCCGAAATCATTGTGCGGCTTGCCAACGAGCAGTTTGATAGATTGCCAGCAATGGCGATGGAGCTAGTCCAGCAGAACGTACACGCGATCTGTGCAGTCAGCCCACCAGCCGTTCGGGCCGCGCGAGAGGCCACCAAATCTATCCCAATCGTAGCGATGGATTTGGAATCGGACCCAGTCGCTAACGGCTGGGCTGCTAGCCTTGCCCACCCGGGAGGCAACGTAACGGGCATCTTCCTCGACATACCCGGGTTCAACGCGAAATCCTTGCAGTTACTCCGTGAAGCCGTACCTGCGCTCACTAAGGTAGCTGTGTTCTGGCACCCCGTAAGCGGAAATCTGCAGTTAGAGGCTGTGCGCAAAGCTGCAGTCGCGCTCGGCATTGCTATGGAAATGCTTGAAGTTAGTAGCCCCTCGGACTTCGAGCCCGCCTTCCTGGCAGCAGCGAGGTCACAGTCTGGCGGTGTCCTGATGCTTTCTTCCCCGCTGTTCGGAGGTAACCCGCAGCTACTTGCTGATCTGGCGCTTCAGAACCGTCTTCCCGCGATAAATATCTACCCCGATTTCGCGCAGAAAGGTGGTCTCATCGGCTACGGACCCGAATTGCAAAATTTATTCATGCAATCGGGCGTGCTGGTACGAAAGGCACTGCAGGGCAGTGCTATCGCCGATCTGCCCGTTGAGCGCCCAACCCGCTTCCGGCTTGTGGCCAATTCGATAACGGCCCGCGCGCTCGGCTTAACCCTGCCGACTTCAATTCTGCTTAGCGCAGACGAAGTCATCGAATAGGTGGCCCCACTTCTTGGCACAAAGCGGACCTCCGGGAATGTCCGTCCAACGTCCGTTTTCGGGGGTGAAGCCGACATCCCGCCGCAAGGCAGCGACTTCCGTTGATGACCCGAAGCGGACATTCGACAGCCTCGTTTGTCGCGAATTCCCGCTTCGGAGCGTCAAATTGCCCTGCAATTCTTAGGGAAAATAATCGGCGGAACAACATGAGGGAGAGCAAGCCATAGAGAAGGCAATGAGAACTGGAACGCGAATAGCGAAGCTGGTTTCCTTTACAATTCTGGCTCTTTTTACCGCGCCTCACTTTTGGATCTGGGAAACGGAACGATTGCCCGCCCTCCGCTTAATGTAATCGGAAAGCACTTGGCAGTGCAGCGCCCGCTTGGGCGCACGGTATCAACGGAGTAACGGTGATGGGTTACAGGATCTTTCTTGCCGGTGCGTCCGGGGCCATCGGCAGGCGCCTGACGCCGCTCCTGCACGGCGCTGGCCATTACATCTGTGGCAGCACCAGATCGGAAGCGAATGCCGACGCGCTGCGCGCGCTCGGGGCGGACCCGGTCGTGGTCGACGTCTTCGACGCGCCGGCGCTGTCACGCGCTGTCGCATCGGCACGCCCCGATGTCGTGATCCATCAGCTCACCGACCTCCCGAAGGATCTTAATCCACGTGAGATGGGAGCAGCGATCGTTCGCACCGCCCGCATCCGTAGCGAGGGAACGCGGAACCTCGTCAGGGCCACAATTGCGGCGGGTGCGCACCGGTTGGTGGCGCAAAGCATCGCGTGGGCCTACGCGCCGGGGGCCGAGCCGCACGCGGAGACAGACCCGCTCGATACCGGGGCCGAGGGAGAGAACGGTATCAACATGCAGGGAGTGATCGCGCTGGAAGATCTCACTTTGAAATCGCCGCCGCTCGAGGGCGTCGTCCTTCGCTACGGCCAGCTTTATGGCCCCGGAACCGCTTCGGACCGGCCGTCAAACTCTGCGCCCATTCATGTGGATGCGGCGGCCTATGCCGCTCTGCTAGCCATCGACCACGGCGACCCGGGCATCTATAACATCGCGGAGTCCAACAGACACGTCGCGACCGAAAAGGCACACGCGGAGCTGGGTTGGAATCCCGATTTTCGTCTTCGGGCCTGACGATTTCGCACGGCGGTTCAGCGCGCAGGCCGTGGCGATGCCTCGGCACCCACGACGTTGTGGCGCGTCGCTTGCCCGGCGATGACTGAAAGTGATCGGCGCGCAGTCAGAACGGCGCTGATGACCCGATGCGGGCGTAAAGATCGAGGAAAGGCGTGTCCGGACTGACATAGAAGGTGACAACCCGCATCGGTTCAGTTGTGCTCCGATTATAGCCGATCATTTTCACGTTCGGCGGCTCTACCATGGCCCTCGCCCGCGCCGTAAAAGCGCGATAGTTTTGGATCGCCAGAAGGGCCTTTGGACGCCCATCCAGACGGCCCCGCCCCGTCGGTAAGAAAGGGCCACGCAAACCAAATCCTTCCTAGAAGGGCCGCGTGCACGGTAGCGGACGTCAACGAGCTTGCGGGGCCTAGGCGCGGTTGTTCCGCCGTAGCAGGGCATGAGATCCATCAGGACACCCACGCCCTTTCCTCGCCCGACGTCAAAAAGCGTTATTTATGTCCATGCCCTACCAGGACGGTTGGTGGAGCGCCTTTAACTTTTACATAGAAGACGAGTAGTTTTGCGGTCTGCGTCGCACTGGCGTTGCGGCTCACAATGTGCACGTCTGTAGGCGATTCATAAAAGACCTCACCGGCATTTACGGTTTTTGGGGCTTCACCTTCTACCTGCGTGACGACGCTCCCCTCCAAAACATAGACGAAGAGATCTGCATTATGCCGATGCGGCTCCGAGACTTCGCCCGGAGCGAAGTCGACGACTTCGACCATACCTTCCTTCCCAGGAAAGTCGGGAAGCTCTTTGGCCATCAAAGTTGTTGCTTTTCCGGTTCCTGCATTGGCGCCAGTAAATGGAGCTGTGGTGCTAAGTGCGAGCAGCAGAGAGAGCGCTAATCTGTTCATTGTTTGAGCCTTTCATTTAGAGTGAGCCAGTCTTCAGGCGGTCGCGTAGTCGTTAGACTTCTTGGACTATTTGGTTAGGTCCATGACCTGCCTCGGGAACTAGGCCAAGGCAGCTCCATCCCTGTGAGCAATTCGTAAAAGGATCTATACGGCTTACAATCCGCCGCCCGCATTTCCGCCCATGTTGACGATGATGGGCTGGTATCGCGGCGACAATTTAACGACATCTGATAAATCATGCATCAGCGTCGCTGCGTTTCTACAACGCGAGCTGCTCGACAAGTTGTCCGATTGATGGCGTGCGGAATCAGCGCAACAGATCAAGAACGTCTTGCCGATTGCGCGAGCATCGGAGGGCGGACCGGCCGCCAAGATGGCGCTGATGGAGACCTTGCGAGACCGTAAACGCTGGAAATTCAATCTATCTTGGATGAGCGCTTCTGGCACAAAGTGACGTCCCTGATGCGCCCAGTGATGTCTGCTTTTGAGGGTAAAGCGGATGTCGTGCCGGTCTGCAGCGATGTCGCCTAATGACCGATTTTGTTGCAAAAGTCGGCTGTGACCGATGATGTCGTTCGGCCATTTCACTTAGGGCGACGGGGTTTGGCCCCCCGACGCCAACGCTCTCTCGCAACGTTTTTTTTCTGGTACACGTTCGGCGTTGCTGCGTAACGACA
>CAVYPL010000012.1:0-226410 GCA_963770355.1 uncultured Alphaproteobacteria bacterium | reverse complement strand
GATCTTGCTCGAGACGGTGCCATCGCAATTCGGTCTGCCGGTATCGACCGAAGTGATTGCCCATCTTCAATCGATAACATTCGGAGGGCTGATCTGCCTTCTCTTGATCAAGGAGCCGCGTGGGTTCGCACGGCTGATAGCGCTTTTCCGCCAAAAAATAAGGCTGTGGCCGTTTCCGCACTGATGCATTCAGCATCGAGTGCCATACGCAAGATGTGACGACAGGGGGATGAAGATCATGATTGGAAAGATTGCGACAGCGATTGCACTGACGATGGTTGCGACGATGCCAGCGTCGGCACAGAACGGGCAGTTCGTGCCGGTCCTTTCGTTTCGAACCGGTCCGTATGGAGGAACGGGCGCGCCTGGGCGAACGGTGTTATCGATTACTACAATCTTGTTAACGTCCGCGACGGCGGCATAAACGGCGTAAAGCTTTTGATCGAAGAATGCGAGACCGGGTTCGCGACCGACAAAGGTGTCGAGTGCTACGAACGTCTGAAGGGCAAGGGACCAACCGGCGCAGCCTTCGTCAATCCGATCTCGACCGGGATAACCTATGCCCTGACGGAAAAAGCTCCGACCGACAAGATTCCGATCATCACGATGGGCTATGGCCGGGGCAACTCGAAGAACGGAGCCGTTTTCACCTGGAACTTTCCACTGCTGGGAACGTATTGGACGGCTGCCGACATCATGATCCAGCATATCGCGAAGGAACTGGGCGGGGAGGCCAATCTCACAGGAAAGAAGATCAGCCTTCTTTATCACGATAGTCCCTTCGGCAAGGAACCAATTCCCGCTCTGGAAGCACTGAGCCAGCGCTACGGATTCACCTTCACGCCGATTCCGGTTACCCATCCGGGCGTCGAACAGAAATCGCATGGCTCACGATAAGACAACACGGCCCGACTACGTGCTTCTCTCGAGGTAGACATCATGACCGGAACTGCGATCGGAGCTGAGCAATGGATTATCCGCGGCAAAAGATGCTTCGGCGTGTGGTGACGAGCGCCGAACAAGACGTCGCTCCGGACGGAGATAACTTCCAAAGGTACAAGGCGCTGGCCCTGCAACACGGCGCCGGAAACCGGGTCCACCACGATATCGAAAAATATGTCTATGCCAAGGACATCGGGCTCGCAAAGCGAAGAGGACGTCGGCCAGGTCCTCTACGATCGGGGTGCTCGTGAACGCGATGCTCGGGTCGAAAGCGATAAGGAAGGCGCAAGAACAATTCGTCAAAAGCCTCTCACAGGCAGACAAGTCCGGTGGCGGACTCGAAAATCTGAAGTATGTCCCAGTCCCAACTGAAAGAGCTTGGCTTCGATGATGCTGAACCGATCGATGTTCCTGTTCGGATCATGAAGGCGCACAGGAAGCACACGTGCAACGATGGACGCGGAAGAATTGGACGATGATCTCCGATCGTATCGGCAACAGGAGATTACGAACCTATCGTCAAACGAATTCCAAAAATACGCAGCCGACAAGAAGGCCAGTCCGCAGACTGTTCAAAGGTCAGCTCGGACTACGGCTCTCCCGACGGCAAATCAGCGCGTCCGAAGCCAGGCCGAATCACGGTCAGTGAACTCGAGTTCAGCGCTCAAGGTCGCATCTGAATACCCCCATCTCCGTGAACAACATCAAGGTCGTATACGACCAAATCATGCTGGTCCTCAAAGGACTTCACTTTTGATGTGCCTGAGGGTGAGAGATCGTGGCGCTACTCGGCGCCGACGGCGCCGGCGAGTACGACACGCTGAAGTCGATCTCAATCTTCATCCGGGTGAGCGAGGCGCTCTTATCGATGGCTCCATCGAGTTCGGTGAAGTGCGGTCAACGAGCTGATGCCGGACGAATTTGGTGAGCCGGAGCTGCGTCAAGGTAATGGAAGGCGGCATTATTTTGTCCATCTTACAGTCGAAGAAAATATTCTGCACACACCTTCACACGGAAGAGACGACGAAACACCATCAGTTCGGACCTTGAGAAGTCTACGGATACTTCCCAAAAGAACTCAGGCGGCGCCGAAGCGGTCGGCGGATATGTCTCGGGTGGATGAGCAGCAAATGATCGCGATCGGCCGTGCGCTGATGTCACGGCCGTCCGCCATTCTTCTCGATGAACCCTGGATGGGACTGGCTCCGCAAATCGTCGAGGATTTTCGAGATCGTAAAGGTCTCGATCGGCGAGAGAATGACAGCTTTCTGGTCGCCGACAAACACCAACATCGCTTACGTCATGCCAGTACGGATACGTTACTGGAAAGGAGCAAGGTAGTCATGCATGGCGGCACAACTGCTCCGGACAACGAAGACATCGAGGAATTCTCTCTCAGTGTCGCGGAACGACCGAGCGGTGCATTTCGGAAATCTCAATCCTACAGGCGGCGCAAGGTTGGCTCGGTTAGACATCGTGATCAAACCCCGGGTATCGAGTTGCTACGACGCCAACTGTGGATCGGACGCACGTCGAATTGATCTGGCAATCGCCCCGGCAAAACCCTCCACGGTTCTTCAGGAGTTGGACACGCTCCCGAAACTGCTGCTTCGGAATGCTCTTTTCCATCCTGATCGGCCTGCCGTACGGCACAAGCTGTTTGGGATTTGGCAAGCCTGGACATGGGCCAGGTTGAGCAGCGAAGTGCGCGATCTGTCGATCGGATTGAGCACCAGCGGCCTGAAGCGGAACGACGCTGTGGCCATTATCGGTCACAACCGGCCATACCTCTACGCTGCTATCATGGCCGCGCAATGTTTGGGAGCTGTACCCGTTCCGCTCAATCCAGATGCGTCGAGCGAAGAGCTTGCGGACCAACTAGAAAGTCCGCGCAGTGATCGCGATCGTACAGGACCAGGAGCAGGTCGATAAGATAAACGACGCCCAGCACCGTTTGCCCGATCTTGATCTGATCATATTGAGTCGGAGCGCGGGCTCGAGAGATACGATCGTCGCAGCCTCAAATCTCTTTCTGAAATTCAGGGTACGGGCCGCAATATGCCGCGAGCTCTGAGCGAAGGGATATGGAAAGAAGCGATTGCGAAGGGTTCGGGAAGTGATACCTGCGTGACGCTCTTTACGGCCGGCACGTTGGACGTGCCAAAAGCCGTCAGCCTGACGCACGAAAGCGTAATCCGGGTTGCCGAAGGTTGCAATTCGTTCGACAGAATGACGTCGCAGGATGTTCTTTTTGCCCATCTGCCGATGGCGTTGGCAGATGACTTCGCAGTCTCGGTCGGTCAGGTCCTGGTCGCGGCCGCCAGCATATGCTGCCCGGAAAATCCGGATACGGCGGTCGAACAGGCGCGAAATCGGTCCGACCATGTTTCACGCCTTGCCTCAATCGTTCGAGGCTATTGCGTCCGGCGTCATGGCCAGGATGCAGGAGGCGAATGGTATCAAGCGAGCCATATTCGATTATTTCCTGGAGGCAGCCCGGCATTCGGCAAGATTGCAGCAATCCGGTCGGCGGCCGTCGTTCGCAAACCGGCTGCGACACCGCATGGGAGATATCCTGATCTACGCGCCCCTAAGGGATCAGATAGGTCTGTAAAGATCGCGCGCCGTCTATGCCATCGGCTCGGCGATTACCCCGGATCTGCTGTCGTTTTACAGGGGAATCGGCGTGAACTTGAAGACAAGGTATGGCCTGACCGAAGCAGGAAGCTGTTTGACGGTTCAGGCCGATCATGAGGTCGATCCAGAGACGGTAGGCAGGGCGCTCCCGCAATTTCAGATTAGGATCGCCAGGTCAGGCGAGATCGAATGCCGAACTTCTGCGGCCAGCACCGGCGCCGGAGAGCGCCAGCTTGCATCGGATCCGTCCCCGTCGGAAGACGGTTGGATGCGCACCGGCGATATCGGTGAAATCGACAAACTCGGAAGTCTACGGGTTTTCGGCAGGATCAAAGATCTCGGCACATTGAGCAGCGGCGTCTCTTTCTCGCCAGGCCAAATCGAGCGAGCTGTGAAGTCCTGTCCGGAGGTTCGGGAAGCGATAGCCCTTGGTCGGAACCGAGATTTTGTCGCCTTGCTGATCGATATCGACACTGCGAACGTCAGCAGTTGGTGCAACCAGCGCGGCCTCGGCTCCAAAAACCAACAGGAGCTCGTCTCAATTCCGGCGGTGCAAGCAAGGTTGCGGGATAGGGTCCGGGAACTGAATAGCAGTCTGCCCGAAAGCCTGAGGATCAAGCGGGTCGCGATCCTGCCGAAAAATTTGGACCCGGATGATGGCGAATTGACCAGGACCTGGAAAGTCCGTCGTTCCGCCATCGCCGCGAGATATGCGCCACTTATTGATGTCCTCTACAGCCGTCAGAAGGAGTGTAATCTTTCGATCGCGGTGTCGTCGGAGGGCGGTGGCTCCGGGCAAATGGAGATTAGAATAGAGATCATCGAGGTCGCCGAGTAAATTTCTTTCGCCGACTGAATGCGGGCCTCGATAAGCCTGGCCCGAAGCGCATTTGCATCCACCATGGTTCGACGTCATGGGCCCATGACGCTGCCACTGCAAAAACTCCAAGGGAAACTACACCATCGGCTCGGGAAAATCGTAATATCATTGCATGAAGGGTCTCGAAGCACACCGGTTGCATGGTCAGCTCGCGGATTTCGGCGACCGAATTTGCGTGGGAAAGGGGCGCGCCGGGGTCGAACGAGCGGAGGTTCATATCCGCGGCAACGGGTTTTCGCCGCATCGCCATGACACCTATGGGATCGGATTGACGTTGTCCGGAGTGCAGACGTTCCAGTACCGGGGGGTCCGGCGGTACTGCCTTACCAGGCAATGTCATATCCTGCATCCGGACGAGGTGCATGACGGCGCAGCCGCTTCGAGTGCCGGGTTTAGCTATCGGATCGTCCATGTCGCGCCGGCGACAATGCAAAGGGCGCTCAGCGGGAAGTCACTTCCCTTCGTGGCTGATCCGGTCGTCGACCTCGGAGCTGAATCGGCGGAACTGCTGTCCCGATTGTGGAACGTGGATGATGATCTCGAAGACGTCGAAGACGACGAGATCGTTTCCTCGATCCTCGGCTTTCTCGAGGAATGCTCCGCAGGCGGCCGACCCGCGCGGCGGCGCGTCATACCCTGGGAAGCCTTGCGGCGCGTTTGCGAGTTGCTGGCGGCGGAGCCGGCGGTCCCCTGCGTCGCTGGGGAGCTGGAGATCGTGTCCGGTCTCGATCGATGGACGCTTGCGCGCGAATTCCGTGCCGCTTACGGCACGACGCCACGCAGCTTCCGCACCATGCGCCAGTTGGACAAGGTCCGAAGCCTTCTCGTTGGCGGCGTCTCTCTCGCGGCTGCGGCTGCGGAGGCAGGCTTCTCTGATCAGAGCCACATGTCCCGCATGTTCAAGAAGGTCTACGGATTCACGCCGATGCGATGGACATCGGCGGTGACGCCGGCGAGGGGTATCTCGCGGCACGGGCGCAATCTGGCCCAATAGGACGCGACCAGCGATCGGCGGCCGTGGGAAGGAGGGGCGGAAGATGCGGCGCCCGGTACCGGACTTTCTGCACAATCGTTCAAGACAGGGATATGCGGCCTTGATATTTGGCGACCGACCGACCGATGACAGGTTGGCCGACGACCGAAGGATCAGGCGAAACCATGGCTGCGAACGGCAAAGTTACAAAGTATGTGCGCTTCGCACACTCGGGCGGAATCTCGTACGGCATTTGGGAAAACGATGCGGTACAGGAGCTTGAGGGGAGCATTTTCGATGCGGTGATCCCGACCGGGCGTCGTTTTCCCGCCAACACCGTCAATTTCCTGGTCCCGTGCGAGCCGACCAAAGTTATCGCGGTCGGACTGAACTATGCGAGCCATCGCGTGCACGTGGAGAGCGAGGAAGGTGTCTTCGTGGACGTGACAGGCCGGCCTGTCTCGCCGAAAAATCCCGTCGTATTCGCCAAGTTCCCAACCAGTCTCATCCCGGCCGGTGAGGATATCGTTTTCCCGCAGGACGCGACGAACGTGCATTTCGAGGGTGAGATGGCGTTGGTGATTGGCAAAAAGGCCAAGAACGTTTCGACCGAGGATGCGCATAAGTACGTATTCGGCGTTACGACGTGCAACGATCTGGTCGACCGGGAATGGCTCCTTGGTGACTTGCAATGGTTTCGCGCCAAGGGCGCGGACGGCTTCGGCCCGATCGGTCCGAGCATCGTTACGGGGCTCGATTACAACAATCTTAGGCTTGAAACCCGGGTCAACGGTGAGGTGCGTCAGTCGTCAAGCACCAGCGAACTCGTATTCTCGCCCGACCGAATCCTCAGTTATTGCAGTCGATATGTGACGCTCATGCCCGGAGACGTGATCTTCACCGGCACTCCGGGAAAAACCCAGCAGGTGTTGAAGGGCGACGTCATCGAAGTGGAGATCGAGGGAATCGGCACATTGCGCAATGCCATCGCCCGCTGAAAAGCGGGACGATTGATCCCCGGTCAAATGCTGCATACTCACAGATCGCGACCATGAGCGAGGAATCGGTGCGGGCGTTTTTTGCGGAAAACGCCCCTGACATACAGATCGAGAAGCTCGATCGGAGCAGCGAGACCTCGTGGCTGTCCGCGGCCTGGAACATCAAGCCGGCCCAGATCGCGAAGACGCTCTCACTCAGGGTCGGCGAGCGCAGTGTTATGCTCGTCACCTGCGGCGACTCGCGACTGGATAACGGCAAGATCAAAGCGGTGCTGGGCGGTAAAGCCAAGATGCTTCGATCGGACGAAGCATCGGCGATCACGGGACACACGGTTGGGGGCATCTGCCCGTTTGGCCTGGCGACGCCGCTGCCCGTCTATTGCGATGTGCTGCTCAGGGAGTTCGACCTGGTCGTCACAGGTGCGGGATCGACGCATTGCGCGATCAAAATCGCGCCCGAGCGAATGGCGGAACTCGCCGGGGCGACATGGGTGGATGTTTGTGAAGACCTCGCGCTGCGACGCGAGCAGGCCGAGCGATGGTGAGAGGCCGGCACAGCGGGTTGCTCTCGCGCCGTCCGTTCATTTGCAAGCGAAACGGCGCCTGATCAGTGAGCAACGACCCGTCATCGCGCAATCGCGTACTATTCGCGTCGCGGGATCTGCAGCATTTCTAGGAAAGTCTGCAATTCGGGGAATTGGGTCGACTTTCGAGAGGGTGGGCGATGATTAGCAATTTGCGGATTTCAACGAAGTTCACGATCATTATCGCACTGTCCGCTTTCGGCGTGGCGGCTGTTGCGTTAACCGGACTTTCTGCGCTCAAGTCTAACATCCTGGAAAATCGCCGGGTAGCACTTCGGGATGAAGTATTGCTCGCTCGTCAGGTGATCGAGCTCGACTATCAGGCATCGAAGCAAGCCGGCGCTTCCGACGAAGAGGCGATGGCGAGAAGCAAGATCGTTCTCAAGGCTCTCCGCGTCGGCAAGGATAACGACTATTTCTTCGCAGCCGACGGCAGTGGAGTTCTGCGTGTCCACCCTTCGGTCGAAGGCAAGAATCTGATCGACGCAAAGGATTCCCATGGGGTCAGCTATCTTCGCGACATGATCAATGGAGCGAAGAGAGGCGGTGAGTTCGTTGCCTTCGAATTCCCTCGTCTGGGCAACGATGTGCCCGTGCCAAAAACCGGATACGCACTGGAATTCAAGCCATACGGTTGGGTCATTGGCAGCACCATCTATATCGACGACGTCGAAGCAACCTTCAGAGCGCAACTGATAAGGATCGGAACGCTCATTTGTCTGGTGTTTATCGCCGTGATCGCGCTTGGGTGGCTGCTGCGCCGTAGCATCGTCAAGCCAATGGGCGACATAACCATAGCAATGCGTAACCTCGCTCGTGGAAAAGCGGATACCGATATTCCGGCGCTCGGACGTCGGGACGAAATCGGTGCGATCGCAAATACCATCCAGGTGTTCAAGGAGACCATGATCGAGACCGAGCGATTGCGTCACCAACAGGACGGCATGAAGAAGCAAGCGGAGACAGAGAGGGCCGACTTGCTCATGAAAATGACGGACGCTTTCGAGTACGACGTCCAGGGTTTCCTTGACAGGTTGGCTCAGTCCGCCGTGGAAATGAGGCAAACGTCGGAGCACATGCTCACGACCGCCAATCATGCGAGTGCATGTGCAGCTAGAGTGACGACCGTGGCGGGACAAGCCACCACGAGTGTGCAGTCGGTGGCCGCGGCTACCGAACAGCTTTCATCGTCGGTATCAGAGATCGGTCGCCAGGTCGTGCAATCGACCGATACTGCCGCTCAAGCGGTTCAGAAAGCCGATCGGACCAATCTGACTGTTCATGGACTCGCTACGGCGGCGCAAAAGATAGGCGACGTGGTCAGCCTGATCAACGATATCGCCAGCCAAACCAACTTGCTGGCGCTAAACGCGACGATCGAGGCCGCGCGCGCCGGCGACGCCGGCAAAGGTTTCGCGGTAGTCGCCAACGAGGTCAAAACGTTGGCAAGCCAGACGGCAAAGGCAACCGACGAAATCACCGTCCAGGTCTCTGCCATGCGGGACGCGACCGACGAAGCGGTAAGCGCCATTCACAGCATAGGAGAGACGATCGGATCGATCAATGAGATAACGACCACGATCGCATCCGCCGTTGAAGAACAAGGTGTCGCCACCCGCGAAATAGCCCGCAACGTCATGCAGGCGGCACAAGGTACGGACGAAATGTCGACGGATATCGTTGAGGTAAGGGATGCGACAGGAAAAACCGGGATCGCTGCCAAACAGGTACTGGTAACCGCCGAACAAGTAAGCCAGCAATCGGCGGCGCTGTTCGACGGTGTGGGCAAATTTCTTGCGAAGATCCGTGCAGCGTAGCCATCCGGGACCGGATCGGGCCACGTCCATGTATTGGGGTCGTACAGGAATCCCAATGTCTACGCCGGCTACTGCATCAAACTGTATTGGCCCGGCGTGACCCCAAAGACCTTCTTGAAAATCCGGCCCATATGCGATTGGTCCGTAAACCCGCACGTCACCGCGACATCGGCTGGCGGCATACATTCCACAAGTAATTTTGCCGCTTCGCGAGCCCTGATCTGCATCCTCCATTCATGCGGCGACAGGCCATAGTTCTTCTTGAAGAGCCGGTTGAGAGCGAATGTTGATATTCCGATTTCCTCGGCGATGAAGTCTATGTAGGTATTGTTGAATGCGGCCTTGCTGATGAGATCCCTAGCTCGCTCCAACGTCGCGTCGGGCGCGGTGTATCGGGTTTCCTGAGGATCAAAATTCGACAAATTCCGCTGCAGCCAATACAGGAATTCCTGCTGCCGATCGGTTTGTTCGTTCAATCCGGCGTCCGTCTCCGAACATCGATGCATATCGGAGAAAAGCTGCACGACCTTGCCGCCCGCACGATGAACGGGTTTTTTGAATGCAGTCGGGCGAAGAGAGCGCTCGTTCCTGTGGTCTTCGCGGAAGAGCTGCGGGGCAGGAAGGTGCGTGCTTCGCATGCTCCAGCCGCCCGCATTGGCGGGACGAGCGGCATGAACCTGATGTGCTCCGATAAGGACCAGTTCACCGCCGCTCACTTCGACCGGGTTTTCGTCGACTTCAATCAGGACCCTTCCTTCCGTCACCAGAATGACGGTCAGAACCTCGTGCGAATGGGCAATAAAGAAATTGTGGTGATGCGCGTGGAACATCACCAAATCAGAATTTCCAGGGGCTCGCCAGCACTTCCGATCCCTGTGAAGTTCCTGTGCTTTCCACATAGCCAAGCCAGTTGGTGGCCGTTTTCTTCCCTAACTGGCTAAAGTAACAAGTCAGCCTTCACGTGCCTAGTACGGAATTGCGGCTTTCAGCCCGGGATCTTTTTCCAATCTGGGCAGTCACAAGTACATGCTTTTGTTGATCTTTTCGGCAACGTCGGGACGCATTGCGCGCAGGATCCTGACGGAACGAGGCGAGTTGATCGCGAGCGTCGCAAGGCGGATGGCGGCAAAGCCGCTCCGCAGCATCGCCGTCACGCCGGCGTTCTGCAGGAAGCGCCCGGTCAGCACAGCCAAACCATTCACGGCGGTATGGATAGTCATTTCCGATCACCTGTTGGCGGCAAGACTGACTTGCAGCTCGGGTACGGCGTCGAGCACCGCCTGCGTAAACGTATTCGAATGGCTAATCACCCTTGTATCTTGGAACAATCGGTCCAATGGAACGATCGTCCCGCGCTAGAAAAGAAGGCCGCCAGGGCGATCGGCTATCGCTGGGGACAACAGATGAGATCGATGCGTCTTAGGACAGCGCTATAGCGTGCAACGGCAATCACCGCTCCTGGCGGATTTTGTTGTAAAAGTCGGTCATGCATCAGATCGAAGCGTTTGACGACATTCACTGGCGTGCTCGCGCCCGATGCCGCGTCCTCAATGAGCTGCACCATTTCATGCGCGGCGTCGATCTTGTCCTTTGTGAGCACCGCCGGCACGACAAGCCATAGAAGCCGATGCGGCTCGGGCCGGTGCCGTCCTGCAATTCGCGATAGACCAAGCCGGCGAAAGCCAAACCATTCACCGCGGTATGGATAGTCTTCTCCGATCGCCTATTTGAGGGTTTGATCCAAGCACAACTACTACGGGAAACCAATAAGGTCCTTGTCGATCCCGACAAGGTTTCGGATTGCTAATGCGGGATCGATGCCGATGGCTTTAGCTATGGTTCGTTTCGGCGGCCTGCCGCGCTGCTGCTCGTGACTGCGACTTGCGCTGCCTCGAAGATAATCTGCCACCTGAGCTGCTAGATGCCACGCATCTTGTGATCGGCCCAGTTCTTGAGGTCGCCCACCGTCAGTATCTCCAGGAATGGATTAGCCCTGACGAGTTTTTGACGGGTGGTCCGACCCGTCACGTCAGCGGCGGCCATGAGGGTGGCGGCGTCGGCATGGTCTGCGCCGGTTAGCAGAGCCACGGCGCCAGCCGGTCCGGCAAAATAGACCAGATAGAGAGAACCGGGCGTGAGCGGCAGACCCCGTTTCCGCAATGTCAGCGCATATTGCTCCACCAGCCGCGTAATGATCTCCCGAGAAAGTTCTGCGTCCTGTCGTAGCCTCAAGAGTTCTTTGTCGCTGCGGCCTTCAATCAGATCGCGCCGATGCTTTCGGACAGCTTCAAGCCAAGTGTCATCGAGAAATTGGCCGGCTCCTGTGGCGCTGGAAAGCTTGTTCTTTTTATTCGCAATCCCCGTCGATTCGACCTTGATGATGCGTTCCACGAGCGCCTTGACGTCAATGGCCTCGATTGTTTGCCGATTTGAGGGAGCGCCGTGGAATAAGTAGAAATTTAAGATAACAACCAACGCAATCGCCGCGATGAGAGCGACCGCTGCGATTTCTATCCAAGACAAGTTTCGCGATCTGTTAGTCGCCCCCCGCTCGTCCGGGCGAGGTGGCCTGATTTCGTCCATGCTCCCGGTATGCTTTGGGAAGTAAGCGAGGTGCGTCCGTTTGCTGTCGGCCAGATCGGTATTGCGCTTGAATTGTTGGGCTAGCTCTGACATCGGGAAGACAAGTTCAAAGCTTGGAGCAGGCTATCGAACGCATTTGGACGACACGGTTTCAGCTCGACCACCGCCTTTGATCGATCCGTGTTTGTAGCTTTGCCGGAGCTTGTGGGCTTGGACCTCGGTTTGCTGCCGTCCGCGTTTTTGGGCTTTGGCTTCGGTTTCCTGACAACGTCCTTTTTTTCGCCTGCGCCGCGGTGATGATTTTCGACTGAACTCGAGTCTCGTTGTGGAAGGATGGCTGCCACATCCGGTGGCCGTGCTGGTTCGATTGGCGAAATCGGCTGAACCGGCGTCTCATGCCGCAGGTGATGAATTTCGAGCCGATCGGTCGTCTTCAACGTGTCCCGTGACGTGTTCACGTCGACCAATAGCTGCTCGAACGGATCTGGTGCACTTGTCTTGGTGCGCGCCGGTGTCCCGAGCTCCATGACAGCTAGTGTGCCCAGGCCGACAACGATGAGACCCATCCTCATCATGATCTTACTCTTCCAAACGAAGATGCTTGACCAGAGTCGGGCAAGTAACCTCCCCGACACCGCGGAATGATTTGTGGGATCCAATGAGGCGGGTTAGCGGCAGAACTGCCTTGGTCGCGGCAGCGATGCGACAAGTTTGACAGTAGGGTTAATGCGACGGGCAAGCACATGCCACGCACGCCGCAATGACGCCGCTTTGGCGCCGAGGTCGTGTTCTCCGCGTTCCAATTTTAGTCTCAAATTTGCCAGCCGACTCAATTCAGTTCAGCGCACGGTCAAGGCGACTGGGGGCACGTTCGGCTATTTAAATTGGAGTATTAGCCATGGAAATCGGCCATAAGCCTCATAACAAGCAGCGCCGTCTCGAACCCTCACTTTGGGTAGACGAACCCACCGACGACGCTTTTTCATTACTGGAAAATGCCCTTCAGGGGGATGAGCCGACGCTTTGTCGCGACGATCACGCCGACGAGGTTCACTCGCTGCTTGAAGAGAATGCCCGGCTCCGGGAGTTGTTGGTCCAGTTGACGGACCTCATCCGCAAAAGCGACGTTCGTACAACCTAGCGCCGCATCATGTCCGAACAACTCCGAATTGCGGCTCTACGCGGGCCGCGAAATGAGCCGCCTTGGTTGGTGCATGATGCCGTGAGTTCGCGGGCGCACGCATCGCAGCACAACCAGGAGCAAATGCGCGAATTTTGCCGCTTCCTTGCCCATGAGTGGAAGGGGAGCCGGCCTCATTCGTATATCGTTCCCGCTAAAGGAAAATTGTCGTCATGGTCCCGCGCGATTGACGGTAAATGGTCGGCGGTTGGTTTGGCGGATGCCGTATCGAAATATTCCTGTAGCGGGAAAAGCTTCTCCGAGAATAATGCGGAGCTGAATAGATTCGCAGTCGATCTACAGTCCGCTATTCGACGGGACTGCAATCGTGATGCTTGCGCCATTTTGCGGGCAATAATGCATTGGGGTGGTGTCGACAATATTCACCGACAGAAGCGGACGTTTGAGTGGATCGAACGAAATGCGGATGAGGTTTGTACCAAGCTTTCGACCGCAATCGATCTGATTAAGGACGAGCGGGCCTCGCTGGATTCGTTTGACGGTGTAAATCTGCTGATGAACTCGACGATGACGAGGATCGTCAGTCTGGCCGATCCCGAGCAGACGCTTGTGATTTACGATGGTCGGGTCGGTGGCGCATTGGGCTTCTTTGTTGCCAGATTTACGGAAGAGCGCGAAATCGAACAATACGAGGTTGCCGATCAATTACTTTTCGCCGTGGACCGAGAGGCCAAGCGAAGTCCCGAGACGAAGCGCATTCATTTTCCGGCATTGTTTGGCAAAGATAGAGATCGCTGTCATGCCTCGATGGTGCGAAGGGCATCGCGACTGATCAGGCAGGTCGCGAAAGAATGCCAGGCAAGTGCCAGAGAAATCGAAGCTGCGCTCTTTATGTGGGGATATAACGTTGCAGAAGAACAATAATAGCCGACGTGGATAGCGCCGATTGGAACGAAGGCGAGAAGATCCCGCGCTTCGGGTTCGCGCGGGACGCATGATTCTTCATGGTTGTCGAAACGAACTAGCCCGATCTCAAACCTTTTTTCGCCGGCTGGCGCGGGCGATCCGGCGCCATGTCATCGCGCCGTGAATCCACCCACCGACCAGGACCGCCGGCGCCACAGCTGCCGTCATGAAGTAGGGCGACAGCGGTTTCGGCGTGACCCATTCCAACACCATCACCGCAACCAGCCAGAGCGCTGCCACCGTGATTGCCAAATCCCTTGGCGGAAAGCGCAGATGATAGAACAGGGCGCCGACGATCGTCAGCGGCGCCAGCGCCGCGCCGATCACGTAAACCGATAATTCTTTCGGGGTCAGCACGTCGATCAGCATCGACGCCAACAGCCAAAGCGCGCCAAATATGACGGCCGTGTCGATAGGGTGTTTCATTTCTGCCCCCGCTTCCTGCCAAGGGTATCGAAATTGGAATGGCTGCAGCCGTCAATCCCTTTTGCTTCCAATCGTCCGCAAACCGGCCCTGCGGTCAGCCGGCGGTACGGCCTCCGGCGTGCTCGCGATCTGCGCGGCGCCACGGAGTATGCGGCCGTCTGCCGTTCCGTTTTGTTAAGGCCGAACCGGTACAATTGGCGGCGGTGAACGGCCGACACGGCGCTCCGTAGTTGTACGGTGCCGTAATTTGGCGGCTGGTGTAGCCAGGAGACGTTAACCTGGGTGGCCCGTGCTCAAGGCGCTGGCAACCAGATGTGCATCCGGATTGGGAACGTGCGGTACGAAGATTCGTTTTCCTTGATGTTTCGAAGTCGAGAAGTCATCACCTCAATTCTACGTTTGGCATTTTCAAATGCTCGTCCATTTCATTACTGACGAACCGACGAAACTGCCGGCCATTCGCGCAATGCTCGAACCGCGGTACCACGTGGTCCCCAGGATATTGGGAGCCGGCGACCCCCCGACCAACCTGTACGGCGTCTTGATGGTCGATGTGGACCTTCGGCAAATGGACCGTGTTGAAAAGGTCAGGTTGGCTTTGCAACAATTGAGCCGCGCCCCTGAAAAGGTATTTGTCATCCACAACCTTGCCCGCTCACTGGTTTCGCAGGCCCAAGCACTGGGAGCGACCGTCATTGTTTCACGGGCGACGGAAGCCGTCTCCAAACTGGCGCAAATCGAAGAGGCGGAGAGGGTGGCGCAAAACGACGGGGCCGCCCCGTCATCCCAGGCGAGCAAGGATGGCGCCGCGGCCTTCGCTTCGATGTTTTCGGCCGTGCGTGCCGGCAGGCCGATAAGCCTGATGGAGGCCGAACATGCCACCGCGCAAATCGTCAACAGCGTCAAGCAAGACGGCCTTGCGCCGTGGCTCGAAGAGGTGCGCCGCTATCATGAAGGTACGTTCCAGCATTGCCTGCTGGTGACGGGAGTGGCCGTTGGCTTTGCGCTCGAGATGGGGTTCGCCGCCCTCGACGTGTCGCGGCTCGGACTGGCGGCAACCCTGCATGACATCGGGAAAGCCCGCATCCCGCTGTCGATTCTGGACAAGCCTGCACGCCTCGATCCGGACGAAGACGAGATCATGAAACGTCATCCGGTCATTGGATATGATTTGCTGAAGGGGGTTGCAGGCATCGACCCGGAGATTCTCGATGGGGTGAGACACCATCACGAATATCTCGACGGGTCCGGTTATCCAGACGGGTTGAAGGCGCCAGAAATTTCCGATCTCGTGAGATTGCTCACGATCTCCGATATCTTCGCGGCATTGATCGAGTCACGGCCCTACAGGCCGCCAATGCCCCGCCATACCGCTTACGAGATCCTGTGTGGCATGGACGGAAAGCTGGAACGATCGCTCGTGAAGGCATTCCGAAACGTGGCGCTGGTGGCGTGACCTTTCTTCGGTCGGCCGAGCCGCAATCAGTATCAGCCTCGCGATTATTCTGAAAAGGCCGCGGCCGATTGCAACCAGCGTGCCGATCCAATCGGACCGACCCGCGATACTTCGTCTCGTCTACGTCGAACGGGCAGGGCTTGTCATGGCATCCGGACGAAACAGGCGATTCATCTGCTCCTGCGTCAGCAGCTTTTCCTCCAGCACGATATCGGCAACCCTGCGCTTTTGTGCGAGGGCCTGTTTCGCGACTCTGGAGCAGGTCTCGTAGCCCAGCGCGGGGACTAGCGCGGTGACCAGCCCGATGCTGTCCTCGACGAGCGCGCGGCATCGCTCCCGATCGGCCTCGATGCCGACCACGCATTTCTTGGTCAGGGTATTGATCGCGGCCGTCAGCGTCCGCAGCGACGACAAAACGCAATAGCCGATGGTCGGCTCGAAGGCGTTGAGTTGAAGCTGGCCGCCCTCGGCGCACATCGTCACGGTAAGGTCATGACCGATCACCATGTAGGCGACCTGGTTGACGACCTCCGGAATTACCGGATTGACCTTGCCGGGCATGATCGAGGATCCCGCCTGAACCGTCGGCAGGCGTATCTCCGCGAAGCCGGCGCGCGGCCCGCTCGACAGCAGGCGCAAATCGTTGCAAATCTTCGACAGCTTGACCGCGACACGCTTGAGGACTCCGGAGAACAGGACGAACGCTCCCATGTCGGACGTCGCCTCGATCAAATTGCTGGCGGGCACCATCGGTTCACGGGAGGCCCGCGCAAGCTCCTCGATGGCGAGCGCGGCGTAGCGAGGATCGGCATTGATGCCGGTCCCGATGGCCGTTGCGCCGAGATTGACCTCGCGAAACAGCGCCGCGGCCTCTCTCAATCGGGCGACGTCTTCCTTGATCGTTGCAAAATAGGCGTCGAACTCCTGGCCGAGCGTCATCGGCACCGCGTCTTGAAGCTGCGTTCGCCCGATCTTGAGGACATCGCCGAACTCGACGGCCTTCGACTTGAAAGCGAAGGCAAGCTCGTCGAGCGAAGCGATCAATGGCGCGGCCGCGAAAATGATCCCAAGCCGCAAGGCAGTCGGATAGGCGTCGTTGGTGGACTGCGCCATGTTGACGTCGTCATTGGGATGAAGGGCTGCGTAATCCCCTTTCTTTTTTCCCATGAGTTCGAGCGCGACATTGGCAATCACCTCGTTGGCATTCATGTTGGTGGACGTTCCGGCGCCGCCCTGAATGGCGTCCACCACGAATTGATCGTGAAAGCGGCCGTCCTTCGCGATCAGATCGCAAGCCCGGTCGATGGCGTCGGCCTTCGCGGGCGCCAGATGCCCGAGACGCCGGTTGGCGCGTGCGGCGGCCTGCTTCACCAGCGCCAATGCGCGCACCAGATCCGGAAAATGACCGACGGGAACGCCGGTGATGGGGAAATTATCCACGGCCCGCAAGGTGTGGACACCCCAATATGCGTCCGAAGGGACGTCGGTGTCCCCCAACAAATCGTGTTCGCTTCGCGTCGCGACCTGGGACAATTCGATCGAACGCGTTGTTGCAACTGCGACAGATTGGGGAGGGTCCACATCGATCGTCGTTTCAGCCATCGCCGTTCCCTCTCAAAGACCGCTAGCAGCAACGCTAGCACTCCGTTGAGGTGCCCGGAAGCCAAAAGCCCGGGTATCGCTGCGCAACCGGAGGCGGCTTCTTGCCGAACAGACCGGTGCAAGTAACGGCGCCCGGTACTATCCGCGGTTCGCGCCGGCCGCCTTGATCGCGACCGACAGCGCCAGTTTGGTATGCTCCACGATATCTTCGACAATTTCTTCGCGGCTGACATGGGCGAGTTGGCCGGTGAACAGCCCTTGCTCCGCCAGCATGACCACGCCGTGCAGTGCGGCCCAGATGTGCAACGCGCTACGTTCGCGCAGGAATCCAACGGCGGGCGCCTCCAGCGCTTCCAGAAGCAACGCAAAGGTTTCCATCGCCGCGCTGTGAAGATCGCTGCCCTTTGGCGCGGATGCCATGGTCCGCGAGGCGAACATCAGGCGGTAGATGCCGTTGCGACGAAGCCCGAATTCCAGCGTGGCTTGCGCCAAGAGCGAAAGCTTTGAACGTTTGGACGGCGTCGCAATTGTGTCCCGCAGTGTTGCGGTGAATTGGTGGAAGGCCTCGGCGGCGACTGCTTCAAGCAATGTCTCGCGGTCGGCAAAATGCTTGTAGGGAGCCGGTTGCGAGACGCCGAGTATCTTGGCGAGCGCGCTGATGTTGATGGCTTCCGGGCCGCCGAGTTCCGCCTGCTGAAGCGCAGCCTGAACCAGGGCATCCCTGAGATCCCCGTGGTGGTAGGCATCTACGGCTTTGCGTGAAGGGCGAGGCGACATTTAATGTAATGATCTATAACTTTTCGCTTGACAGTACAACCGCAGCACCGATGTAATACACTATAACATAAGACGCGGCCTGTAAGCCCGCATTGCAATGATTTTCGGGTGCCGCGGCAAGCTGCGCGTGACAGGAGAGAATGCTCGCAATGTCCAAGCTGAGAGTCCGCGTCGATCAGGACAAATGCCAAGGCCACGCCCGCTGCAAGGCGTTGGCGCCTGAACTGTTCGAACTCGACGAATTCGGCAACGCACACGAAGTCGGCGACGGTTCCGTCCCCGCCGGCCTGGAAGACAAGGCCTGGCTCGCACAGACCAATTGTCCGGAGATCGCGATCGACGTGACCGAGGAATAGTCCGGTCCGAAGTCATCCAGTCCATTCAAATTTGAGCGAATGCAGCAGAAGGAACTTGTCCGATGTCCGATTCCGCCAGCATCATGCCCGCCCATCCTCCGGTCACTGACTGGGTCAACGATTTCGACCACACCGATCCGCGCTGGACGGAAGATCCGTTTCCGATCTGGGAGGAATTGCGGGCCGAATGTCCGGTGGTTCACACCAAGCGCTTCCTCGGTGTTTACCTGCCCACCACCTATCAAGCGGTGAAGGAAATCGCTTACGACACCGAGCACTTTTCCTCCCGCCGCGTCATCGTACGTGACGTGAGGCCGGAGGAGATAACGCGAAATGCCGCGCCGCCGATCACTTCCGATCCGCCGGACCACAAGCCGGCCAAGCAGTTGCTGCTGCCGCCGTTCACGCCGGATGCGATGAAGAAGCTGGAGCCGCGGGTTCGCGCCATTTGCAACGAATTGATCGATGAGTTCATCGCCGACGGAAAATGTGACGCGGCGGCGCGCTACACCAAACATGTCCCGGTGCGCGCCATCGCCCACATGCTCGGCATCCCCGAGAAGGATGGCGAGCTCTTCATCAAATGGATTCACCAGATCCTCGAACTCAGCATCAAGGACGAAAGCCAGCTGATGCAGGCGGTCAAGGAGATGAGCGCTTATTTTGCCGACCATATCGAGCAGCGCAAAAAGCATCCGACCGACGATTTGATCTCGACCCTGATGAAGGCGAGGGGCAAGGATGGTCAGCCTCTGGACGATTCCCACGTGCTCGGCTCGCTGCGGCTGCTGTTGATCGCCGGTATCGACACTACCTGGAGCGGGATCGGCTCCTCGCTGTGGCATCTGGCGAAAACGCCCGCGGACCGCGATCGGCTGATCGCGGAACCGGAATTGATGCCGACGGCGATCGAAGAATTCCTGCGCGCCTATTCGCCGGTGACGATGGCGCGCGAAGTGATGAAGGAAACCACCATCAGCGGCTGTCCGGTCAAGCCTGGCAACATGGTGCTGCTGTCGTTCCCGGCCGCCAATCGCGACCCCGCTGTCTTCCCCGATGCCGACAAGGTGCTGATCGATCGCAAGGAGAACCGCCATGCCGCCTTCGGTCTCGGCATCCACCGCTGCGTCGGCTCCAACCTTGCGCGCATGGAAATGACGGTGGCAATCGAGGAGTGGCTGAAGCGCATTCCGGATTTCAAACTCGATCCGGCCGGCACGGTGACCTGGTCGGAAGGCACCGTGCGTGGCCCGCGCCAGTTGCCGGTGCTGTTCGGCAAGGGGAATTGAGCGGTTTACCGGAAGCAGGGCTCTATCGTGACGGTCGCGGGAATTGATATCGTGTGGTCACGATATTCGAGTCATCCGAGGCGAGTATGAGCCGTATCTTCGGAGCCGTCGCCCAGAACGGATATGTGGTGCGGGACATCCGCGCCGCCATGGATCACTGGATCAACGTGATGGGCGTTGGCCCCTGGTTCTATATCGACCGGGTCAAGACCGACTATTTCCGGCACCGCGGTAAAGATTCGGGCCTGGAGATGAGCGTTGCGCTGGCGAATTCCGGCGACCTGCAGATCGAACTGATCCAGCAGAGGAACGATGCGCCCTCGATGTACAAGGAGTTTCTCGACTCCGGCCGCGAAGGGCTGCAGCACATGTCGTATTGGACCAGGGATTATCAGACACTGTACGACCGCGCGCTGTCGCTCGGCTACAAAGTGGGGCACGAGGGCCAGATCGGCGGCGAGCAGGGCCGGTTCGCCTATTTCGATACGCAATCCCATCCCGGCACCGTGGTCGAGATATCCGACATCAGCGGCAGCAAGGGCAAGTTCTTCGAGCGTATCAGACAAGCCGCCGCTGGCTGGGATGGGTCCGAGCCGATCCGTGAAGTCGGCGGCCGCTGACTGATTGACCAGCCCGCCGGTTGCAGCGATCATCCCGACCGGCCTTTGATATCTTCCGGGGCGAACGGCGATGGCGTGGAGCGACCAACATGACGGGTGCGGCGGAGGCGGGGCCGCGATCGACAGGCGAGATCGCAAGCTACCATGCGCACATCTATTACGACCCGGCGGCGACGCGGGCCGAGGCCGAGCAATTGCGCACATGGATCGGCGAGCGCTTTTCGGTCACGCTCGGGCGTTGGCACGACGTCAAGGTCGGTCCCCACGATCAGGCTATGTATCAGGTGGCCTTTGCCAGGGAGATATTTCCCGAACTAGTGCCCTGGCTGATGCTCAACCACGGCAAATTGAGCGTTCTGGTCCATCCCAATACCACTAACCCGCGCCGCGACCATCTTGCCGATCCGATTTGGATTGGGCCCGCGCTCGCCGTGCACGCTGATAAACTGCCGGAAGAGGCCGAGATGGAGCCGGCTCCTGTGCCGAATACCAACCCGGTTCTCCACCCCTGAGGGCGTGCGTTTCGTGCCACACCAGGAACCGCTGGCCGGTTTACCATAATTGCCTCAGAGCAACGCGATCCGGCCTTCAACGATGGCCCTTGTCGCCTGTCTCGATTATGCCTTACTTTGGCTTTCAATATAACGGCACTTATTCGGTGAATCCGTTGGAATCAGCAGTGATTCCAAAGCGCCGAGCCGGGGACGGATGGGTTACATCTCGACGAATTCTGCCGGGCCGTCTTCGCGCCGGGGCATTGTGTGGTTCGGCAGGGCGGTATTCGCCGTCGCCGCGCTCGCAGTGACGTCGGCATTTGCCGTGTGGATTTTCGATTTCGAGCCGTCCGACGGCATCCAAAATTCCCAACCGGCCGGAAGCGCCCGGACCTTCTCGTTCGATGATCGCTTTGGATCGGGACCGGTGCGCAATTCCGGTTCGATCAACTATCCCTCGCGTCCGATCTTGCGTTCGCTTCGGTCGACCTTTGCCGCCGAGTTTGGGCACATCGAAAGCCAGCTAGCCGGCCAATTGCGTGAAGGGCAGACGGATCAACCCGAGCGGACCACGACATCTGCCGAAGGCGCGATTCCGTTGCCAAGATCCCGGCCGGTCGAGGCCAATCTTCAGGCGAGGAACGATCCGCCGCCGGTTCAGGCCGATAACCGGACGCTGTTGCAGAAGCTTGCCGATTTGATGCCGCCCGCGAAGTTCACGCTGGCGTCGTTGACGCTGGGCGATGGGCTGTTCAGCGAAAAGAAGAAGGATCTCGCGGCGCTCGGCTACGACAATCTCACCGCCGTCTACGACATCTCGGCTCGCGCGGTTTATCTGCCGAACGGTTCGAAGCTCGAAGCGCATTCAGGCCTGGGGCCCTTGATGGACGATCTCGGCCACGTGAACGAGCGAAATGCAGGGGCGACGCCGCCGAATATCTATGATCTGAAGCCGCGGGAAAAACTGTTTCACGGCGTTCCGGCACTCCGCATGACGCCGGTTGGCGAGAACGAGACGTACGGGCGAGCTGGCCTGCTGGTGCACAGTTACATGCTCGGCCCCAACGGCGACTCCAACGGCTGCGTGTCGATCAAGGAATACGACACGTTCCTGGCTGCCTACAGAAACGGCGAAGTGAAGCGCCTCATCGTTGTGCCCAACCTCAACGAGGGGCTGACAGCGTCGCGGCGTTCGACGTCGCCATCATGATGCCGGCCGCGAGCGAAGCAGGCAATTCCGACACGCCGTTGCGGGCGACGTTCAAGATCAACCTGAACGGCAAGACGGTAGCGATCGGCACCGTCGGCCAGGCCTACCGGTTCATCACCACCCTCAGCTCGGTCGAATGGATCGAGTTTCGCTCGCTCCACGCCGACGCCGTCAGCTCGCTTCAGGGCGCCGCCGGCAATGCGATGCTGACGGTACAGGCGACTAACGCGCTGCGCGCGCTGTTCGTGCGCGCGAAGCTTCTGTAAGCGACGCGGATTAGCTTATCTCCTTCCGCACGGCCGCCGCTGCATCGCACATCGCCTTCAGTTTCCCGAACGCGACATGGCGCGGCATGTATTTCATGCCGCAATCGGGCGCGATCACAAGCCGGTCGGCCGCGACATGCTTAAGGCCGTTGCGGATGCGACCAGCCACGATCTCGGCCGTCTCGATCTCGGGATTGCCGAGGTCGAGCACGCCGAGCATGATCTTCTTCGACGACAAATCCTTGAGCACGCCGAGATCGAGTTTTGGTTGCGCCGCCTCGATCGAAATCTGCTCGGCGTTGGTGTCTGCGAGTTCGGCGAGGAAGGAATAGCCGGCAGGTTTTGTCGAGCCGGGCACCACCGCGGCATAGCCAAAGCACAGATGGACAACGGTGGGCACCGTGATGCCCTGAAGGGCGCGGTTGATGGCTTTCACCGCGTAGCGCCGGGCGAGGTCCGGATTGTTGCGCACCCAGGGTTCGTCGAGCTGGATCACGTCGGCGCCGGCCTTTTGCAGGTCGAGCGCTTCGGCGTTGACCGCTTCCGCGAACGCCATCGCGAGCTCTTCGTCGTCCTTGTAGAATTCGTTCTTGGCCTGTTGGCTCATCGTGAACGGGCCGGGCAGGGTGATCTTGGCGGCACGATCGGTATTCTTGCGGAGGAATTGCATATCGTGCAGTTCGACCGGTCCACTGCGCTTCACCGGACCGACCACGCGCGGTACCGGCGTCTGCGTTCCGTTTCGCGCAGTGATGATGGCCGGGTTATCGGCATCGACGCCGTCAAGCGCGGTAGCAAAACGGTTGGAATAGCTTTCGCGGCGGATTTCGCCGTCAGTGACGACATCGATGCCGGCACGCTCCATGTCCCTGATCGCGACGATGGTGGCGTCATCCTGAGCTTCCTCCAGATGCTCCGCCGGCAGCCGCCACATCGCATGCATGCGGGTGCGTGGCACGGATTTCGACAGCATCGCACGATCGACAAGCCATTCCGGCTGCGGATAACTTCCGACCACGGTGGTCGGCAGCAGATGTTTTGGCAGGTTCACAGGGAATCTCCTCGCTCTTGTTCTTGTTGCTTTTCGCTTCAGGCCGCGCGTGTTGCTGCGGCCGCAACCTCGTCCTTGACCGGATTGCGCAGCACGCCGATGCCGGAAACTTCGACCTCGACCACGTCGCCGTCCTTCATCCATAGCGGTGGCGTGCGATAGGCGCCAACGCCGCCGGTCGTGCCGGTGACGATGACGTCGCCGGGCGCCAACTCCGTGAAGGTCGAGCAATAGGCGATCAGCGCGGGGACATCGAACACCAGGTCGGAGATCGGCGCAGCCTGCACTTCGACGCCGTTGAGGCGGGTCGCGATGGTCTGCTTGCTGATGTCGGGGATTTCATCCGTCGTCACCATCCACGGCCCGAACCCGCCGGTGCCGGCAAAATTCTTGCCGGGTGCGAATTGCGAGGTGTGGCGCTGCCAGTCACGGATGCTGCCGTCATTGTAGCAGGAGTAACCCGCGACATGCCTCAGCGCCGCTTCGCGAGAAATGCGGCGGCCGGCCTTGCCGATGATGACGGCCATCTCGCCTTCATAATCGAAGCGCTCGGATTCCAGCGGCCGGATCATCGGCTGGCCGCCGCCGACCTGGCTGTTGGCAAAACGGGTGAAGATCATCGGATGCGGCGGTGTGGGATGGCCGCTCTCGGCGAGGTGCGTGGCGTAGTTGACGCCGATGCAGAAAATCTTGTCCGGGTCGGGTAGCGTCGGCAGCAGTTCGATGTCCTTCAGCGCGTAGTCGGCGCGTTCACCTTGCAACACCTTGAGTTCGCCCAGCGCATCCTTGACCAGTAGCGTCTTCAGCGTGGGGTAGGCCTTCAGCCGCTTGCCGGCGTCGATGACGCCCGCGTCGGTGACGATGCCGTAACTTGATGCATTGGCCGCCTTGAAACTTGCGATCTTCATTGTGTGACACCTTCTTCGATGGAGGAAACATAGGGTTTTATGGATCGTACGATTTCGCCGGAGGAGATGGGAACGCAATCGGGCGGAAAATCCTGATGCAAGCGCGCGCCGGCATCGAGCGCACGGTCGAGAAAATCCTCGAGATGGTCCATCGCGCCGCTCGGCAGATCGTGCAGGACCATCAGGCTCCAGGGCTGCGAACGGCATTGTTGCAGCGCCCGGCCGCTCCAGCCGTCGGGATCGTCCCAGTCGCGCGGGATGGCGTTCCAGAGCACGCAGCTATGTTTATTGCGGGAGAGGTAGTCAACGACGGAGGGCTTCAGCAACCGGTCGTCGAGATTTCCGCCGCCGCCAAACGGCCGAAACCAGCGCTTCGCATGCGCGAGGTTACCGATGATGCCCTGTGTGCGGCCGATTTCGTTTTGCGCCGTGTCCGCATCGCGTTGCTGACCGAGCGGGATCGAATGCGTAAAGGTGTGATTGCCGATCCAGTGGCCCTCGTCATGGGCGCGGGCCGCCAGCTTGCGGCGTTCCGGATCGGCCAATTTTTCGCCGATCACGAAGAACGTCGTCTTGATGTTGCGTTGGCTGAGAATATCGAGCACGCGTGGCGTCACGCCGGGCTCGGGTCCATTATCGAATGTTAGCGTGAGATCGAACACGGATGTTTCCTCAGGTCGCAGGCTGCAAGGCGCCGGCCGCGATATCGTCAGCCGCGTTTTGGCCGGCGCGGGTGCCGGTCTGCCAGATCGCAGCCCTGCGCTCGATCCATTTGATGATGGCATTGAAGGCGATCGCCATTGCCAGCACCAGCAGCACGCCGGCGAACACGTGCGGGCTGTCCAGAATGGTGCGGTAGCGCGAGATCAGATAACCGATGCCGGCGGACGAAATCAGCATTTCCGATACGACGACGCCGACGATGACGAGCGCGCCGCCGACGCGAAGGCCCGACAGCACGGTCGGGATCGCCGCCGGAATTATGACGCGAACCAGCCGCTGGCTCAGCGTTGCGCCCATGCTGCGGGCGGCGAGCAGCAGTTGCGGATCGATAGTCTGGATCCCTGCGGCTGTCGCCAGCATCGTCGGCAGAAATCCATAGATCGAGGCGAAGGCGATCTTGGATTCGGAGCCGATGCCGAGCCACACCGTAAAGACGGGATAGAGGATGACCAGCGGCACCGCGTAGAGGCTCGACACCATCGGCATGATCAGGATGCGCGGCCGCGGCAGGCTGCCGACGATGGCGCCCAACAAGATGCCGCCACCGCAGGCGAACGCCATCGATATCGCAACCTCATAGAGCGTCACCGCCAGCGCGTGGCCGTATTCACGCGCCTCATTCCAGCCCGCGGCGAGCGTCGAGGACAGCGATGGCAAGAACAGTTGAGGAATGAATCCGGCGCGCGGCAGCACTTCCCAAAGCACGATGAGGCAAATCACGATCAATCTGCGGAGCGTTGCTGCTTTCATGTCAGCCTCACGCCGATTTCTTGATGTGCTGCCAGATGCGGTCGCGCATCCGGCCGAAAGCATCGCCGCTCAGCATCTCATAGGTGCGCGGGCGGGGAAGCTGGACCTGCAGATGATCGACGATGCGGCCGGGCCGCGGCGACATCACGATCACCTCGTCGGCGAGGTAGACGGCTTCCGTCAAGCTATGCGTCACAAACACCACGGTCTTGCCGGTGGCCGCCCAGATGCGCAGCAACTCATCGCCCATGGTCATGCGGGTCTGCTCGTCGAGGGCTGCGAACGGCTCGTCCATCAACAGCACCGGCGGATCCTGCACCAGCCCGCGCGCGATCGAGACGCGCTGCTTCATGCCGCCCGAGAGTTCATGCGGATGACGTTTGCCAAAGCCGTCGAGGCCGACCAGCCTGAGTGCATCCTGGGCCTTGGCGCGGCGATCGCTTTTGGAGGTGCCGCGCAGTGCCAGCGGGAATTCGACATTCTCTTCCGCCGTTAGCCAGGGAAACAGGCTGGCCTCCTGGAACACCACGCCGACCCTGTCAGGATCGGGCTGCGGGATCGGCGCGCCGCTGATGGTGATGGTGCCGGAGGTTTGCTGGCGCAGGCCTGCCATCATCATCAGCAATGTCGACTTGCCACAGCCGCTCGGGCCCACCAGCACGACGAATCGTCCGGGCTTGACGTCGAGCGAAACGTCTTCCAGCGCGACGACGTCCTGGGTCGTCGTCTTGAAGATCTGCCCGACATTGCGGACCTCGATCGCGCCGGCCGGCTTGAGCGGGGTTATGTTCGCCAATGGCTGCATCTCGTTTCCACCCATCGAACCAATTCGTTGAACGTCATTGCGATCGCGGCGATCATCACCACACCGGCCAGCAATTGCTTCATCTGGAAGTTTTCACCCCAGGTCGCGATCTGATGGCCGATGCCGTCGCGCGAGGCGTACATTTCCGCGAGGATCACGCCGGTGAGATTGAAGATCATCGAAATCCGCAACGCTTCGAGCAGCACCGGCAGCATGCTCGGCAGATAGACGCGAAACGCGGTCTGCACCGGCGTCGCACCATAGGATCGGGCGACCGTCAGATGCTCCATCTTGACCGACTCCACCGCCGTCGTCGTCGACATGATGACGATAAAGATCGTGGAGAAGAAGCCAAAGCCAACTTTTTGCGAGAAGCCGACGCCGAATACCAGAATGAACATCGGCAGGAAGATCGATTTCGGGATACTAAAGGCAAAGAACAGCAGCGGCTTTGCAACTTCTGCAAAGTAGCGATTCTCCGCGATCAGGAACCCGATCAGGGCGCCGAAGGGGACAGCGAGTGCGAACGCCGTCAGCACCTCGGTTGCGGTGACCGCCAGATCCTTGCGCACGCTCGCCCGCTGCAGCAGATCGCCCAGCGTCGCCAGCGTGTCGGAGGCAGACGGAAGCAGTCGCGGATTGACGATGCCGGTCCGCGACAAGAATTCCCACAGCGCAAATATCGCTACCACGATAGCGATGCGTGCAAGCTTTACTGCGAGCGAACCGGGCATCGCTGGTGTCTCAGGGCTTTGTCGGGACCGGCTTGAATTGCGTCGAGATGACATCCGTTCCCGGCGAAAGATCCTTCATGCCGCCGGCCTTGGCCATATCGAGCGCCAACTGCACCTGCTCGGGAATATGCGACCCGCTCATGCTACCGTCGGTTTCCAGCTTCATGATGGTGTTCTCATATTCCAGCGCGGCGATCTCTGCGGGTATTTCATAGAGTTCGGAGATCAGCTTGACCGTGACGTCCTTGTTGCCGCGCATGAACATCAGCGCGCCATATAGCGCGTTCAGCGACTTCTGCACCAGCTGCGGCTTCTCCTGGGCGTATTTGTCGAGCACGATCCAGCCGGCGGCGAGATTCGGCGGCACTTCCTTGGAGTAGTCGAGGATGGTACGCGCTTCTCCTGATTTGGAGATCTGGAAGCTCAGCGGTGAATAGACCACGGCGGCATCGACATTGCTTGCGAGGAGATTCGGCACCAGGCCGCCGCCGCCGACAGGCACGCGCGTGAAGTCGATCTTCTTGTCGGCAATGGTCCACAGCGCGAGCAGGTCGGAGCCGGAGCCGGCTGAGGTGATCGCGACCTTCTTGCCGTTGAGATCCTTGACCGTCGCCGGCGATTTCGCGAGCACCATCAATTGCCAGCCATAATAACCCATGGCGGCATTAGCGACCACTTTCGACATCACGCCCTTCGTGCGCCCGGCGGCGGCGAGCGAAGTTGCATCGAGAATGACGTCTGCGGCGCCCGCGGCCATCGCTTCAAAAGTCTCGGCGCCGCCGCGATAGATCGTGAGCTCGGCCGCAATACCTTCCTTCTCGAACAGTTTCTGCCGCACCGCGGTTTCGGCGATCGTCGTCGGCCAATAGGTTTTTGTCGGAAGACCGATACGAACCGTGTCGGCGGCATCAGCCATTCCGGAAAATGCGATCACGGTAGATGCCGTCATCGCGGCCAGCACGTGGCGTCGTGTGATTCTCATTGTGACGTTCCCCTTGCATTTTTTATGAGTTGGCTTGGTGTCTTGGAATTGGGTCTTGGAATTCTCGATCAGGCGGTGTTACTGCCCGCTGCAATTCCTGCATCTGCAAGTTCTACGAGATGCATGGTCGTCAAGAAATGTTCCGAAAGTGCCGCGACCGCGGCATCGGCATCGCGCTTAAGAACTGCATGCACGATTGCGGCGTGTTCGGCTTCGACGTTGCGCGACTTTTCGGTGTCGCGCCGGATCGACAGCCTTCGATAACGTTCGCTTTGCTCGTGCAAGACGTCGCGAAAGCCGAGCAACCATGGCGAACCGCAAGCGTTGACCAGCGTCCGATGAAAAATGCGATGACGCACGACCCATTCTTCATAATGGTGGGTCGGATCGTCGGGATAAGTGTAGGGAACGGCGGCGAGCGCCACAAAAGACTGCTCCACCGATGCGAGCCAGGTCCGGTCGCCGCGTTCGATCGACCGCCGCAGCGCCAACCCCTCGATGTCGACGCGGGTTTGGGTGACATCGCGCAGGTCGGCCGGAGATACCGGGCTGACGCGAAAGCCGCGCTGGTCGGACGCCTGCACCAGTCCGTCCGCGACCAGCCGCGACAGCGCCTCGCGAACCGCGGCGAGGCTGACGGAAAAATGTTTTGCGAGGCCGGCGATATGGAGTTTTTGGCCGGGCAGAAGCCGGGTCGACAGGATATCGGCTCGCAGCCGTTCCTGAACGGCCGACGTCAGGCTTCTTGGCCTGTCATCGGCCAGGTCGTCACCAAAACTCAACCCGATACTGCTCATGGCGCCGCAAGTTGACGGATCAGGCTGGTGTCGTCAATCGAAAATCGATTTTTTCTTCAGTGATAAGCGGCAGCTTTGTCATTCGGCCTTGAGAAGCACTCGTCATCTGGACGCCACCTCGCGAGCTAGCCTAGTTTGCGTCGTCAAAAATGCTGCGCCCGGGGGAAACAGTGAACAACAATAACAATAATGATGCTTCCGAATTCGATTACGTCATCGTCGGTGCCGGCTCGGCGGGATGCGTGCTCGCCAACCGCCTGAGCGCGGACGGCAAACATTCCGTGCTGCTGCTTGAGGCGGGACCTAAGGACACCAATCTCTGGATCCATGTGCCGCTCGGCTACGGCAAGTTGTTCAAGGAAAAATCCGTCAACTGGATGTACTCGACCGAGCCTGAGCCCGGCCTCAACGGCCGCCAGGTGTTTCAGCCGCGCGGCAAGGTGCTCGGCGGCTCGAGTTCGATCAACGGCCTCTTGTATGTGCGCGGCCAGCACGAGGATTACGATCGCTGGCGTCAGCGTGGCAATGCCGGCTGGGGCTATGACGACGTGCTGCCCTATTTCAAGAAGGCTGAGAACCAGCAGCGTGGCGCCGACAAATATCATGGCGCCGACGGGCCACTGCCGGTGTCGGACTGGCGGCATTCCGACCCGCTGTCGGAGGCTTTTGTCGTGGCTGCGGCCGAAACCGGCATTCCGACCAATCCGGATTTCAACGGTGCTACGCAGGAGGGCGCAGGATTTTTCCAGACCACGACCCGGCGTGGCCGACGCGCCAGCTCGGCGTTCTCTTATTTGCGTCCCGCGCGGACACGCAGCAATCTGCATGTCGAAACTTCGGCGCTGGCGCAGCGCATTTTGTTCGAAGGCCAGCGCGCCAAAGCTGTCGAATACCGGCAGGAAGGCCGCTTGCGCACCGCGAGGGCGCGCAAGGAAATTTTGGTCTCCAGCGGTGCATATAATTCGCCGCAATTGCTGCAGCTCTCCGGCGTCGGACCTGCCGATCTCCTGAAGCAGCATGGCATCGATATCGTGCTCGACGCGCCCGGCGTCGGCAATGATCTGCAGGATCACATGCAGGTCCGCCTGATTACGCGTTGCGCACAAGCCATCACCCTCAATGACATCATCAACAATCCCGTGCGCCGCATCTGGGCCGGCGCCAAATATGCGGCGCTGCGCAAGGGTCCGCTGACGATCGCGGCCGGCACCTCCGGCGCGTTCTTCAAGACCAGTCCGCGGCTGGCGTCGCCGGATATCCAGATTCATTTCCTGCCGTTCTCGACCGACAAGATGGGCGAGAAGCTGCATTCGTATTCCGGCTTCACTGCTTCCGTCTGCCAGCTTCGCCCGGAGAGCCGCGGCTCGCTCAAGATCAGGAGTGCCGACCCGTCGGTGCCGCCGGAGATCCGCATCAACTATCTTGCGAGCGAAACCGATCGCGCCGCCTTCATCGACGGCATCCGTATTCTGCGCAAGATATTGGCGGCACCCGCGCTAAAACCCTACGCCGTCGAAGAGGTTCACCCGGGGCCGAAGGTGACGAGCGACGAGGATTTGCTGGAATTCTGCCGCCAGACCGGCAGCACGGTCTATCATCCGACCTCGACCTGCCGGATGGGCAACGATCCGCTCGCCGTCGTCGACCAGCGGCTGCGCGTGCGCGGCATCGACGGCCTGCGCGTAGTCGATGCTTCCGTTATGCCCGACCTGATGTCGGGCAATACCAACGCGCCCACGATCATGATCGCCGAAAAGGCTTCCGACATGATTCTGGAAGATGCGCGGTGAGCTGAGCGGTTCGGCCGACCGGCCGCGCCGCGGATATTCGCGCAGGCGCCATGGTGTTCCCCTGGCAGTATTGCTTCGCGGCTCTCGATTGTTTGATCGATGCCGATGACGTGATCGTCAGATCCGCGCCTTTGCATTCGATTTTGGAATCTTAAATCGGTTTTTAGTTGAGGTCGTCGTTTCCGAACGCCATCTTCGTATTGCTCCCGCCGTTTTCGAGGGAGATCAAAAGGCGACGCTCCCAAGGAACCTGTTTCGTATAGCGACGCCACGGCTGCACCCCAAAGGCGCGGCACGAGCGACTTTGTCTGGAGATAAGATGAACCTGCTCTCTCACTCCTTTGTTCGCAATCGCGTGATATCCCTTGCCACGACTTTATCCGTCGGGGCTACATCCCTTGCACTGGCGCATGGACCGATGCCGGGGCATCGCCTCCACGATTTCATCCAACCGGTCCAATATGTCGCGGATCGGCCGGATCATCCCGACGAAGCGCCGTATCTCGCCGCGAACGACGCCGCCATGAACAAGATGATGTCGAACATGGCGGTGAAGCCGAGCGGCGACGTCGATCGCGATTTTGTCGAGATGATGGTGCCGCACCATCAGGGCGCGATCGACATGGCGCAGGCCGTGCTCCGCTACGGCCATAACGAGCAGTTGCGGCGGCTGGCGCAGGAAATCATCGTCACCCAGCAGCAGGAAATCGCCGCGATGCGGCTCGCTATCGGCGATCCACTGCCGCCCTCGGTCGCATCACCGACCCAACCGGATAGCAAATCAGCGACGGGGATGTCGCACGGTGCGATGTCGCCGGCGATGTCTCACGATTCCATGTCCTCATCATTCCATGACGATGAAGTAGGAGCTACGATGAAACTTACCTCTCTCGCGTTGGCTTTTCTGGCTTGCACGGCCATCGCTCCCGCCATGGCGGGACAGGCGCCCGCCGCGGCCTCGGACCCGGACATTCCGGTCAGCCATCGCGACCGCGTCTATTCCGCGGAACAGTTTTCCAACACCGTTTCGGTGACCGATCCCGTCGACAACAAATTGGTCGGCGTCATCCGGCTCGGCGATCCCCAGCCCGGCAATTTCAGCCCGCTATACAAGGGGCAGGTGCTGGTTCACGGCATGGGATTCTCGCCGGACCACAAGACCATCGCGGTGGTTTCGATCGGCAGCAACTCCGTCACCTTCATCGATACCGCCACCAACGCGGTGAAACATACGACCTATGTCGGCCGTTCGCCGCACGAAGCGTTCTTCACACCTGATGGCAAGGAAGTCTGGGTCACCGTTCGCGGCGAGGATTATGTCGCGGTGCTCGACGGTCAGAGTTTTGAAGAGAAGTCGCGGATCAAGGTGCCGGCAGGCCCGGGCATGCAGATCTTCTCGCCCGACGGCAAATACGGCTACGTCTGCTCCTCGTTCAATCCGGAAACCGTCGTCATCGCTGTCGCCGATCATCAGATCGTCGGCCGCGTCAAGCAGGATAGTCCGTTCTGCCCGAATATTGCGGCGACACCCGATGGCAAGCAGGTCTGGTTCACGCTGAAGGATATCGGCAAGACGATGGTGTTCAACGCCCAGCCGCCGTTCAATGTGCTGAAATCGATCGATACCGGCCCGATCACCAATCACGTCAATTTCGTCCACAACGCCAAAGGCACCTTTGCCTATGTGACGATCGGTGGATTGAACGTGGTCAAGGTCTTTCGCACCGATGACTTCACGCAAGTTGCGACCATCCCGGTCGGCAAACTGCCGCACGGCATCTGGCCATCCGGCGACGGCAGCCGGGTTTATGTCGGGCTGGAAAACGCCGACGGCATGGTCGCCATCGACACCGTCACCAACAAGGTGATCGCGACCAGCCAGGTCGGCCAGGCGCCGCAGGCGATCACCTATGTTCCGAACGCCGTGCCGGAAGGCGACGGCACGCAGGGACTGCAACAGCTCGGTGTCGCCGGACAAGCCACGCATCTGACGCTCGGTGCGCTGGAAGGGCAGCGAACCGTGGGCGGTACCGCTAATACCGCAGGTGAAGATAAGGCTCCGACGAGTGTCTCGCTCTTCGATCAGGGACTGATCCAGATACTGCAAGCGTCGGTGACCGGGCTCGAACCGAAGCAGCCTTACGTTCTCGCACTGGCTCGCAAGTCGGACGGCAAGGGGCCATTGGAGCCGCTGGCGGCCTTCATGACCAACCCGGCGGGCTCGGCGATCGTCAACGCGGCCGGGCCGATCCGGCAGATCGTGCACGGCGAAGACGAGGCCCAGCGCCGCTATTTGGTGATCGCCCAGGGGCGTTCCGACAGACCCGGTCCGATCGCGCAGGTTCAGTTGAGATAATGCAGATGAGATAACAGCACCGCCCGTTGCGCTGTCGGCGCAGCGGGCATGCGGCAAGGACAGACAATGGGCATTGTTCGCTTCGCCCTCAGATTTCCGCATACGTTCTATGTGGTCGCGGCGCTGATCCTGTTTCTAGGAATTGTCGCGTGCCGCGAGATGCGCACGGACGTCTTCCCGCAAATCGACATTCCCGTCGTGACGGTCATCTGGAGCTATACCGGCCTGTCGACGCCGGAGATGGAACAGCGCGTCACCACCTACAGCCAGTACGCGATCAGCTCGAACGTCAACGGTATCAAGGATATCGAGGCGCAGACGATGGCGGGTCTGTCGGTGCAGAAGATCTACTTCCAGCCGGACGTCAATCTCGATCTCGCGATCGCGCAGATCGTGTCGGCGACGAACGCGATCCGCGCGCTGTTGCCGCCGGGGATCCAGGCTCCGCTGGTGGTGCAGTTCAATGCTTCCAGCGTCCCGGTCCTGCAGATCAGCCTGAGTTCCGATACGCTCAACGAACAACAGCTCTATGACTACGGCATCTATCGGATCCGCCAGCAGCTGGCGCCGATTCCCGGCATCACCCTGCCGACGCCGGCGGGCGGCAAGTATCGCCAGATCATGGTCGATCTCGATCCGTCAAAGTTGCTTGCCAAGGGGCTGACCCCGCTGGACGTCGTCAACGCGGTCAACGCGCAGAACCTGACGCTTCCTGCCGGCACCGCAAAGTTCGGCGCCACGCAATATGCCATCCGCACCAATGCGACACCCGCGAGCATCGAGGACCTCAACAATATCCCGGTGAAGGTCGTCAACGGCGCAACCGTGTTCGTGAAGGACGTCGGTCAGGTGCACGATGGCTGGCTCGTGCAACAGAACGTCGTGCGAGAGAACGGCCGGCACTCGGTGCTGCTCAGCATCATCAAGAACGGCAATGCGTCGACGCTTAGCGTCGTCAATGCCGTCCACGAAGCCCTGAAGACGGCGCGTGCCGCGGCGCCGCCCGGCATGCAGATCAGAGAACTGTTCGACCAGTCGGTTTTCGTCAAGCAATCGGTGGCCGGTGTGCTGCGGGAGGGCGCGATCGCCGCCGGGCTCACGGCGCTGATGATCCTGCTGTTCCTGGGGTCGTGGCGGTCGACGCTGGTGGTGATGATCTCGATCCCGCTCGCGATCCTGTCGTCGCTGGTCGCGCTCTATTTCCTGGGTGAGACGCTGAATACCATGACGTTGGGTGGCCTCGCGCTCGCGGTCGGCATTCTCGTCGACGATTCCACCGTGACGATCGAGAACACCCACCGGCTCCTGACCGAGGAGGGCCAGCCGTTGGCGTTGGCGACGCTGCACGGCGCCGCCGGCATCGCCGTGCCGACGCTGGTCTCGACGCTTGCCATCAGTTGTGTCTTCACGTCGGTGATCTTCCTCGACGGGCCGGCAAAATATCTGTTCACGCCGCTCGGCCTCGCGGTGGTGTTCGCGATGCTGGCCTCCTATGGCCTGTCGCGGACGCTGACGCCGATCACGATCGGACTGCTGCTTAAGAGCGAGCGTCACGGTCCCGCGGATCCGGCCGCGGCCGGCCTGTTCCGCCGCTTCCATGCCGGCTTCGAGCGCCGCTTCGAAGCGATGCGCCACGGCTATTCGCGGCTGCTCACGACGTTGCTCAATCATCGTTTTATCGTGCCTGTTGTCATCATATCGGTGCTCGCGCTCGGCGCGGTCATGTTCTCGTTGGTCGGGCGCGACTTCTTCCCGGCTATCGACGGCGGGCAGATCCAGCTCCATGTCCGTGCGCCGGCGGGAAGGCGGATCGAAGATACCGAGCGCATCTTCCAGGCGGTTGAGAACAAGATTTCGTGAAATCATCCCCGCAAGCGATCGAGCGCTGGTGGTCGACAACATCGGACTTCCGGCGCGCGCCTATAATCTGGCGTTCACCGACGGCTCGACCATCGGCGTCAATGACGGCGTGATCCTGGTGTCGCTGAAAGAAGGCCACGCGCCGACCGCCGATTATGTCCGCAAGCTGCGCGCGGCGCTGCCGGCGGCGTTTCCGGAGGATACGTTCTACTTTCAGGCGGCCGATATCGTCACGCAGATCCTCAATTTCGGACTGCCGGCGCAAATCGACGTACGCACGGTCGGCTATGACAAGGCGAATAATCTGCGCGTCGCCAAGGAGCTTCGCCAACGTATTGCGGCCATTCCCGGCATTGCTGATGCACATCTGCAGCAGGAAGTCGATGCGCCGGCCTTCTACGCCGATATCGATCGCACGCGCGCGGCGCAACTCGGGCTCAATGCGGATACGGTCGCGACCAACCTCAACATCAGCCTGAGTTCGTCGGAACAGGTCACGCCGAATTTCTGGACCGATCCGAAATCCGGGATTCCCTATTATCTGGCGGTGCAGACCCCGGAGAGCAAAATCTCCTCGATCGGCGATCTCGGCAACACACCGGTATCCAGCACGCTGTCTGCGGCCAACACGGATGTGCCGGTGCCGGGTCTACTCAGCAACGTCGCCACGTTCAAGCGCGGCAGCATCCCGACCAACGCCAACCAGGCCAACATTCAGCCGGTCTATGAAGTCTACGCCAGCGTTCAGGATCGCGATCTCGGCGGCGTCTCCAGCGAGATCAGCAAGATCGTGACCGACATGCAGAAACAGCTCAAGCCCGGAAATACCATCCAGGTGACCGGTCAGATCCAGAGCATGAACAGCTCGTTCGTCAATCTCGGCATTGGCCTGCTGTTCGCCTCGGTATTCGTCTATCTCCTGATGGTCGTGAACTACCAGACCTTCGGCGATCCCTTTGTCGTCATTCTCGCGCTGCCGGCGACACTGTGCGGCATTCTGACCATGCTGTTCATCACCGGGACCACGTTGAACGTGCCATCCCTGATGGGAGCGATCATGGCAGTCGGCGTCGCCTCGGCAAATTCCATCCTGCTGGTGACGTTCGCGCGCGAACAACAGCTGGCCGGCAAGAGCGCATTCGAGGCTGCCATCGAGGCGGGCCATACCCGCATCCGGCCGGTCCTGATGACGGCGGCGGCGATGATCGTCGGTATGATCCCGATGGCCATTGGCGCGGCCGGTGAAGAGCAGAACGCGGCATTGGCGCGCGCCGTGATCGGCGGACTACTTTTTGCGACGCCGACCACCTTGCTGGTCGTGCCCTATCTGTTCGCGATGTTACGCAGGGGCAATGACGGCAAGCCCCATCATGGCGTGTTTGACGAGGTGCTGGAATGAACTTCAATCGTCCTCTAGATCTGGAGCCCGCGCCGGCGGCCGACGAGACGGCCGTACCGGCATCACAGACGCACCAGCCGGCTAAGCGTCGATGGCGCGGTCGGTTGGTTGCAGGTGGCCTCGCATTCGCGCTGGCAGGATCGCTGGCGGCAGGAGCATGGGCCAAGCATGCACAGCATCGCGAAGTCGCCTTGGCGACGGAGCAGCGCCTCGACTTCGTTCCGCAAGTCCGCGTAGCGATCGTGCAGCCGAGCGACAACACGACAACCGTTAGCCTGCCTGCCACCACTTCGGCCTTCGCGACCGCCAACGTCTTCGCCCGCGCCAGCGGCTATATCGACAAGCGCGAAGTCGATATCGGCGATCACGTGAAGGCCGGCCAATTGCTGGCCGAGATCGTCGCGCCTGAGCTCGATCATCAGATCGCGCAAGCGGAGGCGACGCTCGGGCAACTGAAGGCATCGCTGCAGCAGGCGCAGGCCAACAGCGAATTGGCGAAGGTGACCTGGGATCGCGATGGCCCCCTGGTCAAACAAGGCTGGTTGACGGCGCAACAGGGAACCATCGACGTTCAAACGCTCAAGGCACAGCAAGCCGCAGTTGCGGTCGCGCAGGCCAATGTCGTTGCAGAGGACGCCCAACTCCAGGTGCTGCACCAGCAGAAAATCTATCAGCATGTCGTGGCGCCGTTCGATGGCGTCATCACCCAGCGTAACATCGACATTGGCAGCCTGGTGCAGGCCGACGCCACCACCGGTACCTTCATGTTCACGATCATGCAGGGCAACGTCATTCGAACACAGGTGTTCGTGCCGCAGGATGCGGCCTTCGGCGTGCGGCCGGGAATCGATGCGGTGGTGAAGGTTCCGGAAATCCCGGATCGCAGCTTTCCGGGAACGGTCACGCGGATCGCCGACGCCCTGCAGCCGGGCTCGCGAACGCTGTTGACCGAGATCGACATCCCAAATCCGGACGGTGTGCTCACCTCGGGAATGTACTGCACGATCGAATTGCACATCCCGCGCAAGACGCCGAGCTTCAAGGTCCCGGCGGACGCAATCATTTTCAATGAAAAGGGATTGCAGGCGGCCGTAGTCGAGAACGGCGTCGTGCATTTGCGCAAGGTCGCGGTGATCCGCGATTTTGGCGAGGAGGTCGAAGTCAATAGCGGTCTCAAGCAGGGCGACCGGGTCGTGCTCAACCCGGCGGTGGATCTTGCCGAAGGGAGCAAAGTGCAAACGCGGCCGGCGGCGCAGATCTCGTAATACTCCCGGAGGTACCCTAAGGCGGCTACTTTAAAACGCAATTTAATGGTGCGTCCGGCTTGTCGGACCTATGTATTTGTACAAGCGTCCTCACCGCGCTTACCCTCGAGGCGGTGTCAGGGCCGCGGAGCGGCGGCAGCTATCTCGCCCTGTCTTGGGGAGGCAGCGCGCCGCGCCGCTCTCAAAGGACCGTGTAAGGGAATGTATGACTACCGCAGCAACTGGCACTAAGCTCACTGCAGCAGTCCCGCGCAGGGGGCCCGTCAACAACGGAGCCCTCGAATTTCCCGCTGTTGGTAAGCCGCTCATGACAAAGATACTGCTGATCGAAGATGACGGCGAAACGGCGGAAGAAATTGCCGCCGAACTCGTTGAACGTGGGTTCGACGTGGAATGGAGCGCCGACGGAATTGCGGGACTTGATACGGCTCGTTCGTCGCACCCCGACGTCATGATCGTGGATCGGATGCTGCCTGGCATGGACGGTCTGTCGATCATCGAGACGTTGCGGCAGGAGCAGGTGCGTACCCCCGTGCTGGTTCTGAGCGCACTCGGCGCGGTCGACGACCGTGTGCGCGGATTGCGTGCAGGCGGCGACGACTATCTTACCAAGCCGTTCGCGATCCTCGAACTGGTTGCCAGGATCGAAGCGCTGCTGCGTCGTCCCGTCGAAACGCGGGAGACCAAGTTGCGGGTCGGGTCGCTGGAACTCGATCTGATCGAGCGTTCCGCCAAGCGGGGAGACCGTGTGATCGATTTGCTGCCGCGTGAATTCCGCCTACTCGAATACATGATGCAGCGCCCCGATCAGTTGCTGACGCGCGCCATGCTTCTCGAAGAGGTCTGGAACTACAAATTCGTGCCCGCCACCAATCTCGTCGACGTGCACATGGGCAGGGTGCGTCACAAGGTGGACGGCCCGGACGAGCTCCCGATGATTCACAATGTCCGCGGCGCCGGGTTTGTTCTGCGGACACCAGCCTGAGGGACCGAATGATCGGCGCCGATCTCGTTCGTGCTGCGCCGTTTCGGCTGGCCCTGACGCTGGCCGCGGCACTTGCCGTGACCGTCGTCGCGCTGTTCGGCTTCGTCTACTGGAAGACCGACGATTATCTGACGGCGCGATCCGATCAGATGATCATGACACAACTCAATGTGCTTTCCCTGCTGCACGACCAGCGGCTGCTGGACGCGATCGACGAGCATTTGAGGCAAGACGCCCGGGGCGTGCAGTTCGCGGGCCTGTTCAGGCCCGATGGAAGCCGTATCACCGGCAACATCGCGAAGGTGCCGGCTGACGTCAAAGCCGGCGCCCCCGCACATCGGGTCGAGATCATGGCGGCACGCCATGCGGGTCTCGAACACCAGGTCGTACAGGGTGTTGCGCGGCAACTGCCGGACGGCGTCCTGCTTGTGCTCGGCCGGCACGTCGATGAGACGAGCGGCATCGCACACGTCATCGGGCAGGCGCTGGCGCTTGGCCTGGTCTTGGCGTTGGCCCTGAGCCTGGTGATAGGAACGCTGGCGAGCCTTCGCGCCAGGAAGCGGGTCGAGGAGGTCAACCGGCGGGTTCAGCGGATCGTTGCCGGAGACCTTCGCGAACGGCTTCCGTTGCACGCCGGTGGCGAGGTGTTCTCGAAGCTCGCCGCGATCGTCAATGGCATGCTGGATGAGATGGAAACCATGATCCATGCGCTTGCCGGCGTCGGCAACGACATCGCCCATGATGTGCGAACGCCGCTGACGCGGGCGCGTCTGGCGCTGGAGCGTGGCCGCGCCAATGCGACGACGCTCGAACAATTGCAAACCGCCACGGACAAGGCGATCGCAGGCATCGACCAATCGCTGACGATTGTCACGGCTTTGCTGCGTCTGGCGGAGATCGAGAACAGCCGACGGTCGGCGGGCTTCGGTGCGGTCGCGCTGGACGAGCTGGTGCGCGAAGTCTGCGACCTCTACGAACCGATCGCGGAAAACAAGGAAGTTGCCCTGAAGGTCAAGGCCGCGCCGAAATTGTCGGTTCATGGCGATCGGGATCTCTTGATCGAAGCAGTTGCCAATCTGGTCGACAATGCCATCAAGTTTACGCCGACGGGCGGAAGGGTCGATATCGAGCTGGTCCGCGGTGACGGCGAAAGCATCGTACGCGTCAGCGATACCGGACGCGGCATCAGTGAGAGCGAACGCGACGCCGTCTTGAGGCGCTTCTATCGATCCCAGAAAGACAGGAATACCCCGGGCGTCGGCCTCGGTCTCAACCTGGTCGCAGCGATTGTGAAATTGCACGGCTTTCGACTTGCGATCTTTCCGGGTCCGGGTTGTCGGGTGGAGATCGCGTGTCCGGATCAGGCAACGGCCTGAGGTTCCGTTTCGCGACGCCCGCCGGCCGCAACTTGCGGCGGCCGGCGAAGGGCATCACTTAATAGCCGCCGGTAGTGGTTTCGTGGTTGAATCGACGGAAGTCACTGTAGCCTCGTGCCGGAGGTCCGTAGCATTCCGCGCCTTGACCGGAGGCTGTCGCCTGGCATTGGGCATAGCTGGTGAAGCTGCAGTCGGTGCCTCCTTCGTCATATAACAGGCAGTATCGTCCCTGGGGTACGATAGGGCCTGCCTGTGCAGAGGAAGCGGATGCTGCCACGAAGGCGAGCGCTGAAAACGCGACCGCCGAAGCCAACATGATGTTCTGAATTACTTTCATGATTATCTCCATCGTTGGAATTCTTCTGATGAGATGGAGAGAGGCTCGGCGCTTATCCATTATAAAAAGATTTATCCTGATCCCGTGCGCGCGATGTTCGCGTGATCGGGCTGATCACCGTATGAAGAATGAATTCGTTTTTAATTGAACACGAGTTTGCCGCGGGCGGATAATGCGCGGACACGATCGGTGCGACTGCGATCGCATGCGTTCGCGCTGAATGTTTCCGCCTTCACTCGGGAGCAACCCATGCGGATGTTTATTCTCAGATCACTCATCATTATTGCGGTAGCCGTCGTTGTTGGTGACATGGCCAGCCATGCCGAAACGCTTTACGGTCCTGCCGGCCCGATACCGCAGGCGCCGATCGGTCACTTGCAACCGCGCGCGCCGGGGTTTTCCGCGCGCTCGGCGGCGGAGCAGGACGAACAGCGCGCGATGTCGGGGTTCGACGCCGAACAACAAAAGTTCGATCAGGAGCTCGACAGGAAGCTCAACATATGCCGGTGCTGATTAGCCGGCCGCCCTTGGTCGTCATTCGGGCCCGCGGCCGACTCAACCGCGATACGCTCGCACGCGCCTGAGCATCTGCTCGACATGCGCGATCGGCGTTTCCGGCTGGATGCCGTGGCCGAGATTGAAGATCAGCCGACCGCTGGCGTAATTCGCCAGCACGTCGTCGACGGCGCGGTCGAGCGCCGCGCCCCCCGCGATCAGCGCCAGCGGATCGAGATTGCCCTGCACGGCAACGCGGCTCTGCACGCGTTCGCGGATCAGCGACGGCTCGGCCGCCCAGTCGATGCTGACGGCATCCACGCCGGTCGTCTCGACATAAGCGGGTAACAGCGCGCCGGCGCCGCGCGGAAATCCGATGATCTTCGCATCGGGTACTTTCGCACGAACGCCCGCGACGATGCGTTTTGCGGGTTCGATCGACCAGCGCTCGAATTCGCGCGGCGGCAAGACGCCGGCCCAGGTGTCGAAAATCTGCAGCACGTCGGCGCCGGCCTTAAGCTGGCCGAGCAGATACTGGATCGAGTTCTCCACCAGCACGTCGATGATCTTTGCGAACGCCTCGGGATGGCGATAGGCCATCATCCGCGCCGGCGCCTGGTCCGGCGTGCCTTGACCCGCGACCATATAGGTCGCGACCGTCCACGGCGCGCCGCAGAAGCCGATCAGCGCGATATCAGGATCGAGTTCGCGGCGGACGCGGCGCAGTGCTTCATACACTGGTTCGAGTTTGCCAAAGTCGGCTTGTGAGTTCAGCGCTGCGGCTTGCTCCGGCGTATTCAAGGGATCGAGCCGCGGACCTTCGCCGGCCTCGAAGCGCACCGAACGGCCGAGCGCGTAGGGGATGACGAGAATGTCGGAAAAGATGATCGCGGCGTCGAACCCGAAACGGCGGATCGGCTGCAGCGTCACCTCGGCGGCATATTCCGGCGTGAAGCACAGGTCGAGAAATCCCCCCGCCTTGGCGCGCAGCTCGCGATATTCGGGCAAATAGCGGCCGGCCTGCCGCATCATCCAGACTGGCGGCACCGGCTGCCTGCGGCCGGACAGCACTTCGAGGAAGGGTTTGACGGATGATTTCTGGGACAATCGAAAAGTTCCTGGGAGCAACTGATATTTCGGGGCCTCTGATACACGCAGGTTCCGGCTGGGCCAAGGAGAGATCAAGGCGCGAGGCGGAACCAGCGCAAATTGGGGGCGTTACCTCGAACATGGAGGCGCGATATGGCTGAGAAATTCGATCCCGCGGCGCACGACAAGCACGCCGCCAATCCCCGTGAGGCGTTGCTGGCCGATCGGGAGATCCACGAAAAACTCGAGGCCGGGCTGCTGGACAGCTTTCCGGCGTCCGATCCCGTGAGCGCCGCGCAACCCGCACCGTCGAAGCACGACGGCGACCGCGAAAACCAGTCGCTCTGGGACAAGGTGCGTTCGGTCTTCCGGTAACAACTTTGGCGGCCCCGACATGCAAAGCGAGTTCGACCACGCCGCTAATGACTCGCCGCGCAGCGGCAGTAAGAAGAATGTTACGCCTGTGGTCTGGGGCGTTATCGTGATCGCCATCATCGCTGTTGCGATCTGGTTCATGGCGCACGGTTGATCCAACTACTTGTTTGATAGCGTTGTCACGCGAATGGTCTCCGCGGGGTTTCATCGCGCCGGAACGATTCACTTTCCCGCGAATTGCTTCCCCGATAAATTCATTGAGAGGAGCATGCGATGATCAAGTGTCTTTTAGTAGCTGCCGTCGCGTTGGCCGGCATTTCCGTTGCGATGCCGGCGGGTGCGGAAGAAATCGGTGTCGGTGTCGGCCCCGGCGGCGTCGGCGTGACCGTGGGTAGCGGTCATGGCGACCGCTATCGAGACCGTGAAGTGATCCGCGAGCGTGAATATCGCGACCGTGACGACGCTGTTGTGATCCGGCGAGGTCGCGACCACGACCGCGATTACGATCGTGACCGCAAGGTCATCATCGAGCGCGAACGTTACTAATTCCGGGATTTGATTAGTTGAGCGGCCTCCTTCGGGAGGCCGTTTTTCTTTGACTCTAATAATGCGGGGGCCGTTCGTTGACGGGGCCGCTCGCATTGCTCTCGGCTTCCTGCAGGCGCTCTTTCAATTCCGCGAGCTGGCGTGTCAGCGCATCGATCTGCTTCCACTGTGCCGTAATCGTCTGATTCAGCGTCTCGATAGCCTCATCCTGATAGGTTAACCGCATTTCCAGCGCGTCGATGCGTTCGGCGGGTGTCTTGGTGTCAGTCATGGGAGCCATTGTTCACTTGCCGCTCGCGCAAACCGGGCCCGAGCGCGATCCGCTCGTCGAACACAAAACATTCGCCGCGCCAGCGGCTCTCCTGTTCAGATACGCCTTCGAGATATTTCAGTATGCCCCCCTTGAGGTGGTAGACCTCGCTAAATCCCTGCGCCAGCAAATAGGCGCTGGCCTTCTCGCACCGGATGCCACCGGTGCAGAACATCGCGATCTTCCGATGCCTGGCGGGATCGAGATGGCGCGCGGTAAAATCCTTGAACTGGCCAAAGCTCTTGATGCCGGGATCGACCGCGCCTTCGAACGTGCCCATCGCCACCTCAAATTCGTTTCTTGTATCGATGACGAGCGTGTCGGGGGCTGCGATCAGCGCATTCCAGTCGGATGGATCGACGTAGGTGCCGACCTTCTGCGTCGGATCGGCGGTGGCGTCGCCCAGCGTGACGATCTCCTTCTTCAGCCGGATCTTCAGCCGTTGAAACGGCATCGCTGAGGCGCTGGAGAATTTCAGTTCGAGATTGCCGAGCCTGCCGCCGAATAGTTCGCCGTGTTGCAGCGCCGCGACGAAGGCATCGACGGCCTCAACGCTGCCGGCAACCGTGCCGTTGATGCCTTCATGCGCCAGCAGCACGCTGCCTTTCAGGGCGAGCTGAGCGCCAATCGCACGCAACGGCTCGCGCAGCTCCCGGAAATCCGGCAGCGCGGCGAATTGGTAGAAAGCAGCGACGCGTAAGGGCATGGGCGACCGTTTATCAGGCGGGCCGGGGCGGGGAAACCCCGCACGATCGGGGGTATTCCCGGCGTTACCTGACATCACCGTTGGCTGTTCTCTGGCATACCAGCCATTGCCCTGCGCGGGGATGAATATGCCAAGAACCCCCCTGTAAACCTGCCACCTTGCACGGCGGGGTGCCAAAAAACGCTGAAAGAAAGCATTTGCGATGAGGAATTTCCATTTCGCCGGCCGCTCGACGGTCCATGCCCAGAACGCGATGGTGGCGACGTCGCATCCGGCCGCAGCCCTGGTGGCGGTCGACGTGATGCGCGCCGGCGGCACCGCCGCGGATGCCGCGGTCGCCGCCTGCGCGTTGCTCGGCGTGATCGAGCCGCAATCGACCGGGATCGGCGGCGATTGCTTCGCACTGATCCAGCCGAAGGGCGAGGGCAAGATCGTTGCCTATAACGGCTCCGGTCGCGCGCCGATGGCGGCGAATGCCGAATGGTATCTCGAGCGCAAGATCAACTCGGTGCCGCTGACCTCGGCGCACGCCGTCAGCATTCCCGGTGCCGTCGATGCCTGGGATGTGATCCTGCGCGATCACGGCAAGATGGGGCTCGACACATTGCTGCAGCCCGCGATCAAGGCTGCGGAAGAAGGCTACCTCGTCGCGCCGCGCATCGCGTTCGACTGGAAAAACCAGTTCGAGAAACTCAAGAACGGCACCAACACCGCGCGCTATCTGTTGCCGCACGGCAAGCCGGCCGTCGCCGGCGACGTAATCCATCAGCCGGAACTCGGCAAGACACTGCGCGCGATTGCCAAGGGTGGCCGCGACGCGTTCTACAGCGGCGAGATCGCCGCAGACATGGTCGAGACCCTGCGCGGGATCGGCGGCCTGCACACGCTGGAAGACTTTGCCGCGCATTCCACCGAGACCACCGCGCCGATCGGCACCATCTACAAGGGCCACGACGTCTGGCAGTGCCCGCCCAACGGCCCCGGCATCACCATGCTGGTCATGCTGAACATCCTCTCCCGCTTCGACCTGACGAAATTCCCGGCGATGAGCGTCGAGCGCTTCCATCTCGAAGCCGAGGCGGCGCGGATCGCCTACATGATGCGTGAGCAATATATCGGCGATCCCGCCCAGGTTCATGTCGACGTTGCCGGAATTCTCGCCAAGGAATTCGCCGAAGAGCACATCAGCAAGATCAAGATGGACCGGCTGCTCGATTTGCCCAATGTCGCGCCGCCGATGAATCCTTCGACCGTTTACATCACCGTCGTCGACAAGGATCGTAACGTCTGCTCGTTCATCAATTCGATCGCGCATTCCTTCGGCTCGGCGATCGTTTCCAACAAAACCGGCGTGCTGCTGCAAAACCGTGCCGGTGGCTTCCGGATTCAGCCCGGCCACCCCAATTGCATCGCGCCGGGCAAGCGTCCGCTCCACACGATCATTCCGAGCCTTGTGACCAGGAACGGCCGTGCGGTGATGCCGTTCGGCGTGATGGGCGGGCAGTATCAGCCGGTCGGCCAGAGCCATGTGCTGACCAACATGCTCGACTACGGCTGCGACGTGCAGGAAGCCATCGATATGCCGCGCGGGCTGCACTACGAAGGCGTCTACCAGCTCGAGGACAGCGTGCCGGCCGAGATCGTCGAAGGCCTGAAGAAGATCGGACACAAGACCACCAGCGTGGTCGGTCCGCTCGGCGGTGGCCAGGCGATCTGGATCGACTGGGACAAGGGCACGCTGACCGGCGGTTCCGATCCCCGCAAGGACGGTTGCGCACTGGGTTACTGAGTCCGCCGCTCTCGCTGCTCTGGAACAACACCTCATCGCATCCGTTAATGCGATGAGGCGCGGCCGTCGGTATTGCTTCGGCCGGCCCCGGTTGTCAGAGGTTTGTTATCAGCATTCTCGATTTAGACGATACCGAACAGGCAGACCTGCGCGGCGGCTGCTCGCCTTGGTTTGCGAGGTCAAAACATCCGCCTCGTCTCCAGGTTAGCGAGAATCTGAAATGCGATGCGCTGGTCGTCGGCGCCGGGATTACAGGATCGCTGGTCGCGGAGCGCTTGACTCGCCAGGGGCTCGACGTCGTCATCATCGATCGCGAACGACCCGGCCGCGGCAGCACTGCCGCCTCGACCGCGATGCTGCTGTGGGAGATCGACCGTCCCTTGATGGAGCTGACTGAGGCTTACGGCTTTGAGCGCGCCGTGCGGGCCTATCGCGCCAGCCTGCACGCGGTCGCTGGCTTGAAATCGCTGGTGCGCGAGCTCAGCATCGCTTGTGGCATGCGCGACAAGGATTCGCTGTATCTCGCGGCCGGCGAGGGCAGTCGCGAACTGGTCGAAGAACATCGCCTGCGCCATCGCGCGGGTCTGCCCGGTGACTTCCTCGATCATGCAATGTTGCTCGACGCATACGGCCTCGCTCGCGCGGGTGCGATCGTGTCGTCCGGCGCGGCCGACACCGATCCGATGCAACTGGCGCGCGGGCTGCTCAGGGTGGCCGTGGCACGTGGGGCTCGTCTGTTCGAGGGCGAAGCGATCGCGTTCGATGCGGCAGGGCGCTCAGTGAACGTTGGTCTCGCGAACGGTCGCGAAATTGACGCCCGCTCTGTCGTACTCGCCACCGGCTATGTCATGCCCGATATCGTTCACTCGACGGTTCACGCGGTGTCGTCGAGCTGGGCAATCGCGACCGTGCCGCAGCCGGAAAATATCTGGAAGGATGGCGCGCTGATCTGGGAAGACACAAAGGATTATCTCTATGCGCGAACGACGCATACGGGGCAGATCATCATCGGCGGTGAGGATAGCGACGAGATTGTCGAGCCGGAGGCGCGCGATCGGCTGATTCCGGAAAAATCGCGCGTTCTGGCGCAACGGCTCGCAGCGTTGTGGCCGCTTGCGAAGGCCGAGATCGATTTCCGCTGGTCCGGCACCTTCGATACGACCAGCGACGGGCTGCCGTTGATCGGTCCTGTCCCAGGCGCCAAAGGTGTTTATGCGGCCTACGGCTATGGCGGCAACGGAATCACGTTCAGTTTTCTCGCGGCGGAATTGATCGGCGACCTGATCGCGGGCCGAACCTCACCGCTGCTGCGCGATTTCGCGCTGGACCGTGATGGCGGCATGCCTGCCCGTTGAAAAATGGCTAGGGAAAAACCCCGCCTTGGGCTAGAGACGTCCGTCTTTCGAATGAGGTGCCCCAGATGCGATCCCGACGCGCGATCATCCACACCGCACTTGCCGCCATGGCGGCTGCGGCTTCCACATCAATTGTTTCCACGTTGGCATTGGCCCAGACCGCAGGAAAACCCATGACCACAGCTTCAGGCTTGCAGATCATCGACAGCAACGTCGGTACCGGCGCGTCGCCAAAGCCGGGCCAGATCTGCGTCATGCATTACACCGGCTGGCTCTATGAGAATGGCCAGAAGGGCAAGAAATTCGACTCTTCCGTCGATCGCAACGAGCCGTTCGAATTTCCGATCGGGCAGCGCCGGGTGATCGCCGGGTGGGACGAAGGCGTTTCCACCATGAAGGTCGGCGGCAAGCGCACGCTCATCATTCCGCCCGCGCTCGGCTACGGCGCGCGCGGGGCAGGCGGCGTCATCCCGCCAAACGCGACGCTGATGTTCGACGTCGAATTGCTGGCGGTGAAGTAGCGGCGGTTGAGGGCTTATCGTGAAGGTCTCCATCCTCGACGATTATTTCGATACGCTGCGTACGCTGGACTGCTTCCGCAAGCTGGCCGGCCATGACGTTACCATCTGGAACGATCACGTTCAGGACGTCGATCAACTGGTGGAACGGCTGAGCGATACCGAAGCGCTGGTGCTGATCCGCGAGCGCACGCAAATCCGGACACCTTTGCTGGAGCGGCTGCCGAAACTGAAGCTGATCAGTCAGCGCAGCGTTTTTCCTCATATCGACATCGATACCTGCACCCGGCTCGGCATCGTCGTGTCGTCGAGCCAGCACGCCGATACGCCGTCTTATGCCACCTCTGAATTCACCTGGGGTTTGATTCTGGCGGCGATGCGCGCGATCCCGCAGCAGATGGCGGCGCTGAAGGCCGGGAAATGGCAGATCGGCGTCGGTCACACCTTGCGCGGCAAGACGCTCGGCATCTACGGCTATGGCCGGATCGGCGCTGTTGTCGCCGGCTACGGCAAGGCGTTCGGCATGAACGTGCTGATATGGGCGCGCGAGCCCGCGATGGCAAAGGCCCGCGCCGATGGCTACGCGACCGCCGCAAGCAAGGCCGCGTTCTTCGAGCAGTGCGACGTGTTGTCGTTGCACATGCGTCTCGTCGATGCCACGCGCGGCATCGTCAAGGCCGAGGATCTCGCGCGCATGAAGCCGACCGCACTGCTGGTCAACACCAGCCGCGCGCCGCTGATCGAGGCCAATGCGCTGGTCAACGCGTTGCGTGCCGGGCGGCCCGGCATGGCGGCGGTCGATGTGTACGAGAAGGAGCCGCTACGCGACGTCAACGATCCCTTGCTGACCATGGACAATGTCGTCTGCACGCCGCATCTCGGCTATGTCTCCCGAGACGAATACGAAATCCAGTTCACGGATATCTTCGATCAGATCGTGGCTTATGCCGCCGGCACGCCGACGAATGTGGTCAACCCGGATGTGATGGGTAAGCGGCGATCGTAAACTCCCTCGCCCCGCTCTTGCGGGGGCGCGACGAGCGTTGCTCGCGCTGAGAGGGTTGGGGTGAGGGGCGCTCTCCACGACTTCTGACCGTGGTGAAGGCGGTACCTCTCACCCGGATTGTATTGCCGAGGCAATCCGACCTCTCCCCGCAGGCGGGGCGACGCAAGCAGCGAATGCGCAGCAAAAAAAGACCGGCCCAACGGACCGGTCTTTTCATTTCATCGACATGCGCCGATCAGAGTTTCTTGTTCGCTGCCGCGGCCGCCTTATCGATAGCGTCCTTGGTGGCTTCCTTGGCGTCGCCGAGGGCCTTCTGGCCCTTGCCTTTCACTTCCTGAATCGCGCCTTCGCCTTCGAGGCGCTCGGAACCTGTGGCCTCGCCGATGCCCTGCTTGGCCTTGCCGATGGCTTCGTTGGCGGCGCCCTTGACCTTGTCTGCGGTGCTACCCATAGAAATACCTCCATCCAGATGATTGAACTTCGGTAAGGCAATTCGGCAATGCATCAAATGTTCCTTTATTCGGCTGGTTTGCGCTCACGGTTTTATGTACCGTTCGTGATCTCCCGAATTGTACGGAAAGCAACAAGATGAGTGGCCCTCACGATCACACCCATTCCGATCATACCCATGCCGATCACTCCCATTCGCACGACGACATGGAACGCTGGAAGCATGACGGCGTCCGCGTTATCCCCGGCGATCAGCTCGATCCCAACGTACCGTCGACCGCAGGCATGGATCGCAAGGCTGCGATCAATTTCGCCCGCGTCGGCGCGCAGAAATTGTGGGCGGGTACGGTCACTATCCGGCCCGACGCCAAGACTGGCGCGCATCATCATGGACATCTCGAAAGCATCATCTATGTCGTGAAGGGTAAGGCGCGGATGCGTTGGGGCGAGCATCTGCAATTCACCGCCGAGGCAGGTCCCGGCGATTTCATTTTTATTCCGCCCTATGTGCCGCATCAGGAGATCAACGCCAGCCGCGATGAAGTGCTGGAATGCGTGCTGGTGCGCAGCGACGGCCAAGCGGTCGCGATCAATCTCGACATCGAGCCGGTGGAAAAGCCAGAGACGGTGCTATGGGTCGATCCCGTGCACAGGGATCCCGCCGAGAAAAAATGACTGAGAAAAAATGACCGAGAAGAAGTGACGGCTGGCGCCGGCTGCTGTCGTACAGGCCATCGCCCCAGGGAGACCCCATGACCCTTGTTCGCTACGAGAGCGCCGGCCACGTTGCTACCATCACGATGGATCGGGCCTCCGCCCATAATGCCCTCAACCCCGCTTTGTGTTCGCGATCTGCGCGACGCCTGGCTTCGGTTTCGCGACAGCGACGATCGTGTGGCGGTACTCGCATCTTCGGAAGAAGCATATTTTTCGGTCGGCGCTGACGTGAGGGATTTCCCTGCGGACATGTGGCACGCGGTGCCTGGATTGGGCGTCGAGCTGGACAAGCCCGTCATTGCGGCGACATCCGGCTGGGTCGTCGGCGGTGGCTTCGTGCTGGTCCAGATGGCCGACATGTGCGTTGCCTCCGAGACGACGCGCTTCAGCTACCCCGAAGTGAAGATCGGCACCACCGGCGGTGGGGTCTCATCGGTGCTGGCGCGAATGCCCCACAAGATCGCCATGGAATTCCTTCTCGTTGGTGAAGAAATGTCAGCGGAGCGCGCCTACCAGATCGGCTTCGTCAACAAGGTCGCGCCGAAGGGGCAGCATGTCGTGCTTGCCCAGGAGATGGCCGGCAAGATCGCAGCCGCCGCGCCGCTTGTCGTTCAGGCGCTGAAGAAGCTGGCGCGTGATGCGATGCCGAAGGGACCGCTCGAGACGGTCGCCGAGGTGCGCCGGCTGCTCGACGCCGTGCGCGCCAGCGAAGACCTCAAGGAAGGCGTCAAGGCGTTCAGCGAAAAACGCAAACCTCAGTTTAAGGGGAAGTGACAAGCTATCGTCATTCCGGGGGCGACGCGTGAGCGTCGAACTACGATGTGCAATCGCACATCGGAGAATCTCGAGATTCCGGGTCTGGTCCTTCGGACCATCCCGGAATGACGCGGGAAGAGCGGCGCTCACGCAAATAGCGTGTGATCGATCGCTCCGTTCGGCACCACATAGCCGTATCGCGTATTCGACGGCTCCGGCCCGGCCTTCTCATACTCCGCCTTCATCGCGGCAAAGCGATCGCCCTTGATTTCGAGCATCGCGCGTTTCGGCTGGATGTCGTAGAGCCGCGCATTGTTGCCGCCGAAGATCGCCGATTTCACCGGACCGTCGGCAGCCCCTAGCGGCGCATAGCCGAATTTCTTCTGCATGGCCTCCGGGATTTCGAGACGGCGCAGGCCTTCGATCTGCCATTGCGGCGCACCGGTCCACAGCGCATCGGTACCCCAGCAGACGCGATCGACGCCAAGTCCCTTGATCAGCGTCCCCATCAGCGCGGCGCAGACATTGGGCTCAGCGACCAGCGTGGTTGCGAACAATTGCCCGACGTCGCCGTAGACGTTGTTGACGCCATACTGCGCTGGAATGTCTGCAAGGTCGCTGGTCCAGGAAATCCGCCCCGTGCGTTCGAACTCGGCGAGCGCCTGCTTCGGATCGCCGCCGACATGACGATAGGCGGAGTGATACACGATGAAATTGAGCTGCGGCCAGTCCTTTGCGGCCCGTCCGACATCGGCGACATCGGCATAACCGCGCAGGTTGGGATATTGCTTCTCAATGCCCGGCGCGAACAGCCCCTTGTGAACGCAGACATTCTTGATGCCGGCCTTCACCATCTTCTCATAACCCTTATAGGCGACCTTCTCGTCGTCCATCCGCCAGGGATAGCGGCTGATATCCTTGTGCGTGTTGTCGCCGACCGTGTAGCCCTTGCAGGATTCCGGCTTCAGCGCGAGACCTGCGTCGAGCTTGTCGAGCCAGCCGGGTTGTCCCGGCGTGAAGATCATGTGGGAGAACACCCGCCGGGAACCGGCTTCGTCGTTGATCTTCTTGCGGGCCTCGGCCATCTGCTCATTGGTCAGGAACCAGTCCTGCTCGATATCCGACGGCGCCGAAGAGATCAGCGAAATCTTGGTGTCGCTGTCGAGAAACATCTCCTTCTTGTAGTTGTTGAACTTGAGATCCTCGATGGTCTGCTCACGGGAGCCGAGTTCCTTATTCCAGCCAGCCTTGCCGACGGCGTTGCGCATGTCGACGAAGGTGTTGATGCGGGTGTCGTCCCGCAGGAAATGCGTGTGCATGTCCATGATGAACTGATCTTTGAAAGCATTGGCGCGTTCTTGTGCCATCGCGGGCGTTGCGGCCTCTGCCTTGGTCACATCGAACAGCGTTCCGTAGACCTCGTTCATCGCGACGAACGACGCCGCCATGCCGGCAGCGGATTGGAAAAACCGGCGGCGGTTCAGGCCTTGTTTGCCACCGAGATCGTCGGCCATCGCAAGCAGCCGCGCCTCGACCTCGCGTTGCCGTTCGTTCTGCGGATCCGGATAAAATTCGTCGCTGGCGACGATCTGCGTTGGGATCGGCGTCTGGTAGGCGCACAATTCGGACGGCATCAAAGCGGCAAGTTCTTCTTCTGTGAGTTGACTGCTCATGTTTTTGCTCCCTGGCCTGAACGGCCGGGGGAAGATAGACCCGGCAACCCCCGGATGTCAGCCTGTTTCGCCGGGATGATCGCGCAATGTTGTTTTTGCGGTGCAGCGCACACTTGCTTTCAAACGATGGGGCGTACTGTTAGAGTTCGCCGATACGAAAAATAAAAGCTCGGGAAGAAACAATGACCCATTCTGAATATCCGCTGGCGCGGCGCACACTTATCAAGGGTATCGGTGCCGGTGTGGCAGCGGGCATGGCCGGTGCGACGCCGGCGCACGCAGCGACCGAGACCCCTGCGCAAGGCGGCGAGATCTGGAGCAGCGAATACTGGACCAAGAAGGGCGACATTCCGTTGTGGATGTATCGCAAACGGATCGGTGCGCCCAAGCCCGGGGAGCCGGCGCGGCCGGTCGTGTTCTTTGTCCACGGCTCGTCGGTGACATCGAGGGTGTTCGATCTCAACGTGCCGGGCAAAGGCGAATATTCGGTGATGAACGAATTCGCCCGCTATGGCTTCGACTGCTGGACCATGGACCACGAGAATTACGGCAAGTCCGGGCGGACGTCGGGCAATGCCGATATCGCCAGCGGCGTCGAGGATTTGAAAGTCGCGGCGGAGGTCGTCACCCGGGAGACCGGGCAAAAGAAGTTCCACTTTATCGGCGAGTCTTCCGGTGCTTTGCGCGCCGGGGCCTATGCCATGGTGCAGCCGGAACGGATCGACCGGCTGGTGTTCGCGGCCTTCACCTACAAGGGCGAGGGCTCGCCGACGCTGACGAAACGTGCCGAGCAGCTCGCCTATTATCGCTCGCACAACATGCGCAAGCGCGACCGCGATATGATCCGCTCGATCGCCACCCGCGATAAGCCCGGCACTTCCGATCCCGCCGCCGTCGAGGTGCTGGCGGATGTCGAGATGCAGTTCGGCGACCAGATTCCGACCGGTACCTATCTGGACATGACCGCCAATCTGCCGGTGGTGCATCCCCAGAAGGTGCTGGCGCCGGTGCTGCTGGTGCGCGGCGAATATGATGGTATCGCCACCGTCGCCGACCTCGAGGAATTCTTCAATCTGCTGCCGAATGGCGACCGCCAGTTCATCATCCTGCCCGGCACCGCCCATTCGGTGGCGCTCGCCACCAACCGGCAATTGTTCTGGCACGTGACGCGGGCGTTTTTGACGATGCCGACGCCGATCGCGACGTAAAGCCAGTCTCATTCCGGGTTCGGTGCTGACGCACCGCCCCGGAAAGACGAAACCCAAAAATAATCCGAAACCGGATGTCGGCTCGGGGCGCGGCGGTTCGTCCTTGGGACGAACCCCGCAAGAAGGAGCCCGTTATGGCCAAACTGATCTTCGTCAATCTGCCGGTTAGCGATCTAGCCCGTGCCACCGCCTTCTATCAGGCCATCGGCGCGGAAAAGAACAAGCAGTTTTGCGACGAAACTGCGTCCTGCATGGTGTTTTCCGAGACCATCCACGCCATGCTCCTGACCCACGACAAGTTCCGCCAGTTCACGCCGAAGAAGATCGCCGACGCCAGGACGTGCAGCGAGGTGCTGATCTGTATCTCCGCCGACAGCCGCGACGCCGTGGATGAGGTTCTCGCCAAGGCGGAAGCCGCCGGCGGTACAGCCGACCCGTCGCCCAAACAGGATTACGGCTTCATGTACGGCCGCAGTTTTGAGGATCCGGATGGTCACATCTGGGAAGTGATGTGGATGGATGTCGCAGCCGCAACCGCTGCACAGTCCGCCACGGCCGAGGCCTGATAATTCACGCGCATCACCAACCCGGAGTTTTATCCATGTCCAAGATTTCACCCTGCCTTTGGTTCGACGGCGAGGCCGAGGAGGCCGCGAAATTCTACGTTTCGTTGCTGCCCGATTCCAGGATCGAAAAGATCCAGAAGAACACCGTCGACGGCCCCTCCGGTAAAGCCGGCTCGGTGCTGGTGGTGGATTTCACGCTGGCCGGTCAGCGTTTCATGGCGCTCAATGGCGGCGTGCGGTTCGAATACACCCATGCCGTCTCGTTCAAGATCGACTGCGCCGACCAGGCCGAGGTCGATCGGCTGTGGGATGCGCTGTCGGCGAATGGCGGTTCGGTCGAACGCTGCGGCTGGCTAAAGGACCGCTATGGCGTGTCGTGGCAGATTGTGCCGGCCGCGCTGACGAAATATCTGGGTGGTCCGGATGCCGCCGGCGCCAAGCGCGCGATGCAGGCGATGTTGGGGATGGTCAAGCTCGACATCGAGGGTTTGCGCCAGGCCTATGAAGGCAAGTCGGCGGCGTAGAGCGAGGATGTAGGGTAGCCCCGCCGGGTTGGTGACGTCGAATTCGAAATGCGTTCAACGCGATGGACAAAGAGATCTGATCCTCTCACACTCCGTTTTGTCGCAATCGCATTTCGATCTCATGACGTCGTGGATCCCGTGGCTAGAACGGTTTCTCCTCGCAGTTATTCCCTGATGCGCACCGCGATCATCGCGGGAATTATTTTTTTCATTGCGCATTTCGCGATGTTGCTGGGAGTAACCACGCCCGAGAAATTCTATTTCGACGAGGTGCACTACGTTCCAGCGGCGCGGCAGATGCTCGAACCTGTCATGCCGCAGCCGATGCTCAATCCGATGCATCCGCCGTTGGCAAAACAGTTGATCGCGTACTCGATCCATGTTTTTGGCGACAAGCCCTTGGGCTGGCGTTATCCGGCGGTGCTGTTCGGATCGCTCGCCATCGTTGCAGTGTATCTCGGCGGCCTCGCGCTGTTCGCGGCGCAGGGGCCGGCGATTGCTTCGGCGCTGCTCGCCTTTTTCAACCAGATGCTGTTCGTACAGTCGCGGATCGCGATGCTGGACATATTTGCGCTCGCTTTCAGTCTGTTCGCGATCGCGGCGTTCATGCATGGTTTTCGAAAGCAAAGGCCGCATCTCTGGTTCGCGCTTGCGGGGCTCGGCTTTGGCCTTTCGATTGCCTGTAAATGGAGCGGGCTGTTCGCGCTTGCGGTCTGCATCGTCATCGTGGCGGCAATCCGCCTGATGCAGGGCTGGCGCACGCAATTTGCCGACGGCAATGAAGATGACTGGTACCGGCCCGATCTCTGGCCCGGCTTCAGCCACTATCACTTCGCCTCGTGCTTCCTGCTGATCCCCGCGGCTGCCTATCTCGCGACCTTCGTCCCGCTCTATGGGCTGTCATTGCCGGATATTCTGGAGGCGCAGCGGCGTATCCTCGCCGACAACACCACCGCAGCGATCGCCGGTCACACCTATATGAGTTCGTGGCCGTCCTGGCCGTTCCTGGTGCGCCCGGTCTGGTATCTGTTTGACAAGGTCGGGAATGATCGGATCGCAGCCGTGGTCTTCCTCGGCAATCCCCTGATCCTGTGGCCGGCGTTGATCGCGCTTGCGGTTTGCCTGCGCGACTGGATCGTGACGCGGCGGGCGGACGCCTTCCTGGTACTGGCGTTCTATTTCGGCCCATATCTCGCCTGGGCGCTGCTGCCGCGAACGCTCGGCTTCCTCTATTATTACTTGCCGGCGGCGACCATCGCGAGCTTTGCCCTTGTTTATGCGTTACGCCGCGGCGGCACCCCGCACTGGCTGCTATGGGCCTTTGTCGCGATCGGATTTGCCGGCTTCGTTGCGATGCTGCCGATCTCGGTTGCGTTCATGGGGACATCGATGGCGGCGTTCGGCCGCCTGATGCTTTTCGAGAACTGGATATGAAACGGCGGTAATGTCGCATTTAGCAGCATACCGTTGCTAATACCCGGCATGTCTTCACTTGACGCCCATGGGGTACCCCGTAGATTCGGGTTAGTACGAGTCTTTCGAATCCCCCCATTTCATGGAACCGGCCGGCATGTGGAGCTTCCTTGAGCGTCTGCTCGACTCGTCAATGTTCTCGCCGCACGGGATATGCCTGCTATGGGAGCCGGAACTGATCTGGCTTCATGTCGCCTCCGATGCCGTCATTGCCGCCGCCTATTTCTCCATACCGGTTGCGCTTTCCATTTTTGTATCGAAGCGGCGCGACGTCGATTTCGGATGGATTTTCTGGGCATTCGCACTCTTCATCATGGCGTGCGGCTTCACCCATATCCTGTCGATCATCACGCTCTGGGTGCCGATCTACGGCATCGAAGGCATCGTCAAGGTGCTGACGGCTGCGGCCTCGATCGTCACCGCGGCGATGCTATGGCCGCTGTTGCCGAAAGTCCTTGCGCTGCCGTCCCCGTCCCAACTTCGCGCGGCCGAGCTGGCGCTGGCGCAGGAAGGCATGCACCGGCGCGAGGCCGAGAACATGCTCCGGCAGTCGCAGAAGATGGAAGCGATCGGACAATTGACCGGCGGCGTAGCGCATGATTTCAACAATCTGCTCACCATCATCAGCGGCAATCTGGAGATCGCCGAGCGCAGCCTGCAATCCTGGGGCGACACGACGCGAGATCGATTGACGCGCGTGATCGCCAACGCCGCGAACGGCGCGCAGCGCGCCGCGATGCTGACGCAGCGGCTGCTTGCCTTCGCGCGCCGCCAGCCGCTCGATCCCAAGCTGACCAACGTCAATCAGTTGATTGCCGGAATGTCCGATTTCTTCCGGCGGACGGTGGGAGAAAACATCGATCTCGAAGTCGTCAACGGCGCCGGACTTTGGCAGGTCGAGGTGGACCCGAGCCAGATGGAGGCGACGATCCTCAATCTCGTCGTCAACGCCAAGGACGCGATGGCCGGCACCGGCAAATTGACGATCGAGACCAGCAACGCCTTTGTCGACGCGAGCTACTCGCAGCAGAATGCCGGCATGGAGATCGGGCAATATGTGCTGATCGCTGTCAGCGACACCGGCTCCGGCATGTCGCGCGAGGTTCAGGAAAAGGCCTTCGACCCGTTCTTTACGACCAAGCAACCCGGGCAGGGCACCGGTCTCGGGTTGAGTCAGGTATACGGCTTCGTCAAACAATCCGGCGGCCACGTCAAAATATACAGCGAGGTCGGCGAGGGAACGACCATCAAGGTCTATTTGCCCCGTGCCCTCGTCACGGCCGGTCGTGCCCGGCCAAGCGAGGCGCCGCTGGTCGGCAGTTCGGGAAGCGAAACGATATTGGTGGTTGAGGACGAAGAAGATGTGAGGTCGTATCTGGTGGAGACGCTGAAGGACCTGAACTACGACGTGCGCGAAGCGCCCGATGGCGGGGCCGCGCTGGCGCTATCGGAGGCTGCTCCGTTCCGGATCGATCTGCTTCTGACCGACATCGTCATGCCCGGATTGAACGGCCGCGAATTGGCCGATCGATTGCACCGCCGGCAGCCCGGCTTGAGAGTGCTGTTCATGACCGGCTATTCGCGCGATGCGATCGTGCATCAGGGCCGGCTGGATCCTGGGGTATCTCTGCTGCAGAAACCGCTGACCCAGACGATTCTCGCCGCGAAGATCAGGGAGATCCTCGATAAGGGGTAGCGGCAGAACCCGTCATCCCGGCGTTCGCCGGGATGATGATGTGCATGTTGGATCGTCCTAGAAGAAGAACCAGGGAATCCGGTTCCAGTAGACGTGATGCCGGTGAATACGCGGGAAGTAGATCGGGAACGGCTCCCAATAGGCGTATCGCCGGGAGTGATGCCGGGCATATCGGCGATGGCGGCGTGTTGCGGGTTCGGCCGCTGGCGGTGAAGCTTGCTCCGCGCGCTTCGGCGCATCGGCCGGCTCCGCGCTCTTTGGCGCGATCGACGGGCGCGGCGCGCTTGTGGGCGCTTCGGTTTTGGTGGCCGCCGGTCCGGTAGAATCCACCGGCTTGGCGGCGTCTTCGGCGTGACCGGAAAACGGTGCGCCGATTGTCAGCATTATGGCGATTGCAATGCCGCTGAATTGCATTTTCATTCGATTATCCCTCGCGTGATTTGCTGGCCATCATCCGTTGCCGGGAGCACACTACGATAGAAATCCGCCTGCCGCGGAGGGCAGGCGGATCGACTGTCGAACTTCACTTCGACGCGGTCTTGGTTTCCATATTGACGACCTGAACGCGGCGGTTAACCGGGTCCAACGGCGCATTCGAATCCTTCGGCTTGGTCTTGCCGTAGCCCACGGTCACAAGGTTGGCGCCGGCGGCGACGTTTACCGAAGAAGCCAACCAGATCAGCGAAGATCAGCTCGGCCTCGACCGCAGCCAGCGCCGCGACGTGCAGCGCCGCCTCACCGGCCTCGGCTTCGACATCAAGTCCAACGGCAAGTTCGATGAAGCCACCCGCACTGTGATCACCCGCTGGCAAGCCGCCCGCGGCTATCCGAAGACCGGCTATCTCAACGCGCTGCAGCACAAGGCACTGCAGTCCGAAATCCTGGCGTCCCGCGTGCAGATCGCAGCCAGCGACGACTCCGACGCCGAGTCTTCGCACTCCTCTCGGCGCCATGGTGGCGGAGGCGGCGGCCGGCATTATCATCGCGGCGGTGGCGGCCCCGGCGCCTTCTTCGGCGGCATGATGGGCGGACTGTTCCGCCGCTGAGTTCCGAAGCCCGAACCGTGAACGGCAAAGGCGGCCCGCGCGGGCCGCCTTTTCGTTTGCCGCAAAGCCGTCTTACGCCGTCGCGCCAGCGCCGACCTGTGGACAACAAATCGGCCAGATGGACTCGCAAGATTGTTCGCGAAGAAAATCCGAACAAGAAACTTTCCAGAACAGCGAGACAGGCGGGGTGGGTGTTTCAATCAGTAAAGCGCCAGCGTGAATATCAGGGCTATCGCACAGCAACACCGGAGGTCGCGGGCTCCGGAAGTTCGCTGCCGATATTGATCGGCGCGGCCATGATCGCGGCCGCAATTCTGCTGTCGACATTGATCACAGCGCTCGGCGGCCGCTATGCCGGATTCGAGAGCCCGACGGATGAGACCGCGTGGCTGGTCGATCGGCTGACCGGAAGCGTCTACAAATGCCAGGCCCGGGACAGCGGCAAGGCTTCCTGCCAGGCCGAGGTGACCGGTAGCCTTGCCGAACGGCCGAAGCATTAGAGCATGATCCGGAAAAGTGGGTACCGGTTTTCCGAAAAAGAATCATGCTCAAACAAAAAGATAGAGCGGGATGACGATTCGAAGAAAAGTCATCACGCTCCAGCGACCGGTCGGCCAGGCATAATCGTCGAATCCGGGCTCCTTATCCCTGCGAATCCGATTACATTGCCGCGCGATGCCCCGCGCGACTGAAACCTTACCCCTGAGCAAAGCCAAGGCCCGGCGAATCTGGCTGCGCGCCCAGCGGCTCGACACGCCGGATCCGTTTGGCGCCGGACCGCAGGCGGTTGCGGCGGCGGTGGAGCATCTCGGTTACGTGCAGATCGACACGATCAACGTGATCGAGCGCTGCCACCATCACATTCTCTATAACCGCATCCCCGCCTATGGCCGCGCCGATCTGCGACAGGCCCAGAGCATCGACAAGAGCGTGTTCGAATACTGGACGCACGCATTGTCCTACGTGCCGGCGAAGGATTTCCGTTATTTCATGCCGCTGATGAAGCTGCACAAGCGCGAAGGCCATCGTTGGTATGCCTCCGTCAAGCCGGAGGACACGCGCAAGGTGATGCGGCTGATCCGCCGCGACGGCGCACTGACCATCCGCGACATCGAGGACGACGTGCTGACGGAGAAGGAACATCTGTGGCAGAGCCGCAAGCCGTCGAAGCGGGCGCTACAACTGGCGTTCTATACCGGCACGGTCACCGTCAGCGAGCGCACCGGCATGCTCAAGACCTATGAACTGATGACCCGGCATTTTGGCTGGGACAGGCCGCCGAAGCCGGCGTCGTCCACGGAGACCATGACCTATCTGCTCGATCGCGCGTTGCGTTCGCAGGGGCTGGTGAGCCTGGATTCGATCTGCCATCTCGACGCGCCGAGCAAGGCAGCCGTTCGCCGCGTCATCAATGCGCGCGTCCGCCGCGGGGAATTGGTACCGGTGGCGCTCGAAGGGGCCGGCAAGCAGGAGCATTGGGCGGATCCGGCGGTGCTGGAGCCGGCGGGCGAGGGCGATGCCGGTCTGGTGCACATCCTCTCACCGTTCGATCCCTTGATCATCCAGCGCAAGCGCACCGAATTGTTCTTCGATTACGGCCACCGTTTCGAGGCCTATTTGCCGAAGGAAAAGCGCCTGTTCGGCTATTTCGCGCTGCCGGTGCTGGTCGGCGAAGACATCGTCGCGGCGATCGATCTCAAGACCGACCGCAAGAACAAGAAGTTGCTGATGCAGAAATGGAGTTGGGTCGGCAAGGGCGCGGCAAAGGGCGCGCGCAAGGATTTCAAGCGCCGAATCGAGGAAGAGCTGGATCGATTTGAACGATTTCAACTGGCGGAGTGAGTGGTTTGCCGCGGAGCGCGGCCCTCGTTGGTTCCGAATTCCTTTGTAATCTATAAATAACACTGTTATCAAAATCCTCGAACGAATATGCGTTCGCGTCCGGCTCGGGCGGGATAAGCCATCGCGCATCCTCGGCCTCGATCCGGGGTTGCTGCCGTAGCCGTCAGGAGAAGTGATCCCATGTCAAAGGTCATCTATGAGAAAGACGGTCGCATCGGCCGCGTGACGCTAAACCGTCCCGAGGTGCTCAATGCCATCGACGATGAATTGCCGGCCGCGCTTGCCGATTGCGTGGCGCGCGCGAATTCCGATCCCGGCGTGCACGTCATCGTATTGTCCGGTGCCGGCCGGGCCTTTTGTGCGGGCTACGACCTGACCGCTTACGCCCAGACGGCGGGACCTAACGAGGCCACCCAGGAAATGCCGTGGGACCCGATGAAGGACTACGCCTTCATGATACGGAATACCGAACTGTTCATGAGCCTGTGGCGATCGTACCGTCCGGTGATCTGCAAGGTGCATGGCTTTGCCATCGCGGGCGGATCGGACATTGCGCTTTGCGCCGACACCATCATCATGGCCGACGACGCCGAAATCGGCTACATGCCGGCCCGCGTGTGGGGATGCCCGACAACGGCGATGTGGGTCTACCGGCTCGGACCTGAACGGGCAAAGCGTATGCTTTTCACCGGCGACAAGATCAAAGGTCCGGAAGCGGAAAAATTAGGTCTTGTGCTGAAATCCGTTGCGCCGGCCGCGCTCGACGCCGAGGTGGAAGCGCTTGCCGAGCGCATGTCCGGCGTTCCCGTCAATCAGCTCATGATGCAAAAGCTCATGGTCAACCAGGCCATCGAGGCGATGGGGCTTAGGACCACGCAGATGTTCGCTACGATTTTCGACGGTATCACCCGTCACACCGCGGAGGGACTGAATTTCAAGCAGCGCGCCGAAAAGGTGGGTTGGAAGGAAGCGGTCAGGAATCGCGACCAGGGCACCTGGGATTGGACGGAAAATCGATCCATCAACCCCGGAGGCTAGGCGTTGCGCATCGCGAGAAGATCCAGCGATCCCCGGGTACGCGCGCGAGACGAAACGCTGAGGGACGCGCGGCGTCAGCTGGTGATCGAAGCCGCGCGTCGCGTATTCGAACGTGTCGGTCTTGAAGGCGCGTCGATCAGAATGATCGCCGCGGAGGCGGGGTGCACCACGGGCGCGATCTATCCATGGTTCGCTGGAAAAGAGGAAATCTACGCGGCTATTCTCGCGGAATCGCTGGATCGCCTGGCGGCGTTCATCGCACGGCAAATCGCGCGCGAAAAGGACGCGTTGATGAAAGCGCGCGCAGCCATTGAGGCGTTTTACCGCTATTACCAGAAAAGCCCGGATGAACTTTCGCTTGGCCTGTACCTGTTTCGCGGCCGGGGCGTTCAGCCCGTCGGCCTGAAACCGGAACTCAATCGTGATCTGAACGCGCGACTGGCTTCGGCATTCGACCATATTGTCGATGCGATATCGAAGGCCGGCTTCGACGATCCGTCAGGGCGGGCCGCTGATAGCGTCGCCCATGCGAGCGGATTGTTGATCCTCACCAATGCCGGCCGCATGAAGGTTTTCAGGTCGCGGCCCGACCAACTCATGATCCGTTATCTCCAAACGGCGTTGCCCGAGGCCAGCAACGGTTGAAGACGAGGTTCTTGCCGAACGGGGCTTTGCGGCGCACGCCTGACGCCCTCTAACTCAAGCCCTTGATCAGCATCCGGCAGGTGTCCGACATGAACGCCTTCTGCTTCGCCGGCGCGACCTTCAGCCGTTTGTGCAGGATCTGCGTGATGATGCCCTGAAGGGCCGCGACGAAGATTGCGGTGCGCCCGATCACGATGTCGGGCGCCATGCCGGTGCCGGCAAAGCCGACAGCAAACACCTGTAATGCGTCGATGACGGCAGCCTCGAGCGCCGGGAATTCGCCTTCGAGATTGATGCGAGCGCCGCCCATCAGATGAAACAGATTGGGGAAGTCGCGCGCGAACTGCAAAAAGCCGACGCTGGCTGCTGCAAGCGCCGGCTCGCCCGGCGCCTTGCCGGCGGTTGCCTTCCGCAATTGCTGCGCCAGTTGTTGCCAGCCGCGCTCGGCGACGTGCGCCAGCAGCGATAATTTGTCCGGGAAGTGCCGGTACACCGCACGGTGGTTGACACCGGCGTCGCGGGCGAGGTCGCGCAGGCTGATCGCCTCCTCGCCATCGGCCTCGAGCCGCCCCATGGCGGCCTCGATCAGCGCCTCCGGCAGATTTCCATGCCGAAACGTCTCGCGTTTCGGCTGCGGTTTTGCGGCCATTCCTCAGTCCCCACTGATCTCAAAGGCAAATTTATCACCCCTTGACTGTAAAGCGAAGTCTCCCATATGTCTCCAGTGGAGACAATTAGACGATTGCCTCCAGCCGCCCGGCCCAATCGGTCCGCGGCACAACAAAACTCTCTTTTCGAAACGACAGGAGCAGATATGACCGATGCCACCTTTGATCGTCCCGACGTTGCCGTCTTCCCGCCTTTGATCCCGCTGACCACGCTCTTGATCGCCTGCGTGCTGCAGTGGCTGGCCCCGCTCGGCTGGATCGCCGAGCTCGAATGGATCGCTGATCTCGATAAGCCGGTGCGGGTCGGAATTGGGCTTGTCATTGTGCTGGCAGGCCTTGTCACGACATCGGCCGGACGGCGCGCGCTGGTCAAAAGCGGAACCAACGTCAATCCGTCGCAGCCGACCACGACGCTGGTCACCGATGGCGTGTTCGGGCACACCCGAAATCCGCTTTATGTCGGCGGGTCGATCGCGCTGTGCGGGATCGCGCTGATCTTCGATCTCGACTGGATATTGCTATTGATCGTTCCAAGCTGCATGTTCCTGCACTTCGCTGTCGTGAAGCGCGAGGAGCGTTATCTCGAACAGAAATTCGGCGACGCCTATCGTCAGTACAAGGCGCGTGTACCCCGCTATCTCGCTGGCACCTGAATGCCATTTCTCAGACTGACATAGGATTCCAAATGCAGAACATCATGGTCAAATCGCTTTTTTGCATCAGCGTTTCCATCGCGCTTGCCGGCATGGCCTTCGGTATTTTCATGGGCATCAGGCAGGATTTCATGCTGGCACCAGCGCATGCGCATCTCAATCTGCTGGGCTTCGTCACGATGTTCCTGTCGGCGCTGTATTACCGCGTCTTTCCGGTAGCCGCGGCGAGCAGGCTCGCCTTTTATCAGGCGATCGTCAGTGTCGTCGGTGCGATCCTGTTTCCAATTGGCATCGCCGGTGTGCTGCTTGGCGGGCACGACCGTTTCGAACCGGTTGTGATTGCCGGCTCGCTCATTGTCCTTGTCGGCATGTTTCTGTTCACGGTGATTGTCTATCGCACCGCTGGATCCGGATGGCCGTCGGCGGACGCGGGCCAACGGCCCTAGCTCCACGAGACCAGCGAGCCCCCCGGCAACGGAATGCCCGCGTTGCGCCAGCGCGGGCATCGAGTGTTTGCAAGACATGGCGGTAATGGCTAAGCGTCGGGCACAAAGAACCCCGGGAATAAGCAAAGCCATGAGCCAGTCCGCCACGCTCGCCGTCATGCCGGCGAAAAGCGAGATCGAAACCTCCACCATTCGCGCGATCTCGTGGCGGCTGATACCGTTCCTGGTGCTGGCCTATTTCTTTTCTTATCTTGACCGCGTCAATCTCGGCTTCGCCGCGCTGACGATGAACGCCGAACTGAAATTCACCCCGCTGATCTTCGCCTGGGGTGCCGGAATCTTCTTTATCGGCTATTTCATCTTCGAGGTGCCGAGCAATCTGGCGCTGGAGAAATTCGGCGCCAGCCGATGGATCGCGCGCATCATGGTGACCTGGGGCATCATTTCGGCGCTGATGGCAACCGTGAGCGGCGAGACGAGCTTTTATGTGCTGCGCTTCCTGCTCGGCGTCGCCGAAGCCGGCTTTTTCCCCGGCATCATTCTTTATCTGACCTATTGGTATCCGGCGGAATATCGCGCGCGCTTTCTTGCGGCCTTTGCCATCGCGGTCCCCGTATCCACCGTGATCGGCGCGCCGATCTCGGGTCTGTTACTCGGGCTCGATGGCATCATGGGCCTGAAGGGCTGGCAATGGTTGTTCATCATCGAGGGCGTTCCGTCGGTGCTGCTCGGCATCGTCACCTGGTTCTATCTCACCGACAGGCCTGAGAAGGCCAATTGGCTGACCTCCGAACAGAAGGCATGGCTGGCGGCAAAGCTGCAGGCCGAGACCGCGACCAAGCAGGCGGCCTCGCATATGACGCTCGGGCAGGCGCTGTCGTCGCCAAAAGTGATCACGCTGAGCCTGATCTATTTCGGTTTTGTCGGCGCGCTCTATGGCATGCAGTTCTGGCTGCCGCAGATCGTCAAGGCGTTTGGCCTCAGCAATGCGCAGACCGGATTCGTCACCGCGATCCCCTATCTGTTCGGCACCATCGCAATGATCCTGTGGGCGCGGCATTCGGATGCGACGCGGGAGCGCATCGCCCATGTCGGTGGTCCCTTGTTGTTGACTGCCGTTGCGCTCGGCGTTTCCAGCTTCATCACCGATCCCACCACGACCATGATCGTGCTGACGATCGCGGCGATCGGCGTGTTCTGCACCTTCGCCGTGTTCTGGACGCTGCCGACCGCGTGGCTCTCCGGCACGGCTGCGGCCGGCGCGATCGCGCTGATCAATTCGATCGGCAACCTCGCGGGCTTTGGCGGCCCCTATCTGATCGGCTGGGTCAAGGAAGCGACCGGCTCGACGTCCACCGGTTTGCTGGTGCTATCGTTGCTGCCGCTCGTCGCGGGGCTGCTGGTGTTCCTCGGCGGACACGAGACCAAGACTGAATTCGCCGGCGCGGCACCAGTGAAGTGACCCTTCGCGTCGTCCTGGACAAGTGAGCGCAAGCGAGCCGATCCGGGACCTATACGCCGCGGCCCACGAAAGGGGCACGTCGGTGGATGTCCTCCTCCATCATCAGCATCGTGGTTATAGGTCTCGGCTTTCGCCGGACGATGGGCGATTTGTGGTCGTCAAAACACCACCAAACTCACGAATTAGTGTCTACTGACGATTATTGACATTCATCAGTGATTATTACACAGTCTTCATCAGACCTTTCGATGGAGAGTCCCCGATGTTCGTTCGTTCCATTTTATCCAGTTATTACAGGCTCTTGGTTGGGGCAATGCTGGCGCTGGCGGTGTTCGCGCTGACCGGCTGCAACGAAAAGGCCGCCGAACAGGCCGCTCCGGGCCGTCCGGTTCTGGTGGCGACCGTGCATTATGAGGCGGAGACGCCGGAGCGCAGTTTCGTCGGCACCATCAAGCCCCGGATCGAAACCGATATGGGCTTTCGGGTCCCCGGCAAGGTCGCAAAGCGCCTCGTCGAAGTCGGCCAGACCGTCGAAATCGGCCAACCCCTGGCGACCCTCGATGAAGTCGATCTGAAGCTGCAGGCCGAACAGGCCGAAGCGGAATTCACCGCCGCCACCGGCGTGCTGGCGCAGGCCGGCGCCGCCGAACAACGCGCCAAGGATTTGCGTGCAAAGGGCTGGACCACCGACGCCCAAATGGACACCAGCCGCGCCGCCGCCGACGAAGCGCGTGCGCGGCTGAACCGCGCCGAGCGTTCGGTCGAACTGACGAAAAACTCGCTCTCTTATGCAAAGCTGGTCGCCGATACCCGCGGCGTCGTCACCGCTACCCTGGTCGAACCTGGCCAGGTCGTCGCCTCCGGCCAGACCGCGATCCGCGTCGCGCGCTTTGCCGAGAAGGAAGCTGTGGTCGCGATCCCCGAGACCCTGCTTGGCCGCGCCAAGGACGGCGTCGCCACCGTGACGCTTTGGTCGGACGCCGACAAGAAATACGCCGCCAAGCTGCGCGAGGTCGCACCTTCGGCCGATCCCGCGACGCGAACCTATCTCGCAAAGTTCTCATTGCCTGACGCCGGCGACAGCGTTTCGCTCGGCATGACCGCGACACTGACGCTGGCCGATCCCGCCACCGAGCGTGTGGCAAAGCTGCCGCTGTCGGCGCTGTACAGCCAGGGCGGCAATCCCTCGCTCTACATCGTCGACGATGCGGGCGAAGTCACGCTGAAGCCGGTCGCCGTGAAATCCTACGCGAGCAATTGCGTCGTCATCACCGGTGGCGTCGATGAAGGCGCCAAGGTGGTTGCACTGGGCGTGCAGAAACTCGATCCGGCGCAAAAGGTCCGGGTCGTCTCGTCGCTGTCGTTCTGAAATTGGATTTCGTTGGAGAGTGACATGAAGCGTTTCAATCTCTCGGGCTGGGCCGTCAGTCATCCCACGCTCATCCTGTTCCTGATGATCGCGCTCGGCGCCGCGGGCTTCTTCTCCTATCGCGGTCTTGGCCGCGCCGAGGATCCGTTCTTCACGGTGAAGGTGGTGAACGTCTCGGCGATCTGGCCCGGCGCGACCGCTGCGGAAATGCAGACGCAGGTGGCCGATCCCATCGAGAAGAAGCTGCAGGAATTGCCGTTCTTCGAAAAGGTGCAGACCTATTCCAAGCCGGCGTTCACGGCGATGCAGGTCACGTTCAAGGATTCCACCCCGCCCAAGGACGTGCCGTATCTGTTTTACGTCTTGCGCAAGAAGATCGCCGACGTGCAGGGCCAGTTGCCGGCCGGCGTCCTCGGTCCCGTCGTCAACGATGAATTCTCCGACGTCGACTCCATCCTCTATATGATGACCGGCGACGGCGCCGACTATGTGCAATTGAAGAAGGCCGCCGAAGGCATGCGCCAGCGGCTGTTGAAGGTGCCTGGCGTCACCAAGGTCGATCTCTACGGCACCCAGGACGAACGCATCTACGTCGAATTCTCGCACGCCAAGCTTGCCACCCTTGGCATCACGCCGCAGGCGCTGTTTGACTCTCTCGCCAAGCAGAACAACGTTACGCCTGCCGGCACGGTGGAAACCTCCTCGCAGCGCGTGCCGCTGCGCGTCACCGGCGCGCTCGACGGCGTCAAGGCGGTTGCCGAAACGCCGGTTGAAAGCAACGGCCGCGTGTTCCGCCTCGGCGATATCGCCACCATTACGCATGGCTTCGTCGATCCGCCGAGCTTCACGGTGCGGCAGGAAGGCAAGCCCGCGCTTGGCATCGGCGTCGTCACCACCAGGGGCGCCAACATCCTCGAACTCGGCAAGGACGTCGAGAAGGGGGTGGCCGATTTCATGAAGGCGGTGCCGCAGGGCATCAATGTCGAACAGATCGCCGATCAGCCGAAGGTGGTCGAACGCGCCGTCGGCGAGTTCGTACATTCCTTCATCGAGGCATTGGCAATCGTGCTGTTCGTCTCCTTTGTCGCATTGGGCTGGCGCACCGGCATTGTGGTGGCACTGTCGGTGCCGCTGGTGCTCGCGATCGTCTTCATCGTCATGAATGCGATGTCGATCGACCTGCATCGTATCACGCTCGGCGCCCTGATCATCGCGCTCGGCCTTCTGGTCGATGACGCCATCATCGCCGTCGAAATGATGGTGGTGAAGATGGAGCAGGGCTGGGACCGCATCCACGCTGCGTCCTTTGCCTGGGAATCCACCGCGTTTCCGATGCTCACGGGAACGCTGGTCACGGCCGCTGGCTTCCTCCCCATCGGCTTTGCCAATTCGGCGGTCGGCGAATATGCCGGCGGCATTTTCTGGATCGTGGCGATCGCGCTGGTCGCTTCCTGGTTCGTGGCCGTGATCTTCACGCCCTATATCGGCGTCAAGCTGCTGCCGAACATCAAGGTCAGCCACAATCACGATCCGCATGCGGTCTATGAGACGCGCGTCTATCGCATCCTGCGCAGCATGATCCAGTGGTGCGTCGACCACCGCGTCAAAGTGGTGCTGGCAACCGTCGGCATCTTCGCGCTCTCGATTGTCGGCTTCGGCCATGTCCAGCAGCAGTTCTTCCCGCTGTCGGAGCGGCCCGAACTATTCCTGCAATTGCGTCTGCCCGAGGGCACCGCCTTCAACGTCACGGAGAAATCCGTGAAGAAGGCCGAGGCGCTGTTGAAGGACGACAAGGATATTTCGACCTACACGGCCTATGTCGGCCAGGGCTCGCCGCGCTTCTGGCTCGGCCTCAACCCGCAACTGCCGAACGAGGCCTTTGCCGAGATCGTGATCGTCTCGAAGGACGTCGAGGCCCGCGAGCGGATCAAGGCGCGGCTGGAGAAGGCGGTCTCTGGCGGCGCGTTGACGGAAGCACGCGTCCGCATCGATCGCTTCAATTTCGGCCCGCCGGTCGGTTTCCCCGTTCAGTTCCGCGTGATCGGCCCCGACGCCAACACCGTGCGCGACATCGCCTACAAGGTGCGCGACATCGTCAGGCAGAACCCCAACGTCACCGAGCCGCAGCTCGACTGGAATGAGCAGTCGCCTTATCTGAAGCTGGTGGTCGATCAGGACCGTGCCCGCGCGCTCGGCCTCACCCCGCAGGACGTCTCGCAGGCGCTCGCCATGCTGATCTCCGGCGCACCGGTCACGACCATCCGTGACGGCATCGAGAAGGTCGGCGTGGTCGCGCGTGCGGTACCGTCCGAACGGCTCGACCTCGGCCGCGTCGGTGACCTCACCGTGACGTCTCGCAACGGGGTCGCCGTGCCGCTGCAGCAGATCGCCAAGATTGAATACTCACATGAGGAGCCGATCCTGTGGCGGCGTAACCGCGACATGGCGATCACGGTGCGGACCGACGTTGCCGATGGCGTGCAGGCGCCGGACGTCACCAGCCAGATCTGGCCGAAACTACAGGAAATCCGCGATCATCTCGAGCCGGCCTACCGGATCGAGCCGGGCGGGGCGTTCGAGGAATCCGCCAAGGGCAACGCCTCCATCTTCGTGCTGTTTCCCCTGATGGTGATGGTGATGTTGACCTTGCTGATGATCCAGTTGCAGAGTTTTTCGCGGCTGATCCTGGTCTTCCTCACCGCACCTCTGGGTATCGTCGGCGCCTCGCTGGGCCTCAACGTCGCGAACCAGCCGTTCGGCTTCGTGGCGCTGCTCGGCCTGATCGCGCTGGCCGGCATGATCATGCGCAACGCGGTGATCCTGGTCGACCAGATCGAGACCGACGTCTCCCACGGCCTGACGCGCAAGGAAGCCATCGTCGAAGCCACCGTCCGCCGTGCCCGTCCGGTGGTGCTGACGGCGCTGGCCGCGATCCTGGCCATGATCCCGCTGTCCCGCTCCGCCTTCTGGGGGCCGATGGCCATCACCATCATGGGCGGTTTGTTTGTTGCAACCTTCCTGACCTTGCTGTACCTGCCGGGCCTCTACGCCCTGTGGTTCCGCAAGAGCCTGGAGGAAAGCGGCCAAAGCGAGCAGCCTGATCTTGCGCCGCAGCATCAGGGCAAGGGCCGGCTCGCATTTCCGCTTGCCGATGCCGCGGAATAATTGAACATTGAGTCTGACATGACGCTAGTTTCCGAAAACATCGAGACCGACACCAGGGAGCGTATCCTTGTGGTGGCCGAGCGTCTGTTCAGGCAGATCGGCTACCAGAAGACGACGGTGGCCGACATCGCCAAAGAACTCCGCATGAGCCCGGCCAACGTCTATCGCTTTTTCGACTCGAAGAAGGCGATCCACGAGGGCGTGGCGCGCGCCCTGATGGTCGAAGTCGAAGTCGAGGCGCAACGCATCGCACGGGCGCCTGGGCCGGCGCCGGCCCGTCTCCGCGAGATGATGAAGACCATCAACCGCATGAATACCGAGCGCTATGTCGGCGACTCCAAAATGCACGAGATGGTTGAGATCGCGATGCAGGAGGACTGGGACGTCTGCGTCGCCCATATGGAGTGTATCGCCTCCACCCTCGGTCTGGTGATTGCTCAAGGGGCCGCCTCTGGCGAATTCGACGCTCCCGACCTGCAGCTGGCCTCGCTCTGCGCCGGCACCGGGATGATGCGGTTCTTCCACCCCCAAATGATCGCCCAGTGCGCCAACAAGCCGGGTCCCACAATCGACCAGATGATCGATTTCGTTCTCGCGGGACTCGGGTCGAAGAAATAGTTTCCAAAAGCGGGAAAAACGACGTGGACGCAACGAGCTCCAAAGACCTGCATTTTTACGAGCCGAAGAACGGCCACGGCCTCAAACACGATCCGTTCAACGCCATTGTCGCGCCACGCCCGATCGGCTGGATTTCGTCCCGTGACAGCAAGGGCAATATCAACCTCGCGCCCTACAGCTTCTTCAACGGCTTCTGCTATGTCCCGCCGATCATCGGATTCTCCTCGACCTCGTGGAAGGACAGCGTCCAGAACATCCAGGAGACCGGTGAATTCGTCTGGAATCTCGCGACCATGGACCTCGCCAAGCAGATGAACGCGACGGCGGCGCACGTCGCGCACGACGTCAGCGAGTTCAAGATCGCAGGGCTGACGGCCATCCCCGGCAAGTTGGTCAACGTGCCACGTGTGGCCGAGAGCCCGGTCGCGTTCGAGTGCAAACTGACGCAAATCATCCAGTTGCAGGGCGCGAACGGCGAAAAGGCGCAGGCCTGGCTGACGCTCGGCGAAGTCGTCGCCGTCCACATCGACAAGGCCATGATCAGGGACGGCGTCTATCAGACCGGACTTGCCCGCCCGATCGTGCGCGCCGGCCGCCGCGGCGATTATTTCGAGATCAAGCCGGAAAACATGTTCGAGATGATCCGCCCGGATTGAGGGCTGTGCCTGTTTTCTCTAGCGCCGGAAATGATCTTCGGCAGCTGATGTGTCCGGTAGCGCCGGCCAATCAGAGAACGAACGTGGCCAATTGATAGAGCGCGTAGACCGCCTCCAGGCCCATGAGAACGAGCGCAGCCATCATCAGATAAAAGCCAAAATGCATGAAGGGACTTGCAACCAAATGCTTCTTGCGGCCTGCACGGACATCGCGCAACGCCATCAATCAAAATCAGTACGCGCCCTAACAGGGACAAGCGTCCTGCAAACTCTGCGTCGGCAATGAAAACAGAAGGCCTCCGCCGCCGCGGAAGTGATGCTTTTGTCGCGAACCTCTTCTTGGCCGGAGGTCTCTTGTTCGACGCCAGCTTCCTGTCTGATCACGCACCGTAGACAATCTTGATTGCCCACAGCACGACGACGATGGCCGATACCAGCGTGGCCGCCGTCAACACACTTTCTAAGGAAGCGACTCTCATACTAACTCTCCGCTTCCCAGCCCCACTAGCGGTCTAGTTGATTCGTTGATTCCATCGCAACAACGCGGTCACAATGCCTTGAAGGCTGTTGGCGGTTGTGCTTTGCGGGTCACACATCTCCGTAGATTCCCGGGTGCCGTTGCGCGACAATTGAAATGTCGGCTCGCGTCCGCAACCCGAAGTTGCTCTACTGATCTGACTTATCTGATGACCTTGTTGGCACTTAGCAGGAACGACTCTGGAACCACGAGTCCCAACGCCTTCGCAGTCTTGAGGTTGACCACGAGATTGAACTTGACCGGTCCCTCAACCGGAAGATCGCCCGGCTTGGCGCCGCGCAGAATTCTGTCGACGTATTCAGCGGCGCGCTCGTTGAGCGGGTCTGCGGCTTCACCATAGGCGAACAGGAGGCCATTCTCAGCGTGATAGGAGTAATTGCCGATGGTTGGAATCCGATGTCGCAGCGCGAGCGCGGCAATGCGGGTTTGATTTTCATTAAGCAGAGGCCCGGGCTCAACGTATGCCGCATCGAAACCTTGCGCTGCCAAGCGGGCAAAGATCGCGTCATAGTCCTCCGACGCCGCCGGACTAAAAGCTTGCCAGGTAAATCCCAATTTCGTCCCTGCGTCAGTGATGTCCTTCTCCAACTGCGCGTGGACGACCGCATCTCCATCCTTGCGCTCGATAACCGCGAGCTTTGCCAACCGCGGCAGTAATCTCTTCAACAGTTCGATCCGCTTGGCAGCGACTTCGCGCCCGGACGAGGCCACGCCGGTGACGTTGGCGCCCGGCCTCGCCAGATTGGCCACAAGCCCGGACTCCATCGGGTTCGGTGTCGCCACCATGACGATCGGGATCGTCGTGGTTGCCTGCTTTAGCGCCCTCACGTAATCGGGGGGTTGGGCGGCCAGCACATCCGGTCGTCGCGCCACCAATTCAGCAACAAGCGCGCCGGCCTGATCCGGGTAGTCCGTCGACACGCAATCAACGATCAGTGTTTGCCCGCTAATCCAACCGAGCTCTGTCAGGCGGCGTCTCAGGGAACTGGGATAAGCATCGGTACTGCAACCAAAACCGCTCAAGAAACCCAGCCGCTTCGGAGGCGCAGTAGTGTTTTGCGCAGTCGCGAGGCTGCAGCAAGTTGCCATTGCAACGGCGAACAAGCCAATGGCCCCCATGCGGATGACAGTCATTCGATCGCCCCGCGCGTCATTTCCAGCCCCCCGATGCAGCACCAGTTCTTCAAGGCCTAAAGCCTAGCATCCGACGAACGAGCGGCGAGTGAGAAAGGACAAACAATCGACCCCAGCCGCTGCGACCCAATGTCCGGGTAGGTCGCCAGCAGACATCATAGCCGGCTTGGGGGGAAGTGCCACGACCGTACCCATGCGCTGCAGCAAAGCATCTGTCTTCAATCACCTCGTCGGCGCGGCCGTGCAGCGTCGGCGGCATTTCGACGACGAAAGCTTTGGCTTAGGGTTGATCGCCATTTCACGCTGTAACTGACGGACAAAGCAGCGTTTTCGGAACCGATCCGCGACGATCCCGTTATCGCCTGGTTTATCAATTTCGCTCATTCGGGGCGTGAAGTGCCTCCCGAACCCCGCGCTTTCCGCTAGAATGAACCATCGTTTGGCACAGGTGAGGCGCCAGTCGCGCCGCAGACCATGAGGTTTCGCCATGAGCTTCCGCCGCGATTTCATCACCAAGCCGATTTTCTCCTGGGCACGCGGCGTGTTGCCCGCGATGTCCGACACCGAGCGCGAGGCGCTCGAAGCCGGCGACGTCTGGTGGGACGCCGACCTCTTCACCGGCAATCCCGACTGGTCGAAACTTTTGGCGAACGCGCCCGCCGTTTTGACGGAAGAGGAGAGGGCTTTCCTCAACGGTCCGGTCGACGAACTCTGTGCGATGCTCGATGACTGGAAGATCAACTGGGAATGGCGTGACCTGCCGCCGGAGGCGTGGGACTTCATCAAGCAGCACAAATTCTTCGGCATGATCATCCCCCGGGAATTTGGCGGCCTCGGCTTCTCGCCTTACGCGCATTCCGAAGTGGTTCGAAAACTGTCGTCACGGTCGCTGACTGCCGCCGTCACCGTGATGGTGCCGAATTCGCTCGGCCCCGGCGAACTGCTGATGCGGTTCGGCACCAAGGAACAGCAGCAACAATGGCTGCCAAGGCTGGCCGATGGCCGCGACATTCCCTGTTTCGGGCTGACCAGTCCCGAGGCCGGCTCGGACGCCGCGTCGATGATCGACACCGGCATCATCTGCAAGGGCAATTTTGAGGGGCGCGAAGTGCTCGGCCTGCGGCTCAATTGGCACAAGCGCTACATCACGCTCGGCCCCGTCGCGACACTGCTGGGTCTGGCCTTCAAGGCCTATGACCCCGATCATCTCGTGGGCTCCGAGGAAGAACTCGGCATCACCGTGGCGCTGATCCCGACGCATTTGCCCGGGGTATCGATCGGCCATCGCCATCTGCCGGCAATGCAGGTGTTTCAGAACGGCCCGAACTGGGGCCGCGATGTCTTCGTCCCCATGGACTACATCATCGGCGGACAGATGCGCCTCGGCCAGGGCTGGAAGATGCTGATGACGGCGCTCGCCGCCGGCCGCGGCATCTCCTTGCCGTCGCTCTCGGCCGCCGGCGCCGCCTATGCCGCCCGTACTACCGGCGCCTATGCGCGCATTCGCGAACAGTTCGGCATCTCCATCAGCAAATTCGAAGGCATCGAGGAGCCGCTGGCCCGCATCGCCGGCACCGCCTACCTGCTCGACGCGGCGCGGCGGCTGACTTGTGCAGCGCTCAACCAGGGTCATCATCCCGCTGTCATCTCGGGGATCATGAAGCTGCACGCCACCGAGCGGATGCGGATCGCGATCGACGACGCCATGGACATTCATGGCGGCAAGGCCGTGATCGACGGCCCGCAGAATTATCTCGGCAATCTCTACCGTTCGGTGCCGGTCGGCATCACGGTGGAGGGCGCCAACATCCTCACCCGCAATCTGATCGTGTTCGGGCAGGGTGCGATCCGCGCCCATCCCTATCTGCTCGAAGAGATGAATGCATTAGGTGAAGAGGACCGTGCCAAGGGCCTGGAAGCCTTCGACAAAGCGTTCTGGCAGCATGTCGGCCACAGCTTCGCGACAATGTTCCGCGCGTGGGGCCGGAGCTGGAGCGGCGGGATGTTTGCGCCCGCACCCGATGCCGGAGACGCGACGAGGTTCTATCGCCAGCTCTCGCGCTATTCGTCCGCGTTCGCCCTGTGCGCCGACATGGCGCTGTTGACGCTCGGCGGTGCGCTCAAGCGCAAGGAAATGCTGTCGGCGCGGTTCGGCGATATCTTGTCCGAACTCTATCTGCTGTCGGCCGCGCTCAAGCGCTGGCAGGACGAAGGCCGCCAGCCGGCGGATTTCGCCGCGCTCGAATGGTGCATGGCGAGCGGCTTCCGCACCATCGAAAGCCGCTTTGCGGAAATCCTCGGCAATCTGCCGAACCGGTTTGTCGCGGTGATCCTCAAATTCCTGATCCAGCCCTTTGGGGCGCGGGTACTCGGACCTTCCGATCGGGTCGTGCATCAATGCGCCCAGCTCGTGCTGGAGCCGTCGGCGGCGCGCGACCGGCTGACGCCCGATTTGTCGCATGTCGATGACGATCGCGGTGTCGCGCGGCTGGAGAAGGCATTCCTGCTGGTTACCGGCGCTGAGGATATTTCGAAGAAGATGCACGCGGCGCGCCTGCACGATTGGAAAGAGGCGGTGAAGAAAGGCGTCATCACGCAGTCCGAGGGCGAGAAGCTTGCAACCGCCCATGAGGCGGTGGCGAAGGTGATCGAGGTCGACGATTTCGCGCCGGGCGTGCTGTCGCCGATTTACAAGAAACCTGCCGAAGTGCATCAGTTCTTTCAGGAACTGGGTGAGCAGAGGGCGGCGAGCTGATGGCGCGACCGGTTTTTATTATCGACGGCAGCCGGACGCCGTTCCTGAAAGCGCGCTCCGGTCCCGGACCCTTCACGCCGGTCGATCTCGCGGTGCAATGCGGCCGGCCGCTCCTCGCGCGGCAACCCTTTGCGCCTACCGCCTTCGATCAGGTGATTTTGGGTTGCGTCAACGTCATTGCCGACGAGATGAACCCGGCGCGAGTGGCGGCGCTGCGGCTCGGCATGGGCGAAAAAATGGTCGCCTTCACCGTGCAGATCAATTGCGGCTCCGGCATGCAGTCGATCGACACCGGTTACCGCTACATCCGCGAGGGCGTCTCCGATCTGATCCTCGCCGGCGGTGCCGAAGCGCTGAGCCACGCGCCGCTGGTATGGCCGCAGCAGGGCGTGCGTTGGTTCGCTGGTTTCGCCGGCGCCAGGGGCATCGGCGCCAAAATCATGGCCGCGCTGAAGGTCCGTCCGTCCTATTTCAAGCCGATCATCGGTCTCGAGCGCGGCCTGACCGATCCCATCACCGAGCTCAATATGGGGCAGACCGCCGAAGTGGTGGGACACCTCTTCGGCATCACACGCGCGCAGTCCGATACCTACGCCGCCGAAAGCCACAAGCGGCTCGCCAACGCCCAGTCTCAGGGCTGGCTGAAGGGCGAAGTCGAAACCGCATTCGCGCGCGACGGCAAATTCTACGACCACGACGATGGGGTGCGGCCGGACTCCACGCCGGAGACGCTGGCGAAATTGAAGCCGGTGTTCGAACGGCCCTGGGGTCAGGTTACCGCCGGCAATTCCTCGCAGATCACCGACGGGGCGTCATGGGTGATCCTCGCGTCTGAACAAGCGGCGGTAAAATACGGTCTGACGCCGAAGGCAGTGATTCTCGACAGCGAATGGTCGGCGCTCGATCCCTCCATCATGGGCCTCGGGCCGGTGCTGTCGGCCACCGAATTGTTGAAGCGCAATGAACTGACGTTGCAGGATATCGAGACCTGGGAATTGAACGAGGCCTTTGCGACGCAGGTGCTGGGCTGTCTTGCTGCCTGGAACGACGAAAAGTTCTGCAAGGAGATTCTGGCCCTCGATGGTGCCGCCGGGCCGATCGATCAGGCCAGGCTGAACGTCGATGGCGGCGCGATAAGTCTCGGCCATCCCGTCGGCTGCAGCGGCAACCGCATCGTGCTGCACCTCGTCAACGCCATGAAACGATTGGGTACACGGCGCGGCATCGCTACCGAATGCATCGGCGGCGGGCAGGGCGGCGCGATGTTGATAGAGACGGTGTGATCATGGAATCGCAGATCATGAACGTTCTCGGCGATCGCGTGCTCGAACTCGGGCCAAAGCCCGATGTCGGCGGGCCGTATCGCAACTTCAAACTGACCCGCGATGCCGACGGCGTCGCCTGGCTGCTGTTCGATCGCGAAGGCGCCAACGCCAATACACTGTCCGCCGACCTGATCGAGGAACTCGACGAGGTGCTGGCCGAACTCGAAAGTGCGCGGCCCGCCGGTCTCGTCATTCGCTCTGCGAAGAAATCCGGTTTCATCGCCGGCGCCGACGTCAATGAATTCCGCGGCGCCGCCGATCCGCGCGCGGTCGAGACCGTAATCGGCCGTGCCCACGCGGTGATAGATCGCCTGGAGGCGCTGCGCATTCCCTCGGTCGCCGTGATCCACGGCTTCTGCCTTGGTGGCGGCCTCGAAGTCGCGCTCGCCTGCCAATCGCGCATCGCGATCGACGATGCGCGGTTTGGTTTTCCGGAAGTGATGCTCGGCCTGCATCCCGGCCTCGGCGGCACCGTGCGTTTCACGCAACTGATCAATCCGATGCAGGCGATGACGCTGATGCTGACCGGCCGCACCATCGACGCGCGCAAGGCCAAATCGCTCGGGCTGGTCGACGCCGTGACGCAGGAGCGGCATGTCAGGAATGCGGTAAAGGACGCCGTGTTCGGCCGCCTGAAGCGCGCCGCGCCGGGGTTGCTCAACAAGGCGCTGCATCTCGGTCCGGTGCGCGGCCTCCTCGCCTCGCGCATGCGCGCTGAGGCCGGCAAGGCCGCGTCGAAGGAGCATTATCCCGCGCCTTACGCGTTGATCGATCTCTGGGAAAAGCATGGCGGCGACAAATCGGCGATGCTGAATGCCGAGAAGACGTCCTTTGCCAACCTCATGGTGACGCCGACCGCGCAAAACCTGATCCGGGTGTTCTTCCTGCGCGAGCAGATGAAGAAGCTCGCGGGAAGCGGCAACAAGATCGCGCATGTCCACGTCATCGGCGCCGGCGCGATGGGCGGTGACATCGCCGCCTGGTGCGCCAGTCAGGATATGCGCGTGACGCTCGCCGACATGAAGGCCGAGCCGATCGCGAGCGCGGTCAAGCGCGCGGCCGAATTGTACGGCAAGATCATGCGCAAGCGCACCGATATCAGAGATGCGCACGACCGGCTGATGCCCGATATGGGCGGGGAGGGCGTCCGCAACGCCGATCTCATCATCGAGGCGGTGCCGGAAAAGCTGGAGCTGAAGCAGAAGGTCTATGCCGGGCTTGAGCCGAAGATGAAAGCCGGCGCGATTCTTGCGACCAATACGTCGAGCATTCCGCTGCAGGATCTGCGCACCACGCTGCAGAAGCCCGAGCGCTTGCTGGGGCTGCACTTCTTCAATCCGGTGTCGCGGTTGCAGCTTGTCGAGGTCGTCAGCCACGACGCAACCGATCCGCTGCTGCTCAAGGAGGCGCTGGCCTTTGTCGGCGCGATCGATCGGCTGCCGCTGCCGGTCAAGAGTTCACCGGGCTTTCTCGTCAACCGCGCGCTGACGCCTTACATGCTGGAAGCAATGGTGATGCTCGATCAGAAGATCGACAAATCGGTCATCGATGCGGCTGCGAAAAAGTTCGGCATGCCGATGGGGCCGATCGAACTCGCCGACCAGGTCGGTCTCGATATCTGCCTCGACGTCGGCGACATGCTGCGCTCGAAATTCGGCGACATGCTGCCGCCGACGCCCGCCTGGTTGCGCGAAAAAGTCGCCAAGGGCGAACTCGGTCGCAAGACCGGCAAGGGTTTCTACATCTGGAAGGACGGCAAGGCCGATATGTCGGGTGTGAGGCCGTCGACGTCGGAACCGTCGCCGGAGATGACCGACCGGCTGATCCTGCCGATGTCGAACGTTTGCGTTGCCTGTTTGCGCGAAGGCATCGTCGACAATGCCGACGTGGTTGACGGCGCCATGATTTTCGGCACCGGCTACGCGCCTTTCCGCGGCGGTCCCTTGAATTACGCGCGCACGCGCGGAGTGGAGAACGTGGTCGCGACATTGCGTGCGCTGGCCGAGAAATTCGGCGGCAGGTTCACGCCCGATGCCGGCTGGGAGAATTTCAGGTGACCGACACTCATGTTCATGCTCCGCCGAGCACGGAAGCCGAGCCGTGCGGCGATCTCTGCATTCGCACGCTGGCAATGCCGGCCGACACCAACGCGAACGGCGACATTTTTGGCGGCTGGCTGCTGAGCCAGATGGATCTCGGCGGTGGCGTGTTCGCCTCCAAGATCGCAAAGTCCCGCACCGTGACGGTAGCGATCGACGCGATGAATTTTCGTAAAGCGGTGTACGTCGGCGATCTCGTTTCCGTGCACGCTACTCTGGTCCGTGTCGGCCGCACTTCGGTAACGGTCCGTCTCGAAGCCTGGGTTATCAGACGCCGGGATATGCAGTCGATTTTGGTGACGGACGGCAATTTCACCTACGTCTCGATCGACGAGCAGGGCCGTCCGCAGGCGATCCAGCGGGACGGAACGATTGCGACTTAAGGCGAAGTTTGGCTGCGGAACTTCTAGCCGTTCACTCCGTTATTGGCCCGGAATGAAATCGAGGCCGGGCCATGTCGGACACCTACATCATCGAAATCGGTTCGCAGCCCGCCGGCATCGTGGTGCGCGATCCCGACGGTTATAGATTTTTCGCTGCGTCGCACCGTTTCAATCGGCTGGAGGGCCAGTTGTTTCGCAACGCGCGCTTAGCCGAGCGAGCGGCGAGCCGTCTCGCCGCTGGCGATTTGGAGATGGCGTAGTAGGCGCGTGCGGTCGCGATCAGAGCTTGGTGGCCGCCCGGGACAATAGCTTCCAGTCCGAGCCCTGCTTTTGCCAGTTCATCAGGATGTGGAGATTGGTGGAGCTCTTCTTGCCGTCGGCGACAGCCTCGGCCTCGCCCACCCAGTGGAAGCGCACGATCGCCGCTGGACCGACGACAGCAATCTTGGGGTCCTGATATTCCAATGACAAAACCTTCGATTTGCCGCTGGTGGCGTTGGCGATGAACGTCGCCTTGTCCTCGACCCGACCGTCGGAGTGGCTGTAGCTCAGTTCCGCCGCGCAGAGCGAGGCGAGCCCTTCGGCGTTAGCGGCCATCTGGGCCTTGCGGAAAGCCTCGACGTTCTTCGCAACCGCCTCTTCATCCGCTGAAGCCGCGAAAGCCGGAACGACACTGAGCAATCCGAGCGCAAGGGCCGGCAACGCCAACTGACGACGATCGATTTCCATCGCTTCCTCCATTGTTATGATTATGCAGGCAGTGTTGCAGTCTTGCAGCGATGCTGGCGGTTGTCGAGCGTCCGCTTTGCGCTCGCGAACGATCTCGCGTGATGTTGCGCCTGCGAACATGGTCTTAACCAGGATTTGTCGTTTCCGTCGCCGGGATGCCTTCGGAATCGGTCTACCGCGTTGACCCGAACGCAGATCGGCCGCACCATGGCTGCCTCCTTGCCCAAGGTGCCGCCATGGCTGGACTGTCTCACCGCCAGACTGAAATCCTCAACATCGCCCGCGCTTTCGGCCGGGTGATGGTGGAAGATCTCGCCAGGCGTTTCGAGGTGTCGGCACAGACTATCCGCAAGGATCTCAACGATCTCTGCGACCACCGATCGCTGACCCGTATCCATGGCGGTGCCATCATCGCCTCCGGCGTCGAGAACCTCGCCTACGAAGCGCGGCGCTTTGTCGCTGCGGAGGAGAAACGGGCGATCGGCATCGCGGCGGCGTCGCGGATTCCGAACGGCTGCTCCCTGTTCATCAATATCGGCACCACCACCGAAGAGGTCGCGAGCGCGCTGACCTCGCATGAGGATCTGCTCGTCATCACCAACAACCTCAACGTCGCGATGTTGTTGTATCGCCATCCGCGCATCGAGGTGATCGTGGCCGGCGGCGCGGTGCGTCGCGCCGATGGCGCCGTGATCGGCTCGACCGCGATCAGCCTGATCGGCCAGTTCAAGGTCGATTACGCCATCATCGGCGCGTCTGCGATCGACGAGGAGGGCGCGCTTTTGGATTTCGACTATCGCGAAGTGCAGGCGGCGCAAGCGATCATCGCCAACGCACGCAGCGTGATGCTGGTCGCGGACTCGACCAAACTCCGCCGCAGCGCACCGGTGCGCATCGCCCATCTCAGCCAGATCCAGACGTTCGTCACCGACGCGGCGCTCCCCTCGAGCCTCGCCTCCATCTGTCACACCCGCGGCATCGAGGTGGTCGAAGCGATGGAGAAGCCGGCCGCCGATATCGATGAGGCCAGCCCCGACGCTGTTCCGGCGACGCTGCGGCGCGTGTAGGTCACCCTCCAAACGCGAAGTGCGCCTATCGGCGCAAGCGCAACGAGGCTGCTGCCATAATTATAATATCGGTACGAAGCGTCCGAGCAATTTTATCGGCAATCTCGTCGTGTTTTACGTAAACCGCATTACTCATATTACGATAGTAAAAGATGAGATACAATCAATGGTTGACAATCCTTGCAAACCCCGTTACCGATTATTTGCTGCTTAAGGTAATTCCAGTGAGGATTGCTGCACGTCTCTTACGAGTGGGTTCCCGAAAGTGGATGTCAGCGGACCAGGCTTACGAGCCACCTTTCCTTGCAGACGGCAGCATTGGGCTCGTGCGTTAATCTATGTCGTTTGCGCGATGACATCCTGGCCGTCTATGAACGAAGCGTTTGCCGCCAATGGCATGGTCCCCAAAACCATAGAAATGGGTCTCGTGTCACATGCGATCGAGCAGAACATCGTAAACGAGAACTATGGCGTTGAGGATCGGATCAAGGTGGCAAGCAACGAGGAGACAGTGGTTGCGTATTTTCTCGACCAGCTTCCGCCCGATCCCAAAGCGTCCGAGCTTCCGGCGGCAGCACGAGATGTTGTGATTGCCAAGGTGCGTTTGCTGCAGAGTCCCAGTTGGAACGGACCGCGGCATACGGCCCATCCCCTTCGCGACGTATTTTTCACTCAGATCAAAATTTTGGATGTCCGCAGTGGTAGCGCGGCGATCGGTGCGGAATACAACATCTACTTCGGGCGCGAAAAGGAAATGATGTATCCAAATACACCGGAACAGCTTTCTCGCGAATACATCGTGATGATGTATCTCGATGCCGATGATGCCAAGCATCGTCTTGTTGGATTTCCGATCAGCAGCGCCCAATACACGCGGTGGCAAGCAGAAGTCTCGGAATATCGAAGGTCGCAGCTCAAACGATAAGTGGTTCGCCCGGCGATGCTAGGCATCGTCCGGTGACGCGCGAAGACGCGCTCCTCACCATGAGGGTCTAAGAATAATCCCCGTCAACGAGTGAAGACCTCATCCTGAGGAGGCGCGTCAGCGCCGTCTCGAAGGATGTAGCCCCGAATTATGCGCGCTTTCCCGTTTTCGGTTGCTTTCGTATTTCGTTGTGATCTACTCGAATCCGAAAGTAAAATCGCCGAAGTGAACGGGCGATCGCCGGGGAAGCGTCGTTTGGATCGGGTTTTTGACCTCGCGATCATTGGTGGCGGTATCAATGGCTGCGGCATCGCGCGCGATGCGGCGGGCCGGGGGAACTCTGTTTTTCTTTGCGAAATGAACGACTTGGCGAGCGGGACCTCGTCCTGGTCGACCAAGCTGATACATGGGGGCTTACGCTATCTCGAATATTACGAGTTTCGGCTGGTCCGCGAAGCGCTGATCGAGCGCGAAATCCTCTGGCAGATCGCGCCTCACATCATTCGTCCCCTGCGTTTCGTTTTGCCGCACCATGCGGGGTTGCGGCCGGCCTGGCTGCTACGCCTGGGGTTGTTCCTGTACGACCACATCGGCGGCCGCAATTTGCTGCCGCCGACGCGCTCCGTGGATCTCGTCAGCGACGAGGTCGGAAAGCCCTTGATCGCCAACCGCTACACCAGGGGCTTTGAATATTCCGACTGCTTCGTCGATGACGCGCGGCTGGTGGTGCTTACCGCGCGCGATGCGGCGGATCGCGGCGCCGAAATCCACACCCGTTCGCGCGCGGTCGAGATTCGCCAGGTCGAGGGCGTCTGGCATCTTACCGTCGAGGACACCCAAACCGGCGTGCGCAAAACGATTCAGGCGCGCGCGCTGGTCAATGCCGGCGGGCCGTGGGTCGAACAGGTGCTGTCGTCGGGCTCCGGCGTCAATGCGCGCGCAAAGGTGCGGCTGGTGCAGGGCTCGCACATCGTGGTGCGCAAGCTCTACGAACACGACCGCGCTTATATGTTCCAGAACGCCGACGGCCGCATCATCTTCGTCATTCCCTATCAGGGCGACTTCACGCTGATCGGCACCACCGATCGCGATTACGACGGCGATCCGGCGAAGGTGAAAGCGTCGGACGAGGAGATTCGATATCTCTGCGCGTCCGTCAGCGAGTATCTGGCCAAGCCGGTCAAGCCGGAGGATGTGGTCTGGACGTATTCGGGCGTTCGTCCGCTCTATGACGACGGCGCCAGCGAAGCCAAGGCCGCGACCCGCGATTACGTGTTCGAACTCGATACGCCGGGCGGCGCGCCGCTTCTGTCGATCTATGGCGGCAAGATCACGACCTATCGCCGCCTCGCGGAAGAAGCGCTGGAACGGCTTTCGCCCTATTTGCGCAGCTCAAAAGCGCGGGAAGGCTGGACCGGCAAAGCGGCTTTGCCGGGCGGCGACATGGACGTCTCGGCGGTTGCGGCGCTCGCTGCGGAACTGGTGCGCGACTATCCGTTCCTCAACGCGGCGCACGCCAACCGGCTGGCGCACGCCTACGGCACCCGCGCTTCGAAATTGCTCGGCAGCGCCAAGTCGATCGCCGACCTGGGCCAGGCATTCGGCGCCACCTTGACGGAGAGCGAAGTCAGGTACCTGATGTCGAGCGAATGGGCCTGCACCGCCGAGGATATCGTGTGGCGCAGATCCAAGCTGGGATTGCTGATGTCGCCGGGCGAAATAGCCGCCCTCGACGAATGGATGGCCGCCCATCGCAGCCCCGGTGAACGTCCGCTACGTGAAGCGGGAGGACGGACATGAGCGTCACGCTCGAGAACGTCACGCAAACCGTGGACGGTATCCCAACCATCCGCGATGTTTCGCTGACGCTCGAGCGCGGCACGCTGAGTGTGCTGCTCGGACCGACGCTTTCGGGCAAGACGTCGATCATGCGGTTGCTCGCCGGTCTCGACAAGCCGGCCACCGGCCGCGTGCTGGTCGACGGCAAGGACGTCACCGGTGCCGATGTGCGGCAGCGCTCGGTTGCGATGGTCTATCAGCAGTTCATCAATTATCCCTCGCTGTCGGTCTATGAGAACATCGCTTCGCCCTTGCGCGTGCAGGGCAAGCCGCGCGCGGAGATCGAAAGGCGTGTGCAGGAAGCCGCTCGCCTCCTGAAGCTCGAGCCGTATCTGAACCGCACGCCGCTGCAGCTCTCCGGCGGCCAGCAGCAGCGCACGGCTATTGCGCGCGCACTGGTCAAGGGCGCCGATCTGGTGCTGCTCGACGAGCCGCTCGCCAATCTCGATTACAAGCTGCGCGAGGAATTGCGCACGGAATTGCCGCGTATTTTTGAGGCGTCCGGCGCGATCTTCGTCTACGCGACGACCGAGCCGTCGGAAGCGCTGCTGCTCGGCGGCGACACCGTCTGCATGTGGGAGGGCCAGATCCTGCAGACCGGCGACACTTCAAAAGTCTATCGCCATCCCGACACCTTGCGCGTCGCCCAGGTGTTTTCCGATCCGCCGCTCAACATCGTCGGCATCGAAAAGAAAAACGGTTCGGTGCAATATGCCGGCGGCATCCAGGCGCCGGCGTCCGGGCTTTACGCTTCGCTTGCAGACGGCCCCTATCGCGTCGGCTTCCGCGCCCACCAGCTCGAAGTCGCCAACGGCATCGCCGGCCGTCATGCGTTTCAGGCTACCGTCACGGTGACCGAAATCACCGGCTCCGAAAGCTTTGTGCATCTCAATCGCGATGCTTCCAACTGGGTCGCGGTGCTGCAGGGCGTGCATGAATACGAGCCCGGCTACGTGCTCGATGCCGTGCTCGATCCCGATAATCTCTTCGTATTCGATGCGGCCGACCGTCTGGTCGCCGCGCCCCGCGTAGCGTTTTCAAGCGAAGTGTTCGGCGGTTCGCATAATGAAAACGCGTCAACCACAAAGGCGATGTGAGGGAAAGCCGCATGGCCCGGATTGACCTCGTCGATCTCGCGCACTCCTACAGCGGTAACGACGCCGATCCGGACTCATTTGCCCTAAAGCCGATCTCGATGACCTGGCGGCAGGGCGGTGCCTATGCGCTGCTCGGCCCGTCCGGCTGCGGCAAGACGACGCTGTTGAACCTGATATCGGGCATCGTCACGCCGTCGCGCGGCAAGATCCTGTTCGACGGCGCCGACATCACACCGCTGTCAACCCAGAAGCGCAATATCGCGCAGGTGTTCCAGTTCCCGGTGATCTACGACACCATGACGGTCGGACAGAACCTCGCATTTCCGCTCAGGAATCGCGGCGTGCCGCAAGCCGAGGTCGATGCGCGCGTGAAAGAGATCGCGAGCCTGCTCGACCTCACGCCATACCTGAACCGCAAGGCGACGCGGCTGACGGCCGACGCCAAGCAGAAGATTTCGCTCGGCCGCGGCCTGGTGCGCTCCGACGTCGCTGCCATCCTGTTCGACGAACCGCTGACGGTGATCGACCCCGAGTTGAAATGGCAATTGCGATCGAAGCTCAAGGCGCTGCACCGCGACCTCGATCTGACGATGATCTATGTCACCCACGATCAGACGGAAGCGCTGACCTTTGCCGATACGGTAGTGGTCATGCATGACGGCCGCGTGGTGCAGAGCGGCACGCCGGCGGAATTGTTCGACAAGCCCGCGCATACTTTTGTCGGCTATTTCATTGGCTCGCCCGGCATGAACATCGTTCCGGCCGAGGTCGGTGGGCGTGAGGCGCGGATCGACGGCCACATCATCGGCCTGCATCGCAATTACGGTGTGCTGCCGGCGGGCGCAAAGATAGAGATCGGCGTTCGGCCGGAATTCCTCGATGTGGCGCCTCCCGCATCGGGCTTGCTGTCGGCCACGATCGAGCGCATCGACGATCTCGGCCGCATCCGCTTCGCCCGCGTTCGCGTCGGCGATGCCAAATTTGCAGCCCGCGTGCCGCCGGGATTTTCCATTCCGGATAATGTGGCCGGGCTCGTCTTCGATCCCACGCATGTTCATGTCTATGCCGACAGCCGCCTGGTCGAGGGGGTTGCCTGATGGACAAGACGATCAATCAGAAAGCCTGGTTCCTCGTGCTGCCGGTGTTTCTGGTGGTCGCATTCTCCGCGATCCTGCCGCTGATGACGGTCGTGAACTATTCGATGCAGGACACGTTCGGAAACAACCAGTTCTTCTGGAACGGCGTTGGTTGGTTCAAGGAGCTGCTCGATCCGTCGACCGATCTCGGCGGGCGTTTTCTGGATTCGCTCGGCCGCAATCTGTTTTTTTCGGCCGTGATCCTCGCAATCGAAGTGCCGCTCGGCATCGTGGTGGCACTGTCGATGCCGCGCGAAGGCTGGACGGTCGCCGTCGTGCCTTGTGATCCTGGCGTTGCCGCTGCTCATTCCCTGGAACGTGGTCGGAACCATCTGGCAGATCTTCGGACGGCCTGACATCGGCCTGCTCGGTTACGCGCTGAACAGCATCGGGATCAACTACAACTACGTTTCCAACGAGTTCGACGCCTGGGCCACCGTCATCGTGATGGATGTCTGGCACTGGACCAGCCTTGTGGCGCTGTTGTGCTATGCCGGGCTGAAATCGATTCCCGACGCCTATTATCAGGCAGCGCAAATCGACGGCGCCTCGCGCTGGCGGGTGTTCACCGCGATCCAACTGCCGAAGATGAATCGCGTGCTGCTGATCGCGGTGCTGCTGCGCTTCATGGACAGCTTCATGATCTACACCGAGCCGTTCGTGGTGACGGGTGGCGGTCCCGGCAATTCGACGACCTTCGTTTCCATCGAACTGGTCAAGATCGCGCTCGGCCAGTTCGACCTCGGCAAGGCCGCGGCACTCTCGCTGGTCTACAACCTCATCATCCTGATCGTGTGCTGGGTGTTCTACACCGTCATGACCAATGCCGGGACTGAGCGTCCTGCCAAACAGGGAGTCGCATGATGCATTCGATTCCCGGCCGGCGCATCATCATGACGGCATTCCTGATCTTCCTGCTGCTGCCGATCTACTGGCTCGTCAACATGAGCTTCAAGACCAATTACGAGATCGTCTCGACCATGACGCTATGGCCGCATCAGCCGACGCTGGCCAATTACATGCGCATCTTTACCGACGAGAGCTGGTATTCCGGCTACATCAACTCGCTGACTTACGTCGTGATCAACACCGTGATTTCGATCTCAGTGGCGTTGCCGGCAGCCTACGCATTTTCGCGTTACCGTTTCCTCGGGGACAAGCATTTGTTCTTCTGGCTGCTGTCGAACCGCATGGCACCGGCGGCAGTCTACGCGCTGCCGTTCTTCAACCTCTATTCGGCGATCGGCCTGTTCGATACGCCTTGGGCGGTCGCGCTGGCGCATTGTATCTTCAATGTGCCGCTGGCGGTCTGGATCCTCGAAGGCTTCGTTTCTGGCGTGCCGCGCGAGATCGACGAGACCGCGTTCCTCGACGGCTACTCGTTCCCGCGATTCTTCATCAAGATCCTGGTGCCGCTAATCGCCAGCGGCATCGGCGTCGCCGCGTTCTTCTGCTTCATGTTCTCCTGGGTCGAATTGCTGCTGGCGCGCACGCTGACGACGGTCAACGCCAAGCCGATTTCGGCTATCATGACCCGTACGGTCTCCGCAGCAGGAATGGATTGGGGATTGTTGGCCGCGGCCGGCGTGCTCACCATCATCCCCGGCGCATTGGTGATCTGGTTCGTCCGCAACTACATCGCGCGCGGTTTCGCGCTCGGCCGGGTGTAGGGGCGCGCCATGGAGAATATCGCATGGATGGCCTGGACGCTGCCCACCGCGACCTTCTTCGTGCTGCTGGCGCTCACGCTCGGCGTAATGACATGGCTCGCGGTCGCCTATCCCGAGGCCGAACGTGTCGGCGTGCTGCACATTCCGACGACGCGCGGCGACCGGCTGTTCATTTCGCTGGTACTCACGGCCGTGATCCATCTGTTGTGGATCGCTTTCGTCGGCACCGACACGATCGCGACGCTGCCGATCGGGGAGGGCGTTGAAATATCGAGCCTGTGGCTCGCTACCGTGATTTCGCTTGTTTCGGCCGTTGTGATTTTCCGCACCGTCTGAGGAGCGAAAAAGGGCAGATCCGGGGTCAACCCGGGCCTGGGTTTTGTTCTGCAACCGGAGGAACCAACATGCGACACTTGAGAGGAAGGACTAAGGATAGTCTTCTGACGATGAGCAGCGCAGTGGCGCTGATCGCGGCATCGGTCACGATGGCCGCGCCTGCCCGTGCGGACGACGCCGTCAACCAGAAATGGATCGACAGTGAATTCCAGCCTTCGACCCTGTCGAAGGAAGAGCAGATGAAGGAGCTGCAGTGGTTTGCGAAAGCCGCCGAGCCTTTCAAGGGCATGGACATCAATATCGTTTCGGAAACGATCACGACCCATGAGTATGAGTCCAAGACGCTCGCCAAAGCCTTCACGGAAATCACAGGCATCAAGGTCAAGCACGATGTCATCCAGGAAGGTGACGTGGTTGAAAAGCTGCAGACCCAGATGCAGTCCGGCAAGAACGTCTATGACGGCTGGATCAACGACAGCGACCTGATCGGTACGCATTTCCGTTACGGCCAGACCGTGATCCTGTCGGACTACATGAAGGGTGAAGGCAAGGACGTCACCGATCCGCAGCTCGACGTCAACGATTTCATCGGCAAATCCTTCACCACAGGACCGGACGGCAAGCTCTACCAGCTTCCCGACCAGCAGTTCGCGAACCTCTATTGGTTCCGCTACGACTGGTTCTCCAATCCGGACTACAAGGCCAAGTTCAAGGCCAAATATGGCTACGATCTCGGCGTCCCCGTGAACTGGTCGGCCTATGAAGACATCGCCGAGTTCTTCACCAACGACATCAAGGAAATCAACGGCGTCAAGGTCTATGGTCACATGGACTACGGCAAGAAGGATCCCTCGCTCGGATGGCGTTTCACCGATGCGTGGTTGTCGATGGCGGGTAACGGCGACAAGGGCATTCCGAACGGTTTGCCGGTCGACGAGTGGGGCATCCGCATGGAAGGCTGCCGTCCGGTGGGCTCAAGCGTCGAGCGCGGCGGCGACACCAACGGGCCGGCGGCGGTCTATTCGATCGTCAAATATCTCGACTGGATGAAGAAATATGCCCCGCCGCAGGCGCAAGGCATGACCTTCTCCGAATCCGGACCGGTACCGGCGCAAGGTGCGATCGCGCAGCAAATCTTCTGGTACACCGCCTTCACCGCCGACATGGTGAAGCCGGGCATTCCCGTCGTGAACGCGGATGGCACGCCGAAATGGCGCATGGCACCCTCGCCGCACGGCTCGTACTGGAAGGAAGGCATGAAGCTCGGCTATCAGGACGCCGGTTCCGTGACCCTTCTGAAGTCCACGCCGGCGGACCGCCGCAAGGCAGCCTGGCTTTATCTCCAGTTCATCATTTCCAAGACGGTGAGCCTGAAGAAGAGCCATGTTGGTCTCACCTTCATCCGCGAGTCCGATATCTGGGACAAGTCGTTCACCGAGCGTGCGCCCAAGCTCGGTGGCCTGATCGAGTTCTACCGCTCGCCGGCGCGCGTGCAGTGGACCCCGACAGGCAACAACGTGCCTGATTATCCCAAGCTGGCCCAATTGTGGTGGCAGAACATCGGCGATGCTTCGTCCGGTGCGAAGACGCCGCAGGCAGCGATGGACGCGCTGGCCGCGGCCCAGGATTCGGTGCTCGAACGTCTTGAGAAGTCCGGCGTGCAGAAGGAATGCGGGCCGAAGCTGAACAAGAAGGAGACGGCTGAGTTCTGGTACGCCAAGGCGCAGAAGGACGGCACCATCGCGCCCCAGCGCAAGCTGGCGAACGAGAAGCCGAAGGGTGAAACCGTCGACTACGACACGCTGGTCAAGTCCTGGCCGGCTACGCCTCCGAAGCGGGCGGAATCGAAGTGACACTACTCGGCTGTCATCGTCCGGCTTAACCGGACGACCCAGTACACCGCGGCCTCTCGCTTCTATCGCCGACGGTTGCGATTACTGGATGCCCCGCCTTCGCGGGGCATGACGGGAAGAGAAAACGAAAGGCCGGGAGCGATCCCGGCCTTTTTGTCACCTCGCCCCGCTTGCGGGGAGAGGGAGCGCACTGAGCGCATTACTCCGCCGCGTCGGCGGCTTCCAGCGTCGGATAATCCGTATATCCCTTCGCCCCGCCGCCATAGAACGTCGCCTTATCGGCTGCGTTCAGCGGCGCGCCTTTCTTCAGGCGCTCGACCAGATCGGGGTTCGAGATGAACGGCTTGCCGAACGCGATCAGATCGGCCGCGCCGGCCTCGAGCACTTTCGTTGCCAGTTCAAAATCGTAGCCGTTGTTGGCGACATAGGCGCGGCTGAAGCGCTTGCGCAAGGAGCCATAGTCGAACGGCGCGATATCGCGCGGGCCGCCGGTCGCGCCTTCGATGACGTGAATATAGGTCAGCTTCAGCGCGTTGAGCTGATCGACGATGTGGTCGAACAGCGGTTGCGGATTGCTATCGGAGGTGTCGTTGGCGGGCGTTACCGGCGAGATGCGGATGCCGGTCCGCTCGGGTCCGGCTATCGCAGCGACAGCCTGGGAAACCTCGAGCATCAGCTTGGCGCGGTTCTCGATCGATCCGCCATAACCATCGGTGCGCTTGTTGGTGCCGTCCCTGGCGAATTGATCCAGCAGATAGCCGTTGGCGCCGTGGATTTCGACGCCGTCGAAACCGGCGGCCAGCGCATTCTCGGTGCCGCGTTTGAAATCGTCGATGATCCCCGGAATTTCTTCCAGCGCCAGCGCGCGCGGTTCGGAAATGTCGGTAAAGCTGTTGTTGACGAATGTCTTGCCCTTGGCGCGGATCGCGGAAGGTGCAACCGGCGCGCCTTGATTGGGCTGCAGTGAAGTGTGCGAGATGCGGCCGACATGCCAGACCTGGATGAAGATGCGTCCGCCCTGCTCATGCACGCGATCCGTCACCTTGCGCCAGCCGGCAACTTGTTCCCTGGAGTAGATGCCGGGCGTGTCCTGATAGCCTTGGCCCTGCTGCGAAACCTGGCTGGCTTCGGTGATCAGGAGTCCCGCCGAGGCGCGCTGTCCGTAGTAGTCCACTGCCAAGGGGCTCGGCACCATGCCGGGTGGCACGGCGCGGTTGCGGGTGAGGGGCGCCATGACCAGGCGATTTGGCAGCGTGATCGGCCCAAGCTTGAAGGGCTCGAATAGTTTGTTCTGGCTCATGTCGATGCTTTCGGAGAACGAATGGATACGGAAAAATTGGGTATTGCTATCATGCTTGCAATGCCGAGAGCCATTCGGCCAATGCAGATTAGGTCCGCACGATACCTGCCATGTGGCCGGCATCGAGGAACAACGTATGCGCGTTGACGTAGGATGATTCATTCGAGATCAGGAACAGCGCAGCATAGGCGACCTCCCAGCCGGTGCCTTGACGGCCGAACGGTACCGTCACCGCGCGATCCTTCCGCCGGCGGCTGGCGTCGCGCCCCATCGGAGAGTCGATGAAACCCGGCGCGATCACATTGCAGCGAATGCCCTTTTCTTCACCCGCCCGGGCGATGGCGCGGCCGAGTGCGATCTGCGCGGCTTTCGAGGATTCATAGGCCGGGTTGCGGCCATTGGCGCGCTGGCTCGCCATCGACGAGGTCAGGGTGATCGCGCCGCCGGGCGCCATCACTTCCAGCGCCTTCTGCGCGAACAGCATGTGGCTGCGCACGTTGACGGCGTAATCCTTGTCCCAGGCTTCGGCGGTCATTTTGGGCAGCGACAGTCCGGATGAAATCCCGACATTGAGCGCCAGGCCATCGAGGCCGCCGAGTAGCTTGGCGCAGCGCTCTACGGCGGGCGCGATTGCCGAAATGTCGGAGACGTCGACCACATCGGTAAAAGCCTTGCCGCCTTCGCTCGTGATCTGCGCCACGGTGTTATCGGCGGCTTCCTTGTTGATGTCGATGCAGGCAATTGTTGCGCCCTCGCGCGCGAACAGCACAGACATCGCACGCCCGTTGCCGATCGGCGGCTCCTCGTCGATGATTTTGCGCTGGCCGGCGCCGACCACGATGATGCGGCGGCCAGCGAGGCGGCCGTGGCTCTTGGCGAGACCGAGCGTTTCGGCGTGCAGCGAAGCGGAAGGATCGAGTGTTTTTGGCGCCTGCGTGGTGGTGGACATTTTTGGCTCCCGGAGATTTTTTATTGTTGAAAAAGTCCTACCACGTCATTGCGAGCGAAGCGAAGCAATCCAGTTGCGCCAGGCAAGAGCTGGATTGCTTCCGCCTTCGCTCGGTGAGCTACGGCGGACAAGTCGTCGCTGACGCTCCTGCGCGATGACGGGATGGATCAATCGCGTTACTTCTTCTCCTCATCCTGAGGAGCGGCCGTTCGGCCGCGTCTCGAAGGATGAAGGCCCGTCTGTGGCCTCATGGTTCGAGACGGCGCAAGAGCGCCTCCTCACCATGAGGGTTAGATATCAACTCACGCCCATAAAATCCCGCTTGCCGACTTCGACGCCGTTGTGGCGCAGGATGCCGTGGGCGATCGCGGCATGGAAGTAGAATTGGGGAAGCGAGAAAGCGGAGATGAATTGCTGGCCCTTCATCGTCATGGTTTTGTCCGGACCCATGGGGAAGGTGACGTCCTTTGTATCGGCTCCCTCGAATTGCGCAGGCTTGAACGACTTGACGTAGTCGATGGTCTTGGCGAGCCGCTGACGCAAATCCTCAAAGGTGTTTTCGGTATCAGGTGTCTGCGGCATGTCGCTATGGGTGACGCGGGCGCAGCCCCGGGTGGCGAAATCGGTGGCGAGCTGGATTTGCCTGGAGAGCGGCAGCATGTCCGGGTACAGCCGCGAACCGAGCAGCACCTCGGGCTGGATATTCTTGGCATTGCAATGTGCCTCGGCCTTGGTGAGCAGGCCGGAAAGGCTGCCGAGAATTTGCAAGTAAGCCGGAACGGTGGAGTCGTAGAAAGACATGCGATGCTCTTTTCGTGTTGTGGAATAATCTTGATTGCAGAGACTGCGCTGCTGCAAATGGTGCCGCGCGCGATGGAATACAACTCTCGCAGGCGTCCTTATTAGCGACCCGGTACAGCCACCGAGGCGTCGCGCGGCACCCCGCGCATCCGCGCCAGCAATTCGGCTGTCGGCCACGAATTGGCCGGCAGCCCGTATTTGACCTGCATCGTCTTCACAGCCGTTCGGCTTTGCTGGCCGAGCACACCGTCGACCTTGCCGACATTGAAACCGGCACGCACCAATAGCTGCTGCAGTTCCTTGATCTCGTTGAACGGCATTTGCACCACCGGCGCCGTTGGCTGCCGCATCGGTGCTGCGCCTGCGATGCGGGTTGCGAGATAGCCCGCGGTGGTCGAATAGATCAGCGAATTATTCCATTCCGTGTAGGCCGCGAAATTCGCATAGGCGAGGAACGCAGGCCCGGTGCGGCCCATCGGCAGCAAAAGCGAGGCCGGCATGTCGTCGTTGGGCAACGCCTTGCCGTCTGGATAGGTGACGCCGAGCTGCGCCCATTTAGATCGCGCGAGTTTTATCGTTAGATCAGCTTGGTCCCACGGTAGATTCTGCGGCACGCGGACTTCCTGCAGCCACGGCTCGCCGCGCCGCCACTTCAATCCGTTGGCGATGTAATTGGCGGTCGAGCCGATCACGTCAGGTGCGCTGCGCAGCAAATTGCGATGGCCGTCGCCGTCATAGTCCACCGCATAGTTGAAATAATGCGTCGGCAGAAATTGCGTCTGGCCGAGTTCGCCGGCCCAGGAGCCGACCATTTCGCTTGGGGTGAGATCGCCGCGGTCGATGATCTTCAGGGCCGCAATGGTTTCCTTTGCAAACATTTCCGAGCGGCGGCAGTCGTAAGCGAGCGACACCAGCGAGGGCAGCGTATGCAGATTTCCCATGTTGGCGCCGAAATCGCTTTCCAGTCCCCAGAACGCGGCGATGACCGCGGGCGGCACGCCGTATTCCTTTTCCGCGCGTGCGAACGCCGCGGCGTAGGTCTTGATATGCGCCTGGCCCTGCTGCATCCGGAACGGTGCTGCCATGCGGCCGGCGAACGTGGTGAATACCTGCCCGAACACGCGCTGGCCGCGGTCGCGGTTGACGATGCTCTGGTCGTAGACGAGGTAAGGCGCGGCTTCGGCCATCGCGCGCTGCGACACGCCGGCGGCGACCGCCTGCTGCTTCAGGTCGGCAAGGAAGCGGTCGAAATTCATGCCGTTGTGACAAGACGCCGCGCGCGGGCTCGGTGCCGCGGCAACCGGCTGCTGGCCGGGGACGGCTGGCGGCCTGACCGGTGCCGGTGCAGCCGGTCTGGCGGGAGCGGGCCGCACCGGCGTGGGGGCCGGCTGAGCCGATGCTACTGAGGAAAGCGCCAGGGACGCCGCAATCATTGTGACAACAGATTGAATTCCAAATGAAGGGGTCGGCATCAATTTCACCGGCTTGAAGACAGGGAATGGCGGGCCTTCGATAGTAGAAGGCGCAGGCAGGATTGGCGAACCGTAATCGGCCGATATTCCCATTTATCCGCCGATGCCCCACGCAAGCCCGCTCCATGCATAGGAGCCTGCCGCTTGAACCCTATCCCGGAGGCTGTTCCAACCGCGTTTGCCCGTGTAGGGTCTCCTCACTGCAGGCCGGACACAAGGCCACCAGCCATATGGCGGGCAGAAAAGGGAGACGGCGGAAGAACCATGACGGAACTCCGATATTTGGCGCCGACTACGCTTGATGAAGCGATTGGCGCGTTTGCCGCAGCCGGGAGCGCAGCGCGCATCCTGGCCGGTGGGACTGATCTTCTGGTGCAAATGCGCTCAGGCGCGGTGAAGCCCGGCCTGATCGTCGACATCAAGAAAATCGATGAGATGACCCGTATCGAGCAAACCGCCGATGGCGGCTTTCGCATCGGCGCGGCCGTCTCGGGCATGGCGCTGCACGACCACAAGAGCTTTGGCAAAATCTGGCCCGGCGTGCTTGAGGCGGTCAATCTGATCGGCTCGAAACAAGTGCAGGGGCGGGCGTCCGCAGGCGGCAATTTGTGCAACGGCTCGCCGGCCGGAGACAGCGTGCCCGCCATGGTCGCCGCCGGCGCCATCGTCACGGTGCAGGGGCCGCAGGGCCGCCGCGAGATGAAGGTGGAGGAGGTGCCGGCCGGTCCCGGCCGCACCAATCTCAAACCCGGCGAAATTCTGGTCAGCTTTACATTGCCGCCGCGCCCGGCTGGCTCCAGCGATGCTTACTTGCGCATGATTCCGCGCACTGAAATGGACATCGCCGTCGTCGGCGTCGGCGTCAGTCTCACTTTGAAGGACGGCGTCTGCACCGCGGCCCGCGTCGGGCTCGGTGCCGTGGCACCGACTGTGCTGCTGGTCGAGGATGCGGCCAAAGCGCTGATCGGTTCGCGCCTTGACGATGCCGCGCTCGCAAAGGCTGCCAGCGCCTGCAGCGCCGCCTGCCGTCCGATCGACGACAAGCGCGGCACCATTGCTTACCGCACCAAGGTCGCCGGCGTGCTGTTGAAGCGCACCACCGCTATCGCCGCCAAACGCGCTTCAGGGAATTGAGTTCATGGCCAAGGTTCACGTCACCACCACCATCAATGGCGAGCCGATGGAATATCTGTGCGAGCCCAACGACACCATGCTCGACGCGCTGCGCGGGCCTCTCGGTTTGACCGGGTCGAAGGAAGGCTGCGCCTCCGGCGATTGCGGCGCCTGCAGCATCACACTCGACGATAGCCTCGTCTGTTCCTGTCTGATGCTCGCGGTAGAGGCCGAAGGTCGCGAACTGCGCACCATCGAGGGCATGGCGCAAGGCGACAAACTGCATCCGTTGCAGCAGAAGTTCCTGGAAATGGCGGCGCTGCAGTGTGGCATCTGCACCTCCGGCATGCTGATCGCCTCCGACGCGCTGCTGCGGAAGAATCCACGGCCCAGCGAGGAAGAAGTCCGCTTCTGGCTCGCCGGCAATCTCTGCCGGTGCACCGGCTATGACAAGATCGTCCGCGCGGTGATGGAAACTGCCGCGGAAATGCGGGAGGCAGCACAATGAACGTCGTCACCAACAACAAGTGGATCGGCCAGCGCACCATTCGCCCTGACGGCGTCGACAAGGTCACGGGTCGCGCCGCCTTTGCCGCGGACACCAACATGCCCGGCATGATCTGGGGCAAGGTGCTGCGCAGTCCGCATCCGCATGCCCGCATCAAGGGGATCGATACGTCCAAGGCAGAAGCACTGCCGGGCGTGAAGGCCGTCGTCACCGCGCGCGACATCGTCGATTTCCCGATCGACAAATCCGTGATGCTCGGAATCCAGGATATGCGCTGGATGTGCCGTAACGTCATGGCGCGCGAGAAGGCGCTGTTCCCCGGCCACCCCGTCGCGGCCGTTGCCGCCACCACGGAAGCGATCGCGGCAAAAGCCTGCGAACTGATCGAGGTGGATTACGAAGTGCTGCCGTGGTCGATCGAGATCGACGACGCGCTCAAGCCGGACGCGCCGATCCTGCACGAGTTCAACACGTTCGACGGCAAGCCGTCCAACATCGCAGGCAGACTCGAAGTCAAGAAGGGCGACATCGCCAAGGGCTTTGAGGAAGCCGAGATCGTCGTCGAGCGCTCTTTCACCACCCGCCCGGTGCACCAGGGCTATATCGAGCCGCACGCCTGCCTGATCAGCGTCGCCGCCGACAACAAGACCACGATCTGGAGCTCGAGCCAGGGCCAGTTCATGGTGCGCGCGATGACGGCATATCTGACCGGCATTCCCCAAAGCGACATCCGCGCCATCCCGGCCGAAATCGGCGGCGGCTTTGGCGGCAAGACCATCGTCTATCTCGAACCGCTCGCCACGCTTCTCGCAAAGAAATCCGGCCGCCCCGTCAAGATGGTGATGACCCGCGAGGAAGTCATGCGCGCGACCGGTCCCACGTCAGGCTCGAAGAGCACGGTCAAGATCGGAGCGAAGAAGGACGGCACGATTGTCGCAGCGCAGGGCACCTTCTATCTGCAGGCCGGCGCATTCCCGGGCTCGCCGATCCGCGGCGCGGTGGGGTGCAGCTTTGCGCCCTACGATATTCCGCATGTGCTGTCGGTCGGCTTCGACGTGCTCTCCAACCGCTCCAAGGTCGCGGCCTATCGCGCGCCGGGCGCGCCGATCGGCGCCTATGCCGTCGAATGCGTGCTCGATGAACTCGCGGAAGCGCTCAAGATGGATCCGCTGGAGCTGCGGCTGAAAAACGCCGCCAGGGAAGGCACCAAGGCCGCGCATGGCCCGGTCTACCCGCGCATCGGCTACGCCGAGACGCTGGAGGCCGCGCGAGACTCCGAGCACTACAAGGCACCGCTCGGCAAGCTGCAAGGGCGCGGCGTCGCGTCCGGTTACTGGTTCAACGCCGGCGGTGAATCCTCGGCGCAGGTCAACGTCACCGAGGACGGCAACGTTGTTGTCACGACAGGGCACCCTGACATTGGCGGCTCGCGCGCCGGCATCGCCAACATCTGCGCCGAATTGCTCGGCATCGACTACCGCCGCGTGTCGGTGTTGATCGGGGATACCGCGACGATCGGCTTCTCGAATCTCACCGGCGGCAGCCGCGTGCTGTTCGCGTCCGCGATCGTGGTGACGCAATCTGCCGAGAAGGTGATCCACACACTGCGTGAGCGCGCCGCGAAGATCTGGGACATCGATCCCGAAGCGGTGAAATGGGAAAACGGTGCGGCGCATCCGGTCAGCCCGAATGCCGGCCAGTTTGAACCGCTGACGCTGAAGGAGCTTGCGGAGAAGGCCCCCTCGATGGGCGGGCCGATCGGCGCCGGCGTGCAGCTTAATACGGTGGGCGCCGAGGGCGGCTTCGGCACCCACGTCGCCGACGTCGAGGTCGATGTCGAACTCGGCATCGTCAGGGTGATCCGCTACACCGCGATCCAGGATGTCGGCCGCGCCATTCATCCGAGTTATGTCGAGGGCCAGTTGCAGGGCGGTGTCAGCCAGGGCATCGGCTGGGCGCTGAACGAGGAATACATCTACCGGAAGGACGGCAAGGTCGATAATCCCGGTTTCCTCGACTATCGCATGCCGGTGTGTTCGGACCTGCCGATGATCGATACCATCCTGGTCGAAGTGCCGAACCCGAAACACCCGCAAGGCGTCAAGGGTGTCGGCGAAGTGCCGCTGATCCCCGTGATGTCCGCCGTCGCCAACGCCGTCCACAACGCGCTGGGCAAGCGTTTCTACAGCCTGCCGATGTCGCCGCCGAAGGTGGTCGAGGTGCTGGAGGGCTGAGCAGCGGAGGCGGATTGGTCAGTGCAGTCCGCCTCGTGCTCTTCACGCGGCTCTAATGCGCCGCCGCTTTGCGTGATCGATACAAATTGATCACGCTTTGAGCCGTCTCGGCCGTGAGACGGGAAAATTTCTTTTCCAATGCGTCGAGCTGGCCGGCGGAAATCTTGTGCTCGGGCGCACCGAGAAACAGCAACGCCATCGCAGTCTCCCACGAAAAGTCGAGCGCTTTGGCGAAGATCATCGGCATTTCGCCGGACCGATCGATCAACCCGCGCTCGATGACGTTTGCAGGCAGGGAACACAACATCGAGAGGGCGAGCGTGACTTCCGGAAATGCGTGCGATTGCGCGAAATCGAAGATCTTTTTCTCAACCAGCGCGCCGCACCGGTGTAGCGCGGAAACGGTCTTTCTTGCGGAGTAATAGCTCTTCGACGCCGGCCCGAAGATCGAATGCAGTTCGCCCGTGACATCGCAAACCATGTGTTCGACATCTCTCGCCGCCTCGGGACGTTCCAGCAGCAGCTTCCTTCTTGCCTCATCCGATGCCTTTGCAATCAGCTGCAGGAAGATGTGCCGGGGTATGTCGACCCGTTTACCGAGAGTCTCCACAAGGAAGGAATCGTGTTCTGATCGTTCGATCATTTGCAGGAAGCCGAACTGCGAGAAACGCGCGCCGGCGTTGCCGACCAGCGAATGCAGCACGTCCTGATTGCCGGTGACAAGCAGGACATCGGTCACCGGTTCGGCGATGACCTCCCGCTTCGATATAGCGAGCAGATGTTGCTGGCTTTCGGAACGGGCAATCGAAACCAGGGTTTCGGTGTCGAGCCGCGTGGAATGCCGAAGAATGGGGCCCGCGACGTCGATCGAGGCGTCACTGGCGAGCTGCTTGACGCAGCCGATCGGGGCATTTCGCGGAATGGGCCAGGCGCCTTGCGAGTTCGGCGCGTGCCGCCAGTTCGATGCCACGGGCGAGGCGCTCGATGACTTCACCGAAGGTCCAGATATCAGGTTCGGAATATTGACCGGCGATCAGCACATCCGTTGCGTGCCACAACGCCCGCAACCGGCTCTCTTCGGAGCCGCGGGACATCGACTCGTCCAGCTCTTTCAAAAGCGACGTGGAGTCCGTCATTGGACCGCTCTGAAAATGCTTCGGGGACCCGGCTGATCCAAAATGCCCGCTTATTAGGTGGGCGACGGCTTAATCAATCGCTAAGGGAGCATTCGGCCGAGATGAGAATCGCTAGCGGTTTTTGGCAGGAACGTTGGAGCCGGCGGTAACGCGCGACCGCGCGCGGACGGACGCGCACCGGAATCGTGCGAAAGCCCGGTAGGGATTTAGCCCACCGGACGAACGCAAATATCACTTGAAGGAATGCGGGCAAATTGACGCATCGGGCTCGGCCTGTCTGTTCACAACGTAACACAACGGTCAGTCAGCCCGCACAATTCCAATCGGCGCCCGGTGATGTGTCGATGCGAACATGTGTCGCCGTCAGGAACGTTTCATCCTGCCCTTTGTTTTCCAATCTCACATTGGAGGAACACATGGCACTTGAAGCACAGGAACAGGGAAACCTGATCGGCAGCGATAAGGTCGAGGGCACCGCGGTTTACGGCGCCGACCGAAACAAGATCGGTTCGATCGAGCGGGTCATGATCGACAAGGCGAGCGGCAAGGTATCGTATGCCGTGCTTTCGTTCGGCGGCTTCCTCGGCATCGGCGACGACCACTATCCGCTGCCCTGGCAATCGCTGAAATACGACACCTCGCTCGGCGGCTACCTCACCGGCGTAACCGAGACGCAACTGAAGGGTGCGCCGAAATACGGCAACGACAATGCCTGGAATTGGGCCGACCCGACCAGGACGCGCGCCGTCAACGACTATTACGGGGTTGCGATCTGACCTCGAGTTGCGATCCGACATCGAAAGGCCCGCCATCATGGCGGGCCTTTCCTCTCGATACGCCGTCCGCTCCCTGCCGGACCAATCGTCGGCCGGGACCAGCGAAAGGGCGCCCGCGATGGGAAAATTCTATCTGTTCATTATAGCCATAAGTATCGCCATCCTGCTGGCGACGAGCGCGTACATCATCAGCCTTTGATTCCCAGCTGTTTGCGCACCGCGGCTGCGCTGTTGCCAACCTTGTCGATTGCCTTCTGAAGCTCTTCCTTCGAAACGTTTAGATGCTTGGTCCAATAATGCACCTCGTGCGGCTGTTGCATGTTGATCTTGCTGCGATCCGGCGTCTCTTTTTTGGTGAGACCGTCCATGTGATGCCCTCGCTATGAGACAGTGCTGACCGGGTTGCCGATCGATACGACGTTGTCGAAGGAAAAGGCGGCCCCGGCGCGCTCTCGGGGGGAAGATGGCGCCGGAGCCGGGGAGACTATCGTGTCGCAATCGACACGTTGAATAATTTCTCCGATCGAAAAATGTTCCTCGCTAATTCTTCGCCGAGCTTTTCGCTTCCTGTTTTCCGACATATCGCTACTTTCGTCGTGCCGTAGAAATTCCATCCGAGCCGGTGACAAGATGAAGATCAGGCACGTCCGCACCCATGTCCTCCAGGCCGCGCTGTCGCAGCCCTTCGCCTATTCCCGCGCCTGGTACGATACGCGCACCGCCATGCTGGTCGAGATCGAAACCGACGATGGCCTGATCGGCTGGGGCGAATGCTACGGCCCTGCGGCGATCACCTCGGCGGTGGTCAACAGCGTGGCGCCGTGGCTGGTCGGCGAGGACCCGCTGCGCACCGATTTCCTGTGGCAGACGATTTACGCCCGGCTGCGCGATCACGGGCAGAAGGGCGTTGTCATCCAAGGGTTGAGTGGCATCGACATCGCGCTGTGGGATATCAAGGGCAAGCATTTCGGCGTACCTGCGCACCAGCTATTGGGTGGCCGGCTGCGCAGCGAGGTGCAGGCTTACGCGACCGGGCTTTACCGGCGCAAGTCGGGCGATCCGCTGCGCTATCTCGCCGAGGAGGCGGCGGATTACGTCGAAGAAGGTTTTCGGGCCGTGAAGCTGAAGGTCGGCTTCGGTGTCGAAGAAGACGCCGCGGTAACACGCGCGGTGCGCGAGGCCATCGGCCCCCGCATCGCCCTGATGGTAGACGCCAACCACGCCTATGACGCGACGGCGGCGATCCGCCTCGGCCGGATGATCGAGCGACATGACATCGGCTGGTTCGAGGAGCCGGTGCCGCCGGAGGATCTCGCCGGCTACCGCGAAGTGAAATCCGCGTTGTCGATTCCCATCGCCGGCGGCGAGTGCGAATTCACCCGCTTCGGCTTCCGCGACATTCTCGCCACCCGTGCGATGGACATCATTCAGCCCGACACCTGCGCGGCCGGTGGCCTGTCCGAATGCAAGAAGATCGCTGACATGGCTGAGGCCTTCGGCGTCCGCTACAATCCGCACGTCTGGGGCACCGGCATCGCCATCGCTGCGTCGCTGCAGCTTCTCGCTGTTCTGCCGACGCACACGCCGACGTCGCTCGCGCCGCTCGAACCGATGCTGGAGTTCGACCGCACGGAGCACCCGATACGGCAGGCGATCCTGACGCGGCCGATCGAGCACGAAGGCGGGATAGTGCGGGTGCCGGAAGGGCCGGGGTTGGGGATCGAGGTCGATCGGGAGGCGGTGGCGAGGTTTGCGGTGCGTAGCGGTTCGTAGGGCGTACTAGCGCCAGCGTAGCCCGCCGTTCGCGGTCGCGGAGAGGAAGCAGCTCCTGAGTTCTAGAATATATATTCTAGACTTCTGCTTCGAGACCGGTCAGGATGATGTTCTCCTCGCAGTGGAGGCGCCCATGACGACGATGCCGCCGGTCCCTCAGGTAACCGAAGCGCAGATCACAAAATTCCTTGCGGTGGCCCGCGAGACGATCGCAGTCGTCCCGGTCTGCTGGCTGGCCACGCGGTCGGCCGAAGGGGGGACCAATGCGCGGGCGGTCAATAGCTCGGCCGGCGCGCCCGGCTCCGACGAGTGGACCCGGCGGTTCCTGGTACGAAGGAGTTCCCGCAAGGTTGCGGAGATGCGGGCTGCGCCCCTGGTCACGCTCGCTTATCAAAATCCGGCTTGCGATCGTTATGTCGCGCTGGGCGGTCATGCCGCGATCGTCGAGGACGTCGCAGAGATGCGAACCATGTGGCGGCGCGAGCTGGATGCGCATTTTCCGCCCGGCTTCGCGGATGCCAACATGATCGTGATCCGCGTTGATGTCGATCGGATCGAGGTGCATGCCCGCGGCATCACGCTGGAACCGTTCGGCCACGGCAGAACGCTGATCGAGCGTCAGCCTGCGGGCGCGTGGAAGTATATTCCTGCCTGGTAACGATTACGCCTTGCGGGATCGATAATCGGCGACGACCGCGCGATAGGTGAGACGGATCAAGTCATCGACGAGCGGCGGTGGCGGTTCGCGGCGCAAAAGATGCTGGCGCACGGCAGCCAGCGGCACCTCGCTCAGCAGGAACTGCGCGAGGCGGCGCTCCTCTGCGCCCGCGCGTCCGAAGACGAGCCGCGCATATCGCGCGGAACCGGTCTGCACTCCCTGCGTCAGCGCGGCGGCACCTTCGCGGAGTTGTTCGGGCCATTCGCCATGAACGAAGTCGTCGCGGTGATACAGCAGCAGCAGGCGCGCCTTGTCGAGATGCTCGCGCACCCATGCGGGCGTATGCAGCGCCGCCCGCAAACCGTCGCCGGCGTCGATCGCGGCCCGGACCCCCTGCTGAAACTCCAGCACCGTCCGCAGCCAGAGTTCGCCGAGCAACACGTCGCGGGACGCGAAGCGGTGATAGAAGGACCCGGTCGGCGATTGGAGACGTTCGCTGATCGATCCGACGGTCACCGCAGACGGCCCCTGTTCGGCAACGATCGCCAGGGCGGCAGCAAGAAAATCGTCCTGACTGAATTTGGCGTGACCCATGTTTCAGAATTGTCGTTCTAGACGGTCGCGTCAACATTCTTTCAGGAAGCCGCGTCAAATGGCTGGCTTCGGGACCGGCACGCGTGCCTGACGAATGATTCCCCGGCTCACCTGATCTTGTTGATTCGTCGCAAATCCTGATCGATCCGCGATTGCCAGCCGGGGCCGCCGGCCTTGTACTTCTCGATCACCTGACCGGATAGCCGCAACGACACCAGCTTTTTCGTCGGCGCCTTGTTTGGCCCGCGGCCACGCCGGATCGAAGCCGCAAGCTCCGGCAGAGCTTCGGCGAAGGGCTTGGCCTTCGATATCTGTTCATCGGTAAGTTTTGGATTGTCCGAGACCGCATCCCAATCCTTCCGGCCATATCCCTTTCCGGACTTGTAACTCTTACCCATAGCGCAGCCTCTCCCGGACGGTACCGACGGATTATATTGTAGCTACAATTTGATTCGTTGTGGACGACTTGGCGCGATTGTTCTACCCGACAAGCTCTTCAGCGGCGTGCTCGCCGGCACGATTTTCTGCAACGGCTTCAAGGCGATTTGCCTCGTCCAGTCTCGTCGGCAAAAAGATTCCTGTTTTCGATCACCCCAAATCAAATCTACAACCGCGCCGTCCCGGCCCGAAAGAGGGGCGTATCGCGATCGTCACGTACGTTGGGCTGGGATGCGGTGGACGCGGCAGCGTCGTCGCGCGTGAGCATCGCAGGGCGGGCCGAAAGACCCGTGAGCGATCGACCGGCGCGCGGACGAACGGCGCTGAAGCGTACGGCAAAACCGTGTGGTCCTGGCACCCGTTGCTGGTGTCAAGCTGGCGGAGGCTTTCTTGGCCCAACCGGGTTTCGATAAGCCGTTAATTTGCTGGCGACGGTGACAAGACGAATTCGTCGCCGGGGAGAGCACGGCATAAGCCGTAAAACCATTGCGCGGGGAATGCCGGAGTGTTTCCGCTGAACCTGTATGCTCGTGTGCGTTTCTTTACGCACTTTTGCACACGAGACCGCGGGGTGCAGCGCGCACCCGGCATTCCCTGCGCCCTCTATTTTTGGGCGAAATGTTTTTGTATGACTCGGGCGGTTTGCGCCGCGAGATTGCTGCTTCGCGTCTGACGGTTATGATAACTGCAACGGCGCGTGTCGCAAAAATTGGAGAATAACTCCATGACTGAAAACATGACTGAAAAGCAGGTGAATGCATCGCGGCGCAAGATCATGCGCTTTGTCGTTATGGGCACATCGGCAGCGCTTCTGTTTCGGACCTCGCGAACGAAGGCTTCTGACAAAATGACCCGGCAGCAAGCCGAATATCAGGACACGCCGAAGGGCATCTATAGCTGCGGACTGTGCACGCTGTTTGAGCGGCCGAATGGTTGCAAGGTGGTCGAGGGCGAGGTCAACAAGGACGGCTGGTGCAATGCGTTCGCGATGGCGGATTGAAGTTGGCGCTGCCCCATCCACGTCGTCCCAGCCTTGAGCTGGAACCCATAACCACGGATGCCGATAGTTAGGCCGGGCTGGAGCTCCCGATCTTCTTCGCAGCCAACTAGGCGGGGACAAAGAACGGATGCATTACGACTTAATCACTCACAGCTCCCGCGCATTTGAAAACGCAAACGACGACACCCGCCGCGTGTTCTCATCTAAAATAAGCGTCCGCGTGATTGGCGGCTCGGCGCGCTGGCTGCAGTTTTCGCGCTCACAAAGCCGGCAGTTGACGCCGATCGGCGTGCCCTCGGCTTTTTCCAGATCCATGCCGGCGGCGTAGACCAGCTTGGACGCATGGCGGATTTCGCAGCCGAGACCGATCGCGAAGCGCGGCTGCGGTTGCGGATGCGGCGCCACCGGACGGCGCACCATCTGCGCGATGGAGAAATAGCGGGTGCCGTCGGGCAATTCGATCACCTGCTTGAGCAAGCGGTCCGGCGTGTCGAAGGTCGAATGCACATTCCAGAGCGGGCAGGTGCCGCCGAATTTCGAGAAAGGAAACGTGCCGGAGGAAAACCGTTTCGAGACATTGCCGGCATTGTCGACACGCAGCAGGAAGAACGGCACGCCGCGCGCGTTCGGCCGCTGCAGTGTGGTGAGGCGGTGACAGACCTGCTCAAAACCTGCATTGAAGCGCTGCGCCAGCACGTGAACGTCGTAGTTAAGCGTTTCCGCCGCGCTGTGGAACGCCTGATAGGGCATCATCACGGCGGCGGCGAAATAATTCGCAAGCGTGATGCGATAAAGCCGTCGTGGCGTATCGTCGAGCGGGCCGGCGCGATTGACGATCGCATCGATGCTGGCGCCGCATTCGGAAATGCCGATCTGAAAGGCGAGCTGGAAGGCGCGGCCGGGGCCGTCGACCAGTTCGGAGATCAGCAGTTGCCGGCGATGACGATCGAAGCGCCGCAGCGTCTCGCGCATCACGTCGACCGGCATGATCCGGGTAACGATCGAATGTTTTTCGCGCAGGCGCGCGACGAGCGCTGCAAACAGTCCTTCGGCCGCTACGTTCAGTTCGTCGCGCAAGTTTTCGGCAGCCGTTTCGAGCTCCGGAAAATAATTGCGGTTGGCCTCGATCAGGTCGCGTACGCGCTCGATCGGGTTGGCTTCGAACCTGGTGCCTTCGTCGCGGTCCGCCATCTGCGCCGCCACCAGCGTTTCGCCCCGGCGGGCTTCGGTATAGGCGGCGTAGAGGCGTTGCAAGGAATGAGTCACACCGGGGCACAATTCGGCGAGATCGCGCAGCTCTTGTTTGGGCAAGTCGATCTGGCGGAACAGCGGATCGGAGAAGATCTCGTTCAGTTCGGCGAAGAAGCGATCCTCGTCGGCGGTCGCGAGATCGCGCAGATCGAGGTCATAGGTCTCCGCCAAACGGAGCAATATCTGCGCCGTCACCGGGCGCTGGTTGCGCTCTATCAGGTTGATATAGCTAGGAGAAATGCCCAACCCCTCGGCGATCTGGGTCTGCGACAGGCCAAGTTGCTGGCGGATCCGCCGGAAGCGGGGGCCGACAAACAGCTTCTTTCCGGAATCGGTAGCCATGGCAGTCTCGCTGATCGATGTCAGGGTTCAGTTTGTGACAAAACTTACAAAATGACATCTATGACAAGTTTATATGTTACATGACATCACCATTAGAATGCAAGCAGTCTATACGAATTCAGGATTCTCGCGTTTAGCTATCGACACGTTTCGCAACGCAGTGTCACGAATGTCGATTAAGGAATACACACATGAACTACCAGCCACGTGGGATCGGTGATCAGGCTATCCAGGGACCGGCTTCTTATCAGAGCGAGATTGGAGCTGCCGAGGCGCTCCTCAAGACCAAGCCGACCTGGGACGGCGTGACCGCCGAAGCCGTCGCGCGCATGCGCCTGCAGAACCGCTTCAAGACCGGCCTCGACATCGCCCGCTACACGGCGGCGCTGATGCGCAGCGACATGGCTGCCTATGACGCAGACAGCACAAAATACACCCAGTCGCTCGGTTGCTGGCACGGCTTTATTGCCCAACAGAAGTTGATTTCGGTGAAGAAGCATTTCGGCACGACCGATCGCTGCTATCTGTACCTCTCGGGCTGGATGATCGCAGCACTTCGCTCCGAGTTCGGACCGCTTCCGGACCAGTCGATGCACGAGAAGACATCGGTGCCGGCCCTGATTGAAGAGCTCTACACCTTCCTGCGTCAGGCAGACTCCCGTGAACTCAACGATGTTTTCCGCAACCTGGACGCGGCCCGTAAGGCAGGCGACCAGGCGAAGGAAAAGGCGTTGATCGAAAAGATCGATACCTTCCAGACCCACGTCGTCCCCGTTATCGCCGACATCGATGCCGGCTTCGGCAATGCGGAAGCCACCTATCTGCTCGCCAAGAAGATGATCGAAGCCGGTGCGTGCGCGCTGCAAATCGAAAATCAGGTCTCTGACGAAAAGCAGTGCGGCCATCAGGACGGCAAGGTGACTGTGCCGCACGAAGTCTTCCTGGCCAAGATTCGCGCCTGCCGCCACGCCTTCCTCGAGCTCGGCGTCGAAGACGGCGTCGTCGTGACCCGTACCGACTCGCTGGGTGCCGGTCTCACGCAACAGATCGCTGTGAGCCACAAGCCGGGCGACATCGGAGATCAGTACAACAGCTTCCTCGACTGCGAGGAAATCACCGCCGACAACGCCCGGAACGGCGACGTCATCATCAACCGCAACGGCAAGATGATGCGTCCGAAGCGGCTGCCCAGCAATCTGTATCAGTTCCGCGAAGGCAGCGGCCAGGATCGCTGCGTGCTCGACTGCATCACCTCGCTGCAGAACGGCGCCGACCTGCTATGGATCGAGACCGAGAAGCCGAATATCGAGCAGATCGCCAAGATGGTCGATCGTGTTCGCGAGGTGATCCCGAACGCGAAGCTGGCTTACAACAACTCGCCCTCGTTCAACTGGACGCTCAACTTCCGTTGGCAGGTTTACGATGCGATGAAGCAAGCCGGCAAGGATGTCAGCAAGTACAACCGCGCCGAGCTGATGAAGGCGGAGTACGACAGCACGCCGCTGGCGATCGAAGCCGACGATCTCATCCGGACCTTCCAGGCTGATTCAGCCAAGCGCGCTGGCATCTTCCATCATCTAATCACGTTGCCGACCTATCACACGGCAGCTCTGTCGACCGATAATCTCGCCAAGGACTATTTCGGCGAGCAGGGCATGCTGGGCTATGTGAAGAATGTTCAGCGCCAGGAGATCCGTCAGGGTATCGCCTGCGTCAAGCATCAGAACATGGCCGGCTCCGATATCGGCGACGAGCACAAGGGATATTTCGCGGGTGAATCCGCTCTGAAGGCGGGCGGCGCCCACAACACGATGAACCAGTTCGGCTAACAGGAGACTAGTCATGACGAAGAGCAATTTCTGGGTGATTGGCGGCGAGTTCGGTTCGATGAACTTCCACAAGCTCGTGGAAGGCTCGGCCCAGGTACAGGGACCTTTCAAGACCCGCAAAGAGGCAGAGGATGCCTGGCGCACGGTCTCGGAAGAGAACCGCCACAAGGCCGGGGTACGCTTTTCGATCGTTGAAGAGCCCTCCCGCATCTCGGCCTGAAACTAGGTGACGTCCAAGGAAAACTTCCAAGGACTGGCGGCCTCATCCGGATTTCCGGGTGGGGCCGTCTGGTCTTTTCAACCGAAAGCGTAAGTCATTGGGAGTAAACGACCTTTGCGCAATTTATGGTTACTGCTAGGTTAAGGGCGGCCAACCCTTCAGGACAAAGGCGCCCAAAAATGTCAGACGCGCAGAACACCGGTAACGCTGTGGGCGAAATGCGACCGACGCGGCTGCGCGATGCGCTCCGCCAGGCCCGGATCGAGGCCGCCGATCGCACCGGTGTCGTCGTCGAACTGCGCGATGCGGAAGTCGCGCGCCTGGAGATTCTGAACGAGGCGCTCGATCCCTTGTTTGCGCAGGTCCCGGAGAAGGTCGATTTGTTCGATCGTGGCGTCAGCCAGGGTGAAACGCCGCGGCTCTGGATCGACGTCGTCGCCCATATCGTGATGGGCCGCGACAAGCGCATCTACCGCTTCGTGCAGGACACCCGCTTCGGTCGCATCGTGCTCGCCGAGTCGCATGACGTGCCTGTTATTGTCGATGCCGTCACCGATTATGTTGCCCGTCGGATGATCGAACGCGAGCACGCGATGGTGGCTACACCAATAGTCGAGCCGGTTGCCGAGACGAAGCCGCGCCGTCGCGGTTTCGGGATGTTCGTGTTCGGCTTCCTCATTGGCGCGCTCGCCTTGTTCGGTCTCGCGCTGTTTGCGAGCTTGCGCAATCTTTAAGCGAGTTGGCACAATCTTTAAGAGAAGTCGTCTGGCTGAGTTCTTCAACGCGCAAGCCATCCCCAAGACCGCGCACGATCTGCTCGCAGCGCCATTTTGCGCCGTCGCGCGCGATCGAAAACAGATTGTAGGCGGCGGCGGGATAGTGCCGGCGCGCCAGCGCCGAGGCCGAGGGCACACCGATGGCCGGGATTTTTCCGTTCGGGCCGTCGAACCACATCGTCGAGTGGATGTGGTCGTGCCCGTGCAGCACCAGCTCGACACCGTGCCGGTGCAGCAACGCACGCAGAGGCTGCGAATCCGTCAGCCGCTTCGCGCGCGAATCCGAATGCAGGGGATGATGCACCAGCAGCACCCGGAAAGCTTGCTCGGACGACAGCTGCGCCAGGGTTCGGTCGAGCGCGTCGAGTTGCGTGCGTCCGAGCCGACCCGTCGCCATCAGTGGTGGCGTCGGCACGGCCGAAGACACGCCGATCAGCGCTACAGGCCCGCGCCGGCGCACGAACGGAAACGACGTTGCTCCATTCTGGGCGTCGCCGCGCAGATAGTCGCCGAACACGCCGGCAAAGCGATGTTTTGTTGCGCGAACATACGCATCGTGATTGCCGGGGACCACGGTTACGTCGGTGGGCGCGCCGACGCTTTCCAGCCAGGTCGCGGCCGGCATGAATTCCGCTTCCAGAGCGAGATTGACGAGGTCGCCGGTCACCGCGATGTGGTCGGGCCGTTGCGCCTGCATGTCGGCGACCAGCGCGTCGAGTACCTCACGGCGGTGATATTTGTGGCGGTTGCGGGTCCAGTTGAGATAGCCGAGCGCGCGTTTCCCCGCGAGGTCGCGCAACCGCGCCTTGGGCATTGGCGGAAGATGCGGGTCGGACAGATGCGCCAGCGTGAATGCGGTCATCTCAAGCGCTCCGCTCGCCTGCCTGTGATATGGAGCCGCCGTACGACCATTTTGCGATCATCCAAAAAATCCGCCGAAAGCCCTATCATGTATTGGCAAGCCGGCCGCGTCAGCGCAAGGATCAAAGATAATACCGTCCATCCGAGGTCTACGTGACGATCCTGCAAGACTTGCGAAAACGCCTCGAGCCATTGTTGCGGCACATTTTCCATCTCTATTGGCGGATCGCCCGCGGCATGACGCTGGGCGTCCGCGGCGTCGTGCTCGACGGCGAGGACAGGGTGTTTCTGGTCAAGCACAGCTATGTCGCCGGCTGGCATCTGCCGGGTGGCGGGGTCGAGGCCGGCGAGACTTTTCTCGAAGCCTTGCGTCGCGAATTGATCGAGGAGGGGCGGATCGAGCTGACCGACGAGCCGGTCCTGCATGGCCTGTTCTTCAACGGACATGTCTCGCGTCGCGACCATGTCGCGGTCTATGTCATCAGGCAGTTCCGGCAGGATCGTTTGCCGAAGCCCAATCGCGAGATTATCGACTGCGGGTTCTACGATGTGGCCGCGCTGCCGGCGGAGACCACGCAGGGGACACGGCTTCGGATCGCGGAAGTGCTCGACGGTAAAGCGCGGATCGCGACCTGGCGATGATTTCTGGGGAGCGCGGCTCTGTAATCAGAACCAAAATGGCTTTCGGGCAATGGACCGCGCCTGCGCCAGATGCTATCTCGCCTCACCATGAACGATCTCTCCGTTACAATATTGCCCGAAACGGCGAAGGACGCCCAGGCCATCGAGCGTCTTCACGAGCGTACCTTCGGGCCCGGCCGATTCGTGCTGAGCGCCTATCGCTTGCGCGAGCATGTCGATCATCTGCTCGATCTGTCGTTCACGGCGCGGATCGGCACGCTGCTGGTCGGCTCGGTGCGGCAATTGCCGATCTGCATCGGCGATACGCCGGCCCTGATGCTCGGGCCGTTGACGGTCGAACCACCATTCCGCAGCCGCGGCGTCGGACGCATGCTGCTCGATCGGTCGCTGCAAGATGCGACGGCGAAGGGACATCGCCTCGTGATTTTGGTTGGCGACGAAGCCTATTACAGCCGCGTCGGCTTCAAGGTCGTGCCGAAGGGACGGGCGATCATGCCAGGTCCGGTCGATTACGGCCGCCTGCTGGTGGTCGAGCTCGTCGATGGTGCCTTCAACGACGTTTCCGGCGCGATCCGCCCGGACTGGAGCCACGCGCGAGCGTAGGTGCTGTCGTCTCTCTCTCCCCACACGCAGGAAGAGGAGAGCAACTTCCTAGAACTTCAAATTCGCAAACGCGCGCACGCCGATGCCTGGCAGCAGGACTTCGTCCTTGGTGTAGGAGACCGAATTGCGGATGTTTTCGTTCAGCAAGTTGTTGCCGACGAGACCGATCGTCATTTCGCGTGCGCCGAACCAGGACGGATCGAGCTTGGTCTTGTAGGTGATTTCCGCTTTTAGCAGATTGTAACCGGGGGTCGGCGTCTCGCCGATCAAGGCAACGTCGTTCTGTGCGAAGGCGTGCAGCAGATTAAGGCGCATGAACCAGCTGCTGTCGCGCCAATATACGCCGCCGCCGACCCGCACCGGCGGAATGCGGGGCACGTTGGTGCCGTCGGTGAAGGTGGCGCGAACGACATCGAACTGGTCCTCAATGCCCCAGATGCCGCCATGAAGCGGCCCGATGTCGAGCTGGCTCTGGAACTCGCCGCCGCGGAAAGTGGCGTCGCGCTGCGAGTAGATCGCCTGATTCGAGTTCGAGACCTGGACCGATCTGGCACGAGGATTCGTCACACGTATTGCCGTTCAACCGCCGGAAGATGAAGCCGTTGAATCTTGTGTAGTAACCGGTCAGTTCGAAGCGCAACGGGCCTGTCGCCCGCCGCAATCCCACTTCGACCGATTTTGCGGTCTCGAGACCGAGGTTGGGATCGCCGATGTCGAAGGTGGCGGTCGCGTCGTGCGCGCCGCGCGAAAACAGCTCCGCCGGTTTGGGAGCGCGTTCAACATATTGAGCAGTGACGCTGGTGACCAGATCATACGGCAGATTCTGGATCAGACCGACGCTCGCACTCTTCGGTGTGAAATGCAGATTGCGCGGTGTGGCAGGACCGATACTGGCGGGATCGGTGTTGACGTCAAACACATCGGGTATGAATTCCGGCGTCGTTCCGGAGAGGTTGACGTGCTCGATTCGTCCGGCGATTTGAGCCTTGGTGGTTTCGCTGAATTTCAGCTCGTTGAAGACGTAGCCGGCGACCCGGTTGTTCCGGTTGGGGTCCCACAATCCGTTGAGTGGACTGTTCGGATCGTCCGGGCTTGGCGCCGTCAACTCTTGATGTCCTGCCTGCAGGCCGAACGCCGTCGTCACCGCGGCAAAGCGCGCGTTGAATGGCATCATCTGCACTTCGAGCCGACCCTCCTGCTCCTTGTTCGTAAAAATCTGCCGGATGCCGACGGTCGCGGGGTCATTGGGATCGGCAAGTCCGATCTCGTTGTGGTGATAATCGGTGACGCCGGTCCAAAATCTCACGGCATCGATCGCATCCGCATGCGGATGATATTCGCCCTTCGCGGTGAACTTGGTCTGATGACCGTCGATGCGGGTCTGATGATCGGCGCCGTCGATGCCGGGAATGCGGTAGAGCGCGTCGTTCTGCGTGATGGCTGCTCCGACGAAGCCGTCCTGGAAGAAATAGGAGCCGCCGACCGACGCGCCGTCCGCTTGCGCGGCGGAATTTGGCTGGCGGCCGTTGACCGGCCGGGTCTGGTCGAACAGATAGGGATAGCTCGGGATGTTGTAATCGCTGCTCTTGCGGCCGTAGGCGTCGGCATGAACCGCGACATTGTTGCCGCCCGCATCGAGCAAGATGCCGCCTTCGACGCCGCGATCGACTGAGTTCACAGCCGTTCGCGTCTCGACATTCATGCAGGATGATGATTGCGCATCCGCCAGCGGCGCCTTGACCGGCAGTCCGTAGCTCCTGAACGGCGCAGCGGGGCAGGTGGGCAGCGCATCCGGAATCCGGTTGTTGGTCGCGCTGACGACGCCGCCGATCGATGTCGAGCCGTAGCGTAGCGCTGCAGGTCCCCGCACGACTTCGACCTGGTTGGTAGAGAAGGGGTCGATGGGTACGAAATGATCCTCGCCGAGGTCGGAGGCGCCGCCGCCGCCAGTGCCGTTCTCGACGATCCCGACGCGGTTGACGTCGAGACCGCGAATGATAGGCCGGCTCGATGCGCCCGGCGCAAAGCTGGAACCGGTGATGCCGGGTTTCGAAAACAGGAGGTCGCCGAGGGTCGTGGCACTGGAGCGGCGGATTTCCTCGGTTGGTATGACGGTGACGGTTGCGAACTGATCGGTCACGACCGGCAGTACGCCCTGTTGGGGCGCGGCCGCGACCGGCGCCTGCGGCTCTGCCGGGCGTTCACGATTGCGGCCGGGCGTCGCGCGGGCGACGCGCGCTGGCGTTCGCGACGGGACGGTCCGGTGCCGCACGATCGGGCTCGGCGCCGTCACGGTGATTTCGGGCAGTGGCGTTGCTTCAGGCGGTGCGGCCGCGTCCTCGGCCATCGCGTTGTTGCCAATCGCGCATAGTAATAGCCAGCTTGCTCCACTGAGGTGGAATGCTCGTCTTGTTCTGGATGTCATTGTCCTGATCCTGATTCCGTCGATATGCGACGGAGCGATTTCGATTCCCCTCGGACGGACTGCCACGTCGGACGTGGCGATCCCTCGAGGGGCGCATCAATCGATGTCAGGAGGCGGGAGGCGCGCGGGACTGGAACGCGGGATGGGCCGAGTTCAGATGAGCGAACTCGGCATCGGTGGTCAGGTAGAGAAGTTCGACGGCCTGTGGCAACTGCAACAGCGGCGGCGTCGCGAACAGCACATTGCCGGCGAGCGAGATGACGGCGCAGATCGCGCACGCATCGGCCGGTTGTTGATCGGTATCGGGAGTGGAACGCTGCTGCTTCTGAACGGCCTCAGTGCCAGCGCCGTGCGCGGCTTTGGCGTAATCGAGATCGGCCTGCGTCAGGCCCGTCACAATCGCGGGGGCAGCCTGTGCGGCAATCCCGTGGAAATGCCCGAACGACAGCGCAAACTGGATTGCGAGCGCGAACAGCGCCAGCCGCGAGCCACCCTTGAGATGTTTTCGGAACCACTTCACGACGATGTACGCCTTGCCCGGGGCGACCAAGGTATCTCGGCCGTCCCAATGTTATATTATAACATCGGAAGGTCGGCACGATGTCAACCGTCGCTGAAGCGAGGCGCGGTCAATCGGCGAAGCTGTGGGATTGATGCAACGGTCGGCGCGTTCTGCCGTCGTCGCAGCGCTTTCACCGAAAGTGAACGACGCTCACCGTCCCTCACGCAGCCAAGTCGCGGCGAATGCACCGAGCAGCAGCAACAGCCCGATCAGCCCGGCGAACATCGGCAACACGCCGACGCCCTTGACCACGCTGGCATCGCGCATTTTTACACCCATCCAGCCGTCGCCGTGAAAGATGCTGGAGGAGCGCACCGGCACGATGCGGGGGAGGTCGATGCTCGAACCATCCACGATGCGTCGTGCGTCGCCACCGGTTGCCTGCGCCAGCGGCTTCAGCATCTCGGTGGTGGAGGTGACCTCGGAAAATTCCTTGGGGTTGGTCGGCCCGACATTGATCAGCGCTTTCAGCGTGCCGTCGGTCGCTTGCCAGAGGCCGAGTTCGTTCGCGGGGAGTGTCGCGCGCCATTCGCCGGGTTCGCCCTGGCTCAACGTCAATTCGCGCGTTGCTCCGCTCGGCGACGTCACCGTGACCGGCGAGACGGTGTCGGCCATGGTCTGCCGCACCACCACGAGATCTTTGCCCTGGACCTGGAGCCGCAGTGCTTCCTCGTCCAGATCCGGCTGCTTCATCAGCCAGTGCGACATCCGCCGCAGCAGATCCAGATGAGGTCCGCCGCCTTCATAACCGCGGGCCCACAGCCATATGTGGTCCGACAGCAACAGCGCGACGCGGCCTTCGCCGAAGCGTGAGAGCAGAAGCAACGGCTTGCCGTCGGCGCCGGTCATGACCGGCGGGGTGATCGCGTTGCGTGTGTCGACCGTGCGGAAGAACCGGCTCCAGTGCGGCGGCTCGGTGGCCGAGCCTTCGAGGCCGCGCGTCACCGGATGACGTTTGCCGGCATCGCTCAGATGCGCATAGAACGGCTTTTCGGTCACGCCGACGGGTTCGGCGGGCAGCACGGAATCCAGCGGCGTGCGCCAGATGCTGGTGGTTGAAGCGTAGTCGGGACCTGCCGACACCAGCACCGCGCCACCGGCGCGGACGTAACGCGCGATGTTGTCGAAATAGGCGATGGGCAGCACGCCCTGACGGGCGTAGCGGTCGAAGATGATCAGCTGGAAGTCGTTGATCCTCTGCTGAAACAATTCGCGGGTCGGAAACGCAATCAGCGACAGCTCGTTGATCGGCGTGCCGTCCTGTTTCTCTGGCGGGCGCAAAATCGTGAAGTGCACGAGGTCCACGCTGGCGTCGGACTTCAAGAGGTTGCGCCAGGTGCGCTCGCCGGAATGCGGTTCGCCGGAAACCAGCAGCACGCGGAGTTTGTCGCGCACGCCGTCGATCGCGACCACCGCGCGGTTGTTGACCAGCGTCAGTTCGTTCTCGAGCGGTGAAGCCTCGATCTCGACGATGTTCGGACCGGCGTGCTTAATGTCGATCTCGACGCTGGAAGTCTGACCGCTCTGCAAATTGCGCTCGCTGATCACCTCGCCGTCGCGGCGCACCACGATCTTGGCGCGCTGGCCGGTGACGCCCTGGTCGTCCAGCCGGTAGGTAATGGTCTGGGTCTGGCCAACGATGCCAAAACGCGGCGCGGCTGATATCGCAATGCGGCGATCCCGTTCGTCCTTGCGCCCCGTGACCAGCGCATGTACCGGCGCCTGGAAACCCACTGCCGCGGCATTGGCGGGAATGTCGTGCACCCGGCCGTCCGTGATCAGGAAAGCACCTGCGACGCGGTCGACAGGAACGTCCGACATCGTCGAGGACAAGGCGCTGAACAGTTTGGTGCCGTCAGTCTCGCCATCGGCCTGACCGGCTTCGACGACGCGTACTTCCAGGCCCTTTATCTTTTTCAGGGTATCGACGAGCGCTTCCTGCGCCTTGGCGGTTTCCTGGTTGCGCGTGCCGAAATTCTGGCTCGGGCTCTTGTCGACCACGACGGCTGCGACCGAGGACAACGGCTCGCGGTCCTCGCGGGTGAATGAGGGATTGACGAGTGCCAGCAGAATAAGCGCGAGCGCTGTTACTCGCACCGCGGCGCCGCGTGAGCGGCCGAACAGCAGCAGGGCCGATATCACCACGATCGCGGCGAGCGCGATCCACAGCACGAGCGTGGGAACCAGGGGGGTGAACGCGATGCCGTATTGCATGACGCTATTGCCCCAATCGTTCGATCAGAGCGGGCATGTGAACCAGGTCGGCCTTGTAGTTTCCGGTCAGCGTGTACATCACGATGTTGACGCCGGCGCGGAATGCGAATTCGCGCTGTCGCGGTTCACCCGGCGTCAGCGGCAGCATCGGCTGGCCGTCTGGGCGAAGTGCCCAGGCGCCTGCCAGATCATTCGACGTGATGATGATCGGCGAGACGCCGTCGCCGCCGCGCGCCGGCCGCGAAGCGGCTTCGTCATCATCTTCGTGCGGCAGGGCTTCGACCCAGGTCTGGCCCGAGTTGAAGCGTCCCGGGAAATCGCGCAGCAGATAAAACGTCTTGGTCAGCACGTGTTCGCGCGGCACCGGCTCGAGTTCGGGCACGTCGAGCGAAGATAGAATTTCGCGTAAGGTCTGCATGGCCGGCGTCTGAGACGCGCCGTTGTCGCCCGGCGGCGCCTCGATGGCGTCGCGGGTGTCGAACACGACGGTGCCGCCCTGTTTCATATAGGCGTCGATGCGGTTGATGGCGTCCTGTGGCGGCTTCGGTGCGCCCGGCACCACCGGCCAATAGATCAGCGGGAAGAAGGCGAGTTCATCCTTGGCGGGATCGACACCAACGGGGTCGCCGGTTTCCAGCGCCGTGCGCTGCGCGAGGAACAAGGTCAGTCCGGACATGCCGGCCTTGACGATGGAATCGACGTCGGCATTGCCGGTAACGACATAGGCGAAGCGGGTCTGCGAGACCGCCTTCATGGCGAAATCGTCACTAACAGCGTCGGCGCGCGTCGGCGATGGCACGCCCGCGGCGAGCACGAAGGCGGCCACCAGCGCCGCTGTTGCGGCGCGCCGCCGCAACAGCGCGGCAAGGCCCGCGCCGAGCATGGCGACCACGATCGCGTCGATCAGGAACAGCGCCAGCGACGACGACAGCAGGATTCCCCTGAGATCGCGCGGCTCGGCATTGGTGTAGCTCGCATGCCGCGCGCGCAGGGATGATGTGTCGAGCGCTGCGATGCGATCGGCGGGTGCCAGCGTATTGACGGCGATCGGCCCTTCTGCCGGACCATAGAAGCCCGGTGGATGATCCGGGGTCGCGCGGTCGCGATAGTCCGCCGCCATTGGCTTGGCGGCTGAGGGCGGCGGACCAAACGCACCGAAACCGTCGAGCGTGCGCAGCGGCGCGACCGTTTCGATCGTCGTTGCCGCGCTGGCAACGCCCGCGCCGGGGTTGGAAGTGTAGCCGGACATATCGACCAGCCGCCGCAGCATCTCAACAAAACTGCCGGACATCGGCAGGTCCGACCAGCGCGAGTTTGCGCCGACATGGAATAGGCTGACGACGCCCTTGCCGCGATGTTCGCCGGTCACCAACGGCGTGCCGTCTTCCAGCGACGCCCAGCTTTTGGTCGAAAGCACCGCATCGGGTTCGGCGAGCACCTGCCGGTTGACGGTGACGTCCTTCGGCACCGCGAGGCCCGCGAACGGGCCGTCGGTGGCGAACGAGGCCAGATGCTGCGGCTTTTCCCAAGTGAGACTGCCTCCCAGGCTGCGGCCACCACGGCGCAGTTTGACAGGCACCAGATCGTCGTCGGCCTGCGCCAGGCGCGGGCCGGCAAAACGCACCAGCACGCCGCCTTGGTCGATCCATGCGTTCAGGCGTTCGCGAATTTCCGGCGACAGCGTGCCGACATCGGCCAGCACGATCATCGGCAGCCGTTGATCCAGAAATTGCGCGATCACCTGTTGCGGCGCGCCGCGATCGCCGAGCCGAACGTCCGCGAATGGCGATAGCGCGCGGGTGAGATAGAAGGTCGAGGCGAGCAGCGGCTGCGCGGTATCGCTGGTGGCGCCGGTGACGACACCGATGGCGCGCCGCCGCCATCTTTTGTCGAGCAGTTGCACCGCGCCGGCGGAGCGCTCGCCGGCAATTTCCAGCCGAGAGATATCGTTGCGCAGTTCCACCGGCAGATCGAACGCGGCTTCGGTTTCGCGGTCCTGCGGGGCGAACGCATAGCGCGCTTCGCCGATCGGCGAACCCTTGGCGTCGATCGCGCGAACGACGCCCGCAGCGATGCCGCTGGTGATGCGCAGCACCTTCACCGTCATCTTCGCGGCAGCATTTTCGGCGGCAACCAGCGCCAGGGCCGAGGCCGTGCCGCCCTCGAACACTGTCAGTGTGCGATCGCCGATAGTCTTGTTGAGACCTTCGAGAAATTCCGTGCCGCGGCCGGTGTCGACGCCGTCGGACAGCCAAGCGAGCTCGGCGTCGCCGGTGGCTTTGAGGAAGCGTTCGATGACGGGCAGCGTTTCGACGCGCTCGATCGAATAGGGCTTTGGCGCAAGCTGACGAAGTGCGACCCGCGCGGTGCCGCCTGGCATCAACGTAATGTCGCGCGCCGGCTCGGACAGCGGAACGAGCGCGATGCCGCGGCGGTCATTGTCGGCATTGGCGATCAACTCATCCGCGGCCTTGATCCGCGCCTCCCAGCTCGACGCCGCGCTCCAGCCGTCGTCGAGCAGGATCACCAGCGGCGCCTTGCTGCCGGCGGTGGCGGTATGCGGATTCCAGATCGGGCCGGCGGCGGCGAGAATGACGAGCGCAGCCGCCGTCAGGCGCAACAATGTCAGCCACCACGGCGTTCGCGACGGGGTTTCTTCCTTTGGCTTGATGTCGAACAACAGCCGCGTCGGCGGAAACTCTATTCGGCGCGGTCTCGGCGGCATCACGCGCAACAGCCACCACAGCACCGGTAGGCTCAACAGGCCCAGCAGCAAAAGCGGTTCGGCGAAGGAGAGGGGGAGGCCCGCGATCATGCGCTTCGTCCCGCTTTGACGGTCGTGGTGCGCACGGCGCCTTTGCTCACCATCATCCCTGAGTGCAGGAACAACAGCAATTCGGCGGCGGAGCGGCTGGTGGTGTGGGTCGAGAACAGCCAGTCGAGCTTGTTGGTCTCGTTGCGGATCTCGTCGCGATGAAGTGCGACGCGCGCGACATAATCGTTAGCCCAGCTCTCCGCTCGGCCCGCGGTGATGACGTCGCCACCCTCGGGCTCGACGAATTCGACGCGGCCAGCATAGGGGAAAGTCTCTTCCGCGGGATCGACGACCTGGATCAAGGTACCGTGCGCGCCGGAGGCCGAGAGCCCCGCGAGCATGTTCCTGATTTCGGGCATCGGCGACCAGAAATCCGACAACACGACGATCTCGGCTAGAGCCGACGGCACGAAAGACGGCGGCAGGCTGGCGCGGGCAGCATCGTCATGCAGCATCGCCTGCGCCATCTTGTCGATCACGTTGCGGCTCGCGGTCGGGTTCATCAGGCCGGGAATGCCGACGCGTTCGCCGCCCGCGACCAGGAGCTCCGCCAAGGCGAAGGTGACGATCAGTCCGCGTTCCAGCTTGCTGTCGCGCGCCCCCTTGGAGGCAAAGGCCATCGACGGCGAGCGGTCGGGCCAAACCCACACGGTGTGCGCGGCTTCCCATTCCTGCTCGCGAACGTAGAGATGGTCGTCGCGCGCCGAGCGGCGCCAGTCGACGTTCTGCGACGGCTCGCCCGAGACGAAGCGGCGATATTGCCAGAAACTTTCGCCGGCGCCGGCGCGTCGGCGTCCATGCAGACCGTGAATGACGTTGGCAGCGATGCGTCGGGCTTCAAGCACAAGACGCGGCAGCGATGCGGCGAGCGTTCGGCTTTCGCCATCGGCACGTCGTATTGCTGTTATCTCCCTGGTCTCGTGCTTGGTCTCAGCGGCCATCAACCAATCCGCGCTTTCAATTGTCTGATCACGTCGGGAATGGTGCGGCCTTCGGCGCGCGCCGAGAATGTCAGCGCCATGCGGTGCTTGAGGATTGGCTCCGCGAGATCGAGGACGTCGTCGATCGAAGGTGCGAGGCGGCCATCGAGCAGCGCGCGGGCGCGGACCGCCAGCATCAGCGACTGGCTGGCGCGAGGACCGGGGCCCCAGGCGATCAGCTTGTCGCCGTCGCCGTCGGGATTGGGACGCGCGGCGCGGACCAGCGAGAGAATAGCTTCGACCACGCTGTCGCCGACCGGCAGGCGCCGCACCAGCCGCTGAGCCGCGATCAGGATTTCCGCGTTCATCGATGCCTTGGCGAGCGTCTCTTCCGCGCCTGTGGTTTCGAACAGAATGCGGCGCTCGGCGTCGCGATCGGGATAATCGACGTCGATCTCCATCAGGAAGCGATCGAGCTGCGCTTCCGGCAGCGGGTAGGTGCCTTCCTGCTCCAGCGGGTTTTGCGTGGCGAGCACGTGGAACGGTTTGGGCAAATCGTGGCGCGCGCCGGCAACCGTAATGTGCTGCTCCTGCATGGCTTGCAGCAGCGCGGACTGCGTACGCGGGCTGGCGCGGTTGATTTCGTCGGCCATCAACAGCTGCGCGAACACCGGCCCGGAGATGAAGCGGAATGAACGCTTGCCGGAATTGCTCTCGTCCAGCACTTCGGCGCCGAGAATATCCGACGGCATCAGGTCCGGCGTGAACTGGATGCGCTTGGCATCAAGTCCGAGGGTGATGCCGAGCGTTTCGACCAGCTTGGTTTTGGCGAGACCCGGCACGCCGATCAGCAGCGCATGACCGCCGGACAGGATCGTCACCAGGGTGTTTTCGATCACCCGCTCCTGCCCGAAGATGACGGTGGAGATTGCTTCCTTCGCGGCGCGGATTTGGCCCGCGACCTGTTCGGCCGAACGGACGATCGCGTCCTCGAGTTTCTCGACACCGTCTGCGCCAGGCATGTAATTCTCCTTGAAACCGCTCCGGAACTTAAGAGCCCTTTGTGACATCGCCAATTTATGACACCGCCGATTGCGTCGTCATGCCACGAACCTCATGCTAAACCTATGCAAAGGCCATGTATTCGTTGAATTAAACTATCCCCACATTATCGGCATTTCGGGGTATGAACTGCATCACGATGTGGCGAGAACGACGTTCTGCTGACGCCATGGGGACGTGCACCAATCGTGCCAGACCGACGCTTTGGAACCTTAAGGCAAACAATGGCGAAGCAAGGGCAAACCAGCAATCAGGGGCACGAAGGCAAAACTCTCGAGGGCTCGACTCACGAGGGCAAAGGCCTCGAAGGACTGACTGTTGCTGCAAGGGAAGCCGTCAACGCTAGCCCGGCCGGACGTGGCTTGCCTCCGGTGCATCTGTGGAATCCGCCATTCTGCGGCGATCTCGACATGCGAATCGCCGGTGATGGTACGTGGTTCTATATGGGGACGCCGATCGGGCGGCCGGCGCTGGTGCGGCTGTTTTCGACCATCCTCAAGCGCGAGGACGGCAAGCACTTTCTCGTGACCCCGGTCGAAAAGGTCGGCATTCGCGTCGACGATGCGCCGTTCATGGCGGTCGAGATGCAAAAGGAGGAGGGCGACCGCGGCCGGCTCTTGCGCTTTCGCACCAATGTCGATGACTGGGTTAATTGCGACGGCGGACACCGCTTGCGATTCGAGATGGCGGCAGATGGCGGGCTGACGCCCTATCTTCACGTCCGCTCAGATTTATGGGCCAAGGTGACACGCGCGCTCTACTACGATCTGGTTGACATGGGGGAAGAGCGGGTGGTCGATGGTCAACCCATGTTCGGGGTCGAGTCCGGCGGCGAGTTCTTCGCGATGGCGGATGCGAAGCAGGTGAGGGACGCGCTTTGAACGAGCCGATGCTGAAGAAGATGCGACCTGCTGCGGTCAGTGCGGCGGAGTTCTTCGATCGCAGCAAGGCGCGGCTGAATTTCGACGTGCCGCCGGGCCTGGTCGATCCCCACATCATTCCGAAGACCGGCGACGAAGGCAACGACCGCATGCTCGAGATCGTCGCGCGCGAGCAGCCGGTGCGGCCCGCGGCGGTGCTGATCCCGGTGGTCGATCATCCTGAGCCGACCGTGTTGCTGACACAACGCTCGGAGCATCTCTCCAGCCACGCCGGCCAGATTTCCTTTCCCGGCGGCAAGATCGATGCGACCGACGCTTCCCCGCTCGATGCCGCGCTGCGCGAGGCCTGCGAGGAAGTCGGCCTCAAGCGCGAGTTCGTCGAGCCGGTCGGCTATCTCGATCTCTATGGAACCGCGTTCGGATTTCGCATCCTGCCGACGGTCGCGCGGGTCAAGCCCGGCTTCACGTTGAAGATCAACGAGGCGGAAGTGGTCGACGCCTTCGAGGTGCCGCTCGCGTTCCTGATGAATCCCGAGAACCACCAGATCCACAGCAAGGAATTCCGCGGCATGGAGCGTTCCTATTACGCCATGCCGTATGCGGAGCGTTACATCTGGGGCGCGACGGCGGGAATCCTGCGCGTGCTGTATGAGCGGATTTATCTCGCATGATCCGTCCGGTATTGACCGAAATCGGAATTTTTCTGATCCCGTTCGTGGTCTATGCACTGTTCCTGATTGCCACCCGCTCCGGCGTGCTGTCGTCCTCGTCCTGGCCGACACATCTGATCGCCAAACTGACGTTGGGGTCGTTGTTGCTTGTCATCATCAGCTTCATCCTGCTCGCGCATTTTTCCGGCGCGTCGCCGGACTCGACCTACATTCCTGCCCATATCGAGAACGGCAAGCTCGTTCCCGGAGCTGAGAAATGACCGAAGCGCGCGTGCTGGCCGATGCGCCGTGGCTCAAGCCCGGTCCGGCGGCCCGTGTGCTCGGCCTGCTCAACGGCGATGGCGAGGAAGCCCGCGTGGTCGGCGGCGCCGTCCGTAATGTTCTTCTAAAAATTCCAACCGGCGATATCGACATCGCTACCACGGCGGTCCCTGACGAAATCGTCCGCCGCGCCAAGGCCGCCGGCATCAAGTCGGTGCCGACCGGCATCGACCACGGCACGGTGACGCTCGTGGTCGATGCACAGCCGTTCGAAGTCACGACCTTGCGCGAGGACACCGAGACCGATGGCCGCAGGGCCAAGGTCGCGTTCGGCCGCGACTGGGTGCGCGACGCGGAGCGGCGCGACTTCACCATCAACGGGCTTTCCGTCGATGCCGGGGGCCGGGTACACGATCATGTCGGCGGGCTGGCCGATATCGCCGCCAAACGCGTTCGCTTCATCGGCGATGCCGGCCAGCGTATCGCGGAGGATTATTTGCGGATCCTGCGCTTCTTCCGCATGCATGCCGCTTACGGCGCCGGCGAGCCCGATCGCGCCGGATATCTTGCGTGCATCGGCGGCCGCGCGGGTTTGGCCGATCTGTCCGCCGAACGCATTCGGATGGAGATGCTGAAGCTTGTGGTCGCGGATGGCGCGCTGGTTGCGGTCACCGCGATGGCGGATGGCGGCTTGTTGCTGCCGATCGTGGGCGGTGTCGCCTACACCGGACCGTTTGCGGCGATGATAGCGGCGGAACAGGCGCTGGGGCTCGATGCGAATCCAATGCGCCGGCTTGGCGCGCTCACGGTGGCGGTGACCGAAGATGCCAAGCGTGTCGCTGCGCGGCTGCGTCTCACCAACGCTGAAACCAGGACGCTGGATTCCATGGGCCATCGCTGGTGGCGGCTGTTCGGCATGGACGAGGCTACGGCGCGGCGCAGGCTCTATCGGCTTGGCGAGGACCATTATCGCGACCGGCTGTTGCTGGCATGGGCGCGGTCGGGCGCAAGCGGCGCTGACGATGCCTATTGGCGCGAATTTGCCGCCCTTCCGCAACGCTGGAGCGCGCCGAAATTCCCGCTGAAGGCGGCCGATTTCATTTCCCGCGGCATTGCCGAAGGTCCGGCGCTTGGCCATGTGCTGACGCTTGCGGAAGACGCCTGGCTGGCGGCGGATTTTCCGCTGGATCGGTCCGCGCTGACCGATATTGCCGATCAGACCGTCGCACGTTTCACCCGCGACCACCGGCTGTGAACAGGTTGCCGTGAATATCCTCTCAGGTTTTGCCGATATCTCGCTGGCCCAGCTTCTGCTGGTCGCCGGCGTGGCGTTGTTTGCGTCCCTGGTCGGCGGCCTCGCCGGTTATGGCACCGGCGCGCTGATGCCGCTGGTGCTGGTGCCGCTGATCGGCGCCGAACCTGTGGTGCCGATCATCGCGATCTCCTCGATCTTCACCAATATCAGCCGCTTTGTTGCCTATGTCCGCTATGCCGACCGCCGTCGCGCGTTGATCGTGATCGCGGCGGCCGCGCTGACGACGGCGCTCGGTGCTTACGGCTATACGCGGCTGACCGGCGCAGGTGCTGCGCTGGTGATCGGCACCATGCTGATCCTGAGCGTGCCGCTGCGCCGGCTGGCGAAACGCCGCGAGATGCGTATCGGCGACACCGGGCTTGCCGCAGGCGCAGTCGGCTATGGTGTCGTGGTCGGCGGCACGTCGGGCTCGGGCGTGATCCTGCTGTCGCTGTTGATGGCTGTCGGTCTCGAAGGTGCGGCCGTGATCGCCACCGACGCCGTGGTCTCGGTTGCGACCAGCATCATCAAGATTTCGGTGTTCGGCCTTGCCGGCGTCGTCACCGCGCAGGTGCTGGCCTTTGCGGTTCTGATCGGCGTCGTCGCGCTACCGGGCGCATTCCTCGCCAAAGCTTTCGTCGAGCGCATGCCGGTGCACATCCACACCGCGATCCTCGATGCCGCAGTGATTGTGGGCGGGCTGGTGATGATCTCGGCGGCGATGCGTTAAACTAGAGCCTGTTCCATTCTGATTGAAATCAGAATGGGGGCTCTAGACTTTTGTTTCGACGCGTTTTCTTCACGCGAACCGGTATCCACTTCGCTCGAAAACGCTCTATTCGGCCGGCAGCAATTCCGTTAACGACCGAATGATGCGATCGGGCTTGATCGCCGATCCCGCGGGCAGGCCGTCGCCATGGACGTCGATCCAGATGGCGTAGATGCCGAGGCGCTGCGGCGCCACGACTTCCCATTCCAGATTGTCGCCGATCATCCACGTCTCGGGCGCGGTGACGCCCAGCGCTTCCATGGCATGCAGATAGGCGCGCTCTTCCGGCTTGCCGAAACCATGCTCGCCCTCGATCTGGATGTGATCGAAGCGATGCGCCAAGGCAAAGCGCTCGACCTTGGCGCGCTGAGGTCCGGCGGCGCCGTTGGTCACCAGCGCCAGCTTGACGCCGCGCGCTTTGAATTCATCGATCGCGTCATGTGCGCCGGGGAACACGAACATCTGCTCCTCGCGGTAGGCCGAGAAGCGATCGCCGAGCCGTGTCGCCAAATCCAGTGACAAGGGGGCGTGGCCCGCGGCAGCGAGCGTAGCGAATCCGCCTTTGACAACCTCGTACCGGGCTTCGTCGAGCTTCAACCGCCATGCTGCTTCGGCCGTCGCCCAGAATTTGCGTCCCGAATCCACGATGGCGGCGGCGACCTGTTGCGGCGACAGCGGCGCCAATTCGCCGGCAAATTCCGTCGCGACGATATTCCAGGCGAGATCGGGGCGGCTGTAGGCCGACAGGATGGTGTCGTCCATGTCGATCAGCATCGCACGGGGCAGTTCTGTCATCGTCTTCAAGGCCATTTCACTTCGGGCGGCATCGACGACAGGATCGAGTCGACATTGCCGCCGGTCTTGAGACCGAAGATGGTGCCGCGGTCGTAGAGCAGGTTGAATTCGACATAGCGACCGCGCCGGATCAGTTGTTCGTCGCGATCGGCTGGTGTCCATGCGGCATTGAAATTGCGCCGCACCAGTTCAGGATAGATTTTCACGAAGGCGCGGCCGACGTCCTGGGTGAAGGCGAGGTCAGCGTCCCAGTCGCCCGAATCGAGCCAGTCATAGAAAATGCCGCCGACACCGCGCGCTTCCTTGCGATGAGGCAGGTAGAAATATTCATCGCACCATTCTTTGAATCTGTCGTAATCGGCAGCGCCATTTTCTCCACCGCAAGCGGCTTTCATCGCGGCATGAAAGGCGACCGTGTCGGCGTCGTTTTGCGTGCGCCGCCGATCGAGCACCGGCGTCAAGTCCGAGCCGCCGCCGAACCACGCTTTGGTGGTGACGACAAAGCGGGTGTTCATATGCACCGCCGGCACATTGGGATTGTGCATATGCGCAATGACGGAAACGCCCGACGCCCAGAACCGCGGATCGTCGGCCGCGCCCGGAATCTGCGCACGAAATTCGGGAGCGAATTCGCCATGCACGGTCGAGCAGTGTACGCCGACCTTTTCGAACAGCCGCCCGCGCATGACCGACATCACTCCGCCGCCGCCGGGCTTGCCGGTATGGTCGGTGCGGTCCCAGGATGTGCGCACGAAACGTCCGGCGTCGCCGGGATAGAGCGATGCCGGCGCATCATCTTCCAGGCGCTCAAAGGCTGCGCAAATGTCATTGCGCAACGCCTCGAACCAGTTTCTCGCGCGGGTTTTGCGATCCTCGATCACGGACATGTCCATCGCTTAACCCTGCGGCCCGAAATACGTGCAACTCTCGTTGCAGCTGTCGCGGTGAACGCTGACGCGCGTGATTTTTCCCGCGTGCTGGAGCCGTTCCCAGATGAAGCGTGAAAGATTCTCCAGCGTCGGCTGCCCGAGCGCCTCGACCTTGTTCAGGAGCTTGTGGTCGAGCACTTTCTGCACTTCGGCCATGCTGCGCTCGAGCAGGCCGAGATCGAGTACCATTCCAGTGACGGGATCGGGCGTGCCGCGTACGCTGACCTCGGCGCGAAACGAGTGTCCATGAATTTCCTCACTCGCCGCGCCAAACGTCGTTCCCGGCAGCGAATGCGCCGCCTCGAAGCGAAACGATTTCGTCAATTCCCACATCTTGCAAACCAAATCCTGTCTGATTCCAGTTCTACCTAATCCCGAGCGTCTTGTGCGTCTGCAGGCTGAGCCGCCATTTGGGATGGCGCAGGCAATAAGCGACCGTGAGCGCGGTATTCTCGATCACGTCCGGCCCGTCCATCGGCTGTAGCGAGAAACGCTCGAAGGCCAGGTCGACAAAATCCTCCGGTTTAGCGCCTGCCTGCGGGTAGACCAGTTTCAGTTCATGACCACGTCGCACCACGAGCTCAGATCCTGCTTTCGGGCTGACGCAAACCCAGTCCATACCTTCAGGCGGATCAATCGTCCCGTTGGTCTCGATGCCGATCGCGAAGCCGCGCGCATGCAGCGCATCGATGAAGGGGGTGTCGACCTGCAGCAACGGCTCGCCGCCGGTCAGGACGACATAGCGATTGACGTTTCCGCCGGTCCACTGCGCGGCAATGATGTCGGCGAGTTGGTCGGCCGTGGCATAACGGCCGCCCAGCGTGCCGTCGGTGCCGACAAAGTCGGTATCGCAAAACCGGCAGGTGGCGGTGGCGCGGTCCTGTTCGCGGCCGCTCCAGAGGTTGCAGCCGGAAAAGCGGCAAAACACCGCCGCGCGGCCGGCATGCGCGCCTTCGCCCTGAAGGGTCAGAAATATCTCTTTGACCGCGTAACTCACCATTTCTCCTTCTGCCCTCTATGTTTTGGGCATGATCTTCTCCGAAAACCGGTGTCCACTTTTCGGGATCATGCCCCTGAACCCGTTTGGCGCAGCGCCTCGCCCAACGCCATCGCCGCGGCCATCGCAATATTGAGCGAGCGCAAGACCCGGCTTGATCGGGATCACCAGTCTTGCGTCAGCGGCCGCGACGACCTCGTCGGTGACCCCTGCGGATTCGCGCCCGAACAGCAGGATATCGTCCCGGCCGTAGCGATAATCCAGATAGGAACTGGCCCCCTTGGTCGTAAACAGGACCAGTCGGAATCCCGCCTCGTTACGCCATTGCTCGAATTTTGGCCACGAGTCATGGCGGGTAATAGTCACATGGTCGAGATAGTCCATGCCGGCCCGGCGGAAGTGCCGGTCGGAGGTCGGAAACCCCGCCGGCTCGATAATATGGGCCACCACATCGAGGCACGCACACAGGCGTAGAATCGTTCCGGTGTTCTGGGGAATGTCGGGCTGGAAAAGCGCAATCTGCATGGCGTGCCGGCTTGTGAAGTCCTGATGAAATGTCTCAATAAAACATCGCTGGGCGGAGATTTAGTGCATTGCACGTTTGCGAGCCGTTAGCGGGCTTGCGCTCTTCCGGCAAGGGTGCCAATAGAACGATTCTGGACTGCTGTTCCGCCGGATTGGGCCGGAAAAGCGGTTTTTCTGCCGCCGCGGGGGCCGCGGGCGCCGGCAGCCTCTACTGGTCGCGTTTTCAGCGTGTTCCGGGGCGGTTCCGCTGGCTGCAGATGAGAAAGGGCTTGGAATCGTGACGACAGCGTCTTCGGCGGACCATCCGACACGCCGTGATTTTCTTTTTGTAGCAACTGGAGCCGTCGCTGCCGTCGGCGCAGCCGCCACCGTGTGGCCGCTGGTTGCCCAAATGAACCCGGATGCGGCGACCATCGCGGCCGGCGCGCCGATCGAGGTCGATCTGACGCCGATCGCGCAAGGACAGGACATCAAGGTGTTCTGGCGCGGCAAACCGATCTACATCATGAACCGCACCAAGAAGCAGATCGAAGAGGCCCGCAGCGTGCCGGTATCGAGCCTGCCCGACCCGGCAACCGATCAATCGCGGGTCAAGGAAGGCCATGACCAGTGGCTGGTCGTGATCGGCATCTGCACCCATCTCGGCTGCATCCCGATCGCCCATGAGGGCAATTACGACGGCTTCTTCTGCCCCTGCCACGGCTCGCAATACGATTCGTCGGGCCGCATCCGCCAGGGGCCTGCGCCGGCCAACCTGGCGGTACCGCCCTATCAATTCGTCTCCGACACCAAAATCCAGATCGGCTAAGCCCCGGATATTCCGGGATTTGGACCTGTCGCGTCGTCTTTCTTCCTCAGGATCGCATCAATGAGCGGACCATCCGATTTCCAGCCGACCAACCCCGCCTTGAAGTGGATCGAGCGACGGCTCCCGATTATGGGCCTCGTCCATTCCTCGTTTGTGGCCTATCCGACGCCGCGTAACCTGAACTACTGGTGGACCTTCGGCGCCATCCTTTCGATGATGCTGGCCTTGCAGATACTGACCGGCGTGATCCTGGCGATGCACTACACGCCGGAAGCCACTATGGCCTTCAAGTCGGTCGAATCCATCGTCCGCGACGTCAACTACGGCTGGCTGCTGCGCAACATGCACGCCGCCGGCGCCTCGATGTTCTTCTTCGCCGTCTACATCCACATGTTCCGCGGACTGTATTACGGGTCGTACAAGGAGCCGCGCGAAGTGCTCTGGATCCTCGGCGTCATCATCTACCTGCTGATGATGGCGACAGGCTTCATGGGCTACGTGTTGCCGTGGGGCCAGATGAGCTTCTGGGGCGCCACCGTCATCACCAACCTGTTCTCGGCCGTGCCCTATTTCGGCGAAAGCATCGTGACCTTGCTGTGGGGCGGCTATTCGGTCGGCAACCCGACGCTGAACCGCTTCTTCTCGCTGCACTATCTGCTGCCGTTCGTGATCGCCGGCGTCGTCGTGCTGCACATCTGGGCGCTGCACGTCGCGGGCCAGAACAATCCGGCCGGCGTCGAAGTGAAGACCGAAAAGGACACCGTGGCGTTCACGCCCTACGCGACCATCAAGGATATGTTCGGCGTCTCCTGCTTCCTGATCTTCTTCGCGTGGTTCATCTTCTACATGCCGAACTATCTCGGCGACGCCGACAACTATATCCCGGCCAATCCCGGCGTGACGCCTGCGCATATCGTGCCGGAATGGTATTACCTGCCGTTCTACGCAATCCTGCGTTCGATCCCGAACAAGCTCGCCGGTGTCATCGCGATGTTCTCGGCGATCATCGTGCTGGCGTTCCTGCCATGGCTCGACAACGCCAAGACGCGCTCGTCGAAATATCGTCCGCTGGCGAAGCAGTTCTTCTGGATCTTCGTCGCCGTCTGCATCGGACTCGGCTATCTCGGCGCGCAGCCGCCGGAGGGCATCTATGTGTATGCCGGCCGTACCCTGACGATCTGCTACTTCGCCTATTTCCTGGTGCTGTTGCCGCTGCTCAGCCGAATCGAGAAACCGCGTCCGGTGCCGAATTCGATCGCAGACGACGTGCTGGCCAAAACCGGCAGCAAATCGACGCCGATGGTCTCCACGGTGATCGCGCTGCTGGTTGCCGGTGGGCTGCTGGTGGGTGGCGCGCAGAACGCACGTGCCGAAGAACACCAGGACACGCCGCCCTCGCAGAAGTGGTCATTCTCCGGCCCTTTCGGCAAATATGACCGTGGCTCTCTGCAGCGCGGCCTGAAGGTCTACAAGGAAGTCTGCTCGGCCTGCCACAGCCTGAACTACATCGCCTTCCGCAATCTGGCCGACCAGGGCGGTCCCGGCTACTCGGCCGCGCAAGCGGCTGCCTTTGCGTCCGACTACAAGATCAAGGACGGGCCGAACGATCAGGGCGACATGTTCGAGCGGCCCGGCCGGCCGGCAGACTATTTCCCCGCGCCATTTCCGAACGAGCAGGCCGCGCGCGCGGCGAACGGCGGCGCGGCGCCTCCGGACCTGTCGCTGATCACCAAGGCGCGTTCCTACAAGCGCGGTTTCCCGACATTCATCTTCGACTTCTTTACCCAGTTCCAGGAACAGGGCCCGGACTACGTCGATGCTATCTTGCAGGGCTTTGAGGAAAAGCCGCCGGCTGGCTTCGCGCTTCCGGCGGGCTCCTACTACAACAAATATTTCCCCGGTCACGCCATCAAGATGCCGAAGCCGCTGAACGATGGCCAGGTAACCTATGACGATGGTTCGCCGGCGACGGTGGCGCAATATTCCCACGACGTCACCACGTTCCTGATGTGGGCCGCGGAGCCGCACATGGAAGCGCGCAAGCGGCTCGGCTTGCAGGTGTTCGTTTTCCTGATCCTGTTCGCGGGCCTGATGTACTTCACCAAGAAGAAGGTCTGGGCCAACGCGCACTAAGCGTCGGATCGGTTCACGAGAATTCGGAAAAGCCCCTTCGGGGGCTTTTTTGTTGGCTTGAATGTGCGTGAGGCAGTCGAAGCAACCGGATTGCTTCCTGACCTCACAGCGGACAAAATGGTCGCCAATCAGCCAAAATCAGTCTCGGAGGGACTCATGGGTACCAGCATCAGCTTCAAGCGCCCGGACGGCAAAGATGCCGACGGTTATCTCGCCAACGCCGCGCGCGGCAACGCGCCGGGTGTGGTCGTGATCCAGGAATGGTGGGGGCTGTCCGACCAGATCAAGGGCCTGTGCGACCGCTTCGCGGCGGCGGGCTTCGACGCGCTGGCGCCCGATCTCTACAAGGGTAAGGTGGTGCCCTATCACGACACGGATGCTGCCGGCAAAGAGATGAACTCGCTGGATTTCATCGACGCCACCACGCAGACGGTGCGCGGCGCAGCGCAATATCTCTCCAAGAACGGCGCCAAGGTCGGCCTCACCGGCTTCTGCCTCGGTGGTGCGGTGACCATCATCGGCGCGGCGAAGGTTCCCGAACTCACCGCCGGCGTAGTGTTCTACGGCATTCCGCCGGAGCAGGCGGCGAAGCCCGCCGACATCAAAATCCCGTTGCAGGCCCATTTCGCCAACAAGGACGACTGGTGCACGCCGCAGGCGGTCGATGGTTTCGAGAAGGCGATGAAGGCCGCCGGCAAATCGCTCGAGCTTTTCCGGTATGACGCCGAGCACGCCTTCGTCAACGAGCAGCGGCAATCCGTGCACGACCGCCAGGCCGCGGAGCTGGCGTGGGGCAGGGCGACGGAGTTCTTCAAGAAGCACCTCGGATGAGTTCATCGGGCGAGCCGCGACCGACATTCCGGCCGCTCGAGGCGACAGACATCGGAGCCATCAGCCGAGTGCACCATCGCGCCTGCCTGATTGCTTACAGGTTCATGAACTGGTCGTATCCGTTGAGCGAAGTCGAAGCCTGGTACGCCGGGAAATTCGCTGAATGGACGTGGACGCTGGCGGCATTCGATGCCGATGGCGCGATGGGCGGGTTCATTGCGCTGATTGATCGGCACGTCGATCAGCTCTATGTCGATCCGTCATCCCAAAGTGCCGGCATTGGATCGACGCTGCTCGTTTCCGCCCTCAAAGCCGTCCCCGGGCGTATCACGTTGGATGTGTTCGAAGAGAACATGTCCGCCCGTGCGTTCTACGAAAGACACGGCTTTCAGGCACGGGATCGATGGATGAACGAGGAAGAGGGCGCGATCGACCTGCTTTACGTGCGGGAGCATGGGCCCGGATCGCGTGATATATAGCGTTTTCGTGGAGTATCGACGTGAGTGGTTGAGAGGCATGCATGAAAGTCTTCTGCACGGGCGCATCGGGCTATATCGGCGGATCGGTGGCCGCACGTCTTGCGGCCGCCGGGCATCAGGTCACCGGCCTGGTTCGCTCGACCGAGAAGGCTGACGCCGTTCGCGTATTCGGCATCGAACCGGTGATGGGCACGTTGGACGACGCTGGCATACTTTCGCGCGCCGCGCAGGCTGCTGACGTCGTCGTCAATGCCGCAAGCGCCGATCACAAGGGCGCGGTCGTTACGCTCCTGGATGCGCTCACCGGCAGCGGCAAGGCGTTCATCCATACTTCGGGATCGAGCATTGTCGGCACGCGCGCCAAAGGGCAGCGATCCGATGCGGTGTTCGACGAGGATACGCCCATCACTCCGTCACCGGCGCGCGCGGCGCGGGTGGCATTGAACGAGTTCATCCTCTCCTATCGCGACAAGGCGTGCCGGCCGGTCATCATCTGTCCGAGCCTGATCTACGGCCTCGGCCTTGGTGCCGGGCCCCACAGCGTTCAGGTACCCCTGCTGATCCGCCTCGCCAAAAAGCGGGGCAACGCGGCGCACGCCGGGCCCGGCGAGAACATCTGGTCCAACGTGCATATCGATGATCTCGTGCCGTTGTATGCGCTCGCAATCGACAAGGCTCCGCCCGGCGCTTTCTATTTTGCCGAGAATGGCGAGGACTCGATGCGCGAAGCCTGCGTTGTCATCAACCGCATGCTGGGCTTTGCCGGTCCGCCATCGGCGATGTCGATGCAGGAGGCGACCACCGAATGGGGCGAGAGCACCGCCGAAGATACCATGGCCTCCAACAGCAGAGTCCGTGCGAAGCGCGCGCGGCGGGAACTCGGCTGGCAGCCGAAGGCGCGCGGCTTGATCCAGGAGATCGAGCAGGGGTGTTATCGGGAATAGATACGCGGGATCACGTATCCGATCAGCCCTTACCGCTCACCCCGTCCCACCACGCACAGGTGCCCGCCATCAGCTTGTAATTGCCTTCCATCACCTGCACCGGCGCGCGCAGGCCTTCTTCCGCCGCACGCAAGCGCATCTCGCGCGCTACCTCGCGGTCTTCAGGCGGCAGCCAGACGCGTTCATGTCCCCAGAGGCTCGGGCCGTGATGCATTTCGACCGGCTTCCACGTCGATGGATCGATCTCGCGGCCGCCCCAGCCGCATTCGATCATGAAGGACGATGGCGTTTTGGCGTAGAACGAGGTCATGAAGTCGTTGGTGTGGCGGCCGAGCGTGACGTTGACGCGGTCCTGCTGGCCCAGCGCGATGTCGTAGCACTGACCGACATCGTCGAGCGAAAACAACTCCACCATCAAATGATGCATGCCGTTCTTGCCGGTCTCGATCATCGCGAGGCTGTGATGCCGCGCGTTGACGTGGAAGAAATAAGCACGAAACGGCTTTTCGATGTAATCGCTGAGCCCGAAGCCGAGCACGTCGGTATAGAACGCCATCATCGGATCGATGTTTTCGACCGTCAGCACGGCGTGGCCGAGGCCGAGCGGGCCCGTGCGGAAACCGGAGATCGATCGCCCGGGACGGAACGGCGTTTCGTCGATCTCGGCGCCGTAAAATGCTTCCAGGCGATTGCCGCCGGGATCACTGAACGAAATCAGGCCGCGAACGCGTCTCGCGTCGGCCAGTGTCCGCGGCTCCGCCGTGACATGGACGCCGGCCTTTTCCAGCCGCGCCGCCAGTTCGTCGAGGGCGGCGACGTCAGCCACCTCCCAGCCGAAGAAGCGCGTGCCTTCGCCCATCGCGCGGTCGATGACGATGCGCTGCTTGCGGTCGTCCATCCGGAACGCCAACAGCGAATTGCCACGCTCCACCGCCTGCAGGCCCACGAGCCCGGTGCCGAATTGCCGCCAGTCATCGAGCGCATCCGATCCGAAGCCGGCATATCCCAGAGCCTGTATTGGCATCCTGCGCCTCCGTCTCTCGTCCATTCCGGCCGGTTCATGCGCCGCCGCTGGGGTGAATCCTACGCGTATTTTCGCCCTTTCAAACCCCAAAAGATGGGTGCCAGACCCGCCGTCCGTTCCCCGTCCGTCTCTTGACATCGCCGGCCGCGGATGGTGTTTACCCCCCATGAACACCGTCGTCCGCCCATCCCGTCTTTGGTGGCCCACCTCCTAAAAGGTGGCCGGTGCGATTTCATTTTTTCAATCGTCGAAGGTCGCCATCGCAGTGCGACGGTCCCTTCGTTTGTCCTGTGTGGCGCTCCCTCCCCAAGTTTCGTAAGAGGATCACATGAACAGGACAGTCTTCTCCCTGCCGGAGCACAGCGAATACCGCACCAGCGGCGGCCTCGCGATATCGCGGGTCGTGGAGCAATTCACCGGCAATGCCAAGCGGCTCGATGATTTGATCGACCTGCTCGATCGCCGCCGCGGCGTCGTGCTGTCCTCGGGTACCACGGTGCCGGGCCGCTACGAGAGCTTTGACCTCGGCTTTTCCGATCCGCCGCTGGTGCTAGAAACCACCGGCACCGACTTCTCCCTGCAATCGCTCAACGCGCGGGGCGAGGTGCTGATCGCATTCCTCGGCGACGTGCTGCGCGAGCCCTGCGTCGTCATTACCGAGAAGAAAGCGACGCGGCTCGCCGGTCATATCATTCGCGGCGCCGCACCGGTGGAGGAAGACCAGCGTACCCGCCGCGCCAGCGTGATGTCGCTGGTGCGCGATCTTGTCGCCGCCTTGTCGGCGAATGACGATCCGCTGCTCGGCCTGTTTGGTGCCTTCGCCTACGATCTCGTGTTCCAGATCGAAGACCTCGTGCAAAAACGCCCGCGCGAAAGCGACCAGCGCGATATCGTGCTTTATGTGCCGGATCGCCTGCTGGTCTATGACCGCGCCACCGGCCGCGGCGTGGTGCTGAGCTATGATTTCACCTGGAAGGGCAAGTCGACTCAGGGCCTGCCGCGCGATACCGCGGAAAGCGTCTACGCCAAGACCCCGCGGCAGGGATTTGCCGATCACGCGCCCGGCGAATATCAGGCCACCGTCGAAACAGCCCGTGCGGCGTTCGCGCGCGGCGACCTGTTCGAGGCGGTGCCGGGGCAGCTGTTCGCCGAGCCCTGTGAGCGTTCGCCGGCCGAAGTGTTCCAGCGGCTTTGCCGCATCAACCCCTCGCCCTACGGCGCGCTGATGAATCTCGGCGAGGGTGAATTTCTGGTGGCGGCCTCGCCCGAAATGTTCGTGCGCTCCGACGGGCGGCGGGTGGAAACCTGCCCGATCTCGGGCACCATCGCGCGCGGCGCCGATGCGATCGGCGATGCCGAGCAGATCCGGCAGTTGCTGAATTCGGAAAAAGACGAATTCGAACTCAACATGTGCACCGACGTCGACCGCAACGACAAGGCGCGCGTCTGCGTGCCCGGGACTATCAAGGTTCTGGCGCGGCGGCAGATCGAAACCTACTCGAAACTGTTTCATACCGTCGACCATGTCGAAGGCATTCTGCGCCCCGGATTCGACTCGCTCGATGCGTTCCTGACCCACGCCTGGGCGGTGACGGTGACCGGCGCGCCGAAATTATGGGCGATGCAGTTCGTCGAGGACAATGAGCGCTCGTCGCGGCGCTGGTATGCCGGCGCGATCGGCGCCGTGAATTTCGACGGCAGCATCAATACCGGTCTCACCATCCGCACCATCCGCATGAAAGACGGCCTCGCCGAGGTGCGGGTCGGCGCCACCTGTCTGTTCGATTCCGATCCCGCGGCGGAAGACCGCGAATGCCAGGTCAAGGCAGCGGCGCTGTTTCAGGCGCTGCGAGGCGATCCGCCAAAGCCTTTGTCGGCATTCGCACCCGATGCGACAGGCTCGGGCAAGAAGGTGCTGCTGATCGATCACGACGACAGCTTTGTGCATATGCTCGCGGATTATTTCCGGCAGGTCGGCGCAAGCGTCACCGTGGTCCGGCACATTCACGCGCAGGAAATGCTGAAGCAGAGAAAGTGGGATCTGCTGGTGCTGTCGCCGGGACCGGGGAGACCGGAGGATTTCGGTATCTCGAAAACCATTGGCACCGCGCTCGACAAAAAGCTGCCGATTTTCGGCGTCTGCCTCGGCGTGCAGGCGATCGGCGAATATTTTGGCGGCCAACTCGGCCAGCTCGGCCAACCCGCGCATGGACGGCCGTCGCGGGTGCAAGTGCGTGGCGGGCGGCTGATGCAGAACCTTCCCAATGAGATCGTGATCGGCCGTTATCACTCGCTCTTTGTCGAACGCGATAGCGTGCCCGATGTGCTTCAGGTCACCGCGACCACCGAGGACGGCGTCGCGATGGCGATCGAACACAAGACTTTGCCGGTCGGCGGCGTGCAGTTTCACCCGGAATCGCTGATGTCGCTCGGCGGCGAGGTGGGCTTGCGCATCGTCGAAAACGCGTTCCGGCTGAATGTGCCGGCCAACTAGGGATTGCGAGATACCGATGACTTTTGATCACGATTTGAAGGCCACCGTCCGCACCATTCCGGATTACCCGAAACAAGGCATCCTGTTTCGCGACATCACCACGCTCCTGGCAGACGCGCGCGCGTTCCGCCGCGCGGTCGACGAACTGGTGCAGCCCTGGGCGGGATTGAAGATCGACAAGGTCGCCGGCATCGAGGCGCGGGGATTTATCCTCGGCGGCGCCGTGGCGCATCAGGTCTCCGCCGGCTTCGTGCCGATCCGCAAAAAAGGCAAGCTGCCGCACACCACGGTGCGGATCGCCTATTCGCTGGAATACGGTCTCGATGAAATGGAGATGCACGCGGACGCCGTGCATCCCGGCGAACGCGTCATCCTGGTCGACGATCTCATCGCAACCGGCGGCACCGCGGAGGGCGCGGTGAAACTGCTGCGCCAGATAGGTGCCAACGTCGTCGCCGCCTGCTTCATCATCGATCTGCCCGATCTCGGCGGCGCAGCCAAATTGCGGGCGATGGACGTGCCGGTGCGAACGCTGATGGCATTCGACGGGCACTGAATTTCTACGCGCGCAAAACTCCCCAGTCGTCGTCCCGGCGTTCGCCGGGACGACGATGATAGCTTTTGAAACGCCTCAGTCGCGAGCTGGGACCACGGTCGTCCTACGACCGCTGCATCAGCAGGCTCAGTTCCACATCGCGAAAACTCGAGTAATTCCTGCGGATCCATTGATGCAGTTCCGTCGATGAATCCCTTTCGCTGCGCAAATAGCCGGTGAACGAGAAGCTCAGGCGATCGATATAGGTCTTCAGGAACACCGGCAGCGCCGATATCCGCAAAGTCCGCCCCCGTTCCATAGCCGGCGGCAACTCGCCGCGCACCACATGCTCATTGTCGACGACGATCAGCGCGTTCGGCGGAATCTGCTGCTGCAGCATCGGATAGCCGCGCGCGGAAGCGCGGTCGGTGTCGGCGACGAACAGCACGACCGGCGCGACGCCGCGGCGCACCGCTTCCTTCATGAAGCCAATCTCATCGGTCATCTTGAAGAACTCGTCGAAGGCGTGAAAGCCGAGATCGATCACCTTGGCGACGCCGTCATCGACGATCAGGCGGTCCATCAGCTGCATCTTGCCGAAGGTGTCGATGACGTCGGCCGTCTCGGTCGTCCGCGGCAGATATTCCAGCAGCGAGGGTTCCTTCAGATTGATGTCGAAAGAAACCACCGTGCCGTTCTTCAGCAGCAGGAACTCGCTCAGCAGCCGCGCGATCAGCGTCTTGCCGACCAGCGGGCGGGGCGAGCAGATGATGTAGACAGGCGTGGGGCTCATCACGCGCTATATCAGAGGATTTTTTCGCCTAATCCAGCCCAATCGCAGCCGGGCGGCGATTATTTTTCGCCGCCGCGTATCGATTTGGTGGCGCCGACCAGGTCCGTCAGCTTGATACGATCGAACTCGCTCCAGACATTGGCGAGCCAGTGCCGGACATAGCCGCGCAGCACGAAGGAATAATTCGCGGCCTCGTCGTCCTTGCCCTTGTTGGCGACGAATTTCAGGAACGGTACCGAGGAGACCTCGACCTGCTCATAGGCCATTTCGTTGAGCTTGGGGATCGTGAGCTCGGTGGCGTCCTTGATGCGGTGGAAATAGGAATTGTAGGTCGCCTGGTCCCACTGGAAGAACTGGGTGTCGTTGATGAAGTTCTTCACCAGGAAATATTTGGCGCCGTGCATGAAATTCGCAGTCTCGGCGATTTCGTCCAGCGAGGCGATCGAGGGTCCCAGTATATGGAACACGGCAAAGGTGATCTGCCCTGCCTTCGCCGCGTCGAGAAACCCGATATCGCGCAGCGAGGCCAGCGCCGGCGACAACAGTCCGGCGCGGACGTCGATCACGGTGACGGAGGGGCTGGCTGCGTTCAGGGTATCGAAGATCTTCATCTGGTCCGAGGTCGTCGTCATGTCGACGATCTCGGTGATGTCAGGGTGGAAACGCTTCAGCGTGCCGCGCGGAGATTCGGTGTCGAACGCCCTCGTAGGGACGTTGTTGGCACTGAAATAATCCAGAAGCGTCCGCGAAACGGTCGTCTTGCCGACCCCGCCCTTGTCCGCGCCCACCACAATCACGACCGGCTTTGCCATGGAATTCCCTAATACGCGCCCCGATCGCGGGAGCGATCGGCAGGTCCCCATACCTGCTTTGGGCGCGAACATGGCAGAAACAAGGGAGAATTCAATTCCTTAAGCCGCCGCCCGGCTTATTCGTGCGGAATTCGTTAATGCTCCGAGGGTTAGCGGCCGCTGTCGCTCAACGGTGTCGGCCCCAAGGACCCTGAAAAGGACCCCGTGGAGCCCCCTGTTCGGAGCCTTCCGGTGTGCCGGACGGCTTGTTGGCGTCACTCCAAGGGCCGGTCGGCAGCGGAAGCGGCGGGGGTGGAGCGTGGTCCCTGGGTGTCCGTCGCGTCAGGAGATCGTCCTGCGCATAAGTCAAATCGGAGGGCAGGGCCATCGGCCCCGGATCATGGCCGCCGGCGAACTGCACTAGCGCCTTGACGCGTGAATCGACCGACGGATGGGTCGCGAACAGATCGGCAAACCCTTCGCGCGGATTGTCGACGCAGAGTTCCATCACAGCCGACGTCGCGCCCGGCAATTCCCCGCGATTCTCGATCTTGCGTAGTGCCGAGATCATAGCGTCGGGGTTTTTTGTCAGTTCGACCGATCCGGCATCGGCCAGCAATTCGCGCGAGCGCGACAGCGCCAGTTTGACGACTTGCGACAACAGCCAGGCCACGACGATCAAGGCGACCGCGATGATAACGACGACAATCGCGCCGCCGCCGCCGGAACCCTTGCTGTCGCTGTCCGAAGACGAGGAAGATGACTTGGAGGATGAGGACGACCAACCGCTGCCGGTGGAATTCCACGACAAATTGGTGAACATCCGGAAGAACAGCTCACCGAAAAAGCCGACTACGCCCGCGATGATGACGGCGACCACCATCAGCTGCACGTCGCCATTGCGGATATGGGTCAGCTCATGGCCCAGCACCGCCTCGATCTCCTGATCGTTGAGCGTCTTCAGAAGTCCCGTGGTGACGGTGATTGAATATTGCCGCCGGTTAAGGCCGGTTGCGAACGCGTTCAGCGCCGGGCTTTCCATCACCTTCAGTTTCGGCATCGGGATGCCGCGCGAGATGCAGAGGTTTTCAAGCAAATTATAGAGCCGCGGCTGCTGCCGCCGCGTCACGTCCTCGCCGCCGGTGACGGCATCGATCATGTTCTGGTGGAAGAAATACGCGATCACGATCCACAGCGCGGCGATACCGGTCGCATACGGAAAGGCCGAAATCAGGTCGCGGGAGGCTGCCCTGAGATAATAATCGACCGAAGCGTCGCTGTTGATCAGCACTTCCGCGAGTAGCGCGCCGGCATAGACCAGCACATAGATCAGCAGGAACAGGCCGGCGAGCAGCAGCATCGAACGAAACTTGTTCGATGCGATGTGCGTGTAGAGACCATAGGCGGCCATAATGGGCGGCTTCTCACCGGAGCGTTTTGAGCTTTAGAACTTCACCGTCGGCGCGACCTCGACTTCGGTGCGGCTGGCGCCGAGGTCGAAGAATTCCTTGCGGGTGAAGCCGAACATGCCGGCAAACAACGCGGCGGGCATCTGCTGGATGCCGGTGTTGTATTCCTGGACTGCGTTGTTGAAGAAACGGCGGCTGGCGGCGATCTTGTTTTCGAGGTCGGACAGCTCGCCCGCGAGCTGCTGGAAATTGGCGTTGGCCTTGAGGTCCGGATAGGCCTCCGACAGCGCGATCAGGCGGCCGAGCGCGCCGCTCAGCTGGTTTTCGGCAGCGCCAACCTGCGCCGGCCCCTGCGCCGACATCGCTGAATTGCGCGCCTTGATGACGTCGTCGAGCGTGCCGCGTTCATGCGCGGCGTAACCCTTCACGGTCTCGACCAGGTTCGGGATCAGATCGTGGCGCTGCTTGAGCTGCACGTCGATGTCGGCAAAAGACTGGCCGACACGCTGGCTCAGCGCGACGAGACGGTTATACGCGCCAAAGGCAAACAGCACGAGAATGACAATGACGCCGATAACGATCCAACTGGTCGACATGGCAACAACTCCTGATGGGGCAAAGAATGCCGGGAGCCTAGACGAAAATGATGGCGTGCGGCAGCCCGCCGAGACATGGGCATTGCGTTAGTCGGATCGGGGGCGGGATAAGTTCAAGGTTGCAAACTCCTGGCGGTCGTCCCCGGAATGACGGCATCAATCGACCGCGTCGCCCCAACGCCAGCGCCGGGCGCGGGCATAGTCTGCTTTTGCGCGGCGGGGCGTCTTCGTGATGGCAAGGCCGGCCGGGGTGCAGAGTTTGGCGGTTACTTCGACCTTGGTGACGACCGGCTGGGCCAGTACCCGGGAAGGGCGCGCCACGCCCGGCGCGCGGGTCAGCGCGACATAGGCGAATTTTTCGTCTTCGAAGGGCAGCTCGGCGCCTTTGATCTGTTTATGCGCACGCGACCGCTGCAGGCGCTGGGTGAAGTGGCACCAGTCCGGTGCAGCAAGCGGACATTTGTCGTCATGCGGGCAGGGGGCGGCGACATGTGCGCCTGCCGCGATCAATCGCTCGCGCAGCGCGATGATCCGGGCATAGCCGGCGGGCGTACCGGGTTCGACCACCAGCAGCGTATCGCCGGTCTTTTGCCACATCAGCTCGGCAAGCGCCTTCTGCTCGGCATCGCTGGTTTCGCCGATCATGTAACTGGCGACGACAAGGTCGGCTGGTTCAGCTTTGGCCAGCGTGGCGCGGGCCTCGCCGCGTTCGTAGCTGGCATCGCGCAGGCGCGTACTGTCGCGGACAAGATCGAGCGCCAGCATGCGCAGTGCGTCATTGGCATCCAGCAGCTTGAAATCTTGTAGCGACGAAAATGCTTCGGCTGCCGCCCAGCTCGCCGTACCCGGCCCAGCGCCGACATCGAGCAGGCTGATGGGCGCGAAGTCCGGCCTGATCTCGCACAGTGCGTTCAGGCTTGCGGTGACCGCGGCGTAGGTAGCGGGCATTCGCGCCAGCGCATAGGCGAGCGCGTCGGTTTCGGATTTGATCGTGCCGGAACCGCCGCCGTCGCGGTAGGTCTTTGAGATCAACGCGGCGCGGTCGGCGGCGTCATTGCGCGAAAAGCCCCGCAGTCTGGCGTCGAGCGCCGCTTTCAGTTCAGCGGGGAGATCGGGTGAGGTCATCTATTTCCGTCATGCCCGCGAAGGCGGGCATCCAGTACGCTGGGAAATCGAGATTCACACAGACAGCGCAGCGTACTGGATCATCCGCCTTCGCGGATGATGACGTCAACTGTCCTGGCGGCGCAGTGCGATCTCACGCCACTTCCTGGTCGAGGATCTTCACGGCGTCGTCGAGGCCGACCGAGACAAGTTGCGATACGCCGCGTTCGGCCATGGTGACGCCGAACAGCCGGTTCATCCGCGCCATCGTGATCGGATTATGCGTGATGATGATGAAGCGGGTTTCCGTCGACGAAGTCATCTCGTGCAGCAGGTTGCAGAACCGTTCCACGTTGTGGTCGTCGAGCGGCGCGTCGACTTCGTCCAGCACGCAGATCGGCGAGGGGTTGGTGAGGAATACGGCAAAGATCAGCGCCAGCGCAGTCAGTGCCTGCTCGCCGCCTGATAACAGCGACAGCGTCTGCGGTTTCTTGCCGGGCGGCTTGGCGATGATCTCGAGGCCGGCTTCGAGCGGATCGTCGCTCTCGATCAGATGCAATGCCGCCTCGCCGCCGCCGAACAGCTCGGTGAACAGCCGCTTGAAATGCTCGTTGACGGTCTCGAACGAAGTCAACAGCCGCTCGCGGGCCTCGCGGTTGAGGCTCTGGATGCCCTGGCGCAGCCGCTTGATGGCTTCGACGAGGTCGTCGCGCTCAGTGGTCAAGGCGGTGTGCTGGGTCTCGACCTCGCGCAGCTCTTCCTCGGCGCGCAGGTTAACCGCGCCCAGCCGCTCGCGGTCGCGGCGCAGCTTTTCAAGGTTTTCCTCGATCTCGGCGAGCGGCGGCAATTCCGCGCCCGGCTCCATCTCGGCGAGTGCCGCCACGGCGTGCGGCTCGACTTCCAGCATGTCGTGGATTTCGCGCTCGATGTCGGAGAGGCGGCGTTTGGTTCCCTCCATCCGCTCCTCGGCGCGAGCGCAGGCCTCGCGTGCGCTCGACAATGCCTCAAGCGAAGCTTTGGCGGCGCGGTCGGTTTCCGCCATCACATTCTCGGCCGCCTGCAGCGCATCCGCGGCGACACGGCGGGCGCTTTCGGCAAATTCGATCTCGTTGATCAACGCGCGCCGCTTTTCTGCGAAGATTGCAGGCGCATTTTCAAGCTCGGCACGTTCGGCCGTGACCTCGGTGATCCGGGCCTCGATGGTGGCGATCTGCGAGGCCGCGCTTTCTTTACGGTTCTGCCATTCCTTGCGCTCGGCTGTTATCGCCTGCAAGCGGCGGTCGGCCAACTCGGCTTCGCGCGCCAGCGCCTGCGCTTCGGCGCGCACCTGCGCTGCGAGGCGGCGATGGCCGTCGATGTCGGCGCGAACGGCGGAGAGTTTGGTTTCGGTATCGAGGCTCGGCGGCAGTTCCGCCAGCGCCGCATTGGCATTCTCATGCGCGGCCTCGGCCTCGCTGCGGTCTGCGGCAAGGCGGGTATGGGCTTCCGTCAGCGCCGATTTCCGCGCGGCATGGCGGTTGATCTCGCGCTCGGTGGCGGCATGGCGTTCGCGCGCGGCATCGGCCTCGCGTTGCGCGGCGCGCCAGGCTTCGCGTGCGGCGGACTCGGCGCTCGATGCGACCTTCAGCTCAGAACTCGGCGGTCTCCAGCGCCTGACGCTTGGCGCCGGCGTCGGTCCGGGCCTGCTCCAGCTCGTGTTCGATATCGACCAGGCGAGCCCGTTCGGCCAGACGCCGCGCGGCGCCGGTCGGGGCGTGGGCGGCCGCGACGAACCCGTCCCAGCGCCAGACGTCGCCTTCGAGGGACACCAGCCGCTGGCCGGTCTTCAATTGCGATACCAGTTCGGCGCCGCGTTCCTTGGCGACGACGCCGATCTGCGCTAGACGCCGCGCCAATTCGGACGGCGCCTGGACGTGGCTGGCGAGGGACTCGACACCTTCCGGCAGCGCCGGATCTTCGCCGGTCGCGCCGGCATGGGTCCAGCGCATCGGTGCGGAGGGATCGACCGGCGCATCGAGGTCGTCGCCGAGTGCGGCGCCGATCGCCTTTTCGTAGCCCTTGGCAACGGTGATGCCGTCGATGATCGGCGGCCAAAGGTTCTTGGTCTCGCCGTTGACGATCTTTGAAATGGTGCGGGCTTCGGTCTCCAGCCGCTGCACGCGCTTGTCGGCCTCGGCGAGCGGGGCTCGCGAGGCTTCGAGCGTTTGCCGCGCAGCCACGTGACCGGCTTCGCTGGCCTGTGCCGCGGCTTCGGACATCGCAAGATGTTCCTGCGCGGTCTCCATGGCGCCCGCGAGTGCTGCGAGGTCGCCGAGATTGCCGGTTTCCTGCGCGAGCTTCTGCTCGTCGCTCGCGACGCTGGCGATTTCCTGATCGAGCCGGGCCAGCCGGTCGCGATGGGTGCGCACGCCGGCTTCGAGCTGATTGCGCTTGGCGGTGAGATCGGCGAGCACCGTCGTCAGTTCCGTGAACATGCGCTCGGCGGATGCGAGCGTTGCCTCGGCTTCCGACACGCGTTCATCGACGCCGCTGCGTTTTTCGACGCGCGACTTGATCTCTTCCTTCAGCTCGGAATCTTCGGTGTCGAGCCGCTGCAGTGCGACTTCGGCGTCCGAGGTCTGCTGCTGCTCGCGGGCGATGTCGGCGCCAAACTGCGTCAGGCGCCGATCGAGTTCGGCGACGCGCTCCTTGGCGCGCTCTTCCTCGCGGTCGAGCTGTTCGCGCGCATTGGTGAGACGCTGCAGCCCGGCTGCGGCGCGGGCTTCACCCTCGCGCAGCGCCGGCAGTTCGGAGGCACGGATCGCCTGAATGCGCGCCGCTTCGGCCTGTTCGCGGGTGCGCTCGGCCATTTCGCGAACGTTGAGGTCATGGGTGCGCGCGGCTTCCGCTACGTCGGCATTGGCCTCGAGCCAGCGCAGATGGAACAGCGTGGCCTCGGCCTTGCGCACCTTGGCTGCGACTTCGCGGAACCGGATGGCCTGCCGGGCCTGCTTCTTCAGGCCGTCCATCTGGCCGGCGAGCTGACCGATCACGTCTTCGACGCGGGTGAGATTGGTTTCGGCTGCCTTCAGCCGCAATTCGGCCTCGTGGCGGCGGGCGTGCAGTCCGGCGACGCCGGCGGCGTCTTCCAGCACGCGGCGGCGCTGCTCGGGTTTGGCCTGAATGATCTCGCCGATCTTGCCCTGGTGGACCAGCGCCGGCGAACGCGCGCCGGTGGCGGCATCCGCAAACAATATCTGGACGTCGCGGGCACGCACGTCGCGGCCGTTGATGCGATAGACCGAGCCCGCCTCGCGTTCGATCCGGCGCGAGATTTCCAGAATCTCGCGATCGTTCACCGCAGCGGGCGCCGAGCGATCGGCATTATCGATCGTCATCACGACTTCGGCGTGGTTCCGTGCCGGACGGTTGCCGGAACCGGCGAAGATCACCGCGTCCATGTCGGCGGCGCGCAGCGATTTGTGCGAGGTCTCGCCCATCGCCCAGCGCAACGCCTCAACCAGGTTGGATTTGCCGCAGCCGTTCGGCCCGACCACGCCGGTCAAGCCCGGCTCGATCATGAAGTCGGTGGGTTCAACGAACGACTTGAAACCGTGTAGGCGAAGGCGCGTGAGTTTCATGAACACAGATCTCTGTTGGCAGGCGCGAATCTCCCTGCCGTGACAATACCATAGATGGCAATGTCGGTGTGTGGACGAGTCGCTCCCGCGGCTCTTATGGCCCGCGACAATGGCGAGGGCGGGGCCGGAGGGCAACGGCCCTAAGGGGCTTTTCCCAAGCCTTTTGCGGGGCTTATCGACCCAAGTGAATCCGGTGGACGAATCAGTTTTTCAACAGGGTTTTGATGCGCTTGTCGAATTCTTCGAACGCGGCCTCGCCGACGATCATGTCGCCGTTGACGAAAAAGGTCGGGGTCCCCGCGACCTTTAATACGTCCTCGGCATACTTCTGGCCGGTACCGAGCATGCCTGCTCCGGCGGTGAACCAATCAGCTCTTCAGCAGCGAATTGATGCGCTTGCTGAATTCCTCGAACGAAGTTTCGCCTTTGACCATCTCGCCATTGATGAAGAAAGTCGGCGTCGAATTGACCTTCAGTACCTCGGCTGCGAATTTCTGGTCGGCCGCGATCTTGTCGAGCAGCGCCTGATCCTTGAGGCAGTCTTCGACCTGCTGCTGGGAGAGGCCGGCCTGCTTGCCGATACGGATCAGCGTCTCCGTGGTGTTCTTCATCACCCAGTCGGCCTGCTGCTTGAACAAGAGGTCGATGACGGCAAAGTATTTCGGGGCGTCGTCCTTGGCGATGCAGCGCGCCAGCATCGATCCTGCGGCCGCCTTGATGTCGAGCGGGAATTCGCGGAACACGAAACGGATCTTGCCGCTGTCGATGAATTCCGACTTGATCTTCGGGAACACTTGCTCGGTGAACGCCGCACAATGCGGGCAGGTCATCGACGCGTATTCGGTGATGGTCACCGAGGCGTTGGCCGGGCCAAGCGCCATGTCGGGCAGCGATTGCGGCTTGGCGACGTCGGCGGCGCCTTGCGCCATCGCTTCCGTGATCAGCCGCAGCGGCGAGAATCCGGCGAGCAGGCTAAGCCCGGTCAGCGACAGGGCGGCGGTGAAGGCGCGGCGCGTGATGATCAAGGTCTGCTCCCGATTGGCGCGTTCACGCCGAATGAAGTGTGCAAAAACAAGCCTTCGCTAGCTTGAAACGATAATTGTGGCAATGGCGGGTTGCGGCCGCCGAAGCGTGCGGCAGGCTCAATTTCGCTTGATCGAGGCCCCGAGCCGCGCCAGCGCGGCGCGCAATTCCTCGTCCTCCACTGAGGCCAGCGTTTCCGCGACTTTTGCGACCGCCTTGGCATCGGGCGCGCGGGAGGGGGCCGGCCGATCCCGGCGCGACAGCGGTGCCTGCCGCAGCGCCAGCCGTCCCACCGCACTCCAGCCAAAGAAGCGGTTGACCCGTTCCAGGATGACATCCGAGGAATGCTGGATCTCCAGCGCCATCGGCCCCTCCACCCGGAGCACCAGCGTTGCCGGTTCCTGCGGCTGCCCTTCGACCGGCCTTGGCCATTGCATTTTCAGGGGCTCGGAATGGCGTGCAATGTCCGCGCCTGCGATTTCCGCCCAGCGGGTGACCAGTTCGCGGGCCGCAAAGCCCTGCTTGGCATAGGCTTCGGAAAATACGTCACTGAGCAGGACGGATAGTGGTTTTGCACTGATCGGGCCGGGTTTTGCCATAGGGGCTTATATCACCTTGCGGCGGCACTTGAAGAAAGACGTGGATGCCCGTGACGAGCGCGGGCATGACGTGGAGAGATCTTCATCCCGGTACTACAGTGCACTCATGAATCCCGTCGCCGCCGCCAAATCAAAACGGCAAGAGCTTGAGACGGCAGCCCGTCCCGCGCTGCTGCTCGACTGGTACGACCGCCATCGCCGCCGGTTGCCGTGGCGGCCGCCGGCGGGCGAACGTGCCGATCCGTACCGGGTCTGGCTGTCGGAAATCATGCTGCAGCAGACCGGTGTCAAGACGGTGGGGCCGTATTTCCTGAAGTTCATCGAGCGCTGGCCCGATGTCGGGGCGCTTGGCCGTGCGTCGCAGGACGACGTGCTGCGGATGTGGGCCGGGCTCGGCTATTATTCGCGTGCGCGCAACCTGCACGCCTGCGCGGTGGCCGTGCTGCGCGATCATGGCGGGGTGTTTCCCGATACCGAGCAAGGCCTGCGCACGCTGCCGGGGATCGGGCCCTACACGGCGGCGGCGATATCGGCGATTGCCTTCGATATCAGAACCATGCCGGTCGACGGCAATATCGAGCGCGTGGTGTCGCGGCTATACAGGGTAGAGGAACCACTGCCGCAGGCGAAGCCGCGCATTCAGGAGTTGGCGGCGACGTTGCTGGGTCCATCTCGCGCCGGCGATAGCGCGCAAGCGCTGATGGATCTCGGCTCTTCGATCTGCTCGCCGAAGAAGCCGGCCTGCGCGCTGTGCCCGCTGAACGACGATTGCGCGGCGCGGACGCGCGGCGACCAGGAGACCTTTCCACGCAAGGCGCCGAAGAAATCAGGAATGCTGCGCCGGGGGGCGGCCTTCATCGTCACGCGCGGCGATGAATTGCTGGTCCGCACCCGGCCTGAAAAGGGCCTGCTCGGCGGCATGACCGAAGTGCCGGGCTCGGACTGGCTTGCCGGCGAGGGCGGCAAATCAGCGTTGAAGCAGGCGCCCATGCTCAAGGGTGTGACGCGCTGGCATCGCAAGGCGGGCGTCGTCACGCATGTCTTCACCCATTTTCCATTGGAGTTGGTGATCTACACGGCCAAGGTTGCCGCGCGTACGCGTGCGCCGGAGGGCATGCGCTGGGTGCCGATCGCGACGCTGGCCGGCGAAGCGCTGCCCAATGTGATGCGCAAGGCGATCGCGCACGGGCTCGATATCTAACCGGTCACTGCTGACAGCATGCTGTCAGCAGGCCTGCGCTAGAACGATGCGATCAGGAGGTTCCCATGATCGCCACCGCCCTTGACCATCTCACCGCGCCGCCGTCTTCAAAACTGCTCGGCTGGCATCTGCTCGATGCACGGCCGAAGGATGGCTGGGTCCGGATCGGCTTCGACGGCAAGAGAGAGTTCTGCAACCCGGCCGGCTTCGTCCAGGGCGGCATCCTTTCCGCCATGCTCGACGATACGATGGGGCCGGCGGTGTTCGTCATGACCGACGGCAAGCTCTACACCGCGACCATCACCATGACCGTGAATTTTCTGGCACCGGCCAAGCCGGGCCCGATTACTGGCGAGGCCAATGTCACCCAACTCGGCAAGACGATCGCCTTCGTCGAGGGAAGGTTGACGGCGGAGGACGGCACTGTGCTGGCCACCGCCACGACCAGCGCGCGGCTGGTCGAGACGGCGAAGGCTATTCAATAGGCAGTCGGTTAAGGACCACAGGCGCCATGTCTGCTTTCGAGCCGGAGCAGACATGCATGGCACAGAAGGCGAAATGCTTCCCGGATACCGGACCGGCTGCTATCCTCCGCCCAACAAGAAGAATGCAGGGGAGGACTTCGAATGACATCGCCGATCATTCGCGCAACCAGCCGCCGCCGTTTTCTGCAATATCTCGCCGGAAGTCCGCTGCTCGCCTCGGGCGCGCTTTCGGCTTACGGGACGGAAGCGCCGTCGAAGCTTCCGGATCCGATGATCTGGACATCGGCAGGCAGCGATCTGATCGAGAACCCGAAAGCTGCGATCAACGTCTTCGACTTCGAGCCGGTGGCCCGCAAGAACGTGCCGCCCGCGCATTTCGGCTATATGGCTTCCGGTCTGGATGACGAGGTCACCCTGCGTGCCAACCGCGAGGGGTTCTTGAAATTTCAGCTCACCCCGCACCGCCTGAATGATGTGTCCAAGGTCGATACCAGCGTGGAGCTGTTCGGCACCAGATACGATTCTCCTATTTTCGTGGCCCCGACCGGGGGCAACATGTTCTTTCACCCTGACGGCGAGGTTGCCGTTGCCAAGGCCGCGCGCGCCGGCAATCATTTGCAAATCCTGTCGACCTCCTCGAACTATTCCGTGGAAGACGTCACCAAGGCGCGCGGAGCGCCGGTGTGGTTCCAGCTCTACGCGTCTCCGAGCTGGGAGGTTGCGCAGGCATTGATCAAGAAGGCCGACGCCGCCAGTTGTCCGGTTCTCATGGTGACTGTCGACCGCATCGCGGGCCGCAACCAGGAAACCCTGTTCCGGTTGACGCGCACCGATACGCGCGAGTGCGCGGGGTGTCACGACCGGTCGAGTTTCGCGGCGCGGTCGATACGCCGGCACAATTATGACGGCATCGATCTCACCGGCATAAAGGGTGGCGGCGAGTCCTCGAACCTGTCCTGGGAGACCGTCAAGCGCATGCGCGACGTCACGCGCATGAAAATTGTGCTCAAGGGTATCGTCACTGCCGGCGACGCGGAACTGGCGGTGCAGAACGGAATCGACGGAATTCTCGTCTCCAATCACGGCGGGCGCGGCGAGGACAATGGCCGCTCCACCATTGACGCGCTGCCGGAAATCATCGCCGCCGTGAAGGGACGAATTCCCGTGATCGTCGACAGCGGATTCCGCCGCGGCACCGACGCCGTCAAGGCGCTCGCCATGGGCGCGCAGGCGGTAGGTATTGGCCGGCCCTATCTGTGGGGGCTGGGAGCCTTCGGCCAGGAAGGCGTCGAGCGGGTGCTGGAGATTGTACGCACCGAGACGCGCGCGGCGATGCAGCAATGCGGCGCGCGCTCGGTGAAGGAGCTCGATCCGAGCTTTGTACGCCGGGCGACCTAGCCAACCGCGCGTCCGATCTGGACGATCGACGGCTTGGCGTTGAGGCCTTCGACCTGAAAGCCGGCGACGCGCTTGTAATTGGCGGCGATGTCTTCCAATTCCCTGAGCGACAACACATCCGTGACGACGCTGTAGCCATTGGGCGCGCGTTCTTCGACGAGCTGCATGACCTGCTCCGGCCCGTTGCGCCGGTTCAGCATCACCAGATCGGTCGTGGCCGGCCGGCGTTCGGCCTCATAGGCTAATAGCGCCGCATTGGTCGGGCCGTGCGTCAGGATTTCGCGGGTGAGCACGCGAGCATCCAAAATCGCCTGCGAGGCGCCGTTGGAGCCGACCGGATACATCGGATGCGCGGCGTCGCCCATCAGCGTGACGCGGCCGAATGTCCATCGCGGGATCGGATCGCGGTCGACGAGCGGATATTCATAGGCGTGCGGGCAATTGCGGATCAGGCCGGGCACGTCGAGCCAGTCGAATTTCCAGTCCTCGAACCATGGCAGGAACTCGTCGAGTTTCGCGGTCCGGTTATAATCCTCGCGCCGCCACTGATAGGTCGGCGGCATGTGCCGCTCGGCGATCCAGTTGATCCTGAATTTGCCTGATGCATCCGCTTCCTTTGAAATCGGGTAGCAGACGAATTTCAGGATTTCGTGGCCGGCCATGATCATGGTGCGGCCGGAGAGAAAGGCGTCCGACGTCGTGATGCCGCGCCACAAAATGCGTCCGTTCCAGATCGGCGGGCCTTCGTCGGGATAGAGCTTTTCGCGGATGGCGGAATGGATGCCATCGGCGGCAATCAATAGCGCGCCGTCGTGATGGCCCACCGCTTTGCCGGTTGCCTTGTCGATGAATTCGGCGCGGACGCCGTTTTCCGTCTCGGCCCAGCTTGAGAGGTGATGGCTGGTGAGAATGTTCTTAACTTCCCAGCCGTTCGGTCGCGGCATCGAGCAGGATCTGTTGCAGCGTGCCGCGATGGATCGAGAATTGCGGCCATTTGTAACCGGCCTCGATGCCGCGCGGCTCGCTCCAGATCGGCTTGCCGTGCTTGGAAAAATACGCAAGTTCACGGGTGCGCACGCCCGCCGCGTCGAGGCGGTCGTGCAGGCCGAGCTCGATCAGCTCGCGCACCGCATGCGGCAATACGTTGATGCCGACGCCGAGCGGCTTCAGCTCGGGCACGCTTTCGAATATTTTGGCGGGAACGCCGATCTGGTGCAGGCTGAGCGCCAGCGTCAGGCCGCCGATGCCGCCGCCCGCGATGAGAACAGTCATGATATGCCCTCTACGCCGACAATACCTTGCATGGTCATGACATGGGAGTGCGGCCGTGGGCAACCGTGAAAACCTGGGTGCCGCCTGCGGCTTGTCGACAGGGATGGACGGCGCAAGGACCTGCCGTTAACCTCCGGCTTTCGCCATGAGGACCAGCATGCTCAAACTCTATTACGCCCCCGGCACCTGCGCGCTCGCGTCGCATATCGCTCTTGCAGAGGCAGATGCTCCGTACACGACCGAGAGGCTTGATTTCAAGAGCAACCAGCAAAACAGCCCGGCATATCTGGCGATCAATCCAAAGGGCCGCGTGCCGGCTCTGGTGACGGACCGCGGCATTCTGACCGAGACGCCGGCGATGCTGGCCTTTATCGCGCAGAGTTTTCCGAAAGCCGGGCTGGCACCGCTCGACGATGCTTTTGCGTTCGCTCAAGTTCAGTCGATCAATAGCTATCTCTGTTCGACCGTACACGTCGCGCACGCCCACAAGGGCCGCGGCCATCGCTGGGCCGACGACGAGAATTCCTTTACCGACATGAAGCGCAAGGTGCCCCAGACCATGGCGGCCTGCTTCGCGCTGATCGAGCGCAATATGATCAAGGGGCCGTGGGTGATGGGCGAGGCCTACACGGTTTGCGATCCCTATCTGTACACGATCGCAACCTGGCTGGAGGGTGATGGCGTCGATCTCTCGGCCCTGCCGAAGGTCGCCGATCACCGCAAGCGCATGGCGGAGCGGCCGGCGGTGCGGAAGGTCCTGGCCGAAGAAGGGCTGAACGGGTAGGTTTCGAATTTCAAACAGCCAAACGTTCGCAATCCCGCGGCTCGATGCCCGGGCTATACTGTATCGTTTCGCCCGAAGAGAGGGCGCAGGGAACACCGGGTGCACGCTGCACCCGCGGTCTCGTGTGCAATGCGCATTTAGGAAAAAGCGCACACGAGCATACAGGTACAGTCGGAGCAGTCCGGCATTCCCTGCGCAATGGGTTTACGGCTTATAACGTGCTCTCCCCGGCGACGAATTCGTCTTGTCACCGTCGCTGACGGATTAACGGTTGATCGAAAGCCCGGTCGGGTTCGAAAAACCTCCGCCAGCTTGACACCAGCAACGGGTGCCAGGACCACACGGCTTTGCCGTACGCAACCGCATCGTTCGTCCTGCGCGCCGCATGATCGCTCACGAAAAATCGCCCTGCGATCGCGTTTCGCGCCCGACGCCGTCGCGTCCACCGCATCCCGTCCCAACGTTCGTGACGATGGCCAACGCCCCTCTTCTCGGAACGGGATGGCGCGAGCTGATAGAACTGATTTGCCCGACGAGGAAAGCGAAATATTTTTCGTGATGGGGCTGGACAGGAAATCGCTGATTTGCCCGTCGGGCACAATTGCGCCGTTTGCCGGGATCGTGAGGCGGCCTGCAGTGGGTTGAGCCGTTGCGAAACCCATCACCGCATCATGACCTCGGATTTATAAGGGTGGAACGGAAGGCGTCGGGACGCTTTCAAACCGCGGCGATTGGCCCGGAACGGACATGGCGCCCAGCCCGACGGCTGCGGTATGCTTTGATAAGCTGACCGAAATTTCGGCTTACATCATCGGAATACATCGATTCTGTCGCTGACGAGGCGGAACACAATGTTCACATTTCGAACCTCGATCACCTTCGCGGTGATGGCCTTTGTCGTCGCGCTCACCGCGTTGCTGATTGCGATTCAATCCCGGTCCTTGAACTGGGCGACGCAGGAAGCCGCATCAGCCTATATGGATGCAGCCAGCACCAAGGCGTTGGGCCGTCTGCACGGCGAACTTGGTGCTATATCGTCTCTGGTGAATGTGCTTGCGACAAGTTCGAGCGTGGCCGATTCGAACGAACGATCGGAGACCGGCCGCGCAATCCCGCTGTTCAAGGCGGCTCTGCGCGGAACTGCCGCAGATGGACAGCATCTATGCCGGCTTTGAAAACGGCGCGTGGTTGCAGGTGCGGCGCACAAGCGACCTTACCGAAGATCAGCGCGAAAGGCTGCGCGCGACCCCGAACGCGGACTTCGTGGTCAATCTGGTTCGTCCGACGCCGGCAGGCGACCTGCCGATGCGGCGGATCTTTCAGGACCGGGAAGGCAATGAGGTCGGTGAAATCGATCTATGGAATTATGGATACGACACCCGCAAGCGGCCCTGGTACTGGCAAACGATGAGATCGGACCGGCCGTACGTCTCGGCACCCTATCTTTCGTTCAACATCGGCGCGCCGGTGATAACGGTCAGCGCGCCCTTGCGAGGAAAAGTGCCGGGCGTGCTCGCCGCCGACCTTAAGCTGGACACCTTCAGCGATTTTGTCCAGGCCCAGCGGCCGGGACCGCACGGCACGGTCATGATCTTCGATCAGGCAGGCTCACTCATCGCCCATCCCGATTTTGCAGCATTCGTTGCGAGCGCGATGACAGATCCTTCGCGATCGCAACTGCCCAGCATCGACGAGATCAATTCCGGCCTTGCAGCCTCCGTCCTGCGAAGGTCACACAACCTCGTCGACAACGAAGGTCTCATTCGCGATGACGAGGGGCAGGGTTACCTGTTCAGGTTGACGAAATTCGCCCTCGGTGAAGGATATGGCGCCAACATATTGCTGCTGGCGGCCCAGGATGACTTCGTCCAGAACGTCCGCAGGCTGCAGTTCAATGGGCTCATCCTCGCGCTCATCGCTGGCGCAGCCTTTCTTCCGGTCGTTTGGATTTTCGGCAGCACGATGTCTCAATCGCTGAAACGCATTACGACGCAGGCGCACCAGCTTCAGAGGCTGGCTGAGCCTGGTCTGGTCCCGGTTACCTCGCATGTCAGGGAGATTCACGAACTCGGCAATACGGTCAATCTCGCACAGCGAGCGATATGGTCGTTCGCGCATTTCGTTCCAAAGGAGATCGTCCGCGGGCTCATGGACAATTCCATCTCCACCACGCTCGGCGGCATCAAACAGGAGATCACGCTGGTCTTCACCGACGTCCGGGGATTTACGACGATCGCGGAGTCGGCCGATCCCGATATGCTCATGCGGCAGACGTCACGGTATTTCTCCGTGCTGACGGAGGCATTCCTCGCCGAAGGCGGAACGGTCGACAAGTTTATCGGCGATGCGGTTATGGTGTTCTGGAACGCTCCCCATCCACAACCAGACCATGTCGCACGCGCCTGCCGGGCGGTTCTTGCAGCCAAGGCAGCCGGCGAAAGGCTGAACGCCGAGTTCGAGGCCGAAGGCCTGACGCCCTTCTTCACGCGGTTTGGCATTCATGTCGGGGAAGCCGTCGTCGGCAATGTCGGATCGACCGAGCGGATGAACTATACGGCGCTTGGCAACACGGTGAACCTCGCGGCTCGCCTCGAAGGGCTGAACAAGCAGGCCGGAACTGCCGTCCTCGTGAGCGAGAACGTGTATTTGCGCGTTCGCGATCAATTCGAGTTCAGGGCCCTGGATGCGGTTGTTGCCAAGGGCATGACAAAGGAAACCCGTATCTTTGAGCTTGTCGGAGTTTCAGCATGAAGTTGCCCTGGACCTTACGCAGGCTCGTCCCTGCATTGCTCGTTCTCCATGTTGCGGCGGCTCACGGCGCCGAGGACCCGATCAAGGTCGGTATTTTGCACTCCCTTTCCGGCACTATGGCGATAAGTGAGTCCGCGCTCAAGGACACGGTTCTGATGCTGGTTGCCGACCAGAACAGGAAGGGCGGGTTGCTCGGCCGGAAACTGGAGCCGGTCATCGTCGATCCCGCATCGGAGTGGGAGGCCTTTACGGACAAGGCCTTTGAGCTGCTTTCGAAGGAAAAGGTCGCGGTCGTATTCGGTTGTTGGACCTCCACCTCCCGAAAGGCCGTTATTCCCGTCTTCGAGCGATTGAACGGTCTGCTTTTCTATCCTGTTCAATACGAAGGCGAGGAAAGCTCGCGCAATGTTTTCTACACCGGCGCTGCGCCAAGTCAGCAGGCCATTCCGGCTGTTCGCTACCTGATGAGCAAGGATGGAGGCGAAGTTCGCAGATGGATTCTGCTTGGAACTGACTATGTCTATCCGCGGACCACCAACCGGATCCTGAGCGCCTATCTCGCCGGCGAAGGCGTCGCCGCCGAGGATATCATGACGATCTACACGCCATTCGGGCATTCCGACTGGCGCGAGATCGTTGCGAGGATCAAGGCTTTCGGTTCGGAAGGAAAACGGACGGCAGTGATATCAACCATCAACGGAGACGCGAACACGCATTTCTACAGGGAACTCGTGGCCCAACAGGTGAACGCTAACACCCTTCCCGTGATGGCGCTCTCGGTCGGCGAACGTGAACTTTTCGCCGTTGGCACGAGCGGGCTGGCCGGCCAGCTCGCGGCCTGGAATTATTTTCAATCCGTAAAGTCGTCGGAAAACGATGCGTTCGTGAAAATGTGGGGCGACTTCAACGAGCAACGGGACAAGACGACAAATGACCCGATGGAAGCGACCCTCATCGGCTTTCGGATGTGGGCCCAGGCCGTGACCCAGGCAGGCACGACGGACGTCAACGCTGTCCGGCAAGCCATGTACGGTCAGAGAGTAAAGGCGCCGAGTGGTTTTGAGGTGGTGATGAACACCAACCATCATCTTTCCAAGCCGGCCATGATCGGCAAGCTCAATTCTGCGGGGACCTTCGACGTGGTCTGGCGGTCGATCAACCCGATCAAGGCCTCTGTCTGGAGCCGGTATATTCCCGAGAGCGCAAGACTTACCGCCGACTGGACGTTCCCTTGGGTTTGCGGCGGATGCGCCGAACCGACATTCAAGGAATGGTAAACGAGGGCATTTCAACAAACTCGCGTCAGTTGACTTCCCTTTGAGAAGTGTTCGCGAACGCGCCGGTTCGACCGGTAAATATTTCGAGCGAGGGCTGGACAGCCAGCGCGAGGTCCTACGCAGCCTTGCTTTTGGATCGCTCCATCTCGCGGCCGATGCCGAGCATGATATTGCGCAGCCAGATCGAGCCGGGGTCCATTTGGGCGCGGGTCGGATGGAACATGAACTGCTCGTCGATTCCCGGATCAAGCGGGGGTGCGACGGTTCTCAGCGACAGTTGCTTTGACAGTGCGCCGATCAACCTGCGCGGTACGAAAGCGACCAGATCGGTGCGCGCGGTGACGTGCAGCGCTTCGATATAGCCGGGCACGACAAGTGCGATGTGCCGTTCGATCCCGTTGCTGCGTAACCAGCCTTCGACCAGATCTTCGTTCCGGCCACGAATGACGACGGCAACGTGCCTTGCATTCAGAAAGGCGTCGCGGCGCCTGAGTTTTGAGCCGACGGGATGCCCGCGCCGCACTGCAAGCGCGTCGCTGTCGGTATAGAGAAGCTGGCGGTGAAACCCCTTGAAGGCGTCGCCGATGCTGATCACGAGATCGATGGTGCGTGCAAACTCCGCGTCGAAGATCGCAGGGCCGCGCCACGGCACCACGTCGATACGGAGATGTGGCGCTAATTTGGTGATCTTCTCCATCAGCGGCGGCATCAGCAGTTCGACGGCAAGGTCCGGCATCATCAGCCGAAACTGACGCTCGCTGCGCGCGGCGTCGAAATCGTCTGGAATGAACAACCCGCGCACCTGGTCGAGCGCCTGCGCCAATGGCCCGCGCAGCGCCTGGGCGCGCGGAGTAAGCTCCATACGAGCGCCGTTGCGCACCAGCAGCGGGTCGCCGATCAGGTCGCGCAGCCGCTGTAGCGCGTGGCTGGTCGCCGGCTGCGACAGCCCGATCCGCACCGCGGCGCGGCTGACACTGGCTTCCAAAAGCAGCGCGTCGAGCGCCACCAGCAGGTTGAGGTCGAGGGCAGCTAAATTCATAGAAAGAATATATATCATACTGTCTATCGATTGGAAGAATGATGCGTATTTGCCGATATTCGCCGCGACCTGAACAGATCGAGAAAGAGCATCGCATGAGCGCCGCCGACAACAAGAAACTGATCGAGACGATTTTTGCCGCCATAGCCGCCGGCGACCGGACGCCATTCGTCGAAAGCCTCGCCGACGATGTTACGATGCGCATAACCGGGCAATATTCTTGGTCGCAGACATTCAAAGGCAAGGAGGCGCTGCTTCGCGATCTCTATGGCTATCTCGGCACGCTGCTGGCGGACGGGCGAAGAACGATCGCGCATCGCTTTATCGCGGATGGAGATCATGTGGTGATGGAGGGTGTTGGCGAAATGCGGACCAAGGCCGGCGTTCCCTACAACAACGATTATTGCCTGATCTATCGGCTGAAAGACGGTAAGATCGTCGAGATCAGGGAATATTGCGACTCCGCGCTCACCGAGAAGATCCTCGGCAAATATCCAACGCGGGCAACTGCTTGATCGAGGGCGGGACGTCTTGGTGGATCAGGTACGCAAGCGGTAAGGGCTGGTAATGGACCCGTGGCTGAACTCGGCGCTGGCCTACGTTGATATGTGGCTTGCGTTTCAGATGCGTGTGGCCGATCAGCCGGGATGCACGATCGCGATTGCAAAGGGCGGAGACGTTGTCCACACGGCATCGTTTGGCGTCGCTGATCTCGGCACGGGTGAGCAACTGACAGGGCGTCACCGGTTTCGTGTGGCATCCCATTCCAAGACATTTACCGCCACCGGCATCCTCAAACTGAAAGAGCAGGGCCGCCTGCATTTGGACGATCCCGTTGGCTCATTCGTGAGCGGACTGCATCCCTCGGTCGCTGCCGTGACCCTGAGTCAGTTGTTGACCCATGGGGCTGGGCTCAGCCGTGATGGCGACGATGCCGGATATTTCACGGATCAAAGGCCGTTTCTTTCAAAAGCGGAACTCCTCGCGGCACTGGAAAAGGCTCCGCCGATCGAAGCCGGGCTGCGTCCGAAATATTCCAATCTCGGTTTTGGACTGCTCGGTCTTGTCATCGAGAGCGTCACCGGCGAATCCTACGCCTCATGGATGAAGCGCGAAATCATCGACCCCGCAGGATTGAGTGACACCGCGGCCGATGTGGCCCCGGACAGCGGCGTGCCGTTTGCGCGCGGTCATGCCGCACGTTTGCCGTTTGACGTTCGATGCGCCGTCGCTGGCGACAACGAGACATTCGCTCTCGCTTCTGCCACCGGTTATGTCAGCACGGCCTCTGACCTCGCGCGTTTCTACGCGCAGCTATCGCCGAATGCGGCGGCGAGCATCCTTTCGGTCGAAACCCGCCGGGAAATGACGCACCCGCATCGGCCGGACCCCGACGCGCCTGTCGCGCGCGCTTATGGATTTGGTGTGTTCTGCGGCAATATCGGACCCTGGACTCATTTCGGGCATGTCGGCCGCTTCCAGGGGACGATCTCGCGCACCGTCGTTCTGCCTGCGGTCGATATCACCGTCGCCGTTTTGACAAACGCGATCGACGGGCCGGCGCAGCTTTGGCTTGAGGGAATTGTTCATATCCTCCGGATGTTCCACGAGCATGGCGCACCGGACGCGCGTGAGGCCGACTGGACCGGCCGGTGGTGGAACCTGTGGGGCCCGCTGGATTTCGTCGCGATCGGCTCTCACATCAAGGTATTCAGCCCTACTGTGTACCCGCCGTTTGCGGGAGCGAGCGATATTTCATTGACGGATTCCGATCGCGGTCTGGTGACAAAGGCGCCGGCAGCCGAACGGTTTGGAGAGATGGTTGCGCGCTCGCGGGATCGGGACGACGTCGTCACCTCGGTGCGCGTCGGCGGCCAGAACTATTTTTTGGAAGCTGCGCTGAAGTCTCGCATGCGGTCGACTGACGAGGCCAACCCAAAGAGTTAGAGCGCATCCGACGTGCGATAGCCCTGAAAATAAATTGCCGGGCCTTGCGTCGTCGCAGGCCCGGCAATTCCAGACAAGTGCCGGGATCAGGCTGCCTTGGTCTTGAGGTGGCCGAACATGAAGTTCTTTGCCTCGTCGTCCATTTCGGTCTTGAAGGTGAACTTGTCCTTCAACGCGATCGCGCGGGGCGCGGCGGGGCGAGCGGATATCTCGTCGACCAGCCGTTTTACGTTCGGGTATTTCGTATAGGCGTCGTCGCCCAGGACGAACGGCGCCAGCCGCGCCCAGCCCCAGAACGCCATGTCGACGATGGAGTAGGCGTCGCCGACCATATATTTGCTCCTGGCAAGATGATCGTCGAGGATCTTGTAGTGGCGATTTGCTTCGTACAGATAGCGGTTACGCGCGTATTCCAGCTCCTTTGGCGCCACGGTCTTGAAATGCACGGCCTGTCCCGAATAGGGGCCGAGGCCGGTTGCGATGAACATAAGCCATGACAGCGTCTGCGCGCGGTTGGCCGGCGTGTTGGCGGGCAGGAATTTGCCGGTCTTCTCGGCGAGATAGAGCAGGATGGCGTTGGAGTCGAACACGAGCACGCCGTCATCGTCGATCGCCGGCACCTTGGCGTTCGGGTTGACCTTGAGGAATTCCGGCTTGAATTGATCGCCCTTGCGGGTATCGACCGGAATGAGCTCGCAGGGCAGACCGGTTTCTTCGAGGAACAGCGAGACCTTGTTCGGGTTCGGTGCGCCATTGAAGTAGAATTTGAGCATTGAGAGTTCTCCCTTAGCCTTTTGTTGCCGACAAAAATCGGGACGCGGCGGCACTGCCGCGGGCGGCTATGTCCATGCTCAAATTTTGGCGAAAAGCGCAAGAGACGAGTTCGTGAGGGCGGCATTCCCGCCCCGCCGTCATCCAGGATTTGCAAATCAGCCGTAGTAGAAGAACCCGCAAAGCCCTGCGCCGGCCATTCCGACACCCGCGACGATCATGAGAAATGCAAAGCGCATTTCGGTTCGCAGATTGGTCCGCTGCACCGTGCGCTCGGACTGGCGCGTGTAGCCATGGACGATCACCTGCTCGCTGAAGGCGCTGTTGGCCTCGAGCATGTCGGTGAAGCCGACGCAGATCATCAGGATGCCGAAGATGACCAGTCCGGCAAATCCCAGCAGGCTCAGCAGCAGCATCGGGAAAGCGCCGACGAGAAAAATCGGCAACAGCGGCACCAGCAGCAGCAACTCGGGCTCGCGCGAACGCATGGGCAAATCTCTTACGGGACAATCAATATCCCGCAATATGACAGACAATAAAGGCGAAAACCGGCCGCGAGCGCATGTCGCACGGCTGCCATGCGGGTGATCGTGGAAGCTATGCCGGGTTAGGCACAGGGGGCGCGCTTCGCGCTATGCCTGTACCCGTGCATTAGTCGATGCCGGTTGGATCGCTGACGGCCGGGGAAAGCCTATCCTACGGCCATCTCGGAGCGGATTTCGGCGCGCAGTTCGTCGATCAGCTTGAGGCCCTTCTTGGTCTCGACGTGCCAGAAGGTCCAGCCGTTGCAGGCGCCGGAGCCTTGGGCCACCGCGCCCATGCGGTGGATCGAGCCGACCTTGTCGCCGAGCATGATGGCGCCGTCGGCGCGGACCAGGGCGCCGTGGCGTTTCTTGGAATCGACCAGCTTGGTGCCGGGCGAAATCATGCCGCGTTCGATCAGTTCGGAAAATGCGACACGCGGTGCATCGCGCGCGGTCATGAACGGTGCCAGTGTGGCCTCCGGCAGCGGCTCGACCGCGGCGATGCGCGCTTCCGCCGCAGTCGCATAGGTTTGGTCGCGCTCGAAGCCGATGTAGCGGCGGCCGAGACGTTTTGCCACGGCGCCGGTAGTGCCGGTGCCGTTGAAAGGATCGATCACGAGATCGCCCGGTTTTGAGGACGACAGCAGCACGCGCGCCAACAGGCCCTCGGGCTTCTGGGTCGGATGCACTTTCTTGCCGTCGGAACCCTTGAGGCGCTCTTCGCCGGTGCAAAGCGGGATCAGCCAATCGGAACGCGCCTGAACGTCCTCATTCGCGGCCTTCAGGGCCTCGTAATTGAACGTATAGCCCTTGGCCTTCTCGTCACGCGCCGCCCAGATCATGGTCTCGTGGGCATTGGTGAAGCGGCGGCCGCGAAAATTCGGCATCGGATTGGTCTTGCGCCACACGATGTCGTTGAGAACCCAGAAGCCGAGGTCCTGCATGATCGCGCCGACGCGGAAAATATTGTGGTAGGAGCCGATCACCCACAGCGTTGCCGACGGTTTCATGACGCGGCGGCAGGCCAGGAGCCAGGCGCGGGTGAAATCGTCATAGGCGGCGAAGGATGAAAACTTGTCCCAGTCATTGTTGACGGCGTCGACGTGGGATTCGTCGGGGCGCTTGAGATCGCCCTTGAGCTGCAGATTATACGGGGGATCTGCGAACACCAGATCGACCGAACCGGCCGGAAGCTTCGACATCTCGGCGACGCAATCGCCTACAACGATACGAGCTTCGGACTCGAGACTCAAATTTAGTGCGGGGCGCCCTTGCAGACGCCCCGCGACGCGACACTACCATGACTCAATTACTCTGACTCAGGCGACGCTGTCGGCGACGCGGGACTAAACAACCGACTGGCGATACATTGACTGGGCAAAGTAAAAATCGACTTAATCGCAGGCAGAGATTGCCGAGGCGGATTTGCGGTCCTTTGCGCACTAGGCAATATTTGCCGGGCGGGTTATTGATTAACGGAATGGAAATTTTACGTGATTGCCGCGTTAGGTATTTTTGAGCAATCAGCCGGGATGAGGAAATACCGCCATGCGTTACGATGATTTTCGCCGCAGCGACGATATCGATGACCGGCGCGACGACAGTGGCGGCGGAATGGGCGGTGGCGGCGGCTTTGGCCTCCCGATGGGCGGCGGCGGACTCGGCATCGGCACCATCATCGTGCTCGGTCTTGTCGGCTACGCCTTCGGCATCGACCCTCGCATCCTGATCGGCGGCGCGGAAATCCTCACCGGCGGCAGCCAGTCGCCGTCCTACCAGACCGATCGGCGGTCGGGGCCGGCCAAGACAGGCGCGCCAAAGGATGAAATGGGAAGCATGATCTCCGGCGTCCTCGGCGAAATCGACGACCGCTGGAGCGAAATCTTCCAGGCCAGCGGGCAATCCTATTCGGGTCCGCGCATCGTGCTGTTTCGCAATGCCACCAATGGCGGGCGCTGCGGCATGGCGCAGTCGGCGATGGGGCCGTTCTACTGCCCGCCGGACAAGCAGATCTTCCTCGACACCAATTTCTTCCGCGAGGTCGAGACGAAGTTTCGCGGCTGCTCGGGCAATGCCTGCAAATTCACCACGGCCTATATCATCGCCCATGAAGCCGGGCACCACATCCAGAACCTGCTCGGCATCCTGCCGCGCGTGAACCGGTTGCAGCAGCAGGCCGGTAGCAAGGCCGAAGCCAACGCGCTGCAGGTCAAAGTCGAGCTGCAGGCGGATTGCCTGTCCGGCGTCTGGGTCAATCGCGAGGAGAAGAAACGTCCGGGCTTCCTCGAAGCCGGCGATATCGACGCAGCTCTGACCACGGCGACCGCGATCGGCGACGACACGTTGCAGCGTCAGGCGACGGGCAGGGTGGTGCCGGACTCCTTCACCCACGGCTCCGCCGCGCAGCGCAAGCAGTGGTTCATGACCGGCTATCAGCAAGGCACGGTGCAGGCCTGCAACACGTTCGGTTCGGGTGGGTGACGACGGCAGCGATGTCCATCGACGAGACAAAACAATTCGTGCCGCTCAACATCGCGGTGCTGACGATTTCAGACACGCGCTCGCTGGCCGACGACAAGTCGGGCACGACGCTGGCGGATCGGCTGGTCGCAGCCGGTCACCATCTCGCGGCGCGCGAAATCATCACCGATGACGTCGATGCGATCCGCGTCATCATCAAGCGGTGGATCGCCGACCCCGGTGTCGATGCGATCATCACCACCGGCGGCACCGGTTTCACCGGCCGTGACGTGACGCCGGAGGCGATCGAGCCGCTGTTCGAGAAGCGCATGGATGGTTTTTCCATCGCGTTCCATATGCTGAGCCATGCCAAGATCGGCGCATCGACCGTGCAGAGCCGTGCTACCGCCGGCGTAGCGGGTGCGACGTTCATCTTCTGCCTGCCGGGTTCGCCCGGCGCCTGCCGCGACGGCTGGGACGGCATCCTTGCCCCCCAACTCGACTACCGCACGAGGCCCTGCAATTTCGTAGAGATCATGCCGCGGCTGGATGAACATCTGCGGCGGCCGAAGGCCAAGGGCGCGTCGGCCTGATACGAGAGGAATCTAGAGTTTCATCTCCCAGGTCTCGCCGATCAGGCTCTGACCGAAGCCGCGATGCGGCTCGGTCGCCACGAGCTCGAAGCCGGCATCCTGATAAATCCGGCGGGCAGCGACCAGAATGCTCTGGGTCCACAGCGTGATCCTGCGATAGCCGCACTGCCGCGCGAACGCGATACACTCGGCGACGAGCCGCTGGCCCAGTCCCTGTCCGCGTCCGGCCGGATCGACCAGCAGCAATCGCAGCTTTGCGATTTCATCGGTATGGCGCACGAGAAAGACGGAGCCGACGGGCGCACCGTCGATATCGGCGATCCAGCAGCGCTCCCGCGAGGCGTCGAACGAGGTCAGGAATTTTGCCACGATCTCCGCGACCAAGGCCTCGAACGAGGAATCGAATCCGTATTCGCTGGCATAGAACGCGCCGTGGCTCTGCACCACCCAGCCCATGTCGCCGGGCCGGTGGCTGCGGAGGATCGCCGGTCGAGGCCGTACGCTGGCGTCACCGAGCAGCCGTTCGATCTCGACCATCGCCCCGATCAGTTTTCGGCTGGCACCGCCCGACAGCGCCGCCAGCATCGCCGCGACATCGTCCTGCGAACTGCGCTCGAGTTTTGCGAACGCCTGACGTCCCTTGGCGGTCAACGCGAGCCGGTACTGCCGGCGGTCCGACGGCAGCGGCTTGCGCGTGATCAAGCCGTTTTCTTCAAAGCTCTGGACGATGCGGCTGAGATAGCCGGCATCGAGCCCAAGCTCGGTCCCGATCTCTTTGGCCGACGGGTCTTCGCGGTGCGCGAGCTCGTACAGCACCCGCGCCTCGCTTAGCGAGAACGGACTTTTCAGCAATTGCTGGTCGAGCACGCCGAGCTTGCGCGTATAGAAGCGGTTGAAGGCGCGAACTGCCGCGACCTGGCCGTCTGAATCCTCAGGGCACATGGCTCACCTCGATACTTGCCATTGTCAAATAATTGTTTGACTGTGGCAAGTATATTCTAGGCAACCACCATGATCCGGCTGCGCAGCATCGTGCGCGAGCGGCGGCCAAGCTGCCGCAGCAGTCTCGCCTCGGAGCGGCGGGAATCCGGCCGGTGGCCGCCAAGCCGGTCATAATGATCGCGCGCGATCAGGAGGCCCTGTTCGGCGGATGGCCCTGCAATCATGCGGGCGATGAATTTAAAGCCGTCGCGCAGCCGCGTGTCGGCATAGGGCGAGCGGGCATAGCGAAAGATCCCGGCGCGCGGCCGGTCGCTGCCCGATACGCCCTGGATGAATTGCGTGGTCTCTTCGATCCAGCCGCTGTCGAGCACGGCGCCGGCATGCAGGAACATCAGCCAGGGGGAGCGTGCCTGGCGTGCGCCGGCCGCCAGCGCCGCGGCGCGTGTTCCCTCAAACGGCAGGAAACGGCAGCCGGCAACATCGGCAACCCGTTCGATGACACCGGTTCCGGCACGGTCGACCAGCAGCACCTCGCGTATGATGCCGGCCGCTGCGCCCGGCACCAGGGCCGCCAGCGTAGCGACGGCGGGCTGCTCCACCCCTTCGGTCGGAATAATCACGCTCAGCATGAGGCTTCGTTGGCTCAAAAGGTGAAAAACGCCGAACTGTTATCACCTCGTCACAATCAAAGCAGCCGTCCCCGTGCGGTTTTTTGAGGCAGGGCATTCGCTGTCCGTTTGAGGTTTTTTCTTTTCGCTGTGAATTATCGCGACGCTTGTTCTTGATTTGTTCTTAGTTGCGTGTTATGTTCTCTCCATGAGCCGAGCATCCTCTCATGCCCTCAAGCACCCGCCGGTCACGGCGCCCTCCGAACCGGCGGGTGCTACTCCTTTTCCTGAACTGGCGGTCGCCATCGAGCGCGATCGGCGGCGCGGCCGCGGCGCCCAGTCCAATGACAGCGGCCGGTTCGAGGCCGAGGCGCGGGTCGCCTTCGACGACGGCTGGCAGAGCCTGGAAGACCTGCCGCCGTTCAAGACCACGGTCACGCTCGATACCTCGCGCAAGGTGATCGCGCGCAACGACTCGCCCGACATCGGCTTCGACCGGTCGATCAACCCGTACCGGGGTTGCGAGCACGGTTGCATCTATTGTTTCGCGCGGCCGACCCATGCCTATCTCGGCCTGTCGCCCGGCCTCGATTTCGAGTCCAAGCTGCTCATCAAGCCGGATGCGCCGGAACTGCTCGAGAAGGAACTGGCGGCGCCGGGCTACGAACCGCGCATGATCGCGATCGGCACCAACACCGATCCCTATCAACCGATCGAGCGCGAGCACAAAATCATGCGCGGCATTCTCGAAGTGCTGGAGCGCACCGGCCATCCCGTCGGCATTGTCACCAAATCGGCGCTGGTGACGCGTGACATCGATATTCTCCAGCGGATGGCAAAGCGCAATCTGGTCAAGGTCGCGTTGTCGGTGACGACGCTCGATCCGAAACTGGCGCGCACCATGGAGCCGCGCGCTTCGACGCCGCCGAAGCGGCTGGAAGCAATAAGGCAATTGTCGGAGGCCGGCATTCCCGCAACCGTGATGGTCGCGCCCGTGATCCCGGCGCTGAACGATTCCGAGATCGAGCGCATTCTGGATGCGGCAGCCCATGCCGGGGCGAAAGAGGCGAGCTACGTGCTGCTGCGGCTGCCGCTGGAAGTGCGCGATCTCTTCCGCGAATGGTTGATGGCGAACTATCCCGACCGTTATCGCCACGTCTTCACCTTGATCCGCGATATGCGCGGCGGCCGCGACTACGACTCGCAATGGGGAACGCGGATGAAGGGCACCGGGCCGATGGCCTGGATGATCGGACGCCGGTTCGAGATCGCTTGCGAGAAACTCGGCCTCAACAAGCGGCGTACGAAACTGACGACGGAGCATTTTGCCAAGCCGAAGCGAGGCGGACAGCAGTTGAGTTTGTTTTAGGACGAGGGATGTTCACCCCGTCATTGCGAGCCAACGGGTCGCGCGAATGCGCGCCCGATGACAGGCTCCGCGAAGCAATCCATATCGCTACAAAGAAAGTATGGATTGCTTCGTCGCTTACGCTCCTCGCAATGACGGATGGAGAGTTGGATAGGAAGTAGCATGAGTAAGAAACCACCAATTCCGCGCCTTACGGTCATTACGCTCGGCGTCAGCGACATGCGCGCCAGTATCGCGTTTTATGAAGCACTGGGTTTTGCGCGAAAGATACGCGCGACCGGAGAGGCGGTTGCTTTCTTCGACACAGGCGGGCCCGTGATCGGGCTGTTCCCGTGGGATCAATTGGCGCAGGACGTCACGCTTCCGGACCAGCCGCGGCCAAAGACCTTTCGTGGAACCACGCTCGCCTGGAATTGCGCCTCGGCCGAGGAGGTCGATACGGTGCTGGATTTCGCGATTTCCAAGGGGGCCTCGCTGCTGAGGCCAGCTCACAAGACCGACTATGGCGGTTACTCCGGATATTTTGCAGATCCCGACAATCATCCCTGGGAAGTCGTGGTCGCACCCGGCATCGAGGTCGGTGAAGACCGGCGGGTTCATCTGCCAGCCTTAACGGTTCTGATTCGAACCAAACGGGCCTAGTCTTTTGTTTTGACGCGATTTCTTGACGCGAACCGGTATCCGACTTCGCTCGAAAACGCTACAAGGGACTGAATAACGGGAATTGTCCGCGGTTCCCGGTTGCGTGGTGGCGAGCGCTTGCGCACCATCCCGGCATGATTCGGGACAAATCCACAAAGAAACAGGCCGCGTTGCCAAAGGGCGTGATCGCGGTTGCGCCGCCGAGCTTTCGGCGTGAGCGCGCGCTGATCAAGCGCGGCGTCTGGCCGGTGGCCGGCTGCGACGAGGCGGGGCGCGGTCCGCTGGCAGGCCCGGTCGTGGCGGCTGCCGTCGTGCTGGACCCGAAGCGAATCCCAAAAGGCATCGACGATTCCAAGCGGCTGACAGCCGAACGTCGCGAGGAACTGTTCGAGGAAATTTGCGCGACGGCGTCCTTTGCGGTCGCCTTTGGCTCGCCGGCGCGAATCGATCGCGACAATATTTTGCGCGCTTCGCTGTGGGCGCTTGCCCGTGCGGTGCACGCGCTGCCGGAAATGCCGAAGCATGTGTTTGTCGACGGCCGCGACCGGATCGACACACCCTGCGACTGCGACGCGGTGATCGGCGGCGACGGGATCGTGATGTCGATCGCGGCCGCCTCGATCATTGCCAAGGTGACGCGCGACCGCCTGATGTGTGCGCTGGCGCAGGATTGCCCGGGCTACGGTTTCGAGACCCACAAAGGCTATGCCGTGCCGGAGCATCGCGAGGCGCTCGACCGTCTCGGGCCGAGCGTTCATCACCGTCGTTTCTTCGCCCCCGTGATCGCCGCGCGGCAGAAACATTACCCCGAGACGATCGAACGCGATCTTTTCACTGTGGATACATCGATCGCCTCCGAAATTCCGTCAGAAGTTTCGGCAACAATCTAAGCAGGTTGCCTCGGCGGCTGCCGCGCTCTATCAAACTTCCTCGAATATCGCGCCCGCCTCGGATATCCCGGACGTTTCATGCGTTTCACCTCCCTGGTTGTCGAACTGATCCGCGCCCGGCCGCGGCTGGTGGTCTGGCTTGTGGTGCTGCTTCAGGCGGGGCTGTGGCTGATGCTGCCGACGCTGCTGTATCGCAGCCCGCCCGGCGATCTCGCCACCGTGCTGGCGTTTGGCCGGGAATATCAGGTCGGCACCTGGTTCGGTCCGCCGCTCGCGTTCTGGTTTGCCGATATTGCGTTCCGCGCTGCCGGCAATCATTTGTTCGGGGTCTATCTTCTGGCGCAGCTATGTGCCGTCGTGACGTTCTGGAGCTTCTACCAGCTCTCGCGCGCCATCGTCGGCGGCCAGCAGGCGGTGCTCGCGGTGCTGCTCTCGATGACGATCGTGGCGTTCAGTTCGCCCGGTGTCGAATTCGGTCCGCTGGTGCTGGCACGCCCGCTCTGGGCGCTGCTGCTGCTGCATTCCTGGCAAATCATCGGTCAGAACCGGCACAGCGCGTGGTTTGCATGGTCGATCGAGGCCGGCCTGTTGCTGCTGACGACCTCGGCTGCGATCGGGCTGCTGCTGCTTGTCGTCGGATTTGCGGTTGCGACGTTGCGCGGCCGGCGCACCCTGATGTCGCTCGATCCGCTTTATGCGTTGCTGGTGATCGTCGTCCTGGTGTTGCCCTATCTCATATGGCTGCTGCGCGCCGATACGCTTGGCGCGCCGCCGTGGCCGGCGATCTCCGATCTCAGTGCGCGCGCCATGCATTGGGCCGGGCTGCTTGGCGGCCTCGTGCTGGCGATGTCTGCCATCGTGCTGCTGGTGATCCTCAACTCCGGCTGGTTCGCCCGCAACGCCGAGGATTTGCCAATTATCTACCGGCCGCCGGTCGATCCGCTGGCGCGCCAGTTCGTCTATTTCTTCGCCATCAGCCCGGCACTTCTGGGTAGCCTGATCGCCGGCCTGTTCAATCTCGACAGCGTCGTCGGTGGCGCCGGCGTTGCGCTCCTGATGTCGGGGCTTGCCGTGATCGTGGCGACTGGGGACCTGATCCATCTGCGGCGCCAGCGGGTGTTGCGTTCGGTCTGGGCGATAGCGATTGCGGCGCCCGCTTTTGTCGCGATCGCGACTACGCTTCTGTTGCCCTGGACGTCCAGCGGCGAGGTTCCGACTTCGCTGCCGGCAGTGGCGATCGCGCATTTCTTTGGCGATAGCTTTGAGCGCCGCACCAACCAACGGCTGCGCGCGGTGACCGGCGATCCGCAATTGGCGAGTTTCATCGCCATGGATACCGGTCGTCCGCACCTGCTGCTCGACGTCACGCCGGAGCGGACGCCGTGGCTGACGACGGCTAAATTCAACGAGACCGGCGGCGTCGTGGTCTGGCGTGCCTCCGACACCTCAGGCACGCCGCCGCCCGATATCGCGAAGCGATTTCCCGGCCTGGTCCCCGAAGTGCCCCGCGCGTTCGACTGGATCGTCAATGGAAGGCAACCGCTGTTGCGCATCGGCTGGGCGATCGTGCGGCCGAAGGCGCAGTAGCGATCCCGTCATTCCGGAGCGATGCGAAGCATCGAATCCGGAATCTCGAGATAATTGTCTTCCGTCAGGAAGAAGAAGCCTGCTCCAGCGCCTTCGCGATGGCACGCAAATCCTGCCACGACATCCGCTTGTAGGACGGCGAGCGCAGCAGATAGGCCGGGTGGAACGTCGCGATCGCGCGGATGGTGCGCGTGCCGGTATCGTAGTCGAACCATTTGCCGCGGGTTCTCATGATGCCCTCGCGCGTCGACAGCAGCGTTTGCGTCGAGGGATTGCCGAGCGTCACCAGCACGTCGGGATTCACGAGCTCAATCTGGCGCTGGATGAACGGCAGGCAGATCTGGGTTTCCTGTGGCGTCGGCGTGCGGTTGCCGGGCGGCCGCCACGGAATCACGTTGGCGATATAGGCCTTGCTGCGGTCGAGCCCGATCGCTGCGATCATTCTATCCAGCAATTTTCCGGACCGTCCGACGAACGGCAGGCCTTCGATATCCTCGTCGCGCCCGGGCGCTTCGCCGACGAACATGACGCGCGCCTGCGGATTGCCATCGGCAAACACCAGCCGCGTCGCGGTGTGCTTTAGTGCGCAGCCGTCGAAATTTTCCAGAAGCGCGCGCAGCGCCTCCAGCGAGGGAGCGGTTCGCGCCGCTTCCCGCGCGGAGCTGATCGCCACATCAGGCGCAATCGCAGCATCCGCCCGTGGCGCGGCCGGGACCATCGCCGGCATTTCCCGCAACGCCCTCGGCGGCGCGGTCTCGCGGGGCGCGACTGCAGCGGCAGTTGTCGGAACGATTTCGGGTTCGGCCAGCCGGTTGACCGGCTCGTCCGTCAGAGCGCAATCAACCCCGGCCTCCAGATAAAAGGCTAGCAATTGCTTGATGGTAGGGGGAGGATTGGGGTGAGGCGTCATCGGGCTAATCTAGGACGCATTGCGTCGATGCGAAACGCCCGAGAACGCATTTCCATGGTTGTTCTCAGGCGAAAAATCGGAAACAAGAAACCCTTAGAAGCGTTCTCAACCCGGGCTGAGACCAGATTATGAGCACCGAAGAACTTCCTCCCCGCGAATCCATGGAATTCGACGTCGTGATCGTCGGCGCCGGGCCGTCCGGCCTGTCGGCAGCGATCCGGCTGAAGCAGCTCAATGCTGACCTCAACATCGTCGTGGTGGAAAAGGGTTCCGAGGTCGGCGCGCATATCCTGTCGGGCGCGGTCATCGATCCGGTCTCGCTCGACAAACTGCTTCCGGACTGGCGCGAGGACGCGGATTGCCCGCTGAAGACTGAGGTCAAGGACGACCGCTTCTACTGGACGACCGCCACCAGCGCGATCCGGCTGCCGAACTTCATGATGCCGCCGCTGATGAACAATCATCATTGCTATATCGGCTCGCTCGGCAGTGTCTGCCGCTGGCTGGCGCCGAAAGCCGAAGCGCTTGGCGTCGAAATCTATCCGGGTTTTGCCGCGGCCGAGGTGCTCTACGACGACAAGGGCGCGGTGCGCGGCATCGCGACCGGCGACATGGGTGTCGCCAAGGACGGCTCGCACAAGGATTCCTACACGCGGGGCATGGAACTGCTCGGCAAATACACGCTGTTTGCCGAAGGCGCGCGCGGCAGCCTCTCCAAGCAGCTGATCGCGAAATATTCGCTCGATGCCAAAAGCGAGCCGCCGAAATTCGGCATCGGCTTGAAGGAAGTCTGGGAGATCGATCCTGCAAAGCATCAGAAGGGTCTGATCCAGCATTCGTTCGGCTGGCCGCTGAACAATTCGACCGGCGGCGGCTCGTTCCTCTATCACTACGACGACAACAAGGTGGCCGTCGGTTTCGTCGTGCATCTGAATTACGACGATCCGTATCTGTCGCCGTTCGACGAATTCCAGCGCTTCAAGACCCATCCCTCGATCCGCACCGTGTTCGAAGGTGGCAAGCGGCTTGCCTATGGCGCACGCGCCATCACCGAGGGCGGCTACCAGTCGGTGCCGCGGTTGACGTTTCCGGGCGGCGCGCTGATCGGCTGCGCGGCGGGCTTCGTCAATGTGCCGCGCATCAAGGGTGTGCACAATGCGATGGGCAGCGGCATGCTCGCCGCCGAACATGTCGCGGCAGCGCTTGGCGCGGGCCGCAGCAATGACGAACTGGTCGATTACGAAAATGCCTGGCGCGATTCCGCGATCGGCAAGGACCTGCATCGGGTGCGCAACGTCAAGCCGCTGTGGTCGAAATTCGGCACCATCATCGGCGTAGCCCTTGGCGGCTTCGACATGTGGTGCAACACGCTGGGCTTCTCGCTGTTCGGAACCCAGTCGCATGCAAAGCCCGATCGCAAGACGCTCGACGCGGCGAAGACGCATGCGCCGATTCCGTATCCGAAACCGGACGGCAAGATATCGTTCGACAAGCTGTCGTCGGTATTCATGTCCAACACCAATCACGAAGAGGACCAGCCGGTTCATCTCAAGGTCGCCGATTTGAACCTGCAGAAGACCTCCGAGCACGACATCTATGCCGGTCCCTCCAACCGCTATTGCCCGGCCGGCGTCTATGAGTGGGTCGAGGAGGCATCCGGCCCCAGATTCCAGATCAACGCCCAGAACTGCGTTCACTGCAAAACCTGCGACGTGAAGGACCCGAACGGTAATATTACCTGGGTTCCGCCCGAGGGCGGCGGCGGGCCCAATTACGAGGCCATGTGAAGCCGCCGACCACGATTGCGTGAGCCCGTTCCGCCTAATCCCACGCTCCGGTCACGATACTGCCACAGTGCAAGGGTTACCCCGGGGATGCTGGCCAAATCGGCGGTCTAACAGTCTATTCCGCCAATCGATTCGCCAGATGTTTCCGTGATGTTTCTCGGTGTTTTCTTGGCCTATCCTTGCGGTTGAGCGCCAAAAGCGGCATTGTTGCCAACCTTGATGCCGCCGCGTGGGGTTCGCATTCAAGATGATCCCAATACTCCTGGAGCTAGGCGAACCGTGATGCTTTCCACTCGTTTGAATCGTTGGACGATCGCCGCAGTCACCGTCGTTGCGCTAGCCGCTCCCGGGCAGCTTTGGGCGCAAACGCCTGAGCATTCCGGCGACAATGGCGCGCAATTTCCGAGCAAGTCCGATCTGAAGGGGTTGACCACGTCGGGCAGCTATCTGGCCGCGCGCCATGCCAGCGTCGAGCGCGACGCCAGCTCCGCTGCCGCGTTCTACCGCTCCGCGCTCCGTACCGATCCGAAGAACAACGAACTGCTCGACCGCGCCTTCATCTCGTCGCTGGCGGATGGCGACATCGACGAGGCCGTCAAGCTCGCCGACCGTATCCTGACGCTGGACAAGTCCAACCGTGTCGCCCGGCTGGTGGTCGGCGTGCGCGACCTCAAGGCAAAGAAATACGCCACCGCCCAGATCAACATCAACCAGTCGATCCGCGGACCGATCACCGATCTGGTCGCGACGCTGTTGTCGGGCTGGGCCAGCTATGGCGCGGGCGATGCCAAAACGGCGGTCGCCAATATCGACAAGCTGACCGGACCGGAATGGTATCCGCTGTTCAAGGATCTGCACGCCGGCATGATCCTGGAACTTGCGAACAAGGAGAAGGATGCCGGTGCACGCTTCGAGCGCGCTTACAAGCTGGATGATTCCATGCTGCGGGTTTCCGAGGCCTATGCGCGCTGGCTGTCGCGCAACAAGGACTCCACGGCCGCCGCCGCGATCTACGAAACCTTCGACAAGAAGCTGCCGCGACATCCATTGGTGCAGGAAGGGCTGCGCGAGAGCAAGGCCGGCAAGAAGATGTCGCCGCTGGTCGAAACGGCGCAGGCCGGTGCAGCCGAGGCGTTGTATGGCATCGGCGCGACGCTGACCCGCCGTGGCGGCGAGGATCTGGCGCTGGTCTATCTGCAGCTTGCGCTCTATCTGCAGCCCAACCATCCGCTGGCGCTGCTGTCGCTCGCCGATCTCTATGAGTCGGTGAAGAAGCCGGCGATGGCGATCAAGGTCTATGAGCGGATGCCTGCCAGTTCGCCGCTGAAGCGCAATGCGCAGATTCAGCTCGCCACCAATCTCGACGCCGCCGACCGCAGCGATGAGGCGATCAAGATCCTGAAGGAAGTCACCGCCGAAGATCCCAGGGATGTCGAGGCGATCATGGCGCTCGGCAATATCGAGCGCGGCCGCAAGAAGTTCTCCGATTGCACCGTGACTTACTCCAAGGCGGTCGAGGTGCTGCCCGCGGCCAACGACAAGAATGCCTGGGTCACTTATTACTATCGAGGCATTTGCGAGGAGCGCTCCAAGCAATGGAGCAAGGCCGAGGCCGACATGCGCAAGGCGCTCCAAATGCAGCCCGAGCAGCCGCATGTGCTGAACTATCTCGGTTACTCCTGGATCGACCAGGGCATCAATCTCGACGAAGGCATGAAGATGATCAAGCGTGCCGTCGATCAGCGTCCTGACGATGGCTATATCGTGGACTCGCTCGGCTGGGCTTATTACCGCATCGGCAATTTCGAGGACGCGGTGAAGAATCTCGAGCGTGCGATCGATCTCAAGCCCGAGGATCCCACCATCAACGATCATCTCGGCGACGCCTATTGGCGCGTCGGCCGCACGCTGGAAGCCAAGTTCCAGTGGGCCCATGCTCGCGACCTCAAGCCCGAGGCGGAGGAACTGCCGAAGATCGAGGCCAAGATCGAGAACGGCCTGCCCGAGGACACCTCTTCTGCGGCGTCTGCCGACAAGAAGAAGGAAGACGGCAAGGGCGGCTGAGTTTAACGCTTGGGGGAGGCGGGTCGTCGTGCCGGCACTGGTTGAGGACGGGCGTGCCAAGGTCAATTTGACCTTGCTGGTAATGGGACGTCGTACCGATGGCTACCACGATCTCGAAAGCGTGGTCGCATTTGCCGATTGCGCCGATCGGCTGACGTTGACGCCGGGTCCCGAACTCAGTCTCACGACTGAAGGACCGCTGGCGCAGGCCTGCGGCGAGTTATCCGACAATCTCGTGATCAAGGCCGCGCGCCTGCTCGGTGAGCGCGTACCCGGCTTGAAGGTCGGAAGTTTCACACTGGAAAAGGTGCTGCCGGTCGCGGCTGGCATCGGCGGCGGTTCGGCGGATGCTGCGGCCGCGCTGCGGCTGCTGGCGCAATTGAACGGCCTGCCGCTCGACGATCCCCGTATCATGGAAGTCGCGCAATTGACCGGCGCCGACGTGCCGGTGTGCGTGGCGTCACGCGCCTGCGTCATGACCGGTGTCGGCGAAACGCTGCGGCCTTTGAATTTGCCGAAGATACCCTGCGTGATGGTCAACCCCTGCATTCCCGTCGCGACCAAGGATGTGTTCCGCGCGCTGGGCCTGCGCAGTGGTCAACTGCTGGTCGGCGCCACCGACATATTGCTGCAGGACCGGTCGTGGCCGGAAGAGAAGGCATCGCTCGAAGACTGGGTCGAAGCGCTCGCTGCCAGTTCCAACGATCTGGAAGCGCCGGCAACGCGCATCGAGCCTGCAATTGGTGAAGTCATCGCGGCGCTCAGCGCCACCAACGGCGCGTGGCTGGCGCGGATGTCCGGATCGGGCGCGACATGTTTTGCAGTTTACGAGAACACCGCCGAGGCCGGACGCGCCGCGGAGCAAATCCGCCGCGACCGCCCGTCATGGTGGGTGCATGCGGGAACGCTGAGCTGAGAAGCTCGTAGGGTGGGCTTGGCCTCTCTTCTCCCTCGCCCCGCTCTTGCGGGGAGAGGGTTGGGGTGAGGGGCCTCTCTCCGAGCAAAGATTGTCGAAAGACCTGTACCCCCTCACCCGGATCGCACCGGACGATGCTTCGCATCGCCGAGGCGATCCGACCTCTCCCCGCAAGCGGGGCGAGGTGAGGGGTATCAATGCGATCTTGCCAGACAGAACGCCACGACCTGTTCCAGCGCGGTTTTCATCGCAGACGCCGGGAACAGCGCCAGCGCATCGACCGCCATTGCGCCGTAATGCTGGGCGCGGCTGATCGTGTCTTCCAGCGCGCGGTGCTTTGTCATCAATCCGATGGCGTGGTCGAGGTCGTTGGCCCCGATCTCGCCGCGCTCCAGCGCCTTGATCCAGAATGCGCGCTCACTGTCATTGCCGCGGCGGAACGCCAGCACCACCGGCAGCGTGATCTTGCCTTCGCGGAAATCGTCGCCGATGTTCTTGCCGAGTTTTGCAGCCTTGCCGCCATAGTCCAGCACGTCGTCGACAAGCTGGAAGGCGATGCCGAGATTCATGCCGACCGAGCGGCATGCGGTCTGCTCGGCCTTCGGCCGGTTGGCGATGACGGGGCCGACCTCGCAGGCGGCGGCAAACAGTTCGGCGGTCTTGCCGCGGATGACAGCGAGATATTCGTCCTCGGTGGTTGCGGTGTTTTTCGCGGCCGCAAGCTGCATCACTTCGCCTTCGGCGATGGTGGCTGCGGCGGAAGAGAGAATGTCGAGCGCGCGAAGCGAGCCGACCTCGACCATCATGCGAAACGCCTGGCCGAGCAGGAAATCGCCGACCAGGACGCTTGCCTCGTTACCCCACAGCATCCGCGCCGACAGTTTGCCGCGGCGGAGTTCGCTTTCGTCGACCACGTCGTCATGCAGCAGGGTCGCGGTGTGCATGAACTCGACCGAGGCGGCGAGCTTGATATGACCGTCGCCGGAATAGCCCGTGAGGCCCGCCATCGCCAATGTCAGCATCGGGCGCAGCCGTTTTCCGCCCGAGGAGATCAAATGGTTGGCGACCTCGGGAATCATGGTGACTTCCGAACCGGTCCGCGACAGGATCGTGGCGTTGACCCGCTCCATGTCGGCGGACACAAGGGCGACCAGCTCATCTATCGAAGCGTTCGACGGGCTTTCGAAAGGTACAATAACCGCCACGCTGGTCTCCACATTGGCTCAATTCGCACTATCCTTACTTACAATAGAAAGTGCGGGCTGAAGCGGCAAGGGCACGAAGCGGTTGACATGCGCCGTCAAGCTGTCGCACTGGGCCGATAAAGGAGAACGCAAATTGCGGGAATTGGTTCGGACCAACGATATTGTGCTGGTTTCCGCTATTGGCGCCCTGCTCGATGGCGCCAATATTCATCATCTGGTGCTGGACCAGAATATGAGCATCATCGAGGGATCGCTGGGCGTCCTGCCGCGCCGTATCCTGGTCCATGAGGACGATAACCGCGAAGCGCGCCAGCTTCTGGCCGATGCGGGCCTCGCCCACGAATTGCGGGCCGATGACTGATCTGGCTGCAGACGTCACCGAGGATGCTTTTCTGGGCGGACAGTTGCGTCTGCGGCAACTCAAGTCCGGGCATCGCGCCGGTCACGACGCCATGCTGCTGGCCGCAAGCACGCCGGTGCGGCCGAGCGATCGGGTGGCCGATTTCGGCGCCGGCGTTGGCGCTGCGGGTCTGGCGGTTGCCAAACGGGTGGTGGGGATTGATCTCGTTTTGGTCGAGATCGATGCCGCGCTGGCAGGCCTCGCACGCGCCAATGCGATCGCAAATGCGATTGCCGCCGATGTCATCGTGCTCGATATCGAATCTTCCGCCGATGCGTTTGCTTCGGTCAGGCTCGCCCCCGACAGCGTCGATGTCGTCTTGATGAATCCGCCGTTCAACGATTCCGTGCGACACCGTGTCTCGCCGGACAGGGCGCGGGAGATCGCGCATGTGGCGACCGCGGCGACGCTGGAGAACTGGGTTCACGCCGCGCGTCGCATCCTCAAATCCGGTGGCGCGCTGACGTTGATCTGGCGCGCCGACGGGATTGCCGAGGTGCTGACGGCGCTCGATCGCGGTTTTGGCAGCCTTCAGATTTTGCCGGTTCACGGCGATGCGAGGACGCCGGCGAACCGCATTTTGATTCGCGCCACCAAGGGCGGACGCGCGCCGACGCAGATCCATCCCGCCCTGATGCTCAATGATGAGTCAGGCGTGCCTAATAAAAGGGTGCAGGAGATTCTCGCCGGGAAGGGGAATTTGCCGCTCGCAAACCCGTGATCGGGCCGGGGCGCTCAGATCTTGAGCAGGGGCAATCTTGACCCGCAAATCGTGGCCGGCAAATTTGGCCGTAAAAGCCTATTGCGGAAGCGTTTCCGACTGCCGCTCGGGCGTGGATGTGAAATGAACCGCGGCCAAAAGGGCCCCGATCAGCATTATCAGCAGATAGATTTTCATGTCACTCTCCGCTGCGCCATTGCAGCCTTGGCAAGCACAATGCAAAAGACGTTCCAGCCATTCAATGACAGTGGCGGGCTAAAAAATGGTTAATTCGAGGTAACGGCATGAGTGAACAATTAAGTGATCGGAGCGGACTGCCGGGCCTTGTCGAGCGGCTGAAGGAATTCATCCCGGCAAAATTCAGGCGCGGGGTCGCGGTCGTTCCGGTGGTGCGATTGTCGGGCGTGATCGGCGCGGTGACGCCGCTCCGGCCGGGCATGTCGTTGTCGGGCGTCGCCAAGATGCTGGAGCGTGCCTTCGCCACCAAAAATGCAAAAGCGGTCGCGCTGGTGATCAATTCGCCCGGCGGCTCGCCGGTGCAATCGCGGCAGATTTATTTGCGGATCAGGCAGCTTGCCGCGGAAAAGAAATTGCCGGTGCTGGTGTTCGTCGAGGACGTCGCGGCATCCGGCGGCTACATGATCGCGTGCGCGGGCGACGAAATATTCTGCGACCCATCCTCGATCCTGGGTTCGATCGGCGTGGTCGGCGGCAGTTTTGGATTTCAGGACCTGATCAAGCGCATCGGCGTTGAGCGGCGGCTTTATACGGCGGGCGCGCACAAGGCGATGCTCGATCCGTTCCTGCCCGAAAATCCCGACGACGTGTCGCGCGTAAAGGCGCTTCAGCGCGAGATCCACGCGATCTTCATATCGCTGGTGAAAGAGAGCCGGGGTTCTCGCCTCAAGGGCGCCGACGACGTGCTGTTCACCGGCGAATATTGGGCGGGTGAAACCTCCATCGCGCTGGGCCTGGCGGATGCAATCGGCGACCTGCGCTCGACGCTGCGCGCGCGCTTCGGCGAGAAGGTGCTGACGCCGGTGATCGCACCTGCCAGCGGGATGCTGTCCGGGCTGCTGGGCCGGAGGTCGCCGGGCGCGGGCTCGCTCGGTGCGCTCGACGGTATGGGAGGCCTGCCGGATGAGCTGATCTCCGCCCTCGAAACCCGCGCGATTTGGGCCAAATTCGGGTTTTAGGGGCGTAAGCGCGCCATTTAGTCCCGAAAGCGTGATTGCAGGCCGGGTCGGCTTGCGCGAGAATGCGGGCGTGGGGGCTGACAGGTGAACGACAAGGATCGACCGATGCCGTTGATCGCATTCGCGGGCGCCCTGGGTGGGCTCGCTGTGGTCCGCTGGGCCTACAAGACTGCCGTCCGGATCAACCGGGAACTGGAAGACGCGCGTATGGCCCGCGTCGCGGAGGCCGCCCGCACAGGCGATATTCCGACGCTGCGGCGCGACCCCGTGACCGGCGCCTATCGGCCAGGCTAGGGCCCGTCATTCCGGGGTTCGCCTAACGCACCATCCCGGAATGACTCCCGAACTCATCGCCTTGATTCCCCTCGCCACCGCCGATACGGTCCCGCGCGCTTCAAAACCCCCTCGCGAGACTGATTCTGACGATGGACGCCTTGCCTGCCCATATGCGCCCGGAACGCTCGTTCCAGGGTTTTATTCTCGCTCTGCAGCGGTTTTGGGCCGAGCAGGGCTGCGTGATCCTGCAGCCCTACGACATGGAAATGGGCGCTGGCACGTTCCATCCGGCAACGACGTTGCGCGCGCTCGGTCCGAAGGCATGGAATGCGGCCTATGTGCAGCCGTCGCGGCGGCCCAAGGACGGCCGCTACGGCGAAAATCCCAATCGCCTGCAGCACTATTACCAGTTTCAGGTGATCATGAAGCCATCGCCGCCGAATCTTCAGGATCTCTACCTGAAATCTCTCGCTGCGATCGGCATTGACTCCAGCCTGCATGACATCCGCTTTGTCGAGGACGATTGGGAGAGCCCGACGCTCGGCGCGTGGGGATTGGGCTGGGAATGCTGGTGCGACGGCATGGAAGTATCGCAATTCACCTACTTCCAGCAGGTCGCGGGCGTGGAATGCGCACCTGTCGCCGGCGAACTCACCTATGGGCTCGAACGTCTCGCCTGCTATCTGCAGGGCGTCGATCGCATCATGGACCTGAACTTCAACGGCCGCGAGGGGCCTGAGAAAGTGACCTACGGCGACGTGTTCTTCCAGGCCGAGCAGGAATATTCGCGGCACAATTTCGAATATGCCGACACGGTGATGCTGTTCGAGCAATTCAGGATGGCCGAGGAAGCCTGCAAGAAATATCTCGCGCTTGGATGGCGGGAGGCCAGCAACCGAAAAGAACATCTGATGGCGCTCCCGGCCTATGACCAGTGCATCAAGGCGAGCCATGTCTTCAATCTGCTCGATGCGCGCGGCGTCATCTCGGTGACGGAGCGGCAGAGCTACATCATGCGCGTGCGTGAGCTGGCCAAGGCTTGCGGCGAAGCCTGGGTGCACACCGAAGCGGGCAGGGCTGCCTGATGCCTGATCTTTTGTTCGAGTTGTTTTCCGAAGAAATCCCCGCGCGCATGCAAGCGAAGGCGGCGGACGATCTGCGCCGCATGGTCACCGACAAATTGGTTGCTGAAGGCCTTGTCTACGAGGGCGCCAAGGCGTTTGCGACGCCGCGGCGGCTGACGCTGACCGTGCACGGCATTCCGGCGCGGCAATCCGACCTGAAAGAAGAGCGCCGTGGCCCGCGTGTCGGCGGACCCGACGCGGCGATACAGGGATTTTTGAAGGCCACCGGCCTTGCGAAGATCGAAGACGCCAAAATCCAGACCGACCCGAAGAAGGGCGACTTCTACATCGCGCTGATCGAAAAGCCCGGCCGTGCCACGCTCGACGTGCTCGCCGACATGCTGCCGGTGATCATCAGAACCTTCCCGTGGCCGAAATCGATGCGTTGGGGCGAACGTTCGGCGAAGCCCGGCGCGTTGAGCTGGGTGCGGCCGCTGCATGCCATCACCGCCACCTTCGGTCCTGAGACCGAGGAACCCGATGTGGTGAAATTTTCAGTCGACGGCATCGAGGCCGGGCAGACCACCTACGGCCATCGCTTCATGGCCCCGGCTGCGATCAATGTGCGCCGCTTCGAGGATTATGAGGCGAAGCTGAAGGCCGCGAAGGTCATCCTCGATCCGCAGGCGCGCAAGGACATCATCCTGGCCGACGCCAAGCAGTTGGCGTTTGCGCAGGGCTTTGAACTGGTCGAGGATCAGGTGCTGCTGGACGAGGTCGCGGGCCTCGTCGAATGGCCGGTTGCGCTGATGGGATCGTTCGACAAGGAATATCTCACGATCCCGGGCGAGGTGATCCGCGCCACCATCCGCAACAACCAGAAGTGCTTCGTGGTCAGCGATCCCAAAACCGGGAAGCTCACCAACAAATTCATCCTCACCGCCAACATCGAAGCCTCCGACGGCGGTAAGGCGATCGTCGCCGGCAACGAGCGCGTCATCCGCGCGCGGCTGGCGGACGCGAAATTCTTCTATGAGACCGATCTGAAGACGAAGCTGGAAGACCGGCTGCCGAAATTCGACAGCATCGTGTTTCACGAGAAACTGGGCACGCAGGGCGAGCGCATCAGGCGGATCGAGCGGCTGGCGGCGGAGATCGCGCCGGTCCTGTGGAAGCAGCGCGCGACTTATTTCGACGGCAAGTTTATGAACGCCGACGATTTTAACGATGAGCAGCAATATGTCCGTCACGTCTGCCGGGCAGCGAAGCTGTGCAAGGCGGACCTGCTCACCGAAGTGGTCGGCGAATTCCCGGAACTGCAGGGGTTGATGGGCAAGTACTACGCGCTGGCGCAGGGTGAAGATGCCGCCGTCGCTGCCGCGAGCGAGGAACATTACAAGCCTCAAGGTCCCGCGGATCGCGTGCCGCATGATCCAGTGCCGGTTGCCGTCGCGTTGGCCGACAAGATCGACACGTTGGTTGGCTTTTGGGCGATCGATGAGAAGCCGACGGGGAGTAAGGACCCATTTGCCCTGCGCAGGGCGGCGCTGGGTGTCATCCGGTTGATCGTCGAAAATGCGATCCGATTGCCCATCTTGGAAACTGCCAAGTCCGCAATTCTCGGATTGCCCGAGAAGGGAGCAAAGTATCCGGCCGCTGATACCCAGAAACTTCCGGGCGACCTGCTCGCCTTCTTCGCTGATCGCCTAAAAGTCCAACTCCGCGACCAAGGTGCCCGCCACGACCTCGTCGATGCGGTCTTTTCGCTCGGAGGTCAGGACGACCTCCTGATGGTGGTCCGCCGCGTCGAGGCGCTGGGCAAGTTCCTCGATACCGACGACGGCAAGAACCTGCTCGCGGGCACCAAGCGCGCCAGCAACATCCTTTCGATCGAAGAGAAAAAGGACAAGCGAACCTTCGACGGGGCGCCGGACACCAAGCTCTACAAGGTCGATGAGGAGAAGGCGCTGGCGAAAGCGATCGATCAGGTCAAGTCGGAAGCTGGCGGCGCCGTCGCCAAAGAGGATTTCGCCGCGGCGATGAGCGCGATGGCAAAGCTGCGTCCGGCGGTCGATGCGTTCTTCGACAAGGTCAAGGTCAATGACGATGAACCTGCAGTGCGCGAAAACCGACTAAGGTTGCTGAACGAGATTCGCGCGGCGACGCGCGCGGTCGCGGATTTTTCGAAGATTGAGGGTTGATGGTGGATCGAAAGACGCTTGCCGCCTACGATAGCGAAGCGGCAGCGTTCGCAAAGGAGTGGCACGAACAGCCGGCGCCCGTCGATCTGCAGGAACTCGTTGAGCGGTTTTTTGTCCGAGGCGGGACGTCGGCCGATATCGGCTGTGGCAGTGGCCGCGAGGTCGGCTGGCTCAACGCCAACGGTTTCTCCGCTACAGGTTTTGACGCCTCGGAAGGCTTGCTCACGGAAGCGCGCAAGCGATATCCGGGCCTGAAATTCGCGCCTGCCGAATTGCCCGATCTGCGCGGCATTGCCGCTGGCAGTTTTGACAATGTGCTGTGCGAAACCGTGATCATGCATCTCGACTGCGCGCAGATTGGGCCGTCGGTCCGTCGCCTGCTCGAAATCGTCAAGCCCAGCGGCATTCTTTATCTGAGCTGGCGCGTCACCGATAATTCCGATCTTCGCGACGCCCATGGACGGCTGTATGCGGCGTTCGATCCCGCGATCGTCCTGGCGGAACTGAAAGCGGCCACAGTGTTGCTCGATGAAGAAGTTGTCAGCGCTTCCTCGGGGAAGAAGATCCATCGCCTCGTGGTGAAGAAGCCGGGGCTCGAAATCAGGGAATAGCCCCGTCGTCATTCGGGGATGCGCCACTCGGCGCAGGCCGGGAATCCATACTCACACATGAAAAGCCCCGCCCGGCGGGGAAACCGGGCGAGGCTTTCATGTCCGGTCGCTATCGCGCACATCCGCTTGCGCGGCGCCCGGACTAACCGTTCACGCTATCGAGGGTTACTCGACCACTTGAACGATGCGACGGGTGCGCGGCTCGACCAGAATGGTACGGCCGTTCACGACACTGTAGCGATACGGCGTGGCGCCATACGTTTGCGGCACGTCATAATAGGTCACGCCGACTTCCGGCAGCACACCACCGACCACTACCTGGCCCGGGATAGTGTAATTCGGCACGCGCTCGCGAACGATATATTCACGGAACGCCGGGCGCTGCGCGGCGACGATACCCTCGTTCTCGTCGACGACGACGGTGTTGCCGCCAACGACGCCCACTGTGCTCTGCGCCTGTGCCGCGATCGGTGCCGCCATCGCACCGGTGATCACTGCAATGGCAAGTAGTTTGTTCCGCATGGCTCACTCCTTCGCCAGAATAGGCGCCGACAACCGCCAGCGCATCATGCGAGCCAATTCATCGCGCGCTGCATTGTTCCGGAATGACAGCCGTCACAAACGCGGCAATTTCGGGCAATTTTCGCGAAGCGGGAACCCGTTGACGCGACAAGCGTCTCCTATTCCGAAACCGCTCGAGACGTTAAGTTGCAGGCGTCGATTCGAGTCCTTCCCCAACGACATTCCGGAGATACTTCAGATGACCATCACGGCAGCCCACATTCAGCCTATCGTGGCCTTGATCGCGGGCGTTTTGATTTTGATCATGCCGCGCTTCCTCAACCTTGTGGTCGCGATCTATTTGATCTTCATCGGCTTGGCGGGTCTTGGCTTGTTCAAGATGTTTCGCTTCTAGCCAGCGAAAGACGGGTTTCGCGGCTTGCGCGGAACCTCTCAAAGTGGTGTAAGGCGCGCATCTTCTCCCCCTTTCGGATAGTTGGAAGCCATGGCCAAAGCCGTTGCGAAGTCCAAGAAAATCGCAGAGAAACCTGCAGCGAAAACAGTAGCGAAATCAAAGCCATCCGCCCGGGCCAAGGCCCCGCCGCCAGCCACGGCACGCAAGGCGTTGAAGACGGCTCCCGGCAAGCCGGTGGCCAAAGCTACTGCCAAGAAGACTGCCGTCAGCAAGCCGGCCGCGGAGGCGGTAAAATCGAACAAGTGGGTTTACACTTTCGGTGACGGGAAGGCCGAGGGCAAAGCTGGATTACGCGATCTGCTCGGCGGCAAAGGCGCCAACCTCGCCGAAATGGCCAATCTCGGCCTGCCGGTGCCTCCCGGCTTCACCATTCCGACTTCGGTCTGCACATATTTCTACGCGCACGACAAATCCTATCCGCCGGCCTTGAAGGCGCAGGTCGAGAAGGCGCTGGAGCATGTCGGCAAATTGGCCGGCAAGGCGTTCGGCGATTCCAAAAATCCGCTGCTGGTGTCGGTCCGCTCCGGCGGCCGCGCCTCGATGCCGGGCATGATGGATACCGTGCTCAATCTCGGCCTCAACGACCAGACCGTGGAAGCGCTGGCCGAATTGTCCGGCGATCGCCGCTTCGCCTATGACAGCTACCGCCGCTTCATCACGATGTACTCGGACGTCGTGCTCGGCTTCGATCATTCCCATTTCGAAGACATCCTCGATACCTTCAAGGACAGCCAGGGCTATGCGCTCGACACCGACCTTACCGGTGACGACTGGGTCGAACTGGTCGGCAAATACAAGGACGCGGTAGCGCGTGAAACCGGCCACGATTTCCCGCAGGATCCACATGCGCAATTGTGGGGCGCGATCGGCGCCGTGTTTTCGTCCTGGATGAACGCGCGCGCGGTGACCTATCGCCGCCTGCACGATATCCCCGAGTTGTGGGGCACCGCGGTCAACGTGCAGGCGATGGTGTTCGGCAACATGGGCGAGACCTCGGCGACCGGCGTTGCGTTCACGCGCAATCCCTCGACCGGCGAGAGCAAGCTGTACGGCGAATTCCTGATCAACGCGCAGGGCGAAGACGTGGTGGCGGGCATCCGCACGCCGCAGGACATCACCGAATATGCGCGCAAGGAATCCGGCTCCGACAAGGCTTCGATGGAAACCGCGATGCCCGACGCGTTCAAGGAGTTGACGCGGATCTACACGCTGCTCGAAAAGCACTACCGCGACATGCAGGACATGGAGTTCACGGTCGAGCAGGGCAAATTGTGGATGCTGCAGACCCGCGGTGGCAAGCGCACGGCGAAAGCGGCGCTGCGCATCGCCGTCGAACTCGCCAATGAAGGCCTGATCTCGAAAAAGGACGCGGTGATGCGGATCGATCCCGCGTCGCTGGATCAATTGCTGCATCCGACCATCGATCCCGCAGCCAAGCGCGACATCATCGCGACCGGCTTGCCGGCCTCGCCAGGTGCTGCGTCCGGCGAGATCGTGTTCTCCTCCGATGAAGCCGCAAAGCTTCAGGCTGACGGCCGCAAGGTTATTCTGGTGCGGGTCGAGACCAGCCCGGAAGACATTCACGGCATGCACGCCGCCGAAGGCATCTTGACTACCCGCGGCGGCATGACCTCGCACGCCGCCGTGGTCGCGCGCGGCATGGGCAAGCCCTGCGTTTCCGGTTGCGGCACCATCCGCGTCGATTACGGCCGCGGCACCATGAGCATCGGTACGCGCACCTTCAAGACCGGCGACGTTATCACGATCGACGGCTCGGTCGGTCAGGTGCTGGCCGGGCGGATGCCGATGATCGAACCGAAGCTGTCCGGCGAGTTCGGCACGCTGATGGGTTGGGCCGACCAGGTTCGCAAGCTCGGCGTCCGCGTCAACGCCGACACGCCGGAAGACGCGCGCACCGCGATCAAGTTCGGCGGTGAAGGCATCGGGCTGTGCCGCACCGAGCACATGTTCTTCGAGGAGAGGCGCATCCGCACCGTGCGCGAGATGATCTTGTCCGAGGACGAGCAATCCCGCCGCGCCGCGCTGTCGAAGCTGCTGCCGATGCAGCGCGCGGATTTTGTCGAGCTGTTCGAGATCATGAAGGGTCTGCCGGTCACGATCCGTCTGCTCGATCCGCCCTTGCATGAATTCCTGCCGCACACCCAGGCCGAGATCGAGGAAGTCGCGCGCGCGATGAATACCGATCCGCGCAGGCTCGCCGATCGAGCCCGCGATCTCGCCGAGTTCAATCCGATGCTCGGCTTCCGCGGTTGCCGCCTTGCCATTGCCTATCCGGAAATCGCGGAGATGCAGGCGCGCGCGATCTTTGAAGCCGCGGTCGAGGCCGAAAAGCGCACCGGCAAGGCCGTCGGTCTCGAGGTGATGGTGCCGTTGATCGCAACCAAGGCCGAGTTCGATCTCGTCAAGGCCCGCATCGACGCCACAGCGCAATCGGTGATGAAGGAAACCGGCAAGAAGCTCGCCTACCAGGTCGGTACGATGATCGAGTTGCCGCGCGCGTGCCTGATGGCCGGCGATATCGCGCAGACCGCCGAATTCTTCTCCTTCGGCACCAACGATCTGACGCAGACCACCTACGGCATCAGTCGCGACGACGCCGCCGGATTCCTCGGCACCTATATCACCAAGGGAATTCTGGAGATCGACCCGTTCATCTCTGTCGATCGCGATGGCGTTGGTGAACTCGTCAAGATCGGCGTCGCCCGCGGACGCAAGACGCGTCCGAATCTCAAGGTCGGCATTTGCGGCGAGCATGGCGGCGATCCTGCCTCCGTCGCGTTCTGCCACGAGGTTGGACTCGACTACGTCTCGTGCTCACCCTACCGCGTGCCGATCGCGCGCCTCGCGGCTGCGCAAGCTGCACTCGGCAAGGTGGTTGCGAGCCAGGCGTGAGACGGAATAACCGATATTGAAATTGAAATGGCCGGAGTTTCTCCGGCCATTTTTTTTGCGCAGCGCGCGATATTGTGGCGACACTGCGTCTTATTCTCAGAACGAAGATTGCGGATCGCGTGCGCAGCACGAAGCATGCGGCATCGTAACAGCAGTTGCTTGTCGCAAAGCAGCTCACGTTAATGAGCACTTAAGGTTTTTGCGCAACATATAAATAATCACCATCAATCTTGTGTCGCAAGAACTGCGAGCGGAACTCGGCCCCCAAGGAGGGATTGCATGAGAACGCTTCTCATTGGTGCTCTAGCTGCAACCTTGATCGGCTGCAGTTGTGTTCTACCGCCACAAGCGGACGTGAACGGGTGTGTGCAAGCGAACGGACTTCCGTGCTCCGCAAGGACCGCTGAAGACGCACCGATCGAACTGAAGCCGTCGTCAACCAAGGTCCATTCGGCAAGGAAGGAAGCCAAGTCCAAACCTCCGAAAAATAGTTCTTCATCTGCGAAAGCCGACTCTCAGGCCGCCACGGAGAAGGCAAAATCGACAAGCCCGGCCGCGGTTGAAGATTCCGCGGCCAATCAGCCCGCTCAGACTTCCGATTCCATAATGAGCAGGGCGAAGATGGCGATTGCGGCGAAGTTGGAGAACCCCGCATCTGCCGAGTTTCAGGACATGAAGCGGGCGATCAGGACGAACACCCTACGACAAAACGTCGACACCATATGCGGTCACGTCAAGGGGAAGAATGCGTCGGGTGCGGACACGGGAGAAATGGCTTTCCTGTATCTCGTGAAAGACGATGACGCATACGTCGTGAGTGGCGGCCCCGAAACCGCGGCAGCAGCAGCCTATCGGAATATTTGTAATTGAAGCATGACCCGGAAAAGTGGGTGCCGGTTTTCCGAAGAAGGTCATGCTCAAATAAAAAGATACAGCGGGTTGACGATTCGAAGAAAAGTCATCGCGCTCTGAAGTACGGCGGACGAAATATCCGCCGCCAATCCGAACGCTGAAAGCGGATTCAATCGGCTCACACGCACTACGTGGAGAGGTCGACAGACATTTCTGCGCGGCATCGTTCCGGTCGTCGCGCCGGAGTGGCAGTAATCGATAACTGACATCGCGCAGGCGAAACGAGTTCCGTGGAAACAGGATTTTGGGAACGTCATGGACGAGTTTACTTATTCTTCGCATCTATCCCATCGATTGCACCGTTCGCCGGTGCTGGTGGTCATCGAGCATCATGTCCTGACGCGGACATGTATCCTTGGCATCCTCAAGCGAGAGTTCGCCGAGTTTGAAGTCGTCGAATTGGCCGCGACCGGCGATCTGACTTGCATATCCGCAAGAGATATCCGCCTGGTCATGCTCAATATCGGAGACAAGCTGCTCGCCGATCCCACGGTGGAGCAACGGCTCATACTGCTTGAAGAACTCTGTCCGGGAGTGCCGGTCGCGCTGCTGTCGAGCCGCGACGATGAGGACACGGCGACGACCGCGATGCAGAGGGGGATCCGTGGCTTTTTTTCGACATCGATTCCTGTCGAGATCGCTATCGCAGGTTTGCGCCTCGTGCTTGCCGGCGGCGTGTATCGACCGCTGCCGATCGTCAGCCAGGTTGACACGCCGGCGCTTCTGACCACTACCGCCGACGTCGATCTTCCCGAACCGCCGGCGATCAGTAATGGGAACGGCAGCACGAGTGGTTTGATCGAAGGGCCGGTTGCCGAGCTTACGCCTCGTGAGCAGCAAGTGCTCGAAGGGCTGGAACTCGGTCTTCCCAACAAGCTGATCGCGGCGAGGCTCAACCTCTCGGAAAACACCGTCAAAATGCACATTCAGCATATCATGCGGAAGTGCTCGGCGCACAATCGCACCGAAGCGGTTCTTCGTTGCAGCGGCCGATTATCGGGCCGGTTCAACCGCGCGCTGCCGCGCGCCTACTCGTCTTCATGATGCAGGCGCGCAAGCTCACTCCGGGAGCTGCTCAATCCTCGTGAAACGCGTTGTTGAAGCTGTCGAGCAGGGGTCTCAGCGCGTAAAGGGCCACGGTACCGTGCCCGGTCTTGATGAAAACTTGCGTCGGCATTCCCGGAATGATCTGGACCCGGTCGGTTTCGGTGATGCGAGGATCCTGCACCCGGATCTTGGCCGCATAATATGGCTGGTCGGTGCGCTTATCGAGGAGACGATCGGCGGAGACGTGCATCACCGTTCCATGGAGGCGGGGCACGCGGCGCTGGTTGTACGGCAGAAGCTGGACATCCGCGCTCAGTCCGGGGCGAACCACGTCGATGTCCTCAGGCCTCACGCGCGCGCTGACGATGAGGCGGTCTTGCCGGGGCACGAGATCCATCAGAGCAGCACCTGTGCCGATCACACCGCCCGGTGTGTGGACCCGCAGGTCGGTGATGACGCCAGCCTCGGGCGCCTTGACCTCGGTTCGCGTGAGCTGATCTGAGGCTGTCTGCAACCGCTCGCGCAGTTGGTAAATCTGATTCTGGGCCTCACGGAGCGACTGCGCGATTTCGTTTTGCCGGTCGCTTTCGAGTTTGAGGAGCGATGTCTGCGACTCGCCGATCGTTTGCTCCGCGCGCGAAATCTGCGCGGCAAGTTCACCCCGCCGCCCGTCGATTTCAGCCATCTCCCGCTCGAGGTTGAGAAGGCGCGGGCGCCGCTCAAGTCCCTTGTTCACGAGGTAGGTAACTGTGGCGACCTCTTCACGGACGATTTCGGACCGTCGTGCCGTCGCGCTTTCCTGGTCCCTCATGCCGGTGATTTCCTTCTCCACCTGCATCCGTTTGTCCCTGATGACAGCTATTTGCGACTGGACGACCTGCCGGCGCGTCTCGAAGATGCTTTGCTGCGCGGCCACAACGGCCGCAGCGCCGGGATTCGATTTCTGCTCCTCCTGCAGGTCGGCAGGAAACGACACCCGCTCATATCCATGCTGCTCCGCCAACAGCCGCGCTTCGCGCCCGACCGCGTCCCATAACTGACCTCGCAAGCTCTGGACTTCGGACCGCGCCTTCGTGTCATCCAGCAGGATCAAAGTTTGTCCGGCGCGAACGACGTCGCCGTCCGCGACGATGATTTGCTTGATGATGCCGCCCTCGAAATGCTGGATCGTTTTTCGGCTCGACTCGGATTCAATGGTGCCGGTGGCAACCGCGGCGCTTTCGAGCGAGGCGAAGGTTGACCAGGTCCCGAGACCCAGCACAAAGCCGCCGACCAGCAGGTTTCCCGTCCAGGTAACACCGCGAAGCCGGTCCTGAAGCGTTGGCGACACCGATCCGAGACAGCGTGGTGTCCACCGACCCCGGACGCAATCGAATGTAATTCTCGCGAGAACCGTTGAGCCCAGGACGATGTCGCTGACCACTAGCTTTCCTGTCCCGCCAACGCGGCGAAGCCGGTCCGGAAGCGTTAGCGATGTCGAACCGCGACACCGCGGAACCTGCCTGATCCAGAGGCGATCGAATGCGATTTTCATCAGATCACTTTTCCCTTTGGGCAGAGAGATCATGGCCGATCACCGCAAGATTGGCTGCGGTGAGGCATCGTCAACAGCGCCTTCGTATTCCCGGTTCGAATGCGGCGTCGTGGCCTCGCGCGAGGTGACTTGAGGCCGGGTCAGGAACCTCTCGAAGATTTCCTTGCTGTCACCGAACGCACTGATTGCGCCGCCCTGCATGATGGCGATTTTGTTCGTGACGGCGAGGATCCCGATCCGGTGAGTAATGATGATCACCGTCGTATTGGCCGCCTTCATCTGTTCAATGGCCTCGGCCAGCATGCATTCGCCGAGGTAATCCAGGCTGGCGTTGGGCTCGTCGAGAACCACAACATGCGGGTCGCCGAAAAACGCCCGTGCAAGGCCAAGGCGCTGACGGAATCCACGCGACAGATGGGCCCCACCGCCCAAAATGACCGTGTCATACGACTGCGGCAGCCGAACGATCGACTCGTGCAGTCCAGTCAGCTTTGCTGCTTCGACGACCTTGGGCAAATCCGCATCGTTCAGCCGAGCAATGATGTCCTTTACGGTCTCTCCGAACAGATCGATGTCTTGCGGCAAATATCCCAGGCGCCGGCCGCCGCCCGAATCGCGCATGGTCAGAACGTCGATGCTGTCGAGCAGGACCGAGCCCGACGTCGGAGCGGAAATTCCGGCGATGATCTTGCCGAGCGTGGATTTGCCGGAGCCGGATGGGCCGATGATACCGAGGCACTCGCCGGGCGCGAGACGAAACGACACGCCCTTGAGCATCAATTGGCCCGATCCCGGCAGCGCTGCGCCCACATTGTCGACGATGAGACTCCCCTTCGGCCGGTCCGCGAGGTCCTTGGCGTCCGTAACTGGAGTGACGGCGACTAGGGCAGCACTGAGCCGGCGATAAGCGGCGACGGCCGTTGTAAATGCCTTCCAGCCCACGATAGCGCCTTCGACCGGAGCGATTGCGCGCCCGAATAACAGCGTGGTGGCAAAGATGATGGCGGGACTTTTGCCCTGGTCGAGGACGAGCCATGCGGCGCAGCCCATGATCAGGACCTGCGCCAGCGCCCGCGCTGGTTTGGAGATCAGCATGACGATTTCAATGCGGCGTTCGGCCGTCTGTTGCTCGTTGCTGGCATTCTGCGCGGCCTGGTGGACAAGCCGGGTGGCGCCATCGAGCATTCCCATCGCCCTGATCATGTGGATGTTTCCGACGGCCATGCCGAGCCGTCCATAAGTCTTCGTCAGCGCGGCAACCGAGCGCGCGACTGGGCCTTCGGTGACGAAATCGCCGGCAAATGCCAGGCCGGACAGGGCAATCGCGCTGGCGGTGCCGATCAGCCCGAGCAAGGGGTGCACGAGGAAGAGAACGGCGAGGAAGAGCGGTGTCCAGAGCACATCGAACAGCATCGGGCCGGCGCCGGACTGGGCGAACTGACGCAGGCTCGTGAGATCGCGATAGGCCTCCGATGCGCGCGCCTGATTGGCCCGATAGGCGTGTTCGAAGCAGGCAGAGACTACCGCCGGACGGAGTTGATCCTCGAGCCAGGCACCGATCCGGCCCAAGGCAGCGCGGCGCAATGCATCGAGCATTCCACCCACGATGACGGTAAGCGCGACGATCAGTGTCAGCATCAGGAGCGTATCGACGCTGCGGCTTGACAGCACGCGATCGTAGATCTGGAGCAGATAGATGGAAGGCGCCAGAAGAAGGAGGTTGTAACTGCAGCTATACGCAAAGACGAGTGCGAGCGAACCTGCGCAGGTCCGCAAGGCCGCCTCCAAAGGCGTCTGCGGCGGTGACATTATTTGTGGCCCGAGCGGCGGCATCAGCATTGCGGTCCCCCGCCAGAGAGTTGCGCCCCGGCACTGTTCGACTTCGCGACAAGTTGAGAACCGGCGGCCAGTGACCGCCGGTTCCCGTCCTCATGAACGCCAATCAGACGTGAACGAAATCGTCGCCATGGAAGCCACCGGAATGATTGAGCACGTCATTCAGGTTGACGGACTCGATCGAGGCCTTGATGTGAACGTCGCCGCCTTCCGCCTTGTTGCCACTTCCGCCGTTGCCGCCAATGCCGGCCGCCACGTTCTGACTCATGTCCGCGGCGAGGAAGTTGGTCTGATAGGCCGTCGTGCTGGCATCCACTTTGGAAGTATCGTGACCGCTCTTGGAGCTCTGATCGCCGTCCGACGTGGTCTTTCCGCCGTAGGCCTTGGAGAACCAGTCGGCCGTCGTCTTTGCTCCGCCTGCATCCCAGTCTGCCTTCTGGTAGACCTTGTCGCCGGTGTTGACGTGAACGTCTGCGCCTTCAGCCTTGTTGGTCGGGTTGAAGTTGATGCTCGGACTGTTGCTGATGTTGCCGGAGTTAGTGCCGTTTCCGCCATTGCCGGCGCTGTTCTCCCCCGTCGAAATCCCCTTGAGCGAGATTGCATCAGATGGAAATGATCCTTTTGACATGTGAGACTCCCTTGTTGGTTTGGACACCGTACGTCCCTATTGGACGAGGGCGATCTTGGTTTTGCGCACCCTGAAGGCCAAGCTGTCAAAGCTGATGCCACCCGATCTGAGTGGGTGTACGCCCGAACGGCTACCCTCTCGCGGACGAAATCAGGCAACGTCGATAGCGCGAGAGCACGACCCCGCGCCGCAAACGCAAAGCGTTTGCGCGGAGATCATGCTCAAATCGAGCGATAGGGCAGGCGGGAGGACGATTCGAAGAAAGGTTCCGCTCTAGGCGTGAGACAGCAGATGGTGGTCCGCCAGCAGATGCATGGCGAGGTCGCCGCCAAACGCGGCGTTGCCGTGGCCGCCGTCACCGCCGATGCCGGCAATCTGGGTCGCGCTCTGATCGAAGTGCACGTTGTTGGTCTGGTGAGCATCGGCTGTGGAATTGGGACCGGCGACCGCAATGTTGATAGGCGCGTAGATCGCGATATTGAGATCGATGAGGCTGCCGGCGAAATGGCCGTCGCCGCCGACGCCTGCACCGTTGTTGCCTGTCGCTATGACGTCAGAACCGATCAGGCCCGAGATGAAGGAGGGGAGACCCGCGTCTCCGCCGATCGCGATATTGCCGTTGCCGCCACTCCCGCCGACGCCGGCCATCTGAAAGGCGGTTTGATTGAATTCCACATTGTTCGTCTGGTCAGCCTCGGCGTGGGAATTGTATCCCGCCACGGCGATATTGATCGGGTCATACAATGCGAATGATGCGTGAACGATGTTGCCATAAAAATATCCGCCTCCGCCGTCCCCGGCGTGGTTCCCCCCGGTCGTGATCAGGTCGGAGCTGTTCCCGCCGTGGTCGGCCGATTGATGAGATCCCGAGACGGATACGCTTCCGCCGCCCGCCGCATTGCCACCGCCACCACCGCCACCCACACCGGCAATCTGGGTTGCGCTTTGAAGGAACTGGGCTGAATTCGACTGATGGGCGTCAGCGGTGCCATGAGAACCCGCTACCGCGATGTTGGTCGGGCTATAGACCGCCACCGGAAGATGCATCAGGGTCCCGGCGAATTGGCCATTGCCGCCATCGCCGGCGCCGTTGTCTCCGCTCGTGATGCTGCCGGAACCAATTGATCCGGAGAGGCCGATGCTTCCTCCCATGGCGGCATTCCAATCGCCGCCATCGCCGCCAATCCCGGCGATCTGGGTCGCGGACTGATCGAAGAGCCCGATGTTGACCTGATGAGCGCTTGATGTCGCATGGAATCCCGCCTGCGACATATTGAACGGCTCGAACGCAGCGTAGCTGCTGTCGATCATGCTCCCGTAAAAATAGCCGTCCCCACCGCCACCGGCGCTGTTATATCCCGTGTCGATCGGAAAGTGCGGCCGCGAATCCGCGGGAAGCCAGAGCGGAACCGACGCATCGCGCCCCACTGGATCCTTTCGATCGAGGTAGATGCCGTCAGTCGCATGCCGAAGATCCATGGCCGTTGCCCTCCGAAACCAAATCGCGCCAGTTGAACGGACGCCTCCCAGGCTCAGGAAACATGTCACTTCGGCAAGCCAAAAGCCGAGACGGCAAATGGGATGCAGCCTTTCGTACGGACGATGGGATATCGGCTACGCCCGATTGGGTGTGGGCATGTGTTCATGCGCAAGCGGCAAAAATCTGCGCACTGAAGATTTTGTTCATCATCTTTGTTGACGGGATATTTACCACTTTCATCCGGCCGCCGTTTACCAACACTTCCGATGCGATGGCGCCAACGCGTGCGCCTTCTTGCGTGTAGCGCGCGAGCAACGGTGATTAACTCGCCAGAAACCTAAATTCGATACCAACAGAAAAGGTCGAATTGCACGGATGTACTGACGTTCGATCGTTTTTTGTAAGCGTTGCGTGAGCGTATCGATGTTTGTGTTGCGTAACCAGCCGAAGGGCGCGCGGTTCGCGTCCTTCGGTCTCGGTCTCTGCGTCTTCGCATTGATGCCGACCGAGATCGGATATCAGGATATCGCGTCACTGCTGGCTCGGCAGCCGGGCGTCGCCGAGCGCTGGCAGAAGCGGGTGTTCTCCGCCGCCGGCTCCATCCAGGTCGCAACCTTCAGCTTCGGCCGTCCGATCGGAACTTCTTCGCCGCAAAGTGCGACCTATCGCCTTGCAAGCCTCGACAATCAGGGCATCGACATCACCGGTTCCGTGACGCGCAATCCGATTGCCGCACCGCCGCCGCGTTATCGCGCCGCCGATTTCCCCAAGGTCGACCGTACGTTGAAGGGCGATCGTCTCGTCGTCGCGCCGCCTCAGGAGACAGTTGTGCCCGCCGGGAACGCGCCGGCCAACGAAGATCCCTCGACCTCCAATGCGTCGGTGAAGGGAGCCAAGACCGCAGCAGTGCCTGCCGAGCGCGTGCCGCTCGATCCCGAACTTCAGGCCGCGCTGAGCGCGCCGCCGCTGCCGCAATACGATGTGTCGATGTCGCTCGAACCCAAGCCGCTCGACGATCTCAAGAACGCCCACGAAGCGCCGCCGGTCGCGGTTGCCGCAGCACCGCCGCGCGACAATTTCTCCTTCAAGACCTCCAGCCTGTTTTTCGGCTCATCGCTTGGCTCGCCCGAGAGCATGGAGCGGTGGCAACCCGGCGAAGAACCAACGATCGTGATGCCGGGCGCGCTTCCTGATCCCGACATGAAGATCATGGCCTCGCTGCCGGTCAATGCCGACGGACCGGTCAAAGCCGGCGAGATGGGCGAGAGCATCGCGCCGAAGGGCGAGGTCAATTCCGACAACCAACGCGCCAAGACGCCGGCCGAACGTCTCGGCCTCTTCGACGCGAAGTCGCGCGCCAAATCGGAGAAGTGCCTCACTGAGGCCGTCTATTTCGAGGCTCGCGGCGAAGCGGTGCGCGGCCAGATCGCGGTCGCCCAGGTGGTGTTGAACCGCGCCTTCTCCGGCAAATATCCGGACACCGTGTGCGGTGTGGTCTATCAGAACAAGCACCGCCACCTTGCCTGCCAGTTCACCTTCGCCTGCGACAACAATCCCGACGTGGTTCGCGAGCCCGACATGTGGGATCGCGCCCAGAAGATCTCCAAAGCGATGCTCGACGGCCAGCTCTGGCTGCCGGAAGTCGACAAGTCGACGCACTACCACGCCTATTGGGTGCGCCCGTCCTGGGTCAACGAGATGAAGAAGATGTACAAATTCGGCGTCCATACCTTCTATCGGCCACGCGCCTGGGGCGATGGCAGCGACGCGCCGAGTTGGGGAACGGCCGCGCAAACCGCGCAAATCTCCGCCCAGCTTGCCGAAGCCGCGCAAAGCTCGGCCGAACAGGTCAGCGCGAAACGGTAGACCCGTCCATCGATAGAGCCGTGTGGCAGATGCCTTTCGTAAAATGACCGCCGGTGGCTATGGGTCCCTGCGTTCGCAGGGATGACGATTGTGAAATCGCTCGCGTTTATGAGCGGCAACAGAAATTGCTCTCGCCCGTCGCAAAAATTGTCCTCGCCGATTTTGCAGGGCTGCCTTGCAGCGACAAATTTCGCACGGTTGCCCTTGGGGTTTCCATGCAGATGCATTAACTGCTCGTAATGTTTGATCGGCCCTCCCGGGCCGGGGCCCGAGCAAATCGAGGAATCACATGGCGGTAAACGACCTTCGTCCGGCCTCTGGCGCAAGCAACTGGCGGACGCCGCTGGTGATCATCATTTGCGGCTGCGCGATCGCGCTGTTGAGTTTCGGTCCGCGCTCGAGCCTCGGTTTCTTCATTCAGCCGATGAGCCGCGAGTTCACCTGGGGCCGCGACGTCTTCGGCCTGGCGCTGGCGCTGCAAAACTTGCTCTGGGGATTGGGCCAGCCGATCGCGGGCGCAATCGCCGACCGGTTCGGCGTGTTGCGGGTGATGGTTGCCGGCGCAGTATTGTATGCCGGCGGTCTCCTGTTGATGCGTTATGCCGCGACGCCATCGTCGCTCGATCTCGGCGCCGGAGTCATGATCGGTTTTGGTCTTTCCGGCTGCTCGTTCAACCTGGTGCTGTCGGCCTTCAGCAAATTGCTGCCGCCGGAAAAGCGCGGCATTGCGCTCGGTGCAGGCACCGCCGCCGGTTCGTTCGGCCAATTCCTGTTTGCGCCGTTCGGCGTGGCAATGATCGACAATTTCGGCTGGCAGGCGGCGCTGACGGTGTATGCGATCTTGATGTTGCTGATCGTGCCGCTGTCGCTCGCGATCGCAACGCCGCCAGCCATTTCGGCGAACGTACCTGCCGCCGATCAGCAATCATTCAAGACGGCGCTGGCCGAAGCGTTCGGCCACCGTTCCTATGTCCTGCTGGTGCTCGGCTTCTTCACCTGCGGTTTTCAACTCGCCTTCATCACCGTGCATCTGCCGGCTTATCTGTCCGATCGCGGCATCTCGGCGCAGACCGGCGGTTGGGTGGTTGCAGCGATTGGCTTGTTCAACATCATGGGCTCGCTTGGCGTCGGCTGGCTGCAAAACAGGTTCCCCAAGCGCTACATCCTGTCGATCATCTATTTTGCCAGGGCGGCGACGATCGTCGCCTTCATCTCGTTCCCGATCAGCAGTTTTTCCGCGATCATGTTCGGTGCCGTCACCGGCCTGACCTGGCTCTCGACAGTGCCGCCGACTTCGGCGCTGGTGGCGCTGATGTTCGGCACCCGCTGGTTCGCGACACTCTATGGCTTTGCCTTCGTAAGCCATCAGGTCGGCGGTTTTCTCGGTGTCTGGCTCGGGGGTGTGGTGTTCGAGCAGTTCGGTTCGTATACGCCGATCTGGTGGCTGGCCGTGGTTTTCGGTCTGCTTTCAGCATTGATCAATTTGCCGATTGTCGAACAACCCGTCGTGCGTGCGGTTGCGCAGCCCGCCTGATCCGGTAAAGATTTTCTCCGGCATACAAATCCGGGGAGTTTACCGTGGGAACGTTCAAGGCGATCAGGATCGACAAGGCGGAAAAAGGCACCACCGCCGCGCTCACGCAATTCGACGAAGCCGAATTGATGGAAGGCGATGTCACCGTACGGGTCGAGTGGTCCACGCTGAACTACAAGGATGGCCTCGCCGTCACCGGCAAGGCCCCGGTGGTGCGGCGTTTCCCGATGATCGCCGGCATCGACTTCGCAGGGATCGTCGAACAATCCTCCAATCCGCAATGGAAGGCGGGTGACAAGGTTGTCTGCAACGGCTGGGGCATGGGCGAGACCCATCTCGGCAGCTACGCCGAGAAGGCGCGCGTCAAGGGCGACTGGCTGGTACGGCTGCCCGAGAACATCTCGACCCGCGATGCGATGGCGATCGGCACGGCCGGCTATACCGCGATGCTGTCGGTGCTGGCGCTGGAGAAACATGGCCTGACGCCGAAGAGCGGTCCGGTTGTCGTCACCGGCGCGGCAGGTGGCGTCGGCTCGGTCGCGACTGCTGTGCTTTCAAAGCTCGGCTATCACGTCATCGCGTCCACCGGCCGGATGTCGGAAGCCGACTATCTGAAGGGCCTCGGCGCCGCCGAGGTGATCGATCGCAACGAATTGTCGGGTCCGGCCAAGCCGCTGGCAAAGGAGCGCTGGGCCGGCGGTATCGACAGTGTCGGCTCGACCACGCTCGCCAATCTTCTTTCAATGACGAAATATGGCGGGGCCATCGCCGCGTGCGGCCTTGCCGCTGGCATGGACCTGCCGTCCTCGGTGGCGCCATTTATTTTGCGAGGGGTGTGCCTTCTAGGCATCGATTCCGTGATGTGCCCGATCGAGCAGCGCAAGCTTGCCTGGAACCGCCTCGCGACCGATTTGGACAAGGCAAAACTCGCTGATATTACTCATGAAATTGGCCTTGACCAAGTGATCGGCGAAGGCGGCAGGATCCTGGCCGGCCAAGTCCGCGGTCGAATTGTGGTAAAAATTCTCTAACGGCGTTCAGACTTTACCAACCAAGCTGCTCCAATGTTGCCACGGTTGGTATGGTAATCAGCGGGTAAAGAAAATTCAGGCGGGTGCCCGCGCTCTGGTCAGTTGGAGTTGGTGCATGTTTGTGCGTTTGGTGTTGGGGGCCGTGACGGCCGGGGCAATGGTCGTACCCGCGTTGGCCGGGATGATGAATGCCGATGAAGCCCGCAGGTTTGTGACTGGCAAGGTGTTTGCGTTCAGCTGTTTCGACGGCACCCGCGGTGCAGGCCGGGTGCTCGACGACCTCGGCGCCGCCGGCTCGATCCAGTTCAGCGGCCAAGGTCCGATCCGCCATGTGCGACTGCCCGGCAATACCCTCCAGATCCGCGGCCAGGCCGTCTGTGCCTCCATCAAGGGTGTTCCGTTCGAACCGTGCTTCAATCTCGACAAGCGCGACGATCGCAGCTTCCGCGGATCGGTTTCCGGCATGGGTTTCGCTTATTGCGATTTCCGTCACCAGGGCGCAGCGCAGATGCTGATGGCACGCGCGGTGGCGCGCCCGCGCTCGCTGCGTGCGTCGGACTCGACGGGTTCGCTTGGCTCGGCGCGCGCTGAAATATCTGCGCGGGTCGAGACGCCGGCGGTCGAGAGCGGCAAACTCGAGCCGGTCAAATCCGAGACCAGGGCCGAGCCTGCCAAATCGGAGTCCAACAAGGCCGAAGGGTCTTTGGAATTGCGCCATTCGACCGAGTGACGGGGCGCATAGCCCAGGCGGAAAGTGCATTCCCCGCACGTTGCAACGGTACGCGCGTACGGGCATTCCTCACACCGGCTTTACCCCGTCTGCATCATTCTGCGCTCCAGCAGGCCTCGAGTGTGAAACAGCGGCTGATTCACCGTGAAATCCGGACTGTGTGCGCTATCCCGTAGTCATACGGGCTAGTGAATTCATGTACCGGTAGTGACTTTTGTTCCACGCTCCGGCCAAACAGGGTCGGGGGCGGAGCAACGCATGAGATCAATAATGCCGCTGTATTTTTTTCGAATTAGCCACGGTCATTACGCGGGGGCGTCCGATCAGGGATCCGAGTTTGAGAACCGCGAAGCCGCATGGGCAGAGATGACCAAGGTTTGCGGCAATCTTCTTGGTACCATTTCACGCAGTCTGAAGCAGAATGCCGAATGGCAGATGGAGCTTCTGGACGAGACCAAGAAGCCGGTGTTCCGGATTCGCCTCGTCGCGGAGTCCGTCGGTTAAGCAATCCAGTGTGATCGATATTCCAACGGTAGAATAATCGTCGCAGCCGCATTGCTTTTCAATTTCAAACTGTGTTCAGAAAATGTCTGCAGCCGCCTCAGTCACAGCAGAAGTTCAAGAGGAAGCGGCGATCAACCGGCCGCTCTGCGCCGGTTGATCTAAGCCGCAGGCGGTGCGGCAGGTGCCGGCGGCGCCTGCCTGCGGAACAGGATCCGCTGATAGAGCCACGCAATCGCCATGAGCACCACGCCCAGGCACATGAACGACAGCGCGCGGTAGACCCCCGTCAGCGTCGACATGTCGATCACGAACGCCTTCAGGATCGTCAGCGCAATCACGGCGGCGGAGGCGAGGCGTGCACGCTGCGAGTTGAGGAGGATACCGATGCCGAGCAGAACCACGCCGAACGCCAGCCATGCAATCGAGTAAGTATATTGTTCGGCGTCGGTGGTCGGGCCGACGGCCATGACCGGGCCGTGATAGATTCTCCGGATCTCGAACGTCACATAGGTGAGCGCGAGGACCAGCGCACCTGCCGCGATAGTATTGGCGTAGCCGACCGGGCGGCGGCCTGCCACCGCATAGGACAACAGCAGCGCGAGGGCTGAGGGCAGGGCGTAGGCGAGCAGCAGCAGATTGATGAAGCCGCCGCCGACATCGATCGGCCACAGGATCGGCGTTTCCAGTATCAACAGTCCGAACACGGTCGCGAGGCCCGCAAAGGCGGTCAGCAGGATCGCGCCGGCATTGTGAACGACGCTGCCGGTGCGGACGCGCAAACGCTCGAGCCCGATCGCCATCGCCAGCGCTACGCAGACCTGCAATGCGATCTCGGTGAGGCCGGAGCTTTGTCGATAGACATCGCCATTGTTGACGGCATGGCGGATTTCCATGAACGCCAGCAATACTGTGAACAGGATCGCGGCCGATTCAACCGTCCGCAGCGGCCCATCGTCGCCGCCGCGGCGCAGGAAGACACTACCGACCCAGAACGATGCCGCAGGAATGCCGTAACCCAACAACAACCAGTTGAAGATCGGCGTGGTGCCGACGGCGCTGCCGACGATGCGTGGCTCGTAGCCGATCCGCAGCACCACGATGCCGGCGAGGATCGCGGCGAGCGAACGCAGGAACGGGATCGGCCGTTGCATCGAGATCCAGGCGGTGCCGAGCGACATCAGCGCCAGCGCAATCGTGAGCCAGCCTTTCTCCAGTGCAAAGGTCAATGCCAACGCCAGCGCCGCGAGCGCGCCGGTTGCAAACAGTGCGATCGAGGCCGGCATTCCCGGCCGCTCCTCGCGCTTGGTCAGGATTTCAGTCGCGGCGGCAAAGGCTGCGGCCAGCACCACCGCCAGAATCGCAAACGGGATCGAGCGGTCGAGATGCGCGATGCGGGCGTACAGCGCGACCAATAGCGCCAGCGGCGTGAACACGGCCGCCGCGGACCAGATCACCGGGATGACCGGGCTTACTGATCGGCCCTGCGCCAGAAATCCGGCGGCGCCGAACCCCACGGCAAAGATCGCGGCCGATATCAGGTGCAGCGACACCGATCCGTCCGTTGCGCTCGGTCCAATGCCCGGCAGCGGCCCGCCGGGCAGCACCAGCATGTCCGGATTGGCGCGGATCGCCCATTCGGCAAAGACGATGAAGACGAAGGCAGCCGCGGCAGCAACAGCACCGCTCGCGGCGTCGGTACGCCAGGCCACGATCAAACTGCCGGCAACCAGCAGAGCGAACACGACCATCGCCGTGTCGGCGTGAAAACTGTTCAGCACGATCAGCGTGGCGCCGAGCAGATATGCTGCCAGCGAACCGGACGAGATCGGCTCGATCTGGCCTTCGTCGGCGGGCGGCCCGAACATGAAGCCGCACACCACAAGCAACGCGGCGAGCACGAACCCCGCAATCACATGGAACGCGTGCGGGCCGACCATCGAGGGTCCGCATTGCAGGCAGGGGAACGTCCACAACAACGCGAACACGATCGTGGTGACCGCAAGCCAGCGCCACAGCCGCACGCGCGCGAGACCAAAGGCCGCCGCGGTGACGACGGCGAGATAGATGTAGAGCGCCCAGAAGTCCGGTTTGTCGGACGAGACCAGGATCGGCGTGACGAAGGCGCCGGCGACGCCGAGACCGGCGAGCGCAGGCCCGTGCAGCAGCGCGGCCGCGAGCGTGCCCAGTGCCACCAGCCCAAGCAGGATGAACGCGGTGGCCGGCACCAGGAAGCCATACAGCGCATAGGCCGCATAGACGGTTGCAAACGCCACCGCTGTTCCGGCGGCGGTGAGGATGGCCGGGATATTGGCGATCGGCAGCGCTTCGATGGTGGAGATGCTCTCCTTCCGCCGTGTCCATTCGCCAGTCGCAAGCAGTGCAAGCGCAAACAGACCGCCGAGGATGGTGCGTACGCCGGGGCCGAGCAGGCCGGCCTCGATCGAATAGCGGACCATGAAGAATCCGCCCAGCGCCAGCGTCAGTCCGCCGATCCACACTATCCAACGGGTGCCGATCCTCTCCTCGAAACCGGGATCGCGTTGCGGAAGCGGCGGCGGCGCGGCTGCCGGGCTCGCAGGGCCACCCGTCGGCGTCTCGGTTTGCATCGCGGCACGCGAGATCGATTCTTCCTCGGGGATTGGTGGTGGTCCTGGCGCGATGCTCGGGCCTGACGATGCAGGGGCTTGTTCAACGGCCTGTTCCGGCGTGAGCGGCGGCGGAACAGGTCTTACCGCAGCCGTCGGCGTCGCAAATCCCTGCATCAAAGCAAGCTGCGCGCGTAACGCCGCAACCTCGTTCATCGCCTTGCGCGCAATGATGAACGCGACAATCGCAATCACGATCGCGAAGAAATCGAACGGGGAATCGAACATCCGGCCTCCAGGCAGCATGATTGCTCAAGCAAAAGATGGGGCATGCCAGACCGTTAACCGGTCACATCAGTGGCCCGTCGCAATCCAGTGAGTGCAGTCTTGCCCGCTAAAAGTTCAATTCGCCCCGGGCGAGAGACGTCGCACGCCTCAACGCAAACGATACAATAGGCCTATTCCAGATCGACGCGGAACGGCCGGCCTTCGACAGTCATGCTGCCTGGGCCCATCTCGTCGAGCGCGCGCAGCATCCGTCCGTCGCGTCCCAGCGCCTTGTCGGCGAGGCTCACGATCAGCCGGTTGGGCTGCGCGATCGGAGAGGCGGCACGGATCTGCCGGGCAATCGCAATCTCGTCGCGGTGCGGATTGAGCGCGCACGCCGCGGCAAAGGCGCTCGCGGTCGAACGGCTGATGCCGGCATAGCAATGCACCACCATCGGTGCGCTGCGGTCCCAGCTTCTGACGAAGCTCAGGACTTTTTCGATGTGCTGGTCCGAGGGTGCGACAAACCCGTCCATGCTCTCGGTGATGTCATCCATCGAAACCTTCAAATGGTTGACCTCGAGCACCGAAGCCGGCCGCTGCACCTGATCCACATTGGCCATCACGGTGAGGATATGGCTGGCGCCGGTAGCCTTGACGGTGTCGGGAAGGGCGGCGAGCGAGCAAACGTGAAGCATGGCGTTCCCTGGGTATTCTTGGTTACGGCAATTATAGTCCGTGGGGTGGGCAAAGCGAAGCCTGCCCACCACCGGTTTCCGCAGTATTCAGAGTTTTGGTGGGCATGGCGCAAAGGGCGCCTTTGCCCATCCTATGAAGATGCGATTAGGTTGAATCGCGCCAAAAACTGCTTTTCGGCCCTGGCCGCCGTCCACGGCGTCAGATAATCGCGTTCGGTTGCTTCGGGCAATCCGGGATCGCGACCGAACAGGCGCTTTGCTTCCGCCACCGCAAAACCCGCCAGATGCGTGGCTTCGAGATAGGCCGCGCCTTTATCGGCTGCCTTGATCGCTTGCGTGATTTCATCGGCCAAAACCGGCGGCAGGCCGAAGCGGATATGGATCGCCGCCAGCAGGCGTTTCTCCACCACCTTGTAATCGCCGCCGAGCACCGCCTTGAACGGTGAGATCATGTCGCCGATGACATATTCCGGCGCGTCATGCAGTAACGCGGCGAGCCGGAAGCGAACGTCGACGCGCGGCATCTGTTCGCGCATTACGGCTTCGACCAGCAGCGTGTGCTGCGCCACCGAAAAAATATGCGCGCCGCTGGTCTGACCGTTCCAGCGCGCGACGCGCGCCAGCCCGTGGGCGATATCGGCGATTTCGATATCCAGCGGCGAAGGGTCGAGCAGGTCGAGCCGCCGTCCCGACAACATGCGTTGCCAGGCGCGGGTGGAAATATCGGACGATTTTTTTGCCGTCATTTGGTCCTGGAGCCGCAAGATCTTGGAATTGTCATCCCGCTTTACCGTTGTCTGGGCATGATCTTTTCGGAAAACCGGTTCCCACTTTTCCGGATCATGACTTGAGGCGAGGCTTGCGAAGTTTTCCGCTGCAGGTTTCGTGGCAGAAGCACGTGACCAGATGGTCGTTGACCATGCCGGTGGCCTGCATGAAGGCGTAGACGATGGTGGGGCCGACGAATTTGAATCCGCGCGCGCCGAGCTCCTTGGAAATCTTGATCGAGACCGGCGTCGAGGCCGGCACGCTGGCCGTGGTCTTGAACGTATTGACCTTCGGTTTGCCGTCGACAAAATCCCACAGGAATTTCGAAAAGCCCGGGCCTTCCTCCATGATCTTCAGATAGCCCTTGGCACTGTTGATGGCGCCTTCGATCTTGGCGCGGTTGCGAACGATGCCGGCATCGTTCATCAGCGCGTGAACTTTTTTGGCGTCATAGCGCGCGATTTTCTCGGGCTGAAAATCGTTGAAGGCTTTGCGGAAGTTCTCGCGTTTCCGCAAGATCGTGATCCACGACAGCCCGGCCTGAAAACCGTCCAAGATCAGCTTTTCATACAGCGCGCGGTCGTCATATTCCGGCACACCCCATTCGGTATCGTGATAGGCCATGTAAAACGGGTCTTCGCCCGGCCACGGGCAGCGCATCTTGCCGTCGGCATGCAGTCGTGCAGAGCGGCTCATGCGACGGTCTGCTTCGGCGCGGGGCGGACGTCGTTAGGATCGGCCAGATGAATCGCGAGTCCGCCTGCGGACAGCGCTGCGCCGGCATCGAGTGCGTCCGCAACGCGATCGGTCCGGAGCAACGCGAGACCCTTGCCGCCGCCAGTCGAGCCCATGGTGCCGACCGGCCTGTCGCCGGCGAGAACGGTGACGCCGGTTTCGGGCGAGAAGTCGTCGAGGACGACCCGCACGACGCGCGTGCGTCCGGTGCCGCGATGCTGCATCCGCGACACCACTTCCTGTCCGACATAACAGCCCTTGTCGAAATCGACGCCGTGCAGGCGATCCATATTGGTCTCGTGCGGAAACGCGTCGCTGTACATGAAATCGAGCCCGCCACGCGGCACGCCTGCGGCGATGCGATGCACTTCATAGGCATCACTGTCGACGAGGTCAGCACCGATCAGGTCGGCGACCTTCTGCTTCAGCTCTTCGGGAACGAGAATGCGCCAGCCGAGCGCATCGTGCCGCGGGTCTGCAAAGGCCAGATCAGGCTTCATGGCGGGTTCGCCCTCCCATACCGCCAGCACACCGAGGCTGTCGGAGAGGTTTTCGACCGTGACCTTGGCGCGCAGCTTGTAGAAGCCGAGCTTGTCGGCAAGCCCCTGCGCCAGCGGGCGCGGCGCATCGATCAGGAAGCCGCCGCCATGGCCGGCAGGCGCCTCGGTGATCAGGAAATCGGTCGTGATCTTGCCCTGCGGTGTCAGCAGCGCGCCGAACCGGCCAAAGCCCGGTTGCAGCAGCGTGACGTCCGTGGTGACGAGCCCATTGAGGAAGTTTCGGGCATCCTCGCCGCTGACCTTGACCACACCCCGGTCTGGAAGAAACGCTGCTTTCATTCGCTGAAATGGCCTTTTTTGCAGTGCTTTTTTGAAAGTTGGTTCAAGTGTTCCTCAAGCGCTCTCTCAAGTTCTTGGGGAAACGCAGGAGCCGGATATCACATGGGAACGTAAGGCGCTAAGGTGCTGTGAACAAGGCCTTAAGCGGGCGTCCAATGATCCAAGAAACAGCAATGAATCTCCGATGAATCAGCGATTTGACACCATTCTAAGATCCGGCACCGTGGTCAATCAGGACGGCGAGGGCGCGCGCGATATCGGCATCTCCAATGGCCGAATCGCCGCGATCGGCGGACTGGGACAAGCCTCCGCCGCCGAGGTGATCGACTGCAAGGGCCTGCACATCCTGCCCGGCGTGATGGATACCCAGGTGCATTTCCGCGAGCCCGGCCAGACCCACAAGGAGGACCTGGAGACGGGATCGCGCAGCGCCGTGATGGGCGGGGTGACGGCCGTGTTCGAAATGCCGAACACTGATCCGCTGACCATTACGGAAGCTACCTTTACCGACAAGGTGAAGCGCGGCCGTCACCGCATGCATTGCGATTTTGCGTTCTTCATCGGCGGCACCCGCGAGAACGTGCAGGATCTGCCGGAACTGGAACGCGCCCCGGGCTGTGCCGGCGTGAAGGTCTTCATAGGCTCCTCCACCGGCGCGCTGCTGGTCGAGGACGACGAGAGCCTGCGGCGGATCTTTCAGGTGATCAAACGCCGTGCGTCGTTTCATGCCGAGGACGAATACCGCCTCAACGAGCGCAAGCCGTTACGCGTCGAGGGCGACCCGCGGTCGCATCCGGTCTGGCGCGACGAGCCCGCAGCACTGATGGCCACGCAACGCCTGGTCAACCTCGCACGCGAGACCGGCAAGCGCATTCACGTGCTGCACATCTCGACCAAGCAGGAGATCGAGTATTTGCGGGACCACAAGGACGTCGCGTCCTGCGAGGCGACGCCGCATCATCTGACGCTGGTCGCACCCGAATGCTACGAGCGGCTCGGCACCCGTGCGCAGATGAACCCGCCGGTGCGTTCGGCCGATCACCGCGACGGTATCTGGCGCGGCATCGAGCAGGGCATCGTCGACGTGCTCGGCTCCGACCACGCGCCGCACACGCTGGAGGAAAAGGCGAAAACCTATCCGGCCTCGCCGTCGGGCATGACCGGGGTGCAGACGCTGGTGCCGTTGATGCTCGATCACGTCAACGCGGGACGGTTGTCGCTCGCGCGCTTCGTCGATCTCACCAGCGCTGGCCCGGCGCGGCTCTTCAACATCGCCTGCAAGGGCCGGATCGCGGCAGGCTATGACGCCGATTTTACGGTGGTCGATCTCAAGCGCAGCGAAACCATCACCAACAAATGGGTGGCTTCGCGCGCGGGCTGGACGCCCTATGATGGCGTCCGCGTCACCGGCTGGCCGGTCGGCACTTTCGTGCGCGGCCGCCGCGTGATGTGGCAGGGCGAGGTGACGACGCCATCGACCGGCGAACCGGTACGGTTTCTGGAGACGCTGAAAGCGTAGCGCTTGCGTAGCCCCATCCCAGCTGTCATCGCCCGGCTTGACCGGGCGAACAGTATTTCCAGAGGCGGTCGTGTGTAATCGAGAAGCCGCGGCGTACTGGATCACCCGCTTGCGCGGGTGATGACAGCAATCGTGTGACGCGAGCCTACTGCTTCGCCAGCGACAGCGAAAATTCGCCGTTGCGCACGCGAGCGGGGACGCCTTCGACGAATTTCGCCACTGCGTCTTCGCCGTAGGTGGAGACCAGTTCGGCCAGTGCGGTGAACAGGCTCGCCTGCGCCAGGCAGTCGCCGTCGACACCGTCGTGACGCGCCTCTGCCCAGGCTTCATTGAGGTAGCCGAGCGCGGCCTGCTTCTGTTCGTGATCGGGAAGGGGATCACGGGCGATCGAAAAGGACGCTGGTTGGCGCATTGAAACTCAACGAAATCTGTGCGCGGCCCCAGTGCGGTGCGCGCCGAACGCGCGATGTGTAGCATGGGCCGCTGGGCCGCCTAGGCCACATCTTTAAGAAAGGTTAACGCCGCGGCCGGTATTTGATGCGTGGGCCGCCCGTTCCGCTGTTGCATCGGGAATTTATCCACAGCCGTGCGGATTTAATCGATACGGATATCAGGAAATGCAGCCGAGGATCGCCGCGGGCGTGGCGCAGACGTGGGAAGCGCCGGCCCCGATCAGTTCGTCTTTGCTGCCGTAGCCGTAGAGCACGCCGATCGCTCCCATGCCATTGTTTCTGGCGCCGACCATGTCGTGGCTGCGATCGCCGATCATCAGGGTGCGGGAGGGATCGACGGCGGCCTCGTTCAATGCGTATTCCAGCAGATCGCCCTTATCGACGCGGGTGCCGTCCAGTTCGGAGCCGAACACGCGCTCGAAATGATGACGCAGGCCGAAATGGTCGATGATGCGATCGGCGAAGACATGAGGCTTGCTGGTGGCGACGAACAGCCGATGGCCGGAGTTGCCGAGCGCGGTGAGGACGTCGTCGATGCCGTCGTAAATGGCATTTTCAAAGAGACCGACGTCGGAAAATCGCTCGCGATAAAGCGACACGGCGTGATCGGCGGAAGTCTCAGCCCCGAGCAATCTTACAAAACTCGCACGCAGTGGCGGGCCGATGCACCAGGTCAGTTCGTCCTCGCTGGGGATCGCGGGATGATCGAGCTTCTGCAACGCGTACCGGATCGACCGCGTGATGCCGGGCTTGGGGTCCGTCAGCGTGCCGTCGAGATCGAAGAAGATGGCGTCCATCATCTAGTTCGCATACCGCGCTGTCAGATCCCGCGAAATCTTCGAGCCTTCCTCGATGTACCTGCGGATCGCGACCGAGGCCGCGGGCGTGCAGGTGCGGTAGGTCTGCTGGAAACCGTTATACCCGCGGTTGAAGCCGGCGATCATGCGGGCGCGGCGGTCGCCGGAGGGGGTTTCGGCGTCGATCAGCGCCTGCATTTCGTTGCGCCATTTCGGGCCTTCATTGGTGCCGCAGATGCCGCGCAGATAGTGCAGGGTGCCGAGGATTTCGGCCAGCCGCTGCAGATCGCCGTCGAACGGCGCGGCGGCATCCTGGGCCCGTGCGGGAACAAGATGGCAAGCCGAGATGAGGATGAGAACGGCGAGTGCGCGCTTGAGCATTTGTGGTCCAGAACCCGCCCGATATGCCCCCTCAATACGCCCGAGGCAAGGCACATAGCGTGGCAAAAATCGCTCTAAACGAGCTTCCGGGCCGCCTCGATGACCTCTTGGAGGCCGCCGGTGACCTTGAGATCACCGAGTGTATCCGGCGCCAGCCATTTGAAATCGTCGTGCTCGTCGTTCAGAACCGGCTCCCGGGCCGTCCAGCGCGCGGCGAACGACATGATCAGATAATGCCCGCCGCCGCCTGCTCCCGGCAGCACTTCGCGCCATCCGGCGAGGTCCAAAATCTCGATTTTCAGGCCGGTTTCCTCGTCCACCTCGCGATGCAGCGCCGTATGCAGGGATTCACCGAATTCGACGCGGCCGCCCGGGAGCGAATAAAAACCCTTGGCCGGCGAGCGGGCGCGGCGGACCAGCAAAATCTTGCCGTCGCGAAAGATGGCGCCGCTGACGGCTAATTGGGGGCGGATCGGTTGAATGGGGGCGGACAAGGATGAACCTGAAAGGGTGGCATGGTGTTCGGGCCCAATCATGCCCGATCGACACGTGAAGGTCTAACCCATCGCGGGAAATCAGCTCGCCATGATGGTTTCGACGTCGGCCTCGGAACCGCCGTTGATGATGCCGCCGGCGAGCGCGACCAGCGGTTTGACCCAGCCGGTGGCCTGTTCGGCGAGCGTGGCGCGGGTCCTGTCCTGGCGGGCTTCGCGCATCGCCGAACCCACCGCGGTCAGGATCGAGGTCATGGTCGAGGTGATATTGTCGAACTCGGTGCGGATTTTTGCGTCGGCCGACTCGTAAGCCTCGATCGCGAGGTCGCGCGCCTTGAAGTTGGACGCCCAGAAATGCTCGGCATAGGACAGCGGATGCCAGGTCAGGAAATCCTCGGCGCATTCCGGTATATCCGGAATCATCTCGAGCAGCATGATGGCTTCGTTGAAATGATTCAGGTAATCGGTGGCGAGCCCGGTGCGGGGATTGATGTTGGCGGCCTTCAACTGCGCAGCACGAGCCTCCGCTCCGAGTCCGATCGGTTGCGGTGTCGGACGATTGGGTGGAATTTCTGTGGGCGCCGCTGCGGTCATCTATCACACTGTTATCACCTGGAGTTAACACGAAATAAACGACTACTTACTTTGGCTACATAATGTGCGGACGCTTCGTCATTACCTCGCCGCCGGCGGCACTCAGGCAGATTTTCGGCTATGTCGAGCAGCCGAATTTTCCGCCGCGGCATAATATTGCGCCGACCCAGCCGATCCCGGTGGTGATGCTGGAGAATGGCGGACGGCATTTTCGGCTGATGCGCTGGGGCCTGGTTCCGGCGTGGGTCAAGGACCCGCGCAAATTTTCGCTGCTGATCAATGCGCGCGCGGAAACCGTGCTGGAGAAACCGGCCTTCAAGAACGCCATCAAGCGGCGGCGCTGTCTCGTTCCGGCGGACGGCTATTACGAATGGCAGGACAGGGACGGCCGCAAGCGTCCGTTTTTCATCCATCGCCGCGACGGAAAACCGGTCGGCTTCGCAGCCCTTGCGGAAACCTGGATGGGTCCGAACGGCGAGGAGATCGACAGCGTCGCCATCGTCACCACACAGGCCAGCCGCGATCTCGCCGTGTTGCATCATCGCGTGCCCGTCACGATTGCGCCGGATGATTTCGAGCGCTGGCTCGATGGCCGCGCCAACGATGCCGACGCCGTCATGCCGCTGTTGATCGGGCCCGCGGAAGGTGAATTCGCCTGGCACGAAATTTCGACGCGGGTCAATCGCGTCGCCAACGACGATCCGCAATTGCTGCTGCCGATCACGGACGAAGAGAGGGCGGCGGAAGAGCCGAAGCCGAAGAAGATAGCCGCGCGTAAGGCGTCGCCGATTGCGTCGGACGATGAGGGGCAGGGCTCGCTGTTTTGAGGGGCTCGTTGTTTTGAAGGGCCCGTTGTTTTGAAGGGTTCGTTGCTCATCTAAAAATATGCAGCGCCGCGTATTGCAACAGCATGATCGTCTTGGCGTCGGCGATGCGGCCGTCGGCGATCATGGCGAGTGCGGAATTGATCGGCAGTTCCAGTACCTCGATATCCTCGCCTTCGTCGGCGATGCCGCCGCCGGCGCCGACCCGCATCGAGGCTTCATACTCGGCCACGAAGAAGTGCAGTTTCTCGGTGACCGCGCCCGGGCTCATGAAGGCTTCGAATATTTTCCGGACCTCGCCGAGCCGATAGCCGGTTTCTTCCTCTGCCTCGGCGCGAATCCGCGTTTCCGGCGAGGCGTCGTCGAGCATCCCCGCGGCGGCCTCGATCATGAGATCGTCATGGCCGTTGACATAGGGCGGATAACGAAATTGCCGCACCAGCACCACGGTGCGGGTGGCGAGATTGTAGGGCAACAGCGTGGCGGCATTGCCGCGGTCAAAAATCTCGCGCGATTGCGTTTGCCACTCGCCATTCGCACGTCGATATTCGAACCTGACGGACTTCAGCGTGTAATATTCGTCGGAGAGGGTGCGGACTTCCTTGACGCGAACGCGGTCGGAAATGGTCATTGAAGTCCTTTCTTGGGTCACGGTGTCGGATCGCGGCCATCGAGCCATTTGGCAAAGGTCACGCGTTCCTGGTCGTAGTAACCAAGGGATTCATAAAAGGCGCGGACTTGAAGATTGTCGCCGCGGACCATCAGTTGAAGTTTCTGGATGCCGCGCGCGCGGAGCCAATTCTCCGCGGCGGTCATGATCTCACGGCCATAGGCCTTATAGCGATGGTCGGGATCGACGGTCACGTAATAGACCCAGCCGCGATGGCCGTCATGGCCGACCAGTACCGACGCGACGACGGCGCCGTCATTACGGCCTACAAGCACCGTCGCATTGGTTTCTTTTCGCGCCAGCGCAATGTCGCCGGCAGGGTCGTTCCATTCGCGCGTCGATCCGCAGCGTTGCCACAATGCGATGACATCGGCGATGTCGCCGTCTTCAATCGCTGTGATGGTCAGTGTGCCGCTGGCAGGAATATTCACAGCACCTTGCCGGGATTCATGATGCCGTGAGGATCGAGCATCGCCTTGACGCCACGCATCAGTTCGATCGCGACCTTGTCTTTCACGTCGGGCAGTTCGTCGCGCTTGAGCACGCCGATGCCGTGCTCGGCGGAGATCGATCCGCCCATCCGCATCACGATCGCGAACACGACCGCGTTGACCTCATGCCAGCGCGCGAGAAAGTCCTCAGGCTTGCCGCCGACGGGCTGGCTGACATTGTAATGGATGTTGCCGTCGCCGAGATGACCGAACGGCACCGGCCGCGAGCCCGGAATCAGCTTGATCACGGCCGCATTGGCCTCTTCGATGAAATCAGGCACCGCGGCAACCGGCACCGAGATATCATGCTTGATCGAGCCGCCTTCCGGCTTCTGCGCCGCCGACATCTCGTCGCGCAATTTCCAGAAACTTGCGCGCTGGCTCAGGCTGGTCGCGATCACGGCGTCATCGACGATGCCTTCTTCCATGCCCTTGGCCAGGATCGCTTCCAGCGCAGCGCGGGCGTCGTCGCGCGAGGACGACAGCTCCATCAGCACATACCAGGGGTGCTTGGTGGTGAGGGGATCGCGAATGTCGATGCCGTGACGAATGCTGAAATCGACCGCGATGTCGGCCAGCAGTTCGAAACTGGTGAGGCTGCCGGCCGCTTCGTTCTGCGAGATCGAAAGCAGCTTTAGCGCTTGCGCCGGTGATTTGAGGCCGACATAGGCGGTCTCCACGGCGCGAGGCTTCGGGAACAGCCGCAACGTGGCCGCGGTGATGATGCCGAGCGTGCCTTCGGCGCCGATGAAGAGATTGCGCAGGTCGTAACCGGTATTGTCCTTTTTCAGCTTCGACAGCCCGTTCAAAATCCGTCCGTCGGCCAGCACGACTTCCAGCCCGAGCGCCATCTCGCGCGCCACGCCATAGGCGAGGGCTGCGGTGCCGCCGGCATTGGTGGAGAGATTGCCGCCGATGGTGCAGCTTCCCTCGGCGCCGAGCGAGAGCGGAAACAGCCGGTCGACCTCGCTGGCGCGAGCTTGCGCGATCTGCAGCACCACGCCGGCCTCGCAGGTCATGGTGTTGGAAGCGGGATCGATCTCACGGATCTTGTCGAGCCGCCGTAGCGAGACGACGACTTCGCCATTATGGGGCGTCTGCCCGCCGACGAGGCCTGTATTGCCGCCTTGCGGCACCAGCGCGATCTTGTGTTCGCTGGCGAGCTTGCAGATCGCGGAGACTTCCGCGGTTGAGCCCGGTCGCAACACCAAAGGCGAGCGACCGTGGAACAGGTCGCGCTCCTCGGTGACATAGGGCGCGATATCGGCCGCATCGGTCACCGCATATTTGTCGCCGACGATCGCGCGGAACTTCGCGATCAGTTCGGGTGACAGCGGTGGCATCGAGGCCTGGACGATATTCATTGCAGTCTTCTTTCATTCCCGCCCAACCGCTGCGCGGCGCAGCCGGTCGTTGATGGCTTCGCCCAGTCCGTCGTGCGGAATGGGCATCACGGCGATGGTATGCGCGCCCTTGGTGTCGAGCGTGCGAAGATAGCCGAAAAGATTGGCGGCGGCCTCTGCGAGATCGCCGCGCTCGGACAGATTCATCACTGTGGACGCCGCGTCAATTCCCGAAATTGCTCCGAGGCCAAACGCCAGCAGCGCCTCGCCGGGCTCCAGGTGGATAGCGTTGAGCCGCACCTTGGTGCGCGGCGCGTAATGGGACGCCAGCATGCCCGGTGCCAGGGGCTGCCCGTTGTCGCTGTCGGCATCCTCCGGCGGCTGCACGAGCGCGCGGCCAAGCAGCCGCTCGATGTCCGCGCGCGGCACCCCGCCGGGGCGCAACAGCATCGGTTCCAGGAAGCAGCCGACAATGGTGGATTCGACGCCGACCGCGACCGCGCCGCCGTCGACAATCAAATCGATGCGTCCCGCAAGGTCGCTTTGCACATGGGCGGCCGTGGTCGGCGAGACGTGGCCGGATAGATTGGCCGACGGCGCCACTACCGGACCGCCGAAGACGCGCAGGATGTCGCGCGCGACGGGATGCGCGGGTATCCGGATCGCGACGGTATCGAGGCCTGCGGTAGCGAGATCGGCCACCGCGCAGTCAGGCGTTTTGGGTAGCACCAGCGTCAGCGGGCCGGGCCAGAACGCCTCGGCCAGCGCCAGCGCAGTCGCGTCAAAACCGGCGATTTGCCGCGCGGCGCTGAGCTCGCCGACATGGGCGATCAGCGGATTGAAGGCCGGCCGGCCCTTGGCCTGGTAGAGGCGGGCAATCGCGGCCGGATTGGTGGCGTCGGCGCCGAGGCCATAAACCGTCTCGGTCGGGAACGCGACCAGCCCGCCCGCGGCCAGCGAACGCGCGGCGGCGGCCACGGCGGCCGCTCCCGCGGGCAAAATCTGTGTTTTCAGGCCTATATTCACTGGGATTCATTTCCTTAATTCGGCTCCTTGCGGTCACCGAAACCCAAGGCTATAAGCCGCGTTCTTAGTCGGAGTGTGGCTCAGCCCGGTAGAGCACTGCGTTCGGGACGCAGGGGTCGCAGGTTCGAATCCTGCCACTCCGACCATTTACGTTTGCCATTCATTTTTCAGGCTTTTTTCTGATTGCTGGCGGTTTCCAAGTCAACCGCCGATTCCCGCATAGGAACGAACACAAACCTGCGTTCTCGCGGCGCGATGCGCCCGAGGTGTGCCTGAAACCTTGCCCCGTCGAGAAGAGAGGGCGCAGGGAAGACCGGGTGCGCGCTGCACCCGCGGTCTCGTGTGCAATGCGCATTTAAAGAAAGCGCACACGAGCATACAGGTTCAGCGGAGAGCATCCGGCCTTCCCTGCGCATTTATGAGGGGACCAGCAGCATTCAGAAGCTTATTCTGGCGTCTGTTGTGCAGACGGGCAGTGATCGCGAACCATCCGAGGTGGAGAAACACTGCACGGCGCTCGCCGCTAGGCGTGCCTATGAAAAGGCCGGGATCGGGCCTCGAGATGTTTCGGTAGCCGAAGTACACGACGCGACTGCTATGGGCGAAATCATACAGATCGAAAACCTCGGCCTTTGTGATTTTGGAGAGGGCGGTGCGATGAGCGAGCGCGGCGAGACCACGATCGGAGGCCGCGTGCCTGTCAACCCATCGGGTGGACTCGAATCAAAGGGACATCCGATAGGTGCCTCCGGTCTTGCGCAGGTGTTCGAGCTTGTTGCGCAACTGCGTGGCGAGGCCGGCTCTCGCCAGGTCGAGGGTGCCCGCATCGCCGTCGCGGAGAATGGCGGTGGTTTGCATGGCATCGAGGAAGCCGTCGCGTGCGTCACGATCCTGAGCCGCTGATTGGCATCTACCACGAGGAAAAGATATGAATCTCGCCGACAAGATCGCCATTGTTACCGGCGCGGCGTCCGGCCTTGGCTTCGCGACCGCCAGAACCTTGGCCAAAGCAGGCGCGCGCGTCGCAGGTTTCGACCGCGACGAAGCTGGACTGAAGGTACTGAAGTCCGAGGTGGGCGAGGGCTGCTTAACTCATGTCGTCGATATCGCGGACGAAGGGAGCGTGAAGGCGGCGATCGACGCTGTTGTCTCGACTGTCGGCGCCGTGCATGTCGCGGTGAATTGCGCCGGTGTCGCCGATGCAGCGAAAACGGTTTCGAGGGGCGAGCCCTTTCCGGTTGCCGTTTGGAACAAGGTGATCGCGGTTAATTTGACCGGGACGTTTAACATCATCCGTCTTGCGGCATTGGCAATGACCAAAAATGCGCCTGAAGGCGAAGACGGGGAGCGCGGCGTTATTGTCAACACGGCGTCCGGTGCTGCCTGGCAGGGGCAGATGGGTCAGGCTGCCTACAGTGCCAGCAAGGCAGGCGTGATGGGCCTGACGTTGCCGGTGGCGCGCGACCTCGCGCCGCACGGGATACGAGTTGTATCCATTGCCCCGGGTCTGTTCGAGACGCCAATGGTCGCTGGCATGCCGGAGAGCGTCTCGCAATCGATCATCGACCGCATGATCCTTTATCCGAACAGAATGGGCCGCCCCCAGGAATTTGCGAAGCTTGTCCAGCAAATCGTGGAAAATTCTTACTTCAACGCAACGACGTTGAGTCTTGACGCTGGCGCGCGCGTGCAAACGCGCTAGGCGCGCAGGGGGTCGCAGGTTCGAATCCTGCCACTCCGACCATTTAGTTTTGCCATTCATTTTTCAGGTTTTTTTCTGATTGCTGGCGGTTTCCGAGTCGACCGCTCATTTCCCCTGGAAGCGAACACATGACAGCGATCCCGCCGCGCGTTGCGCCCGAGCTTTGCCTGAAATCCTGCCCTCCGGAGTAAGAGGGCGCAGGGAATACCGGGTGCGCGCTGCACCCGCGGTCTCGTGTGCAAAGCGCACAAAAAAACGCACACGAGCATACAGGTTCAGCGGAGAGCATCCGGCCTTCCCTGCGCAATGAAATTTTTCACTTGATAGCGCCCCGCCATCGCTTGATGAAACTTGCACTATCTCATTGATGTCTTGTGCTAAAACCGCCCCGACCGTATAGCGCTCTGACAGCACTTTACAGACACCTTCGCGACACTTCGCGAGACACGGGGACAAGTTCATGGCACGCAAAGTTAGCTTCAGCTCATTGGAGAGCCGCAGCGCACGGTTACGATTGAAAATCCGGCGCAGGCCGTACAGCGGCCCATCGCTCGCGCGCGGCATCTCGCTGATGTACCGCCGCAACAGGACCAATGGCACATGGGTGCTTAAGTCCAGCGATGGTCACGGCTCATACTGGACGAAGGGTTTCGCGTTGGCCGACGACTTCGAGGACGCGAACACCAAAGATGTGTTGACGTTCTATGAGGCCCAGGACGCAGCGAAGAAGCTGGCGCGGGCCGACGGTGGCAGCGTCGACGAGTGCACCGATCACCGTCGATGGGGCGCTGACAGACTACAAGCGCGATCTGGAAGCGCGTGGAGCCAATCCGTACAACGCCGAGCATCCGCGCGTGCATCTCACCAGCGTGCTGCTGACCAAGCCGGTCCAGTTGCTTATGGTCACCGAACTGACGCGCTGGCGCGACGGTCTGCTCGGTACGATGGCCCCAGGCACGATCAATCGGCTTTGCCGCTGTCTGTCCGCCGCGCTGGCGCTGGCCGCGCAGCATGACAAGCGTCTCAAAAACCGTGACGCATGGGAAGTTGGCCTTGCCGCTCTGCCGGATGCGCAAGAGGCGCGCAACGTGATCATGCCGGATGAGAAGGTGCACGAATTCGTCGCCGCCGCTTATGGGGTTGATCCTCAGTTTGGGTTGCTGACCGACACTCTGGCGATCACTGGCGCACGACCGAGCCAAGCTGTCCGGCTCCGCGTCGAAGACCTGCACGACCATCCGCTGCGGCCAAAGCTGATGATGCCGAAGAGCGCCAAGGGCGGCGGCAGAAATCGCAACCAGAAGAAGGTCGAGCGCATTTCGGTGCCTATCACGCCGCAGCTCGCAGCCCGGCTGAAAGCAGCGGCGAAAGGGCGTGTCGACGACACGCCGCTGCTGCTGCAAAGCGACGGCACCCCTTGGGATAGAAATCCGGGGCAGAATTATCATCGCCAAGTGGACAAGGTCGTCACCACCATCGGTCTCGATCCCGACGTGGTGACGATGTACGCGCTGCGACATTCCAGCATCGTTCGCATGCTGTTGCGAAATGTACCAATCAGGCTCGTAGCGAGCTTGCACAACACCAGCGTCGCCATGATCGAAAAGCATTATTCCAGGTACATCACCGAGCATTCCATCGACGACATTGCTCGCGTCGGATTGCTGTCGGAACCCGTGTCGGTGGCTGGCAACGTTGTCTCGATAGTGCGATGATAGCGACCGGGCCGGGGCGTTGGAGCGCCACCGGCCCGTCTGACCAACACCCAAATGGATTGCAGCCATGGGCAAAGGCTACGTCGATCTTACACCAGAACAACGTACCGACGCAGCGGAACGCACGCGGTCACTCAAGCTGTTCGGCGAAAAGCACGGCTTGAAGAACGCGCAGGAACGCATGCGGGGAATTGGCGAGAAGCTCGGGCTGAACCAGCTTCGCAAGGCCGAGGTGGCACCGCCGCCAAAGCCGCGAGAGGCGACACCACAACAGCGTAAGCGCAAGCAGGGTGGCGGCAATAAGCCACTACTTTCGGGGAAGCAGATCACGGACGGGAAAGCGACCTACCGCAGCATGCTCGTCAAGAACGCGACATGGGCTGACAACAAGACCGCATCGGCGAAGCGGGTGATTGAGCTGCTAAAACTCGGCGACAGCGTCAGCGTGTGGACGGTCAAGCGCTGGATCGTTGAGCCTATCCTGAAGGAGCGTGAGCAGAATAACCGGCGACGGTGAGCAGAATAACAGGCCGCGCTTATTCTGCTCGCGGTTTTTTGAATTTGCTCACGGTATTTCTTCCCACGGCGCGCTGATCGGCTTTGAGTAAAGCATCATCAAGCAGCGTGGGAGAGACGAATGATCCGCCCTGAAATCACCGGCAAGAAGCCGGGCCTCAGCGCCAAATGCAATAGCGACCTCCCCAGCCTGAAAGATGATGAACCGCCGCTTCCGCGCTTGGCGCTCACCATTCTGGAATTTTGCGCAGCGTTCCGCATTTCCGATGACTTTTACTACAAGCTGAAGCGGCAGGGCAAAGGCCCGCGCGAGATGAAAGTCGGCAAGCGCACGCTGATCTCGCTTGTCGCGGCCGACGAGTGGCGCATCGAGCGCGAGCGTGAAGGAGCCAGCGCATCCACCGCCAAGACCCCTGCCGCAACCGAACACGCCTAAAGCAAACGCCGCCCTGGTTGGGGCGGCGCTTTCCGTTGGGTACATTGTCTCGCCTGGCAGCGGTGACGGTGTACCCCTAAATCGGGATCACATCAATGCCGATCGCCGACACCTCCCGCCGCCTCCACGACGCCGACATCAGCGTGGCTCATGCGGTCAGCATCGCCGACATCGCCAGCGCGCGCGGCTTTGCCTTCGATCGCGCAGGCAACCATGCCGGACCCTGCCCCCGCTGCGGCGGCACGGACAGGTTCTCGATCTCTATTCGCAAGGGCGCGTTCCTGTGCCGCCAGTGCCATCCAAAGGGCGGCGGCGGCGCGATCTCGCTCGTGATGTTCCTCGATGATGTCGGCTTCCGCGCTGCGGTCGAGGTGTTGATTGGCAGGCGGCAGGCACCAGTGCTGCACCAAACTAAGCCCGTTCCGGCTGCCCGGAATTCGGACGAGTACGATCGTCGACAGCATGAGAAGGCCGCTTGGCTCTGGTCGCAGCGTCTGCCGATCAGTGGCAGCATCGCTGAGGTTTATTTGCGGGAGGGGCGGAAGATCACGTGTCCGCTGCCGCCGACGCTGGCGTTCCTGCCGCCGTTTAAGAGCGAACATCATCCTGCGCTGATCTCCGCCTTCGGCCTTTGCGACGAGGTCGAGCCGGGCATCATCACCGCGCCTCATGATGTCACCGCCGTGCATCTGACGCTGCTGCGCCCGGACGGCAGCGGCAAGGCCGAGGTCAAGTCGGACAAGTTGATGATCGGCAGCCCCGGCAAGCCTTCCGATCGTGCTCGCGCCTCCAAACGATCTGCTTGGTTTGGCGATCGCCGAAGGCGTCGAGGACGCGCTCACCGCCCACGAAGCCGCCGGCCTCGGTGCTTGGGCCGCAGGATCAGCCGGACGCATGCCCGCGCTGGCCGAAGTGATCCCCGACTACATCGAGGCGCTCACCATTTTCACGCATGGCGACAAGGCGGGCCAGCACGGCGCACGCGCACTCGCTGCCGACCTTCGCAGCCGTGACATCGAGATCACGATGGAGGGGATATGATGAAAGGCCCCGACATCAATGACACGCTGCAAACCGAAGGGCCGGAGGCCGTGCGTGCTCGACATGATCGCGCGCACCAGCAAGCGCGGAATTCGCGCGAAAAAAAGCCGAACGGCAAGCACGGTGACGACGAGGCATCGCACCAGAAGAAGCCGCCCAATGATGCAGACCCCGACGTTGGCCCGCATTTCAGCGATGAGGCATTGGCCATTAGGTTCGCCGAGTGCCATGCGAATGATTTACGCTTCGTCGCGAAGTTCGGCAAATGGCTGATATGGACTGGCAGACACTGGCGGTTCGACGACACGCTTCATGCCTTCGACATGTCGCGCGTGATTTGCCGCGCAGCCGCCGCCAGTTGCAATAAGCCGAACATGTCAACTGCAATCGCGTCAGCCAAGACGGTGGCCGCCGTCGAGCGATTGGCTAAAGCTGATCGCCGGCTCGCAGCTACATCGGATCAATGGGACAGGGACAAGTGGTTATTGAATACGCCGGGTGGAGTGATCGACCTTCGCAACGGGAAGACACGGGCGAACTCGCCCGATGACTACATGACCAAGATGGCCGCTGTTTCACCGGGCGGTGCGTGTCCGATTTGGCGCGCTTTCATCGATCGCATAACCGGCGGTGACGAAGAGCTGGGAAATTATCTCAAGCGGCTGTTCGGATACGGATTGACGGGAATAACTCGCGAGCACGTGTTGGCATTCCTGTATGGAAACGGTGCAAACGGCAAGTCGGTTCTGCTCGGCACGATTGCCGGTATTATGGGCGACTATCACACCACGGCACCTATCGAGACATTCACTGCGAGCCACGTTGAACGTCATCCCACTGATCTTGCGGGGCTTATGGGTGCGCGGCTCGTCACTGCCAGTGAAACCGAAGAGGGCCGCCGATGGGCTGAAAGCAAGATCAAGACGATGACGGGCGGCGACCGCGTCAAAGCGCGCTTCATGCGGCAAGACTTTTTTGAGTTCGTTCCTCAGTTCAAGCTCGTGATCGCGGGGAACCACAAGCCCGGCCTGCGCAGCGTAGACGAGGCAATCCGGCGTAGGCTTCACTTGGTGCCGTTCACCGTGACGATCCCGCCCGCCGAACGTGACCCCGAGTTGACTGAGAAGCTCAAGGCGGAGTGGCCAGCCATCTTGCAATGGATGATCGACGGATGTCTTGACTGGCAGCGTGACGGCCTTTCGCCGCCTGAGACGATAAAGGCAGCGACCACTGAATACCTGAACGCGGAGGACAGCATCGCGGCTTGGATCGCAGACTGCTGCGAGCGCGAACCGTTAGCATTCGAAGCAACCGCTAACCTCTACGCTTCGTATACGGGATGGTGCCAGCGTTCCGGTGAGTCCCCCGGCGCACGCAAAGACTTTCGGGAAAAGCTAATGCTAAAAAATATGGTCGAGAAGAACACCAGCGCAGCTCGTGGATTTAATGGTCTGCGGCTCCAGATGGCCGCTTCCTCTGACCGTTGGCATTCGTGAGATGCCAGCCAATGACACTTATGACGGTTTCTCGTATATCTACCGTTACGCGCGCGCGCGCGTGACGCCGATTACCGGAACAAGTGTCATAAGTGTCATTGGCCGGGTTGACGACGGAATGTCCACGACGAAATCGCGGCCAATGCGCACGAATGACGCCGCGAAGTGGACAATGATCCGGCGCGCTCTCTTGGTGCCGGTTTGGCCGGGTCGGGTCTAGCGCCAGTCGCTGCGCTTGTCCCGACGCACGCGCCGCGCTCGCGGGTGCTTCGCACTTGCACCCAGTCTTCGTTAAGGATCGCCGGGACTTTCGTGGCCGATGCGATGAACACCGATCGTGCAGGGGGGGTTGCCCTCCCAAGAGACCGCCCGGCATGCACGGGCGCGGGATGGTCTGTCAAGCAGTCGTCCCGCGGCCACCATTGGCGTACTGAGATTTGCTTATTGTGGCATCGCCGACCGATGGAAGTGTACGATTTTCCAATCCGAGCCGCGCTTAGCGATAACGAATGTAACACGTCCCGGATTGCTAAAGGGCTTGCCATCCAACACGCCGGTTGAGTTGCTTCACCCGCGATACGAGGCGGCGCATCCGTGCTGAAGCGGACGGGGGATTCGGGTGACGGCGCTCGCAAGATAATTCGATTGCGCATGATCGCACAACGGCGTCGATCGGTCCCGACGAAAACAGCAAGGACTATCAGGCCTATCTCGAAGCTGATTGTGAATTCATCGAAACGCGAGGGCTTTTGACCAGGTAAATCGCTTTGGCCTATTGCTCAGAACAATTGCAGGAGAAAACAAGCCCGGCTGGCGCAAGGTCGGACCGATTTCTGGTGCGCCGAGACGGTCAAGCAGCGGCTCTATCTTCGACCGCCAGATGTCCCGGTGCGCGTTTGGGCAGTGTCGCTTGATCCAGGCGGCATCGCCGGGGTCTGAGACCGAAGTTCTCAAGGTGACCGAGCGCAATGTCATGGTGGTTATGCAGGTGAGATCGCACGGCTCGATCGCGAAAGCATCCGGCCGTGGTGGGCGATTCGGCGGCCGGTCATGCTTGATCACCCAGACCGAGCCGGACGGTGGTCGCGCCGTCCGTGACGGCAAGCACGTTGGGGATGAAACTGCTCTGCGCGATCATGCGTTGTACGATAAGGTGTAAGCCATCGCGGTCGCTCCGATCTAAAACGGTGACGACAGATTTTTGGCGCTCAAATCTGTCCGCCAGTACGCGACCGCCGTTCGTAATACTTGATCCACATCGTGCTTCGATCCATCATTGAGCGCGAGGAAAAATCTAACGACCTCTCTGGTCAACACTATCGTCAGGCCAATCGGTGTGCCGACAATTTGCGGACTTGCACCTTCGACCGCCGGTACCCGACCTATCCCATGATGCTTGCTTGCGTCAGCAACATCGCGAAGCCATCCCAATTCAGGGCAGGCGTGCAACAGATCAGTGCGGAAGGCATCGAAGGCTGGGCCACGGCTGTTCTGTCCGTGGTTTCGATCATGCCAGACCCAGTCGTGCAGGTGCCACACGGTTGCCGCCGCGTTGAATAGGGAACGCCGATCCGGTTCGCTCAGAAACGCCTTCACGTCTGGGAGCAAAAGCGCGTCCCAATATTCCTCGACGGTGGCAAGGCCGATATCGATGTAGCTGACGACGCGGTTTGATGACATCAGTATTTATCGGCCTGCAGGTCTGTGAGCGATATTCCCGCCGCGTCGCTGAGTTGTGACCCGACGCCTCCCATGGATGTTGCCCATTTGACCACTTCACGTTTGCTGTGACCGGCCGCGAGCATTTTTGCACCGCCTGCCTTCAACATCTTTTCGAGTGCACGTTCTCGGTCGATGGTGCGCATGACGGCATCGCAAGCGATGATGTTTCCTTTATTGCTTACAAGACAACTATCGTAGAGCACTTCGTCGCCGGGAGAGCGCGCGGACTTTGCCGTCCACCAGACAGTGCCTGCCCACATAATGCCGATTAGAGTTGCCCCGGCAATTGCACCCGCTTGGAAACTGCGAATACTCAGGACCATGTCGTCACCGTTCCCCCGGCCACCCTGTTGACGGCGGATCATCGGCTGAAATCTTCGTCGGTCGCAGCGCGATCAGATGGCTGCGCTTGTGCGGATAGCGCCGGACTTCGGAGCACTGGCGGCGCGCATGTAGCGTTCCAGTTCATGGACCGGCATTGTTTTCGGTCGCCGCACGATGTCGAGGGCAACGGTCTGGTGGGTGTTGCAGCCTAGGCATTTGACTTCGAGATAGCGGTACCCGGCGTTAAGGGCTTCAACCAGCGCGGGGAAGGGTGGGCTGGACCTTGGAAGCCGAGCATGCGCATGTTCCAGGCGGGGCAAGCAATCTCATCAGCCGTGCGCCCGGCGCGGGCGGCTTCCTCCGCTGCGGCCCTGACGGACGCGCCGTAGATCGTCTCCATCGATTTAGTGCCCATCGCAGACAGGATCGCGGGGCCGCGCGGACAGGCAAGCCGCAACGGAGCAGGCTCTGCTCCAAGTTAGGCGGCGCGGCGCGCACGTTGGCCCTTACGATCAACCAGTCGCACGACGTTGGGCGGAAGGTCAGTTAGATCGGAAACGACGGGCGTTGGAGGCGCGACAGGCGTGAGCGCCGGTTCCAACGGCGCTTCAATCGAGATGAGGAACTCACGGCCCTTCGCTGTGATCTGCGACCCGACTCGGCGTGGAACGTCGCCGCTCGGAAAAGTCCAGCGTCGGGCCTGCACCGACGCACATCAGACGCAGCTCGATCAGGTCGACCAGCCCGCCGCGCAACGCACTTCAGGTTCGCCAGATTGCACATCGTCACGAACGGCACCGCGTCCAGCGTCTCGCGATCCGGACAAGCCCGCGACGGTGTCGTCGGCGCAGGGCTCGCAGGATCAACCTCTGTCGCCGCGACCATCTCGCGAAAGTCGGCAATGAACCGATCCGCGCGCTCGATCTGTGCCGCGACTTCGGCGTCGGTCATCTCGTCGGTCACATGCGTCGTCATCCAGCGGCGGCTCACCCTGTTCATCCGCCAGCTTGGTGCAGGCTTCGGCAATCTCGGTGCGCAACTCGCGCAGCACGGCTTCCGCTCTCCGTCGCAGGCCAAGATCTGCACCGGCAATGCGCGCAGGCCAGCCGCCGAGCTTCGTCAACACAAGTCCAGCCATCTGGTCGATCATGGCTTCGTGCGCGTCACGCCGCACCAGTTCGCGCTTCTTCTGCATCATCCTCATCTGCAACAACTCGGTCTTGGCCTTGACGTGCGCCGCGTCGGCCTCCGTGCGCGGCGACTGCTGCCGCTCGCGCCGCAACTATCGGATGTAGGCAACGCGGCTCTGGTCGAGCGGGAAGCCGTCACCTTGCCGCTGGATCACGCCGTCGACTTCGAGTTTGCCGATGTAGGTCCGGCTGCAATCGAGGTGCTGCGCCAGTGCGGACGCGCTGACGGTCGCGGGCTTGGCGGATCGCCGTCGAGAGACAGGCTTGGCGATGGGCGGGCGATCAATGCTGGCGACGGTCTCAGCCATCGTGTTCATTCCTGTTGCGTCGGGCAGGATAGCTCAATCCCGCTCTCGGCGGCAGAGGGAGCATTCCGCGCTCTTCGCGGGCTTTGCGAAGGACCTGAATGACAATTGGACGTCATCGCCTCCAAACAAAAAACACGATTATCAGAGCGACATGTAGGGGCGATGCGCAGGTAAATAGAGAGCCGCTGGCTCCGGAACTACTGCGGGAAGGAACATTATGAACCGCGATGTCTCCCGGTTTCTAGCGCCGGATTTCCTGTCGCTCACAATCGGCATCGTGGCCTATTTCGTCGGCGTTCTGACCACACAGCGTGTAAAGTTTTTGCGAGATTTCAGTATTCCCGAACCAGTGACCGGAGGGTTCATAGCGGGCGCTGTTATTTCACTGGTCTATCTTGTTTTCAACATTGAGATTGGCTTTGACCTCACCACACGCGACCGATTGCTAGTGATTTTTTTCGCTGCCGTCGGCATCAATACACGGCTCGCCGATCTAGTCGCGGGCGGGCGGACAATGGTCGTCCTATGTATGACCGCGGTGGTGTTTGTAATCATTCAGAATGTCGTGGGCACCGTTGGCGCCTTGGCCTTCGGTATGCCCCCTGCAGCGGGGGTGGTCATAGGCTCCATAGCCCTGTCCGGAGGCCATGGGACCACCATCGCTTGGGCTCCCCTCATTGCAACTGAGTACGGTTTTCCAGCGGCGATGGAGACGGGCATCGCGGCGGCAACGCTTGGGCTCATCATCGCCTGCGTGTTAGGAGGCCCAATCGCAAAATACCTAATCGAAAAGTACGGCCTGCAACCATCCTCGGCGGGCCCGGCGGCAATTATACTTGCGCCGGAAGACGACAAAGCCCAAAAGCTATAGCCATTTTCGTGCCGGTTATCTTTATCACCGGGAACGCGGCCCCCCATTCGCAAAGCTGCCGTCGCCTCTGGATGCCTCGCGTTTCTGACCAAGCCTTTTTCGGCGCAGGACTTGATCGAACCGCTCAAGAAAGCATCGGCGGAGCGCGCGTAGATCACCACCGTCGTCGCGACACAGGCATACCTGGGGCAACGAGCGAGAAAGAAGCCGTCACTGCTTTGTCCCGGTGGCGGCTTTTTTATCGTCCCGGCACGGACAGGCGAC